>CAVSCP010000005.1:0-479205 GCA_963726495.1 uncultured Acidimicrobiales bacterium
TCCACTTCGGCCAGGCGGTCGTGGGGCACCGCCCACATCACCTCGAACTCGTTGCCGTCAGGATCCATCGCGTAGAGCGACTTCGTCGCGCCGTGGTCGCTCTGACCGACGAGCGCGCCGGCTTGGCGCAGCACCTCTCGCGCCTCGACGAGGTCTTCGACCCGGTCGACCTCCCACGCCGAGGTGGTACAGGCCGACGGCACCGCGCACCGGGCCAGGGGCGGCCTGTCCGATCGCGAACAGCCCGAGGTCGTGGTCGTTGGCCGATCCCTTCGCCCGCACGAACGCCGCCCCCATGGTCCGCCAGTCGTCATGGACCGGCTCGAGTCCGAGGACATCTCGGTAGAACGCGACCGACCGTTCGACATCTCGAACGTAAAGCACGGCATGATTGAGGCGGCGCACGGGGATGGACGGCATGAGCAGGTCAACACCTGAGGCGGGCACCGTGTTCCACGGAGGGGTGTGCAGGGGGGACAGCAAGGGGGGTGGCGTATCAGCCCGCGCTCGACGGGCTTCGTGCGCTGGCGGTCGCGTCTGTCATCGCGTACCACTTCGGGTACGGATGGGCCAGAGGCGGCTACCTCGGCGTCGACACGTTCTTCGTCCTCTCCGGCTTCCTGATCACGAGCCTCCTCCTCGCGGAGTTCCGCCGCGAGAGCCGCATCGACCTCGGCAGCTTCTGGGCGCGCCGGGCGCGCCGGCTCCTTCCCGCACTCTTCTTGGTGCTCGCGGCTGTCGCCGCATATGCGACGTGGTGGATGCCGGCGGAGTCGCGGGGTGCGATCCGGGGCGACGGGCTGGCGGCGCTCTTCTACTCGGCCAATTGGCGGTTCATCTTCGAGCACAGCTCGTACTTCAGCCTGTTCGCTTCACCGTCGATGCTCGAGCACACGTGGTCGCTCGCGATCGAAGAGCAGTTCTACCTGCTGTGGCCACTGATCGTCGTGGGGTGCCTTGCAGTCGGCCGAGGGCGACGCGCTCCCCTCGCGGTCCTCGCCACCGCGACTGTCATCACCTCGGCACTGCTCATGGCGCACCTGGCAAGCGGCGATCCGAGCCGGGCGTACTTCGGCACGGACACGCGGGTGCACTCACTCCTCGTCGGTGCGTTGCTCGCGCTCGCCCTCGAACGCCGGCACATCGACCCCACCGGAGTCGGGGGACGGATCCTCCGCGGCATCGGGCGCTCTGGCGCTCCTCGGCCGTCGTCGCGGCATACGTCACGATCGGAGACGGCCGGCTGTTCATGTACCGCGGCGGGTTCCTCGTGTTCGCGCTCGTCGGTCGCCGATCGTCATCGCCGCCGCAGTGCAACCTCGCGGGCCGGTGCGAGCGCTTCTCTCACTCGCGCCACTCGTGTGGATCGGCACGATCTCGTACGGCCTCTACCTGTGGCACTGGCCGGTGCAGCTCGTCCTCACACCGAATCGCACCCACCTGGACGGCGTCGCGCTCGACCTCGCTCGCGTGGCGGTGACCGTCGCCTGCGCCACCATCTCGTACTTCGCCGTGGAGCTCCCGATCAGGCGGGGCATCGTGCTCCGCGGTCGGATCGCGCTCCCGAGCGCGGTCGCGGTTGCGGGCGGCCTCGCCGCCCTCCTTGTGATCGCGACGGCCGCGACGGCGCCCGCTCCCGCCTTCGCGACGCCCGTCGCCGGCGCGCCGATCACGATCCTGGCATCGAGAGCGGCTCCACCGCAGCGAGACCACTGCACGAGCGAGCCCCGCCACGACGGCCATCTCTACGCCCCCGGCTGATCGGCGTCATCGGAGACTCCGTCGCGATGAGCCTCATGCCGGGACTGGAGGCCCAGGCGTCGAAGCGTGGCGTCTCCGTGGCGAGCGCCGCGATCCCCGGTTGTGGTGCCACGGACGCGTTCTCACTCGACAGTGCCGGGCAACCCCTTCTCGTGGTCGGACGACTGCGTGACCGCGGTGCCCGAGTTACAGGGCCAGCTGATCAGCCGAGTTCCGACCCGACGTGGTCCTTTGGCTGAGCTCGTGGGAGACGAGCGATCGGCTCGTTGCAGGCCGAGCGGTGCACTTCGGCACCCCCGAAGGCGACGCCGCGCTTCTCCGAGGCATGACCGCGACGCTCGATCGGGTCACGGCCGGCGGCGCGCACCTGGTGATGCTCACCTTGCCGCCCAGAGGGGCAGCGGCAGGACGGTCGCACCGTTCGCGACGAGCCCGCCGCCATCGACCACCTCAACGAGCTGATCATGGACTTCGCGTTCGCGCATGCGGATCAGGTGCAGCTGATCGACTTCGCCAACATCGTGTGCCACGGCGGTGCGCCGTGCCCGAATGAGATCGATGGGATGTGGATGCGTCCGGACGGGATGCACTTCACCGACGAGACGAGCGTCTGGCCCGCAGCCCGGCTGCTCGACATCCTCCTCGCTACACCGCAGTGACCGTCACGGGGATGCCGTTCAGCACCACAGTGCCCGACACTGCGTCGAGCAGCTCCTCGTCGGCCAAGACGTTGAAGTTCACCCCCGGCCGCGCCGACGCGACACGAAGCGCGACACCCTCGAGGTCGTGACCCCACCCGTGGGGCATCGACACGACACCAGGCCGGATCGTGTCAGTCACCTCGACCGGCACATCGAGCTTGCCGACACGCGACGTGACCCGGGCGAGCGCGCCGTCGACGAGTCCCAGCGCGTGGGCGTCGGTGGGATGCACCAGGAGCGTGCAGCGCTCCTTGCCCTTCACGAGGACGTCGAGGTTGTGCATCCACGAGTTGTTCGACCGGAGGTCGCGGCGGCCGATGAGCACGACCTCGCCCTCTCGATCGCGGTCGAGCGACCCGCGCAGCCGATCCACGTCCGCCAGCAGCTCTGAGGGCGCGAGCTCGACCTTCCCCGACGGTGTGCGCAGCACGTCTCGATGATCGGCACGAGTCGCCGCTCGATCTCGCCGAAGGCCTCCTCCCATGAGACCTCGACATGGGCGCCGTCACGCTTCATCAGGGGGCGGCGGAGACGATCGGGGTCTTCGTGCAGCTGCTTGAGCGTCGAGCCCTTCGGGCAGATGAACCCGTGGCTGAACACGTCGTCTCGGTCGCCTCGAATGCGCACGATCTCGTCGCCCCGCAACGTGATCTCGAGCCCGCAGGTCGCCTCGCAGAAGGGGCACGTGCGGAACGCGGTGCGGGTCGGCGACTCGGTCATGCCACCAGCGTGCCCCATCCGGTCACCGTGCTGCCAAGATCGGTGCGCCATGCGCCGCCTTCATCCCGACCCACGCGATCCCGTCGATGTCGCTGAGAGCTACGACGACTCGACCCGAGCGCCCCACGACGGACGACCTGGCTCTACCTCTGCATGATCGCGAGTGCCGACGGCGCGACCGCGGTCGACGGCCGCTCCGGCACGCTCGGCGGGCCGGGCGACCGTGCGGTGTTCACCGCGCTCCGCGGCCACGCCGACCTCGTGCTCGTCGGCGCGGGCACCGTGCGCGCAGAGCACTACGGCGCCACCCAAGCGCGCAGACCTCCGGATCGCGATCGTCACGCGCGCGCTCGACGTCGACTGGAAGTCCGACCTCGTGCGCAGCGGCCAAGCGCTCATCGTCACGACCGAGCGCGCGGGCGATGTGCCGGCGGGCGTCGATGTGATCCGCGCCGGCGAGGAGCATGTCGACCTCACCGCTGCGCTTCGGGTGCTGCGAGGCGAGGGAGTGGGGATCGTGATGGCCGAAGGCGGACCCACCCTCAACGGTCAGCTCATCGAGCGCGGGCTTGGTCGACGAGCTCGCCCTGACGCGTCGCGCCCGCGCTCGTGGGCGGCGACTCAGCCCGAGTCGCCCACGGCGATCGATCCGCGCTCACCGGCATGTCGCTCGTGCACGTCCTCGAGGAAGACGGCTCGCTGTTCTTGCGCTACCGGGCTCAGGCGTCGGGATCGCGGTAGGAGCGCTTCGGTTCGGTGCTCTTGCGCAACAGCGTGAGCTCACGGGCGAAGTCGTCGGCCTCGTCGAAGCCCTTGTAGACGCTGGCGAAACGCACGTAGGTCACCTCGTCGAGCACCCGCAGCCGATCGAGCACCGCCAGGCCGATGCGCTCGCTCGCGACATCGCCTCCGCCTTCGAGGCGCAGGCCCTCCTCGACCTCGCCCGCGAGAGCCTCGAGCTGGTCGAGCGAGCACCGGACGGCCCTTCGCCGCGGCCAGCACTCCGCTCGACGACCTTCGACCGCTCGAACGGCGCTCGCTCGCCCGAGCGCTTGACCACGACGAGCGGCGCTTCCTCGAGTCGTTCGAACGTCGTGAACCGGCTGCCACACGCGAGGCACTCTCGCCGTCGCCGGATCGCCGATCCGTCGTCAGCGGTGCGCGAGTCGATCACCTTGTCATCGAGCGACGAGCAGGTGGGGCATCGCACCACCGCGACGGTAGTGGTCAGCCGTCGATCGGCACGAGCAAGCGGTCGCCGGGCTGCAGCGGCGCGGGATGGTCGGCGAGCAGCGCGTCGACCAGCGGCCGCACGTCGCCGTCGGGCTGCACCGCGCGGGCGATCGTCCACATGGTGTCGCCTGGTTGCACGACGACGACGCGGGCCGGGGGGCCGGTGATGTTGCCCTCGGGGGCGGAGGCAGGGACGCCCCCGAGGGTCGCCATGCCAGCGCGCATGGCGAGAACGAGCACGACGACGAGCGCCGCGAGGAGCACGAAGGCGACGAACCGCCGCCGCCGGTACACGAGCGTGAGGTCGCGCCGCGGAGCGACGTAGAGAGGAGCCGGAACGGGCGAGTCGTCACGAACATGCGTTCGTCAGTTCAGCACGAACGCCTGTTCGCTGTCAAGAACGTGTGTTCGGCCTCCTCGAGCCCCGGGCAGCGTCTGCGATCCCAGATCGAACGGGTGTTTGACCCTCCGCGCCGAACATCCGTACGATGGACGTCCATGACCGACATCGTGCTCACCGACCGCCAGCGCGAGATCCTCCAGGTGATCGAGCAGCACATGCGCGACCGGGGCTATCCGCCTTCGGTCCGTGAGATCGGCGAGGCCGTCGGGCCTGACGTCGCCATCGACCGTCCACTCCCACCTCAACACCCTCGAGCGGCTCGGCTATCTCCGGCGCGACCCGACGAAGCCCCGGGCCATCGAGGTGCGGTGGGACTCGTCGTCCGATGCTGCGATCGAGCGCCGGCCCGACGCGCCACGTGCCGCTCGTCGGCGACGTCGCGGCGGGCACCGATGTGCTCGCGCAGGAGAACGTCGAGGAGCTGCTCCCGCTCCCCGCCGACTTCACCGGCGACGGCGACCTGTTCATGCTGCGGGTGCGAGGCGACTCGATGATCGACGCCGGCATCTTGAGCGGCGACTTCGTGGTCGCGCGACGCCAGCACGTCGCCCGCAACGGCGACATCGTGGTCGCGGGCATCCCGGGTGAAGAGGCGACCGTGAAGACCTACACCCGCAAGGACGGCCAGATCGTGCTGGTGCCCTCGAACGCGCGGCTCGCGCCGATGCCGTTCGATCCCGACGACGTCACGATCTTCGGCAAGGTCGTGACGGTGATGCGCCGGCTCTGATCAGGCCGACAGCTTGGCGAGCGCAGCGTCGTACGACGCCTGCCCTCGCGGCGTGCCGAGGTTCTCTGACTCGAACTCGTCGACGATCTTGCCGTCCTTGTCGATGATGAACGTCGCCCGGCTCGCGGCGCCCACCATCTCGTTGAACACGCCGTAGGCCTGCGCGACCTTGCCGTGCGGCCAGCTGTCCGAGAGCACGGGGAACGTGTAGCCCTGCTCGTCGGCCCACTTCTTCTGGGAGAACCGGCTGTCGCAGCTGCATGCGAGCACCTGCACCCCGGCCCGCTCGTACTTCGAGAGGTCGTCGCGCAGCTGGCACAGCTCGCCCTGGCAGATGCCGGTGAAGGTGAACGGGTAGAAGACGAGGGCGACGTTCTGCTTGCCGCGGAAGCTCGAGAGCGTGACGTCGTTGCCGTCTTGATCTTTGAGCGTGAAGTCGGGGGCCTCTTCGCCGATCGCGATCGCCATCTCGGTCGTCTCCTCGTGCTACTCGGTGGTCGCAGGTGTGCTCGTCGAGCCTACGTCTCCGAAGAAGAAGTCCGAGATGGCCGACGTCGCGTCGAACGGTCGATCGGTCGGCCACGAATGGCCCGCTCCCGTCAGGGTGACGAACTGGACCGCGCTCCGTCGCGACATCGTGACCAGGTCGTCGGTCGTGGTCTTGGCCACCGTCGCCTCGTTCGGCGTGGCCTCGCATCCGAGTGCGTCGGCCATCCAGGTGACCGACACCTCGACCGGCGTGAGCGGTGGCAGCCCGGCCGCGTCACTCTCGGGCGTCGACCCGCCCTTGTAGGGCACGACCCGATCGCCGGTGCCGTGGATCTCCATGAACGACAGGGGATGCGAGGGTTGGCAGCCGGCCATGTTGGTGCCGGACACCGACGCGGCTCCGAGCACCTTCGCATTGGGATCGCACGCGAGCCGGTAGGCCATCATCCCGCCGTTCGAGTGGCCGACCACCACGACTCGCGCGGGATCGATCTGCGCGAAGCCGTCGAGATGGTCGATCAGGGCCTCGAGGAACCCGACGTCGTCGTGGGCTTCCCGGACGGCGACGCCGCAGCACGCGCCGGCGTTCCAGTCGCCGCCGTCGCCTTCCGGATAGGCGATGACCATCCGGCGCTCGTCCGCGAGCGCGTTCCAGCCGCTTCCCGCTTCGATCTCCTCGGGGTCACCGCCCGCTCCGTGCAGGACGACGACGAGCGGCACCGCGCCCTCAGCCGGCAGATCGGTCGGCACATGCAGCAGATAGCGCCGCTCCACACCGTCATTGGTCAGCGTCTCGACGGAGTCGCCGCTCGGTGCCCGAGGGCGCGCCGGAGGGGACGATGTCGTCGGCGGCGTCCGACGACGAGACGACGACCGGCACGGTCGTCGTGACCGAGGCCGATGACGTGACACTGCAAGCGGTCAGCGAGCACGACGAGCCCGAGCCGCGCGCCAGATGCGCGTCACGCGCGGCTCGCGAGCGCGGCTCGCTGCGCGCACGCCCGCGCGTGGGTGCGCGGCAGCTCGCGCTCTGCAGCCAGCACGATCGCCCGGTCGAGCTGCTCGAGCGCGCGCCGGCGCTCGGACGCGTCGTCGGGAGCGCGACGCAGCGATCGTGTCGGCCCACGCCATCCACGTCTTGCACAGGCGCGGAGCGTGATCCATCGCCGACTCGAGCTGCTGCGGCGGCCGCAAAGAGGGACTCGGCCCGCTCATAGTCGCGCTGCAATGCCGCCAGCAGCGCGAGGTAGTGGTCGACGGCGCCATGGAAGCCCGCACCCGAGCAGCGTCAGCTGACCCGACATCCGCGTCAGGTTCGTGAACAGCGGCTCCGCATACGTCGCGTCGTCGAGGAACCACGCCGACGCGGCGAGCGACGTCATCCCGAAGCTCCAGAGCAAGTCCTCAGAGAACGCAGGGAACCCATCTGCAGTGAGCTCGAGATAGGTCGCACGGGCGCGGTCGATCTCACCGATCTCGGCGAGCGTGTGGGCCAGGATCGCTCCCGACCGGGGGGATGACCGTCGCTGCGGCGGTGTAGAGCGCCTCGGCCTCGTCAGACCTGCGCCCTTCCTCCCAGAGAAGGCCGACGTGCCCGGCCATCCAGACCAGCGTG
Organism: uncultured Acidimicrobiales bacterium; assembly: GCA_963726495.1. Classification (GTDB taxonomy): domain Bacteria; phylum Actinomycetota; class Acidimicrobiia; order Acidimicrobiales; family DATKAS01; genus DATKAS01. The sequence continues at coordinate 7,653 of CAVSCP010000005.1, forward strand.
TCGGGCTGGCCCGACTCGGACCCGATCTTCACCATGTCGTCGGCGAGCCGCTCGCCCTCGTCGAGGCGACCCTCGCCGATCGCACGAAACGCGAGTGCGTTCGCGAGGACGAAGGCGAGCAGAGGCTGGCGGGCCCGCTCGGTGTGCTCGATCTGCCGGCGCGAGCGCGGCGTCGGCTTCGACGCGGTGGCCGGCCCTGCACGCGAGCACGTGGAGGCCCGACGCCGCCATCGTCGCGAGCGCGGGATCGTCGATGCGCTCCGCGACCTCGAGCGCCTCGCGACCGAGCGCCAGCATGCCGTCGAGGTCGAACACGTCGGCCTGCATCGCCGTCAGCATGTTCAACGCGCGGACGAGCACGGTGTCGTCGCCCACCCGACGCGCCATCGCCACCGCCTCGTGGATCAGCCGCTTCCGCTCGGCGAGCGCGTCGCCGAAGAGCAGCTCAGCGGCGAGCGTCGCCAGCAGGCTCGCCGCGCTCGACGGTGTCTCGTTCGCCCACCGAGTCGAGCGCCGCGCGCAACGCCTTGATGCGCTCCTCGTCGACGAGGCCAGCTGCGCTGAAGAAGCCCCGGCTCGTCGCGAGCACCGCAGCGACCTCGGTGTCGGTGTCACCTGACGCGTGCGCCAGGTCAGCCGCACGTGAGCAGCGTCTCGCGGTACGCCGGATCACCGGCGCGGCGCTGCGCATCGCCGAGGCGAGCGAGCACGGCGGCGCGCCGTTCGTCGCCGCCCTCGAGCAGGTCGAGGGCCGATGCGTAGAAGGTCACTGCCTCGTCGTTGGCGAGCTGGGCACGCGACCGATCGCCGGCCGACAGCGCGTACCGCACGGCCTGCTCGGTCGTGCCGGCGACCGCGGCCTCGCCGAAGTGGCGGGCGAGTGCGGACAGGTCCTCGGGACGCCGCTCCTCGACGATCTGCGCGACCGTGCGGTGGAGTCGCACACGGCGGCTCGTGCCGAGCTCGTCGTACAGGGTCGAGCGCACCAGCGCATGGGAGAAGCGCCACCGGTCGATCGACACCTCGTCCACGAGGCGACCCTGCACCGCACCGGCCAGGGCGAGCAGCACGTCCTCCTCGGAGAGTCCCGACGCAGGCGCCAGCACTTCGAGGTCGAACTCGCGACCGATCACCGACGCGACGCGAAGCAGCTCGTTGGCCTCCGGGCTGAGCCGACCCAAGCGTCTGCCGACGACCTCGCGGACGCCCTCCGGCAACCCGATCACGTCGGCGGGCATCGCCGTCGTCCACCGGCCGTCCTGCTCGTACAGGACGCCGGTCTCGGCGAGGTGGCGGAGCACCTCGCCGATGAAGAACGGGTTGCCCTCGGTCTCGTCTCGAACGACGCGCGCGAGGTCGCGGCCGCGGCGCCCTGCCTTCTGCCCCGAGGTCCACTCGAAGAAGTCGACGACGTCTTCGGTGGTGAGGCCGTGGAGCGAGACGCGCTCGACGCGCTCGACCCGACGGAAGTCGGCGAGCATCTCGGTGAGCGGATCGCCGCGCTGCAGGTCGGTGTCGCGATAGGTGCCGACGATCAGCACGCGCATCGCGGGCTGGGCCGTCACGATGTGGCGCAAGAGCAGCAGCGTCGGTCGTCCCGCCCAGTGCAGGTCATCGACGACGAGCAACACGGGACGGTCGGCGCTCATCGCGACGAGCCACTCGACCACGGCGTCGAAGAGCCGGTAGCGCTCGGTCTCGGGATCGGAGCGGGTGGGCGCGGGCAGGTCGGGGACACGCGCCGCGATCTCGGGCAGCAGGCGGACGAGCTCGCCTCGGTAGCGACCGAGCACACGAGAGAGCGAGTCGGCTTCGACGTGATCGATCGCGAAGCGCAGTGCTTCGACGAGCGGCTGGTACGGCACGCCGAGCTCTTCCTCGCAGCGACCGAGCAGCACCGTCGCGCCGTCGTGGTGCACTTGGCGAGCGAGCTGCGCGGCGAGCCGCGTCTTGCCGATGCCGGGCTCACCCGCGATGAGCACGACGTGCGCGTGCCCGTCAGCGCTCGACGCCTTGCGCCACAGCTCGGTGAGGTGCTCGAGCGGCTCGTCTCGACCCACGAACGCGAACTGCTCGACCGCGCCGAACGCGGCGGGAAGCGGCAGTGGGGTCGAGCTGGACGCGACCACGGGCGCCCACGTCACGACCCACGCCTCGACCGGCTCGGACAAGCCCTTCAGCGTCAACGGACCGACCGGCTCGAACTCGTGGCCCCCACGCGTGCCCGCCAGCATCTTCACGAGCGCGGCGACCAGGATCTGGCTGCCCTCGGCCGCACTGCACAGCCGTGCCGCCTCGACGACCGGTGTGCCGAAGAGGTCGTCGCCTTCGGCTCTCGCATCGCCCGCGCTGAGCCCGACTCTGCAGCACGACGCGTCCGTCGCGGACTGCAGCCTGCTGGATCGCGACCGCCGCCGCGATCCCGTCGGCCGCGCCGCGGAACGCCGCCATGTGGCCGTCGCCGAGGCCCTTGACGAGCACGCCTTGGTGCTCGTCGACCGCCGCGGCGACCGCCCTGTCGACCACCCCGAAGAGCACGTCGGCCTCGTCGTCGCCCAGCTGCGTGCGCAGCTCGGTCGATCCGACGATGTCGGTGAACAGGACCGTCCAGGTGCCGCTCTCGATCATGCGGGCGGCGTCGTGAGGAGGTCGCGCAGGGCGACGAACGTCGATTCGATCGGAGCGCGCCGCACGTGCTCATCGCGGGTGTGCGCGAGGGTCGCGTCGCCGGGCCCGAAGTTCGCCGCGGGGATGCCGTGCTCCGCAAAGCGGGCGACGTCGGTCCACCCGAGCTTGGCGCGCACCTCGAGCCGGTTGCGCTCGATCAACGAGCGGAGGAGGGGGTGCGTGAGGCCCGGCGCCGCGCCCTGGGCGCAGTCGACGATCTCGAACGAGTCGCCGTCGGACTCGAGACCGTCAGGAAGGATCAGCGCGCGCAGCGCCGCCTCGGCCTCGGCCGGAGATCGATCGGGCGCGAACCGATGGTTCACACGCAGCCGAGCTCGGTCGGGCACCACGTTGCCCGCGACGCCACCCTCCACGAGCACGGCTTGCACCGCCTCGCGGTACTCGCAGCCGTCGATCACCGGACGCCGCTCGACGTACGACGCGAGTCGGTCGAGCACAGGGCCGAGCCGATGGATCGCGTTGCGACCCATCCACGGCCGCGCGGTGTGCGCACGTTCGCCGGCGAGGACGATCTCGGCGCGCATCGTGCCTTGGCAGCCCGCTTCGATCGTGCCGTCGGTCGGCTCGCCCAGGAGGGCCGCGTCGCCGACGACGAGATCGGGACGCTCGCCGAACAGGCGACGCAGCCCGTTGTGCACCGCGTCGACCTCCTCGGCCTCGTAGAACACGTACGTCACGTCGACGGCGGGCTCGGACACCGTCCGGGCGAGCTCGAGCATCACCGCGAGCCCAGACTTCATGTCGGATGCGCCGCAGCCCCACAGCGTGTCGCCCTCGACGCGAGGCTGGCCGTTGTCGTTGATCGGGACGGTGTCGGTGTGCCCCGCGATGATCAACCGCAGCGGACGGCCGAGCTGCGTCCGTGCGACGACGTTGTTGCCGAGCTGGTCCACCGTGAGCCACGGCGTCGCGTCGAGCTCGGATCGGAGGAACCCCGTGATCGCACCCTCGTCGTGGCTTTCGGACGGGATGCCGACGAGATCAGCGGTCAGCGCGAGCAGGTCGGCCACGCGGGGCCTCGCTCACACGGTTGCGCCGTGGTCGCGCAAGATCGACTCGAGCTGGCCCTTGTCGTGACGCTCGCCCTCGTGCAGATGCTTGATGATGAGGATGCAGGGCAACCCGTACTCGTGGCTTCCGAACTTCCGCGGCCGCGTCGCGGTCACTGCGACGCTGTGCGCGGGCACGGTGCCACGGCCGACCTCGGCGCCCGTCTGCGCGTCGATGACGGGGATCGAGCCGGTGAGGATGCAGCCCGCGCCGAGCACGCTCCCCCGACCCACCCGCGCGCCTTCGGCCACGATGCACCGACTGCCGATGAGGCAATCGTCCTCGACGATGACGGGCGCGGCTTGGGGAGGCTCGAGCACACCACCGATGCCGACACCGCCCGACAGGTGGACGTTCGCACCGATCTGCGCGCAGGACCCAACTGTCGCCCACGTGTCGACCATCGTGTTGTGCCCGACGTGCGCGCCGATGTTCACGTAGCTCGGCATGAGGATGACGCCGCGCTCGAGAAACGACCCGTAGCGCGCGGATGCGCCGGGGACGACCCGCACGCCCATCTTCTTGAAGCCGCTCTTCAGTGGCAGCTTGTCGGCGTACTCGAACGGGCCGAGCTCGATGGTCTTGATCTTCGACAGCCGGAAGAGGAGGAGGATCGCCTGCTTCAGCCACGAGTGCACGACGACGCGGCCGGCGACGACCTCGGCGACACGGGCCTGGCCAGTGTCGAGGAGATCGACGGCTTCGCGCACGAGCGAACCGACTGACTTGTCACCGGGCTCGACCTCGCTGCGACGCTCCCACAGCTCTTCGATCTGCCCCTGGAGGTCTGCCATCCGCGCAGGCTACCCGTGCGTCGCGATCTGTGATCCCGCCGTCACGGCACTCACGGCGCTGCGCACATCGGCGCCGCTCACGGCGCCTTGTACTCCTGCACCTCGTAGACGGTGCCGTCGGCCGCGACCGTGATGCCGACGCCGATCTCGGTGTAGCGGGGGTCGATCATGATCGCGAAGTGCGTGGGTGACGCGACGAGCAGCGAATGGATCTGCTCGACGGAGCCGCCATACCCCTCGTTCTCGCCGAGCAGCGAGAAGGGCTTCGCGATCCCCGCGGCCAGGTCAGCGGAGTGCTCGAGCTGGCCGGTGCTGGCGAGGTGGTCCGCAAGTGCCTGGGCTTTCAGTGTGAGCTCTTCGGTGACGCGGACGGGCGGTCGGCCGAGAGATTCGCGGGTCTGGTTCACGCGCGTGATCGCGTCGAGCTGCATGACGGGGTTGCACGCCGTCGCGACGAACGCGAGCGGAATGACGAGCGCGAGGAATGCGAGAGGAAGCCGCCGGCGTCGCAAGCCGCCGAAGTTACCCCAACGTCACCCGCCGAGCCTCTTGACCACGAGATCGATGCGGTCATCAGGTTGCACCACCGCGATCCTCACGTGATCTGGTGCACCGTAGAACTCGCCGGGGCTGACCAACGCGCCCGCGGACTCGGCGATCGCGCGCGTGAACGCCCATCCATCGCCGTTGGGCGCCTTCACCCACAGGTAGAAGCCGCCCTGCGGCAGTGAGACGGAAGCGCCCGACCAATCAGCCAGCAGCTTCGCGATCCGTTCGAGACGCGCGAGGTAGCGAGCGCGCTGCACCTCGACGTGCGCGCTGTCGTCGAGCGCCGCGACACCGGCCGCTTGCGCGGGACCGGGCACCATCATCCCGATGTGCTTGCGCACCTCGCTGAGGTAGCCCACGAGGTCGGGATCGCCGGCATAGAACCCGACGCGCACGCCGGCGAGGTTCGATCGCTTCGAGAGCGAGTGCACTGCGACGAGCCCGTCGGTGCCGTGTTCGAGGATCGACCGCGGCTCGCCGTCCCAGGTGAACTCGGCGTAGCACTCGTCGCTGAACACGGGGACGTCGCGCGCGCGGCCCCATGCCGCCGCCGCGCGCCAAGTCGTCGAGCGCGCCGGTCGGGTTGCTCGGCGAGTTCACCCAGAGGCACAGCGCGCGCTCGGCGTCGCTCTCGTCGATCGCGCTCAGGTCGAGCCGCCAGGCGTCGTCGACCGGCACCGGCACCGCGCGACAACCGCGCGAGCACCGCGCCCATCTCGTAGGTGGGATACGACACAGCCGGGTAGAGCACCGTGTCGCGGTCGGGTCGCCGCAAGTGCAGCCACTGCGGCAGCGTGCCGACGAACTCCTTCGTGCCGATGCACGCCGCGAGCGCGGGCGGCTCGTCGATGTTGAAGCGCCGAGCGATCCAGCGGCTCGCGGCGGAGCGCAGCGCGGGGCTGCCGATCGACGGCGGGATAGCCGCGCTCGGCGTTCGACGTGGCGAGCGCGCGCACCACCGAGTCGGGCGGCGGGTCGCACGGCGTGCCGACCGACAGGTCGACCATCCCGCCGTCGTGGCGCTCCGCGACCGCGGCGACCTCGTCGAGACGGTCGTACGGGTACGGCGGGCGGGACGAAGGGCTCGGGAGCCGTCACGACGTCGCCGCGAACTCGGCGAGGCGCCCGCGCGCGGCCGGGTCGAGCCTCGCCCGCACCCGAACGCCGTCGTCGCCGTGCGACTCGGACACGACCTCGCCCTCTCGGTGCAGCTCGGCCAGCACGTCGCCGCGTTCGTAGGGGATGACGAGCTCGACCACCGTCGCCATCGCGCGCAGACGATCGCCGATGGTGAGGAGCAGGTCGTCGATGCCCTCCCCCGTCTTCGCCGAGATGGCGACCGACCCAGGGTGCAGCTCGACCAGGCGTTCCGCGTCTTTGGCGATGTCGATCTTGTTGAACACGATGCAGCTCGGGCACCTGGTCGCCGTCGATCTCACGCGAGCACCACGCGCACCGCGTCGATCTGGCCGTCGGGATCGGCCGTCGACGCGTCGACGACGTGGACGAGCAGATCGGACGACGCAACCGTCTCGAGCGTGGACTTGAACGCCTCGACGAGCTGGTGGGGCAGCTTGCGCACGAACCCGACGGTGTCGGACACGAGCACCGCCTCGCCACCGGGAAGCTGCATCCGCTTCGTGCTGGGGTCGAGCGTCGCGAACAACCGGTCCTCGACGAGCACGCCGGCGTCGGTGAGCCGATTGAGCAGCGTGGACTTCCCCGCGTTCGTGTAGCCGACGATCGAGATGGCGCTCAGGCGGCCGCGGTTGCGCGCCTTGCGTTGCGTGTGCCTCGTCTTGCCAAGGTCCTTCAGGTCCTGTTCGAGCTTCGTGATGCGGCGCTGCAGGCGGCGACGGTCAGTCTCGAGCTGCGTCTCGCCAGGGCCACGGGTGCCGATGCGACCCGCCTGCTGTGAGAGCCCGCCCGCACGGCCGCGGCGGAGCCGAGGCAGCCGGTAGCGAAGCAGCGCCAGCTCGACCTGCGCCTTGCCTTCGAGCGTGTGGGCGTTCTGGGCGAAGATGTCGAGGATCACCGCGGTGCGATCGATCGCGGTGCGTCCGAGCAGCTTCTCGAGGTTGAACTGCTGCGCGGGAGTGAGCTCGTTGTCGAACACGACCGTGTCGGCATCGACCTCGAGGCACAGCTCGTGCAGCTCCTCGACCTTCCCTTTGCCGAGGAACGTCGCGGGATCGGGACGATCGCGACGCGACACGATGCGGCCCGCCTCCTCGGCGCCCGCAGTGCCGACGAGCAATGACAGCTCCTCGAGGCTCGATTCGGTGTCGTCCAGGCGGGCGGGCGGCAACGTGACTCCGACGAGCACGATGCGCTCCCGAATGGCGCGTTCGATCAGGCTCACGCGTGCACCTCGATGTCGGCGATGTGCACCGCCGGCCCTGCCAGCGTGACGGTGTCACCCTCGATCGTGACCTCGCCGTCGCCGCCGAGCATGTGCACGACGACCCGGTCGGCGGTCAGCCCCCATCCACGGGCGGCCCACGCCGCTGCGCACGCGCCTGTGCCACAGGCCTCGGTGATGCCGACGCCGCGCTCGTGCACTCGCATCGTGATCGCTCCCGGCTCGGGGCCGGCCGCGATCACTTCGAGGTTCACTCCAGGGACGGCGCGACCGGCAGCCACGAGATCGACCTCATCGGCGTCGTCGACGAGGACGACGGCGTGCGGGTTTCCGATCGAGAGGTGCGCCACGGGCCGCAGCGGATCGAGGTCGAGCCCATGCCAGCCGTCCGGCGCATCGATCGCGCTCATCGCGCCCATGTCGACGCTCGCCCACGACCTCGTCTTCGCTCACGACCTTCGCGTCGACACGGCGAAGTCCTCCGTCGGTCGAGATCGCGAGCGTGGCTTCGGTGAGACCGCGATCGCGCAGCACCGCTTGGGCGAGGCAGCGGATGCCGTTGCCGCTCATCTCCGCACGCGAGCCGTCCGCGTTGTAGAGCCACATCTGGAGGTCACACGCGCTGCGACGCACTGGCGGACCGCCGATGAGCAAGCCGTCGGCGCCGATTCCCCTCGTGCGATGACAGAGCCTGATCGCGAGCGCGGCGGCAGCGTCGTCCGGCATGGGGACGACGTCGTCGCGCAGCAAGACGAGGAAGTCGTTGCCGAGCCCGTGGTGCTTGCTCAGGTGCATCGTGACGAGTCTCCCAGCAGGCTCAGCACCTCCTCCACCGGATTGGCCTGTTCGGTCGCGTCGACCCACACGATCCGCGGGTCGCGGCGGAACCAGCGCTCCTGGCGCACCGGCGAACTGACGCGTGCGGGTGATCGCGAGCTCGACGGCTTCGTCGAGCCCCACGTCGCCCCGGACGTGGGCGAGCAGCTCGCGGTAGCCGAGCGCCTGCGAAGCCGTGCGTGACAGGGGTTTCTCCCTCGCGGCGAGCCCGGCGACCTCGTCGACGAAGCCCGCGGCCAGCTGGGCGTCGAATCGAGCAACGAATCCGCGCACTGAGCGTCTCGCGCGGCATCCGCAGCCCGACCTGAGTGACTCCGGTCGCGCCGTAGGTCGTGAGGCCGGGCCCGAACGACGAGAACGGCTTGCCGCTGCCCAGCGAGACCTCGAGCGCCCGCACGATCCGACGCCGGTTCGTGCGTCGTCATCCGCGAAGCCGCCAGCGGGTCGATCGCCTCGAGCCGAGCGTGGAGCGCCGTGACATCGGGCTCGGCTTCGAGCTCGGACCTGATCGCCGGCCACTCGCCCGGCGGCTCGAGCCGGTCGATCACGGCCCGGACGTAGAGCCCGGTGCCTCCGACCAGCACGGCTTGGTTGCCTCGCGCCTCGATCGCAGCGAGCGCTTCGTCGCAGGCCTCGCGGAACCGGACGACCGTGAAGTCCTCGGACGGGTCCGCGATGTCGATGAGGTGATGCGGCACCTCGGCGCGCTCGACGGCCGTGGGCTTCGCGGTGCCGATGTCCATCCCCCGGTACACCTGCATCGAGTCGATCGACACGAGCTCGACGCCCGAGAGGGCACGCGCGACGGCCAGCGCGAGCGCCGACTTCCCGGTCGCGGTGGGCCCGACGATGGCGAGCGGCGCCCGAGACGAACCGTTCAGTGCGCGACCACCGGGATGCGAGTGCGGTGCCTTGCCGGCTCGAGCACCTCGACGAGATCGCCCTGGAGGTGATGCGCGGCCGCGCCGGTGACGCATACGCGTGCGTAGCTGCCGGCGCGGACCGGCGATGGCGCGGCGAAGTGCACGAGCTTGTTCTGCCGTGTGCGACCGGTGGTGAGGCTCGGGTTGCGCTTGCTCGGGCCCTCGACGACGACTTCTTCCTCGCGGCCGACCCTCGCCGTGTGCCGAGCGAGCGCGCTCCGCTCGACGACCACGCGCAGCCGTTCGAATCGCTCCGCGCTCACCTCGGGTGCGATGAAGCGCTCGGTCATCGACGCCGCCTCCGTGCCCGGCCGCGGCGAGAAGATGAACGTGTACGCGCTGTCGTACCGCGCCTCGGCCACCACCTCGAGGGTGCGCTCGAAGTCGTCGTCGGTCTCGCCGGGGAAGCCGACGATGATGTCGGTGGTCACGGCGAGATCGGGCACTGCCGCACGCGCCGCCGCGAGGCGTTCGAGGTAGCGAGCGGCGGTGTAGCCGCGATGCATCGCCGCGAGCGTGCGATCGCTGCCGGACTGCAGCGGCAGGTGCAGGTGCTCGCACACCGCAGCCGTCGAGGCCATGGCCTCGATCGTCTCGGGGCGGAGGTCCTTGGGATGGGGGCTGGTGAACCGGACACGACGGATGCCGTCGACCGCCCCGACCGCCCGGAGCAGCTCACCGAAGAGCGGTCGCACCGCCGCGGTGCCACCTGCGCGTCGGGCTGCGAGCGTGAGGTCTCGGCCGTACGAGTTCACGTTCTGCCCGAGCAACGTCACCTCGGTGACGCCGTCGGCGGCCAGGCCCTCGACCTCGGCGACGAGGGCATCGAAGGGTCGGCTGATCTCAGGCCCGCGCACCGCGGGCACGATGCAGAACGCGCACGAGTTGTCGCAACCGATCTGGATCGTGACCCATGCGCTGTGGCCCTGCTCGCGCTTCGCCGGCAGCGCGGAGGGGAACGCTGCCGCATCGTCGGCGGCAGTCGCCTCGAGCACCTCGACGATCGGGCCCTCTCGCCGAGCGAGCTCGATCAGGTCGGCGGCGCGATGGACGTTGTGCGTGCCGAACACCACGTCGACCCACGGCGCCTTGGCGCGGATGCCCTCGGCCTCGTTCTGAGCGAGGCATCCGCTCACGACGATCTGCATGCCGGGGCGACGGTCTTTGACCGCCTTGAGCACGCCGAGGTTGCCGTAGAGCTTGTTGTCGGCGTTCTCCCTGATGCAGCAGCTGTTGAGCACCACGACGTCGGCGTGCTCGGCGTCGGGCGCCGCAGTGAGACCATCGGCCTCGAGGAGGCCCGCGATGCGCTCGGAGTCGTGCTCGTTCATCTGACACCCGAAGGTGCGGACGAAGTACGAGCGAGTCACCCGCTCAGGTTAGGCGTCGATCAACCCGCCAACGCCCCACGAGGCGGATGAGGCGCTTCGGCGACGGTGTAGTCGAGGCTCGAATCGGCGACCTCGCCGACATGGGCGCGAAGGTCGATGACGTCGTGCGGCGCGATCGCCGCGGCGCCACGGTTGCGATCCTCCACGCGAAGCAGGATCGCCGTACGCGTGGTGCCGTCGATGTCGACCTCGGTGAACGAGGGGATGCACACCGGGTCCATCCCCTCACCCGCGACGTGATCGATCGTGATGGCGAGCGCCTTGATCGCCTGGTTCAGCGCCCCGGCGCCCACGACGGTGAGGACCGCGTAGCCCTCACGTCGGAGGAGCCCCGCGATCGCTCCCGCCACGGAGTTCGGATGTGATCGGGTCGAGACCTTGAGCGTTTCCATTCACCGTCGCGCTGCGTCGCCGAACCGACCGGTCTGGCCGGGTACTCCGCTCGACACACAGTCAACCATGCGCCACCCCCTCGGGGCGAGCATGCCAGACCGCGGAGCGCGGTGCGAGGACCGCGGTCAGTCCAGTGAGATGGGCTGGTCATCAGCCACGGTGAAGCCCTCCTCGGGGCTCACCACCGGCCCGCCGGCGACGGGCTGGCCGATGCCGACCTGGTCCTTCACTCGCTCGGAGATCTGGACCATGAGCTCGGGGTTCTCGGCAAGGAACTGCTTGGCATTCTCTCGACCCTGCCCGAGCTGCTCGCCGTCGAACGTGTACCAAGCCCCTGACTTCTTCACGATGCCGAGGTCGGTGCCGACATCGAGCAGCGAGCCCTCGCGGCTGATGCCCTTGCCGTACATGATGTCGAACTCGGCCTGCCGGAACGGCGGGGCCACCTTGTTCTTCACGACCTTCACGCGGGTGCGGCTGCCGATCACCTCGACACCATCTTTGATCGACTCGATGCGGCGGATGTCGAGCCGCACCGATGAGTAGAACTTCAGCGCGCGGCCACCAGGCGTGGTCTCGGGCGAGCCGAACATCACACCGATCTTCTCTCGCAGCTGGTTGATGAAGAGCGCGATGGTGTCGGACTTGTTGAGGTTCGCGGTGAGCTTGCGCAGGGCCTGGCTCATGAGGCGGGCCTGCAAGCCCATGTGCGAGTCGCCCATCTCGCCCTCGATCTCGGCGCGAGGCGTGAGCGCGGCCACGGAGTCGATGACGACGATGTCGAGCGCGCCCGAACGAATGAGCATGTCGGTGATCTCGAGGGCTTGCTCGCCGGTGTCGGGCTGCGAGATCAGCAGCTCGTCGACGTCGACACCGATCGCACGTGCGTACACGGGATCCATCGCGTGCTCTGCGTCGATGTACGCACAGATGCCCCCGTTGCGCTGCGCCTCGGCCACGACGTGCATGGCCAACGTCGACTTGCCGGACGACTCGGGGCCGTACACCTCGACGACGCGACCTCTCGGGAGGCCGCCGACGCCGAGCGCGAGATCAAGTGCCAATGCGCCAGTGGGGATGGCCTCGATGTTCATCGAGCCCTTCTCCCCCATCCGCATGATCGAGCCCTTGCCGAACTGCTTGTCGATCGAAGCCAGGGCCATCTCGAGTGCTTTGTCGCGCTCCACGCGTCGTCCTTTCGTCGCTGCCAACCGCCCCCCGGCGGTCGCACTTGGGCTTGGAAGGCGACCGTACAGAGGGGGTGTGACATTCCCTGCCCGAACTCACACGACTGTAGTTTCGAACAGGTGTTCGGTCAAGGATCAGCGGCGGAGGGCTCACCGCTCTCTGCTGCAGAACGCGCCACATTTGGCACGCTTTTCAGCAGAGAACCGAGGCCGGTCAGGAATCAGCTGCGGCGGGGGTCCCAGCGGAAGCGGCGCACGGCGACGACGGCGCCGACGACGCCCCAGGCGGCGACGACGGCGAGGTCGCTCCCAGCCCACCCGTGGGCCAGGCCATGGGCGATCCGAGGGTCGAACGCGGCGAACACCGCGTTCACGAAGTGGCGCACCGGGAAGACGTCGCCGATCTTGGTCAGGATCGAGTCGTCCTGCATCGGGAAAGAAGACGCCCGAGATGAACAGGATCGGGAACAGGATCCCGTTCACGATCGCCGGCGCCGCATCGGCGTGAGGGATGACTGCCGCGACCGCGACACCGAGCGCGCAGAACGCTGCCGTGCCGACCACCAGAGACACGACGAGCGCGGCCCAGTGCCCGGGGAAGGTCACGTCGAAGAACGCGACCGCGATCGCTCAGCAGGATCACGGTGAGCACCGCCGCGACGACGATCGAGTTGAGGAGCAGGCCGCCGAAGAGCGACGTCGCAGGAAGCGGCGTGCCGTGGAGTCGCTTGAGCACTCCCTCGTCGCGACGGATGCACACCGTCATCGCGAGGTTCGTGAACGAGGCGCTGATCACGCCGAAGCACAGGATCCCCGCGATGTAGTACTGGTTCCAGCTTCAGCCCGCCGAGGAAGTCGATGGTGCTGCCCGTGTTCAGCGAGCCGAAGAGAACCAGGAAGACCACCGGGAAGGCGAACGTGAAGACGGCCGACGCGGGATTGCGCCAGTAGCTCTTCTGCTCGTAGCGGAGCTGATGTGCGGACATCGCCACCGTGTTCATTCGGCGACCTCGGCCGACGTGAGCTCGAGGTACACGTCCTCGAGGGACGGCCGGTCGACGGTGAGCCCGACGAGGTCGACGCGTCGATCGAGCGCCCAGGACGTCAGGGTGTGCAGCACCCGCACCTCGTCGCTCGTCTCGAGCTCGTACATCCCGTGACTGTCAACGGTCGGCCGCCGATCGGCAACGACGCGGCGTCGACGTCGCGGCGAAGCGCGAACCGAATGCGCACCGCCGCCTTCTGATCGGCCGCCGATGGTCTCCGGGCGTGCCGGAAGCGACGATCTCGCCGCGGTTGATCACGACGACGCGGTCAGCGAGGTGCTGGGCCTCGTCCATGTAGTGGGTCGTGAGGATGATCGTCGTGCCCTCGCCCCGGAGCTTCTCGACGAGCTCCCACGCGCCGCGACGAGCGGACGGATCGAATCCGGTCGTGGGCTCGTCGAGGAAGAGAAGCTCCGGTGCGCCGATGATGCCGAGGGCCGACATCGAGGCGGCGTTGCTGGCCCGCCCGAGAGGGTCTTCGACTCGCGCATCGGCCTTGTCGACGAGCCCCACGAGCTCGAGCACCTCGTCGACCGCCCGAGGCCTCGGGTAGTAGCCCGCGTTGCGTTCGAGCACCTCGCGACCTTGAGGTAGGGCTCGACGACGGCACCCTGCAGCACGATGCCGACGCGCTCCCGCCACTGTCGGTCAGCGTCCGCGGGATCGACACCGAGCACCGCTCACTGTGCCGCTGGTCCGCTCGAGGAAGCCCTCGAGGATCTCGAGGGTCGTCGTCTTGCCGGCGCCGTTGGGGCCCAGGAGCGCGAACACCTCGCCGCGCTCGACGGTGAAGTCGATGCCACGGACCGCTTCGAGCGATCCGTATCGCTTCACCAGACCTGTGACCTCGACAGCCGGCACGCCCAACCTTTCGCCGCGCGGACCGTACCATCGGCCTACCGGCGCACCGACTCGCGACGGGCTATTCCAGCCGTCGTCTCCTCACCGCGACGCCTGGAGCTCGCGGGAGATCTCTGACGTGACAGCCCGGACCTGATCCGCGAACCCGTCGGGCTGGAAGCGGTGTGTCGGACCCGCCAACGAAACCGCCGCGACGGCGGTCCCATCGGGACCGAGGACCGGGGCGGCGACGCACGCGACACCGATGAACGTCTCCTCCCGATCGAACGCGATGCCTGCGGATCGGATCGCCCTCAAGTGCTCGACGAACGGCTGCGGCTCGACGATGGTGTACGCCGACTGCCGTTGCAGGCCGCGCGCCAGCACACGTGCGACGACCTCGCGACTGGAGAACGCGAGGATCACCTTCCCGAGCGCTGCCGACTCTGCCGGCACCCGCACACCCACGCGCGACGCCGCCGGTGGGTTGCGGCCGCAGAGCCTGTCGACGTACATCACCTCGGTGCCGTCGAGCACTCCGAGATGCACCGTCTCGTGGCTCGCCTCGTAGAGCCGCATGAGGTGCGGAGAGGCGATCTCACGCAGCCCGCTCGGCCCGCAGGACGGAATGGCGTTGCCGAGCTCGAAGAGGTGGGCACCGAGGCAGTAGCCAGAGCCCGACCGCTCGACGAGACCCCAGTCGAGGAGGATCCCGAGCAGCCGGTACGCCGTGGACTTCGGCAAGCCGGCCGTGGCGGCCAAGTGGGTGACGCCGACGGATCGGCCCGCGTCTTGGAACGCCTCGAGCAGAGCCAAGGCCTTCCCGACGGACGTGTCGAGCTCACTCTTGCCGCCAGCGGCGTGCAGCGACCGCTCACGAGACGACCGTTCTGCGACCGATCCACCCATCGCTCCCCCAACCCAGCTGAAGACCGCCAACTGATCGTCCGTCTGAGAAGAAGACTTAGTTCCGATTCCTCACTATGTCAACGGCCGTTCACATCCGCGCTACCTGGCGGCGAGCTCCCGAGCGGCGGAGACGACATCGCTCGGCATCGGGATGATCGCGTCCTCCTCAGGGCCGTTGTAAGAAAGGTGGCAGTCGGCGGCGGCGACCCGGACGATCGGCGCATCGAGGTCGTAGAAGAGCTCCTCGGCCGCGAACGCGGCGATCTCCGCGCCGAAGCCCATGGTCTTGTTCGCCTCGTGGAGCACGAGCAGACGTCCGGTCTTGGCCACCGACGTCGCAACCGCGCCGCGATCCATCGGCACGAGCGTGCGGAGGTCGATGATCTCGACGTCGATGCCGTCGGCGGCGAGCGTGTTCGCCGCCTCCCGGGCGACGTGCACGCCGATGCCGTAGGTCACGATCGAGAGGGCAGTGCCCTGGCGGTCGACGCGGGCGACGCCGAGCGGGATCAGGTCGTCGGGCCCACCGACCGGCTCGGGCGCGAGCCGGTACGCGCGCTTGGGCTCGAAGAAGACCACGGGATCGTCGTCGCGGATCGCGGCCTTGAGGAGTCCCTTCGCATCCGCGGGAGTCGCAGGAACGACGACCTTCAAGCCGGGGACGTGGCAGTACGCGGCCTCCATGCTCTGCGAGTGGTACACGCCTCCCTTCACGCCACCGCCGAATGGCGCCCTGAAGACGGCGGGCACGCCGAACGCCACCCACGCTGCGCCAGCGGATCGTCGCGGCCTGGTTGACGATCTGGTCGTACGCGGGATGCATGTAGTCGGCGAACTGGAACTCGGCGACAGGACGCAGGCCCATCATCGCGGCGCCTATTGATGCACCCGCGATCGCGATCTCGGACACCGGCGTGTCGAGGACACGCAAGGGGCCGAAGCGATCGAGAAGCCCCTTCGACGCGCCGAACACACCTCCCTTCACTCCGACGTCCTCGCCGAGGAGGACCACGTTCGGATCGCGCTCCATCTCCTCGTGAAGCGCAGCGCATATCGCTTCGATCAGGCGGAGCTCAGCCATCGGCGTAGAGCCAACGTCGGGCCCGATCTGCCGTGGGCTCCGGTCGCGCGAACGCCTCCTCGGCCGCGGTGAGCACATCGGCCTCGATCGTCTTGCGCGCCACGTCGTCCTCGTCGACGTCGAGCGCCCCCAGCTCGATCAGCCGGGCGCGGAGTCGAGGGATCGGATCGAGGCTCGCTGCGGCAGCCTTCTCCTCGGTGTCGCGGTACGCGTCGTCGTCCTGGGACGAGTGAGCAACGATGCGCGGCACTCGCATGTCGATGAGCGTCGGCCCCTCGCCTGCTCGGGCGCGGGCGATCGCGGTGACGGTCGCGCTGCGCACGGCTTCTGCGTCGCATCCATCGATCGACGACCCTGCAAAGCCATAGGCCGCAGCGCGCTGCTCGAGTGAGGTGATGGGCATCTGCTGTGCCAGCGGGACGCTGATCGCGTAGCCGTTGTTCTCGCAGAGGAAGACGACGGGCAGCTTGTGCACGCCGGCGAGGTTCATCGCCTCGTGGGTCGCGCCCTCGGACGACGCGCCATCGCCGAAGTAGCACATCGCGACCGAATCCTCGCCCTTCACGACGGCCGCGTAGGCCGCGCCGACTGCGTGGGGCAGGTGCGCGCCGACCTCACTCGAGACGGAACCGATGCGGAGGCTCTTGCTCGAGAGATGCGCAGTGAGCTGTCGGCCTCCGCTGTGGGGGTCGTCCGCTCGCGCGAGGGCGCCGAGGAACAGCTCGTAGGGCGTCACGCCGAGGGCGAGACCCACCCCGAGGTCGCGGTAGTACAGCCAGGCCGAGTCTTCCCCGGGTCGCATCGCCAGCGCGCTCGCGATCTGCGCGACCTCGTGGCCGCGCGCGGTCAGCACGAAACCCGCCCGCCCTTGTCGAGTCAGGATCCACAGCCGCTCGTCGACCGCGCGAGTGACCAGCGCGATGTCGTACACGCGACGGAGGAAGTGACAGTGTCGGTGATTCTCATCTGTAGTTCATCGGGGCGACACCCGCCGAGTGTTCACGCTCGAGGCACCATGGTCGCGCTTCAGTGAACACGCTGGTCAGCTCGCGGGCCTTGCGAGGTCTTCGACGACCTCGACGTTCGGCAGCGACGCGAGGGTCGCGGGTGTCATCCGGAGCTTCGTGGAGCGATCGCCGCCGCCGAGGACGATCGACGCGGGCTTCATCACCGCTGCGTCGACCCAGATGGGGATGTCGTCGGGCAGCGCGACCGGCGTGACGCCGCCGATGAGCATCCCGGTGAGGTCCTTCGTCTCGTCGGCGGACGCGAACGACGCCTTCTTCACACCCAAGCGCTGCCGAACCGCGCCGTTCACGTCGAGACGAGTCGTCGCGAGCACCACACACGCGACGTAGCGACGCGGATCGGACTTGCCGACGACGAGGATCGTGTTCGCGGACTCGTCGGGCGAGATGCCGTACCTCTCGCAGAACGCGGCGGTGTCGGCGAAGTCGGGGTCGCACTCCATGACCTCGTACTCGGCGCCGCGTGCGTCGAGGACGGCGGCGACCGACCGCGTGAGGATCGCTCACGGCTCGAGCGGCCACGTGGCCACGGTCTCGTAGCGGGCAGGGCCGCCTCCCAGGTGACTGCGCACGAGGGCGAACGTAGCAACCGGCCAGCGTGC
Organism: uncultured Acidimicrobiales bacterium; assembly: GCA_963726495.1. Taxonomy (GTDB): domain Bacteria; phylum Actinomycetota; class Acidimicrobiia; order Acidimicrobiales; family DATKAS01; genus DATKAS01. The sequence continues at coordinate 25,333 of CAVSCP010000005.1, forward strand.
GCCCCGGCAGGTCGGTGAGCGGCGGCCTGGCTCGGCCCTCGACGCGGGCGAGCGTGATGTGGCCGCGGAAGGTCCGATGGTCGGGCGGACGGCCGAGACCGGCAGTCGCGGCGACGACCGCGGCCGCGACGTCCTCGAGACCGCTCACGTGCACGCAGAGGACGCCACGGCCGAGTCGCTGCGTGCGTGGCGCGAGCTCGGCCTCGGTCGATGCGGCGCGGACGCCCCCGAGCGCGGCGCTCACCGCGTCCACGCTCCGCGTCGCCCAAGAAGCGGAGCGTGACATGCCATTGCGCAGCGGCTCGTCCACCGAACGCCAGGCAGCGCGGGCCGGGGCAAGCCCTCGAGCATGTCGAGCACGTCGTCGGGAGGCCACACCGCGACGAAGAGGCGCTCGCTCAGGCGTGCACCTCTCCGCTCGAGCAGGCGAAGCCGCAGCAGGTTCAACGACGAGATCACGGCGAACTGACGCATCTGGTCGCGGTCGCCCGGCAGGCGGAGATGCGCCGCTTCGGACACGCCCGTCGATGGAGAGCCCGACGAACAACGTGCCGACGGGCTGGCCATCCTGCTCGGTCGGTCCGGCCACGCCGGTGAGGGCGAGCCCGACGTCCGCGTCGAGCACACGACACGCGCCCTCGGCCATCGCGATCGCAGCCTCCTCGCTCACGACCGGCCCTTCCGGCACACCGAGGACATGCTGCTTCACCTCGGTCGCGTACGACACGACCGAGCCCTTGAAGACCTCGGACGCGCCCGGCACCGACGTGATGCGCGCGGCGACGAGCCCTCCTGTCACCGACTCGGCGAGTGCCAGCGACCGCCCCTGCCGGCGCAGCAGGTCGAGCACCGCGCTCTCCATCGTCTCGTCGTCGACACCGAACACGAGCGGCCCGAGGATGCCGCGCACCTCTCGCTCCTCCGCGGCGAGCATCGCGTGCGCCGCCCGTTCGGACTCGGCCTTCGCGGTGAGCCGCACCTTCAACCCCTCGATGCCGCTCGCGAGGAAGGCGAGCGTCGGGTTGCCGACCTCGTCCAAGCGCTCGATCAGCGACGCGAGGGTCTCGGCCAGGCCCGACTCGCTGTCGCCCCACGTGCGCAAGGTGCGACTGACGATCACCGCGGTCTCGCCTGACCGCTCCCGGAGGTCGGGGATGATCGCGCGCGCCAGCATCTCCTTCATCTCGTGGGGCACGCCGGGCACCGCGTAGACGACCTTGTCGCCGACCGGGCAGATGAGCCCGGGCGCGGTGCCTCGCACCTGCGGGATCACGGTGGCGCCGACGGGCACGTCGGCCTGGCGGAGGTTGTTCTCGGCCATGCGACGGCCTCGGCCCGCGAACATCTGCGTGATTCGCTCGGCGATGTCGTCGTGGCGCTCGAGCTCGACGCCCATCACCTCGGCGATGCACTCGCGGGTGATGTCGTCGTGCGTCGGGCCGAGGCCACCGCACACGATCACCGCGTCGCTGCGGTCGAGCGCGAGCCGGAGCACCGAGACGATCCGTGCGCGGTTGTCGCCGACCTTGGTCTGGAAGTGGGAGTCGATGCCGGCCAGCGCGAGGTGCTCACCGATCCACGACGAGTTCGTGTCGACGACCTGCCCGAGCAGCAGCTCGGTGCCGACGGCGACGACCTCGCAGCGCAGGCTCACGCGAGCTGCGCGCGGGCGACTCGGCGCGAGTCGAGCAGGTACTGCGCGCCCGTGACCAACGTGAGCACGACCGCGATCCAGAGGAACGTGTTGAACAGCCAGCGGGCGTCAGCCGACCACGGCAGCAGCGCGAACCCGACGGCGAACTGCTGGCACACGGTCTTGACCTTCGCGCCCCGACGCGCCGGGATCGTGATGCCCTGACGGCCCGCCATGCTGCGGTACATGCTGATCGCGATCTCACGCGCGGCGATCAGCGCGACCGGCAGCCACCAGAACACGTCCTGCTTGACCAGCGCGAGCATCGCGCCGAGGACGAGCACCTTGTCGGCGAGCGGGTCGAGGAAGGCGCCCGATCGCGTCGTGCCGTGCCGCCGAGCGAGGAACCCGTCGATGCCATCGGTGGCGCACAGCACGAACCAGAGGATGAACGCCGGCCACGAGCCTTCGGTGCCGTCGATCATCACGAAGAGGAACGGCGCCGCGAGCAGACGTCCGACCGTCACGCCGTTGGCAGGAGTCGCCAGCGCGGACGGACCGAAGCTCGTCGCCATGGTCAGGCCGCTCGGTCGGCGACGAGGTCGGGCCCCATCGCCCCTGAGATCGTGACCGTCGAGAACGCACCGACCGCGAGCGACTGCGGCACCTCGATGATCCCGTCGATCTCGGGCGCCTCACGGTGGCTCCGCGCGACGCCTCGAGCGTCGACCAGCACCTCGACCGTCGAGCCGATCAGTGCCTCGCGCTTCGCGCGCGGTGATGTCGTCTTGCATCGACCGCAGCTCGCCGAGGCGCTCAGCGACGAGCTCGGACTCGACGTGCCCATCGAGATCGGCGGCGTACGTGCCGTCCTCGCGCGAGAACGAGAAGAAGCCGCACCAGTCGAGCTGGGCGCGCTCGACGAACGAGAGCAGCTGGTCGTGATCGCCCTCGGTCTCGCCCGGGTAGCCGACGATGAAGTTCGTGCGGAACGCAGCATCAGGACGACGTGCCCGGATGTCGTCGATCCGCCGCAGGAACCGCTCGCCATCGCCCCACCGGCGCATCCGCCGGAGCAGCGGCTTCGACACGTGCTGCAGCGAGAGGTCGAAGTAGGGCACCGGACCGCTGCACATCACGTCGATCAGACCATCGGAGAGGTCAGAGGGATACAAGTAGAGGAGCCGTACCCACGGGACCGCCGCGGCGACCTTCTCGACCAGCGGCACGATCGAGCCCGCGCCCAGGTCAGAGACGTCCTTGCCGTACGACGCCAAGTCCTGCGCGACGAGCACGATCTCCTGCGCGCCGAGCTGGTCGACCTCGGCCAGGATCGACTCGGGGGTGCGGCTGCGCTGCGGACCGCGGAAGGTGGGGATCGCGCAGAAGCCGCACGTGCGGTCGCAGCCCTCGGCGATCTTCACGTATGCCCACGGCGCGGTCGCGGGTGGCCGGGGCAAGTTGCAGGAGATCGAGCTCGGGCACGCGCGTGCCGCCGGGCTTCTTGCCGAGAGTCACCGGCACGCCGAAGCCGCTCACCGCGTCGACCTCGGGGAGCGCAGCCGCGAGCTCGTCGCCGTACCGCTCGGCCATGCAGCCAGTGACCACGACACGCGCACCGGGGTGCGTCGCCGCCGAGAGCGTCAAGATCGTGTCGATCGACTCCTGGCGGGCCTCTTCGATGAACGCGCACGTGTTGATGACGACGAGGTCGGCGTCAGCTGCCGAGTCGGTGGCCGTCATGCCGTCTTCGAGGAGGGTGCCCACGATCTTGTCGGAGTCGACCTGGTTCTTCGGGCAGCCCAAGGTCTCGATGTAGAACCGCTGGGCCATTCGGTCAGGCTACTTCGCGGGCTTCACCCCTGGTCTGGGCACCCCGCTCACGCTGCGTCCAGTGCGGACCGGACGTCGGTCATCGGCAGATCGGCAAACCTGCCTCGCGCGGCTGCTGCATCGAAGGTCATGTCGATCGTGTCCATCGCGATCGCCGCGCTCGCTCGGCGGCTGACAGGCGCCATCGCCCGGAGCAGGCCCCGCGGCACGTGACGGACCTTCGCCGGACGTCCCCGAGCCGCCGCGAGGAGCCGCGGCGAGCTCGTTGAACGTCATGTTCTGCGGCCCGCCGACCTCGAGGACCTGACCGCGAAGGCTCGGGTCGACAACCGCCCGCTCCACGACGGCGGCGACGTCATCGACCGACACGAAGTTGATCGGGTTCGTGCCGCGTCCGAAGACGATCGGCTTTCGCATGATCTCGGCCCAGAGCTCGACGAACGCCGTCGAACGCACGATCGTCCAACCGACGGCGCTCGCGCGCAGGTGCATCTCCGCGTCGTACTTGGCACGAAAGAGCTCCATCGGATGGTCCTCGGCCGCGCCGACAGTCGACACCAGCACGACGTCGGCTCGGGCGCCCGCCGCGGCGTTCACGAGGTTCGCGTTGCCATCTCGATCGACCGAAGCCGGCGTCACCCGACCGGGTCCCGCGAAGCCCTGAACCGCAGACACGACGACCGTGACCCCTTCCACGGCACGCTCGAGGCTCGCCGCATCTCGTACGTCTCCCTGGACGATGTCGATCGCCGCGTCGCCGAGGTGACGGGCTCGGCTCGGATCGCGGGTGAGCACGCGCACGTCGAGGCCGCGGTCGGCGAGCCGCTTCACAACGAGCGTTCCGAGCCGACCACTGCCACCAGCGACGAGGATCATCAGCGGACGACCTGTTGTCTCACGGCGTCGTCGACGGTGCCGGCGTCGTCGACCACTGGTTCCAGGTAGAAGCGGGCCCATTGCGCAACGCCGTCGCCCGCGCCGAACACGATGACGCCACGCATCAGATGTGCGGTGCCGTCGCGACGCGTGCCGGTCATCTCCCACTCGGTCCACGCTGTCTCGCCGTCGAACGCACAGCGGACGACGCTCGGCGTGGAGGTCGGGCACGAACGCGAAGATCTGAGTCCAGTTGCGGCGAACTTGCTCGCGTCCGCGAAAGCTCCGCGCGGGATGCAGTGGCGTCTCGTTCTCGTAGTCCTCGGCGAAGCACGCGACCACGGCGTCGACGTCGTGGTCGTTCGTCGCTCGCTGCAGCCGCTCGACCAACATCTGTGGTCCGTCCATGTGGGCTCCGATGCTCGACAGACTTCATTCTAGTTCACTAGAATGAATATCACTATGGACCGCTCGCGCTCGCGCCGTCAAGCGAAAAGCGCTCGTACGACGCGAGTCGGCGTCAGGAACAGGCCCGTCAGAACCGCAACAAGATCATCGACGCCGCCGAACGGCGCTTCCTCCGTGACGGATACGGCCCGACGACGATCGCGGCCATCGCCGACGACGCCGGTGTCCATGCGGACACGGTGTACAAGGCCTTCGGCGGCAAGCCCGGCCTCGTCCGGGCCATCCGCGAACGAGCACTCGAAGGGGCAGGCCCGTGCCTGCCGAGCAGCGATCGGACGACCTTCAGGCGCGCGAGCCCGATGGCCGACGGATCATCGAGGGCTGGGGCGCGCTGACCGTCGAGGTCGCGCCCCGCGTCGCGCCCGTCCTCCTGCTCATACGAGCGGCAGCGGCGGGCGACCCCGAGGTCATGGCGCTGCTCGAAGAGATGGATGCGGACCGGCTGCGCCGCATGACCGCCAACGCCCGACGCCTTCGAGACGCCGGCCACCTCCGTCCAGGCGTCACGGTCGCGCGCGCGGCTGACGTGCTGTGGACGTACAGCTCACCCGAGCTCTACGAGCTGCTCGTCCTGCGCCGAGGTTGGGCTCCCGCTCGGTTCGGTCGCTTCATCGCCGACGCGATGATCGACGCGCTCCTCTGACTCAGGGGCGTGGAGAATGGGGGTCAGTGGACCCCACAGCCCCGCTCCCGCTCAGCGACATCAGGGTGGTCGATCTGACCATCGCACGGGCCGGGCCCCAGTGCGTGCGGCAGCTCGCGGACTGGGGCGCCGACGTCGTGCGGGTCGAGCCGCCGTCTGACCCTGCGGGCGTCCGTGGAAGCGACGCCCGCAACCTCCATCGCAACAAGAGGACGGTGCAGCTCGACCTGAAGACCGACGCCGCGGTCGCGTCATTGCTGCGGATGACCGATCGCGCCGACGTCCTCGTCGAGAACATGCGGCCTTCGGTGAAGCACAAGCTCGGGTTCGGGTGGGACACCGTGCACGCCCGCAACCCGCGCCTCGTGTACGGCTCGATCTCAGGCTTCGGGCAAGACGGTCCCTACGCGGACCGAGGCGGTGTGGACCAGATCGCGCAGGGCATGGGCGGGCTGATGAGCGTCACCGGATTGCCGCAGACCGAACCGACACGAGTCGGCATCCCCGTCAGCGACCTCTCCGCGGGCTTGCACCTCGCGATCGGCATCCTTGTCGCGCTGCACGAGAGGGAGCGCACAGGTGTCGGCCGATGGGTGCGGACCTCTCTGCTCGAGACGATGATCTCGATGATGGACCTGCAAGCCGTGCGGTGGACCATCGACGGCGACGTCCCTGTGCAGGAGGGCAATCACCATCCGACGCTCGTGCCGATGGGTTGCTTCCGATCGAACGACGGATGGGTGAACATCGCCGGTCCTTCGGGTCGGCTGCTGCATCGCTTCTGCGATGCGATCGGCCTTCCGGATCTGCCGAGCGACCCGCGCTTCGACAGCGGCGCGAAGCGCTCGACCAATCGCGCCGCGCTCAACGACATCGTCGCCGAGCGGCTCGCCCAGCGCTCGACCGGCGAATGGGTCGACGTGCTCAACGCTGCGGGCGTGCCCTGCGGACCCGTGTACTCGATGGACGAGGTCTTCGCAGACGAGCAGGTGCAGCACCTCCAGATGGTCGAGCTCGACGTGATCCGCAACCCCGTGAGCATGGACGGCGTCACGACGGTGCGGACGGCCGCCGGGGAGGGCGCTGTCGCCGTCGAGGACGTCATCGGGCAGTGGACATGACGGAGCGGACATGATCGACACGGGCACCGAGCAGCTCCTCTGCGAAGTCGACGACGGCATCGCGCTCGTGACGTTCAACAACCCGGCCAAGCACAATGCCCTCTCCGCGCCCATCCGCGCGGCGCTGCCAACGCTGTTGCGCGCGCTGCAGGCCGACGACGAGGTGAGAGTCGTCGTGCTGACGGGTGCCGGCGACAAGGCGTTCGTGTCGGGGGCCGACATCAGCGAGTTCGGATCGCAACGCACGACCCCTGATGCGAGGGCAGCGTTCGACGCCGCTCAGCTCGATGCCGGTCGTGCATGGCTCGAGCTCGAGAAGCCGATCCTCGCCATGATCCGCGGGTACTGCATCGGCGGCGGTCTGCTCACTGCCTTGCAGGCCGACATCCGCGTCTGCAGCGAGGACAGCCAGTTCGGCGTCCCTGCGGCGCGGCTCGGCTTGGGGTACGGCTTCGGCGGCGTCGACCAGCTCATGCAGCTCGTGGGGCCGTCGTGGGCCAGTGAGATCCTGTTCTCGGCGCGCCGACTGACCGCAACGGAGGCGTTGCAGGTGGGACTCGTCAACCGCGTCGTGACCGTCGACGCCTTGCGCGACGAAGTCTGGATGCTCGCCGGTGCCATCCGCGACAACGCCCCGCTCACGGTCAGAGCCCTCAAGGTGGCGATCCGCGAGGCTCGGCGCGATCCCGCCAAGAGGGATCTCGACCGCGTCGCCTCGCTCGTCGAGGCCTGCTTCCGGTCCGAGGACTACCGCGAAGGCCAAGCCGCATTCATGGAGAAGCGGCGGCCTGCGTTTCGGGGGCGCTGACTCGCGGGTGGTGCTCGCTCAGTAGGCGAGCTTCAGCCCGGGCCGCGGCCACTCGGTCGCGAGCAGACGACCGCTCGACGAGCACGTGATGTACGCGGTGCGCAGGTCGTCACCACCGAAGCAGATGTTCGTGGTGAGGAAGTCGCCCGTGTCGACGTGCTCGATGACCTTGCCCGCGGGCGAGATCACGGTGATGCCCGCCGACTCCGCGATCGTCGCCACGCAGACGTTGCCGTCGCCGTCGACCGCGAGCGAGTCGAGCAGTGAAAGGCCGGGCAGCCCGCACAGCAACACCGCTCCGAAGTCGAGCGGCGCGACCGCCGCGACCTCACCGGGCTTCACGATGCGGCGCTGGAAGACGCGGCCAGTGTGCGTCTCCGCGTAATAGACCATGTCGCCCGCCGGCGAGAGCCCGATGCCGTTCGGCGCGTCGGTCGGGAAGATCACCTCGGTGATCGACGAGCCGTCGGCCTTCGCGTAGTAGATGCCGGTGCGATCGCTCGACCGCTCCTCGCGCACGCCGTGGTCTGTGAACCAGAAGCCGCCCTCGGTGTCGAACACGATGTCGTTCGGGGCGCGCAGCGGATGGCCGTCACACTCGGTGTAGAGATCGGTCACCGCGCCAGACTCGATGTCGAGCCGCTGGATGCGCCCGCCGATGTAGCGGCCGGGATCGAACGGCCCGGGCAGCATGAGCCCACCGAGGTCGATCGGGCTGAAGCACCCACCGTTGTTGCACACGTACAGGGCGCCGTCAGGGCCGACCGCGAGGCCGTTCGGGCCGCCCGGGATCTCGGCGATCACCTCTTTGCTGCCGTCGGGCTTCACCCGGCTCACCGCGGGCCCGAACATCTCGACCAGCACGACGCTGCCATCGGGCATGGCGATGGGACCTTCGGGGAACCGGAGCCCCGTTGCGACCTCGCGCAGCTCAGCCATGACTCGCAGTGACCTCCGTCGTGATGCCGCCGCGCGGCAGCCAAGTGGTGTGAACGGTCATCCGTCGCGGCGCGAGGGCAGCGACGAGGTCGTCGAGGATGCGGTTCGTCACGTCCTCGTGGAACGCGCCTTCATCCCGAAACGACCACAGGTAGAGCTTGAGCGACTTCAGCTCGACGATCGACTCGTCGGGCACGTACTCGATGCGCACCGTCGCGAAGTCGGGCTGGCCCGTCATCGGGCAGATGCACGTGAGCTCGGACGTCTCGCACGTGACCACGTAGTCGCGGCCGGGGTGCGGGTTCGGCACCGCGCACAGGTCGCGAGAAGGTGAGCTCGGCACGCAGCGGACGTTACCCGTCCGACTGCAAGATCCCGTCGAGCTCCTCGGGCGTCATGAGCACCGTCCTGGCCTTCGATCCCTCCGATGGCCCCACGACGCCGCGCTGCTCGAGCAGGTCCATGAGGCGCCCGGCGCGAGCGAAGCCGACTCGCAGCTTGCGCTGCAGCATCGACGTCGATCCGAGCTGCGAACGCACGACGAGCTCCATCGCCTGCCGAGTGAGCGCCTCGTCGTCGTCATCGTCGCCGCCGAAGGTGGCCGAGCCGCTCATCGAGCCGTGGCCCGTCCTCGCCCTCGATGCCGGCGACGTACGTCGGGTCGCTCGACTGGCGGCGCCAGTGGGCGACGACCTTGCGCACCTCCTCCTCGCTGACCCACGCGCCCTGCACGCGCTGCGGCACGCTCGAGCGAGGCACCGAGCAGGAGCATGTCGCCCTGGCCGATCGAGCCGTTCGGCGCCTTGCTGATCGAGGATCACCCGGCTGTCGGCGAGGCTCGACACCGCGAACGCGAGGCGGGCGGGGATGTTCGCCTTGATCACGCCGGTGATGACGTTCACCGACGGACGCTGGGTGGCGATGACGAGGTGGATGCCCACGGCACGTGCCATCTGCGCGATCCGGCAGATCGAGTCTTCGACGTCGCGCGCCGCGACCATCATGAGGTCGTTCAGCTCGTCGACGACGACGAGGATGAACGGCAGCCGCTCGTACTCGATCTCAGACCCGAGCGGCGGTTCGAGCTCACCGCGGTCGTACGCCGCGTTGTAGCCGGTGATGTCGCGGACGCCGACCTGGTGCAGCACGTCGTAGCGACGCTCCATCTCCTTCACGGCCCACGCGAGCGCGTTGGCCGCCGTCTTCGGGTTCGTCACGACCGGCGTGAGCAGATGGGGCAAGCGGTTGTACTGGCCCATCTCGACGCGCTTGGGATCGACGAGGATCATGCGCACCTGGTCGGGCGTCGATCGCATCAGGATCGAGGTCACGATCGAGTTGATGCAGCTCGACTTGCCCGCGCCGGTCGCGCCGGCGACGAGGAGGTGCGGCATGGTCGCGAGGTTCATCAGGACCGCGCGGCCGGCGATGTCACGGCCGACGCCCACCTCGAGCGGGTGCGTCGCCTTGCGCGCTTCACCCGAGCTGAGGATGTCGCCGAGCGCGACGAGGTGGCGCTGCCGGTTCGGCACCTCGACGCCGATGGCCGAGCGACCGGGGATCGGAGCGAGGATGCGGACGTCGGCCGACGCCATCGCGTAAGCGATGTCCTTGTTGAGGCTCGTCACGCCGGCGACCTTGACTCCGGGCGCGAGCTCGAGCTCGTAGCGCGTCACCGTCGGGCCGACGGTCATGCCGACGAGCCGCGTCTCGACTCCGTGCGCGGCGAGCGCGGCCTCGAGCACGCGGCCCGCCTCCTCGACGAGGCGTTGATCGACCTCTTGCGCCGAGCTGCGAGCGAGGAGGTTCAGCGCCGGCAGCTTCCATGCTCGCCTGCGCGCCGCGGTGCCGAGCGGGATCTCGAGCTGCTCGACGACCTCGGGCTCGGCTTCGGGCTCGTCCTCGTCGATCGACACGTCGAGCTCGGTCGTCGCTTCGAGCTCCTCGTCGTCCTCGTCGGCCGCCGACTCTTCGTCCTCGTCGTCTTCGGCCTCGACGTCGTAGATGAGGGTCACCGGCTCGTCGACGGAGATCTCGCGGACGTCGATGACCTCGTCGCCCGATGGCTTCGTGCCGAACCGCTCACCCGAGAGCGTCGACATCGATCCGACGACCCGGCGAGCCGCGGCGTGCACCGGCCGCACGCCGTCGGCCGCACGCACCGCGATGGCACGCAACGTCGCGCGCGTGAGGATCAGGAGGCCGGCGACACCGAGGCCGACGAGGACGAGCGTCGCGCCCGCGGTCGCGAGCACGCTCTGCAGAGGGAGGGCGATGACCGCGCCGAGATAGCCACCCGCGTCTCTGAACTCATCGAGCGGCGCGCCCCAGTCGGAAGGCCCGAGCGCGAGCTGCAGGAGGCCGGTCGCTGAGACCGTGAGGAGCGCGAACGCGAGTGAGAGCCGCAGTCGCTCGACGGGCGCGCGGCCCCGGATGAGCGCGATGCCGACAACGACGAGGGCGATCGGCACCGCGAGGCGCACCCAGCCGACGAGCAGCCCGATGCCCTCGCGGAGCGCCTGGCCGACGACTCCCGACCAGTCGGCGTAGATGCCGAGGCCGGCGACGAAGGCAACGAGCAGGCAGGCGAGCCCGGCGAGATCTCCCTCGTGCCCGTCGATCGCCTCGCGCCACCCCGGCCGTCGCTGCGCGGCCGCGCGCGAGCCCTTTGACGGCTTGGCGCTCGACTTCGACTGCTGGCGTGTGACCACAGCAGCCACAACGCTAACAGCAGCAACATCAGCAACATGGGTGTTGCCTGGGCGCCAGGCGGGAACAATGCTCGGGACATGAAATGGTCACGAGGTGCGTCAACCGAGCACGTCCGAGACGAGCGTGGGAATCCATGCGGCCGGGCTCGGAGGTCTCGGATCGATCATCGGCGGCCTGGGCCCCTTGGGCGCAGGCGGCGGGGTCGGTCGGCATCATCGTGACGCTGCTCGTCCTCTTCCTCGGCGGAAGATCGGTCCTCGGAGGCGGCGGAGGCTTCGACCCGGGCGGAGTCGGTGGCGGCGTGGCGCCCGCAGCCCCGGCGGGCCAGTCGTTGAACGACCAAGCGCCCGACCCCGACGCCGACCTCGTCGACTTCGTGACCTACGTCTTCGACGACGTGCAGTCGTTCTGGGGTCAGCAGCTCGGTGGCAAGTACCAGCCCGCCGACCTCGTGCTCTTCAGCGGCCAGACCCAGTCAGGGTGTGGCCTCGCAGACGCCGGGATGGGCCCCTTCTACTGCCCCGTCGACGCGACCGCTCGCCTCGACCTCGACTTCTTCCGCGAGCTGCAAAGCCGCTTCGGTGCGCCCGGTGACTTCGCCCAGGCGTATGTCATCGCGCACGAGATGGGGCATCACGTGCAGAACCTCGTCGGCATCAGCGACAAGGTGAGCCAAGAAGAGCAGAACAACCCCGACCAAGCCAACGAGCTCTCGGTGCGCCTCGAGCTGCAAGCGGACTGCTACGCCGGCGTCTGGGGCCACAGCGTCTTCGCCCGCGGCGACCTCGACCAAGGCGACATCGAAGAGGCGATCGGCGCGGCGACTGCCGTCGGCGACGACACGCTGCAACGCCAGGCGACCGGCACCATCAACCAGGACACCTGGACGCACGGCTCGTCGGCGCAGCGCGTGAAGTGGTTCAACACGGGCTTTCAGAGCGGTGACGCGAATCAGTGCGACACGTTCAGCGCAACGATCTTGGCGCCAGCCACGGCGCATGCGGCGGTGCGGAACCTGTCGAGCGACGACGCGCCAAGCGACGCGCGGCGCCTCGTCGGGTGGTAGACCCCGAACTCCTCTCGCAACGCGTCGCTGACCTCGCCGAGGGTCGCGCGCGCAGCGAGCGCGACGCGCATCGGAGGCAGCAGGTTCTGCGTGCCTCGCGCTGCGGCCTTCACGTCGTCGAGCGCATGCACGACGGCGTCTTGGTCTCGGTTGGCGCGCACAGCCTTCACGCCGTCCGCCTGCTGGCGCTGCAACGCGGGATCGATCGGGAACACCTCGGGCTCTGAGCCCTCGTCCTCGACGAAGCGGTTCACACCGACGATCGTGCGCTCACCGTCGTCGACCGACTTCGCGTACTCGTAGGCGGCGGACTCGATCTCGTCCATCTGGAAGCCGGCCTCGATCGCTGCGACCGCGCCACCCATCGCGTCGATCCGATCGAGGTACTCGCGGGCCTTGGCCTCGACCTCGTCGGTGAGCCACTCCAAGTAGTACGACCCGCCGAGCGGGTCGGCGGTATCGACGACCCCCGACTCGTACCCGATGATCTGCTGCGTGCGAAGGGCGATCTTCGCGGCGCGCTCGGTCGGCAGGCCGAGGGCTTCGTCGAAGCCGTTCGTGTGCAGCGACTGGGTTCCCCCCATCACCGCGGCGAGCGCCTGCAACGCGACGCGCACGACGTTGTTCTCGGGTTGCTGGGCGGTGAGCGTCGAGCCGCCGGTCTGGGTGTGGAAGCGCAGCAGCTTGGACGCCTCCTTCTGGGCACCGAACCGCTCCCCCATGATCGAGTACCAGAGCCGGCGCGCGGCCCGGTACTTCGCGATCTCCTCGAGGAAGTTGTTGTGCGCGTTCCAGAAGAACGACAGCCGCGGCGCGAACTCATCGACTTGCAGCCCTGCGTCGATCGCGGCCTGCACGTAGGCGATGCCGTTCGCGATCGTGAACGCGATCTCCTGCACGGCCGTCGATCCGGCTTCGCGGATGTGGTAGCCGGAGATCGAGATCGTGTTCCAGCGCGGGATGCGCTCGTTGCAGTACGCGAAGATGTCGGTGATCAGGCGCATCGACTGACGCGGCGGGTAGATGTAGGTGCCGCGCGCGATGTACTCCTTCAGAAGGTCGTTCTGGATCGTGCCGCCACCGATGTCGGCTGCCGCGACGCCCTGCTCCTCGGCAACCAGCTCGTAGAGCAGCAGCAGGATCGCGGCCGTCGAGTTGATCGTCATCGACGTCGTGACCTTCTCGAGCGGAAGGCCCGCGAGCAGCATCCGCATGTCTTCGATCGAGTCGATCGCGACGCCGACCTTGCCGACCTCGCCCTCGGCGCGCGGATGGTCGGAGTCGTAGCCCATCTGCGTCGGCAGATCGAACGCGCACGACAGGCCGGTCTGCCCGGCGTTCAGCAAGAAGTGGAACCGCTGGTTCGTCGACTCGGCCGTGCCGAAGCCGGCGTACTGGCGCATCGTCCAGAGACGGCCTCGGTGCATCGTCGGGTAGATGCCGCGTGTGTAGGGCGGCTTGCCCGGCTGGCCGAGCTGCCCCGCGGGATCCCACCCGGCGAGGTCCTCCGCCGTGTACGTGGGGCGGATCTCGATGCCCGAGTCGGTGCGGCGCTGTTCTTCGGCCATGCCGATCAGGTTAGGACCGGGCCGGGGCGAGTGTTCAGTGCGCGGCGGTGCGGCATGCAGTGCTCGTCGTACTCGGCGATGACGATGTCGGCCGGGTCGATCGAGCATGCAGGGCACTCGGGGTCGCGCAGCACCTTGTAGGTGCGGAACGACTGCTCGAGCGCGTCGTACGCCAGCAGGCGGCCGGCGAGCGAGTCGCCGAGGCCGAGGATGAGCTTGATCGCCTCGAGCGCCTGGATCGAGCCGATGATGCCGGGCAGCACGCCGAGCACACCGGCTTCCGCGCACGACGGCGCGAGCTCCGCGGGCGGAGGCTCGGGCACCATGCAGCGGTAGCAGGGGCCGACGTACGGGTGGAAGACCGTGGCCTGGCCCTCGAAGCGGAAGATCGAACCGTGCACGACGGGGATCTTCTTGATCAGCGACGCGTCGTTGAGCAGGTAGCGCGACGGGAAGTTGTCGGCGCCGTCGATGATCACGTCGTAGCCGTCGATGATGTCGAGCACGTTGTCCGCGGCGAGACGCGTGTCGTACGCGACGACGTTCACGTCCGGGTTGAGCAACGTGAGCGTCTTCTTCGCCGAGTCGACCTTGCGATCGCCGATGCGGTCGGTGTTGTGCAGGATCTGGCGCTGCAGGTTCGACTCGTCGACGACGTCCATGTCGACGATGCCGAGCGTGCCGACACCCGCGGCCGCGAGGTAGAGCGCGGCAGGTGAGCCGAGGCCGCCCGCGCCGAGCAGCAGCACCTTCGCGCCGAGCAGCTTCGTCTGGCCCTCGACCCCCACCTCGGGGAGCAGGAGGTGGCGCTGATAGCGGATCTTCTGGTCGGCGTTGAGCTGCGTGGGCACGGCCCACTCGCGACCCTGGTCCTTCCAGCGGCCGAAGCCACCGGCCATCGACACGACGTCGGTGTATCCGAGCTCTGCAAGCGTCTTCGCCGCGAACGCCGACCGGACACCACCGGCGCAGTACACGACGAGAGGCGTGTCGTGACCGGGGATCTTGCCTTCGATCTGCGACTCGAGGTGGCCGCGCGGGATGTGCAGCGCGCCGGGGAGGGCACCCTGCTCGTACTCGTCGGGCTCGCGGACGTCGAGCAGGACGGTGCCGGGCAGACGTCGCATGTCATCGGCGGTGGCGGTGTCGACCTCGCGGATCTCGCTCTTGGCCTTGGCCAACAGGTCGCGGAAGCTGGACATGGGGAAAAGCCTACCTGCCGGGTCGGGATTGCGCTACGCCCCCAGTCGGCCGATTCCACGCTGCATCAAGGGCCGGGATCAAGGGCCGGGATCAAGGGCTCACGATCTCCGGCAGGAGGTCGCTGATCGAGCCCCGCAGCACGACGTCGGCGAGCATGTCCATCTCGGTGGGCTCGGCGTTCAGGATGATCACGTAGGCGCCGTTGCGCTTGGCGATCGGGACCACGTTGGCCGCCGGGTACACCCCGAGGGTGGTGCCGACGGCGAGCAGCACGTCGGCCTCCTCGGCGACCGTGAAGGCCCGGTCGATCACCTCGGGCACGAGCGACTGGCCGAACGAGATCGTCGCCGACTTGAGGATGCCGCCGCACGTGCGGCAGGGCGGGTCCTCCTCCCCGGCCTCGACGCGCGCGAGCGCTCGCTCCATCGGCGCGGTCTCACCGCAGCTCATGCAGACGACCTCGCGCATCGTGCCGTGGACCTCGATCACGAGGCCAGGATCAGTGCCCGCCTGCTGATGGAGCTCGTCGACGTTCTGCGTGACGACCGCGTGCAGCTTGCCGGCCCGCTCGAGCTCGACGATCGCGCGGTGGCCGGCGTTCGGGTTGCGCGTTCCACGCCGGCGAGTCGCGGCGCGAGCGCCAGGCCTGCTTCCGCACCTCGGGGTCGCCCATGTAGTGCTGCAGCGTGGCTGCCTTCTCGGCCGCGGGGTTCTTCGTCCACACGCCGTTCGGTCCGCGGAAGTCGGGGATGCCCGAGTCGGTCGAGATGCCCGCGCCGGTGAGCACCACGACGCGCTGCGCGTCGCGGACGGCTCTCTTGGCCAGGCCGATCGGAGAGGCAGGTCCCGGCATCGGTGCGGTGGCCTACCACGACGCATCAATCCGGGCTTGACATCTGCGACAGAAATGCATGAAATACATCGACACGTGGCGGACACGTGAACCCAGAAGGCGGATGAGATGGCGGACTCTCCTGTGACCCTCGAGCTCCCGGTCGACGTCATGCGCGTCGTGGCGTGGGTCGACCCGGTCGTCGACGCGCTCGGCTTCGACCCTCGCTCCGACTACGTCGAGCTCTTCTGGCTCGGCGTGATCGGCCCGAGCACGACCTGGCTCATGCGACGACTCGCGGCCGGCCTCGACCGATCGCCCGAGGGCTTCACCCTCGACCTGATCGAGACTGCTCGAGCGCTCGGCATCGGCGGCCACGGCGGCCTCGGCAGTCGCAACTCGCCGTTCGCACGCACGCTGGTCCGCGCCTGCCAGTTCGGCCTCGCGCAGCCGAACGGCGCGCAGCTGGCGGTCAGGCGCCGGCTCCCCCCGCTGAACGCGCGCCAGCTCGAGCGGCTGCCTACGCGACTGCAAGCGCTCCACTCGACGTGGCCGCTGCCGGCGCGCGAGACACCCGACGCCGCCGCCCGCCGCGCTCGGCACCTCGCGCTCACTCTCGTGCAGCTCGGTGAGAGCACCGACGCAGTGCAAGCCCAGCTCGGCCGGTGGCGCTTCGCTCCCGAGGTCTGCCACGCCGCGGCCCAATGGGCGGCGCGTGAGCACGCCAACCGAACGTTCACGCCCGACGCCGCGTGACGGTCGTCGGTCGGCCGCCCCCCTCCTCTGGCGGTCGACCGATGCGGTGCGACGAGCGTGCGGGCGGACGCGCGCGCTCGTCCGACACCCCCAGACGGTCAGGGCTTGGAGAAACGGTCGAGCAGCTCGACGAGGGTGCGCACGCCGAAGCCCGTGCCGCCTCGGCTCACGTAGCTGTCGTCGGCGTCGGCCATCGCGGGGCCCGCGAGGTCGATGTGCACCCAGGGCGTGTCGCCGACGAACTCCTTCAGGAACAGGCCCGCGGTGAGCGCGCCACCGCCGCCACCACCCGACCCGAGGACGGAGGTGCCCCCGATGTTCTTCATGTCCGCGACCGGCGAGTCGAGGAAGCGCCGGTACTCGGTCGGGAGCGGGAGCGGCCACACGTTCTCGTCCGCGCGCGCCGCAGCGCTGCGCACCTGGCTCATCCAGTCGTCGTCGTTGCCCATCACGCCGGCGATGCGGTTGCCCAACGCGGCGACCACCGCGCCGGTCAGCGTCGCGAGGTCGACGATGGCATCGACGTTCTCCTCGACCGCGAGCGAAAGCCCGTCGGCGAGGACGAGCCGTCCCTCGGCGTCGGTGTTCAGCACCTCGACGGTCTTGCCGTTGCGGATCGTGATCACGTCGCCGGGCTTGAGCGCGGTGCCACTCGGCATGTTGTCCGTGCAGCAGAGGAACGCAACGACCTTCACCTTCGGCTTCGTCGCCTTGAGCGCGCTCATCGTGGCGAGCACGGCGGCCGCTCCCGACATGTCGATCTTCATCGACATCATCCCCTCGCCCGACTTCAGGGACAGCCCGCCGGAGTCGAACGTGATCCCCTTGCCGACGAGCGCCACCGATCCGGTCGGGTTGCGGGGTGAGTACGTCATCTTGATGAGGCGAGGCGGCTCGTCCGAACCTTTGTTCACGCCGAGCATGCCGCCCATGCCTGCCTTCTCCATCGCGGCCTCGTCCATCACCTCGACCTCGAGGCCGCTCTCCTTCGCCACTTGCAACGCGACCTCAGCGATGTCGCGAGCGTTGAGCGAGCCGCCTGGCGTGTTGACGAGGTCGCGCGCCATCGCCACTGCCTGAGCGATCGCCGTGCCGCGGTCGACGCCGGCTTGCGTCGATTTCACCGCGCTCTCGGGGGTGATCAGCGTGAACGACTCGACGCTCTTCTTCGGCGCGTCGGACTTGAACCTGGCGAAGCTGTACGACCCGAGGGTCGCCCCCTCGACGGCGGCCTGCGCGCCGGCCTTCGGATCGACCCCGGCGGTCTCGACGATGCCCGTGGCGAGCGAGCCGAGACGCCCTGCCGCGCGCACGAACGCCCCTGCGGCCTTGCGGACATCGGCCACCGTCGTCTCGCCCTTCGTGCCGAGACCGAGTGCGACTCGGGTCGCGCCGTTGCCGCCCGCGATCACGCACGCTTGCCCTGGCTTGCCCTCGAAGCCGAGCGCCGTGAGCCCCGCGCGATCGATGCCGAGCGCTCGACCCACCGCTCCTTCGGTGAAGACGCCGATGCCAATGGCACTCGCATCGCGAGGCGCGCTGCGCGTGACCGAGAACTCGATGGACATGTGCACTCCGGTCTCTTTGGGTCAGGTCGACTTGGCGGGGAGCGCCTCGCCCTCTTGCCAACGGGCCATGGTCCACAGCAAGTCGGAGAGGCGGTTGAGGTACGGGACCACGAGGGAGGGTGCCGGCGCGGCCGAGAGCGCGGCTCGCTCGGCGCGGCGCACGACGGTGCGGCCGAGGTCGAGGTACGCAGCGACCCTGGTCTGACCGGGGAGCACGAACTCCTTGGGCTGCTCGAACCGCGTGGTCAGGTCGTCGATGAGCGGCTCGAGCCGATCGACCATGACCTGGCTCACGCTCGACTGCCCTGGCGTGAGCTTGTCGCGGTTCTCGGGGGCAGTCGCGAGCTCGGCCATGAGCACGTACATGTCGCGCTCGAGGCTCACCAACATCTCGTCGAGCTCGCTGCCTCGTTCCGCTTCGACGCGCGCGACGCCGAGGATGGCCTGCGCCTCGTCGACCACGCCGTACGCGCTCGGCTGGTCGGAGTCTTTGCGCACTCGCCCGCCGTAGAAGAGCCCGGTCGTGCCGTCATCGCCCTTCTTTGTGTAGATCTTCATCCGCCGCGGAGCCTAGGCGACGTGCTGCGCAGCCCGAGAGAGCGGACGGGGCGCCGGTAGCCTGACGGGATGCCGTTCTTGGACGAGGTGCACGAGCGCGTCGTCATCTTCGACGGCGCGGTCGGCACGAACCTCCATCTCCGCGAGCCGTCGCTCGACGACTACGGCGGCCCGGCGAACGAGGGCTGTGTCGACATCCTCACCCTCACGCGTCCCGACATGGTGAAGGACTTGCACGCGTCGTTCTTCGACGTCGGCGTCGATGTCGTCGAGACGAACACCTTCGGTGCGTTCGCCACCGTGCTCACCGAGTTCGGGCTGCAAGACCGCGCGCACGAGATCTGCCTCACGGCGGCACGCATCGCGGCCGGCGTCCGAGACGACTACCAGGCCGACGGACGGCGGCGTTGGGTCGCGGGCTCGATGGGCCCCGGCACCAAGCTGCCCTCGCTCGGCCACGTGTCGTTCCTCACGCTTCGCGATGCGTACGAGGTGATGGCCCGTGGCCTCATCGAGGGTGGCGTCGACCTCCTCCTCATCGAGACCTGTTACGACCTCTTGCAGGCCAAGGCCGCGATGATCGGCGCTCGTCGCGCGATGGCGGCTGAGGGCAGGCGCGTCCCCATCCAGATGCAGGTGACGATGGAGACGACCGGCCGGATGCTGGTCGGCAGCGAGATCGGCGCCGCGCTCGTCTCGCTTCGTGCGATGAAGCCAGACCTGTTCGGGCTCAACTGCGCGACCGGTCCACGCGAGATGACCGAGCACCTTCGTCATCTCTCGCAGCACTCCGACCTGCCGATCTCGGTGCTCCCCAACGCGGGCCTGCCGAGCGTCGTGCACGGGCGCACGCACTACGACCTCACGCCCAGCCAGCTCGCCGACCATCTCGAGCGGTTCGTCACCGACCTCGGGGTGAGCGTCATCGGCGGCTGCTGTGGCACCACGCCCGATCACCTCCGCGCGGTCGTCGAGCGATGCCGCGACCTGACGCCCGCGCACCGAGCACCGTTCCTCGAGCCCTCGCTCTCGTCGCTCTACAGCCCCCAGGCGATCGAGCAGGACACCTCGTTCCTGATCATCGGTGAGCGCACGAACGCGAACGGATCGAAGGCGTTCCGCGACGCGATGCTCGCGTCCGACTGGGACGCGAGCGTGCGCATGGCAGGAGACCAGATCCGCGAGGGCGCGCACGTGCTCGATGTGTGCGTGGACTACGTCGGACGTGACGGCGCGGTCGACATGGACGACCTCGCGGCGCGGCTCGCCACCCAGGCGAGCGTGCCGCTCGTGCTCGACTCGACCGAGCCCCCCGTGATGGAGGCCGGGCTGCGGCACATCGGCGGCCGCGCGGTCCTCAACTCCGGCAACCTCGAGGACGGCGAAGCGCCCGGCTCGCGCTTCGACCGCGTGATGAGCCTCGCCGCGGAGTACGGCGCCGCGGTGATCTGCCTGCTGATCGACGAGCGCGGCCAGGCGCGTGACGTCGAATGGAAGATGGAAGTCGCACACCGCATCCACGACCTCGCGACGTCGCGCTATGGGCTGCACGCGAGCGACCTGATCTTCGACGCCTTGACGTTCCCGCTGTCGACCGGTGACGACGACCTGCGTGGTGACGCGGTCGCGACCATCGAGGCGATCCGCCGGATCAAGTCCGAGATCCCAGGAGCGTTCACGGTGCTCGGCGTGTCGAACGTGTCGTTCGGGCTCAGCCCCGCGGCTCGTCACGCGCTCAACTCGGTGTTCCTGCACGAGTGCGTCGAAGCCGGGCTCGATGCCGCGATCGTGCACGCCGGGCGCATCGTCCCCCTGTCGCGCCTCCCCGAGGAGCAGCGCCAGGTCTGCTTCGACCTCGTCCACGATCGGCGGAGTGCGGGCTACGACCCGCTGCAGCGACTCCTCGAGGTGTTCGCCGGCGTGCAGACGACGGCGACCACGAAGGAGGACCGCTCCGGCTGGCCGGTCGACGAGCGCCTCAAGCACCGCATCATCGACGGCGATCGCGACGGCCTCGACCGCGACCTCGACGAGGCGCTCGCGGCCGGCACGCCCGCGCTCTCGATCGTGAACGACGTGCTGCTGAGCGGGATGAAGGTCGTCGGGGACCTCTTCGGCTCGGGCGAGATGCAGCTGCCGTTCGTGTTGCAGTCCGCGGAGACGATGAAGGCCGCGGTCGCGCATCTCGAGCCCCACATGGAGCGGACGGCGGGCGAGACGAGCAAGGGCCGAATCGTGCTCGCCACCGTGAAGGGCGACGTCCACGACATCGGCAAGAACCTCGTCGACATCATCCTCACGAACAACGGCTACGAGGTCTACAACCTCGGCATCAAGTGTCCCATCGGCGACATGGTCGCGACGGCCGAGGAGATCAAGGCCGACGCGATCGGGATGAGCGGGCTCCTCGTGAAGTCGACGCTCATCATGCGCGACAACCTCGAAGAGCTGAACGGCAACGGCCTCTCCCACTATCCGGTGATCCTGGGAGGCGCCGCGCTCACTCGGTCGTACGTCGAGCGCGACCTGCGCGAGGTCTACGACGGCCGCTTGTTCTACGGGCGCGACGCGTTCGAAGGCCTCCGCACGATGGAGCGCCTCATGGAGATCAAGCGCAGCGGCGCGGACGATCCCGAGTTCGGGAAGGTGCCCACCGGCCGAGTGCTGCCTGCTCGCCGCGGAACCGCAGGCGACGAGCCCGCCAGCTCACTCCCACGACGATCGCCGCAAGTGGCGACCGACAACGAGGTGTTCGTCCCGCCGTTCCTCGGCGCTCGCGTCGTCAAGGGCATCGGGCTGGACGACATCGCGGCGTACGTGAACGAGACCGCGCTCTTCCGAAACCAATGGCAGTTCCGGCCCGAGTCCGGCGAGAGTGACGACGCGTTCAAGGCGCGGATCCGACCGATGCTGCGCATGCAGCTCGCTGAGGCGAAGACGACTGGCGTGCTCGTGCCGCAGGTCGTCTACGGCTTCTTCGCCGTGAACGCCGACGGCAACGACCTGATCGTCTGGCAGGACGGCAACCGGTCGATCGAGGCGACGCGCTTCGCGTTCCCGCGCCAGCGCGTCGAGCCCTATCTCTGCATCGCGGACTTCTTCCGCCCCGTCGAGTCGCCCGAGCTCGACTACGCCGCGTTCCACATCGTCACGATGGGTGAACCCGTGTCGCTCGCGACCGCGGAGCTCTTCGCCGAGAACCGGTATCAGGACTACTTGCTCTTGCACGGACTCGGCGTGGAGATGGCCGAGGCGCTCGCGGAGATGTGGCACCGGCGGATCAGGGAGGAGTGGGGGTTCGCCGACGAGGACGGCCCCACGCTCACGGGGCTGTTTCGCCAGCAGTACCGGGGCGGCCGCTACTCGTGGGGCTACCCGGCCTGCCCCGACCTCGAGGACAACGCGAAGGTGGCCGAGCTGCTGGCCGCGGACGCGATCGGTGTGGCGGTGAGCGAAGAGACGTCGTGGCAGTACCACCCGGAGCAGACGACCTCCGCGATCATCTGCCACCACCCGCAGGCGAAGTACTTCGTCGCCCGCGGCAGCGGTAGCGCTCAGGCCGCCGTGTCGTGCTCGCGGGCAGCGGCGAGGGCCTCGTGGAGGATCCGACGGGCTTGGGCCACACCCTTGTGGCCGAGCGCGCGCGTGGAGTCGTCGAGCCGCCACTGATCGTCGTCGCGGGTCTCGAGCAAGGCGAGCTGTCGTGCCATGAGACCAGTATGCGGAGGGGTGTGACATTCCCTCTGCGGCGTCGGTCACGGCGCCGCTGTGTCACGCGACAAGCACGGCCGGGAGAGGCTCGGAGTGGACGAGCGACAGCTCCTGCACCGCGCGGGTCATCGCGACGTAGAGCAGCCGGGCGCCGTTGACCTCCGCGAAGATCGCGGCCGGCTCGACGACGATCACGGCGTCGAACTCGAGGCCCTTGGCACCGAGGGGGTCGAGCAGAGAGACCCCTTCGCTCGGCGGAACCACATCGCCGAGGGCGGGCAGCAGCGCCTCGGGCCCGATGACCGCGACCGAGACCCAGTCCCCCATCAGCGCCGTGAGCTCCGCCCCCACCGAGGCAAGCAGCTCGTCGGCTGCGACCCGCACCAGCGCAGGCGGCGTCCCGTGGGCACGCACCGACCGCGACGGGCGCACGTTGGGCGCGGCGATCGGGAGCAGGCGATTGGCCATCTCGAGGATCGGGCCGGGCACGCGGTAGCCGATCTCGAGCTCGGCGACCTGCGCGTTGGGCGGGAGGCCGAGGTGGCCGAGGGCGTCCTCCCACGAGGGCTGTGACCACGCGGTCGTCGCCTGGGCGAGGTCGCCGAGGATCGTCATCGACGGACGAGGGCCGGCGCGCCGGGCGAGCACGCGCAACGCCATGGCAGAGAGGTCCTGCGCCTCGTCGACCACGATGTGCCCGTACTTCCGCGGCAACCCGGCGATGAACGCCTCGGCCTCGTCGATGAGTGGGATGTCGGCGCTCGTCCACGGCTCGTGGGTCACCGAGCCGCTCGACTTGCGCAGGATCAGGCGCTGCTCCTCAGGGTCGAGGATGCCGTCGGCAGCGCGGGCCAACGTCGCCCGGCTCGTCAAGATCTGACGCACGATCGTGGGCGCGCTGATGGCCGGCCAGATCCGGTCGATCGCACTGCTCGCACCGCGGTCGTTGCGCACGTCTTCGGCGAGCTGCTCACGTGTCGCGAGGACGTCGGGTCGGATGCGCTCCAAGCCCTCGATCAGCAGCCCGATCAGCGAGCCTCGGAACGCGTCACGGTCGAGCTGCCACGCGCGGCCGAGCGCGAGCGCATCGTCCATCGCGGCACCGAGCGCGTCGGGCGTCAGTCGCACCGGACCCCAACGCGTCGCGACGACGATGTCGTCCGTCGGTCGGCGGAGGCGCGCTCGGCACGCGTTCTGCACCACGTCGGCCATGCGCGCGTCGCCCTTCACCGCGGCGACCGCGGCGGGCTCGACGGCCCGCACCGGGAACGACGCTCCGCGCAGCCCCGGCACGGTCGTCTGGACGACCGACGTCTCGCCGAGCGACGGCAGCACCTGCGAGATGTAGCGGAGGAAGACGGGGTTCGGGCCGATCACGAGCACCCGCGAGTCGGTGAGCTCCTCGCGGTGCTCGTACATGAGGTACGCGGCGCGGTGGAGGCCGACCGCGGTCTTCCCCGTCCCTGGGCCTCCCTGCACGACGAGGCAGACGTCGAGACCCGCGCGCACGACGACGTCCTGCTCGGCCTGGATCGTCGCGACGATGTCGCGCATCTCGCCGGTGCGGGCCCGTTCGAGCTCGGCGAGGAGCGGGTCGGCGATGCCCCCCGCCATGCCGCTCAACATGCTGTCCGGGTCGTCGAAGACCTCGTCGAGGATGTCGAGCAGGTGATGCCCCTCGATGCTGAACCGGCGCCGGCGCTTCAGCCCGAACGGATCCTGCACCGTCGCGCGGTAGAAGGGCACCGACACCGGCGCGCGCCAGTCGACCACGACGGGATCTCCCTTCGGAGTCTCGACATGGCGGCGGCCGACGTAGAACGTGTCCGAGACCCTCTTCGTCGATGCGGCCGAAGCAGAGCGCGAGGCCACCGACGTCGAGCTGCGCGAGCCGCTTGCCGAGGTGCATCGCCTGCGCGTCCGCGTTGACGTCGCCTCGACGGGCGTCGTCGAGAGCCTTCTCGAAGACCACGCTGGTGCGGCCCTGCATCGCGGCGAGGTGGTCGTAGGCCGCGACGATGTAGGCCTGTTCGGCCTCGAGATCAGGGTGGATGTCAGGTGGGCGCTCACCACAGGGCCGCCCACCGTACGCGGCGGCGCGCTAGGTGGCCGACAATTTCGCCTCGGGCAAGATCGGCTCGAAGAGCTCGACGGCATTGCCCGAGGGGTCGTCGACGAGGATCTGGCGCCCACCGACGCCGGTGACGATGTCGTTGCGGAAGTGCGCGCCTGCCGCCCGAAGCGCGTCGACCAACGGCTCGAGCCCATCGACCTCGATCGCGAAGCGGTTCCACCCGCCCGGAGTGGGCACGGTGCCGTCGGGCATCGCTTGGCCCCCTCCGCCGGGACCGCCCGGCGCGCTGAGCGTGAGCCGAAGGTCGCCGCGGGACAGCATCGCGAAGGTCGGCGCCGGATGCATCACCTCGGTGAACCCGAGGTGCCCGCAGTAGAAGGCGATCGCCTCGTCCACGTCGTCGACGATGTAGCGGACGCTCACACGTTGCCATGCGGTCATGAGATCACGCGACGGGCGCCCGTGGGTATCGTCCGGCCGTGGGCATCCTCGGCTGGATCGTCGTCGGGCTGATCGCGGGCTGGCTCGCACGGATCGCGACGAAGTATCGGCGACCTCCGGGGTGCCTGTTCACGATGGTGATCGGCGTGCTCGGAGGCCTCCTCGGCGGCTTCCTCTTCACCGCGTTCGGCAGCGAGGGCATCACCGACTTCAGCTGGCGCTCCATCTTCGTGGCGTTCGTCGGCGCGGTGCTCCTCCTCTTGATCCTCAACGCCGATATCCGGGACGGGTCGAAGGAGATAGCGCGCAGCGCTCGGTGGCCTGGGTCGATGCCGACAGCCGCCGGTACGCTCGATCGCATGACCGAAGTCGTGATCGTCGAAGCAGTGCGCACTCCCGTCGGCCGCAGGGGCGGTGGCCTGTCGAGCGTCCATCCAGCCGACCTGTTGGCCGCGGCGCAGGCCGCGCTCGTCGAGCGATCCGGCGTCGATCCGGCCGCCGTCGGGCAGGTGGTCACCGGCTGCGTGAGCAAGGTCGGCGAGCAGGGTTTCAACATCGGGCGCACCGCGTGGCTCTCGGCCGGCCTGCCGCTGTCGGTGCCGACGACCACGGTCGACACGCAGTGCGGGTCGTCGCAGCAGGCGACCAACTTCGCGGCGTCATTGGTCGGCTCGGGCGTGGTCGACGTCGCCATCGGGTGCGGTGTCGAGGTGATGAGCCGCATCCCGATCGGGTCTGACAGCCGCCGCGACTTCGGGCTCGGCCGCCCGATCCCGAACTCGTACTTCGCTCGCTACGAGATGACGTCGCAGTTCGAGGGGGCCGAGCGCATCGCCGACAAGTGGGGCATCACGCGTGACGACACCGACCGGTTCGGCCTCGCGTCGCAAGAGCATGCGATCCACGCGTGGAACGAGGACCGGTTCGCGGGCTCGATCGTCGAGATCGACGCGCCCGACGTCGACGAAGAGGGCAAGCCGAAGGACACGACGCACCACGTCGCGAAGGACGAGGGCCTCCGCGAGACCACGCTCGAGAAGCTCGCGTCGCTGAAGCCGGTCGCGCGTGAAGACGGCGTGCACACCGCGGGCTCGTCGTCACAGATCTCGGACGGCGCGGCGGCCGTGCTGCTCATGACCGCGGAGCGTGCCGACCAGCTCGGCCTCACGCCGAAGGCCCGCATCGTCGACACCTGCCTCGTCGGCGTCGACCCTGTCCTCATGCTCACCGGCCCGATCGACGCCACGCAGCGCCTGTTCGAGCGCACGGGCCTGACGGCCGACGACATCGACACGTTCGAGATCAACGAGGCGTTCGCCTCCGTCGTGCTCGCGTGGGCGAAGGAGATCCACCCCGACATGGAGAAGGTGAACCCCAACGGCGGCGCCATCGCCCTGGGCCACCCGCTCGGCGGCACGGGCGCGGTGCTCCTCACCAAGGCGCTCTACGAGCTCGAGCGCACGGGTGGGCGCTACGGCCTCGTGTCGATGTGCTGCGGTGGGGGGCTCGGCACCGGCACGATCATCGAGCGCCTCTAGCGCGAGCGGGCCTGGCCCGAGCTCGGGTCGACCATGAGGCTCGAGGTGTCCACCACCTCGAAGTCGGAACCGTGCAGCTGCCCGAGCAGGTGCAGCATGTCGTTGTCCCAATGCTCGTCGGGAACGCCGCTCATGAACCAGGGTGACCCGTTGTCGGCGACGATGAGCCCGTAGGTCTTCGAGCGCGGTGAGGATCGCGCGCAGCTGCGGCGGGTACCCGCTGATGTCGACGTTCGCCTTCAGCCTGAGGCGCAGTCCCATCGGCGGCAGTGATGCATCGGTGCGGCTGCTCGCGACATGGCGCGCCGGCCAGATCGCTGCCTGCTGGGTGCGCGGCACCGTGACGCGGATCGCGTGGCCGATCGAGCCGCTCGCGACCTCGTCGTAGCGCACGAGCCCGGGGAGGATCGGGAGGCCGGCTGCGTCGGCTGATGTCCATCCGTCAGGGCGGAGCGCGTTCGACTTCAGGTTCCAGATCGCGCCGGAGCCTGCATGCCACGAGCCGTCGTCCTGCGGGGTCGCGGCGTAGAGCTCGTAGAGCGTGCACGACTGCTTGTCGACGAGCAGCACGTGGCGGTCGCCGTCGCTCTGGGCTCCGCCCTCGATCGGGACGTCCTTGGGGATCGGGTAGGGCCCCGCGTCGCTCTCGTCCGCGTAGTCGAACGACACGGCGACGCGTGGCGTGTGGCTGTCGACCACCGCGTACGGGATGCCGATCGGCCCGCCGTCCCAGAGCCCCGATCCGAAGTCGGCCTTGAGCGGAGCGGAATCGCCGATCGCGGCGACGTACGCGCTCGACCGCGGGTCGACCGGGAGCTTCGAGACGTCCGCGTGCCAGATGCTGTCGTCGGGGAGGACAGGGACACCCGGGCGCGTCGGGCAGCCGGGCCTGGCACGCCGCCGTGACGGCGGCGAGCGCGAAGACGACAGCGGCGAGGACGAGCCGGCGCGGCATGCCCGGACATCGACCGATCGGGCCTCCGAGTTGATCCCCGAACCGTTCTCGCGCGAGAAACCCGCCATCCGTGGCCGGTTTTCCGCGCGGGTTCGGCTACGGAGGCGGGCGGGGAATGTCACACCCCCCTGGCATCATCACTGTGCTGAACGTTCGCGGCGGCGGCCGCTGATGATCGAAGTGGCGGAAGGCTGCAGATGCGTCGGTTCTTGGTGATTGTCACGGTCGTGGGCGCGATGGCGTTCGCGTCCGCGGCATGCGGTGGCGGGTCGCCGGGCGATCCTGCGCCGGGCGCCGGCGAGGCGGTGGTGAAGCGGGTCGTCGACGGCGACACGATCGTGGTCCACGTCGGGGGGCGCGACGAGCGAGTCCGGCTCATCGGCATCGACACGCCCGAGACCGTCGATCCTCGCAAGCCGGTGCAGTGCTTCGGCAAGGAGGCGTCCGACCACACCAAGGCGCTGCTGCCGGCGGGCACCGCGGTGCGCCTCGAGCGCGACGCTGAGGCCCGCGATCGCTACGACCGCCTGCTCGCGTACGTCTACCGGGCGTCCGATGGGTTGTTCGTCAACCTCGAGCTCGCGCGTGACGGCTACGCGCAGCTCCTGACGATCCCACCGAACGTGACCTACGTCGACCAGCTCAGGGCTGCGGTCGCCGATGCCCGCCACGAGGGGCGTGGCTTGTGGTCGTCATGTGCCGCGTCTGGGTGAGCAGCCGGTATGTTCCGAGCCGTGGCAACTCTGGCCGAACGGCTCGGCTATCGGCCCGACGACCGCATCCTGATCATCAGCTGCGACGACCTGGGCGCGTGCCACGCGTCGAACGTCGGGGTGTACGACGCACTTCGCGAGGGCGTCGCCACGAGCGCGTCGCTGATGGTGCCGGCCCCGTGGGCCCGCGAGGCGTCTGCGCAGTACCGGGGTGAAGACATCGGCGTGCATCTCACGCTCAACGCCGAGCACGAGCTGTACCGATGGGGACCGGTCACGCACGCGCCGTCACTGCTCGACGGCGAAGGCGGGTTCCCCCGCCGCGTCGACGACCTCTGGGAGCATGCCGACCTCGACGAGGTGCGCCGCGAGTGCCGCGTGCAGATCGAGCGCGCCATCCTCTGGGGCTTCGACGTCACCCATCTCGCCTCGCACCTCGGGTCGATGCAGCTGCGGCCCGAGTTCTTCGACATCTACCTCGAGCTCGCCGTCGACTTCGCACTGCCGATTCGGCTCCCGAGCGCCGACACCGAGGCGGCGACCGGCTTTCCCTTCCGCCGTCTGGCCGCGGAGGAAGGCGTGCTGTTCCCCGACCACTTCACGCCCGCGCACCAGGCGGGCAGCCGCGAGCGCGTCGAGCGCACGCTCGCGACCCTGCAGCCGGGGGTCACCGAAGTGCACGTGCAGCCGATGATCGACACGCCCGAGGTGCGTGCGCTCTCTCCGAACTGGCAGGCGTGGGTCGACGACCACGAGCTGGTCGTGCACGACGAGGCGCTCGCGGACTCGCTCGCGCGCTCCGGCGCGCACCTGATCGGCTTCCGCCAGCTTCGCACTGCCCAGCGGGAGGGATGACCGCGTGCGCCGCTTCGCCTTCCTCATCGTCGCGGCCGTGGCGCTGCTCGGGCTCGCCTCGTGCAGCGACGACTCGAGCTCGTCGAGCAGCAGCGCGGCGCTCAGCTCGGCTGTGCCCGTCAGCGCGGCGACCGTGAAGATCGCGAGCAGTGGCTTCGATCCCGAGTCGGTGACCGTGCCCGCCGGCGACGCGGTGACGTTCACCAACGACGACAACCAAGATCACCGCGTCGTGGCCGACGACGGCTCGTTCGACACGGGCACGCTGCGGCCGGGAGAGTCGACCGTCGTGCTGTTCGCCGACGCAGGCACCGTGAAGTACAAGGACTCACTCGACCCGTCGCTCACGGGTCAGGTCGAGGTGACTGCTAGTACTCCGTGATCTCGCGGATCTGGTCCTGGATCGCCTTGTACTCGGCGCTCGCAGTGAGCGGCATCAGCGACATGAGCTTCGCCATGTTGCCCGTGACCTTCATCTTCCCCTGCATGAACGCGGCGTTCGGGTCGAGCTCGCCCTCTTGCACGAGCCGGTTGTCCGCATACGACACCGTCATCGTGAACTCGGCGTCGGGGTCTTGGCCGAGCGTCGCCTCGAGCAGCTTGCCGTTGTCGATCACCCAGTAGAACCAGCAGTCGTCGGCTCCCTCGGGCATGTTCGTGATGCGGTACTGCATGTGGGCGGTCGCACCGGCCCGCTCCGGGAAGGACTGCGCAAGGCGGACGTTCTCGTCGAGCCACTCTTGCGTGAGGTACTTCGCCATCAGGCGAGCGTAGCCCTGGGCGATCAGGCGCTCTCTCGGGCCTCCGAGCGGACTCCGGCAAAGAGATCGTGCTCGATCTCACCTTCGGCAGGTGTGCCGACGAGGCTCCGCGCGAGCACCCACTCTTCCCACGGGTACAGCTCGGCAAGCACTTCGTCGGAGAGACCGAACCAGAACGGCGACGTCGGGTCGATCTGCGTCGCGTGCGCGAGCAAGGCATCGCGACGCACCGACAGCCACTGGCCGACTTCGATGCGGGTCGTGATGCGATCGTCTTGCCACGGCCGCTCGAACCACTTCTCGTCGTAGGGCGATTCGAGACCGAGCTCGAGCATCTTGTTGTGCACGGCTTCCATTCGGGCTCGCGACCAGATCGTGTAGTACATCTTCAGCGGCTGCCACGGCTCGCCCGCCTCGGGATACCACTCGGGGTCGCCCGCTCGCTCGAACGCCGGCAGCGAGATGTCGTGCACACGCAGGTGGTCGGGATGCGGATAGCCGCGCTGCTCGTCGCCGTAGGTGATGATCACCTGCGGACGCTCGCGACGCAGCACCGCAACGAGCCGGCCGACCGCCTCGTCGAAGTCCGCCTTCGCGAAGCAACGGGGATCGTTGTTCGCCTCTGAGTCGGGCATGCCCGAGTCGCGGTAGCCGAGCATGACGAGCTCGCTGTACCCGATGATCCGGGCCGACTCGGCCACCTCTGCGGCTCGTACCGCCCCGATGTTCTCGCGGACCTCGGGCGTGTCCATCGCGGGGTTGTGGATGTCGCCCTCTTCGCCACCGGTGCAGCAGACGAGAACCGAGCGGACGCCCTCGGCGCTGTAGCGGGCGACGGTCGGCGCACCCTTCGAGGCTTCGTCGTCCGGATGGGCGTGGACGGTCAGGAGGCAGAGCCGCTCTTGCACCCAGGCCACGGTAGCGGGCGCTACCGGATTCGGAGCGCGACGGCCGGTGTGTCGACGGGCTCAGCCGGGAGCGTGACCTCGAGGTCTGCGCCCTGAGCGCGCCACGTGAGCGGCGCGTGGTGGCCGAGCATCTCGACGGTGACGGTGCCGTCGACGGGGAGGTCACGGATCGTCAAGGTGCGGCTCGGCGGGCG
Source organism: uncultured Acidimicrobiales bacterium (assembly GCA_963726495.1). GTDB lineage: Bacteria > Actinomycetota > Acidimicrobiia > Acidimicrobiales > DATKAS01 > DATKAS01. Next base: position 56,067 of record CAVSCP010000005.1, read on the forward strand.
GCCGAGCGCGATCGCGTAGACCGCTGTCGCTCGACGCCGTGAACCGCACCTCGAGGCCCTCGGTCGTCGAGCCCGTTGCGCGCGTCCAGGGACGCGTCGCGTAGATGGCCTCGCCGTTGACCTTGAGCCACCATCCGAGGCCGAGCAGCCGCTCGGCTTGTGCGTGCGGGATGCGACCGTCGGCGGCGGGCCCGACGTTCAGCAGCAGGTTCCCGTTCTTGCTGACGATGTCGACGAGGAGATGGACCAGCGCATCGACGCTCAGGAGGTCGTCGTCGGGCGCGTTGCGGTTCAACCCGAACGAGTGTCCGATGCCTCGGCACGCCTCCCACTTCGCCTCGGTGATGTCGTCCATCTGCGCGTACTCGGGCGTCGTGAAGTCCGCGTGCGCGGTGCCGCCCGCCACGCCGAGGAAGTCGAACCGGTTGTTGACCACGCCGTCGGGATGCGCGTCGTAGTAGTCCGCGAAGAGCTGGGGAGACCTGCCCGCGACGGGATAGCCGATGTCGTTCCACAGCACCGCGGGCTCGTAACGCTCGATGAGCTCACGCCAGTGCGCGTCGGCGTAGCGCCCGTACTCGTCGCTCTGCGGGATCGCCTTCATCAGCGTGCGCATCGAGTCGATCCCGAGCCCGCCGAACGTCCAGTCGAGGCCTCCGGAGTAGTAGAGGCCGTAGGTGAGGCCGCGTGCTCGCACCGCATCGGCGAGCTCGCCGACGAGGTCGCGGTCGCTCTGCCATCCGGACTTGAACGGGTTCGGTGTCGCGCTGGGCCACAGGAGGAAGCCGTCGTGGTGCTTGGTGACGAGCACGACGTAGCGAGCACCCGCGGCCGCGAACAGGTCGGCCCAGATCGTCGGGTCCCACCCCGCGATGGCCTCCTTGAACTGCGGCGCGAACGCGTCGTACGAGTAGTCCGCCCCGTAGGTCTCGCGGTGGTGCGCCTGCACGGGGCTGCCCTCGAGGGCCAGCGAGTTCAGGTACCACTCGGTGTAAGGCGTGTTGCGGAACGGGTCGGGTTGGTCGAACATCCCGCCGGTCACGGGAGCCCACGCGGGGATCGAGAACACTCCCCAGTGGATGAAGATGCCGAGCTTCGCATCGGCGAACCAGCCCGGGAGTGGATGGGCGCGCAACGACTCGAGGGTGGGCTCGTAGGGCACGGCGACAACCTAGGTGCCTTCGGATGGAGGGGCCGGGCTGTCAGACTGAGATCTCGTGCGCCCCCGTCTGTTGCTCGTGCTCGGGGTCGCGGGCGCCCTCGGGATCACCGGGTGCTCGCACGACGGTCGCACGCTCGCACCCGCGAAGCCCGATCAGACGGCGAGCATCGTCACAACCTCGACGCTCGACCCGAACGCGACCTTCCAGCTCGCGACGCCGTTCGGTGAGACGACGCCGATCCAACAGCAGTACACGTGCAAGGGCGAGGACATCTCGCCGCCGATGTCGTGGGTCGCGGTCCCGACGGGGACGGCCGAGCTCGCGCTCGTCGTCACCGACTCGGACGCCAACGACTTCATCCACTGGGTCATCGCGGGCATGGACCCGACGATCGTCACCGAGATCCAAGAGGGCACGCCGCCGCCGAGCGCGGTGCAAGCGCTGAACGACTTCGGCAAGCTCGGATGGGGTGGCCCCTGCCCGCCCGCAGGCAAGACGCACCACTACGTCTTCACGCTCTACTCGCTCAGCGAGGCGGTCAGCATCGAGAGCGGGATGCCGGGCAAGCAGGCGCTCGACCTCATCAAGGGCGCGGCAGCGGCGCAGACGTCGGTGACGTCCGTCTTTCCGTAGCGTCTTTCCGTAACGTCTTGCCGTGATCCAGGTGGCTCGGTTCGCCGAGCTCTCGCCGAGCGTGCTCTACGGCATCTTGAAGCTCCGCTCGGACGTGTTCGTCGTCGAGCAGGAGTGCGTCTATCCCGACATCGACGGCCGTGACCTCGAGCCCGACGCGCTGCACCTCTGGAGCGAGGCGGACGGCACGGTGGTGGCGTACCTCCGTGTGCTCAACGGCCCGCCGGCCGGCGCGAGCCGCATAGGTCGGGTCGTGACGGCGCCGAGCGCGCGCAGCCAGGGGCTCGCCGCCGACGCTGATGCACAAGGCCTTGGCGGCGACGATGGGCCCGGTGGTGCTCGACGCGCAGAGCTACCTGGTCGACTGGTACCGCGCACTCGGGTTCCAGGTCGTCGGGGACGAGTTCCTCGACGACGGCATCCCTCACACCCCGATGAGATTGGAGCGCTAGACGGGGCGGCGCAGTGCGCCGCACCGGGTCTACGAAGCACCGATCGTCGAGCGCAGCGAGCCGGAGCTGCGAGTCGAAGCGCAGCGGCGGCACGTGCGTCAGGTAGAGACGGCGATCGCGTCGAGCTGGTCGGCGAACTTCTCGAGGGCAGCCTTGCGACGGGTCGGCACGTGCTCGGACGGCACGTCGGCAGCCTTGTAGCGCTTCAGGGTCTGGCGAGCGACCGTCACCTTGTGCACCTCGTCGGGCCCGTCGTAGATGCGCGCCGCGCGCGCCGCTCGGTACATCGACTCGAGCGGAAGATCGGTGGTGTAGCCGAGCGACCCGTGCACCTGGATGGCGCGGTCGATCACGTTGTAGAGGACCTTCGCGCCCCAGAACTTGATGATCGCGATCTCGACGCGGGCCTTCGACGCGCCGACCTGGTCCATCTTCCACGCAGCCTGCAGGGTGAGCAGACGCGCCGCCTGCATCTCGGCATACGACTCTGCGATCCAGTCCTGGATCATCTGCTTCTCGGCGAGGAGCGAGCCGTGGGTGAACCGTGACAGCGATCGTTCGCAGAGCATGTCGAACGCTCGCTGCGACTGCCCGAGCCAGCGCATCGCGTGATGGATGCGACCGGGACCGAGGCGCTTCTGCGCGAGGAGGAAGCCGTCGCCTTCGTTGCCGATCATGTTCTCGACCGGCACCCGCACGTTCTCGTACAGGATCTCCGCATGCCCGCCGGGCTCGCCTGTCTTGTGATCGGGCTCGCCCATCGTCGGCACGTCTCGGAGGATGTTCACGCCGGGCGCGTCCGCGGGGACGATGACCATCGAGAAGCGGCGGAACGGCTCGACGTCGGGGTTCGTCTGGCACATGACGATCAGGAAGTCGGAGATCGACGCGTTCGACGAGAACCACTTGTGCCCGTTGATCACCCATTCCTCGCCGTCACGCACGGCGCTCGTGGTGAGCAGCGTCGGGTCGGCACCGGCACCGGGCTCGGTCATCGAGAAGCACGAGCGCATCTCTCCCGACAGCAGCGGCTCGAGGTACTTCTCGCGCTGCCACGCGCTGTCGGGTCGTTCCTCGATGCCGACGGCGATCAGCTCGGCATTGCCCGAGTCGGGGGCGTTGTTGCCGAAGATCGAGGGCGCATACGCACAGGCGCCGAGGATCTCGTGCATGAGGCCGAGCCGGACCTGACCGAACCCGCCACCACCCATCTCGGGCGGGAGGTGGGCGGCCCACAAGCCCTGGCGCTTCACCTCCTCCTTCATCGGCGCGGTGATCGACGCGAACACGCGACGTCCCTCTTCGGTGCGCCACATCTCGCCGAGCGTCTCGAGCGGCATGATCTCCTCACGCACGAAGCCCCTCATCCAGTCGAGCTTGGCTTCGAAGTCGGGCTCAGTGGAGAAGTCCCAGGCCATTGCGATCCCCCTGACGGTGCCAGCTGTGCGCGGTCGTGCGACTCTAACTCCGGTGCTGTTGAACCTCCTCACGATCGGCGTGCTCGGCTTCGTCGGTGTGCGCCTCGTCAGCGGCGCGCGCTTCTCGCTGGGTGGCCAGGGTCGCACCTACACGTTGCTCATCGTGCGAGGCATCCGCCCGCGGCACCTCCTCATGGCACCCTGCGTCCTGCTCATGGTGCTGATCGTCGCGGGTCTGCTGATCCAGCTGCCCGTGCTGCGGTGGGGCTGGTGGACCGCGATCGGCGGCACGGGCAACCCGGTGACCGGCGGCACCGAGCAGACGCAGGGCACCGCGCTCGAGTGGCTCGTGCCGATCGCGTTCATGCTCGTGTTGCTTCCCGCGATCCCGCTGTTCGCACAGACCGAGGAGCGGATCTTCCGGTTCGGGGCCGAGAGCTGGTCCGGACGGAAGCGGGTCGCGAAGTCGGTGCAGTTCGGCTTGGCGCACGCGATCATCGGCATCCCGATCGGGGTCGCGCTCGCGCTGTCGATCGGTGGTGGCTACTTCATGTGGTGCTACCTGCGGCGCTACAAGGCGACGGGCCGGCCGTACGAGGCGATGATGGAGAGCACGCGCGCTCACGCTGCCTACAACACCGAGATCGTGCTCGTGCTGCTGCTCGCGTTCGCCACGCTGGCGGTCACGGGCGGATGAACCTCACCCTCGGGACGGTCCTGGCCGATAATTGCCTGTGCTCTGGGTGATCCTCATCGGCGGCGCCGCGATGGTGGCCGGCCTCGTGAGCCTTTCCATGATGATCGGCGAGCGCAACCGCGACCGCCTGCTCGTCTCCTCGGCCAAGCGCGCCGGGCTCTCGTTCTCACCGCAGGACCCGTTCGACTGCGCCGGTCCTCCGTTCGACCTCTTCCGTGAGGGCGACGGCCGCGGCACCCAGAACGTGATGTGGCGGCCCGAGGCCGAGCATCCGATCCGCGTGTTCGACTACTGGTGGTACGACGAGTACGAAGACAACAACGGCGTGGCGCACCGCTCGTACCACCGCCGCACGTGCGCGACGGCCGAGGTCGGATGGCTGTGGCCGCAGCTCTCGCTCACGAAGGAAGGGCTCGTCAGCAAGGCCGCGTCGGTGCTCGGCGTGCGCGACATCGAGTTCGAGTCCGAGGAGTTCAACCGCACGTTCTACGTGACGTCCGAGGATCGACGATTCGCGAACGCGTTCCTCGACGCGCAGATGATCGATCTCCTCGCCGCGACGAAGGGCTTCGTCGAGATGGAGGTCAAGAACCGCTGGATCGTGCTCTACACCAAGCGGCTGAAGGGCAACGAGCTGCCGCCGCTCTACAAGCTGACCGAGACCATCGTCGGCCGCATCCCCCGTCTCGTCTACGAGATGTGGCCCGCGCAATGAACATGGTCTGGGTCGGCTTCGCCGTCCTCGTGGCGATCGGGTTCCTGGTCGCCGTCTCGTACAACCGGTTCGCGACGCAGACCGCGCTCATGGCGAACTCGTGGGCGAACGTCGACACCGAGCTGCGGCGCCGCCACGACCTCGTGCCCAACCTCGTCGAGACCGTGCAGGGCTACGCGGGCCACGAGCAGCGAGTGCTCGTCGACGTGACCGAGGCGCGCAGCGCCGCACGCGGTGCATCCGGCACCGGTGCCGACCACAGCCGGGACGAGCGCCACCTCTCCGACGCGCTGCACTCGCTCTTCGCGCTCGCCGAGGCCTATCCCGAGCTCAAGGCGAGCACGCACTTCCTCGACCTGCAACGGCAGCTCGTGACCACCGAGGACCGCATCCAGGCCGCTCGCCGTCTCTACAACTCCGACGTGCGCGACTACAACCGCCGGGTCAGCTCGTTCCCCTCGATGCTCGTGGCGCGCGCGTCCGGCTACCGGCGCGCGGACTACTTCGAGCTCGAGCCGTCGTTGCGCGACTCGGTGCCCGGCGTCACGCCGCCCGCGCCGAACGCCTGAAGATCTTCGGCTTGGGGGGCCGCACCCCCCGGTCCGAGACCCAGCGTGCCGGCGGCGCGAACACGAGGGCGGCCAGCTGGAGCAGCACGGTGTCGTAGTTGACTCGCCAGCCCGCGAAGTCTCTCCAGGCCTGATCGAGATCTGCCTTGAGCGGAAGCCCGGCCGCCTGCAGCTCGACGACCACGAGGTCGAACTCGCGGCGCGTGATCGAGATCGGATCATCAGGCCTCGGATCGTGGTCGTACTGGATGCCGAAGTAGTCGGCGAGGCGCCGCAGGCAGAGGTAGCCGGTGCGCTCCATCAGCTGTGTAGCGGCGCTGCGGGGGCGATCGACGGTAGACATCACGATCGCTGCCGTGTCGAGCACACAGCCCGCGGCGACGATCCAAGATCGCTCGGGCTGAGGGGAGCGGAAGAACACGAGCGCCGGGAACGACGTATGGCTCTCCTCGACGTCGATGAACCACGACTCCCACCGCTTGAAGAGCTCGTCGTCCAGGTTTGCCATCGCGCCGATGTTGACGTAGCGGGTGAGCATCACGACGGCACTCGGCGGGCTGCCGGCGCGGCTCTCGAGCATGCCGACCAGCTGCTCGCGGCGAGCAAACGCCGTGTAGATCGACGGCAGGTAGCTGATGAGGAGCGCGACGAGGCCGAGGCCGATCATCGCCTCGAGGAAGACGAGCAGGTCGATCGGCAGGTTGTGTGGCGCGGCGAAGCCCAACGTGAAGATCGACGAGCCGCTCAGGATGAACGCCTGTCGCAACGGCTCGACGTTCAGCGCCCACATCATCAGCGTGAAGCCGACGATCATCAGCGAGATCCAGACGAACGGCAAGATGACGAGGCACACCGGGCCGTACAGCGCCATGACCCGGTCGCGCTGCTCGTAGGTGCGTCGCTCGTGCGCCAGCACGTTGAACACCTTCCGCATGCCGAGGAAGACGACCCGGTTGATCATCGTGCTCGCCGCCCGCGGGAGCACCACCGTGCGAAGCGCGGCAAACCCCGTGTACGCGACGATCGCCGCGCCCACCGCGAAGGCGAGCACTTGGACGACCGGCATCCGTCAACTCTTCCATTCCCGGTGGGCCATGATCGGGACCGATGGAGCCGGCGGCACGAGTGCGATGGGTGGTCGAGACGGCCCGGGGTGTGCTCGACGGACGGCTCGCCGCCGACCAAGCGGCGTCATCGGTGCAGCTGCAGCGGGACCAGCTCGTCGGGCTCCTCCGAGCCGACCGCCTCACGGTGACGCAGCGCGAGTGCGACACCGTGGCGACGACCCTGCGCATGCTCGCCGAGCAGGTGAGCGACCAGGCGTCGGCGCTCAGCGACAACCAGGACCACCTCGCGATCGCCGAGGCGCTCGGGTCCCTGGCTCAAGCCCTCCGGTGACCTCCCACTAGCCTTGTGTCGATGGCCGACACGCCCGTCCCGTGCTTGTCGGTCGTGATGCCCTGCTTCAACGAGGCCCAGACGATCAAGGTCGTGATGGAGGCCGCGCTCGCCTCGCCCTACACCCGCGAGCTCGTGGTCGTCGACGACGGCTCGACCGACGGCACACTCGACATCGCCCGCGGCCTCGCCGACTCTCGGGTGAAGGTGTTCGCCCAAGGGGTCAACCGGGGGAAGGGAGCGGCGCTGCGGCGGGGGTTCTCCGAGGCGACGTCGGACTATGTGATCGTGCAAGACGCGGACCTCGAGTACGACCCGCGTGAGTTCGGAGTGATGTTGCAGCCGCTCTTCGACGGCAAAGCCGACGTCGTCTTCGGCTCTCGCTTCCACAGCTCGCAGCCGCACCGCGTCTTGTACTTCTGGCACTCGGTCGGCAACAAGGTGCTGACGACGATGTCGAACATGTTCACCGATCTGAACCTCACCGACATGGAGACGTGCTACAAGGCGTTCAGGCGCGAGGTGCTCGAGTCGCTCACGATCGAAGAAGACCGGTTCGGCATCGAGCCGGAGATCACCGCGAAGGTGGCGCGGGGTGGATGGCGCGTGTACGAGGTCGGGATCTCCTACGACGGGCGCACGTACGCAGAGGGCAAGAAGATCGGCTGGAAGGACGGAGTGCGCGCGCTGTACTGCATCGTGAAGTACTCCGGCCGGCCGCAACACGGCTCCCGTTGACCAGCGTCTCTCGCATCGACACCGACCAAGGGCCCGCCGAGGTCGTCGCGTCGACGATCTCGCCGCGGAAGAGGTGGCCCCGGTGGGTGAAGCCATCGCTGCTCGGCCTGCTCTTCGTGAGCACGGTGCTTCTGATGCGACGGCCGACGCCGCACCGGATCTTCCACACGCTTCCCAACAACACCGGCGACTCAGCGCTCGTCGCGTGGATCATGTCGTGGGACGTCCACGCCCTGCTGACCCACCCGCTGCGGCTGTTCAACGCGCCGATCTTCTGGCCGCGATCGCTCACGCTCGCCTACTCGGACCTGTTGCTGCCCGCGGCGCCGATCTACGGCCTGCTGCACACGGTCACGGGCAGCTCCGTCGCCGCGCTGAACCTCACGAACCTCCTGTTGATGGTGTTCACGCAGGCCACCACCTACGCGCTCACCAAACGGCTCACGGGTAGGGACGACGCCGCGATCCTGGCGGCGCTCGCGTTCACGTTCAGCGGCTACGCCCTCGCGCACTGGGGACATCCCCAGCTCCAGCTGATGGGGATGCTCCCGCTCGGCTTCCTCTTGCTGTTCCGATTGCTCGATGCACCCACGACCCGCAACGCCGTCCTCTTTGGCGTCGTCGCGGCAGCGATCGCGCTCGGAGCGCTCTATTACGGCGTGGTCTTCGCCGTCTGCGCCGGCGTCATCCTGCTCGGACATGTCTGGTCGCAGCGCTACCGGCTGAAGCCCGGGTTCTGGAGAGGGATCGCGATCAGCGTGGCCGCGGCCGGTGTGCTGGTGGCGCCGTTCGCGGTCGGGTACGCGCGGCTTCAGTCACAACCGGGGTTCGAGCGCCCGTCGGTGCCCGCGTGGGGGCTCAAGGCGGCCGACTTCTTCACACCCGCGCCGCGCAGCTACCTCTACGACTGGATGGCGCGCATCGGTCCCGAGCGCGACGGCGAGCACATGCACTTCCTCGGCTTCTCGGTGCTGCTCCTCGCTGCTGTCGGGCTCGTGGTCGCAATCCGTCGTCGCGCCGGGCAGTCATGGCGCGACGACCTCCAGGACGGCGAGGAGCCCATCGAGGCTCGCCGCCACCGCGAGCTGCGGCTCCTCGTGCTGGCAGGAGCCGCTTCGCTCGTGCTCGCGATCGGCCCCGAGGTCTACGGGGTGACCGCGCCGTTCGGTCTGCTGCGCGATCACGTGCCGGGCTTCTCAGGCATCCGAGTCTCGGCGCGCCTCGCAGTCGTGGCGTGGCTCAGCTCTCGCCGTTCTCGCCGGCAAGGGATTCGCGGTCCTGACGCGCGGCCTTCGCCATGCGTGGCGAGGGATGGTCGCCGTCGCGGTCGGCATGCTCATCCTCGTCGAGCTGGCGGCACCCGTCTTCACCGCGCGGATCTCGACGAGCGACGCCACCCTCGATGTGTACCGGGCACTCGCCGACCGCGGCAGTGAAGCGGTCGTCGAGCTGCCGATGGTGCCCCCGATCTCGCAGCCCTTCGAGTGGGCAACAGTGGAAGCCCCTCGCATGCTCTTCGGGACGATCGACTGGCACCCACGAGTCAACGGGTACTCGGGCTACCTTCCCCCCGGCTATGCAGAGGACGTCCAGCTTCTCAACACGTTCCCGTCGCCCGAGTCGCTCGCCCGACTGCAAGCGCTCGACGTGCGGTACGTCGTGCTCCATCTCGGCGTGAACCAGCTCACGCCGCAACAGCTCGCGGACATCGTCGCCAAGCTCCCGCCGGGAGCCACTGCACGTCCCTACGGCGACGCGTGGCTGATCGACCTGAAGGCCCCGCCCGAGACGACACCCTGAGCTCGGATCACTGGGGCGGGCGAGCGCGGCGGCGGACCTCGGCCTGGATCGTGTCTCGGTCGCCGTCGGGCCACGGCTCGAGCGGTGTGGGTGGTGACGGCGACCCGATGACGCCGGCCGCGGCGGCAATCGCGGCAGTGAGCACGGTGTCATCGTCGACGAGGACTGTGCCCGTCGGTGCCTGCTCACCGAGGCCGCCGACCCGCGTCGCGATCACCAGTCGGCTGTAGAGCGCGGCGCGCTCCATGACGCCGGACGACCAGATCTGCCGATAGGGCAGCACGACGGCGTCGGCCGCGACGAGCCAGAGGTCGAACGCCTCGTCGCTCAGATACGCGTCGTGGAGCGTCGCGCCTCGGGTCTGGCGGATCGCGGCCGCGAGCTCGTCCCGATGCTGCAAGAACGCCGGCTCGTCGACACGCACCGATCCGACGACGTGCAGCTGGGCGCCGACCGACGCGGCACCGCTCGCCGCGAACGCCGCGACCGCCCGATCGAAGCCCTTGTGGGGCTGGATGAACCCGATCGCCACGAACACGAACCGATCGAGAGGGAGGCCCAGGATCGCCCGAGCCGCAGCGCGGTCGGCGTGCGTGTGCGGCACGAAGCTGGCACCGTGCGCCACGAGCGCGGTGCGCTCAGGTGGCACCGGCCACACGCCGAGGAACCTGTCGCGTTCGATCGCCGTGTGGAACACGAGCCGATCGACGGACCGCCACATGCGAGCGGTGAGGGCGCGGTTGCGCCGGCCATATCTGAGGGGCTCGTCATCGAACTCGTGGACGACCACCTCGCTCTCGTGCGCGAGGCGGCACGCGACCATGAGCCCTGTCGTGCTCACCGCGTGGTCGCGCGCCGACACACCGACGGGGTGGAAGACATCGGGGTGGTACTGGATCACGAGCCGATCGAAGCGGCTCACGCGCCGGGCGAGCGCCGCCGGGCCCCTCCGATTGCGAAGGTCGAGCCACTGGTGGGCGGCGGACGGCGCGGGCGAGAGCACCTCGACCTCGTTGCCGTCGCGTCGCAATGCCTTCACCTGCTGCACTGCGTACGCGGCGATGCCGTCGCGGTACGGCGCGTAGGGCGTGACCATCAGGATGCGGCTCATGGCCGCGTCCACTCGAGCAGGGTGCTCTCGATCCCGTCGAGCACGTCGGCCGGCGCATAGTGCGCGAGGACATAGGCGCGACCACCGGCCGCGAGCTTGCGCGCCTCTTCGGGCCGCTGCGCGACGAAGTCGAGGCACGCGGCGAGCTCTTCGGGCGTCTCGTAGAGGAGGCCGGCCCCCGAGCGCTCGCAGTGCCAGCGCACGACCGCCGCGTCGGCGTTCGCGATCACAGGCGTGCCCGCGAGCCACGCCTCCATGATCGTGCGGGAGAAGCTCTCGAGCGCCGACGGCTGGAGGTACGCGTCTGCCGCGGCGAAGGCGTTGAAGAGCTCGTCCTCGGGCAGGAAGCCGAGGTCGACCACGCGGCCGACGAGAGAGTCGGGGGGCAGCACTGGCCCGGTGCCCGTCGTGACGAGCGTGAACGGCAGGTTGTGCCGCGCGACCGCGTCGGCGAACGAGTCGACCAACGCCTCCCAACCCTTTGCTCCCTCGCGACGTCCCGCGTAGAGCACGAAGCGCCCGTCGAGGCCGTAGCGACGGCGAAAGCCCTCGGGGTCATAGCCAGTCGGGACCGAGACGCCCGCGCCGATCACCGCGGTGCGAGGAGGAAGCGGTTGGATGCGATGTGCGAGCGCGGCTTCGGGCTCGGAGAGGAACCACACGCCATGCGCGCCGGAGAAGAGCGGCGCGAAGAGCGGAAGTCGTGCCTCGGGCTCGTCGTGGAGGCACGGCATGAGGATCGTGCGCTCCGGCACGACTTGCCCGCACGCGAACGTCGGCCAGAACAGGTACGGAGCGAAGACCAGCGCGCGGTACTCGTCGCCGCGATCGAGGAGGTGATGGAAGAGGTCGGGCACCCGGAGGTCGTCGTTGACCCACCGCTGCTGCTCGGTGATCGTGAGCGTCTCGCCCGCGAGGATCCGCGCGTGGAGCGTCGCTCGCTCGATGCGCGGCGTGTCGACGACGGCGGTGAACCGCCGCACGGTGAGCGGCCCGTCGACCGAGACGCCTTCGGGGAACTCGTTGGCCCACGTGAAGTGGTCCCGGGCGCAGGTCGTGAGGATCTCGACCGTCCACCCCCGCTCGGCCAGCCCGCGGGCCGTCTCGGCGAGGACGGCTTCGGCGCCCCCCACGACGCCTGGCCCATAGCGGGGCGGCACGAAGCCGAGTCGACCGGTGCGCTCCACAGGCATCGCAGGGTATCCGCCTACTGTGTCTCGACCGCCTATGGACATCGTTGTGTGTGGCGCCCAGGTGCCGTTCATGTACGGCGGGGCCGAGCAGCTCCTCGAGAACCTCGTCGGCGCGCTCCGGGCCGCGGGGCACCGGGCCGACCTGGTCCGCCTGCCGGCTGCCTGGGAGCGCGAGCGGGTGTTCGACGCGGCGATGGCCTGGCGGATGATCCCGATCGACGCCGACCTCGTGATCGCGACGAACTTCCCCTCGTACTTCGTTCGCCATCCCCGCAAGGTCGTCTGGCTGTTCCACCAGCACCGCGTCGCGTACGACCTCGCCGGCTCGGAGCTCAGCGACTTCGACCTCGACGACGGCGCGCTCGAAGAGCAGCGCCTCCTCGTCGAGTGGGACACCAGGGCGCTCGAGGAGGCGACGGTTCGGTACACGCTGTCCGGCGTGGTGTCCGACCGCCTCGCTCGGTACAACGGGCTGTCGTCGACACCGCTCCCCCACCCCCCGCCGTACTTCGACCGACTCCACCCCGGTCCGTCCGAGGGCGCGCTCTTCACCGCACTCCGGCTCGAGCGCAACAAGCGGCCCGGGCTGCTGATCGACGCGATGGCGGAGACGAAGTCCGACGTGGCGCTGCACATCGCCGGCACGGGCAGCCTCTACGACGAGCTGCACGCGCGCATCGAACGGCACGGCCTGACGGGTCGAGTGCAGCTGCTCGGCTGGACGAGCGAGGACGAGCTCGTGCGACGCTATGCCTCGGCGCGCGCCGTGCTCTACGCACCGTATGACGAGGACTACGGGTACATCACACTGCAGGCGTTCGCGGCCGGCAAACCCGTCGTGACGACGAGCGATGCCGGCGCGGTGCTCGAGTGGGTCACGGACGACGAGAACGGCCTCGTTGCCGAGCCGACCGCCAGGTCACTCGCAGCAGCGATCGATCGCATCGCCGCGGACGACGTGCTGACCCAGCGGTTGGGTCGGGCGGGCCGCGAGCGCGTGGCGTCGCTCTCATGGGAGCCGGTGATCGAAGCATTGCTGTCGGGAGCGATGGTGCGATGAGATCTCCCGTGCTGGGCGTCGTGTCTCACGTGCAGCGGGCCGACGCGGCCGCTCCCGTGCTGCGCGCCCTGTTCGACCGATGCCACGTCGTCGCTTGGCATCCCGGGCTGCCCGTCGATGCGATCTTCGCGACGTCGTGGCGGGCACCTCGCCTGCGGGAAGCGACCCGCGAGGCCGGCGACCGGCTCGTGCTGTGGCATGACCCCGCCGACCCCGCGCCCGCCGAGTGGCGCGAGCGCGCTGTCCTCGTCGTTGCCACCCCCGATCCGGCGGTCGACGTACGGCACTACCGGGCCATCGCGCCGTTCATGCGTGAGCGCTGGCGCGGCCGATTCGGCATCGACGTGCCCGTCGAGATGCCCGATGGCCTGTCGTGGCGGCAGCAGCGCACGTTCCTCTCGCTGTGCCCCGCGGTCGTTGCGACCGGAACGACCGCGCTCGAGGCGCTTGCGTTCGCCACTCCCCTCGTCACCGACACGCCGACCGCCCGGTTGCTGGCGGGCACCGACGGCGTCAACATGCGCGTCTGCGACGGCGATCGGGCAAGTGCGGCCGCGATGGCGAGTGCGCTCGGCGCGGACCATCGAACAGGCGCGGCGATCGGGCACGCCGGCCGGCGGCTGGTCGAGGAGGTCCACGACCTGAGCGTCGTGGCGGCCACGGTCGCTCGGGCGCTGGGCTGGCCGCCACCCGCGTCGCGGGTGCTCGCGCACCTCGCCGACCTCCCGACCCCTGCCCTGTCGCGACCGATCACACGAGCCGAAGCCCGCATCGGAGAGCTGAGCGTCGCATGAGCAACGCCGATCCCGACCTCACCCCCGAGCACGTCGCTGACCTGCGGGCGGCGCTCGGGCAGCCGCCGGCACCCGCGCCTCCGGGCCCGCCCCCGCCGCCCCTCACCGAGCGCGCCCGAGCAGCTGTCGCCGCCGTCGTCGGCCCGATCGCGAGGCGAGCGCTCGAAGGCATCGCCGTGCGAGTGAGCGAGCGGGTCGCCGTGCGGGTCGAGACTCGTACGACGGGCCGCGTGCAGGAGCTCGCCGCACTCGTCGCGGCACTGCAGCAGCAGGTCACGCAGCTGGTGCCGTCGATCCACGCGCTCGGCATCCTCGACTCGAACATCGAGCTCTTCGCGTCTGCCGACGACGCCCTTCACGAGATCCGCGTGCAGGGCGTGCAGCTCGAGCTGTTGAAGGCGCAGCTGATGGCGTTCGAGCGCGCGCTGGACGACCTCGGCCGAGCCATCGCTCCCGACGCGGGCATCGCCGCGGCGCCCCATCGCTTCGCGGAGCTGCGCGACCAGATCCAGCGTCTCGACCGCGCCGTGCGGGCCCGCCCCACGGCTGAGCTCACGGCGCCCCCATCCCCGAGTGCTCCCGCTGCTACGGCGGAACCCGTCGACTTCGACTACGTGGGCTTCGAACGCAGGTTCCGCGGCGACCCCGCCGCGGTCGCGATGACCCTCGCCGAGCGGTACGTCGAGCTCCTCGCCCAGCACGCGCCCGTCGTCGATGTCGGCTGCGGCGCGGGCGGGTTGCTCGCGGCCCTGCGCGAAGCCAAGGTCGAGAGCCGAGGGGTCGACCTCGACGCGGGCATGGTGGCAGAAGCGCAAGCGAGCGGCCTCGACGTCGTGCAAGGCGACGGGCTGTCGTACCTCGGCTCGTTGCCCGACGGCAGCGTCGGCGCGATCACCGCGATCCACGTCATCGAGCACCTCGTGTTCGCCGACCTCGTGCGCTTCCTCGACCTCGCCGCCGCGAAGCTGCGACCGGGCGGAGTGCTCGTGTGCGAGACGCCGAACCCGACCGCGCTGATCGTGCTCGGCCACTCGTACATCCTCGACCCGACCCACAAGTGGCCGTTGCACCCCTCGCTCGTCACCTTCCTCTGCGAGCGGGCCGGCTTCGCGGACGTCGAGGTCCGCTTCCACTCCCCCGCCGACTTCTTCGCCGTGCCACTGCTCGACGAGACCACAGATGCGCCGGCGCAGGTGGCGACGATCAACGAGGCACTGCATCGCCTCAACAGCGTGCTGTTCGGCCCTCAGGAGTACGCGATCGTCGCGACGCGCGGTCTGAGTGGGCGGCGCGATGCGCCTCCGCGTGGCGCCCGCTCGCGACGCGCGACAACCGGTCGACGCGCATCGGGGGACGTGCGCGCTGCGGAGCGTCAGCGAGCAGAAGTCCTCGTCGCCGAAGCCTGCGCTCTGCGCCGCGGCGTACTCAGCCGGTGCGCAACCAGAACGCGCCGCCATGGCGCTGCACCGCGGCGAGCTCGGGCGCCGCCCAGATCGGGTCGCACAGCGTGTCGAGCTCGGGGATGCTGCGGATGTAGTGCGCGGGGAGGACGACCTCGCAACCGCCGCCTCCGCCCAGGAGCCATGCCGCGAGCAGGTACTGCTCGGAGTAGAAGCGGTCAGCCCACTGCGGCGGGTAGTCCTCGGGCAGGAAGATGTCGTGGATGCCGACGAGCACGCCCGCGGGAGCGACGGGATGACCTCGGTCAGCATCACGGTCGCGTCCGAGTTCTGGAACGCGCGGTGTGAGTTGTCGACGAAGAGGACGTCGCCGGCCTGCAGGCGATCGAACAACGCGAGGTCGACGTCTTCGACCGGCTGGCGGATCACCTCGTCGCACAGCTCGTCGCACTCGGCGCGCGGGGGCGGATCGATCGAGACGATCGGGTCATCAGCGAGTGGTCACGGATGGCTCGCTTCACGAACTTCGTCGAGTTGCCCGAGCCCGACTCTCCAGATAGGTCGACTGGCCGCAGGTCGGCGACGAATGAGTAGAACGCGACCCCATCGAGACCCGGGATGAAGTCGTTCGAGCCATGCGGGTCCCCGGGCGACGCCGGTGGTCCGCGTGATCGACGCGAAGCTCGACCCGATGCGCGAGGAACCCTTCGAGCACTGTGCGGTAGCGGTCGACGCCGGGCCGTATGAGCGCCTCGAGGCCAGGGTGGAGCGGCGCCCCCCAGCCGTAGCGCGCCCGCGGGCTGCACCGGGTAGTCGAGCACGAGTCCCGAGTAGGCGCCCCGGACTCGCATCGCGAGCCGATCGGCGGCGGTCTTCATCAGGTCTTTCCGGGATTCGCCCGGCCGGGGAGACGTCATCCCGGTGACGAATCGCTTGGCTGCGGAGTCCATCAGAAGACCTTCCAGAACGGCTGCACCCGACTGAAGATAGAGCCACTCGGCAGCTCGGCCCCGACCCAGTACGCGGGCGCGAGCCATCCATAGGTCTGCTGCAGCGTGCCCGTGCGAAACGCGAACGGGTTCGAGGCTGGGTCGATCGGCTCGGGATCGACGCACATCACCGCGCAGTAGAGCGCGGGCGGCACCTCGAGCGTCTCGGCGACCTGCGGGTCTTCGGGCACCGTGCGTCCCCACTGCGGGCCGGGCGTGCCGAAGTCGATGCCCTTGATCGCCTCCTGCACGGCCTTGTGGTCGGGATGCTCGTAGCGGATCGACGGGCTGAACTCGTCGTTGAAGTACGCGCCGGCGACGATGTCGTCCTCTTCCGACACGGGCAGCACACGCGTGCGCAGCGCGCGCACCGCTTCGACGCCGAGCACCACCTCGTTGAGGCTGAGGTCGCGATCTCCGAAGTCGAAGGCGAAGCGGGCCGACTTGTCTCCCACCCAGAGCTGGTACTTGGTCGAGGCCACACGGTTGCCCGACTCGTCGATCTTGCTCGGCACCGCGGCACCCTCGGGGACGTCGAGGTCGAACTGGCCGAGGAAGCCGGGCCGGCCGATCGCCGACTCCACTCCACCACGCGCGTCGAGGAACGCTGACCACGCGTCGAGCCGGTCCTGCGCGCACCCTTCGGTGCCCTCACCGGTGAATGGCTGAGGCTCGGGGTAGCGCTCGGCGCGGTCGGCCTGGATCTGCGAGATGCCACTGCCGTCGCAGTAGCTCGAGTGCTCGCCGCGGGTCAGCAGGATGAACACGATGTAGTGCGTCGTGTCGTTGGCGACCATCGACCACGCCTCG
Source organism: uncultured Acidimicrobiales bacterium (assembly GCA_963726495.1). Classification (GTDB taxonomy): domain Bacteria; phylum Actinomycetota; class Acidimicrobiia; order Acidimicrobiales; family DATKAS01; genus DATKAS01. Next base: position 73,007 of record CAVSCP010000005.1, read on the forward strand.
AACTCGTCGTCGGGGTGCGGGATGACGATGTACCGGATCTTCAGGTCTGGTGACGCGGGCGGAACCACCGCTGTCGGTGGCTCTCCCCCGGTCGCCGGGGTCACGAACTCCGGCGCGACGGGCACGCTCGATGTCGAGTTCTGGGCGATCGACGACGGCGTCACCACCTCGGGCGACGGGCGAGCCCCCGGCGACGCCCGTCGGGAGGTCGTTGGTGGGAAGCGCGGAGAGCGCAGGGTCGGGCTTGTCGAGCAGGACAGTCGTCGTCGGCGAGGAGGGGTTCGTCGTCGACGACCCGCCGCTCGCGGTCGTGGTCGTCGTCGAGCCCGCCGCGGTGCTCGACGCGCCCGAGCCGCCGTCGGAAGAGCACGACGCGGCGACGAGGCACGACGCCACGAGCACCGCGCAGACGATCCACCGACGCCTCACAGCGTCACGTACCAGCGACGGGCGTGCAGCACGCACGCGATGAGAGTCCAGGCCGCGAGCATCCCGAGTGCGTAGACGAAGTACGCGCCCGGGGGTGCGACCCATCGTTGCGCGACGTGCTCGATGAGCCACGTCGACGCGGTGACCGACCCGATGTGCACCCGCGACAGCCACACACCGACGACGTGCTGTCCGACGTAGACGAGCAGCGCGTTCCGTCCGAGCGCGGTCAGTGGCGTGGCGATCGTTGCCGCGACACGACTTCGATCCACCGTCAGGTGCGCGGCGAGGATCAGCCCGATCGAGATGGCTCCCGTGACGAGCACGAACGAGGGCGTCCAGAGCCGCTTGTTCACCTCGATCGTGGACTCCCACAGCAACCCGAGCACGAGCGCCACGCCTCCGAGCGCGAAGAGCTCGCCCAGCCGGCGTCGACGGAGCAGATCACCGGCCAGCCAGCCGACGAGCACCGAGGCCACCGCGCCGGCGGTCGACGGAAGGCCCTCAGGGTCGTAGCCCGCGGCCCCGTCGCGATACAGGTGCGCAGAACCGAACGTCGCCGAGTCGAGCTGCCCCGGCACCGTGCACGCCGGCACGTCGACGCCTCGACACCCGTCGACGGTCGGAACCGTGAGCGTCCACCCGTAGACCACGAGCAGCGCCGCGGCCGCGATCGCAACCGCCCACCACCTGCGCAAGCCGACCACGATCACGCCGGCGATGAGCCCGGCGAGACCGATGCGCTGCAGCACACCAGGGATCCGCAACGAGTCGAGGCCGCCTCCCTCGCCCCACCATCCGAACACCATGAGGCCGATCGCGATGAGCGCGAGCGAGCGCAGCACCAAGCGGCGCATCGTCGACGCCGACACGGGCGGACGAAGCCATTGCGCCATGCCGGCGCCCACGAGCACGAGGAAGAGCGGGAACACGACGTCCGCGATGGTGAGGCCGTGCCACGCGGCGTGACGCCACCAACGGAACGACTCGAGCGGGCCCGGGAGGTTCTCGACGAGCACCATGCCGGCGACCGCGAGCCCGCGCACGACGTCGAGCGAGACGAACCGCGTGCGCGGGGCGGTCGCTCGCTCGGGAGCACTGTCGAGCGTCAGGGCGGTCGTCATTGCGCCCAGCGTGCAGCTAGCTCGCGGGCAGCTTGGGGAGCGTGTCGCGGGCGAGCTGGACCACCTGATCGAGCGACTGGTTCGGTCCGGCGGCGACGTCGAGCTCGTAGTCGCCGGCGAAGACGACCACGATCTTGATGTCGCTGCCGGGGAAGCACCACGGCGCGCGCGCCGTCACCGAGGCCGTCGATCGTCTGCAGCGTCGATGCCCGGCGAAGCGGTTCTGCTCGAGGTCGAGCAAGTCGCCCTGCACGTTCGCGGCCGAAGCACCCGGCACGAGCTTGGCGCTCACCGACACGCCGTTCTCGGGAACACCGCTCGTGTCGTTGTACGCGCACACGGCCAGGATCGTGCCGTTGTCGACCTGGCTCCCCTTCATGTTCACGCGGCCCGACGTCTTTGCCGAGGAACTTCTTCGCATCGTCGGCGGTGAAGAACGGACACCCGGCCAGCGGGCCGAGGTCGACGTTGCCGACGATCGGGTCGAGCGTGCTCGTCGCGCCACCCGATGCGCCGGTGGTCGCCGCGGCCACCCGAGGCAGTCGTGCCCGCGGACGACGAGCCCTGTCGTCACTGCAGGCCGCAAACGTGAGCGCCGACGCCGCTACGAGGGCGAGCAGCGAGAGGCGAAGGCTCTTCGACATGGGGTTCGAGGCTACCGGCGCGCGTCGCGCGCCGAGCAGTCACCGCGGCGGTGCGCAGGTCAGGTCGCAGCGCCGCCGATCGCCACCTGCGCCGCGAGCCTCACCGAGTCGCTGACCGCGGTCGTGCCTCCGTAGAGGAAGCCACCGGCGATGCCCGGCGCCTTCACCGAGAGGTACGCCTGCGTCTGCGGCGACAGCGTCGACGGGTCGGTGAGCAGCATCGGCCCCGAGAACCGGGCGACGTGCGCGCCGCCAGCGAGCGCGTCGGGGAAGTTCGTGCCCGATGCGAGCCCGATCGTGCCGGGGCCGGGGAAGAAGCGCGCCGGCGACCTGTCCACCGGTGTCGTAGCGATCGGCGCCGACGATCGCGACCCCGGCCGGATACGCCTGAGCCGCGGGGCCGCCGATCGCGAACAACGTGCCTCCCGCGGGACGCGAGCTGATGTACGAAGACGTGATCGCAACCGGCGACGCTCCAGCTGAGAGCAGGACTGCGCCTTGCGCCTTCGCGGCAGCCGCGCCCGCCGTGAGCGCGTCGGGGAAGTTCAGCCCGTCGGCCACCAACAGCGTGGCGGGGTTGTTGAGGCCGTCACGGGCGATGCGCATCGCGGTATCGAAACGATCGATGCCGTTGAACCGCACGACCTGGTAGCCGGCCTGGGTGATCGCGGACTCGACCGAAGTCGAGAGCGCCGCGGTGCCTCCCAGCAGGAACACCGTCTTGCCGGGAGTCAGCACGCGCTGGATCTCGGCGAGCGTGCGCGAGTCGAGCGACGCAGACCCCGTGAGCAGGAGCGGCGCGCTCTTCGCGGCCGCGAGCGGCGTGCCCGCGAGCGCGTCGGGGAAGTTGTCGGCCCGAGCGAGGACGACCGCGCTGGCAGTGCCGACTCCGGGGAAGCTCGACTGCGAGATCGCGTTCGCCGTGTCGATGCGATCGGCACCGGAGATGCGCGTGATCGTCTTGCTCGAGGGGTTGACGACGATCGGCGCCGTGACGTTCGTGCTCGGGTTCGAGAAGTAGCCGATCGTGTCGAACGTCGTGCCGCTCGCGGGATTGCCCCCCGAGCTGCGGGTGCCGAACGGCGGCGAGTCGCAGTCGGTGAGGAAGATCTGGGCCTTGCCGGGCGTGGTGCCGGGCTGGATCTTCATGCCGGTCAGCGTGAGCGTGCTCACCACCGAGGTCGGCGCGTTCTGGATCGACACCTTGAGCCGCGAGCTCGGACCCGCCGGGCCGGTCTCGATGGTGACGCCGTTGACGCCGTCGCCCCCGACCCCTCCGGTCGTCGCCGATGTCGGCACTGACGCCCACACGATGCTGGGCGCCGAGCTGCTGCTGTTGAACGACGTGTCGAGGCAGACGTCACTTGCGGTGCCGGCGGGACCGAACGCGTCGGCGACCGCCTCGCTGATCACCAGCGGCGAGATCGCGACCGGCGGCGACGGCAGGGTGATCGGCGCGCTCACCGTGCCACCCGACAGGGAGATCGTCGTGAGCCACGCGTTCGAGGTGTTGGCCGTCGAGAGCGTGAACGGCGGGCCGACCGCGCCACCGCCGGCGACCTGCAGCTGCACCGGGCCCGTGCCCGCCGAGCCGTCGAGGCTGCCGTTCGAGCCAGCCGTGTAGCGGATGTTCGTCACCGTGATCGGGCCGGGCCCACCGATCAGCACGTTGACCGTCATCACGTCGATCTGCGTGCCGCCTTCTTGGCTCGCGCACAGCGGGCTCGACCCCATGTTCACCTGCACGGTCGCCGTCGGGCCCGGGATGTGCGCGATCGGGTGTGCCTGCGAAGGCGACGAAGTCGCGGAAGCCCAGGCCGTTGAAGCAGTTGGCCACCGAGTCACTGTCGTCGAGTGACACGGTGATCGTGTCGCCGGCCTGGAACAGTCGTGCTGCTCGTGCCGATCGTGAGGTCGCCGGCGACGCCGCCGCCGAAGCCCGACCGGGATCTCGGGCGTCTGCACGGCCTTGAACGTGCTCGCGTCGATGAACGGGATCGCGGCGCCTGCGGGCACTGCCGCGAGACCAGCCGCCCCGAGCAAGACCCCTGCCGCCATCGCGCAGCGTTGCGATGCCCTTCCGCCGCATTGTTGCCTCCCCTTCGGCCGACCCCCGTAGGGGGAGCGACGCTACCAGCCTCATACCCAGGGCACGCGGTCGGCAAAACGCGGAGAAGGGGCCCCGAAGGGCCCCTTCTCTCAGGTTGCCGTTGGACGGACTAGGTGGTGATGCCAGCGAGTGCGCTCTGAGCGGCCGTGCAGGTTGCGTCAGAGATCGCAGCCTGGAGACCGAGGCACTTGATGGCGTTCACCGCCGGAGCGACAGGCCGTTGGTGCCGCCGCCGACTGCAACGAGCTGGGCCTGGGTCGACGCACCGAGGTGGGTCGGGTCGACGGTGAGCAGGATGGCAGCCTCACCCCCGTAGTTGAGCTTGTTGGGATCGGTGCCGGTGCCGAAGCCGCCGTTGATCGACTGCACGCCGAACAGCGAGCCGATGCCCTGAACCGCTGCGGTCAGCGAGTCGGGGAAGGTGTCGCCGCGGGCGAGCAGGACGGTGTGTCAGGTCGGTGACGGCTGAGGCCGGGCAGGCTGGTGTTCGTCGCGTTCCGGGTCGAGAACTTCATGACCTCGACGGCCGTGGCGAGACGATCAGCACCCGAGATGCGGGCGACGACGAGGCCCAGACCACCGTCTTGCGTGGCCTTGGTGAGCGTGGTCGACGACTGCGCCGAGACAGCTGCCGCGGTACCACCGATCGACGTACACCTGCTGCGTCTGAAGGTCCTTCAGGGTCTGGACGGCCTCAGGCGAGAGCGCGGCCGGATCCGTCAGGATCATCGGGATGCCATCGGCGTAGGCACGGACACCCGCCGACAGAGCGTCGGGGAAGTTCGCACCGGACACGACGAAGGCACTGCGGCAGAGGGTGCAGACGTTGGCCGGCGACGCCGGGGCGACCTGCTTGGTGGCGTTGAACAGCGCCGGCTGCACCTGCTGCACGACCACCGGGATCGACACGGGCAGGCCCGTGAGGATGTTCAGCAGTCGCATGGTGCCGTAGCGGGTGTCGTTGAGCGGATCCTGGATCCGGGCAACGTCGAGCTTCGTGCCGGAGCGAACCCGCGGGTCGCCGTTCGTGATCGTGTTCGAGAAGCCACCGCACTGGCTGTCGGTGGTGCAGCTCGTGTTCAGGCCCTTGAGGAAGTCGACGACCGTGTCCGGAACGGCCGCGGGGCCACCGAGCACGAGGACCGTCTTCACACCGAGGTTCTGAAGGCAGCTGAAGACCTGGGCCAGCGCATCGACCGTGGGACGCACGAGCAGGATCGCTGCACCGATGCGGCCAGCGGCGTACGAGGCCGAGAGCGCGTCGGGGAAGTTGTCTGCCGTGGCCACGAGGGCGAAGCGGGTACCACCGCAGACGCTGAGTCCGGCAGGATCCTGCAGCTCGTCGCGGCGTGTCGAACGTGTCACCAGGACCGCTGCAGTTACTGATCGCGAGGCCGTGCCGAGGTGTTCACGCCAGCGAGGCCGTACTTCTCCTGCTGGAGGATGCGCGCGGTGGCAACACGATCGTTGCCGCCGGAGCGGTCAGCCAGGAGGAGGAAGAACAGCACGACCCGGTTGAGGTCGTTCACGCTGTCGTTCGGACCGGAGAAGCTTCCGATGGAGTTGAACCCAGCGGTTGAGATGCTGGCGAAGAAGTTGTTCACCGCGGGACCGATGCCGAGCGGGGGACCGTGAGTTGCCCGCAGGCGGCACCGGTAGCTGCCAGTGCACCACCGAACGCATCAATCGTCGGGTGGGCCCTGATTCGCCGCCGGCGGGAACGGAACCGCTGTGGGCGGAGTCGTGTCGGCGTTCGTGCCAGGCAGCGAGCCGCCAGGACCGAACTGATCGCCGCAGTCGGTGAGGATCGCGCGCACCGAGCCAACCGTGGCGGCGCTGATGTTCAGCACCAGGTTGTTCAGCGTGAGCGAGGACAGCACGTTCGCCGGGTTGTTGAAGATGGTGATCGACACCCGGGTGTTCGCGCCGCCGGGGCCGGTCGAGTCGGGAACGACGGATCCTCTGCAACAGGTCGGTCGCGAGACCGGACCCGGTGACGCTCAGGCTCGGCGAAGCGCCGAACGTCGCGTTCCCCGAGGCGATGTCGATGCAGAACGTGTTGTTCGCCGTGCTGGCGACACCGAACGCATCGGTGACGAACTCGGTGATCGTGATGCCACTGATCGTCTTCGTCAGGTTCGTGCCGGTCGTCACTGCGAACGACTTGGGCGGACCCGTCATGCCGATCGTGGTGATCCACGCGTTGGAGTCGCCGATCTGCGTCGCCGGGTTCGTCACGGCAGCGAGCGCCTGATTGGCGGTGCTGAGCTTGTACAGCGTCGTGACCGCGGTCGTGACGTTCGTGAAGAAGATGTACTGGCGGACAGGGCCGGTCGTGGTCGAGTGCGCGCGCGTGGTCGCGCCGGCGTTGTTGGCGATACCCGTGCCACGACCGACGTCGTACTTGATGTTGTCAATCGCGATGGGGCCCGTGCCGGTCGTGGCCACGACGAAGGTGTAGATGTCGATCTTCGTGCCACCGTCCTGGGTGTTGCAGAAGCCAGGGATGGTGCCGCCGGTGCCGGCGGGCGTCGAAGATCCGGGAACGCCGGGAAGCAGCGTGAGCGTGCCACCGGCCGGGCCAGCGGCCGTCGGGGTGGCCGCGTACGCGACGAAGCGCCGGTCACCCGCGCCCGACGGCAGCGTGTAGTCGGCGTCGGCGTCGGTGCCGAGTCCCGTCGAGCCGCCGTTGCAGTTGGGGTTCATCTCGGGGAGCGGTCGCAACGCCGGCCCGCGGTGGTCGGCGTGCCGACGCCAGGCTGGGTCACCTGCACGGTGATCTGGTCACCGGCGTTGAAGGTGGTCGGTGCTGGAACCGATGACCATGGCACCGGCCGCGGAGCCGGACTGGCCGACGCCGATGACGGTTTGGTTCGCGACCGCGATCGCCGGGGTGTTGGTCGACGCTGCTTGCGCCACCCCCGACGTCAGGATCGGTGCGAGGCCTACGGCGAGGAGGGCGGCGGTACCAGCGCCGACCAACCGCCGCAACCTGCGGGACGGTGACTTCATACAACCTCCTGGTTGTTGTCCTGTCTTGGTTGCGATCGACGCATCCGTCCAACGGAAACCGCGATCGCATGCGGGAACAGGCAGAAGCCCTGCCGCCCCTCGTAGCGAGAACCCCAGGCGTGACGACTCGTGACACCCGAAATTCGGCTGCGGGCACCCTAAGGGGGCGAAATCCGCGAGGTCAAGAACCGTCGCGGTCGCATCAGCCCAGGTCAGCCAGCCTTGAGGGCGTCGAGGCGCTTCTGGAATTCATCGGCCGCGGCGGTGTCGTTCTGCGCCTTCGCGGTCGCAACGCCCTCGGTGAGCAGGCTCTGATCCTTCGGGAACCTGGTCAGACCGTTATCCACAGCGGCGCGGGCGCCAGCGAGGTCGCCGGTCGCGCGCAGGGCGGTCGCCTCCGACGCGACAAAGCTCGGGTGGTAGGGGTTCGCCCGGGCGGCCCGGGTGAAGAGCTCGGCCTCGAGCTTCGGGTCACCGCTCGTCGGCGAGATGTCACGCAGACGGGCGAGCAGGTTGCCGTAGGCGGAGAGGGGCACTGGGTCTCGCGGCGCCCGGTCGACCGCTGACTGCAACATCGCCTTCACCGGCGCGAGGCCGCTCACGTTGTTTGCGGTGAGCGAGTTCGTCGCGGCGAGCGCCTGGAGCACGAAGTTCGCCTCGGCGATCGGGTAGCGCGACTCTGACGTGTTGCCGCGCGACGCGTCGTGGAACTGGGTCAGCGTCGAGTTCACGATGCGTTGTTGCGCGGTCGACGAGAGCTTCTCGCCCGACGTGAGCTGCACCGTGCCGTCGATCGCAGCCTGGAACGAGCGATCTGCGCGCCACCACGTGCTCGCGAACCACGACAGCGCCACCACGACGACCACGCCGATCGCCAGCGGCACCGCGACGCCCGAGCGCCGTGCGACCTTGCGCGGCTGGCGCACGGGCTCAGCGAGGGCGTCTTCGTCGAACGGCGTCACCCGCACGATGCGCGCCGGGCTGAGGCACGCGGGCACACCAACGGCGAGCGCGACGACGCTCACGACACCCGCCATCGCCCACAGGACGATGTTCACGCCGAGCAGCTCGACGTTGAACGAGTTCTGCAAGAGCACGCCGACGATCGCGCCGAGCGCGGCGGTCAGCATCAGCCGGTGCTCGCGCCATCCCTCGTCGGATCGTTCGCGCGCGCGTGCGTTGCGCCACGCGCCGACCGACCGCAGCGCGAGCCACACGAGGAAGAAGAGGAGTGCCGCGAGCCCGAGCACGCCCTTCGTCGCCAGCGTCTGGAGGAACGTGTTGTGCGCGGCGTTGATGACCTGGTCGGGACCGAACGCGTCGACGAACTTCTGCGTCTGGTACTTCGGCGCGAGGTAGCCGAAGGTGTCGGGCCCCCAGCCGAGCACCGGTCGGTCCTTCGCCATGTCGACAGCCGAGTGCCAGTACTGCACGCGCTGCGCCGCGGTGCTGGTGCCCGACGACCACTTCGTGATGGCGTCGAGCTTGTGCGAGATCGTGCCCTGCGCTCCGACGATGACGAAGGCGAGCGCGACGGCCACCGCCACGCCCGCGCCGCACCAGAGGGCCAGGCGGCGCCGGCCCTTCAGCTCCGGGATCAGCAGCACTCCGGTGAGCACCAGCGCACCGACCGAGGCACCCAAGCCACCGAGGCTGCTCGTCTCGACGAGGCAGACGAGGCCTCCGAGGAGCACGGCACCGGTGATCGCCCGCACGATCAGCGACCGATCGCTGATCACGACGATGACCCCGATCGGCAAGAGGCATGCGATGAAGCCCGCGAGGTGGTTCGGGTTGCCGAACGTCGACCACACGGTGCTGGTCGGACCGAACGAGGAGCCGGCGTTCACGAAGTGGATCCAGTCCCAGTGCGTGCCCAGCTCGAGGTCGGCGGTCTGGATGAGCCCGTACAGCACGACGAGCCCCCCGGCAGCGAGCACGAAAGTCGTCAGGATGCGACGGAGGTCGCTCGCTCGCCACGACTCGGCGGCGACGAGCGCGACGACGGCAAACGAGACGAGGGCGAGCAGGCCGTCGTACGACTGGTAGGCGCCGACCAGGCTCAGGCGGGGGCTGACGCTGAGGATCGTCGCGAGCGTGCCGACGCCGACCATCGCGAGGATCGGCCAGTGCAAGCCGGTGCGCAGGTCGGGCAGCTTGGTGTTCGTGATCGCGTCGACGATCCAGAGCATCGCCAGCGCGAGTGCGCCGACCATGAGCACGGTGAGCTTCGCCAGGCCGAACCGCTCCGCGGTGCCGGGGTCGAAGGCCACGGGGAGCGCGACGACGACCCACAACACGCCGATCCGCCGGGCGCTGCGGAGGGGGTCGGTGGCGTCCCACAGGTGACCACTCGCGTCGACGACGGCGATCGCCGCCCACGACAGCCCGATCATGAAGAGCGCGAGCCCGAACGTCGACAGCACGCCGATCACCCACAGCAGCAGCCACAGGACGGAGAGGCCCGCACCGATGATCAGCGGGAGGCGGACTCGAGGCTCCGGTGCCGCCTTCGCGGGCGCCTGTTGGGGTCGGGGCTTGGCGGCCGCGGTGGCCTTGGTGCTCGCCGCGGGCTGAGGGTCGATGACGATCGTCCCTTGGGAGGGCGCGGCCTGCGTCGAAGCGGGGGACTTGCTCGTGCTCGAGGGGCGCGCCGGGCGGTGCGACGTGCGCCGCGATTTGGCCATCGGGTGAGCATAGGGGCGCGCCCTCAGCCGGTCGGCTCGCCTCCGTCGTCGTCTGCGGGCACCAGCGAGAGCAGGACTCCGGACAGCACGGCAAGGATCACGACGGCGGCCGTGAGCACGTACGCCGAGGTGCGGTCGATGCGGCTCACGACGAACGCGACCATGCCGAGGCAGATCCCGATCGTGTAGATGAGCACGACCGCCGCGGGAACCGGCAGCCCGGCGCGGACGATGCGATGGCTCGTGTGGTCGCGTCCCCCGAGGAACGGGCTCACGCCACGACGAAGCCGCGTGACGGTGACGAGGGTCGTGTCGAAGATCGGCACTCCCATGATCAGGATCGGCACCAGGAACGTCGTGCTCGTCGGGCGCGTCGAAGCGCAGCTTCATCCCGAGGTACGCGAGCATGAACCCGAGGAAGAGCGCCCCGGCGTCTCCCATGTAGATCCGCGCCGGATGGAAGTTGTGGCGGAGGAAGCCGATCGCGCAGCCCGCGAGGCCGATGGCCAACCCGGCGACGAGGAACTGCCCGTTCTGGGACGCGATGACGAAGATCGAGCCGGCGGCAATCGCGGCGACACCGGACGACAGCCCGTCCATGTTGTCGAGCAGGTTGAACGCGTTCGTGATGCCGACGACCCACAGCACCGTGATCGCCGCATCGGTGACGCCGGGGCCGAACAGGTCGATGCCACCCCCGACGGCCCACACGGCGAGGCCGGCGCCGGCCTCGACCACGAGTCGGACCACTGGGCTCAGGCCCGTGAGGTCGTCGAGCAGGCCGACGAACGCGAGGAGGACCGCGAGGCCGAGCACGACGAACAGCTCGCCCCGTCCCGAGACCGGCGGCCGCACGAGCGCCGCGACCACGACCGTGAGCGCGAACGCGGCGACGATCGCGAGGCCACCGAGGTACGGCACGGGGTCGGTGTGGCTCTTGTGCCCGCCCGGGAGATCGAGCACGTTGCGGCGGAGCGCGAAGCGCAACACCAACGGGGTGAGCAGCAGCGAGAACGCCGCCGACACGAGGAAGACTGCGAGGTACTGCCAGCCGCCCCCGGTCACGACGAGCGACAGTACCGGTAGGGTGCGCGCCGGTGGTGCAGTCGGCTGACCCGAAGGTGTTCGTCGTCGTGCCGGTGTTCGAACGGCTCACGCATCACGCTCCGCTTGCATCGCACAGCTGAGGCGCAGACTATCCGGCGCTCGAGATCGTCGTCATCGACGGCGGATCGCGCGACGGCAGCGTCGAGGAGCTCGCAGCTCGCAGGGCATCACGCTCATCGCCGACATCGGCGAGCAGTGGTGGACTGGAGCGACGTGGTTCGGCATCGACTACGCGCTCCGCACGGGGCGCCGAAGCGACTTCGTGCTGCTCCTCAACAACGACACCTTCTTCGACGCGGACTTCGTCCAGCATCTGGTCGAGGAGTCGATCGCTCACGCGGCGGCCGTGGGCGCGACGATCGTCGACGCGGACGATCCAACGCAGGTACTGAACGCCGGAATCACGATCGACTGGCCGGTCTACCGCTTTCACGTCTGCACGGAACCCACGCGAATTCAACTCCTGCGTCGACACGCTCGAGGGTCGCGGCGCGATCGTGCCGCTCGAGATGGTGCGGCAATGCGGCAACGTCGACAAGGCTCGGCTCCCTCATTACATCGGCGACTTCGAGTTCTTCTGCCGACTGCGGCGGGCAGGACACCAATTGGGGGTGACGGGACGGACTCAGCTGCGGGCCTGCGGCTCGAGACTGGGCTCGCGCCATCTGACGAGCCGGCGAGCGCGCGCGAGGATCTGGGCGGAGCTGACGTCGAGGAAGTCGATGACGAACCTCGGCGACCATCTCCGGTTCGTGCGGCTAGCAGCCCCGCCCGAGCTACGCCGGAGCCTGCAGCTGTCCTTGGCGGCCAACGCAATCAGGCAGTTCGCGATCCGCACGCCAACTGGGCGAAGGTTGCGGCTTGATCGGGTCGTGCGGGCGAGCAGGAGCTGCGGCACATTCGCGTTGCGCTCGTATCCGTTCCCCGCCTCGATGGCTGCGGAACTCGGAGTCGAACGCGGCTCGGCTCGAGGCGGCGGGCGTGCTCGAGACATGTGGGCCGCAAGGCTGGTACGACTTCCGGCCACATATCATCCGCTGCAGCTTGTCAAGCCGCGCACGACTGCTGTGGCTCCGCTCGTGGAACCCAGCCACGAAGCTCCGTCGACGGAGGTCGTTCCACTCGAAAGGGAAAGGTGGGCGTTGACAATCCATGTCGACTGTGCGGTGGACCTGCGGACGCGGCGTTCACCTCCGGGTCCTGGGCCACCTCGACGTCGACTACTTCAAATGCGAGAAGTGCGGGTCGCTCGAGACGAACCGCCGTACTGGCTCGATGAGGCGTACGGACGAGGTGCCATCGCCGATCGCGACACCGGCCTGGTCATGCGAAATCTCGACAAGCAGGCCCTGGTCGTCACGATCTTGCGAGTGCTCGGCCTGCCTCCCGCTTCGAGGATCCTCGACTTCGGCGGAGGCACCGGGCTGTTGTGTCGGCTCCTCCGGGATGTCGGGGTCGACGCCTGGGTCTACGACCCGAGGGGCGGACACGAGCTGAGTCGAGGCTTCGCGGTGGACCAGGTGGAGGGATCGTTCGACCTCGTGTGTGCATTCGAGGTCGTCGAGCACCTCGCGGAGCCTGCTGCGACGCTCCGCGAGATCGCTGGCGCGACGGACGCTCTGCTTGTCGGAACGGAGCCCTACCTCGGGCAAGGCAACGACTGGTGGTACCTCATACCCGCGATAGGTCAGCACGTCTTCTTCTTCTCGCCACGGGGATTCGAATGGCTTGCTCACGACCTCGGCATGCATCTCGTCGATCTCGGTACAAATCAGCTGTTCACCCGGACAGCGCTGTCGTCAGCTCGCCAGCGGGCACTCCGGCTCCTCGTGCGACCGCCCGTGCAACAGCTGGTTCGGGCACGGCTCGCCTACGGCGGTTCGTACAAGTGGGCAGAACGCGACGCGGGCTTCTCAGCCTGACCCGACGACCGCTTAGCGTGCCAAGACATGGCAGTGTCCGCCCCGGTCGCGCTCTTCGTCTTCAACCGACCCGACCTGACGCGCCGTGTGCTCGCCGCCGTGCGGCGAGCCGCACCATCAAAGTTGCTGATCGTCGCCGACGGCCCACGCGACGAGACCGAGCGTTCGCTGTGCAACGAAGCCCGGGCCGCTGCTCTCGACGGCATTGATTGGTCGTGTGAGATCCAGACCAACTTCGCCGAGACAAACCTCGGGTGCCGTGAACGTGTCTCGTCGGGCCTTGATTGGGTCTTCTCACAGGTAGACCAAGCGATCGTTCTCGAGGACGATTGTGTGCCCATCGACGCATTCTTCCCGTACTGCGACGCGCTGCTCGCTCGATACCACGACGACGAGCGGGTGATGCACATCGGCGGAGCGAACTTGAGTCCCGGGCGCTGGAGCTCGAATGCGTCCTATCGGTTCTCGTCGCACCCTCACGTGTGGGGGTGGGCGAGCTGGAGTCGCGCTGTGGCGCCACTACGACGTGCACATGACGGGATGGGACGAGTTCGTTGCACGCGGCCTGCTGCGGAGCGTCGCGACCAGCCGCAGCGAGGAGGCGTACTACCGGGTGACATACGACCGGGTCCGATCGGGCGAGACCGACACGTGGGACTACCAGTGGCAGTTCGCATGCTGGGCGCAGTCGGGCCTGGCGGTCGTTCCTCGGACGAGTCTGGTCGAGAATGTCGGATTTCGCCCAGACGCCACTCACACCGCGCTCGACCCGACGCGCGGCTTCACCACCGCCGACCTCGGGGAGCTTGTACACCCGTCTTGGGTTGTCCGGGACAGAAAGGCCGATGCTGCTGCATTTCGGGAACTATTCGCTGCCGGGACACTGAAGCAGCGGATGTTCAACCGATCGTGGCTCGCGCTCTGGACCGTGATCCCCCACGAGTGGCGTCGCTGAGCGGGCGGTATCGAGATGCGCGTCGCGGTCCGACCCTGCTTCGCACCCGGCGTGTCCGGCGGCATCGAGCAGTACGTCCAGGGGCTCGCCGGCGCGCTGAGTCGGCTCGAAGGATCCGACCGGTTCGAGTTCGTCGGCAGCGGGGCGCAAGGCGCCGCTCTGGCTCGCCGAATCGGGGGGTCAGCGGCATGGGTCACGGTGCCGTCTCCGAGCCGCGGCGCTCGCCTCTCGCATCGCAGCGACGCCACTCGGTCCCCCCGCCCGTCGCGTCGTGCTGTGGGCACGAGCGGGCCGGGCTCGCTACTCGGCGCCGGGCGTACCCGCCTCACCGCCGATCGTCGAGGAAGGCGGGTACGACGTCGTGCACTTCGCGGCGCAGGCAGGCGAGCGCACCGCGCTGCCGAACCTCTATCAGCCCTGGGATCTGCAGCACGTCCACTACCCGGAGTACTTCACACCGAGCGATGTAGAACGGCGCGACGCGATCTACCGGCCGTGCTGCAGGCAGGCAACCTACGTCGTGGTTGCGTCCCACTTCGTTCGCGAGGACGTCGTGAACGCCTACGGGATCGACCCTGCTCGCGTCGCTGTCGTCGCGCCGGGTGCACCACTACTGGTTCGGCACTCGCCGGGAACCAAGCACGAGCCGTACGCGCTCTACCCCGCGGAACGTTGGAGCCACAAGAACCACATCCGGCTCCTCGACGCAATCGCGATGGTGCGGGCGCGCGGCACCGAGGTGAAGCTCGTGTGCACGGGCCAGCCCAACCCGCGTGATCGTGTCGTGCGAGACCACGCGCGCGCTCGCGGGATCGAGGACCTCGTGGACTTCCGCGGCTTTGTGGACGACGACCAGCTGGCCCTCCTTTACGCGGGAGCACGTTGCCTCGTCTTCCCGTCGCTGTTCGAGGGCTTCGGCTTCCCGGTCCTCGAAGCGTTCGCGGCAGGTCTGCCCGTCGCGTGCGCCGACGCGACCTCCCTCCCGGAGCTCACCGGTGACGCTGCGGTGCTGTTCGACCCGACCGACGTCGACTCGATCGCACACGCGCTCGAGCAAGTCTGGTCCGACGATGAGCTGCGAGCGACGCTCGCCACCCGCGGCCACATCCGAGCTGCCACCTACTCGTGGGACCAGCTCGCCCGGTCGTGCCGGGCGCTCTACCGGGCGGCGGCTCGGCAAGACCTCGCGCCTGACGATGTCGCGCTTCTCGCCGCGGCCGGAGTCACGACGTGAGGATCACGCTCGTCACGCCCACGCTGAACGCCGAACGTCATCTGGACGAGATGCTCGCGAGCGTCGGCGCCCAAGACTGGCACGAGCTCGAGCACATCGTGATGGACGGCGGGTCGACGGACCGCACGCTCGGCATCCTGGGCGCACACCCCGCCGTACGCGTCGTCAGCGATGCGGACAGGGGGCTCTACGACGCTATAAACCGCGGGATCGTGCTCGCTTCGGGGGAGATCGTGGGCTTCGTCAACGCGGACGACCTCTTGACGCCCGGCGCGCTGCGGCAGTCGAGCGCGCGTCGCGGCCAATCCCCGCGCCGAGATGGTCGCCGGAGGCGGCGAAGTCTTTCGGGCTACCCCCTCCGGCACGGAGACACTCGTCCACGTCAACGACAAAGGCGCGAAGTCGCTCCGGGAGCAGGACGTGATCCACGGTTCGCCGATCTTGAATGCCCGCTTCTTCCGTCGCGGCCTGCTCGAGCGGGTCGGCCCCTTCGACACTCGCTGGCCTCGGTGCGCGGACTTCGACTTCCTCATGCGGGTGTTGGAGCTGAACCCCGAGCGCGCCGTCGTCGACCAGGTCGTCTACCGCTCACGGGCGCATGCGGATTCATTGACCTTCCGCGGTGGAGTCGAGGTCGAGCTAACCGAAGAGCAGCTCGCGCTCTGCACGGCTCGTCTGGCGGAGACGGCACGGACCCCGGCGCTGCATCGTCGCTATCGCCGGTGGCACAGCTGGGAGGCCGACGTATCTCGCCTGGAGACACCTGCTCGGGCGCCGATATGGCGCCGCGGCGCAGCAGTCTCGATGGGCGGCCTTCACGTCGATCCCCTGCTGCCTCTGGTCGTCCCGGTCCAGATCGCCCAACACGTTCGCATGCGCGCCCAACACCGATGACCCGCGCTCCGCGTCGCGCTCGTTCGCGCTCACCACCTCGGGGGCAGCAGGCGACTACGTCTCAGCGCTCGGCAACTCGATGAGCGCCCGTACGACGGTCGGTGTCTGGATCCCGGACCGTCCGGCGCTCACTCTCGCAGCCGAGACCCACCTCATCGAGAAGCCGGCCGCTCGGGCACGCGTGGCGAGCCACGAAGCGACCGCGTGGGTGCGTCAGAGCGCGCTCGCCACGCAGATCCACGCATGGCATCCGGACGTGGTCCACATCGTGTTCGGCGAGGGCTATCCCACGTCGGCCCGCGCCGCCGCCGCCCTCGCCGCACGGGGGTCGCGGTCGCGGCGACGTGGCACGACCCCAAGTCTCACGGTCAGCTCTTCGACCGCGTCCAACACGCCGTCGCGGCACGCACGATGCGCTCCGCGGCGGGGGTTCATGTGCATTGTGAGGCGCTGGCGCCAGAACGAGTCGCAGCGAAGCTGCTCGTCGCCGAGCTGCCGGCATTCCCGTGCCCGTCCTGCCCGGGCCTCACGACGACGCAACCGTTGCGTGCCGAAGGCACGATCGCCATGGTCGGTCGGTTCGCGCCGTACAAGGGCGTCGACGAGATGTGCGACGCGGTCACCGAGTACTGGCGCAGCGGGGGGCTACGCCGATTCGTGGTCGTCGGACAGGGACGCGTGCCCTCGTCCCTCCGCCGGCTGCATGAGCAGTGGCCGTCACTCGTGTCGATCGAGAACGCGTACGTCTCCGGTGAGCGATTGCACGATGTCCTCTCGGATGCCGCGATCTGTGTGATGCCCTATCGCAGTGGCACGCAGTCGGCACTCCCCTGGCTTGCGCGCGCACACGGCGCTCACCTCATCGCATCAGACGTGGGCTGCATCGGCGAAGCAGGCCGGCGCATCGGCGCTCGTATCGTCACTCCCGGCTCGGTCGACCGAGCTCGTCGACGCGTTGCGCGAGCGTCCGAGCAGCTGGACCGACGTCGGGCGGATGCCGATGCCGACGTTCGCTGCGCTCGCCGAACGCCTGCTCGAGTGGTACCCGTCGCTCAGCGCTTCGTGATCCGCCCGGTGTGGCGCGCGGCGATGATCGGCCCGCCGGCGACGTCCGGGAGGGACGACGAGCGGAGGACTCGAGCGCAACGGTCGTGCGCAACCCTCCGTCCGCGACGAGCGCGAGCGAGAGCTCGTAGCTTCCGGCCGCGAGCGCGAGCGCCTCGATGTCGAACCGGATCTCGTAGCCGCCCGGGACCGAGGTCTCCGGCGACCGATCCTTCCCACACGGGAACGCGTCGCGCCGGATCTGCAAAGTCAGGTTGGCGCGCGCCCGAAGCCTGACGGCCGCCTCGATGTCGATGAGGATCGAACAGGGCGCACCCGGCTCGAGGGTGTGGCTCCTCCGCCGGCCAGACGCCACAGCGTTGCCGCCACACGTCCGGTCCTTCGTCGAGCACACCTGCGCGACATAGGTGTCGACGATCTCCTGCGGCGGCCCGCTCGCGGTGAGCTGCCCGGCGTCGAAGAGGTGAGCGACGTCGCAGCGGCTGCGCACCGCGGCCAGGTCGTGGCTCACGAGGAGGATCGCGAGGCCCTTCGCGGCCACGTCCCCGATCTTCTCGAGGCAGCGTCGTTGGAACTCCTCGTCGCCGACCGCGAGCACTTCGTCGACGATGAGGATCTCGGGCTCGAGATGCGCGGCGATCGCGAACCCGAGCCGAACCTGCATGCCGCTCGAGTAGTGCTTGATCGGCGTGTCGATGAACCGCTCGACGCCCGGCGAACGCGACGATGTCATCGAGCTTGCGGCGCACCTCGGCCCGGCTCATCCCGAGGACCGCGCCGGAGAAGAAGACGTTCTCTCGTCCCGTGAGATCGATGTGGAAGCCGGTGCCGACCTCGAGCAGCGAGCCGACCCGGCCGATGATCTCGGCCCGGCCCTCGGTCGGCGTCGTGATGCGGGAGAGGAGCTTGAGGAGCGTGCTCTTGCCCGCGCCGTTGCGTCCGATGATGCCGGTCACCTGGCCGGCCATCACCTCGAGGTCGACGTGGCGCAAGCGCCCAGAACGGCACCATGCTCGCCCGGTTCTCGTCGCGCTTGCGTGCGCGGAGGCTCGTCGCCGACGACGTCGCGGATGCCGCGCCGCGGCCGGCCACCCTCGCTCGGTAGCGCTTCCCCAGGTCTTCGGTCGTGATGACGACGTCGCCCACGGCTACACCTACAGGATGTCGACGATGCGCACCTTCGGCGCGCCGGAAGTAGTAGACGCCGCTGACCGTCACCACGACGGCGACGAGCGCCGAGAGCACGAGGCCGCCCGTCGCAGGGCCGGGCACGTCGGCGAGCAGCGCCCATCGGAACCCTTCGACCGCGCCCGCCATCGGGTTCAGGTGGTACGCCCACCGGAACCGGTAAGGGATGGTCGCCGACGAGTAGACGACCGGCGTGATGAAGAACCAGAGCTGCAGCACGAACGGCAGCGCGAGGCGCAGATCGCGAAAGCGGGCATCGAAGGCGGCGAACCACACGCCGAAGCCGAACGCGGCGAGCGACTGCGAGCAGCGACGAACAACGGCGCGAGGACGATCGCCGCCGCCGGGCCGCGCTGGTAGACGAGCATGACGATCGCAGTAGCAGCGAGCGCGAAGCGCCAGGTCGACGAGGCCACCGACGATCATCGCGAGCGGCAGGTAGATCCGCGGGAAGAAGACCTTCGTCACCGTGTCGTAGTTCGTCGACAGGCTCACCCCGGCGAGCGAGAAGCGACTTGGAGAAGAACTGCCACAGCACCATCGCGGGCAACATGAAGACCGCGTAGGGCAGCCCTTGCACGGGGAGCGGCACGAGCCGCCCGAAGAAGAGCGCGAACACCGCCGTGAGCCCGAGGGGCTGGAGCACGGCCCAGCCGGCACCGACGAACGTCTGCTTGTAGCGCAGCGTGAAGTCGCGCCACACCATCACGCGGAGCAGCTCACGCGAGCGCCAGGTCTCGCTCCAGCTCGCGCCGCCCGCGTTCGCTTCGATCACCGTGCGGCGCGCCGCGGGAAGCGATCGCATCAGCGGCCATGTCAGCGCGACGAGCGTACCGGCGGGCGCCTGCGGCTCCGCGGTCGACTCGGCATGCCGTCCGCCGGTCGGCGATGGTCTGCGCGGCGAGGGCCGCGAGCAAGGCCACTCCCCAGGACGCTTCGCGCGCGATGGCGGAACGCGGTGCCGAGGTTGCCCTCGACGCTGGCGTAGACGAGCACCGACGCCCGCTGACGCGAGCAGCCGGGAACGCGAGCGTTCGGCGCAGCGGCCAGACGCGCACGTAGGCCGTAGAGCGAGAGCGCGAGCAGCGGGTACCACAGCGAGCGCCTCGAGACGCGCGAGTCAGCCCGAGCGACGCCGCTCGGCTCCCACGGATAGGGCCGGAGGATGACAGCCGAGGCAGCCCACACGGAAGATGGGCGATATGCCCGCTGACGTCGCTTGCCGGTCGTCGCGCAGGCGAGCGCTGTCGCCGCGCCGATCGTGTTTCCCTCGCGTCGGATCTCGACGCCGTGGATCGAGTCGTCGAGCCACGACGCCGCGGCGACCCCGTAGCCGAGCGAGCGCGGGCACGAGCACGAGCACCGCGACGCCGATCGCGGCACGTTCGCGCAACGCTGGCTTCCCGCCGCCGAGCACGAGTGCGATCGCAAACGCCCACACCGCCACGACGAAGGTCTGGTCGCGGAGGTGGTCCATCGAGACGAGCAGCCCGACACCGATGGCCGTCACCACCACGACACGCGCCAGGCGGCCCCGTCGAGCTCGCACACGACGAGGCCAGACGCGGCGAGCACGCACCAGACGAAGGCGTCCTTCAGCGTGAGCGACGACCACAGCACCATCGACGGAAGCAGCGCCATGACCGCGCCCGCGGCGATGCGCCCAGCGCGGGCGGAGGACGTGCAGCCCGACGGCGGTCGTGAGCGCGGCGGCGCCGGCGCCCGCGATCGCGACCATCAGCTGGCCGGGCGAGCACCGCCGAGCCGAGCCACGCGAGGCGCCGTCAGCGGGAGAGGAACGTCGCCGTCTGTCGGAAGATCGTGTGGTCGTAGCCGGCCCATTGGGCGACGTGGCCGTTCGCCATCTCGCGCGCGAGTCGCTGGAAGTACGCGTCGTCCGGGAACAGCGCGCCGTCGTGGAACGACGTAGACGCCGAGCGCGAGCACGACACCGGGCGGCAAGGGCGACCGTGAAGACGAAGAGCACGGGATGCTCGACGGCCCAGGCCCACCCGCGGACCAGGCTGGTCTTACGGCCGCCTTCACAGCCGTCTTCACAGCCGCTCGTACGCCGGGTGGCCTCGAGCTTCGATCGCCCCGACAGCGTCGAACACAAGCGCCGTGTCGGGCAGCGCGCGCAGCTCGGCCCACTGCGAGTGGGCGACCAGGACGACGACGAGATCGAAGCCCGCGGCCATCGCGGGGCCGATCGCGACCGCCTTGTGCCGCTCGCTGCTCACCTCGAGCTCGTCCACGAGCGGATCCGCGAACTCGACGCGCGCGCCCGCTTGCACGAGCAGCTCCATCACCCGGATCGCGCGGGAGTTGCGGATGTCGGACACACCCGCCTTGAACGCGGCGCCGAGGCAGAGCACTCGAGCACCCGCGAGCGCGACACCGTGGCGATCGGCGAATGCCCGGATCCGTCCGAGCACGTAGTCGGCCATCCCCTGGTTCGTGTCGGCGGCGAGGTCGATGAACTCAGTGCGGAAGTCGAACTCGCGCGCCTTCCACGAGAGGTATTGCGGATCGACCGGGATGCAGTGGCCGCCGGGCCCGATGCCGGGCCGGAACGCCTCGAACCCGAACGGCTTCGTCGCTGCGGCGTCGATGACCTCCCAGACGTCGATGCCCATGCGGTGGCAGAGCTGGGCGAGCTCGTTGACGAGCGCGATGTTGACGGCGCGGTAGGTGTTCTCGAGCAGCTTCGCCATCTCGGCGGCTGCGGGCGTCGAGACCTGGCGCACCTCGGGCGTCCGCATCAGCGACTCGAGCACGAGCGCCGCACGTCGTCCGCATTCTGGCGTGAGCCCGCCGACGACCTTCGGCGTGGTCGCCACGGTCCACTCTGCGTTGCCGGGGTCGACGCGCTCGGGCGAGAAGGCGAGGTGGAAGTCGACGCCCGCCCGCAGCCCGGCGGCTTCGAGCGCCGGCGCGCAGACCTCTGTCGTCGTGCCCGGATACGTCGTCGACTGGAGGATGACGAGCTTGCCGGGACGGAGCGACGCGGCGACCGAGGTCAGCGCGGCCCGCACATAGGACAGATCAGGTGTCTGGTGGCGATCGGACGGCGTCGGCACGCAGATGAACACGACATCGGCCCGGTCGAGCACCGACCGGTCTGCCGATGCGGCGAACCGCCCGGCCGAGACCTGCGCGGCGAGGCGCGCGTCTGCGATGTCCTCGACGTGGCTCCGGCCCGTGTTCAGCGCATCGGTGCGTTCGGCGTCGGTGTCGAAGCCGACGACGGTGAAACCCGACTCCGCGTGCGCGACTGCGAGCGGCAGCCCGACATAGCCGAGCCCCACGACGCCGACGACGAGCGATCGGGCCGCGACGCGCTCATCGAACTCGCGCTCATCCATTCGGTCATCCATTGGCGGTGCTCCACCACTCCAACGTGCGACGCAGGCCGTCTTCGAGCGTCACCGCTGGCTCCCACCCGAGCTCGGAGCGTGCTCTGGTGATGTCGGGCCGTCTGCGCGCAGGGTCCTCGAACCGCGGGCCGAAGACCGACTCGTGGCTCACGTGCTCGATCGTCGAGGACGACCCCGTGAGGTCGATGATCGTCCGGGCGAGGTCGTCGAGCGTGGTCTCGACGTCGGACCCGATGTTGAACACTCGACCGAGCGAGTCGGGCGACCTCGCCGCGAGCAACGTGCCCCGCACCGAGTCGGCGACATAGGTGAAGCAGCGAGTCTGGCTGCCATCGCCGTGCACGGTGAGGGGCTCCCCTGCGAGCGCCTGGCCGAGGAACCGCGCCACCACCGACCCGTAGCCCCGGGGATCGAGTCGGGGGCCGTACGAGTTGAAGTACCGCACGATCGTGACCGGCAAGCCCACGTGCGCGTGCGCGAGAGCGAGATGCTCGTCGAGCGCCTTCGCCGTCGCATACGACCAGCGAGCCACGTCGGTCGAGCCGAGCACCCGGTCGTCGTCCTCGTGCCAGGGCACACTCGGCGACTTTCCGTAGACCTCGGACGTCGAGGCCAGCAGCACCCGGCGGCGATGACGCGCACACGCATCGAGCACGTGCTCGGTACCCCGGGTGTTGGTGCGCAGCGATCCGAGCGGGTCGTCGACGATGTGACGCACGCCGACCGCCGCCGCGAGATGGAAGACCTCGTCGGCCGCCTCGACCTCCTTGTCGACGAGGTCGGCATCGAGGATCGATCCCTCGACGAGCCGGGCCCGGCCGTCGAGGTTCGCGGCGCGGCCCGTCACCAGGCTGTCGAGCACCGTCACCTCTGCGCCCTCGTCGCCGAGCGCATCGACGACGTGCGATCCGATGAAGCCGGCGCCTCCCGTCACGAGCACGCGCACGACCGTCAGGGTAGGGCACCCGCCGTGCTCGCCTTGGACCACGGGAGGGCGCCACTACCGTGCTGCCTCGTGCCTGACCGCATCCGCGTGCTGCGCGTCATCGCGCGGATGAACGTGGGCGGCCCAGCTCGCATCGTCGCCGACCTGATGGACGACCTCGATCCCGAGCGGTTCGAGCAGCGCCTGCTCACCGGTCGAGTCGCGGATGACGAAGCCGACGAGCTCGAGCTGCGACCTCGCTCGTTCCCCCACATCCGCGTCGACGGGCTCGGCCGCGCGCCCAACCCCCTCGCTGACGCTCAGGCGCTCGCCAGGGTGATCTCCGAGATCCGCGCGTTCGGCCCGGACATCGTCGAGACCCACACCGCGAAGGCGGGCCTGATCGGCCGGGTCGCCGCGTTCGCCGCGCGTGCACCCGTGACCAACCACGTGTTCCACGGCCACCTGCTGCACGGGTACTTCTCCCCGATGGTCACCCGCAGCGTGGTCACCACCGAGCGCGTGCTCGGCATCGCGGACGACGAGCATCGTCGCGGTCGGCGCGCACGTGAGAGACGAGCTGCTCGCCGCGCGCATCGGGCGAGCGAGCCAATACGCAGTGATCGCACCGGGAGTCGAGATCACGGCGCCGCTCGATCGAGCCGCGGCCCGTGAACGCCTCGGCCTGCACACGTCAGGGCCGGTGGTCGCGTTCGTCGGGAGGCTCGCGAAGGTGAAGCGTCCCGACCGCTTCGCGCGCGTCGCGGCACGTGTCGCGGCGACGCGTGAGGACGTGCACTTCGTCGTCGCCGGCGACGGTGAGGGTGAGGGTCTCGAGGATCTGCGCGCGGCTCGCCGCAACGCCCGCGCTCCGGGCCCGCGTCACGTTCCTCGGGTGGCGTGCCGACGTCACCGACGTCTACGCGGCATGCGACCTCGTTCTGCTGACGTCCGACAACGAGGGCATGCCGTTGTCGCTGATCGAAGCCGCCGCCGCAGGTCGCGCCGCGGTGACCACCGACGTCGGCAGCGCGGCCGAGGTCGTGGTCGACGGCCGCACCGGCGTCGTGTGCCCGATCGACGAGGCGGCGCTGGCCGACGCCGTCGTGCGGCTCTGCGCGGACGCGGCGACCCGCGAGGAGATGGGGGTCGCCGCGCTCGAGCGGGCGCGACAGCGCTTCAGCCGTGAGCAGATGGTCTCGGAGGTGGCGACGCTCTACGAGCGAATCGCGCCCGCTGCTCGCCGCCTCAGCTGACAACGCCGTCGATGTTCCACGCGATGGTGTCGTCGCCGGTACCGGGGTTCCCGAGCGTGATGTCGGCGGTGAACCCGCCCGAGCCGGCGCTCGCGCCGATCGTGCCGTTCGTGACGACCGCGTTCCCACGCAGATGCCAGGCTCCGCCCCCGAGGAGCGCCTCACCGCTGACCGTGCCGTTGAGCACCCCGCTGGGCGTGGTGAGCGAGAACGTCCCCGCCGAAGTGTTGGGCGAGGTGCCCCCGGGCCCGCGGGTCACCGTGACGTTCAACGTCGCCGACATGACGGCCTGCGGTGCACCTGCCTTCACCGTGACCGTCAGGGGCGCGAGGGGCGCGCCGGAGAAGATCCACGTCGTGCCTACCGCGGGCGATGTCGACTCGGACGCCGCGCCGGACCCCGTGGGGTTCGACTGTGCGACATTCGTCGAGAGCGTCATCCGTTGCAGCACCCCGTACGAGAGCGAGGTCCGCGGGGTCGTGCGGCCCGAGAGGCTCACCCCTCCAACGGCCGAGAGGCCCTGCTGGCTGACGTTGAACAGCACGCACACTGGCGCGCTCGCGCCGGGCGAACGTTGCACGCCATCCGCGTCGCTGACATAACGACCGCTGGTCATCACGTCGAGCTCGCTGTCGAACTGCGTCGCGGCGCTGTCCGCGTACACCGACAGCCAACGCACGCCGGAGAGCGCGGCCCGCGGGTAGCACTGGCGCGCCGGCCCAACTCCGCCGCCCGCCGCGAAGACTGGGCTCAAGTCGAGCGAGGTCGTGAACCCGCTCGCGATCGACGGGCTGACGTCGTCGGCGACTTGGTAGGTGCCGCCCGACACGAGCGCCGCCGCGTCGAGCAGCGCACCGTCCGAGACGACGGCGCGACCACCGAACGCGACGGCGAAGCCCGGCTCGGAGCAGCCCGGAAGGGTCGTCGCGCTCGAGCACCAGCTCGACGAGGGGAACACCGCGGCGAGGAATGCCTGAGTCGACCCGGGCAGATCTTCTGACTGCGGCGTCACCAGCAGCACCGGCACCGCGTCGCGGGTGGGCCTGGCGCCGGTCGTGACGGTCGGCGACAGCCCCGCCGCCGGGGGGAGAGCCCGAGCCGGCGCTCCCGGGTTCGCGGCCGCACCGTTCAGCGCCGCGCACAGCGGCCCCGCTCCGAGCGCATCCGGCCAGCCCACCGAGTCCGAGCCCTGACCGCCGGACGCCGCGAGGCAGACCATCGAGCCGGCGGAGTCGGCCGCGTCGCCGGTCGGCCACCAGCCGCCCAGCCGCTCGGCCATCTCGACCGCGGTCGCGTACCGATCGGCGCCCGCGATCCGCACGACCGCGGCACCGGTGAGTGACTGCGCCTCGTTCACCGTGGCGTCTGGGATGCGAGCAGGTCCTCCGAGGACGATGAGGTTGTTCACGGCAGTCGCTTGCAGCGCCGACCGAGTCGCGGCCGACAGGGTGCCGTCGCCGGTGGTGAGGAGCACTGGCACCTGCCAGAAGCTCGTCCACCATCCGGCGGCGAGCGCGTCGGCGCCCGTGCCTCCGTCGGCGAGCACCACCGTGCGACCGAGGAGCCGGCACGCGCCCGGGCTCTCGCGGAGCTCGACGACCGACGGTGCGTACCAACCCATGCGGGCCGACGAATCGCTCACATCGCTGTCGACACAGCCGCTCGTGCCGTCGGGCACAGGCTTCGTGCCGAGGGCCTGCGCGACGCGGGCGGCAGTGTCGAAGCGATCGACACCTGCGACGCGGAACACCTGCGTGTAGCCGAGGCTCAACAGGTCTGGCTCGACCGACCGTGGCACTGCTCCCGCGCCTCCGACGATGACCGCGCTCCGCGCCGTCGTGCATCCGCCTTGCACCATGTCCTGTGCTGCGATCCGTGAGCTGATCGACAGCGTGGTCGCGCCTTGGCGTCCGGATGTCGTGACGATGATCGGCGCGGGTCCCATGGCGACGCGAGCGAAGCCTCCGATCGGATCGAAGAGGGGATCGGCCGCGGCGACGCGCTCGAGCAGGGGACCCGCGCCCTTGCTGGTCGGGTCGGACAGTGACGTTGCCGCGAGCGCGTCGGCAAAGTTGTCGCCCGCGACGACGATCACCGCCTTCGGGCAGGACCGCGCGCCCCACCAACCGCTCGCAGCTCCGAGGCTCGACGCTCCACCGCTCGTGCGATCACTCGTCGTGTACGGGAAGCCTCCCTTCCCCCGGAGCGCGAGCGTCACGGCGAGGTTCGTCTCGAAACGATCGGCGCCGAGGAAGCGCAGCGCGTGCGCGACCCCCTCCATCCGCGGACTCGCGCCGGGACCGGCGGGCCAGCGGCTCTGCTGCTGGGCGTTGGAGCCGTCGTCGCCGCGAGCACCGGTCGCGCTCGTGGTGAGCGCACCGAGCACAAGCGCGATCGCGACGAGTGAGCCGGAGAGCCGGCGGGCGCGCGGCATTGGGCGGGCACCTTAGGCGAGACGTGTCGGCGCGTTGGGCGCGCCCCTCGGTCAGGAGAACGAGAGCGAGATGCTACGACGCGGCACCAGAGCCGGTGACGATCGAGCCCGTGAAGCTGCCGGTCGACGTCGCGCCAGTCGCATCGGTGAGCTCGTACCGTCCGACGTTGACCACATAGGTCGTGACGCCGCTGGCATCGGTCGAAGCGACCGCACGCATCGCGAGACGCAGCGACTGCATGGAGCCATCGGCACCAACGAAGGTGACCGTGCCGTCGAGCACGGACGGGATCACCGCTCGCGACGCCCGGCGTGATCGCGAGCGAGCCACCGATCGACCCGTTCGAGCTGCCCAAGGTCGCGGTGCCGTCGATCGAGATCTGCGTGCCATCAGGTGACACGACGACACCTGAGCTCACGAGCGCGCCGAGCGGGCCCGCGGGTGCCACAGGGGCGGCTGCCGACGGATCGGCGGCCGCGGGCGTCGCAGTACCGGCGGCAGGAGCTGCCGGAGTCGCTGAGGCAGTGGCCGCCGCGGCAGCCGCAGGCGGCGCGGAGAAGGTCTGCTGATCGCCCGTCGCCTGCGCGTCGGACGAAGCTGCCGCGTCGGCGGGTGTGGCCGCGGCGTCGGTCGGCGTGCCCTGCGTCGCCGGGTCGACGACTGGTGCCGTCGGGGTTTGGTCCACGACGACGACGGTGTCTTGCGGAGACGCGAGCGGCTCGGCGGCCTTCGACGCGGGCGCAGCGACCACCGCAGCAGGCGGGTTCGCGAACGTGTGCTCGGCGACGTTGGACGCGACCGGGACAGCGACGGTGGTGGCCGCCGCGACGACACCGGCGACGATGCCCGCCTTCGTCGACATCGGACCGCTCAGCTCGACGGCGAGGCGGGTGATCGTCGGCGACGACTGCGCGAACGTCGACATCGTCGAGACCGAGCTCGGGCTGTCGCCCGCGGAGAGGGCAGCCTGTGCGGCGCGCTCACCCTTGCGGAGCGCCGGGATGAAGAGCGCGGCGAATGCATACGGCCCGCTGATCAAGCGTCGCAGCGCGGCACGACCCCGGTGCACACGAGCGCGGGCGTTCTCCTCGGACACACCAGTGAACTCGGCGACCTCACGGAACGACAGCTGCTCGACGTAGCGGAGCTCGAGCGCCTCGCGATAGGCCACGGGAAGCGACGCGAGCGCCGTTGCGACTTCGCGTTGCGCGTAGGCGCGGTCGATGTCGAGGACCTCGTCGGCCGGAGGGCCGTCGAGCTCGGCAAGGCCGGCTGCGCGGTCGAACGCGCGGATCTCGCGGCGACGGCGATCACCCTCGTCGAAGCAGACGTTGGTGAGGATGCGGTGAAGCCAGGCCCGGAGGTGGAACTCACCCTCGAACCGAGGCATCGCCCGATAGGCCCGAAGGAACGTCTCTTGCACCGCGTCTTCCGCGGCCCTGGGCTCGCCGAGCCGCATCATCGCGTGGGCATAGAGCGACGACGAGTACTCGTTGACGATGCTTGCGAACGCCTCGGAGTCGCCCCCATTGTGGGCTTCGACCAGCAGACGTTCGTCGACAGTCGTCATCGCCATCGGGCGAACCAACCTTCTCCGGGTTACAGGGGGTGCATGGGTATGGAAGAGGTAACGGCACCCCCAGGGCTCCTACCTTAGCCCCGACCCCCGATCACGGTCGTCACCTTGCGGCCGCCGGTACCCTCGCACCAGGTGTCGGACGACTCGCCTCCCGCAACGCGGCCCCGATGGCCCGGCCGGCTGCTGCGGGTCGGGCGGTGGGTGTTCGCCCTCGCGGTCCTCGCGGCCCTCGTCAAGGTCGCCGTCGACAACGCCGACGCCCTCCGGGACGTCAACCTCGACATCCGGTGGGCGTGGCTCGTGGCCGCACTTCCCTTCGGCCTCGCGGCGGGATTGGTGCTGCCGCTCGGGTGGCGGCGCCTGGTCGCTGCCTACGGCGTCGCGATCTCCCGCGCCCACGCCGTCCGGGTCTGGTGCCTGTCGCAGACCGCCCGCTACCTGCCGACGGGGGTCGCCGGCTTCGCGGCGCGGGTCGTCATGGCCGCGAAGGAGGGCGTCCCCCGCACACTCACGAGCGCGACCCTCGCGATCGAGCTCGGGCTCCTCGCAGCATGGGCAGGCCTCTTCGCCGCGGTGTTCATCCCCTCGACCGTCGTGTCGACGCCGTGGCGGGTGCTCCTCGGGCTCGGCTCTGCCGTCGCGATCGGCGCGCTGCCGGCGCTCCTCTCGCTCGGGGGAAGGTTGTTCCCCCGCGTACCCGCGCTCGCACCACACCTCCTTGATCGGAGGCAGATGCACGAGGCGACGTTCGTCTACGGGGTCAACGCAGCGTTGAAGTCGGCTCGGTGGCTGATGATCGCGGCGGGAGTGCTCACGGTGCACGGCTCCGACATCCCGTTGCTCATCGGCGCCGAAGCGCTCGGCGTGCTCGCGGGTCTCATCGGCATCACGCCCGCTGGCATCGGCGTGCGCGAAGCGGTCATCGCCGGCGCGTTGCGAGATCGCTTCGGCTTCGCGGACGCGTTCGCGCTCGCGCTCATCGCTCGGGCATGGGACTTCGTGGTCGAGCTCATCTGGATCGGCGTCGCGCTCGTGATCCGGAAGCGGACGCGCGCTGCGGACGCCACCCCAGATCGCGCGGCACCGGCCAGTAGCCTCGGAGACGCATGACGCAGTCAGGCCCGGCGCTGGCGCCCGATGTCCCGACACTCGACGTGAGCGTGATCCTTCCCGTGCACAACGAGGCGGGCCACCTGCGCGCCGAGGTCGATCGCATCCAGGCGGCGCTCGAGGCGTCGCCGTACTCGTTCGAGATCATCGTCGTCGACGACGGCTCCACCGACGGCTCTCTCGACGAGCTGGCCGACCTCGCGGCGAGCGGCGCGATCAGGGTGATCCGGTTCGCGGAGAACCGCGGGTCCGGCTCGGCGCGGAAGGCCGGCACACGTGCAGCGAACGGCCGGGTCGTGGTCTGGACCGACGCCGACATGACCTACCCGAACGACCAGATGCCTGCCCTCGTCAAAGAGCTCGACGGCTACGACCAGGTCGTCGGCGCCCGCACGTCCGAGCAGGGCACGCACCGCGCCGCGCGCGTGCCCGCGAAGTGGTTCATCCGCAAGCTCGCGTCGTTCCTCGTCGAGCGGCCGATCCCCGATCTCAACTCGGGGTTCCGCGCGTTCCGACGCGACGTGGGTCTGCAGTACGTCTCGCAGCTCCC
The DNA here is from genome assembly GCA_963726495.1 of uncultured Acidimicrobiales bacterium. Taxonomy (GTDB): domain Bacteria; phylum Actinomycetota; class Acidimicrobiia; order Acidimicrobiales; family DATKAS01; genus DATKAS01. The sequence goes on from CAVSCP010000005.1 coordinate 102,610, forward strand.
TCCTGGGTTCAGCTGCGTCACCACGATCACGATGACGTTCCTCGCGAACGGCTACTCGGTGAAGTACGTGCCGATCGACTACGCGCCTCGGTCGGGACGATCGAAGTTCCACTGGTGGAGCGACACGCGCCGCTACCTCACGCAGGTGATCCGCCTCGTGCTGTCGTACAACCCGCTGCGCGTGTTCTTGCCGATCGGTGTCGCGCTGTCGGTGCTCGGCATCGGCAAGCTCGTCTATGACCTCGTCGGCAAAGACTTCCGCGTCGCCACGAACACGCTGCTGATCTTGTTCGCCGCGTTCCAGGTGTTCGCGGTGGGGCTGCTCGCCGACCTCGTCGTGCGGGTGACCAAGCCCGAAGCCGAGGTCGAGCCCGCTACGAAGTAGCGATCGCGCGCGCGTACATGTCACGGTGCGCCGCGACCACCGCTCCCGATCGCGTGCGCTGCGACCGCGGGCGAGTCTGCGGGCGGCGAGGGCAGTGGCAGTGATTGCAGTGCGTGCGCGAGCGCGGCGGGATCTTCGGGAGGCACGAGCATCCCGGTGCCGGCGGTCACGACCTCGGGCAAGCCGCCCACGTGCGAGGCGATGACGGGACGGCCGAGCGCGAGCGCCTCGACGGCGACGAGCCCGAGGCCCTCGCGGCGGCTGGGAACCACCACTGCGTGTGCAGTGGCCATCCGCTCGTAGAGCGCGGCCCTCGGCAACGGGCCGAGGAAGCGCACCGCGCCGGCCAGGCCCGAGCTGGGCGCTGCGGGCTTCGAGCGCGGCGCGGTCCGGACCGTCGCCGACGATGTCGAGCGTGACGTCGGCGCCGGCGCGGCGGGCGATGTGCACCGCGTCGAGCAGCACGTCGAAGCCCTTCTCGGGCGACGCGCGGCCCACCGCGACGAGACGCCAGGGCGGGCCGTCTCGAGGCGGCTCGGTGAGGTGCGCCGAGTCGACCGCGATGGGCATGCGCACGACGCCGCTTCGCTCCGGGTCGAGCCGGAGAGCAGCGCGTGCCTCTCGCAGCAACGGATCGGACACCGCGGCGACGAACGCCGCTCGTGACGCGACCGCGTGCGCCAGCGCCCCGACGCCTGGGCGCTCGGCGAGCCCGACGTCGCTGCCGTGCAACGTGATCACGACGGGCGCGGCGCGTGTCGCGAGCGCGGCCAAGCCGGACGGGAGCCACCAGTGCGCGTGGATGACGTCGGGTCTCACCTCGTTGGCGACGCGGCGGGTCGTGGTCGCGAGCGCGGCGACGAGACCCGGCACGAGCAGCGCGGCGCTCGGAGCACGCGCGGTCGCCATGAGCCCGCCGCGGTACGCGAGCCGCTCGAACCGCTCGGGGGCATAGCGCGCCCGCACGACCTCGACGTCGCCGAATCGCTCACGCAGTGGCAGCGACGCGTCGTGGGGAGCGACGACGGTGACGCTCATGCCGTCCGCGGCTTGCGCACCGCGAGGTCGAGGAGGAACGGGGCGACGGGGTCGTCCGGATGGCGCGGGAACGACGAGGTCACGTGGAGGACCCGGTACGACACCGGCCGGTACCATACGGCCCCGTCATGAGCCGAGCCGACGGTGCCGCAGACGGTGCCGTCGTAGGCAACACGGTCGGCGTCGTCGCCGGCAACACGGTCGGCGTCGTCGACAGCCCGGTCTTCGGTGCGTTCGTGCCCCGGTGGTTCGAGCTCGCCGTCCTTTGCTCGGTGGCGTTCGTCGCCGGCTACGGGCTCTCGTCACTCGTCTTCGCGGTGATCGGCGCGTTCCACGTCGTGCTCGTCATCGCGGTGAGCCTCAACGTCGGGTTGCTGTGCGCGCTCGGCGTGCTGCGGCTTCCCCCGCGCGCTGTCGAAGCGCGGGCGTCGCTCGGCGCGATCGCGGCCGTCGTGGTCACGGTGGCCGTCGTCGGCGGGATGACCGTGATGAACGGGTGGGCGCGGAGCCAGCACGTGCTGTCGACGCGCGATCCCGGCATCTACCTCATCACCGGCAAGTGGCTGTCCGAGCGGAGCCAGCTCCCGATCGACGCGGCAGTCGGGCCGTTCGCGACGTCCGACGCGGTGAACCCGGCCTCCGCGCTCGGCTTCTTCCCCGAGGGCTATCCCGACGACCCCTCGAGGACGGGCGATCTGCAGCCCCAGTTCGTCCACCTCTACCCGGCGCTGCTGGGCAACGCCGACTGGCTCGGCGGCAACCGGCTCGCGGAATCCGTGCCCGCGCTCGTCGGCGGCCTCGCGTTGCTCGCGCTGTTCGTGCTCGGGAGTCGATGGCTGCCGCCCTGGGCGGCGGCAGGTGCGACGGTCGCCGTCGCCGTGTCGTTGCCGCAGGCGTTCTTCAGCCGCGACACGTTCTCAGAGGTGCCGATGCAGCTGTTCCTCTGCGGAGGCATCGCGCTCGCGGTGTGGGCGATGACCGGCGAGCGCGATCGGGCCGCGCCCGTGTTCGTCGCGGGCATCGTGCTCGGCGCGTCGGTGGCGACGCGCGTCGACGCCTTGGTCGCGCTCGTCGCGCTCCCCTTGTGGATGTCAGCGCTGTGGCTCGACTCACCGCGCCGCAACGCGCGACGGCTTCTCTTCCTCGGCATCGGCACCGCGATCGGGATCGTGATCGCGACGGTCGACCTCTTGTGGCGCAGCCGCCCGTACTACGACCTGCATCGCAGCGAGATCCTGTCGCAGGTCGCGCTGTTCGGCCTCGCCGTCGTCGGCGGCGTCGTCGCCGCGCTCGTGCTTCCTCGTTGGCGTTGGATGCGCGTGCACCTCACACGCTGGCGGCGGCCCGTCGCTGCGATCGCATCGGCACTCACGGTCGCGGTCGCCGCGTTCGCATGGTTCGCTCGTCCCCACCTCGAGACGACGACCGAGGTGCCGAACAGCCTGGTCGGGTTCCTGCAGCAAGCGGAGGGCGTCGTCGTCGACTCGGCGCGTCGGTACTACGAGCACTCGATGGAGTGGCTGTCCTGGTACCTCGGCCCGGTCACACTCGCGCTCGGCGTCATCGGCGTCGCGATCGCGGTGTGGTGGGTCATCCGCGGACACGGACGCCGCTCAGGGCTGGCGCTCGCGCTCGGCGCGTTCCTCGCCCCGACGGTCCTGTACCTCTGGCGAGCGCGCGCGGTCCCCGACCAGATGTGGGTGATGCGCCGCTTCCTCCCGGTGACGATCCCGGGCGTCGCCCTCGCGTGCTTCGCCGTGCTGGCGATGATGTGGCGCACGCGCGACATCATCCTCCGTGTCGTGGCCGTGCTCGTCGGTGTCGTGGCGGTCGTGGCGCCCGCGGCTCGCGCTGCAGCCGGTGTGGCGTACGTCGACGCAGCGCGGGGTGCAGGTCGCGACCGACGCGCTCTGCGCGTCGATGGGCCCTGACGCGGCGGTCGTCGTGCTGCAGGACGACGCGCTCGACCAGGTGCTGACCCAGACCATCCGGTCGTGGTGTGGGGTGCCCGCGGCGGGGGCAGCGGCCGGCTTCGACCTGCGCGCCGCGCGTACCCTCGACGCGCAGTGGGCCAGCTCAGGACGGCGGCTCGTCGTCGTCGGGAGCGACCCCGACAAGGTCAGCGCGGTCGCGCCCTCGCTGTTCGTCGACATCCAAGGGACGAACCCACGCGAGCTCGAGCAGACGTTGACGCGCCGTCCGTCGCACCTCGTGACGCTGAACTACCGCTTCGTCGCCGGCCGCGTGACGGCTCCGGGCTAGCGCGGGATGCGATCGAGCGAGCGCTCCTCGAGGATCGCGTCGTGGAAGAGCCCGAGCCCGTTCGCGACTCGGTTCGTGTAGTTCAGGTGCGCGCACTGGTTGTTCGCGTCGAGGATCGCGAGGTCGTCGAGACCGACCGCGCGCAGAGCGTCGACATCGGCCTCGGTCACGTCGCCCGGCCGCAGCGTGAGCGTCTCGACGTAGCGGGCGATCGCGGCGTCGACCTCGTCGAGCGCGTCGTAGTCGCGCGCGTCGAGGATGCGCACGAGCTCGTCGTCGAGCTGCGCGCGCGAGAGCGACGCGCAGTGCGGTGTCGAGTTCAGGATCGACGTGAGGTACGCGATGAGCTGCTTCTGGCGTGGGGTGAGCGATGACGCCACGCCCTCGGACGCCTTGTAGAGCACGAGCCGAGCGTTCACGACCTCGGGATCGAGGCTGCCGAGCTGCGTGAACTCGGTCGGGCGTCCGAGCGCCGCGGACTGCCAGCCGTAGAGCTCGGCGAGCCGGCCCGACGCGTCCTCGGGAGCGATCGTGCGGATCCAGGGCATCTCAGTTCAGCGTATGTGCGCATCCCGACCAGCGTGCGCAAGCCGAACTTCTAGGCACGAATGCGCTGCACCGTGCTGGTCGTAGCCTTTCGCGTTGATGACATCCTCGCGATGTCACCGTGGGAGGGGGTACCCATGGCAGTTGACACATCCGTTTCCATTGACTCCATCGCGCCCGTCGACACGTTCGACGGGCCTCTCGCTGCGAGCGACAGTTGGCGCACCTTCGTCGCGAAGAATCCGTTCGCGCGCGGCGTCGATCGCCGGCCTCATCGCCACGCAGATGGCGACGCTCGTCGGTTACTACTTCATCGGCATCGGGCTGCCGCAGACGCCGTGGCCGCTGTTCAACGGCTTCCTGGTCGCACCACAGACTGCGTACGGCACCGTCGCGTCGTACTTCGCCGGCCAGTCGATCCACATGGTCGACGCGGTCGTGTTCACGATCCTGTACGCGGTGCTCGTCTACGGGCGGATGCCAGGGCCGAACACGGTCTGGGGCGACATCATGAAGGGGATCGTCTACGGGTTGATCCTCGGCCTCATCAGCATGGGCTTCCTGGTGCCCTACGTGTACGCACCGAAGCGGGGCTCGGATTCTTCAGCTTCTACAGCCCGAACACCTGGAAGCTGCCACTGTCGATCGCGCTGTGGCACCTGACCTACGGCTTCCTGGTGGGAACTCGTACAGCCCGATCCGCGCAAGGCAGTCGCGAGTGTCCTGACGCGTGCTCAGCGGTACACGTTGTTGGTCGTGTGATCGCCGGCGAGCCAGCGCTTCAGCGTGTCGTGCGCGTCGGCGCGGCGGTCGACTCGCGATCTCGTCGACGTCGTCGACGTCGACGGTGAACTCGAGGAAGAGCCCGTTCGGGTCGCGCGTGTAGAGCGAACGGCAGTAGCCGTGATCGACGACACGCGGGGTCTGGCCGGAAGCGGTGAGGCGTTGCCCGATCGCGTCTTGCACCTCTCGCGTCACGTTGAGCGCGATGTGGCGAAACTGCGTCGGGATGTAGTCGGGATCGAAGCGAGCTTGATCGGCCGGATCGGCGAACTGGAAGAACGCCGAGCGCGCTGCCGTCGCCGAGCGCGAAGAACGTGTGGCAGTACTCGCTGCGCGAATCCGAGCCAGCGAGCGCCTCGGCTTCCGACCACGTCGCGACGAGCGGGAGGCCGATCATCTCCTCGTAGAACGCCCGCGTCGCCTCCTGGTCCTTGGTGGGGAAGGCGTAGTGATGGAGCCGTGTCGGCCGCGCGTCCTGCATCGCCACGACGGTACTTCCGTCGGGAATGTCACACCCCCTCTGTACGGTCCCCCACGCAGCTTCCCCTGTGATCAGCACCCGATCAGGAGAAGTGCGCATGCGAAGCCTCGAGAGCGCGCGAGACGCGCTCGACATCGTCCTGCTCTCCGCTTCAGACCCGCCCGAGCACCAGACGATCGTGCTGCTCGGCAAGCCCGACAACGGCGGCGGGGTGAGCGTCATCATCGAGGGCGAGGTCCCTCCCACCGAGCTCGCCAGCACGTTGGGGTTGCTCGCGGGAGCGGCCGGTGCGGGCAGCCCGATCGTCGCGGCGACGATCACTCCCGAGCCGCCCACGCTCACCGAAGACGAGCTCGCGAGCTGGCACGACCTCGACGCCGCGGTCGCCGAGCACGGGGCGGTGCTGTGCGAGTGGTTCCTCGTCGGTGCGGGCACCGCGATCGCGGTCGGCGAGTGGTCGGGCGTCGAGCCTCGATGGCCCGTCAACGGAAGTCGCGCGAGCGAATCCCGCCGCCGACGGGCATCGCCTCGAGCTTTTCGGCCACGACGTTGATCACGCCCTCGGCCTTCTCCACGCGCCCGCGGATCAGCAGCGCGGGCGCGCCTCTGGCCACGCGGCGATACCGCGCCCAGCACCCCTTCGAGCAGATCACGTTGATGAGGCCGGTCTCGTCTTCGAGGTTGATGAACGTCGTGCCGCCCGCGGTCGACGGGCGCTGGCGGTGGGTCACGATGCCGCCGACCAGCACCCGGCTGCCGTGGTCGACGTCGACGAGCTTCGACGCGGCCACCACGCCCAGCTCGTCGAGGCGATCGCGCACGAACCGCGTCGGGTGGCCTTCGGGCGCCACTCCCGTCGCCCACAGGTCGGCGTTCGCCTCTTCCGCTGCGCTCATGCCCGGCAAGGTGGGCGCGTCCGCGCCGAGCACCACTCCCGCGAGGCGATCCGGGCGTGATTGCACGACGGCACCCGCCGACCACAGCGCGGAACGGCGCGTCATCGGGCCGTCGCTCGTCGCGTCGTCGAAGCAGCCGAACGCACCGGCAGTGGCGAGCGCTTCGAGCACGGGGAGCGTCGCACCCGTGCGTCGGGTGAGGTCTTCCATGCTCGAGTACGGGCGACCTTCGGCGATGGCCTTGGCCGAGGTCGGTGCCGACGTGACGCACCGAGTCGATGCCGAGACGAACAGCCACACCGTTGTGCGACTCCTCGCACGGCTCCAACGTCGCCTGCGCGTCGCTCGCGTTGATGTCGGGCGTGCGCACGATCACGCCGTGGCGGTTCGCGTCCTGCACGAGGGTGTGCGGCGAGTAGAAGCCCATCGGCTGCGCGTTCAGCAGCGCCGCGCAGAACGCCGCCGGCTCGTGCAGCTTGATCCACGACGACGCGTACACGAGGTAGGCGAACGACACCGAGTGGCTCTCGGGGAAGCCGAAGTTCGCGAACGCGGCCATCTTCTCGAAGATGCGGTCGGCGATGTCGCCGCTCGATGCCCCGCTCGGCCATGCCCTTCGTAGAGGCGCGCGCGCAGGCGCTCCATGCGCTCACGGCTGCGCTTCGATCCCATCGCCTGGCGCAGCTGGTCGGCCTCCGACGGGGTGAACCCGGCGACGTCGATCGCCATCTGCATGAGCTGCTCCTGGAACAGCGGCACGCCGAGCGTCTTGCTCAGCGAGCTCTCGAGCAGCGGGTGCAGGTAGGTCACCGGCTCGGTGCCGTTGCGCCGCCTGATGTAGGGGTGCACCGACCCGCCCTGGATCGGACCGGGGCGGATGAGCGCGACCTCGACCACGAGGTCGTAGAACGAGCGCGGCTTGAGCCGCGGCAACGTCGCCATCTGCGCGCGGCTCTCGACCTGGAACACGCCGATCGAGTCGGCCTTGCACAACATGTCGTAGACCGCGTCGTCCTGGGGGATCGTCGCGAGCTCGACCTCGTAGCCGCGGTGCTGGCGGATGAAGTCGATCGCGTAGTGCAGCGCCGAGAGCATCCCGAGGCCGAGCAGGTCGAACTTCACGAGGCCGACGGCGGCGCAGTCGTCCTTGTCCCACTGCAGCACGCTGCGGTCGGCCATGCGCCCCCACTCGACCGGGCACACCTCGATGACCGGTCGGTCGCAGAGCACCATGCCGCCCGAGTGGATGCCGAGGTGGCGCGGGAAGTTCTCGACCTGCGCGGCGAGCTCGAGCACCGGTGGGGGGATGTCGTGCGACTCGGGTGCTCGAGTCGTGGCTTCGAGCGGGCCCCACGCGTCGACCTGCTTCGACCACGCATCCTGCTGGCCGGTCGAGTAGCCGAGCGCCTTGGCCATGTCGCGCACCGACGACTTCGCCCGGTACGTGATCACGTTCGCGACCTGCGCCGCGTGCTCGCGGCCGTGCCGCTCGTACACGTACTGGATCACCTCTTCGCGACGATCGCTCTCGATGTCGATGTCGATGTCGGGCGGGCCGTCACGCTCGGGCGACAGGAACCGCTCGAACAGCAAGCCCGAGCGACACCGCGTCGGCGTTGGTGATGCCGAGCGCGTAGCAGACCGCCGAGTTCGCAGCCGAGCCCCGCCCCTGGCAGTAGATGTCGGCTCGCCGGCAGAACTCGACGAGGTCCCAGACGATCAGGAAGTAGCCGGGGAAGCCGAGCTTCTCGATCACCTCCAGCTCGTGCTCGAGCTGGTCATAGGCGCCGGGCACGCGCTCGGTGCCGCGCGGCCCGTAGCGCCGCTCCGCACCTCGCCAGGTGAGCGCGCGCAGCCAGCTCATCTCGTCGTGGCGCGGCGGGACACGGGAACGGCGGCAGGTTCGGCGCGACGAGCGCGAGGTCGAACGCGCACGCGCGCCCGAGCTCGGCCGCGGCTTCGACGACGCCGGGATAGCGCGCGAACCGGCGCGCCTGCTCGGCGCCCGAGCGCAGGTGCGCGCCCGCGCCGCCGGGCAGCCACGGGTCGATCTCGTCGAGCGACCGTCGGGCCCGCACCGCGGCGAGCGCGGTCGCGAGCGGACGGCGCGCGGGCGTGGCGTAGTGCACGTTGTTCGTGGCGATGCAGGTCGATCGCGTGACGAACGGCGAGCTCGGCGAGCGCGTCGTTGCGGGCAGAGTCGAGCGGGTCGCCGTGATCCCACAGCTCGACCGCGATGCGGTCGCGTCCGAACGCGTCGACCAGACGTTGCAGCTCACGCTCGGCTGCGGCGGGGCCGTGGTCGACGAGCGCCGCGCAGCACCGCGCCCTTGCGGCAACCGGTGAGCACCAACCAGTCACCCGCCGTCATCAGCCAGAGCTGCGAGCGTGGTGCGCGGCGCCCCCTTCTCCCCCGCCAGCTGCGCATGGCTGATCGCGCGGCCGAGCCGCGCGTAGCCGTCGGGTCCCGTCGCGAGCACGAGCAGATGCGTGCCCTCGGGGTCGGCCACGCCGTTCTGCGGCGTCGTCGCCCCGAGCGTGAGCTCGGCGCCGAACACCGTGGGCATGCCGACCTCGCGAGCGGCCTCCGCGAAGCGCACCACGCCGTAGAAGCCGTCGTGGTCGGTGAGCGCGAGCGCGTCGAGCCCGAGCCGGGCGGCTTCCTCCGCGAGCTCTTCGGGATGGCTCGCGCCGTCGAGGAAGCTGAAGTTCGAGTGGCAGTGCAGCTCCGCGTACGGCACTGCGTCGGCGCGCCGCTCGAGGGTCGGCGGCGGCTTGTAGGGCTGGCGCCGGCGCGACCATGCCGGGCTGTCGCCACCGGCGTTGGTCCATGGAGGCGAGCCCGGCGGACGGCCGTCGTGGCCCCGATCAGAGAGCTGGTGCTCGAGCTCGATCCACGGAACCTGCGGATTGCCGAACCCCATGAGCCGAGGGTATCGAACACCTGTTCGACCGTCCAGCGGCACCACCCGTTTGCTCACCGGGCAGGTACCCCGACGGGGCCATCCGAGCTCGAGCGTAAACGGTCGCGGCGCGATGATCACGCAGATGCGCATCGGCCTCGTGTCCGACACCCATGACGACCTCTGCGACTGGCCGGCCGTGTGCGCTCGGGTCAGCGAGGCGCTCAGCGGCGTCGACCTCGTCGTGGTCTGCGGCGATCTCTCCACGCTCGCGGTGCTCGACGACCTCGAAGCCGCGGTGGCGCCGGTGCGGGCGACACGCAACACGGACGATCCGCCGCCGATCCCCGGGCGACTCGACGACGGACCCATCGTCATCGACGCGGACGGCGCGGCGATCGGCGTCAGCGTTCTCGGTGCCCGATCCGCGCGCGGGCACCGACTGGACGCAGTTCTTCGGGCGACCGGTTGACGTCGTCGTGTTCGGCGGCACGCACGCGCCGGTGATCGAGGACGACGGTGGCGTGCTGCTCGTGAACCCGGGCAGCCCGTCGCTCGCCGCCGAGCTCACGGTCGGCGAGCTCGTCGTCGGCGACGGCGCACCGCGCGCTCGCATCATCGACGTGCCCGCTCAGTCGTAGGTCGCTTCGATCCACCACCTCCGCTGCTCGAGCACGAGCAGGTGCGCGGTGCCGCTCGCGGTGACGATCTGCATGCGGGCCTGACGGCGTCGCTCGTCGGCCGCCCACCACCGCTCGTCGAACACCCACGGCCCCGACCATGCCGTCACGTCTTCGGTTCGACCATTCGCACTCGATCGTCGCCGGAGGGCAGCTGAGCAGGCCACGCCCGCTCACGACGACAGGCGCGCCGTGCCGATCGCGCACATCGACCGGGCGACGGACGGCGTGCACTGCCGCGGGCAACGGCGACGGGACGCGTCCGGGCCACGGCGCGTCGGGTGCCGGCGCCATCATCCGCCCGGGCTCGGCGAGGCCGACGGGAACGAGCGCGACGTGCTCGCCCGGTGAGCGACCGCCGCGCACTTCGGGCAGCGACACCGCGTCGACGCCGAGCAGACCTTGCACGCGCGCCAACGCACGTGCGGCTCGTTCGTCGGCGAGCGTGCGGCCTCCCCAGAACCCCATCTGGTGCCCTCGGGCCGCACCGACCTCGTCGGGCACGAGACGCAGCAACGTGATGCCACTCGTCGGCCGTTGGGTGGAGTGCAGCCACCCGTCGAGCTGCCAGCGCGCCCGCTCGGCGACCGCCGCAGGAGTGAGCCCTCCTTCGTGACGCCACAACCGCACGAGATGCTCGCCGTGCTCGGTCTCGGCCTCGATCGCGATGCGCGTGCAGGCCAACCCGCGAGTGTCGAGCCGCTCCTGCAGCTCGTCGGCCAGCGCCTTGGCCACGAACGCGGCGTGGTCGACACGCTCGGCGGGCGGATCGAGCTCGGCCGAGACCGCGAGGTCGGGAGGGACGGGGCGCTCGTCGAGCAGCCGTCCGTCGTGTCCGTTCGCGAGTCGATGGGCCAGGGCACCGAGCGGACCGAAGCGCGCCGCGACATCGGACGCCGGCAGCGCCGCGAGCTTCCCGAGCGTGCGGACACCGAGCCGCGCCAGCAGGTCGACGAGGTCGTCGAAGCCGAGCTCGGGCTCGATCACCGGGAACACGGTCGTCGGCAACGGGGCGAGGAACTCGGCGGTGCCACCTTGCGGTATCACTCGAGCCTGAACGTCCTCAGCGCAACGAGCGGCGAGCTCGGCGGCGAACGCGCTGTCGGCCACCCCGACGACTGGCGGACCGGCGACGTCCACTCGAGGGCCCAACACCTCGGTTGCAAGTGCAACGACCCGTTCGATCAACGCGTCGTCTCCGCCGAAGTAGCGCGAGGGGCCATGCGTCGCGAACGCGATCGTGCCGGGACGGGTCATCTCGATGCGCGGCGTGAGCACGTCGAGCGCCACAGCGAGCGGCTCGAACGCACGGGCATCGCGAGCCGGATCGGCTGCAACGACGTCGAGGCCCGGGCAACGCCCTTGTGCTTCACGGCGACGCAGCCCCGGCGTCACCCCCTCGAACCGCGCCGCCGGCGACGACGCGATGACGCGGTTGGCGTGCACGACCGCGAGGGGCTGGTCGGGCACCGCGCCCGCGGCCACGACCGACCACTCGGGACAGCACAGCACGAGCGTGCGCACCGCTCCGCCCTATCCCGCCTCGGCCCGCACGAGCGGCGTCACCTCTGCGACTTCGGCGCACGTCGCGATCACGCCGTCGGGACCAGGCAGCCAGAGCGACGTCGTGCGAGGGCGCGCCGCGCTCCCCCGCCCGGTTGCGGTGACCGTCACTCGCCGCGACTTGAGATGCCCGGCACCGTGATCGACGCCCGACCACTGCGCCTCGCTCACCGTGCAGCGCACGTCGACCGTCAACGAGCTCGTCGCGCCGACGACGAGCAGCACCGCACCGCGCTCTCGGGCACGGGCGGCGAGACGGCGGGCGTCGCCCATCGCCACTCGCTGCGGCGGGCACACGAGCACGACGTCGATCGCGTCGACGAGCGCGGCCACGACCGTCGCCCACTCGCTGCGCTCAGGTGCCGACACCACCGCGAGCCGGTCGAGCACGACCCCGCACTCGGCCGCCGCACCGAGCCCGAGCCATGGCACCCCGACTGCGGCCACCCACGACCCTTCTTGTGATGCACCGGCGGCGAGCGCGAGGGCGAGCGAGGTGACCCCGCCGTCGCCGTCGACTGCGACCGCCGTGCCCCGGACGAGGCCGTGCGGGAGCAGCGTCGTGAGTGGTGAGATGACGGGCAGCACCTGCTCGCGAGCGAGCGCGACGGGCCGCACTCGCTCGGTGAGCACGGGAGTGATCGCGGCGACTCCGCCTGCCATGTGGCGACTGTATCGAACAGGTGTTCGTTCGTCCAGGGCGTACCCTCCGCCGGTGATCACGGCGCTGAAGCACGTCGGGACGATCGACAATCCCGAGGACATCTCGGAGTTCGTCGGCACCGGTTGCCTCATCTGGGTGGACGTCGAGGGGATCACCGCCGAGGATGCCGATCGCCTCATCGACGAGTTCGAGACATTCACGCACATGCCGACTTGCAGCGGACAGCGGCTACCGCGCATCGCGTGATGCTGTTGCTGACCGGCACCCTGTACTACTTCCTCAAGAAGCGCGTGGCTCTGACCCAGCGCGACTCGGACCTCAGGCCCGGCTGGACTCGGGCGCCGGGTCCGAGTTCGGAGCCGCCGCACGGGCGAGCGTCCGGCGGCGAACCTGCGACACGACGATCCAGGCCGCGATCGCGAACCCGACCGAGATCACGCAGATCACCGTGTGGACGGCCTTGAACGCGCCGTTGCGAGTCTCGTCGTTCCAGATGTTCCAGATGCGGGTGACCCAGACGTAGACGGTCCAGATCGAGAACGCTCTGATGACGTTGGCCTGCGCGCGGGTCACCGCGACACGGTACGTTGACCCGCGGGTCAACATCCACGCAGCGGGGAACCCGCAAGCGAGTAGAGGGGAACTTGCGATGCCCGACATCACGCTCGAGCAGTTCGAGGCCGAAGCGACCTCCTTCCTCGACAGCAACGCCTCGCTGAAGGCCGAAGAGAAGAAGTTCGTCTGGGGCGAGGGCTCCGACAAGGTCACCTTGTTCGACGAGAAGGCCCGCACGAACGAGCTCGAGGAGCTCGCGAAGGCACAGGCCTGGCGCCAGAAGAAGTTCGACGCGGGGTTCGGCTGGATCACCGGCCCGTCGGCTTACGGCGGCCGCGAGCTCTCCCAGCCCTTCGACCGAGCGTGGTCCGCGCTCGAGAACAAGTACGCGGTGCCGAACCAAGGCTTCTTCGGCATCGGCCTCGGCATGGTCGCACCCACGATCCTCGCCCACGCCTCAGACGAGGCGAAGGACAAGTACCTGAAGGCGCTGTGGCGTGGCGACATCGTCGCGTGTCAGCTGTTCAGCGAGCCGGGTGCGGGCAGCGACCTCGCGTCGCTGCAGACCCGCGCCGACCGCGACGGTGACGAGTGGATCATCAACGGCCAGAAGGTCTGGACTTCGGGCGCGCAGTACAGCGACATCGGCGAGATCATCACGCGCAGCGATCCCGACATGCCCAAGCACAAGGGCTTGACTGGGTTCATCGTCGACATGCACGCGCCGGGCGTCGAAGTGCGTCCGCTGCGGCAGATGACGGGGGGCGCGTCGTTCAACGAGGTGTTCTTCACCGACGTGCGCGTACGCGACGACCACCGCCTCGGCGACGTCAACCAAGGGTGGACGGTCGCGCTCACCACGCTCATGAACGAGCGCGCGTCGATCGGTGCGGGCGGCGCGGGTGGCAGCAGCATGGCGTCGACCACCCGGCTCATCGAGATGGTGCGCCACTACGGCCTCGACGAAGACCCGATCACCCGCCAAGCCCTCGCCGACCTCATCATCCGCACCAAGGTCGCGAGCTACACGAACCAGCGCGCGATGGACAAGATCAAGATGGGTCAGCTTCCCGGGCCCGAGATGTCGATCGCGAAGCTCGCGCTCACGCAGAACATGACCAAGACCGCCGAGTTCGTCGCGAACGTGCTCGGAGCGCGCATGGTCGCCGACTCGGGCGAGTGGGGCACCTATGCGTGGGGACAGTTCGTGATGGGCATCCCCGGCATGCGGATCGCGGGTGGCAGCGACGAGGTCATGCGCAACATCGTCGGCGAGCGAGTGCTCGGCCTCCCGAAGGATGCGGGCATCGACTCGACCACGCCGTTCCGCGACCTCAAGGTCGGCACGCAGACGAACGCATGAAGGTCCACGTCGACGACGTCGATCTCTACTTCGATGTCGCCGGGCGCGAAGCGCGTGCCCGACGGCCTCACGATGCAGGATCGTCCGACGCTGGTGCTGCTCCACGGCGGCCCCGGCTTCGACCACACGAGCTGGGCCGACACCATGGGTCCGCTGAGCGAATGGGCGCAGGTCGTCGTCTACGACCACCGCGGCAACGGCCGCAGCGACGCCGGCCCGCGCGAGAAGTGGACGCTCGAGCAGTGGGGTGACGACGTCGCGTCGTTCTGCGACGCGCTCGACATCGAGAAGCCGGTCGTGGTGGGCAGCTCGTTCGGCGGGTTCGTCGCGATGAGCTACGCGGGCCGACACCCCGACCATCCCTCGAAGCTCGTGCTCGACTCGACCTCGGCGAGCCTCGACATCAACCGGATGTTCCCGGTGTTCGACCGGCTCGGTGGCCCGGCTGCGGTCGAAGCGGCCCGCAAGTTCTGGACCGACCCTTCCCCCGAGAACCTGGGCAGCTACTCGCAGATCTGCCTTCCGCTCTACAGCCGCCGGCCCGACGCGATGCAGAAGATGGCCGAGATGGCGAGCCGCGCGCTGATGAACACCGAGGTGCTCGAGCACTTCGTCACCGTGCTGCAGCCGACCTACGACCAGCGCGACCTGCTCGCCAAGATCACCTGTCCGACGCTCGTGCTCTCGGGCGACGACGACCCAGTCACTCCCACGGCCTGCTCCGAGGAGATCGTGTCGCTGCTCGACCCGAGCATCGTGCGGTTCGAGCACTACGCGGGCGGCCACTCGATGTTCGGCGAGATGCCCGAGAAGTCGTGCGCGCTGCTACGAGAGTTCGTCGAGTCCTGAGCCACCGTTCGCGGGGGTGACCTCCCCCAACGCCGCATGAATGCGGTCGAGCCAGTACGGCTCGAGGTTCGCGTAGACGAGCTTGGCTCCCGAGAACCGCTCGAGCTCGGTGACGAGCGCGTCGCGGTCGAGGTCGGTGACCAGCAGTGCGAGCGTCGACGTGCCCGGCTGCACCTCGTCGCGGAACCACTGCACCCACTCGTCGGGCACGCCGAGGTCGACGAGCTTCGCGGCTGCTGCGCCTCCCGCCGCGCCGATCGCGCCGCCGGCAAGCCAGCCGACGGGGCCGCCCAGCAGCAAGCCGAACAGGCTCGCCCACACCGCCCCTGACAGCGCGGTGCGCCCGGGCTGCGGGTCGATGGTCTCGCGGACGATGGTCGTGCCGTCCTCGCGCTTGATGACGAACACGGCGTCCTTCAGGTGCATCTGCCCGTTTGACGCGAGCCGTTGCGCGGCCGTGAGGAACTCCTGGGCGCGAAACGTGTCGCCGAACGAGATGCCGACCAAGGTCTGCGGGGAGTCGTCGGCCACGACCCGATGCTAGGTTGCCGCTGCTCGGCTCCGGCCGAGTGACAACAGATCTCTCTCGCACAGGGGAAGCCGGTCGAAGTCCGGCACTGACCCGCAGCCGTAGCTCGTGACGATCCGGTCGCCGCGAGAAGTCGGAATGCCTGTTCGAGAGTGCATCGGCTCACAACACCGCCGTGGTCTGCGGAACGAGAGCCCGGGGTTTCGCGCTCGCAGGGGCGGCGCGCAGGCTTCGGTCGCGTTGCGCAGGCGCAACCGAAAGCGAGCAACCCGATGACATCACTCCTCCGCCGTGGCTCGGCAGCGCTTGCGGTCCTTCTCTTCTTCGTGTTCGTCCTGCCGCTCTCGTCCGCTCGGGCGGCAACTCCGACGGACAGCGCGCTCGACTGGCTCAGCAACGAGCTCACCGCGAACGGCCATCAGCTCGGGTTCAAGGGCGCGCCGCAGTTCACCGACTGGGGCCTCACGATCGACTTCGTGCTCGCGCTCGCGGGCGGCGGCCGCGCGACGGCGTCGGAGACCAAGGCGACGGCGGCGAACATCAGCGCGAACGCGGCGAACTACGTCACCGACGGCTCGCCGGGAAGCGCCGAGCGCTACGCAGGCCCGATGGGGAAGCTGCTGTACATGACGAAAGTGATCGGCGTGGACTCGTCGAACCTCGGCGGCCTGAACATCGAGAATGAGCTGCGCGCACTGATGCAGACGAGCGGAAGCCCGCAGCCCGGCCGCTTCTCGGATCACAGCGCCTTCGGTGACTTCAGCAACGGCTTCGGTCAGGCGTTCGACGTCCTCGGCCTGGCGCGGACGAGCGGCGGCGTGCCGGCCGAAGCGCTCGCGTTCCTGCTCGCCCAGCAGTGTCCCGCAGGCGGCTTCCGCCTCTTCTACGACACGAACCCGTCGTGCGGGTCCGACGACGAGGCGGATCCCGATGCGACCGGTCTCGCGATCGAGGCGCTCATCGGGCAGCCCGGCGCGTCGAGTGCGATCAACCGTGCCGCGAGCTGGCTCGTCGCCCAGCAAGACGCGAGCGGCGCGTTCGGCGGGTCCGGCCCGACCGCCAGCCTCAACGCGAACTCCACTGGGATCATCGCCCAGGCGCTGCGCGCAGCCGGTCAGACCGCGACCTGCGGACAAGGCGGGGGCGTGGATCCAGTCCTTGCAGCTGACGAGCGCGAACGCAGGAGCGGCCTCGGCCGACGTGGGCGCAATCGCCTACGACCCCGGTCAGCGCGACGACGCGATCGCTCACGGCGTGCCGTCGGAGCGCGACCCCTTCCGTCGCGCGACATCGCAAGGTGTGCTCGCTCTGCCTCAGGTCGTGCTTCCGACTGCGGGCGGTGGAGGCGGCGGCTCGAGATCGACGGGAATCACGATCTCGGTCGACACCGCGAAGCCTGGCGACACGATCGCCGTCGGCGGCACCGGGTTCAGCCCGAGCGAGCCGGTGCGCGTCACGCTGTTCTCGGAGCCCGTCGTGCTCGGCACGACCACGGCCGACCAGAACGGGCTCGCATCGCTCACGTTCGTCCTTCCCGCGAGCACGCCGCCCGGCGCGCACACGATCGAGATGCTCGGCCTCGCATCGGGAAAGCAGCTCTCGGTCGCGCTGCAGGTGAGTCCGTCCAGCACGACGACCACCACGACCACGACGACGGTGCCGGGCGCGACCACCACCGCGGCCGGGGGTGCAGGATCTGAGGGCGGTGGCAGCGGAGGCGCGACGACCGTGCCCGCCGACCAAGGGACGTTGCCTCGCACGGGGGACGACGCGACGCAGAACCTCCCGCTCGCAGTGCTCCTGATCTCGCTCGGCGTCGTGCTCAGCGTCGTGGCATCGCGCCGCTTCGCTCGCGACATGACGTGACCAAGCCGCTCGTCCTCGTGCTCGCCTCGCTGTTCGCGTTGGTCTCGGCTGCGCCGGTCACAGCGACGCCGAGGCAAGCGGCGGGCGCGTGCACAGGCACGAGCGGCGTCACCGTCGTCGTCGACTTCCAAGAGCTCGGTGGCGGCGTGAACGTCGTCTGTGCGTCGGGACCGGTGTCGTCCGGTCTCGACGCGCTGACGCGAGCCGCCATCAGCTATCGCACCGCACAGCGCTTCCCCGGCTTCGTGTGCCGCATCGCCGACAAGCCGGCCACCGATCCCTGCGTGAACGCGTCGCCCGCGTCCGCGTACTGGGCGTATTGGATCGCCGCGCCGGGAGGCACGTGGTGCTACGCGACGCTCGGCGCAGGCAGCCGCCAGCCTCCGCCGGGCACGTTCGAGGGATGGTCGTTCTCGCTCGACAAGGTCGCCGCGAAGATCCCTCCTCCGAGGTTCACCCCGCCCGCGGCGACGACGTCACCGGCGCCGACCCTCAACCGCAGCGACTGCGCCTCGGAGCCCCAGCCGCCCATCGCCACGACGGCGACGACGGCACCTCCCACGACGACTCGACGACGACGGTCGCGACGACTACCGCGACTACCGCGACGACCGCTGCGACGACGACGGTCGTGACCTCGACGACCGAAGTCTCGACCACGGGGATCGCCACGACCACGACGGGGGTCACGACGACTGTCTCGCCCACGACCTCTCCGCCGACGACGGCCGTCGACTTGGGGGACGATGGTGGTGATGGAGGAAGCCCGGCCGCGTTCATTGCGTCGGCCGCCGTGGTCGTCGGCCTCGGCGCCGCCGGGCTCATGATCGTGCGCCGGCGAGCACGCCCATGACCGGGCTCGAACGCCTCCCCCGCGAGCTCCACCCGGTGGCGTGGTGGATCTGGGCGCTCGGCATGGCAACCGCCGCCACGCGGACGACGAACCCGTTGCTTCTCGGCTCGATCATCGCCGTCGTCGCGTTCGTGGTGTCGGCTCGGCGTGGCGATGCGCCGTGGAGCTCGGGCTTCCGCGGCTATGTGATCGCCGCGCTCGTCGTGGTCGCGCTCCGCGTCGCGCTGCGGACGCTGCTCGACGGGCAGTACGGCGCGCACGTGCTGTTCCATGTGCCCGAGCTGCCTTTGCCGTCGGCGGCCGAGGGCATCCGCATCGGAGGACCGGTCTCGCTCGAGGGGCTCCTCGCCGCGTTCTACGACGGGCTGCGCCTCGCGACCCTGATCCTCTGCATCGGCGCCGCGAACGTGCTCGCGAACCCGAAGCGCCTGTTGAAGTCGACGCCCACGTCGTTGCACGAGATCGGCGTCGCGATCACGGTCGCGCTCACCGTCGCTCCGCAGCTCGTCGAGAGCGCACGTCGGGTGCGGCGCGCCCGCGCGCTGCGCAGCGGCGGTCCGGCGTCGCGTCGACACCTGCTGCGCCAAGTCGTCGTGCCCGTGATGACCGACGCCCTCGACCGTTCGATCTTGCTGGCCGCGGCGATGGACGCCCGGGGGCACGGTCGCACGACGGAGACGAGCGCGACACGGAGGATCATGAGCGGCGCGCTCGTGCTTCTCGGGCTCTGCGGTGTGTGCGTCGGCGTCTACGGGTTGCTCGACGCCACCTCGGCTGCGGCGCTCGGTGCACCGACGCTCGTCCTCGGTGCGGCCGCCGCGCTGGGAGGGCTCGCGGTCGCAGGCCGCTCCGCGCGCACGACGCGGTATCGCCCCGATCCCTGGCGCAGTGCGGAGTGGGTGGTCGCGGCGTCAGGCATCGCGGTCGCGGCCGGACTCTTCTTCGCCGGGCACGTCGACCCCGACAACCTCAACCCGTCGCTGCAGCCGCTCCAATGGCCGACGCTGCAAGCCCTGCCGCTCATGGCGATCCTCATGGGCGCGTTGCCCGCGTGGATCGCGCCGCCGCCGCGACTCGCGTCTCCTCGCGATCCCGCGGGCGAACGCGTGGCGGGGTCTCCCGACGTGGCCCGCCTCCGCGCACCAGTCGAGGTCGGATCGTGATTCGGCTCGACATCCGCTCGTTCACGCATGCCGGAACCGACCGCGCGGTGCTTCGCGACGTCGACCTCACGATCGACGAGGGCGAGCTCTGCCTCGTCATCGGTCCGACGGGATCGGGCAAGTCGACACTGCTCGGCACGATCAACGGGCTCGTCCCCCATTTCACCGGCGGACATCTCGTCGGTCGCGTGACGGTCGACGGGCGCGACACGCGGCAGCACAAACCCCGCGACATGGCCGAGACCGTCGGGTACGTGGGGCAGGACCCACTCGCCGGCTTCGTCACCGACACCGTCGAGGAGGAGCTCGCCTACGCGATGGAACAGCTGGGCCTTCCTCCCGACGTGATGCGCAAGCGCGTCGAGGAGACCCTCGACCTGCTCGGCATCGCCGATCTGCGCGCGCGTGCGTTGCGCAGCCTCTCGGGCGGCCAGCAGCAACGGGTCGCGATCGGCTCGGTGCTCACCGCGCAGCCGAGGGTGCTCGTGCTCGACGAGCCCACGTCCGCGCTCGACCCGACCGCGGCCGAAGACGTCCTCTCGGCGATGACACGCCTCGTCCACGACCTCGGCGTGACCGTCGTCGTCGCGGAGCACCGCCTCGAGCGTGTGGTCCATCACTGCGATCGCGTCGTGCTCCTGCGCGGCGACGGCACGACCCTCGATGGCGAGCCCACCGAGGTCCTCACCCAGACCCCGCTCGCTCCACCGGTGGTGCAGCTGGCGCACTCGCAGGGTTGGGCGCCGGTCCCGCTGTCGGTGCGGGATGCGCGAAGGCAAGCGGGTGCGCTCCGCGACGCTCTCGCGGCGCGACCCGCACCGGCGAGAGGTCGCATCTTGAACCGCAGAAGCGAGGCGGCCTTGACCGCCCGCGGCGTCACGGTCGTCTACGGCCCGACCGTGGCGGTCCGCGAAGTCGATCTCGACCTCTACCCCGGCGAGGTCGTCGCGCTGATGGGCCGCAACGGTTCGGGCAAGTCGTCGCTTCTCTGGGCCGTCCAGGGCTCGGGCCCTCGTCTCATGGGCCGGGTCGTCACCGAGAGCCGCGTCGGCCTCGTGCCTCAATCTCCCGGAGACCTGCTCTACCTCCCGACCGTCGCGGCCGAATGCGCGCAAGCCGACAGTGACACGGGGGCGCCGTCGGGCACGTGCGCCGCGATCCTCGACCGGCTCGCGGTGGACATCGCGCCCGACACGCACCCCCGCGACCTCTCCGAGGGTCAACGCCTGGCACTGGTCGTCGCGCTGCAGCTCACCGGCGCGCCGGGCGTGCTGCTGCTCGACGAGCCCACCCGCGGGCTCGACCCGACCGCCAAGGCACGGTTCACCGAGATCGTCGAAGAGCTCGCGCGCGACGGACGTGCGATCGTGATCGCGACGCACGACGTCGAGCTCGTCGCCCACGCGGCCGACCGAGTCGTCGTGCTCGCCGACGGCGAGGTCGTCGCCGACGGCCCGACCGCGGACATCGTGTGCGCATCACCCGCGTTCGCACCCCAGGTCGCGAAGATCCTGCAGCCCGAACGGTGGCTGACGGTCGACGAGATCGTCGAGGCGCTCGCATGAAGACGTCCGTGCTACGGATCGGCGCACGCTCGGCCAGCACGCTCGTGCTGGTCTCGATCGCAGGGCTCATGATGTTCGCGTGGCCGTTCATCGTGACGCCGCCCAGCGGCCTCGCCCACGGCCACGACGCGCCGTTCGTGTTCGCCGCTCTGTTGCCCTGCCTCATCGCGGTGCTGCTCTCCGAGATCACGGGTGGCCGCATGGACACCAAGGCGATCGCCATGCTCGGCGTGCTCTCCGCGATCGGCGCCGCGCTCAGACCGATGGGCGCCGGCACGGCGGGTCTCGAGACCGTCTTCTTCCTGCTCGTCCTCGGAGGCCGCGTCTACGGACCGGGCTTCGGCTTCGTCCTCGGATCGACCACGCTGTTCGCGTCGGCGATCCTCACCGGCGGCGTCGGGCCGTGGCTGCCGTTCCAGATGCTCGCGGCGTCGTGGGTGGGCCTCGGCGCCGGCTTGCTGCCTCCCGCCCGGGGTCGACGCGAGATCGCGCTGCTCGCCGTGTACGGAGCGCTGTCGGCGTTCGCGTACGGGATGCTCATGAACCTGTGGTTCTGGCCGTTCACGACCGGCACCGACAGCCAGCTCTCCTATGTCGCAGGTGCGCCGGTGCTCGAGAACCTCCACCGATTCATCTGGTTCACGTTCGCGACGTCCATGTGGGGATGGGACATGGGCCGCGCGATCACGAACGCGGTGGCGATCGTCGTGCTCGGCCCGGCGGTGCTGCTGACGCTCCGGCGCGCGGCGCGGCGGGCGGCGTTCAGCGCGCCCGTGTCGTTCGCATAGCGCCCCCGCACAGCGAGATGCGACCGGGAGCGCGAAGGTTCTCCGCACAACACCTCGTCTCTCGTCCCCTGGGGAGGACTCAATGAGCGACGCAACGCGTGTCATCGGCATCCAAGCCCCGAGCCCTGGCGTCTGGGACGTAGACGCTGCCCACACCTCCGTCGAGTTCATCGGCCGCCACCTCGTCTTCACGAAGGTCCGCGGCCGCTTCACCGGGTTCTCCGGCTCGGTGACCGTCGCTGAAGATCCGAACCAGTCGTCGGTCGAAGTCACCGTCGATGTCTCCACCGTGAGCACGGGGATCGCCGACCGAGACGCACACCTCAAGTCCGCCGACTTCTTCGACGTCGAGAAGTACCCGACGATCACGTTCAAGAGCACATCGATCGAGTGGAGCGGGGTCCGTGGTCGCATGACCGGCGACCTCACCGTCCGCGACGTCACGAAGCCCCTCATGCTCGACATGGCGTTCAACGGCATCGTGAGCGATCCGTGGGGCGGCCTGCGGGCGGCGTTCTCTGCAAGTGGCGAGGTCGATCGCGAGGCGTGGGGGCTCGTGTGGAACATGCCGCTCGACACCGGCGGGGTGCTCGTGTCGAAGAGGATCGACATCGAGATCGAGACCGAGCTGGTCCAGCGGAAGTAGCGGCAGCGCGCGCCGAGCTCACCGGTGAGTGGGCCGTGTCGTTTGCTCCGCCACTCGCGCGAGCGCTCGACGGATGGTCACCAGCTCGTCCTCAGTGAGCAGCGACGAGAAGTACGCGTCGATGGCCCGAAGGTGCGACGGGATCGCGTGGCGCAGCGCAACGCGACCCGGACGAGTGATCGACGCGTAGACCACGCGGCGGTCCGCCTCGCACGGCTCGCGGCTGACGAAGCCCTGGCGCTCGAGGTCGTCGACGATCCGGCTCACGCGACTGCGCGACAAGACCACCGCATCGCCCAGCTCCTGCATCCGCAGCCGCCGGCCCGGAGCCCGCTCGAGTGTCAGCAGGACGTCGTACCAGCCGAGCGGCACGCCGGCTTCCCCTTCGAGGTCGTCTTCGAGTCGGCGGATCACGACTGCGTGGGCGCGGAGGAACGCACCGAAGGCCTCGACGCCCGGATCTTCCTTTTTCACGGCGGCACCGTACTCAACGGGAATATATGTGCGTGCGCACGCATTATACGGCCCGTATCCGCTCCTCATCCCGCCGGGAGGGCACCGCAATGACCGCTACTCGCACCATCGACGACATCCAGGCTCCGGCCGCCGGCGTCTGGGCCATCGATCCGACCCACACCACGGTCGAGTTCATCGGCCGCCACCTCGTCTTCACCAAGGTCCGTGGACGCTTCACCGGCGTCTCCGGCGCGGTGACCGTCGCCGACGACCCCAACGCCTCGTCGGTCGAGATCACGCTCGACGCGACGTCGATCACGACTGGCACGCCCGATCGTGATGCCCACCTGAAGGGCGAGGACTTCTTCGACGTCGACAAGTACCCGGTCATCTCGTTCAAGAGCACGTCCGTCGAGTGGAAGGGACACGAGGGCACCGTCACCGGTGACCTCACGGTGCGCGGCGTATCCAAGCCGATCACCCTCGACGTCGAGCTCACTGGCGTCGTCACCGATCCGTGGGGCGGCGACAGGGCCGTCTTCTCGGCCAGCGGCGAGGTCGATCGCGAAGACTGGGGCCTCGTCTGGAACATGGCACTCGAGTCGGGCGGCGTGCTCGTCTCGAAGAAGATCCGGTTCGAGATCGAGACCGAGATCGTGCTGCAGAAGCCGGACGCCCAGTAATCAGGCTTCGAACAGCTGTGCCTGCTCGGGCCGGAGGACTCGCATCCCCGGCCAGGGCAGGTGATCCATGAAGACCCAGGTGCGCCGATGGATCGACGTCGGCCCCCATGCTGCAAGGGCTGCCTTGTGCCTCGGGCACGGGTAGCCCTTGTTCGCGTCGAAGTCGTAGCCCGGGAAGTGTCGGGGCCTCGGCACGCATCATCCGATCACGCGTCACCTTCGCGAGCACCGACGCGGTCGACACCGAGAGGCACGTCGCATCTGCCTTCACGATGCGGTGCACCTTCGCCGTCGGCGCCGCGCGCGACACGAAGTCCCACTTGCCGTCGACGACGATCGCGTCCGGCACGACGCCGAGGCCCTCGATCGCGCGCTGGGCCGCCAGTCGTTGCGCGTCGGCCATGCCGATCTCGTCGCACTCTGCTTGCGATGCATGACCCACCGCCCACGTGAGGCACCACGCCGCGATGCGAGAGAAGAGCTTCTCGCGCTCGGCCTCGGTGAGCGCCTTCGAGTCGCGCACCTTGTAGACGCGCCGGTCTCGAGGCAGCACCGCCGCGCCGACCGAGAGCGGCCCCGCCCAGGCACCGCGGCCGACCTCGTCGACACCGACGACGACCTCGTGGCCCTCATCCCAGAGCTGATGCTCCATGCCGAGCGACGGAGGGCGCGTGCGCATCACGGGCGCAGCGTCACTCCGGCAGGACCGGCGAGCACCTCACCGATGGGCGTGAACCCTGCGCGCTCGGCGTCGCCGACTGCCTCTGGAGCGATCGCGGCGAGCAAGCCACCTGAGGTCTGGGGATCGAAGCACAGCGCCTCGACCGCCGCGCTCACGCTCGATTCGACTCGGCCCGCGAGATGCTCGCGGTTGCGGGCATCACCACCGGTCCGCGTGCCCGCGGCCGCCGCCTCGAGCGCGCCGTCGTAGAACGGAAGCCGCGACGCGTCGAACGCGAGACGGGTGCCCGATCGCTCGGCCATCTCCCAGCCGTGACCCATGAGACCGAACCCGGTCACGTCGGTGACTGCATGCACCGCGTCGCCCATCACCGCATTCATCGAGACGAGCGCCTCGGCCGCCGCCCGGTTCAGCACCTTCATGCGGGTGATGGCCGCCGCCTTCTGGTCGTTCGTGCCGCCCGCGAGCACGATGCCGGTGCCGAGGGGCTTCGACAGCACGAGCACATCGCCCGGCAGCGCGCCGGCTTTGGTGAAGATGTGGTCGGGATGCACGAGGCCCTGCACCGCAAGGCCGAAGATCGGCTCCTCCGAACGGATCGTGTGGCCACCGGCGACGACGCCGCCGGCCTCGCGCACCACCTCAGCCGCCGCCGACAGGATCGCTCCGATGGCCTCGACCGGCATCCGCTCGGGAAACGCCGAGATGTTCAGCGCCATCACGACGCGCCCGCCCATGGCGAAGACGTCACTGCACGCGTTCGCGGCGGCGATCGCACCGAAGTCGGACGGATCGTCGACGAGCGGCGGGAAGAAGTCGGTCGTCGACACGACCGCGAGGTCGTCGCTGACCTTGTAGACGGCCGCGTCGTCGAACGGCGCCAGGCCGACGAGGAGCGCGGGATCGGCCTTCGACACGAGCTCGCGGACCAACGCCGAGAGCGGCGCGGCGCCCCACTTCGCGGCGCATCCTCCGCATGACGTCCACTCGGTGAGCCGGATGTCGGCCCCGGCGTCGAGATCTGTCACTGCACCCTCTCGATGTTGGAGAGCTCGGATGGCTCGACGGCGGTGGTCAGGAAGGCATCGACGATCTCGGTCGCGACGACCGGGGAGGTCAGCCGCAGGCCCAGGGCGAGCACGTTGGCGTCGTTCCAGCGTCGCGCGCCCTGCGCGGTCACGGCATCGGTGCAGAGCGCCGCTCGAACGCCCAGGACCTTGTTGGCCGCGATGCTCACGCCCGTTCCCGTCCAGCAGCACACGACACCACGCTCGCAACGACCAGAGCCGACCGCCTCGCCGACCAGCCGACCCGCGTCGGGCCACGGATCGCCCAGCGCGACGACCTCGACGTCGTGGCCACGGTCAGCGAGCAGGGCAATGATCGCGTCAGTCAGCGGGGTCTGCTCGTCAGTGCCGAACGCGACGCGCACGTCTGCAACCTAGGGCGTCGCGCCCCGTGACGGATGCAGTCCATCCGGCGTTAAGTTGGCGAGATGGCGAGGCGAGTGGCAGTGGTCCCTCACACGCACTGGGACCGTGAGTGGTACTCCCCCTTCCAGACCTTCCGGCTGCGGCTGGTCGAGCTGCTCGACGAGCTGCTCCCCAGGCTCGAGGCCGACCCGTCGTACGCACACTTCCTGCTCGACGGCCAGATGGCGGTGGTGGACGACTACCTCGCCATCCGACCCGAGGCCGAGGAGCGGCTCCGTCGTCTCGCCGCGAGCGGCCGCGATCGCGATGGGCCCCTGGTACGTCCTCATGGACGAGTTCCTCGTCTCGGGCGAGACGATCGTCCGCGATCTGCAGCTCGGCCTCGACCGCGCCGCACGCTTCGGGGGCGCGATGTCGGTGGGCTACCTGCCCGACATGTTCGGCCACATCGCCCAGATGCCACAGATCCTCCGTCAGTTCGGCTTCGCCGACGCAGTCGTGTGGCGCGGGGTGCCGAGCGACGTCCAGCGCACGGCGTTCTGGTGGTCGAGCCCCGACGGCAGCAGCGTGCGCGCCGAGTACTTGCCCGACCGGGTATGGCAACGGCGCCGTGCTGCCCGACGACGCGAAGGGCTTGATCGAGCGACTGAACGGATGGATCGAGGCGCAGCAGTCGCTCATCGTGCAGGACGATCCGATCCTCATCATGAACGGCTCCGACCACCTCGCACCTCAGGGGTTCCTCGGTCCCGTGGTCGCCGAAGCGAACGCGCTGCAGGACGAGCTCGACATCGAGGTCACCTCGTTGGCGAGCTACCTCGCGTCTGCATCACGCGTCGCACTGCCCAGGTGGCAGGGCGAGCTGCGATCGGGAGCGCGCGCCAACCTCCTCATGGGAGTCGCTTCGAACCGTGCCGACGTGCGGCGTGTCGCTGCGGCCACCGAGCGGTCGCTCGAGCGCCTCGCCGAGCCGCTGAGCGCGCTGCTGCTCCCCCCCGACGCATGGCCCGAACAGCTCCTCGACGAAGCGTGGCTCGAGGTGATCCGCAACGCGGCGCACGACTCGATCTGCGCGTGCTCGGTCGACGAGGTGTGCGACGCGGTGCTGCATCGGTTCGCGCAGGCGCGTCAGATCGCCGAAGGCCTCACGCAACGCGCTGTGCGCACGCTCGGCAACAACCTGGCTTACGCCGGGCCCGTCGCGATCAACCCATCGGCCCGCGTGCGAAGTGGGCTCGTGACGATCACCGTCGATGCCGACATCGCGGCCGATGCCCACGGGCAGGTGCTCCGGCAGCTCGGCGGGGCGCGGATGCTCTGGGAGATGCCTGCCGCGAACGCGGCGGCGGTGCTTCGCGACGTGATCGAGTGGACCACAGGGCTGTACCACGTGGACGTCGAGCGCCATGACGACGAGTCGGTGGACGTCCGCGGCGTACGCGGCCCCCGGCGCGCCGCGGCTCGTGACCCAGCCGGTGAAGGCGCACATCGCTCGAGCTCGCCGAGGCGACCCCCGACGCGACCTTCCGGTACTACCTGCACGAGCCCGCCCGCACTGTGCTCCTCGCGCGCGCCGTCGACGTGCCCGGCTACGGATGGTGCCCGATCCGCAACGAGCCGCTCGACGTGTCCGAAGTGGTGGTGAGCGACGGCGTGCTGTCGACGCCGAGCCTGTCGAACGGGCTCGTCACCATCGAGGTCGACACGTCGACGGCGACGTTCTCGATGAGGACGGCCGACGGCCAGCAGGCGACGAACCTCGGTCGGCTCGTCGACGACGGCGACGAGGGCGACACCTACAACTACTCGCCGCCGCTGTTCGACTCGGTCGTCGACTGGCCCGACTCGTGCACCGTCATGCTCGTCGAGCCCGGCCCGTTGCGGGGCGCCCTTCTGATGACCGCGCGCTACCACTGGCCCGAGTGCATCGAAGACGCCGAGCGCATCCGCGGCCGCGACGTCACCGTCGCGACGCTGATCGAGCTGCGCGCGGGCGAGAGGTTCGCTCGGGTCACCGTCGAGCTCGACAACCAGTGTCGCGACCACCGTCTGCGGGCGTGGTTCCCACTGCCCTCGCCGACCACGACGTCGAAGGCCGAGTGCGCGTTCGCAGTCGTGACGCGCGGGCTCACCGTCGAGGGAGGCCCGACCGAGGTCGGCCTGCCCACGTTCCCATCGCGTCGCTTCGTCGTCGCCGGCGGCCTCACGATCGCTCATGAGGGGATCGTCGAGTACGAGCTCGTCGACCTGCACGATGGCGCCGCTCGTGCGCTGGCACTCACGCTGCTCCGCGCGACCGGCTTCCTCTCGCGTGGCCCGATGACGAACCGAGCGCTGCCCGCCGGCCCGATCATCGAGATGGAGGGCTCACAAGTGCTCGGGCGCCACTCGTGGTCGTACGCGGTCGCCCTCGGCGAGGTCGATCCTTACGCGCTGGTCGACGACGCGTTCCTCCCGTTGCAGGTTGCGGTCGGCCAGGGGCGCGGCGACTGGACCGCGGTCGGCGACATGCTGCGCGTCACGGGAGCCGAGGTCTCCGCGGTGCGGCGAGTCGGAGGCGCGCTCGAGGTGCGCGTCTTCAACCCGACCGCGAACGAGGTGCGCGTCGACATCGGGCACCGCAGCGGATGGTTGGTCGATCTGCGGGGACAACCGCAGGCCTCCGTCGACGGCGGGTTCGAGCTCGGGCCGTGGCGCATCGCCACGCTCAGGTTGCGCTGACCCCCGACAGCAGCGCCTCGCCACGCTGATCTCCGCTCTGCCACGCGGCGTCGAGCGACGGGGCACACAGCGTCACCGCCGCCTCGCATTCCCAGAGCAACGCCGGGCGTTCGCCGTGCCAACGGACCGCGAACGAGACCTCGCCCCAGCGCGTCGGGATCTGATGGGCAGCGACGCTCGCGCCGACCCACTCCGCCGGCCATTCGCGGAGCAGCTCGACTGATCGCTCGCGAGCCCCGACAGCGGACGCGAGGAACGACCGTGCGGCCACGACGAGCTCGAGATCGTCGTCGACCGCGACATCGAAGGGTTGCTCGGGCAGCCGATCGAGCACGCGCCCGACGTCGACCGATGCCCGGTGCTCCCCGACCGCGTCGAGGAGGAGCTGCGCTTCGACGAGCGCCCCGTACGCGAGCGGGCCCGGCGCCGAGCGCGCTCGATCGGCCACCCGTTGCGCGGCGCGGGCGATCACCTCGACGGGCATGTCGACGGTCTGACGCGCCAGCCGCCATCGCGCTCCCGTGGCGAGCAGCAGCGCGTCGGGCTCGACCGACTCCGAGAGCAACAGCTGCGCTCGCGCGAGCGAGAACCGACGCGCCAGGCCACCGGGCGCCTCGAGCCGTTCGCCACGCTCCGCGAGCTGACGCCATCCGGCCGACACTTGCGCCGCGGTCGGCACGCGCGCTGGCCACGCTGCCGCGCGCTCGAGCAGGGGCACCGCGACCCGCACCACGGCCTGGTGAGGGATCGGGAAGACGACTGCGTCGCCGGGAGCGCCGTCCGGGACCGCGACTGCCGGCGCCGGGCGAGCGGAGACGACCGAAGGGCCGCGTCCCTCCATCGAGAACGCGACCGCGACCGGCTGGGGCGAGTCGTTCTCGACTTCGACGATCGCGAGCCCCTCCGGGTCGACGATCGCGTAGACCCGCTGGCGGACATCGCCGCCCGTGACGCGCATCGCCGTCTCGAACACCGGCGTCCCGTCGATCGCCTGGTGACGCACCGACGTGTCGAGCGACGGATCGCGCCACGATCCCGTCACGTCCGCCACCATCCACTCGAGCCGCCACGCCCCGTCGGTCGACCACACCGCACCGTGCTCGTCGACTTCGACCCGCCCGGGTCGTCCCAGCACGCCGACGACCCTGCGGTTCGGCATCCGGGGGACCATAGACTCGCCGCGGTGCGCGCCGCCGTGCTCGTGCCCGTGAAGGGCTTCCGCCACGCGAAGGTGCGCCTGGCTTCCGCGCTCGATGCCGATGAGCGGTCCGCGCTCGCTCGCCGAATGGCCGATGGTGTCGTCGCCGCGGCGCGCCCACTGCCGGTGTTCGTGGTCTGCGACGACGACGAGGTCGCAGCATGGGCACGCAGCCTCGGCGCAGAGGTCCTCTGGCGACCGGGGCGCGGGCTCAACCGAGCGGTCGAGGACGGCGTCGTCGCGCTCGCCGCACTCGACGTCGAACGCGTCGTCGTCGCCCACGCCGACCTTCCCATGGCCACCGACCTCGCGTGGCCAGCCCGGCACGACGGGGTGACGCTGGTCCCCGACCGCCGTGACGACGGCACCAACGTGGCGTGCGTGCCGACCCGAGCAGGATTCGAGTTCAGCTACGGACCGGGTTCGTTCCGCCGGCACGGCGCCGAGGCGCGTCGGCTCGGCCTCCCGCTGCGGGTCGTGCGCGAGCCGAGCCTCGGGTGGGACGTCGACCTGCCCTCCGACCTCGACCACCCGGCCGTGGCCGCCCTCCGATGAGCGACGAGCCCGGACAACCGAGCCGGCACGCGGCCCGCGGCCGCGGCCTCGACCTCCCGACGCCCTCGAGCGCGCTCGCCATCGGCGCGCATCCCGACGACGTCGAGTTCGGCGCCGGCGGCACGCTCGCGAAGTGGGCGGCCGCCGGCTGCACCATCCACCACGTCGTGTGCACCGATGGCTCGAAGGGCACGTGGGATGTCGATGCCGACACCGCCGCGCTCGTTGCCCGCCGGCAGGACGAGCAGCGCGCCGCGGCCAAGGCACTCGGATCGACCGGCGAGGTCGTCTTCCTCGGATGGCGAGACGGTGAGCTCGACTCGGGGCTCGAGCAACGGTCGTTGGTCGCGCTCTGGATCCGCAGGCTGCGTCCCGACGTGGTGCTCGGCCACGACCCTTGGCGGAGGTACCGGCTGCACCCGGATCACCGACACGCGGGGCTGCTCGCGTGCGAAGGGATCGTCGCGGCGCGTGATCCCCACTTCTTCCGCGAGCACGGTGTGGCCCACCACCGGCCGTCGGCCCTGCTGCTGTGGGAGGCGGACGAGCCCGACCACGCGGAGGACGTGACGTCCTCGGTCGACGCCAAGCTCGCCGCGCTCGAGTGCCACGCGAGCCAGTTCGAGTCCACCATGCACGCGAGCGGCGAGCACCTCGACGCGGAGCTCGATGCCTTCCGATCACGGGTGCGCAACCGGCTCGCCGAGCACGGCCGGCGGGTCGGCGTCGCCTACGCCGAGGCGTTCAAGCTCATCGACTCCCTCTGAGCTGACCCGGCTCGCGGCCGCCGCCGGGCGGCCCCGCGAACGCCTGCGCGATCGCGATCCAGTCGGCGGCGAGCGGTCCCTCGACGACGAGGTTCGTGTCGTCCACATGGCGGCGCTGCGTCACCACGAGGCAGAAGTCGAGCGCCTCACCGGTCACGCGGTCGGTGGCGGACTCGTTCCAGGTCCACACCTCGCCGCTCGGACGCGCGCAGCTCGACGCGCACGTCGCCGTCGGGCACCTCACGGCCGTTGGTCACGTAGCTGAACGGACGAGCGCGCACTCCGATGTGCGCGACGTGCCGCAAGCGGTCGGACGCTTCACGGCTGGCTCCCAGCGCGTCGACGACGTCTTGGCCGTGCGCCCACGTCTCCATGAGCCGCGCCGTCGCGAACGAGACCGCGCTCATCGGAGGTCCGTACCACGGCACTCGCGCCTTCGGATCAGTGCGTCGCAGCTCGTCGAGCAGCGTCGCGCGACCGGCTCGCCATCGTTCGAGGAGCTCGGCGCCGCGCATCGCGCACGCCTCGCGCAAGGTCGGGTCGCCTTCGCCGAGGTGCGCGAGCAAGCCCTCGACCGACGCGTTGAACGCCTCGGGGTCGACGAGCGCGAGCGTCGCCGTGCCGTCGAAGTACGCGAGGTGACCGATCGAGTCTTGGATCGTCCATCCGACCGCCGGGGTGTCGCGCTTCCAGTCCGCGTCGCTCAGCGGAGCGACGATCGCGTCGAGTGCGGCGTGTTCGGCAGCGAGGTCGTCACAGATCGCGCCCATCGAGTCGGCCATGCGCGAAGCCTGGCACGAGACGCGCAACGAGGGGCCCTTGCGGACCCCTCGAGTGCGATCGGACCCGTTGGTGCTGGGTCGCTACTTCTTGGCCGCCGCCTTGCGCTTGGCCGGAGCCTTGCGCTTGGCCGGAGCCTTCTTCTTGGCCGGCGCCTTCTTGGCAGCCGCCTTCCGCTTGGCCGGAGCCTTTCTCTTGACGGCCTTCTTGGCCGGCGCCTTCTTCTTGGCAGCCGTCCTCTTGGCCGGGGCCTTCTTCTTGGCCGGGGCCTTCTTGGCCGGGGCCTTCTTCTTGGCAGCCTTCTTGGCCGGGGCCTTTCTGGCCGGGGCCTTCTTTGCTGCCTTCTTGGCAGGGCTCACGGGTCTCCTCTCTTAGCTAACCGTTGAGCTTCTCTTTGAGTGCCTTACTCGCCGAGAACTTCATCGCCGTCGATGCGGCGATCTGGACCGGTTCCCCGGTCTGAGGGTTGCGACCAGTGCGAGCCGCACGTTGGCTTGCACTGAAGTTTCCGAAGCTCGGCCATCCCACCTTGTCGCCGCGCTTCGCTGCGTCGCCGACATAGTCGAAGAACGCGTCGAGCACTGTCTCGACGTCGACCTTCCGCATGTCGGTCGCCTTCGCAATGGCGTCGACGGTGTCGGCCTTGCTGACTGAAGCCACCGCTACCTCCTGGTCACAGCGCGTAGCGCCAGGGCAAATCAGAACCGAAGTGAGCGCGAAGGTCAAGCATTTCCGCACATCACCACTCTCGCTACGTCATCTCGATGCACTCGGATGTCGCGCTCACTCGGTCGCGAAGCGTCGCGAGATGTTGCGGATGCAACTAGTTGAAGAGGTCGTCCCCTGCGATTCGGCGTGCTGCAACGAACGTCAGCACACGCTCGCCGACACGGATCTGCGACTCCGCGACGATCACTTCAGGTCGTCCGTGCACGAGGCGAGACCACTCGCGATCACCAGGACGGCGCAGCCACGTCTCTGCATCGAGTGCGCGATCAGCCACCGTGACGGCCCAACCGTCGAGCACGACCTCGGCATGAGTCGCAGCCACACCATCGCGCTCCGGGAGCACGAGAGGGCGGACCTCACCGCGCGACAGCGAGATCGCGAGGTCCGGGAGGCATCCGATGAGGTAGCCCGCGTCGAGCGTGTACGCCGATCCGTCGTCGAGGAGGAGGAGCCCGAGCGTCGGCTGAGGCCTTTCGACGAGGCGGGCCGTGCCGTCCAGGAGGGATCGGCCGCAGTGGGCACAGTGGCTCGCGGCCGGGTTGTTCGGATGGCCCGCCGAGCAGCGCAGGGTCGGTACGAGCACCGCTCCGGCTTCGGGGACGGGCTCGTCGAGCGAGGTCGTTGCGACCGGCAACGGGTCGTGCGTCAAGGGAGCGGGGGCACGCCACAGGGGCACCGAGACGAACCCGGCGCCGGTGTCGGCCTCGGGCATCGAGCGCCGAGGCAGGCGCGGGAGCCGGCGGCGGCTCGCCGGGCGGCAGCCAGTCGACCACGGGCTCGGCGGTGGCCGGACGCGCAACTTCGCCGGGAAGCCGATCGCGCTGGGTGAGGCGGAGCCCGCCCCCGGGGACCACACCGTCGTGGAGGTCGAGCCGCACGTCGCTCGGCGGCTCGGCCATGCCGAGCGGGACCGCGATCAGCCAGTCGAACCCCTCGTCCACGAGCAAGTCGACCCACGTGTCCGGGTCCGGGCCCGGCGTGGCGGCTCACCTGGCCTCCGCGCGCGACGGTCACCTCGACCTCTCCGCAGAGGACGACCTCGACACCTTCGGCCGATGTCGCGAGCACGCAGAACGAAGGGCTCGCAGGCATGCGTTCGCCGAGGAGCGCGTCGAGCTGGTCGACGAGGATCGCACCGGGCTCGTCGATGCGTGCATGCCCAAGGGCGCGACAGGTGGCGAGCAGCTGGTCGATCGCGGCGCCACTGCCACCCGACAGCGCGAGCAGCGCGACCTCGCCGAAGCGCGCGACGAGCCCCTCACCGGGCACCACGGTGAGCTGCAGGTCGTCGAGGCGAACGGCGGGCACGGCCATCGGATCAGGCCGCCAGCAACAGCGAGCGCAGTCGCGTCGCGAGCGCCTCGGCAGTGAGGGGGCGTTCGACCGGATCTTCGGCGACGCACTCGGCGATGACACGGGCCTCGGAGGGAGAGAGCGATCCGCCGAGTCGCGCCGGCGCGACGATGACGTGCCGAAGCGCCTCGGTCTCACCGACGTCGGGCACGACACCGAAGAGCGACTGGCCGGTGAGCAACCGGTGCAGCGTCGCGCCGAGCGACCACACATCGGACGCACGCGACGGCGACGCGCCGAGGAGGATCGACGGATCGGTCAGGTCGACCGAGTCGCCGGCACGGGTGCCCGCGGTCGTACGACCGGGGTCGAGCACCGCGAGGAGCGAGGGATCGGCGAGCTTCGCGCACCGGGTGCCGAGCAAGATGTTCGAGGGGGTGATGTTCGCGTGCGCGATGCCGACCTCGTGCAGCGCGTGCGCCCCGAGCGCAGCGTCTGCGACCGCCTGCATCACCTCGCGCCTCGAGATCGGCTTCGCGGGTGCGTCGAGCGAGCCGCCCGCGACATGCTCGGAGACGATCCCCATCGACCGATCGACGCGCACCACGTCGAGAGGACGCGCGAGGTAGGGCGACATCACCGATGCCACGGCGGCGAGGTGGTGCGCGGCACGCGAGAAGTCGTCCTCGTTCACCTCGCGGTGCAGCACCTTGACCACGACGTACTCGTCGCTCACACCGAGGCGCAGCGGAGGCTCGGCGAGGAACGAGCGGCCGTGCGATCCCTCGCCCAACCGTCGCACCAACAAGTAGTCGCCGAACCGCGCCATGCTCGCCTCGCCCGCCGGCCGAGTGGTGTGGAAGGAGTGTCCGCCGGCTCCCAGGCGAGGATACCGGGCGAGGGTGTGCCGACTGAGGGCTGTGCCGGCTCGAGCCGGCGCGGGTCAGTGCAGCTGCGCGTCGAGGACGACGGCGTTGTTGCCGTCGGTCACCCAGATGCGGGCGGCCTTGCCGAGCGGCAGCGCTGCCGCCATGTGCACCGTGCCGTCGCCGCTGAACGTGCCCGCGGCGACGCGCTGGCCGTCGGCGGTGCTCAGCCAGAGCCAGTAGACGTCGCCGTCGTGAGCGAGACCGTCGACGTCGAGCGCCACCTGCGTGCCCCACTCCGTCGGGGTGAGGTCGGCCGACGCCTCGACACCGGGCGGAGCCTGCGCGAACGCGACGTGCTGGGCGTCGGGCCCGCTCGAGCCGCGTCGCGACCGCGACGATCCCGAACATCACCAAGAACGCCGCGGCGGCCGCGAGGGCGCCGACGGCCACGTTGCGCCACCGCGAGCGCTGCGCCGGCTCACGCCGCACCGAGGCGACCGCGGTCACCACGTCGTCGGCAAGGGTGGCAGGGGGATGTGGCGGGTTCGACAGACGGTCGGGATCGACGAGCCGCAGGGTCGCGGCGACCCGCTCGAGCTCGGCGAGCTCCTCACGGCAATGCACGCACCCGTCGAGGTGGGCCACCAGCGCGGGGTGCTTGTCGGGATCGGGACGGCCGGCAGCCGTCGCGGCCAGCTCTCCCCTCCATTCGCGGCACGCGTCACTCATCGTCCACCCACCCCAGCTCTTCGAGCGCGAGACGCAAGGCCTTGAGCCCGTAGTACACCCGACTCTTGATCGTGCCGACCGGCACCCCCAGATCTTCGGCGACTTCGTGGTACGCGCGCCCTCGCACGTGCACCTCGACGAGCGCCAGTCGGTGCTCGTCGCTCACGTGCAGCAACGCCTCTTCGACCTGCCACGACGCGAGGGCGCGATCGAACTCGTCGACGGTGTCGGCGGTCTCCCGCTCGACCGTCTGCTCGGGCGCCAGCGACGGACGCACCGACCGCGCTCTCGCCAGGTCGACGACGACGTTGCGGAGGATCGCGAACAGCCACGTCCGCAGCGAGGCGAGCAGCGGGTCGTAGCGATCGGCCGCGCGCCACGCCCGCACGAACACCTCTTGCACCGCTTCTTCGGCGAGCGGCGCATCACCCAGCGACCGCACCGCGGCCCGGTAGAGCTCGGGCCCATGCGCCGCGATAGGCCGACGCGACCGCAGCCTCATCGGCGAGCACGAGTGGGGTCCGAGCCATCACAACGAGGCTACGGACGAGCGACCGGAACGGTTCAGGCAAATCGTTTGAGAACGGCCACGCCGAATCGGACACTGTGACGGTGGGCTCCCCCTACTGGCCGCTCTTCGACCTGCGCATCACCACGCCCCGTGTCGAGCTGCGCCCGCCGACCGACGAAGATCTGTTCGCGCTGGCGAGCCTTGCCGCTGCTGGGGTGCACGATCCGGACTACATGCCCTTCGCGATCCCGTGGACCGCGGGCGGTCCCGAGGCCGCGGCCCGATCCACGCTCCAGTTCAACTGGCGGATCCGCGGCGACTGGAAGCCCGAGGCGTGGCATCTGTCACTCGTCACCGTGGTCGCCGGTGAGGTCGCGGGCACGCAAGGCATCTCCGCCAACGACTTCGCGTTGACGAAGACCGTCGAGACGGGTTCGTGGCTCGGCCTGCGCTTCCAAGGTCAGGGCATCGGCAAGGAGATGCGGTCCGCGGTGCTGCACTTCGCGTTCGAGGGACTCGGTGCCGAGGTCGCCCAGAGCGGCGCGTGGGAGGACAACAAGCCGAGCCTCGGCGTGAGCGCGGCGATGGGCTACGAGCCGAACGGCGAGCACATCGGCGTGCGGCAGGGACGGGGCGACCGGCTGGTGCACCTCCGCCTGCCTCGGTCGACGTGGGAAGCCCGGCGCCGCGACGACATCTGCATCGAGGGCCTCGACGCATGCCGCGCCGAGTTTGGTCTGTGATCTCGTCGCCGTCGTCCGCTGCGCTTCCGCCGGCTCCTGCTCGCTTCGCTCGACAATCGGTGCTTCGACACCCGGCGGCGCATGCGCCGCCCGACGCCGTCACATCGCGTCCGCAGCTTCTCGGCGACTTCCTCCGCTTCACCGGGCTGATACTTCCGCCGCGGCCAGAAGAACCCGCGCAGCCCGTCGCCGCGATGGCGAGGCACGACGTGCACGTGCAGGTGCGGCACGCTCTGGCTCACCCGGTTGTTCATGGCGACGAACGAACCGTCCGCCCCGAGCCCTCGCTCGACGGCAGCGGCGACGCGCTGGACGCGCTGCATCGAGCGGCCCCACATCATCGGGCGGAAGGTCGAGGAACGTCTCGACGTGGACGCGCGGCACGACGAGGACATGCCCCGGGAACACGGGGCGCTGGTCGAGGAAGCCGAGCGGCGACGTCGTCGTCGAGCACGACAAGCGCGGGCTCTGTGCCCGCGACGATGGCGCAGAACGGACAGGGCGTGCCATCCCTCGCGGGTGTTTGGGCA
The DNA here is from genome assembly GCA_963726495.1 of uncultured Acidimicrobiales bacterium. GTDB lineage: Bacteria > Actinomycetota > Acidimicrobiia > Acidimicrobiales > DATKAS01 > DATKAS01. Next base: position 139,667 of record CAVSCP010000005.1, read on the forward strand.
CGCTTCGCAGGCATCGGGGCATCATGGCGCATGCCTCGCATCGCACCGCTGCCGCTCGACCAATGGGACGAAGAGGTGCGGCCACTCGCCGCCGGCGGCATGTCCGCCCCCGATGGCGCGCCGCTCAACATCTTCGCCACGCTCGCGAACCATCCGAAGCTCATGAAGCGGTGGGTGGTGTTCGCGAACCACGTGCTGTCGAAGAGCACGCTGAGCCCGCGCGATCGCGAGCTCCTCATCTTGCGCGCAGGATGGAATTGCCGTGCGCCTTATGAGTGGGGCCAGCACGTCGCGATCGCGCTCCGCAGCAGGATCAGCCAAGAGGAGATCGATCGCATCCCGGCCGGGCCCGACGCCCCCGGTTGGGACCCGTTCGACGCCGCCCTGCTGCGCTTCGCCGACGAGCTCCACGAGCAGGCGAACGTCAGCGACGCGACGTGGGCGGTGCTCGCCGAGCGATACAGCACCCAGCAGCTGATGGACGCGGTGTTCGCGGTCGGTCAGTACACACTCGTCTCGTACGCGCTCAACACGTTCGGTGTCGAGCGCGAAGCGGGAGTCGTCGGCCTGCCGCCCGATCCTGCGTAGCGGGATAGCGTCGGCTCGTGCGCGTGTCGCTGCTCGTCACTTGCCTCATCGACCTGTTCGAGCCCGACACCGGTGCTGACGTCGTGAAGGTGCTGCGCGCGGCCGGATGCGAGGTGCAATGCCCGGAGGGTCAGACCTGCTGCGGGCAGCCCGCGTGGAATGCAGGCTTCGCGGACGAGGCGGCGAAGGTCGCGCGCCGCGACGCTCGACGCGCTCGATGCCACGGGCGACGACGTCATCGCGGTGCCCGCGGGCTCGTGCGCCACGATGATCCGCGTCTTCTGGCCCGAGCTGTTCGAGGTCGTGGGTGACCACGCGGCCGCCGATCGAGCACGTGCGGTCGGTGCTCGCACGAAGGAGCTCACCGAGCTGCTCGCCGACTGCGAGCTGCCCGCGATGAAGCTCCCCGAGGAGTGCCGCGTCGCGTACCACCACTCGTGCCATCTCCTCCGCGAGCTGCACGGCCACGATCAGCCGCTCGATCTGCTCGACGAGGTCGAGGGGTGCACCCGGGTGGACTGGAAGGCAGACGAGCGGTGCTGCGGCTTCGGCGGGCTCTTCAGCATGAAGCTGCCCGAGGTCTCGGTGACGATGGCGGACGACAAGCTGGCGTCGCTCGCCGATGTGCAGCCCGATGTGGTCGTCAGCGCCGACAGCTCGTGCCTGATGCACCTGCGCGGACGCGCCGCGCACGAGGGCAGCCCCATCCAGACCCGCCACATCGCACAGGTGCTCGCGGCTGCGCTCGAGGGCAAAAGGCCATGACGGACCACGGGGGGACGGACCACGGGGCCGGCCACACGCTCTTCGGCACGACGCTTCGCGAGCGCACCGCCGAAGCGACGACGAACGTCCGTCTGCGCGGGGCACTCGCCCGGGCGACCGCTCGCTTCGGCGACCACCGCACCGCTGCCCTCGACACGCTGGAAGACGCCGACGGGCTGCGCGGCGCGGCGCGAGCGATCAAGGCCGACGTGATCTCGCACCTGCCAGAGCTCCTCGAGCAGTTCGCCGACAACCTCACCGCGCGTGGCGGCCATGTGTTCTGGGCCAGTGACGGCGCCGAGGCCAACCAGTACATCGCGTCGGTCGCGGAGCGCATCGGTGCGCGAACCGTCGTGAAGTCGAAGTCGATGGCGACCGAGGAGACCGAGCTCAACGAGGCCCTCGAGGCGTTGGGGTGCCACGTCGTCGAGACCGACCTCGGCGAGTGGATCATCCAGCTCGCGCACCACAAGCCGAGCCACATCATCGCCCCGGCTGTCCACCTCGATCGCTACCAGGTGGCCGAGATCCTGCAGGCCGAGGTCGACGACGACCGCCTGCTCGAAGCCGCGCCCGCGCCGTTGGCCGCGTTCGCTCGCGAGCAGCTCCGCGCCGAGTTCTTGCGCGCCGATCTCGGCATCTCGGGCTGCAACTTCGGCGTGGCCGAGACCGGGTCGGTCGTGCTCGTGACAAACGAAGGAAACGGGCGGCTCTGCACGTCGGTGCCGCGCGTGCACATCGCGGTGATGGGCATGGAGCGGCTCGTCGCGGACTGGCAGCAGCTCGATCTCTTCATCAACCTGCTCGCCCGCTCCGCGTCGGGGCAGCACCTGTCGTCGTACACGAACATCATCACGGGTCCGCGCCGTGAGGGTGAGGCCGACGGCCCCGACGAGATGCACGTCGTGATCCTCGACAACGGTCGCAGCGACATCGTCGGCACCGAGCTGCAAGAGATCCTGTCGTGCATCCGATGCGGCGCCTGCCTGAACGTCTGCCCCGTGTACCGCCAGATCGGCGGACACGCCTACGGATGGGTGTACAGCGGACCGGTCGGCGCCGTGCTCACCCCTCTCCTCGCGAGCCAGCACGAGGAGGCCGCGGAGCTCTCGAACGCGTCGACGCTGTGCGGTGCGTGCATGGACGCGTGCCCGGTGAGCATCCCGCTGCAAGACCTGTTGCTCGCACTCCGGCGACGGCGGTCTGCGAACGCGACCCGCTCGGAGCGCGCAGCGTGGAGGGCGTGGGCGGTTGCCTGGTCGCATCCGAAGTCGTTCCGAGCCTCGATGAAGGTGGCCAGCACGGGCCGTGGCCTCGGACGGTTCGCCGACCGCACGCCCGGCCTCTCGCGGTGGACGTCTGGGCGTGAGGCGCCGATGCCCGCGAAGCGCACGTTCCACGAGCGCTGGCGCGCGGGAGCGATCTGATGGACCAGCGGGTCTTCCTCGCGGGTCAAACGCCGGCTCGCCACGCCGGTCCCTCCGAACCCGGCACATCCGATGCCGCCGATGCCATCGACCGTGCCCGAGGTGCGGTCGCGTCTCCTCGACCCCGACGATCTGCCCGGCTCCTTCGAACGGGCGGCGAAGGCGGTGAGCGCGGAGGTGCACCGCGTGCAGGGTGACCGGGTGCCGCCCGAGCTCGTCGCCGAGCTCGTCGAGCGCTATTCGGTGCGCCGCGCCGTGGTGTCGATCGAGCCCGAGGCGGCGGCAGTCGCAGACGAGCTCCGGGCGCTCGCGGTCGAGGTCGAGCCGCTGTCGATCGAGGCCGCGGCCCGAGCCGATCTCGGCGTGACCAGCGCGACCTACGGGCTGGCGACGACCGGCACGATCGTGCAGGAGTCCGCGGTCGCCGGCGGCCGCACGGCGAGCCTCTTGCCTCCCGTCCATCTCTGCGTGCTCCCCGCCTCGCGGCTCGTGCCCTCGACGAGCGCGGTGCTGCGCACGCTCGGCGTACCCGGACGGCTCCCGAGCAACCTCGTGCTCATCACGGGCCCGAGCCGCTCCGGTGACATCGAGCAGATCATCACGCTCGGCGTGCACGGCCCCACCGCGTTGCACATCGTGGTGCTCGAGCCGTAGCCGTCGACCGCGCCGCGGAGGTGACGCGAGTTCACGTCTATGCTCCCTGCGGTTCATTCGACCCTCAGGGGAGCTCTCAAGTGCGCAAGCTCGCAGCAGGCCTGCTGGCCTTCGTCCTCGTGTTCGCGGCCGCAGCATGCGGCGACGACAGTGGTAGTAGCAGCAGCGGTACCGGCGGTGGCAGCAGCGGCAACTTCGGCGACTGCGACGTCACAGTCGCGAAGGGCTCCCTCGGTGACGTGAAGCTGACGAGCGACGGTGAGCTCACCGTGGCGACGAACCTTCCGGCACCCGGGTTCTGGAACGGCAACGACCCCGACAGCATCAACGGGGGCTTCGAGTACTGCATGGCGGCCGACATCGCCACGAGCCTCGGCCTCGACAAGGTCAAGGTCGTCAACGTCTCGTTCGACGCGCTGGTCGCCGGGCAGACCGGCGGCTTCGACCTCGCGCTCTCGCAGGTCACGATCACCGACGAGCGGGCCAAGGTCGTCGACTTCTCGACGCCGTACTTCAGCTCTGACCAGGGCGTGCTCGTCAACAAGGGCACGACGATCTCGAACATCGACGAGGCCAAGAAGGCGAAGTGGGGCGTGCAGGCGAGCACGACGGGTCAGACCTACCTGGCCGACACCATCAAGCCGACGAGCGAGCCGGCGGTGTTCCAGGACACGCCCTCGATGTTCACCGCGCTGCAGGCCAAGCAGATCGACGCCGTGCTGCTCGACACGTCGATCGTCCTCGGACAGGCGGCGCAGAGCAACGGCGCGCAAGAGGTGGTCGCGCAGTTCAAGTACCGGTGAGGAGTACGGCGCGATCTACCAGAAGGGGTCGGCCAACAGCGCCACCCTCGACAAGATCATCTCCGGCTACGCATCGGACGGAACGCTGCAGAAGCTGCAGGAGAAGTGGCTCGTCCCGGTGTTCAAGGGCGACCCGTCCAAGATCCCCTACATCACCCCGTAGCCGCGCGCTGACGGGCTGAGGAGCGCGACCCTGACCAGCGTTCCCGCCAAGGTGACCGAAGGGACCAGCACGGCGCCGCCGCCGCGGCCGCGCCGCACGTCCGCACCTACCTGCTGCCCTGCGTGCTGTCGGCGGTGCTCTTCTTCCCCACCGCGATCCCCGGCATCGTGCACGGGGTCAAAGCCCGGCGACACGTCCGCGAGAAGAGCACCCGTGAGGCGAGGGTCCAAGGCGACCTCGCCCGCCAGTGGTTCTGGATGACGATCGGCATCGGGCTGACGGTCTGGTTCCTGCCTCTTCGGGGTGCTCAGCATCTTCCTGAACGGCGGCGCGCTCCGACAGCGTCTTCTTCAACTGGGATGTCATCCACGACAGCTATCCGGGGATCCGCAAGGGCTTCTGGCTCAACATCAAGCTCTTCATGGTCTCCGAGGTGCTCGTGCTGATCTGGGCGCTGTTCATCGCGATCCTGCGCGGGCTGCCCGGTCGTGCGGCGACGCCACTTCGCTTCCTCGCGGTCGCGTACATCGACCTCTTCCGCGCGCTTCCCGCCGTGATCGTCATCTACATGGTCGTGTTCGGGCTGCCCCTGACCGGCCTGCCGTGTCGTGAAGACCGCTACCCGTGTTCTGGCTGGCCGTGCTCGCCCTCGTGCTCGTCTACGGCGCGTACGTCGCTGAGGTGTACCGCGCCGGCATCGAGAGCATCCACTGGAGCCAGACCGCGGGCGCCCGCTCGCTCGGTCTCTCGTACACCGAGACCATGCGCTTCGTCGTCGTGCCGCAGGCCGTGCGACGCATCATCCCTCCGCTGCTCAACGACTTCATCGGGCTCCAGAAGGACACCGCGCTCGTCGGGTTCGTCGGCGTGCTCGACGCGTTCAACCGAGCCCGCATCGTCGCGTCGAACCGGTTCAACCTGTCCGCGGTCACGGGCGTGGCGATCGCGTACATCGTCATCACCATCCCCCTCGCCGTCGTCACCGACCACCTCGTCCGGCGAGACCAGCAGAAGATGCGGGCGAACGGATGACCGCATACCTCGAGATCGAGAAGCTCGAGAAGCGGTTCGGCGACAACTGGGTGCTGCGCGGCATCGACATGACGGTGAACGAGCACGAGGTCGTGTGCCTCATCGGGGCGTCCGGCTCGGGCAAGTCCACGCTGCTCCGCTGCATCAACCTCCTCGAGAAGCGTCGACGGCGGGTCGATCACGATCAACGGTGACCGCATCACCGACATCGGCGTCGACGTCGACGAGGTGCGCCGCGAGGTCGGCATCGTCTTCCAGAGCTTCAACCTCTTCCCGCACATGACCGTGCTCAAGAACATCACGCTCGCCCCGATGCGCGTCCTCGGACAGCCGAAGAGCTACGCGGAGGCAGGCGCGATCGCCCTCCTCGAGCGCATCGGGCTCGTCGACAAGAAGCGACGAGTATCCCGACCGGCTCTCGGGCGGCCAGCAGCAGCGCGTCGCGATCGTGCGGGCGCTCGCGATGCAGCCGCGGGTGCTGCTGCTCGACGAGATCACCAGCGCGCTCGATCCCGAGCTCGTCGCCGAGGTGCTCAACATCGTGCGCGACCTCAAGGAGGACGGGCTCACGATGGTGCTCGCGACCCACGAGATGGGCTTCGCCCGCGAGGTCGCGAGCCGCGTCTGCTTCCTCGCCGACGGCGTCGTGCGCGGAGGAGGGCCCGCCCGAGCAGATCTTCAGCCAACCCGAGACACCGCGCCTGCAGAGCTTCCTTCGCCGCATCATCGAGGCCGGCCGCCTCTAATTCCCTCGCCGGCCTCCGCAAGCTTCGGCCAGCTCGGCTCGCTGCGCTCGGCAATCGGTTCTTCGCGCACCCGGCGGCGCACTGCGCCGCCACACAGCTCCGTGCAGGTCGCGGCCCATCCCCCATTCCCGGCAACGGCTCGGGTTCAATGCGGGCACGACCCCACGACGCCAGCCCACCTCGTGACCGACCTCCTCAGCACGCAGAGCCCAACGGCCTGCACCTACGTGCTCGACACGTCCGTGCTCCTCGCGGACCCGGCCTCGGTCTTCCGGTTCGACGAGCACGAAGTGGTGCTTCCCCTCGTCGTCATCGCCGAGCTCGAGTCCAAGCGTGATCATCCCGACCTCGGCTGGGCCGCACGCCGCAGCCTGCGCATGCTCGAGGACCTCAGGGCGCAGTTCGGCTCGCTCGTGCGACCCATGCCGATCACACCGCTCGGTGGCACGTTCCGCGTCGAGATCAACCACATGGACGCAACCGGCCTGCCCGCCGCGTTGATCGGCGAGAACAACGACCATCGCATCCTCGCGGTGGCGAAGAACCTCGCCAACGAGGCCCACCGCGTCGTCGTGGTCACGAAGGACCTGCCGCTCCGGCTGAAGGCCAGCATCGTCGGCCTCGACGCGGAGGAGTACCGCAACGAGCTCGCGAGCGACGCGACATGGACAGGCTTCGTCGAGCTCGACGTCGACAGCGAGAGCATCGACCAGCTCTACGCGGATCGAGTCCTCGACCTCGCCGCCGCGCGCGACTTGCCGTGCAACACCGGCGTGGCGCTCACGTCGGGGTCACAGTCCGCTCTCGGACGCGTGCACGACGACAAGCGTGTGCACCTGGTGCGCGGTGAGCGGGCATTGTTCGACGTGCGGGGCCGCAGCGCCGAGCAGCGCATCGCGATCGACGTGCTCGCGGACTCGCTCGATCGGGATCGTCAGCCTCGGCGGCAACGCGGGCACCGGCAAGAGCGTCCTCGCGCTCGCGGCCGGGCTCGACGCCGTGCTCGAGCAGCGCACCCACAAGCGCGTGCTGGTGTTCCGTCCGCTCTTCGCGGTCGGCGGGCAAGAGCTCGGGTTCCTGCCGGGCTCCGAGACCGAGAAGATGGCGCCGTGGGCCGCGGCCGTCGGCGACGCGCTCGAGTCGATCGTCGGGCCCGAGGTCATCGAAGAGGTGTTCGCCCGCAACCTGCTCGAGGTGCTGCCGCTCACGCACATCCGGGGACGCAGCCTCACCGACAGCTTCGTGGTGATCGACGAGGCGCAGAACCTCGAGCGCGGCGTGCTGCTCACCGCGCTCAGCCGGCTCGGCGAAGGCAGCCGGGTCGTGCTCACCCACGACGTGGCCCAGCGCGACAACCTGAGAGTCGGACGCCACGACGGCGTGGTGTCGGTGATCGACGCGCTGCGCGGGCACCCTCTGTTCGCGCACGTGACGTTGACGCGGTCCGAGCGCAGCCCGATCGCCGCGGTGATCACCCAGCTGCTCGACGCGCACCCCGAGCGGGGCGACTGGCTTCAGCGGTAGCGCTCGATCAGCGGGTCGTAGCGGTCGAGCACGGCGAGCGCTTTGTCGGCACTCACCGGTGGCAGCGAGAGGATGACGCTCTCCGCTCCGGCCTCCTGATAGTGGTCGAGCACCTCGGCATCAGGGCGTCCGCCGAACACCTGCAGACGGATCGTCGCCGGGTCGCGACCGGCCGCCTCCGATGCTGCGCGGAGCTCACCGACCCGGTGCACGATGTCGGCGCGGCCTGAGATCGGCATCCACCCGTCGCAGTACTCGATCACGTGGCGGAACGTGAGCGGTCCTCCCACTCCGCCCAGGAGGATGAGCGGGTGCGGCTTCTGCACCGGCTTCGGCCACGACCAGCTCGGCGGGAAGCGCACGAACTCACCGTCGAACGAGGCTTCGTCCTGCGTCCAGAGCGCCTTCATCGCGAGGACCTTCTCGCGCACCACCGAGCGACGACGCTTCGGGTCGACGCCGTGATCCTCCATCTCGTCCTCGTTCCACCCGACGCCGATGCCGAAGACGAATCGACCACCGGAGATGTGGTCGAGCGTCGCCACCTGCCTTCGCGAGGACGATGGGATCGTGCTGCGCGACGAGGCAGATGCCGGTGCCGAGCTTCAGTCGCTCGGTGACCGCGGCCGCGACCCCGAGCGCGACGAACGGGTCGAGGGTGTGGCTGTACTCCTGGGGCAGCTCGCCGCCGCCGGGCCACGGAGTGCGCCGGCCGACCGGGATGTGGGTGTGCTCCGGAAACCAGAGGGAGTGGTAGCCCCGACTTTCCGCTTCAGACGCCAGCTGCGCCGGGCCGATCGAATAGTCAGTGGGAAACATCATCAGGCCGAGGTCCACGCGCCGCTTTCTATCGGATGCCGAGGAGGAGCGCTCGGGGCGGCTGTGTAGCCTCGGCCAACACGCTTCATAACGTTCAGCCAAGACGGGCAGCGCTGCCGTGAGTGACGTCACGACCGATCTCGAACGCCAGACCTCCGGCGCCACGATGCGACTCATCGTGGAGTACGTCCGGACGCGCGCCGGCGACCGCGGGGTCCGCCGCTTGCTGCAGCTCGCGGGCGAGCAGCGCACCGAGCGGCAGGTCTGCGACGAGGGCACCTGGAGCACCTACGCGCAGAAGATCGCTCTCTTCGAGGCAGCAGCAGTGGTGCTCGACGACCCAGTCGTCGCTCGCCACGTCGGTGAGGCATCGCTCGCCCTCGGCGTCGGCGCGTCGACCAGGGCGCTGCTCCGCAGCCTCGGCTCCCCCGCGATGGTGCTGCGCAACCTCCCGAGGGTGACGGGGAAGTTCTCGAGCGTCGCGATCATGGAGGCGCTCGAGATCGAGCGGTCGCGCGCGCTCATCGCCTACCACGTCCTCCCGACCGTCGAGCCCCATCGCGCCGACTGTCAGTACAACATCGGGCTGCTGTCGCAGATCGGTCCGCTCTTCGGTCTGCCGAGGTCGAGCGTCGTGCAGTACGGATGCCAGGCCGAAGGCGACCGTCGATGCATCTACGAGGTCAGCTGGGTCGGCAAGGCGCCGGCTCAGCGCGGCCGCCGGCGAAAGGCGTCAGTGCTGGCGGCACAGCTCGCCGACCTCGACGCGACGTTCGACCAGGTGCTCTCGACTGCGGCCGACCTCGTCTCGGACGACGACGTCGACACCGTCCTGTCCCGCATCACCGAGCGAGCCGCGGTCGCCGCGCACGCGCCCCAGTTCGTGCTCGCGGTGCGCCCCACCGACATCGATCCCCTCCGCGTACATCACGTCGGCCTCACGGACGACGAGGTCGCGCAGCTCGTGCCGCTGCTCACCGCGAGGATGACGCCCGACGACGATCCGCAGCTGCTCGTCGTGGACGTCGTGTCGTCGCGCCGCCGGTACGGACGCCTCGCGGCTCGCTATCCCGAGGCCCACGGGTTCCTCGCTGACGAGCGCCGGATGCTCGCCGTGTACGCGCGCCACGCGGCCGCTGCGCTCGATGCCGCAACCGCGCTCGACGAAGTGCGCGAGCAGCGCCGACACCTCGTCGAGCTGCTCGAGCTGTCGCGCTCGCTGGCGGCGGCGAGAGAGGTGCCGCAAGTCGCCGACCAGGTCTCGGTCGCGGTGACGACGGTGGCGGCGGCCGATCGCGCCGCGGTGTTCTCCGCCGACGCGACCGCCTCGACGTTCACGTTGCGAGCCACGCACGGCTGGGCGGGTGGCGCGCGACGCGCTCGGCCCTTCCGTCTGCGCGTCATCGACAACCCCGAGATCGCTGAGGTGCTGCGTCTCGGCGAGCCGCGCCGGATCGGCCTCGACAGCGCCAAGACGCACGGGCGACGCTTGCTCCGCGCCGCCGGTCTGCACAGCGCGCTGCTGGCGCCGATCATCACGAGCGACCGCATCATGGGCGTCCTCCTCGCCGGCTGGATCGACCCGGACCGTGACGGCTCGAACGACCCCCGGCTCGCGGACGCGCTGGCCGGCGTGGCCGACCAAGCGGGCATCGCCCTCGAGCGCGCCGAGCTCCTCGAGCAGGTGCGCCATCAAGCGCTGCATGACCCGCTCACCGACCTCCCCAACGCCTCGCTCGTGCGCGACCGGGCCGAACGTGGGCTCGCGAGCCTCAGCCGCCACCCGGGCCGGCGCACCGGTCTGCTGTTCGTCGACCTCGACCGGTTCAAGTCGGTGAACGACCAGCACGGACACGCCGCGGGCGACGCGGTGCTGCGCGAGGTCGCGCACCGGCTCGCCGGGTCAGTGCGGGCGGGCGACACCGTCGGGCGGCTCGGTGGCGACGAGTTCGTCGTGCTGCTGCCCGACCTCTCGGGTCCTGGCAACGCGTACGCGGTCGCCGGCAAGGTGCTCGAGCGGCTGCGCACTCCCATCGAGGTCGACGGCCAGCCCACCCTCGTCACCGCGAGCGTCGGCGTCGCGGTCGCCCCCGACGACGGCATGGACTACGAGGCGCTGCTCGCACGCGCCGACGCGAGCATGTACCGGGCGAAGGAGTCGGGCCGCAACACCGTCCGCGGCACCGGCGCCGGCGCCCACGACTGACCGCCACTGCTCGACCCGCCGCTCGACCCACCGCTCGAGATTGATGATTGGAGGACCGCATTCGGTCCCCAATTCGTCAATCTCCCCGCGGACGGGGCGGGCGAGCGCGGGCGGCGGGAATGTCGCACCCCCCTGCCAGGCTCTGGCCCATGACGGCGGACATGCGGAAGGTCAACCGGCTGACGCGACGACAGCGCAGCCTCATCACTCGCGCACAGGCCCTCGCCTCGGGATTCACCGACGCGCAGATCAAGGCACTGTTGCAGCAGCGGATCTGGGTCGAGATCCGTCCCAGCGTGTATGCCGTCGCGGGCGCTTCTCAGTCGTGGGAACAAGCGGTGCTCGCCGTGCTGCTCTCCGCCGGGGAGGGCGCGTTCGCGTCACACCGCACCGCTGCATTCCTCTGCGCGACGCGGAGAGTCGAGCAGCCAGGTTCGATCGAAGTCGTCACCGCGCTCGACCGCCGGGTCACGCTCGATGGGGTCGATGGCCACCGCTCGCGAGAGCTCTTCGACGCCGACGTGACCATCCGGGCCGGGATCCCGACGGTCACTCCATCTCGGGCGCTGACCGACATCGCCGGCAGCTTCCGCCACGACGATCTCGGCAAGGCGCTCGACGACCTGCTGCGGCGACGCCTGTGCACCCTCGACGACGTGCGGCGCTGCGTCAGCCGTCTCCATCCAGGTCCTGGCCGCTCGCTTCGCGCGATGCACGACGTTCTCGCCGAGCGGTGGGCGGGCTACGACCCCGGGGAGAGCGACCTCGAGACCCGCGCGCTTCGAGCGATCGCAAAGGCCGGGCTCCCGCTCCCCAAGCAGCAGCACCGCATGCACCTCGGTGGGCGCCAGGTACGCATCGACCTCGCCTATCCGGAGCTCAAGATCGCCATCGAGGTCGATTCGTGGGAGTACCACGGCAAGGTTCGATCCGCGTTCGACGTCGACCACATCCGACGCGACGAGCTCGTCCTTCTCCAATGGATGCCCTTCACGTTCACCAGCGCAATGTCAGACGAGTACCTCGCGGACAGCACCCGCACCCTGATCGAGCACGCCTCCGCCCGTCTCGCCAGAGAGATTGATGAATCGGGGGCGGCATGACGTCCCCCAATCATCAATCTCGACCGGAGGGCGGCGGCCGCGTCGGGTCAGGCGGGGATGACTCGCTTCATCGTCTCGTTGATCTCGTCGGCGGTCGCGCCGGGAGTGAGCACCGCGGCGACGCCGGCGTCCATGAGCTTCTGCACGTCGTTCGCCGGGATGATGCCGCCCACGATCACCGGCACGTCGACGCCGGCCTCACGCAGCTTGTCGACGACCTTCGGCACGAGCGTCATGTGCGCGCCCGAGAGCATCGAGAGCCCGACCGCGTCGACGTCTTCGTCGATCGCAGCCGCCGCGACCGTCTCAGGAGTCTGGAACAGCCCGGTGTAGATGACCTCGTAGCCCGCATCGCGCAGGATGCGCGCGACGACCTTCACTCCGCGGTCGTGGCCGTCGAGGCCGACCTTCGCGACGAGCACACGCTGGCTCATCGGCGGCTGTAGTCGTAGAAGCCACGCCCGGCTTTGCGACCGAGCAACCCGGCCTCGACCATTCGAGACAGCAGCGGTGGCGACGCGTACAGCGGCTCTTTGAACTCGGCGTACAACGAGTCGGCGACCGCCATCGTGGTGTCGAGGCCGATGAGGTCGGCGAGGTGCAGCGGGCCCATCGGGTGCGCGCAGCCCTCGACCATGCCGGTGTCGATGTCCTCAGCCGTCGCGAACCCGGACTCGAGCATGCGGATCGCCGACAGCAGATACGGGATCAGAAGCGCGTTCACGATGAAGCCGGCTCGGTCCTGAGAGCGGATCACTCGCTTGTCGAGCTGCTCTGACGCGAACGTCTCGGCCCGCTCCGTCGTCTCGGGCGCGGTCAGCAGCGACGTCACGACCTCGACCAGCTTGAGGACCGGCACCGGGTTGAAGAAGTGGATGCCGACGACGGCCTCGGGCCGCCGCGTCGCCATCCCGAGCTTCATGATCGGGATCGAGGAGGTGTTCGATGCGAGCACCGCGTCGTCGGCCTCGACCACCTTGTCGAGCAAGCCGAACACCTCGGCCTTCAGCTCTTCGGACTCGACCACGGCTTCGACGACGAGCTGACGGTCGGCGAGCTCGCCGTAGTCGGTCGTGATCCGCATGCGGGCGAGCGTCGCGTCGCGGTCGGCCTCGGAGAGCTTGCCGCCGCGAGTCGCGCGTTCGAGCGAGCCGGTGATCCGGGCCAGGCCGGCTTCCGCGGCTTCCGGCGTCGCCTCTCGGATCACGACGTCGAGACCGGCACGCGCACATACCTCGGCGATGCCCGATCCCATCAGCCCACATCCGACGACGCCGACTCGTTCGATGTCCATGGCCGCAGTCTCGCGCTCAGCCGGGGATGCGACCCACGCGCAGCGCGTCCACGACCTCGGGCGAGTCGCGCAGCGTCGTTCGCGCTGACTCGTAACCGATGCGCACAAGGGTGTCGACCTGCCGGTAGTCGGTGAGCGCGAACGGATCGAGCGGCGGTGCGATCAGCAGATCGGCGCGGGCGGCGGCACGCTCGCCCTCGGCGATGCTCGCGACGATCGCGGTGCGGTAGAGGATGCGGACGATGCTCGGGAACCCGGCGTCCTGACCCGGACGGGCCGCCCGACGCACGAAGTCGAACGGCGACGTGACCTCGCCGAGCGACGCGTCCACCGACAGCGCTTCGCGCGACGAGACGTTGACGGCGATGACGGGACCGGCCGATCGGGCGCGCAACGCGTCGACGGGCAGGTTGTCGAGCACGCCGCCGTCGACGACGAGGTGGCCGTCGCGATCGACGACCGGCGGCCAGATGCCCGGTGGCGACGCGGTCGCGCGCGCCCACACGGCCGCGCTCCCTCGGCGCTGCGGCACCATCTGGCAGGTCGTGAGGTCGACGGTCGTCACGAAGCACGGCAGCCAGGCGTCCTCGACGCCCGCGTCGCCGAACATCCGCTCGAACATCGGACGCGCCGTGCGCACGGAGAGCAACGACACCATCGGGACGGTGAATCGCCGCTGGATCGCGGCAGCACCCCACTCCTTCCGGTTGCGCGACTGCATCTCGTCGGCGGACCAACCGAACGCGAGCTGCAGACCCATCACGCCGCCCATGCTCGAGCCGCCGACGCGGTCGATCGGGATCCCGTGCTCCTGCAGCGCGCGGATCGCGCCGATCTGAGAGAGCGCACGAGCACCACCGCCGCCGAGCGCGAGGTGCACCGTGCGGCCGGTCAGATGACGGCCGAGCCGTTCGAGGTCGCCGGCGTCCCCTGCCCTGAGGTGGTGATGCGAGACGAACGGCCTCTGGTCGAGCCAGCGCGCGGTGCCAGTGGGATTCGGCGCAGTCGGGCGATGGATCGAGCACGAGATCCACGGATGGCGACACGTCGCCGCGGTCGAGCCGGCTGAGCACCGGGAGCACGTGATCGAGTGACGGAGGGTGCGTCGCGTCCGCGACGACCAGCACGCGGTCGGCTTGGCGGCCACACGCGACGTCCCACGCGCCTGCCTCCGCAGTCCCGACGAGCACGACGAGCCCGCCGGGTCGCTCGTGACGGTCGATCGCCTCGGCGAGTGCGCTCTCGGACGCATCGGGGATCGATGCCGCGCGGAGCACGGTGGTCTCGGTGCCGACAGGGAGCCGAGCCAGCACCGCGTCGACGAACGCGTCGAGGTCGACACGAGGGCTCGCCGCGAGGATGGCAACGGTGCCGATCCCCGACTCGGCGCGGCCGGTCCGGCGGTCGTTCATCCGGTTCGCGACGAGCCGGGCAAGAGGCAGCGCGATGCGTGGGGTGCGCTCGACCGCGCGCTCGAACACATCCTGCGAGAAGCGCGCGAGCTCGGTGTCGCGGACGGCGACGACGGTCGCCGATCGCGGCGCTCCCGTCAGCAGGCCGAGCTCTCCGACGGGGTCGCCGCGCGACAGCTCCCGGATCACGACCATCTCGCCGGCATCGTCGGTCAGGAGAGCACGCAACCTGCCCCGGACGATCACGTAGAAGCTGTCGGACGCTTCGCCCTCGTGGAAGAGGGCTTCGCCGCCCGGCACCTCGACCCACTCGAGCTCGTCGAGCAACGCGTCGAGCTCGGCGTCGGTGAGCCCCGCGACGACGTCCATCGCCGCCACCGCCTCGCGGGCGCGAGCGGGGCGTTCGATGCGGTTCATCGTTCCTGGTCGGAGGCCGTTCGGTAGTCGCCGAACGTGGAGTCGCGTGCGTCGAGCGCCGCAGTCACACCCTCGGCGAACTTGCCCATGTACTCCCTCGACGAGCCCTGGTGGAAGCCGAGCGCGTTGAGGTCGGCGGTCGCCCGGATGCCGTCGCGGATGCCCATCGCCTCCATCGCGCGATGCACGACGCGCTTGTTGAGCGCCTGGAGGTCGGGCGGCACCTTCGCGACGCGTTCGGCCATGTCGAGCACCGCGTCATCGAGCTGCTCGGCCGGGAACGCTCGGTTCGCGAACCCAGCGGCCACGGCGTCGTCGCCCGACATCGAGTCGCCCGTCAGCATCGCCTCCATGGCGCGGCGCATGCCCATGAGCCACGGCTGCCACGCCATGTCGGGAGGCGACATGAGGCGCACAGGCGGGTAGCCGATCTGCGCGTCGTGCGCGACGTAGACGAGGTCGCAGGCCGACGCCAGCTCGGTGCCGCCGGCGAGGCAGAAGCCGTGCACCTGTGCGATGAGCGGCGTCGACATGTCCCACATCTCGAACCAGCCGTGGACGACGTGGCGCGCCCACCCGCCGTCCGCCCGCGAGATCGCCCAGGGCAGGGGTTCGGTCGGATCCTGCGCGAGGTCGTAGCCCGCCGAGAAGCACGGGCCCGCGCCACGGATCACGACGGCGTGGACCGATCGCGACGCGTCGGCCTCGCGGAGCGCGGCGAAGAGCTCGCCTCGGAGCGCGTTCGACAGCGCGTTGCGCTTGTGCGGACGGTTCAGCGTCAACCGCCGCACCGCGGGACGAGGGTCGTCGACGATGACGAGAGGGTCGGCCACGGCGGGAGCGTACGTCTTGGCTGCGCGACCTTCACGGGCGACCTTCACCGGAGCGCAACATGCGCGGGACTAACGTTCCACCGTTTCGCCGGAGGGCATGAGGAGCGGGCCATGTCGAGCAACGACCCCACACAACCAGGCATCGTGCCGACCCCACCCCCGCCGCCTCCGCCGCCCCCTCCGCCTCCGCCCCCCGGGCCTTCGGTCACCGCCCCGGCCGGATCGGCCGGTGTGCCGTCCGGGTCTGGCGGCGTGCCGCCCACGACGCCCCCTCCCGCGTACGCATCTACGCCGCCGTCGGGTGGCGGTGGCGGTGGCAAGAAGGTCGGGATCATCGTCGGCGCGATCGTCGCCGTGGTCGCGCTCGTGGTCGGCGGCATCGTCGTGTTCGGCGGGGGTGACGACAACAAGGGCGCAACCGGCACGAGCGTCGCGACGAACAGCACCGACGGCTCCGACACGACCCTGGCCAACGCGGGCAAGGCGATCACCTCGGTCGACGACGCCGCGGGCGCAGTGATCCGCATCGAGACCGACGGCACGATCCGCGACCCCGAGATCGGGCAGACGAGCAACGCCGGCGCCGGCAGCGGGTTCATCATCGACCCGTCGGGCATCGCGGTCACGAACAACCACGTGGTCACGGGCGCCGCGACGATCAAGGTGTTCGTCAACGGCTCTGCTCAGCCCAAGGCGGCGCAGAGTGCTCGGCGTGTCCGAGTGCTCGGACCTCGCGGTGATCGACATCGAGGGTGACGGCTACCCGTTCCTCAAGTGGTTCAACGGCGACATCAAGCCGGGCATCGACGTCTTCGCGGCGGGCTACCCGCTCGACGATCCCGAGTTCACGCTCACCAAGGGCATCGTCTCGAAGGCAAAGGCCGAGGACATCTCGCCGTCCTCCAACATCGACCACGTCATCGAGCAAGACGCGAACATCCAACCCGGCAACTCGGGCGGCCCGCTCATCACGCAGGACGCGCAGGTCGTGGGCGTGAACTACGCCGGCTTCGACTTCGCGGGCAAGGGCACCGAGCAGTTCTTCGCGATCGCGTCCGACACCGCGCAGCCGATCGTGGCGCAGCTGCAGCAGGGCGAGAACGTCGACTCGCTCGGCATCAACGGCACCGCGGTCTCCGACGAAGAGTCGGGCACCTTCGGGATCTGGGTCAACGGCGTCGACGCGGGCTCGCCCGCGTCGAACCTCGGGCTCGAGCCCGGCGACATCATCACCAAGATGGCCGGCAAGGACGTCGGCACCGACGGCACGATGAAGGACTACTGCGACGTGCTGCGCACCAAGGGCGAGGACGCGGCGATCGGGGTGGAGGTCCTCCGCTTCGACACCTCCGAGGTGCTGAGGGGCGAGTTCAACGGCAAGGAGCTCGTGCAGGCGTTCTCGTTCGCGGACGAGCTCGGCAGCGGCGACACCGGCGCCGGCTCCACCTACGACAGCTTCTCGATCGTCACCGACGACTCGAACGCCATCCAGGTCGAGGTGCCCGACGAGTGGAGCGACGTGCGCGGCGGCTCGCAGACGATCGCCGGCGTCGACGCGCCGTCGATCCAGGCCAGCCCTGACGTCGACCAGTTCTTGAACTCGTTCGACGTGCCGGGCATGGAGTTCGTGCTGTCCGACCAGTTCACGTCCGCCGACTTCGAGACCATCCTCGACGCTGTCGGCCCGTCCGACTTCTGCACGAGCGACGGGCGGCAGGACTACTCCGACCCGCTCTTCACCGGCCGGTTCGAGGTCTGGAAGGACTGCCAGGGCACGAGCGCGCAGTACATCGTCCTGGTCGCGTCGCAGCCCGACTCGAACGAGGTCGCGATCGTGACCGTGCAAGCGATCGACGACCGCGACTTCGACGCCCTCGACCACATCCTCAACACGTTCAGCACGACCGACACCGTCCTCGAGCCGAGCCCAGACACGACAGGAGGCTGATCGGCGTCGATGGTGCCCATCAGCGGTCGACTGCTCGTCGCCTCGCCGATGCTGCTCGACCCCAACTTCGCGCGCACGGTCGTCCTGATGCTCGCCCACGGCGACGAAGGCGCGTTGGGGCTCGTGCTGAACCGGCCGAGTGACGTGGACGTCGGCCAGGTGCTGCCGGACGCGTGGCGCCGGGTGTCTCCCGAGCCTCACGTGCTGTTCGTGGGAGGGCCGGTCGGCTCGGACTCGGTGATCGGGCTCGCGCGGGTGCCGGGCGAGGGCGGCGACGGCTTCGTCGCGATGGCGGGTGCCGTCGGCACGGTCGATCTCGAGAAGGCGCCCGAGGCGATCGGCGAAGGCGTCGAGATCGCGCGTGTCTTCGCCGGGCACGCGGGGTGGGGTCCGGGGCAGCTCGAAGGGTGAGCTCGAGGTGCCGGGCTGGATCGTGGTCGACGCCGAGCCGAGTGACGCGTTCACGACCGATCCCGACGAGCTGTGGCGAACAGTGCTCAAGCGCCAACCAGGGAGGCTCTCGTGGCTCGCGAACTTCCCTGACTCGTTGATGGCGAACTGACCGCGACATCACCGACCCGGGCATCACCGACCGCGGCGGCGGTGGCCGGTACCTTCGACCAGCGGTGCGGATGCTCGCGATCTCAGTCGGGAGTCGTCCTCATCGGCCTCGCGGTGGTCGACACCGTCGGCACGCTCGTGGCGACTCGCATCCAGACGCGCAGGTGGTGGCCGACAGCGGTGCTCTATCGGTACTCGTGGCCGATGTGGCGGGCGTTCGGGAAGAACATCGACGACGAGGACCGGCGTGAGGGGTTCCTGTCGATCTACGGCCCGCTCTCGCTCCTCACGCTCCTCATCTTCTGGGTGACCATGCAGGTGATCGGCTGGGGGCTCGTGTGGTGGGGCTATCGCACGGCATCCACACGATCGATTCGCTGCTCGAGTCGATCTACTACGCCGGCGATCGGCTTCTTCACGGTCGGGTTCGGCGACGTCGTGCCCGTCGCCAGCGCGCCCCGCATCCTCGTGCTCGTCGAGGCGTTCTTCGGGCTCACGACCATGGCCCTCCTCATCGGGTTCCTGCCGACGCTCTTCGCGGCATACAGCACGCGCGAGGAGCTCGTGTCGACCCTCGACGACCTGTCGGGCACGAGCGTCACGCCGCTGGGGATGCTCGAGGCATACGCGCGCGACGGGCGACCTGACCGCCCTGTACGAGATGTTCGAGCGCTGGGAGATGGTGGACGGCGAGCGTGCTCGAGAGCCACTCGAGCTACCCGATGCTGATGCTCTTCCGGTCGAAGCAGTCAGGCCAGTCGTGGATCGCGGCGAGCGTGATCGTCACCGAGACGGCGGCACTGTGCCTCTCGATGATCGACGGGCCTCCCGACCCACGAGCGCTAGCCTGTGTCGCCGCACCGCGCAGACGGCGGCGCGGCTGGAGAGCGCGATCTCGTCGAGGGCGCACGCCACGCCACGCGCCGACATCGTGATGCCCGAGGAGCGGCTTCGAGTCATCTACGAGAGGATGGGCGAGCTCGGTTCGAGCGCCGACCCTACGAAGAGATGCGCGCCCGGCATCGAGGCGTGGCACGACGCGTACATGCCGCACCTTGCCGCGCTGGTCGCCCGCCTGCTCATCGCGGCCGAGTTCCGCCTCCCGCCCGCAGGTCATCGCCCTCTCTTACGACTGATCGCCTCCGCTCGGCTTCTCTTGGCGGATCCGTCGCCCGCTCGGAGGCGCCCACGCGCCAGGACGAACCGGCCAGCGGTCACAAGATGTCGCCGATGGCGTCGGCGAGCTGCGAGAGGCTGCGCACCTCGAACACGCCCGTGCAGCTCTGCCGGTAGAGCGGGACGGCGGAGTCGTCGGTGCCCCACTCGTCGGTCGGCTCGGGGTTGAACCAATAGACACGACGGACGCGCTGGCAGATCTCGCGGAACGTGCCGACGCCGGCCGGCCGGTAGTTCGTGCGACCGTCGCCGGCGATGATCACCGTCGTGCCCGGGCGCAGCGCGTGGCTCTGCGCGTCGAGGAAGCGCTTGAACGCGCCCTCGTAGTCGCTGTGGCCATCGGCCGCGATCACCCCGGGCAGCGTGACCAGCAGCCGCGGGTCGAGATGCACCTCGGCAGCCTCGAGCACGCGGGTCACCTCCGCCACGCCGTCCACGAACACGAAGCTGCGCAGGCCCGCGAGCTCGCTCTGCAGCGCGTGGAGGAGCAGCAGCGTGAAGTGCGCGAACTCGGCGACCGATCCGGAGATGTCGCAGAGCACGACGACGTCGGGCTTGCCCGGACGCCGACGGCGCAGGGCGACGTCCATCGGCACACCGCCATAGGCGAGCGAGCGGCGGATCGTGCGGCGCATGTCGACGCGGCCGCGTTGATGGCGACGACGCTGCTGGCTCACGCGGCTCGCGAGCTTCCGGGCGAGCGGCCGCACCGCCTGGCGCATCTGACGAAGCTCGGTCGTCGATGCCGCGAGCACGTCCACGTCCTCGAGCCGGCGCGGCGCGACCAGCCCGGTGCCCGCGACGCCGTGGGACTTGTCGCGCAGCCGTCCCCGCACCTCCTCCGCGAGCATGCGTCGGTACTGCTCGAGCCGGCGAGCGAGGTCGTCCCGCAACCTGCGCAGCTCGGCCGGATCGCCGTCGCCCGCAGCTGCGCGCGCCTCGACCATCGCGGCAACGAGAAGGTTCGCGAGGTCGAGGGCACGCAGGACACGGTGGAGGAAGTACCGCTCGCCACCCTTCGTGGTGTCCATCCCCGCGTAACGGTCGACGGCATCGACCGCGAGCAGTCGGAGGGCATCGATGTCCGCGTCGCGCAGTGCCCGCAGCAGCTCGGCGCTGAGGTCGGTGTCGGCGATGCCAACACCCGGCGGCGCGCCGGCGACAGTCGCGTCGCGAACACGACCATCTGTCGGGAGAGAATCAGCACCACGGCGGAGCGGGAAGCACTCGTCGAAGAGCGACGAGAAGACCGCGAGGTCCTCGGGCCTCTTGATCAGCGTGGCCTGCATCGCGGTGCGCAAGGCGTCGCGATCGAGCAGATCGACGTGCCGCATCGCCGACGCCGCGTCGAGCACCTCACCGAGCGAGACGTCGACGCCGCCGTCTCTCAGTGCGGCGAACAGGCGAAGCAGCATCGCGAGGATGCCATCGCCTGCGGGTGTCACCGCTTGCCGAGCCTCACGTTGATCTCGGCGACGGTCTCGAGCAGCGCTTGCAGGATCGGGCCCCTGAGCTCCTCGAGGCTGACTCTTCCGGCGTGCGTCGACACGTTGATCGCGGCGATCGCGCGACCGGACCGATCTCGCAACGGTGCCGCGACGGACCGCACGCCGTCTTCCAGCTCTTGGTCGACCAACGCCCACCCTTGCGAGCGCACCTGGCGGATCAACCCGAGGAGCCGCGTCGGATCGGTCTCGGTGTGCTCAGCGCGCTTCTCGACGGGCATCGCGACGAGCCGCGCGTGCAGCTCGTCGTCGGGCAGATCGGCGAGCAGCACGCGGCCCATCGACGTGATCGCCGCGGGCAGGCGCGAGCCGAGCGACAGCGCGATCGTCATGATCCGCTTCGTGGGGACGCGCGCGATGTACACGATCTCGTGGCCGTCGAGCACCGATGCCGACACCGACTCGTTGCAACGCTCGGACAGCGCCTCCATGTCGGGCTGCATGAGGTCGGGGAGCTTGCACGACGAGATGTACGCGTACCCGAGGTCGAGGACGAGTGGCGTGAGCTCGAAGAGACGCCCGTCGTTGCGCATGTACCCGAGGCGCTCGAACGTGAGGAGGAGACGCCGCGCCGTCGCGCGGGTGAGGCCGGTGAGTCGGGCGACTTCGGAGAGCGTGAGGGAGGGATGCTCCGCGGAGAAGCACCGCAGCACCGAGAGGCCTCGTTCGAGCGACTGGACGAAGTCGTGGTCGCGCTCCACCGGGGCCTCGGCATCGGCGCCGGCGACTGGCTCCGTTGACACCAATTTCAGGCCACGCGTAGAGTGTTCAACCATCGCACAACCGTACGCTATCCGCACGCCCCGCACAAGCACGAGGGTGCGCGAATGTGGGGCCGCGGAAACCGAGGTCACCGTCGACGATCGGGGGGCAGGTGTCGTACACGACTGAGTTCGGGTCGCTCGAGAGCTACCGCAAAGGGTCCATCGAGCTGATCGACGACGACGCGAAGCACTACGCGTTCTCGAACATGTTCGAGGTCGCCAGCGCGTCGAAGCCCTACGAGAAGGTCGCGGTCGGCAAGAACATGCAGTACGTGCTCGAGGTGCTCCGCGCCGAGGGCACGTCCGAGTGGCGCACCGCGTCACACGACGAGTTCGCACTCGTGATGGACGGCACGGTCCTCGTCGATCTCGTGAAGCTCGACAACCCGATTCGCCCCGACGGCGAGCCAGGGTCGGTCGCGGTTGGGGGCGAACCGGCCGGGAAGAAGATGGGCCGCATCACCGCGGGCCGCGGCCACATGGCACTGCTGCCCGCGCACAGCGCATACCGGTTCACGAGCGAGCAACCCGGCGTGATCCTGCTGCAGACGATCATCGGTCCCGACACCGTCGAGCGGTGGGCCGAGATCTGCCTTACGTGAGCTCCGTTTCTTGAACAGCGCTTCGTGCACGAGGAGACCATCATGACGATGACCGACAAGAGCTCGTTCGAGGCCGGCGCACCGAACGCGCACGGCTACAAGAGCTTCACGATCGGCGGGTTCACCTTCACGCGTGACGAGTTCTTCGCTCACGTCGCTTGGCCGACCGGCCGCCACGTGATGAGCGTCGACACGTTCCTGCGGGCGCTGCAGCGCGACGTCGCGTGGGACTTCTTCTACGGCACGGTGAACTTCGACACCGTGTTCGGCACCGTGAACCACTACGGCAACGTCGACATGTTCGCCGGCCGCTACAACGACGCCTACCGCAAGGCCGAGCTCGACCACGTCGAGAACTTCGACTCGCCGATGCTGCGCGAGGCGTTCAAGGCCATGCTCGACGACTGGACGAACAGCGGCTACGACCCGTTCGCCAGCCCGTCCGAGACCGACAAGCCGTTCGGCGTGAAGGACGGCTCGAACACCGAGGCCGTCACCCGACGCCGCATCGCCGCGGCCCGCATGGTCGGCGTGCCGGGCGACGAGCAGATCCGGTCAGACGAGAACGGCAACCCGATCAACCGGATGTTCGCCGACGTCACCCAAGAAGAACCCGTGGTCGAGGCCGAGCCCGGCTTCGAGAGCGAGGTTGCCGCCTTCAACCTGTTCGCGTACCTCTCACGCTCGCAGGTCACCTGGAACCCCTCGGTCGTGAGCATCTGCAAAGACAGCCTCTTCTGCCCGACGACCGAGGAGTACATCCTCCCGGTGATCCACGGCAACGACCGCGTCGAGTGGTTCGTGCAGCTGTCGGACGAGATCATCTGGGACGTCCAAGACCGCGACACGGGCGCCGTGCGCTCCAAAGTCGTGATGCGTGCCGGCGACGTCGCCGCGATGCCCGCCGACATCCGCCATCAGGGCTACTCCCCCAAGCGCTCGATGCTGCTCGTGTGGGAGAACAACTCGGCCGACCTGCCCGAGCTCATCGCGACAGGACGGGCTCCGCAGTACCCGATCGACTTCTGAGGTGGCCCGCGCGTCCATCGAGTCGCTGAGGGAAGCCGTCGAGAGCCACATCCACGACGGCGACACCGTGGCGTTCGAGGGGTTCACCCACCTCATCCCTCACGCCGCCGGGCACGAGGTCATCAGGCAGAGCCGCCGCGACCTCACCCTCGTGCGGATGACTCCTGACGTCGTCTACGACCAGCTCATCGGTGCGGGCTGCGCGAAGAAGATGGTCTTCTCGTGGGGCGGCAACCCGGGCGTGGGGTCACTCCACCGCTTCCGCGATGCGGTCGAGCACAGCTGGCCAGGGCCGCTCGAGATCGAGGAGCACAGCCATGCGGGCATGGCCGCGCGGTACGTCGCGGGCGCCTCGGGTCTGCCGTTCGGCGTCCTCCGTGGCTACGTCGGCACCGACCTCATGCCGCACACACCTTCGATCGCGCCCATCACCTGTCCTTTCACCGGCGAGACGCTCACCGCGGTGCGGGCGATCGAGCTCGACGTCGCCGTCATCCACGCACAACAGGCCGACCGCGAGGGCAACGTGCAGCTGTGGGGACTCGTCGGCGTGCAGAAGGAGGCGGTGCTCGCGGCGCGCCGTTCGATCGTGACCGTCGAAGAGATCGTGGACGAGCTCGAGCCCCGTCCGAACGCGGTCGTGCTGCCATCGTGGGTCGTGTCGTCGGTGTGCCTCGTGCCGGGTGGTGCCCATCCCAGCTTCGCGATGGGCTTCTCCGAGCGCGACAACAGCTTCTACCGGGCGTGGGACGAGATCTCGCGTGACCGTGATCAGTTCACGGCGTGGATCGACAAGCACGTGCGCGGCACCGCCGACTTCGAGGAGTACTGCCGCAGCGCCGGCATCGAGCAGGGAGCCACTCGTGTCTGAGCAGTGGAGCGCCGACGACCTGATGATCGTCAGCGCCGCGCGGCAGCTGTGCGACGACAGCGTGTGCTTCGTCGGAATCGGGCTGCCGTCGACCGCCGCGAACCTCGCCCGCCGCACCCACGCGAAGAAGTGCACGCTGATCTACGAGTCGGGATGCATCGGGTCGAAGCCGACACGGCTCCCGCTCTCGATCGGCGACGGCGATCTCGCCGACACTGCCGACTCGGTCGTGTCGGTGCCCGAGATCTTCGCCTACTGGTTGCAAGCCGGGCGCGTCGACGTCGGCTTCCTCGGCGCCGCGCAGCTCGACCGCTACGGCAACATCAACTCGACGGTCATCGGCGACTACGAGCACCCGACCACGCGATTGCCGGGCGCGGGCGGCGCTCCCGAGATCGCGGCGTCCGCAGGCGAGGTGATCGTGATCGTTCGGCAAGGGCCGCGCACGTTCGTCGAGCGCTGCGACTTCCGCACGTCGGTCGGCTTCGGCGACGGCAAGGGCGACCGCGAGCGCTTGGGCCTGCGCGGCCGCGGCCCCCAGATCGTCATCACCGACCTCGGCATCCTCCGGCCCGATCCCGAGACCGGCGAGCTCGTGCAGACCGCGCTCCATCCCGGCGTGACCGCCGAGCAAGCGGTCGCCGCAACAGGCTGGACGCTCCGGCTCGCCAGCGAGCTCGAGGTCACCGATCCACCGACGGCGAACGAGCTCGCCGCGCTCGCGGCACTGCGAGCTGCATGAGGCCGTTCACCTACGACGCGCTGGCGGGCCGCACCGTCTTCGCCGTCGGTGCTCTGAGCCGGGTCGGTGACGAGCTCGCACGACTCGGGGCGACACGTGTGTTCCTCATCGTCGATGCGCAGGCGAAGGAGTTCGGCGACTCGTTGGCCGAAGACCTCGGCGCGCTCGTCGTGAGCCAGTGGCACGAGGTGGTGCAGCACGTGCCGTTCGAGCTGGCCGAGCGGGCACGGGCCGCGGTCACCGATGCAGCACGCAGACGCCGTCGTCTGCCTCGGCGGCGGGTCCTCGACCGGCCTCGCGAAGGCGATCGCGCTCACCCACGACCTGCCGATCCTCGCCGTGCCCACCACCTACGCAGGCAGCGAGCAGACACCGATCTTCGGGCTCACCGACGCGCGCCACAAGCAGACCGGGCGCGACCTGAAGGTCGTCCCCAAGGTCGTGATCTACGACCCCGCGCTGACCGTCGGGCTCCCGCCACAGGTCACCGGGCCGAGCGCGTTCAACGCGCTGGCCCACTGCGTCGAAGCGCTCTACGCGACCGGTTGCAACCCGGTGACGAGCGCGATGGCCCTCGAAGGGGTGCGGGCGATCCGGCAGTCGCTGCCGCGTGTGATGGATGCGCCGGGCGACCTCGATGCACGCGGCGACGTCCTCTACGGCGCGTACCTCGCGGGCATCGCGCTCGGCACGACCTCGACCGGTCTGCACCACAAGCTGTGCCACGTGCTCGGCGGCATGTTCAACCTCGTGCACGCCGACACCCACTCGATCATCCTTCCGCATGCCGTCGCGTTCAACGCTCCCGCGCTGCCGGACGAGATGGCGCGCCTCGAAGAGGCGCTGGGCGCGGCTCCAGGCGATGCGGCCGGCGCGCTGCACGACCTCGCCATCGAGAGCCACGTGCCGACGCGCTTGTCTGAGCTCGGGCTGACCGAGGCCGATCTCCACGAGGCCGCGGTCGCGGGTGCAGCCGAGATCACGACGAACCCCGTCCCGGTGACGGTCGACGACCTCGACCGTCTGCTCCAGCACGCCTACGAGGGCACCCGCCCCGAAAGAAGGGTCTGATGACCGACGCCCTCATCCTCGACGCGGTGCGCACGCCGATCGGCAAGCTCGGCGGCGCGTTGTCGGGTGTGCGACCGGACGACCTGGCCGCGACCGCGCTGAAGGGCCTCCTCGACCGTCACCCATCGCTCGACCCGGCCGCGATCGAGGAGGTGTACCTCGGCGACGCGAACGGCGCGGGCGAGGACAACCGCAACGTGGCTCGGATGGCCGTGCTCCTCGCCGGCCTTCCGGTGTCGATCCCCGGCGCCACGGTCAATCGGCTTTGCGGATCGGGCCTCGAGGCCGTCAGCGACGCGAGTCGAGTCGTTGCCGTCGGCGAGGCCGATCTCATCATCGCGGGCGGCGTCGAGTCGATGACTCGCGCGCCGTGGGTGCTTCCCAAGCCGTCGCGCGCGTTCCCGACGACGCACGAGCAGGTGTGGAACTCGGCGCTCGGGTGGCGCATGGTGAACCCGAAGATGCCGGCGGCCTGGACGGTCGCGCTCGGCGAGGGCGCCGAGATCCTGGCCGACGAATTCTCGATCTCACGCGACGAGCAAGACGCATTCGCCCTCGCGTCGCACGAACGAGCGGCCAAGGCGTGGGCGAGTGGCGCGTTCGAGGCCGAGGCGATCGAGGTGCCGGGCGTCGAGCTCGCGCGTGACGAGTGCATCCGCGAGGACAGCTCGCTCGAGTCGCTCGCCAAGCTCAAGCCCGCGTTCCGCGAGGGCGGCACCGTCACCGCCGGCAACTCGTCACCGATGAACGACGGATCGGCCGCGCTGCTGCTCGCATCGCCGGCCGGCGCCGAGCGGGCGGGCATCGAGCCGATGGCACGCGTCGTCAGCCGTGCGACGAGCGGAGTCGAGCCGCAGCGCTACGGCATCGGTCCCGTGACCGCCGCGCTCACCGCGCTGCAGCGTGCGGATCTGAAGTGGGACGACATCGACTCGGTCGAGCTGAACGAGGCCTTCGCCGCGCAGAGCCTCGCCTGCCTGCGGGGATGGCCCGACCTCGACCCGGCGAAGGTGAACCCGCTCGGCGGCGCGATCGCGATCGGCCATCCCCTCGGCGCATCGGGTGCCCGCATCCTCACGACGCTCGTGCACCACCTCGCCGCGACCGGCGGGCGCTACGGCGTCGCGTCGATGTGCATCGGCGTCGGCCAGGGCATCGCGGTCGTCGTCGAGAACCTTCGCCGCTAGGCGAGCGGCACGGTCGCGCCGCGCACGATCGCGTTGCGCACACGGTCGAGGTCGAGGTCGTAGCGCACCTCGTCGAGCTGCACCCGGAAGGTGACGTCGTCGCGCACCCGATGCGCGTCGAGCAGGTGCGTGCCTGCGGGCAGCGGGAGGTCGAGATGGCGCACGAGCCGCATCCAGCTCGGCAGCCGGAGGCCGACGTCGCCATAGCCGATCGCGACGACGCTCACCTCGAGCCGATCGTCGTGCGCCGACGGGACGCCGGTGATCCTGACGGGTCGGTCGCGGTGGACCGCGCGTAGCTCGCCCGCGGCGTCGAGACGCGGCTGCCACTCGAGATCGGACGCCTCGGCGAACGCGAGCGCCTCGCTGAGCGCGGCTCGCCCTTCGATCTCCACCGGCGCCGCGGTGAGAGTCGACGTCAAGCCGGGGCTGATGCGCACGTCGCGCGCCCGCACGACGACCTCGTCGATGCGTCGCCCGCGCCACTCGACGTCGGTGAGCATCGCGAGCGCCCGGTGGTCACCGGCCGGCCCGGTGACGCGGAGAACGTCGAGCACGCCCGAGACCTCCTCACCGTGGATCGTGAGCGTGATGCGACGACCGCCGAACTGCGCGAACACACCGTCGATGAGCTGACCGAGCAGCCGCTCGGGAGTCGGGACCGCTGAGGTCCACGCCGAGGTCGCGTCAGCCCACTGCTCGAACCATCCCTGTGCGTCGCGCTGGCCGCGGGTCCACAGCCGACCCATCGATCCGACCGGATCGAACGGATCGAAGAGCGACGTCACGCGGGGGCGTCGCTCGATCCGTTGTCGACGAACGCGATGATCTCCACGAACTCGACGATGGGACGCACGCCGTAGAGGTCGGTGACCCGCTCGACGAGCTGGTCGTTGAAGAACATCTTCGCGGCCTCTTCGGATTCCCAGACGTAGAAGTTGACCGCCCGCTCGCTGCCGGCGTCGACGGTGAAGGCCTTGCTGCGAAGCCCCGGCAACCCCTCGAATCGGGGCGCCGCCTCGGCAGCCACCTTCTCCACTCGCTCGCGGTCGAAATCATCCTCGTACTGGAAGGTGACGACAACGCCGATCATCGGCAATGTCTAGATGTGGAGCGTGCCGCTGTCGAGTGCGTCGGCAAAGCGTGGCGCACCCTGCTCGAGCGGCACTCGGGCGGCCCGGGCCACGTAGCTGATGGCGTGGTACCAACCGACGAGGAGGAAGAGATCGAGCCGTTCCGCCTCGGTGAACGCTGCAGCGAGCCGACTCGCGAGGTCGTCCGACAGGTCGTTGGCCTCGTGCAGCGAGTCGGCGGCCTCGATCAGCAAGCGCTCTCGTTCGAGCGTCCAACATGCATCAGTCGCGTCACCGAACGTGAGTGACGTGATCTGCGCCGATGTGAACGCCGCCTTCACGGCGAAGAACGCGACGTGCACGCCCCACTCGTACTCGCAGCCACACCGCGCGCAGGTGCGGTCGATGACGATCTCGCGGTCGCGCAGCGACAGGCTCAACGAGCGCGAGAGCTCGTAGCTGCCCCAGGGCCGCATCGCTCGGGTCATCGGAAGGTTCTTCGCGAACGTGCGGAAGAGGGCGATCGGCGGTGCGCCGGGCGGCATCATCTGCTCGAGCTCGGCGGCGACCTCGGCTTCGAACGGTGGCTCGAGGGGTGCAATCGCTGACATCCAACCGAGGATATCGTTTCGATAAACGAAACGCGCAAGGAGATGCCGGTGCCCCGATCGCCGCTGCCCGGTCAACCAGTTCGAGGCTCGTCGACCGGACGGCCACTCATGGCCGCCCTCGACCTCGTCGGCCGGCGCTGGACGCTCCGCATCCTGTGGGAGCTGCAGTCCGGGCCGCTCGGCGCGCGTGAGCTCGCCCGTCACTGCGACGGGATGTCGTCGAGCGTGCTCTACCAGCGGCTCGACGAGCTGACCGGCGCAGAGCTCGTGAGGCAAGACGAAGACGGGCGCTATGAGCTCACCGAGATCGGAGCGAAGCTCGGCAAAGCGCTGCATCCCCTCGATCGGTGGGCGAACGACTGGGCCGAGGGCCTGCACCGCTGAGCCCTCCGCCACTACCGTCGACGCGGTGCCCGACTGGATCACACCGTCGCAGCTCAACGAGGCCGAGGGGCTCGACGACTGGCGGATCCTCAGCACGAGTGTCGCCGCGCACTTCCGCACCACGTCGGTTCGTCCGCGAGCGCGCAGCTCGTCGAGGCAATCGGCGCCCTCGTCGACGAGGACGACCCGCACACCGAGATCGACGTGCGTCCCTCCGGCGTGACCGTGCAGCTGAGGGCAGAGATGGAGCAAGGGTTCAGAGGTGACGACGCCGCACTCGCCCGCGCGATCTCGGGCGCGGCGCGAGCGTTGGGTGCCGAGCCCGATCCGAGCCGCGTGCAAGACGTGCAGCTCACGATCGACGCAGCGGTGAGCGACGGAGGTCATGCCGTTCTGGCGGGCCGTGCTCGGCTATCGCCAAGTCGGCGACGCCGACCTCGTCGATTCGCAGAGCCGCGGGCCAGCCATCTGGTTCCAGCGGATGCGTGACGTGCGCACCCAACGCAATCGCATCCACGTCGACATCTGGGTCCCGCACGACGAGGCCGAAGCGCGCATCGCTGCAGCGATCGAGGCGGGCGGCCGAGTGATCCGCGACTCGGACGCGCCGGCGGCGTGGACCCTCGCGGACGCTGAGGGGAACGAGGTCGACATCGCCACCTGGAGGGGTCGCGACTGACGACGTGCGGGAGAGACTGGCAGCCCCAACGGGATTCGAACCCGTGCCGCCACCTTGAGAGGGTGGTGTCCTAGGCCACTAGACGATGGGGCCGTGCAAGTGGAGCGCCGATCCTATCGGCCGCAGCTCGCCGCCGAACCTGTCGCGTGACGCGCGCTGGACGCTCGTCACACGACAAGTTCCGGGGCTTCAGCTCGGGGGGGAGGACTCGAACCCCCAACGACAGGGCCAGAACCTGCTGTGTTGCCTATTACACCACCCCCGAAGGGCTCGGGCATCGTAGCCGCTGAACCCACTCGATCTCTTGGCGGAACGTGCCCGCAGAGGCGCCGACACGCCAAGAAAACCAGCCCGCGTCAGCCTTCGAGGCGGAGGAGGCGGCGGTAGCCGATGATGCGGCCGAGCGCGACGGCGCCGGTCTCCTTCACCATGTGCTTCAGCTCGCTGCCGCTCGACAGCCCGCTGGTGCGCGTCGGCGACACGTGCGCGGTCAGCCCGAGCTCGCGCGCGATCCCTCCGATGCGGAGCGCGTGGTACGGGTCGCTCACCAAGATCACCTCGGAGAGGCCGCGTTCGCGCAGGATGCCGCGCTGCCGCGGCCAGCGACTCCCATGAGTTCGTCCCCTGCACCTCGCGCAGGATCTTGTCGTCGGGGACGCCGCGCTCCAGGAGGTAGTTCGCGCTCGCGGTCGCTTCGGTGAACCGATCGCCGGGCCGCTTGCCGCCGGTCACGACGATGATCGGCGCGAGTCCCTGCTTCCACAGGTCGAGCGCGTGGTCGAGCCGGGCGGTCAACACGGGCGACGGCCGCCCGTCGTACTGCGCAGCGCCGAGCACGACGATCGCGTCGGCAGCCTTCGCGCCGTCGTGGCGCGAGGCGAGCCACACCTGCACGAACGTGATCCCGATGTAGAGGGCGAAGAAGCCGAAGATCGCAGCGAGCGCGATCGCGATCCCCCGGACCCACCGCCGCCGAGGTCGAGGCTGCTCCGGGGCGGACGGGACGACCGCCGTCGGAGCAGTGATCTCAGAGGTGTCCGCGGGCAGCACGCAAGCGCTCCAACGTGCGCTCGCGACCGAGCACGACGAGCGACTCGAAGAGCGGCGGGCCGACAGTGCGACCGGTCACCGCGACACGGACGGGCGCTTGTGCCTTCCCGAGCTTGAGGCCCACGCGCTCCCCCACCATCTCGAGCGCGGCCTTCAGCGCGTCGGCGTCCCAGGGCACGGTCTCGTAGGCGGTGATCGTGTCGTCGAGCACCGTCGCCGCGTCGGGTGCCTTCATCGCCTTGTCCCACGACGCGGGGTCGGTCTTTGGTTCCTCGAGGAACACGAAATCGACCATCGCGGGCACCTCGGCCAACCGAGTGACCCGCGTCTGCACGAGCGGCGCCATCGACTCGAACGCGGCGCGATCGAAGCGCTCGGGATGCCACGGTGCGTGCGGCGCCACGAGCCACGGCTGGCAGCGATCGACGAACTCCTCGGTCGACATCGCTCGGATGTACTCGCCGTTGAACGCCTCGAGCTTCTTCACGTCGAAGTACGCCGGCGAGGAGTGCACGTCCTCGAGCCGCCACAGCTCGGCGAGCTCCTTGAACGGCATGATCTCGCGGTCATCCGGCGGCGCCCACCCGAGCAGCATCAGGAAGTTCTGCATCGCCTCGGGCAGGTAGCCCTCGTCGCGGTAGAGCTCGAGCGCGACCGGATCGCGGCGCTTCGAGAGCTTCTGGCGCTTCTCGTTCACGAGGAGGGGGACGTGCGCGAACACCGGCAGCTCGCCACCGTCGAGGGCCTGCCACAGCAGGATCGCCTTCGGGGTGTTGGGCAGGTGCTCTTCGGCCCGGATGACGTGCGAGATGCGCATGTCGATGTCGTCGACGACGTTCGCGAGGATGAACATCGCGGTGCCGTTCGAGCGCTGCAGCACGAAGTCTTCGATCAGCGCGTTCTCGAACACCGGCTCGCCGCGGATGAGGTCGACGACCTTGGTCGAGCCCTCGCGCGGCGTGCGGAACCGCAGGGCCCGGCCCTCGCCCGGCCCCAACCCGCGATCACGGCAGAACCCGTCGTAGCCCGGACGCTCGTTGCCCTTGGTCCGCGCGTCGATCACCTCGCGCGTGCAGTCGCAGTAGTAGGCGTGGCCCGCCGTCGTAACAGACGAGCGGCGGCATCCGCGTACAGCGCGGTGCGCTGGCTCTGGAAGTAGGGACCCTCGTCCCACTCGACGCCGATCCACCGCAGCGCGCTCTGGATGCCGTCGATCCACTCGTCGCGGTTGCGCTCGGTGTCGGTGTCCTCGATGCGCAGGACGAACGTGCCGCCGTGCTGGCAGGCGTAGATCCAGTTGTAGAGGGCGGTCTTCGCGCCGCCCACGTGGAAGTAGCCCGTCGGGGAGGGCGCGAACCGCACGCGCGGAGCGGACGCGGTCACACGGTGAGGCTACTGGCCGCGGCTGCCTGAACTTTGGCCGCGCTCACTAGCCTCGCTCGCCGTGCACCTCCTTTGGTTCGTGCCGTCGATGGGAGACGAGGCTCGGCTCGGAGACGTCTCGACCCGCATCAAGCCGACTCTCGACCACTTGGTCCACGTGGCGCAGACGGCCGAGGCCGCGGGCTTCGAGGGCATGCTCGTGCCCACCGGTGAGATGTGCCTCGACGCGTGGATGGTCGCGGCGACGCTCGCCCAGCACACCGAGCGCATCAAGTTCCTCGTCGCCTTCCGTCCGGGGTTCGTGAACCCACCGGTCGCGGCCCGCATGGCAGCAACGCTCGACTCGCTCACCGGCGGACGCATCCTCCTCAACGTCGTGACAGGCGGCCACCTGCACGAGCTCGCGAAGGACGGCGACTTCGTGCGCGACGACGACGGCGAGTGGCGCGAGGTCGACCACGACAGCCGCTATCGCCGCACCGCGGAGTTCATGGACGTCGTCATGCGGTCGTGGCACGAGCGCGACTGGGACCACGCCGGAGAGTTCTTCCGAGTGACCAACGGCGGTGTCGCGCAGCGGCCGGCGCAACGCCCGCATCCGCCGATCTACCTCGGTGGCGCGTCTGACGCCGCGATGGAGACGGCGGCTCGCTATGCAGACGTGTACCTGATGTGGGGCGAGCCCGTCGAGCTGATGGCCGAGCGCGCCGCGCGCGCGAAGCAGATGGCCGCAGACCTCGGCCGCACGATCGAGGTGGGCACACGCTTCCAGATCGTGTGCCGCGAGACCGACGCCGAAGCACGCTCCGACGCGGAGGACATCGTGGGCAGCATCGCCGAGTCGTTCAGGGAGAAGATGCGCTCGCACGCCGACCGCACCGACTCGGTCGGGCAGCAACGGCAGAACGCGCTTCGGGGCACCGGCTCGGACGAACAGGGTGAGTGGCTCAGCGACGTGCTGTGGAACGGGTTCGCCCGCGCCCGCATGGGTGCGTCGGTCGCGTTGGTCGGCAGCGGCGAGTCGATCCGCAAGGAGCTCGACCGGTTCGTCGACGCTGGCATCGACACGTTCATCCTCTCGGGGTACCGCCACGACGAAGAGGCAGCCCGCGTGGGCAGGTTCCTCATGGCGGCTCGGTAGCGTGCGGCCATGACCGCCGTCCTCGTCCACGGAGTGCCCGAGACCCCCGCCCTGTGGGACCACCTCATCGGCCATCTCTCCCGCACCGACATCGTCACCCCCGCACTGCCCGGTTTCACGAGCGACCGGCCGAAGGGCTTCGGCGCCACGATGGACGACTACGCCGCGTGGCTCATCGACGAGCTCGAAGCGATCGGTGAGCCCGTCGACCTCGTCGGCCACGACTGGGGCGGAGGCTTCACCGTGCGGGTCGTCAGCCTCCGACCCGACCTCGTGCGCTCGTGGGTCACTGACGCGGCGGGCCTCGCCGACATCAACTTCGAGTGGCACTCCTTCGCCAAGATCTGGCAGACACCCGACGAAGGCGAGGCTTTCTGGCAGGGGATGCTCGCGGCTCCGCCCGCCGACCGTGCTGCCGGCTTGGTGGGAGGCGGCATGCCGCCCGACGACGCGCTCGTCGCGGCCGAGGCGCTCAATCCGTCGATGGCGTCGTGCATCCTCGACCTCTACCGGTCGGCGACGAAGGTGCAGGACGCGTGGGGCCCGGACTTCGTCGACATCGCGAAGCCAGGCATGGTCATCGTGCCGAGTGACGACGCATTCCTCGACGGCGAGGGCGCGAGGCGATCGGCCAAGAAGGCCGGGGCTCGCGTGACCGACCTCTCGGGGCTAGGCCATTGGTGGATGCTCCAAGACCCCGTCCGCGGTGCCCAGGTGCTCGAGGGGTTCTGGAAGAACCTCTGACGGCACGGTCGGGTCGCGGCGGTCGGGAGCATCGCGTCCGGCCGCGAGGGTGAGGCCGACTGCGGGGGCCTGAAGCGCGGCGCCGGTCAGCAACGCCGCCTGCAACGACACCGCGGTGCCGATCGCACCGATCGCCGGGCCTCCGACGACCTGACCGATCGCATCGGCCTGCCCCATCGCGGAGAGCGCGGTCGCGCGCACGTCAGGCTCGATCATCGGGATGATCCAGGCGCCGTAGAACGGGTCTTGCAGCGACCGGCTTCGCTCGTAGAGCAGGAAGCCGATCGTCGCGAAGAGAAAGCCACCGGCGAGACCGAAGATGGCGAGACCGACGACCTGCATGGCCATCAGCGACGCGACGATCCGCGTGAGCGTGCGCTCACTCGTGATGCCTTTGACACGACGGCGAGCGAACGTCGTGAGGCCGATGCCGAGCAGGAGTGAGGTGACGTTGAGGATGCCGAACCAGGTGAGGTCGGACCATCCTCCCCAGGACGGGAAGTGCACCTCCTTCAGGTACTTCGCCTGCCACAGCCGATCGAAGGGCTCGCTGGCGGCGCCGGCGAGCGCGGCGGCCACGGCGAGCAGCACGAGCGCTCGGCTGCGCCGGATCGCGCCGAAGCCGTTGCACGCCGTCGCGCGAAAGGCGGTCCACGTCTCGCGCTCCTCCGCTGGCACACGCGTGAACCCGGTCTCGGGCATCGCGAAGATCAGCCAGACGCCTAGAGCGACCTGCAGCATCCCGCCGGCGACGATCGGCACCCACAGGTCGATGTGCGCGAGGCCGATCGCGGCGACGATCGCGGCCAGCGCGCCGATCTGCCCGAGCTGTTGCGCACGCAGGAACGTCGAGGTCAGCGCATCCTCACCGATCTCGCCCGCGAGCCAGGCCTGCGTCGCGCCGCTGGTGAACGTGTACGCGATTCCCCATAGGACTTGCGCGGCCATGATCGTGCCGACGTGCGGGTAGGCGCCCTCCATCACGAAGCCGACGCCCATCCCGATGTTGCCGATGATCACTGAGAGCCGCCGGCTGTAGACGTCCGCGACGATCCCGGTCGGGATCTCGCAGATGAAGACCGCGGCCTCCATGAACGTCCCGACGAGCACGAGCTCGAGCGGGTTCAGCCCCGCCGACTCGAGGCGATAGA
The DNA here is from genome assembly GCA_963726495.1 of uncultured Acidimicrobiales bacterium. GTDB lineage: Bacteria > Actinomycetota > Acidimicrobiia > Acidimicrobiales > DATKAS01 > DATKAS01. Next base: position 175,125 of record CAVSCP010000005.1, read on the forward strand.
GCGGCGTGATCGTGAACACCGCGGTCGCGATGAACGCGCCGCCGGCAGAGATCACCAAGAAGACGAACCGCGCCCCCCGCACGGATCCCCAGCCTCACAGACCGTGTGCGCGCCAGCAGGACAATAAGTGAGCCGCTGGGCGAAAGCTCGGTGCGGTCAGTCGAGCTCGATGAAGATGCACTCGCCGGGGCAGTCGAGGGCGGCGTGCACGACGGCGCGCTCGTTGCGCGGGGCCACGAACGCCAAGCTGCCGCCGCCACCGGGGTCGTTGCCGACCCACTCCCCCTGCTTCACGTAGGCGATGCCGTCTTCGAGCTGCACGAACACGTCAGGGCAGTGGTCGAGGCACAGGCCATCGCCCGTGCACAGGTCTTGGTCGATCCACACCCGCACGACCGCAGGCTATCGGGGCCGATCAGACGGCCGACCCCGCCCAGCTGCCGTAGAGCGCGGCGTAACGGCCGCCCAGGGCGATCAGCTCGTCGTGCGAACCGAGCTCGACCAGGTCGTGGTGGTCGACGACGCCGACGCGATCCGCGCGCTCGGCCGTCGACAGGCGGTGGGCGATCACGATCACCGTGCGACCGGCGAAGAGCCGGTCCATCGCCCGCTCGACCATCGCTTCGGTGCCGGGGTCGAGGCTCGAGGTGGCCTCGTCGAGGACGAGCACCGCGGGATCGGCAAGCGCGGCCCGCGCGAGTGACACGAGCTGGCGTTCGCCCGCGGAGAGCCTGCTGCCGCGTTCGCGCACCTCGGTCGCGAAGCCCTCGGGCAGCAAGCCGAACCGCTCGTCCGCACCGACGACAGCAAGCGCGGCGTCGACCTCGGCGTCGGTGGCGTCGGCTCGAGCGATGCGCACGTTGTCGCGGATCGTGCCGTTGAAGAGGAACCCCTCCTGCGGCACCACGACGATCCGCTCTCGCAGCGAACGACCCGTGGCGTCGCGCAGGTCGACGCCACCGAACGTGATCGATCCCCGCTGCGGGTCATAGAAGCGTGCGACCAGCTTTGCGAGCGTCGACTTCCCCGCTCCCGTCGGACCGACGAGGGCGAGCCGCTCTCCAGGAGCGATCGTCAGCGCGACGTCGCGCAGCACCCACTCCGTGTCGTCGGACGACGGGTCGCCGGTGTAGGAGAACGAGATGTTGTCGACCCGGACCTCGCCATGGTCGGGAAGATCGACCGCTCCCCGCTTCTCAGGCAGGTCACTCCGCGTGTCGAGCAGGCCGAAGAGCTTGTTGAGGCCAGCGGCGGCGGCCTGCACCGTGTTGAACAGCTGGCTGAGCTGCTGCACGGGCTCGAAGAGGTTCGTCAGCAGGAGCACGAACGCGACGACGGTGCCGAGCGACACCTCGCCCTGGTGCACGAGCCATCCGCCGATGCCGACGACCGCCGCGGTCGTGGCGATGCCGGCGAACTCGACGAGCGGGAGGTACCACACCGAGATGCGCACCGACTCCATGTGCGCGTCGTAGAGGGAGCGGTTGCTCTCGGCGAATCGGTCACCCACTGCCTGCTCACGGCCGAACGCCTGGATGACCCGCACGCCGGTGATGCCCTCTTGGAGTGACGAGAGGTTGTGGCCGATGCGATCACGGATGGTGAGGTACGCCTTGTTCGAGTCGCGCTGGAACTTGACCGACGCGATCGCAACGATCGGCACCGAGATGAAGCACACCAGCGTGAGCTTCCACGACATCACGACGAGCAAGCGCGAGCGAGATCGCCAGGAGCAAGCCGTTCGAGATGAACTGCAGCAATCCGAACTGCACGAGCTCGGCCATCGAGTCGACGTCTGACGTCATGCGCGAGACCAGCACGCCGGCCTTCTCGCGCTCGAAGAACCCGAGCGACAGCGACTGCATGTGGTTGAACACTCGAATGCGCAGGTCGCGCAGGAAGCCTTCGCCGATGCGGCCGACGGCCATGATCTGCACTCGAGCGACCACGTAGGCAACCGCCGCGACCACCACATAGGCGACGATCGAGCCGTTCAGCGCCTTCGAGTTTCCGTCGGACAGCCCATGATCGATCGCGAAGCGCACGATGAGGGGGCCCGCGACGACGGTCAGCGTCCAGACGACGATGAGCAAGCCCGTGCGGATGACGGCCGCTCGGTAGGGCCGCAGCATGTGCGCGACGCGGGTCATCAGGCGGCGCGCCTGTTCCCGATCGAGCTTGTCTTCCTCGCTGACGGCGCCGGCGCCCCACATGGCTCAGCCCCCCGCCGCGGTGGCTGCCCACCGCTCGCTCTCGCCTGCGGCGAGCACCACTCGATACCGCTCGCTCTCGACGAGCAACGAGTCGTGGGTGCCCTCGGCCACCACCTGGCCGTCTTCGAGCAGCACGACCCGGTCGGCCAGCGCGACCGTCGCGGGACGATGCGCGATCACGATCGTGGTGCGGCCGCGCATCACCTCGGCGAGCGCGTCACGGATCTCGTGCTCCTTCGTCGGATCGACGGCGCTGGTGGCGTCGTCGAGGATCAGCACACGCGGGTCGGCGACGATCGCACGCGCGATCGCGATGCGCTGACGCTGTCCACCCGACAACGAGAAGCCACGCTCGCCGATGAACGAGTCGTAGCCGTCGGGCATCTCCGTGATGAAGTCGTGCGCACCCGCCAATCGTGAGGCGCGGAGCACCGCTTCGTCCGACGCGTCGGGATCGGCGAACGCGATGTTCGCTCTGACCGTGTCGTTGAAGAGGAACGTGTCCTCGAAGACGATGCCGATCGCACGTCGCAGATCGTGCACGCGCAGGTCGCGCACGTCGACGCCGTCGATCGAGACGCTGCCTCCGGTCACGTCGTAGAAGCGCGGGATGAGGCGAGCGATGGTCGTCTTCCCCGACCCGGTCGCGCCGACGAGCGCAACCGACGAGCCGGGCTGCGACGACGAGGTCGAGGCCGTCGAGGATGCGCGGGCCCGGGTTGCTGTAGGAGAAGGTGACAGCGTCGAAGCGCACCTCGCCGAGCGCCTGGCCGTCGCCCTTGCCAGTCGCGACGCGGCCGGAAGGTGCCGCGGGTGCGGATGGTCGACGATCTGCGGATCGGTCGCGAGCACCTCGGCGACGCGTCCCGACGCGGCTGCCGCCCGCTGGCCTTGGGCCACGATCTGACCGAGCATGCGGAGAGGCCAGATCAACAGCGCGACGTAGGTGTTGAACGCGACCAGCTCGCCGATCGTCAGATTGCCGTTGAGCACGAGGTGACCGCCGTACCCCAGCACGGCGAGCAGGCCGAGGTTCGGCAGAAGATCCATCGCTGGCATGTAGCGAGCCCGCACACGCGTCGCCTCGATCGAGCATGACGTACACGTCGTCGGCTTCGGCGCGGAGCTTCGTCGACTGCACGCTCTCCGAACCGAAGCCCTTGACGACCCGGATGCCCGAGACCGTCTCCTCGACGACCGTCGCGAGCTCGGCCGACTCGGCCTGAATGGCCATCACTGACGGGAAGAGGTTCGAGGAGAAGCGTTTGGCGAGCACGTTCACGAACGGGAGCGGCCCGAGCGCGAGCAACGCGAGCAGCGGGTTGATGCTGAACATGATCACTGCGGCCGCGAGCACCGTCGCGGCGTTCGAGATCGTGATCGGGATCATGACGACGAACGCCTGCACCTGCTGCAGGTCGGTGTTCGCCCGGCTCATCAGCTGACCGGTCTGGACCTCGTCGTGGAAGGCGAAGTGGAGGCGCTGGAGGTGGGCGAAGATCCGGTCGCGGAGCACGGCCTCGGACCAGCGGGCCTCACGGAACGCGAACCACCGCCTGAGCCCGCTGCAGATGCCGGCGACGACGCCGGCGACGAGGATCGCGAGCGACCACTTGAGCAGGGCGCTGTTGCTGCCGTCACCGATCCCACGGTCGATGGCCACCGCGACCAGGGCCGGAACCGCCACCTTGGCCGCCGTCCAGGCCAGACCAGCGACGACTCCGGCGGTCAGGCCCCTCCACTGGTGTCCCAGCTGGGTGCGCATGAGGCGCCAACCCGCGCGGCTGGCCTCCGCGTCTTTCTGTGATCTTTTCTCCACGGCTTCCTGGCTCGTCGACCCGCACTTGACCGACGGGTCAGGCTAGTGCCCGAAGGACCGCTACAGCGCGCGGTTTTGCGTGCCGATGACCCCTGGGAGAGCGATCTTCAAAGGTGAGCCGTGCGCGTTGACGAACTAGTGGTTGCCAGCAGCGGGCAGGTGCTCCGCATCGGCTTCCACGACCGGATGACCGTGCTCAGCGGCTTCGATGCCGCCGAGCGGGAGGGCCTGACCGAGACGCTGCAGCGCGCCGCGGTCGGCGCCGTGCCCGGCGCTGAGCTCACGTACTTCGACGTCCTGGGTCGCAGGGTGATCATCACCCACGAACAGGGTGGACCTCACGTGCGGGTCGACGACACCAGCCCGTCGAGCGCCGCGCTGCCCCCGCCGGACGTCAACCAGCTACGTCGGCCCGCGACGATCCAGCCGATCGACCTCGGGCTCGCGCCACGGGTCAAGCCCGGCGACGAGACCCCCGAGCTCACCGAGGCACGATCGCTCCTCGCGACCCTCGAGGAGGAGCTCACGATCGCTCGGCTCGCCGAGAAGAAGGCCGAGGCGGCCGAGACCGAGCTCGCTGAGGTCGACGGAAAGCTGCGGTCTGCGGAGCAGGGCGCGGCTCGGCGTCGGTACGCCCGGATCGTCGCTCGGCTCGAAGAGGTGCGAGCCGAAGCCGACGTGCTACGCGGCACCGGCGTCGGCGAGGAGAGGGACCGCCGCATCCTCACGAGCGCACCCGAGCTGCACAAGGTCGCGAACATGTGGCTCGAGGTGCGCCGGATTCGAGACGAGAGGCTCGCGGCGTTCGGCAACCGTCCCCGCCTCGACGCCGAGACCGTACGTTGGGCTCGCACCGTGCCCGAGGAAGCCCCTGCCGACTTGCAGCGCCTCGTCGAGGAGGTCGATCACGCCGAGCAGACGCGCGATGAGCTGTCGGCCCGTCTCTTCGAGGCGTCGGCGTCGAAGCTCCCCGAGCCGAGCACCCCCGCTGTCGTCGACCTGTCCCGCGTCGACCAGCGCACGCTCTGGCACACCCACCGCGCGGTCCGCGACGCCCGGATCCGTCTCGACGCCGAGCAGCTCTCACTCGGCGGCATGGGCAGCTCGGCGGAAGTCGAGGCGATCGTCGAGCAGATCGATGCCTCGCAGATCAGGGTCGAGCAAGCCAACCGGCGCAGCAAGCGGCTGTACCTCGCCGGCATCGCGGTTGCCGGCATCGCCTTTGTCACTGCGATCGCGAGTCGGGGGGCGTTCCCACTGCTGGCCGCCCTTGCGGTCATCACCGCGCTCGCCGCAGTCGCGGTCGCGCTGCTCCTCCCGAAGCGTCGGGTGCGCATCGCCGAGGCGGCCGCCGCCGAAGCGCTCGCGAAGGTCGACGCGACGAGCTACCTCGAGTTCCAGCTGCGCCGGCTCGACGCGGTGCTCGATCCCGGCGCGAAGCGGCGGCTCGAGGACGCGGTCGCCGATCACCGCGCTGCGTCGATGCGGTGGCACGAGATCGCCGGTGGCATCTCGCCCGAGCGGGCCGAGGAGCTCGAGGACGAAGTCACCAAGTACGCGCAGGCGCTCAGCCGGCTCGGCGGCGCGGCGAACGAGATCGAGGCGCTCCGCAACGAGGTCAATGCTGCGAGCAGCCGCGCCGAGAACGCCCGGCGCCGGCTCATCGAAGCATGCCGTCCGTATGGCGCAGACGATCCGGGCGCCGCGATGGAGCAGGTGCGCCAGCGGATCGCGACCGGACGCGCCGGGCGCATGCAGTGGGATCTCGAAGAGGCCGAGCGCGCGCTCTCCGCGCTCGAGGTGCAGGCCGACCACCTGTGCGACGCGATCGGCGTGGTGCCGACGATGGACACCGGCACGCGCCTCGCCACCGCCGAGGATGAGGTCGTCGCGGCCGAGAGGCGCGACAAGGCCCGCACGACGACGCGGCCGTCCCACGAGATCGACGCCGACCTCGCTCGCCTCGAGCAAGAGGAGCGCTCGTTGCGCCCCTCCGACACGAGCAACATCTCCCCCGCCGACCTCGTCGAGCCCGAACGTGCCGGAGCTGATGCAGCAGCGCGAGGGCCTCGAGGCGCTCGTCGTGCAGGCACGCGCGAAGGTGCCCGACATGACGTCGCTGAACGACCGGCACCATGCAGTCGCTCGGCGGGTGGCGTCGCTGGAGGAAGGGGCGGGGCTTTCCGAGACGGTCGTGGTCGACCCTGCCGACCTGCAGGAACGGCTGCTCGCCCGGCTCGGCCGTGCTCGGCACGCGGCACCCGATGGCGGCCCGCTCCCCGCGATCCTCGACGAGCCGTTCCTCAACGTGCCTGCCGGCCACAAGTGGGACCTGCTCGACATGGTCGAGCGGCTCTCAGAGGGCAGCCAGATCATCTACCTCACGGATGATCCCTACGTCGCCGCCTGGGCGAAGCGCCGCTCGGACTCCGGCGCGATCAAGCTGCTCGCCGCGTCGAACGGCTGACTCTCCTCCCTCGCAACTTGTACCGCTCGACGCCCATCTGGGCGCCGTAGGTACAGCTCGGCCACTGAGCCCGACTCGCCCAACTGTACCACCGACGCCCATCTGGCGCCGGTACAAGTTCCCGGTCAGCCGGCGAGGTCGCGGAGGCGGGCCGTCACGAGCTTGCCGTCGGCCTTGCCCTTCGTCGCTCGCATGACCTCGCCGACGAAGAAGCCCGTGAGCTTGCCGCGGGCCTTGTCGTCTCCCTCGCGGTAGCGCTGCCACTCATCGGGATGTGCGGCGATGATCTCGTCGACGACTGAGTCGAGCGCTCCCGTCTCCATCGCCTCGAATCCCATCGCCTTCGCGACCGCCGCGGGATCGTCGGCGCCCTTCTCGACCATCTCCGAGAGCACGGTCTTCGCCTGGGTGGCGGTCAGCGCGCCGTCGACCTCCATGCGAGTGAGCTGCGCGAGCGCGGTGGGTGCGAGCGCGGCCGCGCCGTCGACGGCGAGGTTGTGCTCGACGTGCGTGAGCACCCGCGCCGGATCGCCACCCGCCGCGATCGCCGCGGCAGCGAGGCCGTCGAGGTCGCGCTCGACCGCGACTGCGACCGCCCCGGTCGTCGGTGCGAACTCCCGCAGCCGAGGCGAGGTCGACACGGCGATCAGCGGGAAGCCGAGGCAACGCGGCGGCGAGCCGCGAGATCCAGGCGTCGTCGGGTGCAAGCGGCACGAGATCGGGCTCGGGGAAGTAGCGGTAGTCGTCCGCCTCCTCCTTCGAGCGGAGGGTGTGCGTGCGCCCCTCGTCCTCGTTCCAGTGACGAGTCTCCTGCCTGATGCGCTCGCCCGCTTCGAGCAGGTCGATCTGGCGCTTCGCCTCGTACTCGATCGCACGGCCGAGGCTCCGGATCGAGTTGAGGTTCTTGATCTCGCACCGCGTGCCGAGCGTCTCGGTGCCGGCGGGCCGCATCGACACGTTCGCGTCGACGCGCATCGATCCCTCTTCCATCTTCGCGTCGCTCGCGCCAGTGGCGAGGAGGATGGCGCGCAGCTCGGTGACGTACGAGCGCGCATCCTCAGCGGAGCGGATGTCGGGACGGCTCACGATCTCGACGAGGGGGACGCCGGCGCGGTTGTAGTCGACGAGCGATGCGTCGGCGCCGTGGATGCGGCCCGACGTGCCGAGGTGCGTCGACTTGCCGGTGTCCTCTTCCATGTGGGCACGCTCGATGCCGATGCGCGTGCCCGACGGCAGCTCGAGGTAGCCGTCGACGTTGATCGGCTGGTCGTACTGGCTGACCTGGTAGTCCTTCGGCATGTCCGGATAGAAGTAGTTCTTCCGGTGGAAGATCGACGGCTCGACGCGGCAGTGCAGCGCCTGCCCGAGCGTGATCGCCAGCTCGACGGCCTGCCGGTTGATCACCGGCAGCGAGCCGGGCAGCCCGAGGCACACCGGGCAGATGTTCGTGTTGGGCTCGTCGCCGAAGTGGTTCGGGCAGCCGCAGAACAGCTTGGTGTTCGTCGCCAGCTCGACGTGCACCTCGAGCCCGACCACCATCTCCCACTCACTCACGCCTCTGCCGTCCTCACGACAGCCCCGCTTCGAGGACGGCGGCGGCGCGGAACATCGTCGCTTCGTCGAGCGCCGGAGCCATCACCTGGATGCCGACCGGCAGCCCGTCGTCGCCGGTGCCGAACGGGACGCTCATCGCCGCGTTCCCCGCGAGGTTCGCCGGGATCGTGCACACGTCGCTCAGGTACATCGTGAGCGGATCAGCGGTCTTCGCGCCGATCTCGAACGCGGTGGTCGGTGAGGTGGGCGACAGCAGCAGGTCGAAGCGCTCGTAGGCGGATGCGAAGTCGCGCGCGATGAGCGTGCGCACCTTCTGCGCCTTGCCGTAGTACGCGTCGTAGTAGCCGGCGGACAGCGCGTACGTGCCGAGCATGATCCGCCGCTTCACCTCAGGGCCGAAGCCGGCGGTGCGCGTCGCCGCGTTCATCGCGGCCGCATCCGCGCCCGTGACTCGGAGCCCGTAGCGCACGCCGTCGTAGCGAGCGAGGTTGCTCGACGCCTCGGCAGGAGCGATGAGGTAGTACGCGGTGAGGCCGTAGATGAACGACGGCATCGACACCACGTCGATCGTCGCGCCGGCCTTCTCGAAGACGACCATCGCCGCGTCGAGACGAGCGAGCACGTCGGGCGAGATGCCGTCGCGCAGCTCGGCGACCACGCCGATGCGAAGGCCGTCGACGCCGTCGTTCAAGCGTGGCGCTCACGTTCGTGGGCGGCTCGGGGATCGACGTCGAGTCCATCGGGTCGTGGCCGCTGATGATGTCGAGAGCGAGACCGGCATCGGCAACCGTGACGCCGAACGGGCCGATCTGATCGAGGCTCGATGCGAACGCGACGAGCCCGTAGCGCGACACGCGGCCGTACGTCGGCTTCACCCCGACGACGCCGCAGAACGACGCGGGAAGGCGGATCGACCCGCCGGTGTCCGATCCGAACCCGAGCGGCGCGAAGTCGGCGGCAACCGCGGCCGCGCTGCCGCCCGACGAGCCACCGGCGACGCGACTCGTGTCGTGCGGGTTCGCGGTCGGCCCGAACGCGGAGTTCTCGGTGGACGAGCCCATCGCGAACTCGTCGAGGTTCGTCTTCCCGATCGGGATGCCACCCGCCGCGACGAGCCGTTCGACCGCCGTCGCGGTGTACGGCGGCTTCCATCCTTCGAGGATCCGTGACGAGCACGTCGTCGGGATGCCGCGAGTGCAGAGGTTGTCCTTGAGCGCGAGCGGCACGCCCGCCAGAGGACCGGGATCCTCCCCGGCCGCGACCCGACGGTCGATCTCGTCGGCGGCCTTGCGCGCCTCGTCCGCGGTCACGAGGTTGAACGCGTTGAGCTCGCCGTCGCGCTGCGCGATGCGCGCCAGATGCTCCTCGACGACGTCGCGTGCCTTCTTCGTTCCGGCCCTGACCTCGGCCGCGATCCCGATCGCCGTCACGGCGCCTCACCGAGGATCGGCGGCACCTTGAACCGCCCGCTCTCGGCCGCGGGAGCCGCAGCCAGCACCTCGTCACGATCGAGGCACGGGCGCACGACGTCTTCACGCAGCACGTTCACGAGCGGCACCGGATGGGTCATCGGCTCGACGCCCTCGAGGTCGAGCGCCTCGATGTCGGCCGCATGATCGAGGATCGCCGCGAGCTGATCGGTGTAGTGCTCGAGCTCGTCGTCGGTCAGGTCGAGCCGCGCCAGGCGCGCCACATGGGCGACCTGCTCGGTGGAGATGCGCTCAGACACGGGTTGCTCATGCTACGGGACTCAGTCGCGGGCCCTCGCCGCGTTCTCGTTTCGGAAACCCGCCACGGATGGCGGGTTATCCGCGCGAGTTCGGTGCGGGGGGCGCTACGGCTTGGCCCAGTCCTGCACGGGGTTGAACGCGGGCGGGCGCTTCTCGACGAAGCTCGCGACGCCTTCCTTGAAGTCGGCCTCACGCAGCGACTGGCGCATGAGCCCGTCGGCCTCGCTCGTCGCCTCGCTGATCGACTGCGTCAGCGCCTGCCAGATCTGGCGCTTCATCACGGCCATCGACGACGGCGACGAGTTCGCGGCGAGGTCGTTCGCGTAGGCGATCGTCTCGTCGAGCAGCGCCTCGGGGGCGAACACGCCGTTCACCATGCCGAGCTGCGCGGCCTCCTCGGCGAGGAACACGCGTCCCGACAGAAGCACGTCCATCGCGCGCGCCGGGCCGATGAGCCGCGGCAGCACCCACGACACGCCGTGCTCGGCGATGAGGCCACGACGCGCGAACGCCGTCGTGAACTTCGCGCCCGCGGCTGCGAAGCGGATGTCGGCCATCATGGCGTGGACGAGCCCGATGCCCGCACACGCGCCGTTGATCGCGGCGATGACGGGCTTGTTGAGCGTCGTGGCGTAGTACGGCGGGTAGTGCTTGACCGGCGCGCCGCCCGCACCGACACCACCGGCGTCGCCGATGCCCTGCAGCATGTCCATGTCGGCGCCCGCGCAGAAGCCCTTGCCCGCGCCAGTGACGACGATGACCCGCACATCGGGATCGGCCTCGGCTTCGTCGAGCAGGGTGAAGTACCGCTGCCCCAGCGCCTCCGTCCAGGCGTTGAGCCGCTCGGGACGGTTGAGCGTGAGGAGGCGCACCGCCCCACGAGATTCGGAAAGGACGACGTCGTCAGATTGTGCGCATGCGCCGACGCTACTGCGCGACCGCCTCGACGACCACGGTCGAGCCGGGCGCCGCGACCGGCACCACGTTTCCCTCGACCTCACGACCGTCGACGACCAACCGGGTCACGCGGCCACTCCCCCGGACGGTGATCTCGTACGTCGCACCGCGGAAGCGCCGCCGCGCCGTGAACCCGCTCCACGACGACGGCAGGCACGGGTCGATGCGCAGCCCGTCGTGGTCGGGACGGATGCCGAGGATCCACTGCGTCACCGCGACGTACGACCACGCCGCGGTGCCCGTGAGCCACGAGTTCTTCGCCTCGCCGAACGTCGGCGCCTCGCGGCCCGCGATCGTCTGCGCGTACACGTACGGCTCGGACCGGTGGACATCGCTGATCGCCTCACGCGCCGACGGGTTGATGCGGAGGTGGTAGTCGAGCGCGCGCTCCGCATCACCGACGATCGTCGACGCGACGATCACCCACGGGTTCGTGTGGCAGAAGACGCTGCCGTTCTCCTTGTAGCCCGGCGGGTACGACGTGATCTCGCCGAGCTCGGGGTGGTACCGCTGGTACGCGGGGCGCAGCAGCACGATGCCGTGCTCGGTCGCGAGCTGATCGGCGACCGATCGAGCGCACGCCCCGCGCGGCCATCCTCCACGCCGATGCCCGCCATCACGCACATGCCCTGCGGCTCGATGAAGATCTGCCCCTCCTCGCACGCCGCCGAGCCGACCGGCGAGCCGAAGTGGTCGTACGCGCGCACGAACCACTCGCCGTCCCACCCGTGCGCGAGCACGACATCCGACATCGCCGCCGCGGCGTCGAGCCACCGGTCCTCATGCGTGATCGCCGCCAGCTCACGCGCCGCGAGCACGAACAGGCCGGCGATGAACACCGACTCGGCGACGCCGCCCTCGCGGTTCTCGGTCGTCTGGAACGACTCGCCCGGCTCATCGGAGAAGCAGTTGAGGTTGAGGCAGTCGTTCCAGTCGGCGCGGCCGATGAGCGGCAGGCCGTGCGGGCCGAGCCGGTCGAGCGTGTACTGCACCGAGCGATGCAGGTGCTCGAGCAACGGCCGTTCACTCCCCGGCCGCGAGTCGTAGGGCACGAGCTCGTCGAGGATCGACCGGTCGCCTGTCTCCTTCAGATACGCGGCAACCGCGAGCACGAGCCACAGCGGATCGTCGTTGAAGCCCGAGCCGATCGCGTCGTTGCCCCGCTTCGTGAGCGGCGCGTACTGGTGATACGCGCCGCCCGACTCGAGCTGGGTCGCCGCGACGTCGAGGATGCGCTCGCGCGCCCGCGCCGGCACCATCTGCACGAAGCCGAGCAGGTCCTGGCAGCAGTCCCGGAAGCCCATGCCGCGGCCGATGCCCGACTCGAAGTACGAGGCGGACCGCGAGAGGTTGAACGTGACCATGCACTGGTACGCGTTCCAGATGTTCACCATCCGGTCGACGTGCTCGTTCGGCGTCGACACCTGCAGCTGCTCGAGCACCTCGGTCCAGCGCGAACGCAGCGCCCCGAACGCCGCCTCGACCACCTCGCCGTCGAGGTACCGATCGATCACGGGACGCACGAGCCGCTGGTTCAGCCGGCCGCGCTCGTCGAACTTCGCATCCCTCGGGTTCTCGAAGTAGCCGAGCGCGAACCGCACCTCGCGCGTCTCGCCCGGCGCCAGCGTCAGCGCGACGTGGTGTGACCCCATCGGCGCCCACCCGTGCGCGACCGAGTCGGTCGCACGACCCGTCTCGACCACGACCGGTCGATCCCATCCCCGATACGGGCCCGAGGAACGCGTCGCGCGACGTGTCGAAGCCGGCGATCTCCTCGGAGCACGCGAACCAGGCGAAGTGGTCACGCCGCTCGCGGTACTCGGTGACGTGGAAGATCGTGCTGCCGTCGACCTCGACCTCGCCGGTGTTGAGGTTGCGCTGGAAGTTGGTCTGGTCGTCCCACGCGTCCCACAAGCAGAACTCGACCGCGCTGAACAGCGACAGCGACGCCGGCCTCAGCCCGCCGGTTCGTCACTCGCACCCGCCACACCTCGAGCGACTCGCCGAGGGGCACGAAGTAGAGCGTCTCGACCTCGATCCCGCCGCGAGACGAGCCGATGACCGTGTACCCGAGCCCGTGCCGGCACCGATAGCCCTCGACATCGGCCTGCACCGGCGCCCACGACGGCGACCAGACGTCTCCGCTGTCGTCGTCGCGCACGTACAGGTAGCGCCCGCCGACGTCGCGCGGCGCGTTGTTGTAGCGGTGCCGCGTCAGTCGCCGCTGCCGGGCGTCCCGGTAGAACGAGTAGCCGCCGGCGGTGTTCGAGATCAGCCCGAAGTAGTCGTCGGTGCCGAGGTAGTTGATCCACGGCAGCGGGGTGTCGGGCCGCGTGATGACGTACTCGCGCGCGTCGTCATCGAAGTGGCCGTACGCGCCCGCCACGCCACTCAGCTCTCGGACGCCTCAGCCAGCTCCCTCGCTTGCCGCCGCTCCGCGAAGTGGTCGGCGAGGCCGATGCTCGTGAACGGGAACGCAGGCACGCTGATGAGGATGATCGCGCCCGCCGCTCTCGCCAGCACGAACGTGTACACGCAGGCGAACAGCCACCCCGAGCGCGCGCGTCTTCCACGTGCCCACCTCGCTCGCTCGCAACGCCACGATCCCGCCCGCGCCCGCAGCCGCCACCAGCCCGGTCACCGCATCCGCCGCGATCGCGGACACCGGGATGCCGATCAGCAGGAAGAGGCACATCGCCTTCACCGTCGCCATCGGCGCGGACGGGTGCCCCGACACGAACGCCAGCGCGAGGAATGCGAACGGCACGAGCGCGAGCCCGAACGCGATGAAGGCCGCGGGGTTGGCGACGCCGCGTCGTCGTCCGACGCGACCGACACGAGCCCGATGAGCATCCCCCAGAACGCGGGCAGCAGCACGATCGTGGCGATCGTGATCGCCTTCCACTTCTGCTGCGGCGACAGCGGCGCGATGCCCGCCGAGCGCGACCGGACGGCGCATCCGCCGGCTCATCCCTTCACCGACCCGGCCGTGAGGCCGCGCACGAAGTAGCGCTGCAGCGAGAAGAACACGAAGAGCGGCAGCAGCATGGTGAGGAACGCGGCCGCCGTGAGCAGGTGCCAGTTCTCACCGTGCTCACCGACGAGGGACGGCCAGCGCGATCGTCACGACCCGCGTGTTCGGGGTGCCGCCGAGGAACACGTACGCGACGAGCAGGTCGTTCCAGACCCAGAGGAACTGGAAGATCGCGAACGCCGCGAGCGCAGGCACGGAGAGCGGCACGATCAGCCGCCAGAAGATCGTGAAGTGGTCGGCGCCGTCGATCGCGCGCGGACTCGACGATGGAAGACGGCAGCGAGCCGATGTAGTTGCGTAAGAGGTAGACCGCGAGCGGCAGGCCGAACGCGGTGTGCGCCAACCAGATGCCGAGGAACGTGCCGTTCAGGTTGAAGTCGGGTATCACGTGCACCCCGGCGACGACCCATCCCCGCGTGTACAGCTGCAGGATCGGGATCAGCGCGGTCTGCAACGGCACGACCAACAGGCCGACGATCGAGCACGAACAACGCGTAGCGCCCGCGGAACTCCATCCAGGAGAACGCATAGGCCGCGAACGCGGCGATCGTGATCGGGATGACCGTCGACGGGATCGTCACCGCGAGGCTGTTGAGCAGGGCGTTCGAGAAGCCGCCGGCGTCGAGCGCGCTCCGGTAGTTGTCGAGCGTCCACGCGCCGGCCCGGAAGGGGTGGCCGAACGCAGTCCACCAGCCCGTGGTGTCGACGAGGTTCTCGGGCCGGAACGACGTGACCAGCACGCCGACGGTCGGGATCAGCCAGATGACGACGATCACGATGATCGCGATGCGGACGAACCAGCCGCCCTTCTTACCCCGACGGGCTGCTCCTTCTTCTTCTTCGCAGCCTTGTTCGGGGCAGGCTCGAGGCCGGCGACCTCGGGCGGCGCAGGCGGCGCGGCGAGGCTCATCTGATCTTCTCCTGCTCGCGGAACTGCCTCACGTTCCAGAGCGAGAACGGGAACGACCGCGATGAACAGCACGACGGCGATGGCGGCACCCCGTCCATCGTGGGCCTTGATGAAGAACCAACGGATCATCCGCTCGGCGATCACCTCGGTCTTGTTCGCCTCGGCGTTGCCCATCACGAAGACGATGTCGAAGACCTTGAGCGAGTTGATGACCATGTAGGTGCTCACGACGACGATCGTGGGCAGCGATGCTCGGCACGACGATCCGCCAGAAGACCTGGAACTCGTTCGCGCCGTCGATGCGCGCCGCCTCGATGATCTCCTCGGGGATCGACTTGATGGCGGCCGACAGCACGACCATCGCGAACCCGACCTGGATCCAGATCATGATCACCATGAGCAGCAGGTTGTTCCACGGCGTTCGGACAGCCATGGCACCGGGTTCTTGCCGAACGCCGATCACGATCCCGTTCAGCAGCCCGATGTTCGACCCGAACCCCGCAGGCCGGTAGCTGTAGATGAGGCGGAACGTGACCGCCGCGCCGACGAACGAGATCGCCATCGGCAGGAAGATCAACGACTTGGCGATCGACTCGCCCCGCGTCAGGCGGTCGGCGAGCGTCGCGAACAGCAGGCCCATGGTCACGGCGACCAGTCGGGACGATGATGACCCAGCCCGCGGTGTTGCGGATCGACCTGAGCATGCTGGGGTCGCTGAACACGAAGCGGTAGTTGTCGAGCCCGACCCAATGCTGCCCGTTGGCGTCCTTGAAGCTCGTGAGCAACGTGTCGATCACGGGGTAGATGAGGAACACGGAGAGCAGCACGAGGGCAGGCCCGATGTAGACGTAGGGCCGCACGCCCTCGCGCCAGCCCTCGGGCAGCCAGCTCGACGACGCGATCCATCGCCCAGAAGAGCGCGAAGATGCCGCCGACTCCGACGGCGATCGCGACGAGCACGACGAAGACCCGGTTCGAGTCCTTGTCGCGGAGGAACTCGAGCGCGAACCGACCCACGAGGTAGATCAGGATGAACCCACCGACGAACGCGGCGACGCGCAGGGCAGCGAGACGCGCGGCGAGAGGGAGCGACCCTCCTCAGGGGGCCGCTCCCTCTGCTGCTCTGCTACCTGGGTCGCCACATTCGCCCGGCTGTTCGAGCTGCCGGCTAGGACGTCGGCCAGCTCTTCTCGATGTCGTCCAAGACACCCTTAGCGAGTCCGGGCCGCCCTTCATGTAGTCGACCATGCCGGTCCAGAAGCTGCCCGAACCGACTGCGGCCGGCATGAGGTCGGAAGCGTCGAACCGGCCGGTGCCGTCCTTCAGCGAGGCCCGGTGAGCACGACCGACGCGTCGGCCAGGATCGGGTTCACGTAGCAGTCCTTGCCCGACATCGACGTTCGGCGAGATGCGAGAGGAGGCGGTCACGCCGCCCATCGCGCACTGCACCTCTTTGCCCGAGAACTGCTGGAGGAAGTCGACGACCTCGGGCCGAGCCGCGTTCTTGCCGACGACGGTCAGCTCACCGCCGAACAGCGTGCCGTCCTTGTCGATCGGGGGAAGCGGGAACCAGTCGTAGTCGACGCCTGGCTTGGTGCCCTCGGGGAAGAACGAGTTGATGAAGTTCGCCTGGCGGTGCAGCCAGCACTTCGGCGGGTTGTCGAACATCGGCAGCCGGCGCGTCGCCGAAGGCGACGTCAGCCGTCGCCGCTGCTCCACCGAGCACGTAGCCCTCGTTGAACATGATGTCGCCGAACAGCTCGCCCGCGTGCTGCACGGCGGGATCGTTGAACGGGATCTCGTGCTTGCACCACTTGTCGTACGTGTCCGTGCCGGCCGTGCGGAGCATGATGTCTTCCATCCAGTCGGTGGCGGGCCACCCGGTCGCGCCGCCGCTCTCGAAGCCGACGCACCACGGGGTGCTCCCGTCGGCGACGATCTTGTCGCTGAGCGCGAGCATCTCGTCCCACGTCTTCGGCACCGTGTAGCCCGCGGCATCGAACGCCTTCTTCGGGTACCACACCATGCTCTTCAGGTTGATGTTCGTCGGCAGGCCGTAGTGCTTGCCCTTGTACTCGCCCAGGGCGACGAACGCCGCGCCGAACTGCTTGTTGAGGTCGTCGATGTTGAACCCGAGGTCCTCGAGCGAGACGAGGTCTCCCTTGTCGACGAGGCCGGGGATGGCGCCGGGCTGCGGCACCGCGGCGACGTCGAGCGTGCCGCCGTCGGCCCGGATCTGGAACTGCTCTTCGAAGTTCGCCGATGACTCGACGGTCGCCTTGTAGTCGGCCTTGGAGTTGATCAGGTCGTCGAAGATCTTCTGGTACGCAGCTGCCTCGCTTGCCTCCGCTGCGCTCAGCAGGTTCACCTCACCGGTGTTCGGTTTGAGGTTCGCCGCACTGCCGCCGTCGCCCGCCGGTCGTCCCACTACTGCTCCCGCTGTCGTCTCCACAGGCTGCTGCGGTGAGCGTCATCGCCACCAGCACAGCCGCTATTCGTCCCCACTTCATGTATGTGCCCTCCCTAGGTATGTGATTGGTCAGCTGTCTTGCCGTAGATGGCTGAGCTGTCCTCTGGGTCGAAGAAGTGCAGCCGATGGGTGTCGACCACCAGCTCGATGGGCTCGCCCTTCCGCGCACGTGTGCGCGGGTTCAGCCGGGCCACCATGTTGGTGTGGCTGCCCGCGGTGTCACCGTCGATCGGGATCCCGATGTCGACGGCAAGCTCTTTGACATCGTCGGTGAGCGCGGCAGAGGCGTGGATCGTGAAGTGCACGACCACGTCGGAGCCGAGCGCCTCGACGAGCTCGATGACGACGGGGATGCGTTGATCGCCCGGAGCCTCGGCTACCAGCGACGCATCTTCCATGTCTTCGGGACGGACGCCGAGCGCGATCTTGCGGTCGGCGTACGCGCGCAGCGCCGGCCGCGTCTCGAGCACTTCACGGGGCACCGCGAGGCGGAACCCTGCGAACTCGACTGCCGCCGCGTCGTCTGTGATGCGCAGCGTCGCTTCGAAGAGGTTCATCGCGGGCGATCCGATGAAGCCGGCGACGAACAGGTTGCGTGGGTGCTCGTACAGCGCTTGCGGCTCGTCGACCTGCTGCAGCTGTCCCTTGCGGATGACGGCGACCCGGTCGCCCATCGTCATCGCCTCGGTCTGGTCGTGGGTCACGTAGATCGTCGTGACGCCGAGGTCGTTCTGGATCCGCGCGATCTCTGACCGCATCTGCACCCGCAGCTTCGCGTCGAGGTTCGACAGCGGTTCGTCCATCAGGAACGCCTGCGGGTGGCGCACGATCGCCCGACCCATCGCGACGCGCTGCCGCTGTCCGCCGGAGAGCGCGGCCGGCTTGCGGTTCAGCAGCTCGTCGAGGCCCAGGATCCGGGCCGCCTCCTGCACACGAGTGTTGATGTCGTGCTTCGGCACCTTCTGGAGCTTGAGACCGAATGCCATGTTGTCGAACACGCTCATGTGCGGGTAGAGCGCGTAGTTCTGGAACACCATCGCGATGTCGCGCTGCTTCGGCGGCACGTCGTTGACGACACGGTCACCGATGCGGACCGTGCCCTCGGACACCGATTCGAGCCCCGCGATCATCCGGAGCGCAGTGGTCTTGCCACACCCCGAAGGGCCGACCAAGACCATGAACTCCTTGTCGTCGATCTCGAGGTCGAGCGATTGCACCGCGACGGTGCCGTCCGGATACACCTTCCAGACATCGTCGAGAACGATCTCGGCCAACACATCCCCCCACTGACGATGAGCGTCGGCCCCACAGGCCACCCATCGATCCGGGAGCGAGACTAGTGCGCTGTTGCCTCGTCGGCGCCGACCGTCGCCGAACCGTCATCTTCGAAATGTGACGGCTCGTGGAAGTTCATGATGACCAGGATCGCGACCGCGGCGAGGAACACGACCGCGCTGACCCACTCGTTGATCCGCAGCCCGAACAGCCGCGACGCGAAGTCGATTCGGATGCGCTCGATGAAGAAGCGCACGAACGTGTACCCGGCGACGTAGAGCCAGAACAGGCTGCCGGGCCTCAGCCGCGATCCCCATCGCTTGCCGACGAAGATCAGCGCGCCGCACAGGATCAGGCACCAGAGCGCTTCGTAGAGGAACGTCGGGTGGAACGTCGCGTACTGCTCGTAACCCGGCGGCCGATGTGCGGGATCGATCTTCAGCGCCCACCACACGGTGGTCGGCTTGCCGAACAGCTCTTGGTTGAACCAGTTGCCGAGCCGGCCGAATGCCTGCGCCAAGGGAATCGCGGGAGCGCACGCATCGGCGAGCGGACCGAGCGGCAGACCTCGTCGGCGCGCGACCCAGATCGCGCCGCACGAACCGAGTGCGACCGCGCCCCAGATGCCGAGGCCGCCCTGCCAGATCGCGAACGCCTTCAGCGGATCGTCGGTGAACCGGCGCCAGTCGGTCATCACGTGGTACAGCCGGGCGCCGACGACGCCCGCTGGCACTGCGACGAGCGCGATGTGCGACATGTCGTCGGGACCGCCCCCCACCGCGACCCAGCGCTTGTTCGCGAGCCAGACCGCGGCGACGACACCGATCGCGATCATCAGGCCGTACGCGCGCAGCTGAAGCCCACCGATGTGGATCGCGTTCGAGCTCGGGCTCGGGATGAAGGCCAGGGCCGCAAGCACCGGCGCAACGCTAGATCCCGGGCCACCAGCCTGCTCCACGCGGGTACGGTCGCCGCCCGTGGGACAGGCGATCGGGCAGATGCTGCCGTTCGCTGTCGGCATCGCCATCAGCCCGATCCCCATCGTCGCGATCGTGCTGATGCTCGGCACCGACAACGCCAAGTCCGACAGCCTGTCGTTCCTCGTCGGGTGGATCGTGGCGATGGCCGTCGCCGGGGCGATCCTGCTCGCGGTGGTCGGTTCGTCCGACCCCACCGACAACGGCGCCGCCTGCCGATTCGACCAGCACGCTGAAGCTCGTCCTCGGCATCGTGCTGCTCGGGCTCGCGGTGAAGCAGTGGCGGAACCGGCCCCGCCCGGGCGAGGACGCCGCGATGCCGAAGTGGATGAGCTCGGTCGAGGGCTTCACGCCGGTGAAGTCCGCCGGCCTCGGGGTGATCGTGAGCGTCGTGAACCCGAAGAACCTGATCCTGATCATCGGCGGCGCGACCGCGATCGCGCAGACCGATGTATCGGGCGGCGATCAGGCGATCGTGTGGGCGATCTTCATCCTGATCGCGACGATCGGCGTCGCCGCGCCCGTCGTCATCTACTTCACGATGGGCGACAAGGCCGCTGCCATCCTCGACGACCTGAAGGGCTGGATGGCGCGCAACAACGCGGCGATCATGGCGGTGATCTTGGTGATCATCGGCGTGAAGCTGATCGGCGACTCGATCAGCGGGTTCTCGACCTGAGCGGGATCAGCTCGCGGTCACCTTGCGACCGAACTCGACCGCCTTCGTCTGGATGAGCTCGGCGTCGTAGTCCACCGTCGCCACGTGGTACGAGCGCTCGAGCGTCACTCGCTCGACCGGCCCACTGACCTTCTCGGCGAGCAGGTCTGAAGCCGTCGGGTCGACGACGTGGTCTTGCGGGCTCGTCATGATCAGCACGGGGCACGTGATGTTGCCGAGGCTGTTGCCGAGCTCCTCGACGACAGTGACGAGCGACAGCAGCGGCGCGAGCGGTGTGCCCTCGTACGCCGACTCGACGACGCCCGGCTTCGCGATGTCAGAGCCGATGCCCGGCATCACTGTCTGCCCTTCGTCGACCATGCCCTTCAGCATCTCGACGACCTCGGGTTGTTGTGGCGCGACAGCCGCGTTGATCGCGACGATGCCGGCGATCTCGGGATGACGCGTGGCCAGCCAGACCGTGAGCGTGCCGCCCATCGACAGGCCCGCGACCACGACCTTGCTCGCGCGGGCCGCGATGCGCTGGTACGCGGCCTCGGCTTCGCGCGACCAGTCGTCCCACGACGTCGTGAGCATGTCTTCGACAGTCGTGCCGTGACCGGGGAGACGCGGCAGCTCGACCGCGAACCCCGCCGCCGCGAACGCCTCGGCGACAGGACGCATCGACGTCGGGTTGCCGGTGAAGCCGTGGATGCACAGCGCGCCGGGCGACGTCGGGCCCGCTCCGTCGGTCGACCACGCCTCCGCGCCGGGAAGGATGTCGGGCATTCGAGGCTCCTACTTGTAGGGATCGTTCACGGACGAGCGGCTCTTCCCACCACGTCTCGGGGTAGCCCGCCTGCTCCCACTCGGGGAACGGGTAGATGCAGTCGACGGGACACGCGGGAAGGCACTTGTCGCATCCCGAGCACAGCTCCGGGATGATCACGACGTCGACCCCGTGGTTGAAGATCGCGCCGAACTGCGTGGGGCAGTGACGAAGGCACGCATCGCAGTTGATGCACTCGGACATCTCGATGCGCAGTGGATGGTTCTTCCACTTCGGATTGCGGGTCCGCGTCTCGACTCGCTCGACCCGGGTGCCGGCTGCCACGACGCCGGACTCTACCTGCCCACGAGCATTGACCCGCCGGTCAGGATGCTGGTTACCTTCCCGTGTGGACACGAGTTGGTCCGACGGCCGGCGCCTCACCGAGCAGGGCCGAGAGCGCAAGCAGCAGCTGCTCGACCATGCCGCAGACTTGTTCTCCCGTCGCGGCTACGCGGACACTCGCGTGGTCGACATCTGCGAGGCCGCCGGCGTCGCGAAGGGCCTCTTCTACTGGTACTTCGAGAACAAGGAAGCCTTGTTCTCCGAGCTCGTCACCAGCATGCGGCTGCGGCTGCGGCGCGCGCAGTCCGACGCGATGGATCCCGAGGCCGACCCGCTCGTGCGACTGCGCCAAGGCGCTGAGGCGTCGCTCAAGTTCATGGCTGGGCACGCGCCGTTCTTCTCGCTGCTCGAAGTCGAGAACCGCGACCAGACGTGGACCGAGCTCCTCCGCGCCGGCACCGAGGTGCATGCGCACGACGTCGCGGCATTGATCCGCGAGGGGATCGACCTCGGGCTCATCCGCGACGACGACCCCACCCTCATGGCCTACGGCGTCGTCGGCGTCGTCTCGACCTACAGCCACTTCCAGCGAACGGGGCGCCTCGGCGCGACACCAGAAGAGATCGCGGGCGTCGTCGGACGGTTCGTGGTGCGCAGCCTCGCTGCCGACGACGACATCGCGCGACGATCCGAGCGGCCGTCCGCCCCAATTTCCGCGACCGGCGCGCTGGGGTAGCGTGCCGCCCGCGTCACCGTCCCAACGACACCAACTAAGGGAGCCAGCACAGTGGCACATGAGTTCCTGAGCGACGACTGGATCGAGGCCGCGAACGCGATCCGCGACAAGCACGCGGCCGAAGTGCCCAAGATCGCCGCGAGCATCAAGATGAACCAGATCATCACCGACGCTCCCGGCGGCGGCGAGATCAAGATGTTCATGGACACCTCGTCCGGCGAGATCGTCATGGGCAAGGGCGAGCTGCCCGACGCCGAGGTCACCATCACCCTGCCCTACGACGTGGCCAAGAAGCAGATGGTCGACCAAGACGCGGCAGCAGCGATGCAGGCGTTCATGAGCGGCAAGGTCAAGGTGCAGGGCGACATGATGAAGCTCATGAGCCTCCAGGGCATGGGCACCGACGAGGCGACGAAGAAGATCAACGACGAGATCAAGGAGATGACCGCCTAGGTCATCGACCTCGGTACGGGATGACCGCCTCGGCTCATCTCCTAGGGTCGGTTCGTGGCCCGCGAGGACGAACGGCTCAACCGGACGTTCTGGGAGACCACGAGCGCGGAGTATCAGACCGAGCACGCCGACGAGCTCGAGGCGGCACCCCTCGCGTGGGGCACCTGGCGCATCCCCGAATCAGAGGTCGGTGCGCTGGGTGACCTCGCCGGGCTCGACGTCCTCGAGCTCGGCTGCGGTGGTGGGCAGTGGTCGATCGCGCTCGCGCGGCTCGGCGTGCGGGTGACCGGGCTCGACTTGTCAGCCGCGCAGCTCGCGCACGCGGCCCGGGCCGGCACGCACGTTCCCCTGGTGCAGGCGAGCGCCGAGTCGGTGCCGTTCGCGAGCGCGTCGTTCGACGTCGTGTTCTGCGACCACGGGGCGATGACGTTCGCCGATCCGGACTACAGCGTGCCCGAGGTCGCACGGGTGCTTCGACCCGGAAGGCCGCCTCGTCTTCTGCAACTCGACCGCGCTGCGAGTCATGTGCCTCGACGAGGACTGGGCCGTCACGACGACACTTGCATCGCACGGCGTTCGGCATGAAGCGGATCACCGACGGCGAGTCGGTCGACTTCGTGCTGCCCCACGGCGAGTGGATCCGACTGTTCCGCCGTCACGGCCTCGTCGTCGACGACCTCATCGCGCTGCGGCCGCGGCCGGGGGCGACGACGACCTATCCCTGGTTCGCGTCGTACGAGTGGGCCAGCCAGTGGCCCGCGGAAGAGATCTGGGTGGTCCGCAAGCCCTGAGCAACCGTCTGGGCGCCAGCCGCGACTCATCGTCCGCGCTGGCGCCCAATCGGTCAGGCGGGGTCGGGCACCCAGTTGCCGTGGAAGCCGTAGGGCACGCGCTGGGGAAGGTGGATCGAGGCGACGGGGTCGCCCGTGAAGTCCTGCGCGTGGAGGATGACGAGGTCGCTGCCGTTCGTGTTCTCGTCGTACACGAACGTGATCACGTGGCCGTCGTCCTCGGCCGCGTCGTCGCTCGCCGGCACGAAGACCGGCTCCGCGGCGTGGGTGCCGGGACCGAAGTCGTGCGTCTCGCTCGAGCCCGTGTGGAGGTCGTGCTTGATCAGACCACCACCGAGCACATTCGGTCCGGCAGCGAGAGCGCGTAGCCGTAGCGGTACGGCTTGCCGATGAGGCGCTCGTCGTGGCGGGGGAACTCCTGCCCACGATCGTCGAGACGCTCCTCGATGACCTTGCCGTTCGAGAGATCGAAGGTCCACCGGTCGAGCGTCGGCAGGCCCTCGTTCGGGCCGTTGAGCTCGTTCGCGAACATCCGAGGATGGCGCACCGCGTCGAACACGACGCGATCGCCGTCGTCGAACGTGTTCATCGGATGGAAGACGTAGCAAGGATCGATGTCGAACCACTGCACGTCGTCGTTGCCGCCGTCGCGCGGCATCACACCGATGCGCGCGGGATACGACGGGTCCCACTTGTACGGGAAGCGCCCAGCCGTCGCGAGGTCGAGGTCGAACACACACGGCAGGTCGAGCACGACGATGTGTCGCTCTGACAGACCCATGTCGTGCAACATCGGCGCGCCGGTCGTCTCGATCGGTACGACCTTGGTGACCTTGCCCGAGGTGTCGACGACGATGTACTGCACCTGGTTGCCGAGGCCCCACCAGTAGCAGACTGCGTGCAGCTCGCCCGTCTTCGGGTCGCGCTTCGGATGCGCCGTGAACCCGTTCGGCAGCGTGCCGTCGAAGTCGCCGCGCCGCAGCGTCTCGAGCTCGTAGCTCAGCTCGATCGGCCGACCGCCGGCCTCGACGATCGCGAGCGTCTTGCCGGCGTGGCCGATCACGTTCGTGTTCGCCGCGAAGTCCATGTCGCTGTGGATCGCGCCACCGGGGTCGGGCACATTCAGCTCGGTGAGCACCTTGCCCGCGTGCACCCAGCGGTTGCGATACCAGTCGGCCTTGCCGTCTGCGAGGCGGACACCGTGGACCATGCCCTCGCCTCCGAACCAGTGGTACGTCGCGGGGTCGACGGCACCGATCGGGTTCGGCCCGTTGCGCAGGAACCGGCCCTGCAGCGACGCGGGGATCGTGCCCGTGACGGGAAGGTTGGTGGCGGTCACCTCTTCGGTGACGGGAGCGAAGTTGCCTTCCAGGTAGCGGTTCTCGACGACGGTCATGCGAACCTCCAGATCAATAGTCTGATTCGGAGCATCGCACTCGGGCGCGCCAGGGTCAACCCCTGGAGGCTGTGACTGTTGGCGCTACTCGGCGGGGGTCGCGAGCTTGCTCAGCTCGGACTGCAGCCCGGCGACCGTCCAACGATCGTCGCGCTCGACGCCCTCGCCCATCTTCCACGACTGGAACTTGCGCACCTGGCCGCCCTGCACGAAGAACGTCTCGCCCGTGAACGGGCAATCCGCGGTGGCGAGGTACGCGACGAGCGGCGAGATGTTCGCCGGATCCCAGATGTCGAACGCGCCAGCGTCGTCGGGAGCCTTGATGATGTCGCCCAACCCGGGCGTCGCCTCGGTGAGGCGCGTGCGCGCCGCCGGCGCGATGCAGTTCACCTTGACGC
Organism: uncultured Acidimicrobiales bacterium; assembly: GCA_963726495.1. Taxonomy (GTDB): domain Bacteria; phylum Actinomycetota; class Acidimicrobiia; order Acidimicrobiales; family DATKAS01; genus DATKAS01. The sequence continues at coordinate 200,077 of CAVSCP010000005.1, forward strand.
CGTAGCGCGACAGCTCCTTCGCCGCGATCTGCGTGAACGTCGCGATGCCCGACTTGGCCGCGCCGTAGTTCGTCTGCCCGGGATTCGACGAGCAGGCCCGACGTCGACGAGGTGTTCACCACGTTCGCCGTGATGGTGTTGCCGGCCTTCGACCTGCTCACGCCAGTAGGCGGCGGCCCAGCGCGTCGGAACGAAGTGGCCCTTCAGGTGGACGGCGATGACCGCATCCCACTCTTCCTCGGTCATGTTCACGAGCACGCGGTCGCGCAGGATGCCCGCGTTGTTGACGAGGATGTCGAGCTTGCCGAATGCCTCGATCGCGGAGTTGACCATGCGCTGGCCACCCTCCCAGCTCGCGACGTTGTCGCCGTTCGCGATCGCCTCGCCGCCCATCTGCTCGATCTCGTGCACCACCTCTTCGGCCGGCGTCTTGTCGCCACCGGTGCCGTCGGCGTTGCCCCCGAGGTCGTTGACGACGACCTTGGCGCCTTCCGCGGCAAAGAGCAGCGCATGCTCCCGGCCGATGCCGCGCCCGGCACCCGTGATGATCGCAACGCGTCCCTCGAGAGCCCCCATGAGCCGACTCCTCTCACTGATGGTCACTGATGTCCGGAGCGCACATGCGCTCGGTGCGGGGCGCACACTAAGCGGGCAGCGCCCGCAACTCCCAACCCGCTCAGGGCCTCGGAACGCGAGGGCGAGCCGGCCCGACTAGCCGAGGTAGATGTCGACCGCGCTCCCCCGCGGGACCATCGATCCCTCGCCGGGGTTCGTCGAGATCGGCCTGCCCTTCGCCGGCCCGTACACCTGGCCGGCTTGCAGCCCCGCCGCCTCGAGGATCGCGATCGCGTCGTCGAGCTTCTTGTGCCCGATCGAGGGAACCGGGAGGAGGTCGGGACCCTTCGACACGTTCACGGTGACCGTCGCGCCGCGCGGTGCGCTCGCACCCGAGGCCGGCTGCGTCGACACCACTTGTCCCGCGGGCACCGTGTCGCTGAACACCTCGACCTGCTTGGCCTTCAGCTGCACGTTGGCGAGCGCAGCCTTGGCGTCCGCGAACGAACCGCTGATCTGCGGCACCTGCCGCGGCGCGGGGCCCTTCGAGACGACGAGGTTCACCGACGAGCCCTTGGGCAGCTCGGTCCCCTTCGGGTCCCAGCTGACGACGAAGTGCGCGGGCACGTTCTCGTCGAAGGCCTCGGTCACCGGTGCCACCACGACGAGGCCGGCAGTTCTTCAACGCCTCCCCCGCCTGGCCGTCACTCATGCCCGTGAGGTCGGGGATGGCCACGGGCGTCGGCCCGCGCGACACCACCAGCGCGAAGGTCGCGCCCTCCTTGAGCTTGGAGCCCGGGGGCGGATCCTGCCGGATGACTTGGCCGGCGACGGTCGTGTCGTCGTACTGGTCTTGGCGGTCGATCTTCCAGCCGAACTCACCGACCTGCGCCAACGCCTGATCTGCGGTCATGCCCACGACTCCGGGCACGTCGTGCTTCGGCACGGTCGCCTGAGTCGCCGCGTAGACCGCGGCACCGCCGGCGAGCAGCAGCACGACCGCGGTGATCCCCAGGAGGAGTCGCCGACGCCAGCGCTTGCGGGGCTTGTCGGCCTTGCCCTTGACCGCCTTCGGCGCTTCTCCCTTCGGCGGGATCGGCGTCGGCGCGCCGTCGATGTCGAACACACCCGAGTCGCGCTCGGCGCCGCGATCGGTGATCGGCGTCATCTCGGTCGACGCCGCGGGCTTCATCGTCGTGAGGTCGAGCATGTCACTGGTCGACGGCGACGGCGGGACGAGCGGGAGCGGCGCCGGCCGCGGCAGACGCTCGGCGGTGCCCGCGAGCGCGCGGCCGAGCGCCGTCGCGTCGTATCGCTCCTCTGGATTCGGACGGCCCGCGCGCTCGACGACGGAGCGCAGCGGCCCGAGCGACTCGGGCACCGGCACGAGGGCGTCGATGCGCGCCATCAGCGTCGCGACGGTGGTGTCGGCTGCGAACGGCACCGAGCCCGTGACGGACTCGATCATCACGAGCGCGAGTGAGTACACGTCGGTCTTTCCGTCGACCGGCTTGCCCTGGGCCTGCTCCGGCGAGGCGTAGCGCGCCGTGCCGAGCACGACGCCGGACGGTTCGGTCCACGCCGCCTCGGCAATCGCGCGGGCGAGCCCGAAGTCGGCGATGCGGAGCCGGCCCTCCTCGTCGAAGAGGAGGTTCGCGGGCTTGATGTCACGATGCACGAAGCCCCTGCGATGCGCGTACTCGAGGCCACGGGCGGCCTCGAGGCCGACGACCAAGGCTTGCGAGGGTGTGAGCAGCCTGCCGGCGTCGAGCATCGACCTGAGGCTCCCGCCGCCGAGGTACTCGAGCACCAGGTACGGGCCGTGCCCCGCGAGGTCGGCTTCCTCACCCCAGTCGTAGACGGCCATGACGTTCGGATGGCTGAGCGCCGCTGCAGCGCGGGCCTCGGCGCGGAACCGCTTCAGGAACGTGGGATCGCCCGCGAGCGCCGGGTGCAGCAGCTTGACCGCGACCTGGCGACGGAGCTGGACGTCATCCGCGAGGTAGACCTGTGCCGACGCGCCGGCACCGACCGGTGCGATCAACCGGTAGCGCGACCCGAGCACGCGGCCGACATGGTCGGCCATGCGCGAGAGGACCATCAGGCCTCGTTCGCTCGCGGCAGTCGGGCGTGCGAGAGCATCGGCCAAACGGTAACCGGTGGGTTCGCGCGGATAGTGGCACACCTCATGACGGTGGGGTAACGGGTTGCCACCGCGATGGTGGGGCGCCAGCCCTGCTCAGGCAAGATCTGTGACGTGAAGTGGCAACGAATCGGCATCTCCGCCCTCATCGCGGCGGCTCTCATCGTGATCGTTGCCGGCTTCATGCAGGCGCAAACCGGTGACACCACGGCGAGCCTCGTCGATCCCGGCATCGAGGAGCTCTTGCCCAAGCCCGGCGAGCTCGTGCTCCGCCAGTCGCAGGTCGGCGTCGATCTCGCGCCGGGCTACGAAGGCACGATCGACGTCGACAGCATCGCGATCCCCGATGACCAGCTCACCCTGAACCCCGCGCTCAACCAGGTGTTCTTCCAACCGGGACCGGGCAAGGACTTCGAGCAGTTCGCTCCCGGGCGACACTGCGTCACCGCGCACTTCTACCAATCAGTGCAGGGCCCCGACCAGTCCCACACCTACTCCTGGTGCTTCAACGTGAGCTGAAGTCCTCGCGAAAGCAGAGCTTCGCTCGGAGTTGTCGGGCCGACTTCAGCCGGCACGACAACCTGGAGTCGATCGACCGGCGGAGCCGGATCGATCGAGGCTTTCCGGGGGCTCGCCCCCGGACCCCGGACCCTTTCGCTCGGATTCCCGCTACTTCAGGTGGCGGCCGAAGAAGTCGAGGAGGATCTCGAAGCGCTCGACTCGGTGCTTGCGGCGCGCCTGATCTCGAGAGCTCGTGGCCCTCGCCGGGGAAGCGCACGAACTCGACGTCACGCCCGAGCATGCGCAGCCGCGTGTACAGGTCTTCGGCCTGCTCGATGGGGCATCGCCAGTCGTTCTCGCTGTGGATGATCAGCAGCGGCGTCGTGATGCGGTCCGCATAGGTGACGGGAGACATCCGCAACAGCTCGTCGGTGTCCTCCATGGGCGTGACCCCGGCGTACTCGGAGTTGAACCACCAGCCGATGTCGGACGTGTGCGTCATCGTCACCATGTTGTTGACGGCCCGCTCCGAGCAGGCCGCCGCGAAGCGGTCCGTCTGCGTGACGAGCCACGAGGTGAGGTAGCCGCCGTACGAGCCGCCGAGCACGCCCGCGCGAGTCGCATCGAGGTAGGGATGAGCCTCGAGCGCGGCATCGAGCACCGACAGCACGTCTGACGCGTCGACGTCGCCCCAACCAACGCCCGGGTCGACCGCGCACTTCGGGCCGCGGATCGTGCGACCCCAGGCCTCGCCGTAACCGGACGAACCGCGCGGATTGCAGTACACGACGCCGTATCCGGCCGCCGACTGCACCTGGAACTCGTCGAAGAAGCCGTAGCCGTACTGCGAGTAGGGACCACCGTGGATGTTCAGCAACACGGGGTACGTGCGCGACGGGTCGAGGTCGGCGGGTGGCACGAACCACGCGTCGATCACCGTGCCGTCGCTCGCGGTTGCGGCGAGCTTCTGCGGCAGCGGTCGTCGGGAACGGCAACCGATAGGACGCGAGCTCGCGCTCGGCACCCGACGTCGCGTCGCGCACGACGAGCCGGAACGGCCCTGTGGGCAACGACTCGGTGAACGCGATCTTCCCCGCGCGCACGTCGACACCGCTGATGACGCGCTCGCCGGTGAGGATCGGGTCGCTCGGCGCCGCATACAGCGCGGTCGAGCCCGCGTCTTCGATCATGAACCAGATGCGGCCGCCGTCGAACTGCACTCCCGACGGCGAGATGTGCGAGCGGCCACGGTCGAGCCCCGGAGCGATCTCGACGGCCGTACCAGACGACGGATCGAGCAGCATCAGCTCTGAGTTGCGCACCGGGTCGAGAGGCTCGTCGCGGTAGGCCGCGACACGATCGCCGTTCGAAGAGACAACGGGCTGCGACCACGCGTGCGTCCCGTCGGTGAGACGCGACGGCTGACCTCCCTCGAGCGGAACCGACCAGAGGTCGACGACCCGATCGACGTCAGCGGTCTCGTGACCGGGATGGGCGACGATGATCGACGCGCTGTCGGTCGTCCACGACAGCGAGCCGCCGACGTCGTGCCCGCCGGTGAGCAGCACCCGGTACGGGCTCATGCCGTCGGTCGCGACGACGAAGAGCGACTTCGGGCGGTCGACGATCCAGCCGGCGTTGTCGTACTTCCATCCGAGGTGACGGATGCGCCGCGCGGGACGATCGGCGTCGCGCGTCGGTGCGTATTGGGCTTCGTCTCGGAGGCGCGCGATGAACGCGATCGACTTGCCGTCCGGCGACCACTCGAGGGCTTCGATCTCCTCGGCGAACGTGACCAGCGTGCGCACCTCGCCGCCGACCGCGACCGGCGCGACGAGCAGCTGCGAACCGCTCTCCTCGCGGTGACTCGTGAACGCGAGGAAGTGGCCGTCGGGGGACCAGCGGGCGTGGCCGTCGCGGTCGGCACCGGCGCTGAACGGACGTGGTGCGCTCGAACCGTCGGTCGCGGCGATCCAGATCTGCGACTTCGAACGGTTCGCCACGAGGTCGGGCGACGAGAGCGTGAAGGCGAGGAGCGCTCCATCTGGCGACAGCCGCGGCTCCCCCGGCGCGACGACGCGTGCGATGTCAGCAGGCTGCACGGCGGGCGACCCTACTGCGCGGGACGCGGGATGCCGAGGGCGTCGACGGAGAGTCCGAGCACGACGCCGAGCGGACGCAGCGCGGCCGCGGACTCGTCGCTGGCGCCGACGAGCGCGAAGTACATCTGATCCTGTGAGCGGCTGAGATCGAACCTCGGATCGAGGAGCAGCGCGAGGCGCACCATCGCGATCGCCGGCTCGACCGCGGTCAGGTGGCGCTCCTCGACCGCGGTCGTCACCGCACGGAGCGTGGCAGCGCGCAGCGCCGCGACGACATCGGGCGTCATCAGGTTGAGCCCTTGCACCCGCGCCTGCTCCGCCAGCTCGCGGGCCGACCGGTGCGTCAGCGCGGAGTAGCCGCGGGCGAGTGCCACGAGGTCGGTCTCGAGCCTGCCGGGCCCACGCCATCTGCATCGGCACCTTGAGCTCGGGCGGCAGCGGGTATCCCGCGAGCGTCAGCGCCTCGAACGTGTCGCTCGCGTCGGTGACGAGCCGCTCGAAGACGATGTCGAAGCGGTCGGCGAGCGACTGCGCAGTCGAGCGGAGCACCTGATCGGCCGCATCGGGGAGCGCGGAGTCGAGCCCGAACTCCTCTCCGCCTCGATGCCCAGGCGCAAGGTCGTCGACCATCCGGCGCACGAGCGCCGACACACGCTCCCCCTCCCGGAACGCGCGGCCGAACGCGGCCAACGTCTCATCGTCGGCGCCGACCTCACCTCCGGTCGGCCGCGTCGCTCCCGCGATCTCGAGCGCGCCCATCCGCAGCGCCGCGTACACGTGCTCGTGACGACGACGGGTGCGGCGGTGACGCAGCTCGACACGGCCGGAGCACATCTCGACCGACCCGCGATCGCCGTGGTCGTGACGTTGGACGATGACCTCGTAGCCGCCGAGCGACGAAGGGGGCTCACTGCGCTCGAGCAGGTCGATCATGGCGAGGTGCGCGACGACCCTCGACGCGCCGACGCGCGTCGGCTCGACGTGTCGGCGCCAGATGTCGCGTCCCGTGCCCTCCGACGGGTCGTTGCTCACGGCTGCGTCGAGGATGCTGAGGATCTGGTCGAGGTCAGGGCCCTCGCCGAGCTCGGCGAGGAGATCCGCGGCCGCGCGCGGCGTAGCGCATCACCTGCACGGTCTCGAGTCCCGCGATGTCGTTGAAGAACCATCCGCAGGACGTGTACATGAGCATCGCGTGCCGCTGGGCCTCGAGCAGCGTCAGCGCCTCGATCGTCGCGTCGGGCGACTCGTCGCGCACCCGAGCGCGCCGCGAACTCGTCGATCGACAGGGCGCCGAGCACGACGTCGACGTACGCGTCGCGTGCCGCCCACGGATCGTGCAGCACGGCGCCACCCGCGACGATCGAAGACCTCGATGCCGTGGTCGCGGAGGCGGTCGAGCGCGGCGCGCAACGGCGCGCGCCACTGCTGATGCCATCCCGGACCTCCGCCGGTGTGGCAGCCGCAGTCCTCCTTCCATCGGCCCACACCGTGCGCGCACGACCACGCGCTCTCCTTGACCTCGACCTCCCACTCCGGAGTTCGATCGAGCGCGACATCGGCGAGACCACCAGTGGCGAGCCCGTGCCGCGGCGCTTCGACCGCGAGCGCGTACGCGACGGCCCGCTCGCCCCATCGGTGGTGATGGCCGAACGTCTCGCCGTCGGTCGCGACGCACACCACTCCGCCCTCGTCAGAGTCGGAGAGGAGGTGCTCGGCGCGCTCGACGAGCGCCGCGCTCGAGAGCGAGCCGAGCCCGAACGCGACCTCGTGGGAGAGGGAGCCTTCGTAGAACACGATCGTGACGCCGCGCCCATCGCCGCTCGGATGGCACCACCGATAGGTGCGCCGCGTGTCGATGGATCCATCGTCGACGGATGTCCACTCCTCGTCGCCCGCTCCCAGCGGTCGCACCCGGACAGCCTGTCCAGGCGCCAGGATCGTGAAGCCCACGCCTTCCTCAGCGAGCACCTCGAGCACCTCGTCGTTCACCGCGGTCTCGGGCAGCCACATCCCCTCGGCACGCCGCCCGAACCGGTGCGCGAAGTCGGCGAGGCCCCACCGCACTTGCGTCGTCATGTCGCGCCGCGATGCGAGCGGGAGGATCAGGTGGCTGTAGCCCTGCGCGATCGCGCCGCGGCTCTCGCGGCCGGCGCGCACGATCGCGCTGTACACGTCATCGTGGTGCGACTCGAGCCACGAGAGCAGCGTCGGCCCGACGTTGAACGACATGAGCCGGTAGTTGTCGACCAGCGCGACGAGAGAGCCGTGGTCGTCCATGATGCGTGCGAACGCGTTCGGCCGGTACGCCTCCTCGGTGATGCGCTCGTTCCAGTCGTGATCGGGCGCAGCCGAGGGCTCGACGGGCACCGTCTCGGTCCACGGGTTCTCACGAGGCGGTTGGTAGAAGTGCCCGTGGATCGACGAGCCGTCGCTCGCTCATGGCCCAGTGGGTGGCTCGGCGGGCGCCTCTTCGGGCGGCGCCTCACCCGCGAACCACACGACCGCGAGCGGCGGCAACGTGATGACCGCCGAGTCGCCGTAGCCGTGCCACGCCACTGGCTCGGTCTCGACGCCGGCGACGCCGCCGTACCCAGTGCCCCAGAACCACTTTGCGTTCGTGTCGAGCAGCGTCCTCCACGAGCCCGGGTAGGGCAGGCCGAGCCGGTATCCCTCGCGTGGAACGGGCGTGAAGTTCGCGACGCACGCGACCGCGCGACGCCCGTCCTCCGAGAACCGCACGAAGCTGTAGATGCTGTGCTCGGCATCGTCCGCGTCGAGCCAGCGGAACCCCGCCGGCTCACGGTCCATCTCCCACAACGCGGGCTCTGACACGACGGCGGCGTTGAGCTCGCGCACGAGATCGCGCACGCCCGCGTGCGGAGGCCAGTCGAGCAGCCACCAGTCGAGGCTGCGGTCGTGGTGCCACTCACGGGTCTGGCCGATCTCGCTCCCCATGAAGAGGAGCTTGCGGCCGGGATACGCGTACATCCATCCGTAGAGCGCGCGGAGGTTCGCGAACTTCTGCCACTCGTCGCCCGCCATCTTGTCGATGAGCGGCCCCTTGCCGTGCACCACCTCGTCGTGCGAGAGCGGCAGCACGAAGTTCTCGGTGTAGGCGTACAGCAGCCCGAACGTGAGGTTGCGATGGTGGTGCTTGCGGTGCACCGGATCGTGACGCAGGTAGTCCAGCGTGTCGTGCATCCACCCCATGTTCCACTTGTGGGTGAACCCGAGGCCGCCGTGGTGCACGGGCGCGGTCACGGCAGGCCACGACGTCGACTCCTCCGCGATCGTCAGCACACCCGGATGCGCGCCGTGCAACGTCACGTTCAGATCGCGGATGAACTCCAGCGCTCCGAGGTTCTCGCGGCCGCCACGCTCGTTCGGCACCCACTGACCGGGCTTGCGCGAGTAGTCGAGGTAGACCATCGACGCGACCGCGTCGACGCGCAGGCCGTCGATGTGGAACTCGTCGACCCAGTAGAGAGCGTTCGCCACGAGGAAGTTCCGCACCTCGTTGCGCGCGTAGTTGAAGACGAACGTGCCCCAGTCCGGATGCTCGCCGAGCCGCGGGTCGAGGTGCTCGTAGAGGGCCGTGCCGTCGAACCGTCCGAGCGCCCACTCGTCACGCGGGAAGTGGGCGGGCACCCAGTCGACGATCACGCCGATGCCGCGCTGGTGCAGGTGGTCGACGAACCAGCGGAAGTCGTCAGGCGAGCCGTAGCGCGCGGTGGGCGCGTAGTAGCTCGACACCTGGTAGCCCCACGAGCCCCCGAACGGATGCTCGGCCACTGGCAGCAGCTCGACGTGCGTGAAGCCGAGGTCGGTCATGTGATCCGCGAGCTGCACAGCGAGCTCGCGGTAGCCGAGACCTTGCCGCCACGACCCGAGGTGCATCTCGTAGATGGTGAGCGGGCGGTTCACTGGATCTTCTCGCTCGCGCCGCTCGAGCCATTCGGCGTCGTTCCACTGGTGATGTGACGCGGTGATGATGCTCGCGGCGCCCGGTGGGAGCTCGGCTGCCCGCGCGAGCGGATCGGCCTTGAGCGCGACGCGGCCCGTCGAGCCGTTCACCTCGAACTTGTAGTGCTGGCCGGGCGCGGCGCCGGGCACGAACAGCTCCCACACCCCCGACGAGCCCATGATCCGCATCGGGTGCGCGCGCCCGTCCCACGAGTTGAAGTCGCCGACGATGCGCACCGACTTCGCGCTCGGAGCCCAGACCGCGAACGCGGTGCCAAGGGCGCCGTCGTGTTGGCGGTGGTGCGCGCCGAGCACGGCCCAGAGCCGTTGGTGGGTGCCCTCGCCGATCAGGTGGAGGTCGACGTCGCCGAGCGTCGGCCAGAAGCGGTACGGGTCGTCGGCGGCCGCGGTCCATCCACCGGGATACGAGACGTCGACCTGATACGCGCCCGGATCGGCCGCGAGGTCGGCGACGAAGATCCCCGCCTCGTGCACCCGCGCCATCGAGATCCGATCCCCGCCGCTGGTGCGCAACGTGCACGTGTCGGCGCCCGGCCGCCACACGCGCACGATCCATCCGCCTTCGACCCGGTGCGGCCCGAGCACGTCGTGCGGGGTGCGATGCGACCCGGCGACGACGCGCGCCAGCTCGTGGACGACTTCAGGGCCTCGAACCACCCCCGAAGCATCCCACGGCGCCCGGGTAAGGTCGGCCGCTCATGCGCGTCGCGATGGTCAGCTGGGAGTACCCGCCGCTCGTCGTGGGAGGTCTCGCTGCCCACGTCCATGGCCTCGCGACCGCGATGGCCCGGGCCGGGCACGAGGTCGTCGTGCTCGACGCGCGCACATCCCTACGCGCCCGACGACTCCGAGGTCGAGGGCGTGCGCGTGGTGCGCGCACACGTCGACCTTCCGTGGGTGCCGAACGACAACCCCCTCGCCCAGGTCATCTCGGGGAACCACCAAGTCGCGCAGCTCGGCGCCCGCCTGCTGCCGTGGCAAGCCGACGTCGTGCACGCGCACGACTGGCTGGGTGCCTGGGCAGGCGACACGTTGCGCGAGGCCTATGCGGCGCCGTTCGTCGCGACGGTCCACGCGACCGAGCTCGGCCGCCACCAGGGGCACCTGACGAGCACGACTTCCGAGGCCATCAACGCGTCCGAGTGGTGGCTCACCTACGAGGCGCAGCGCGTCATCTGCTGCTCGGGGTTCATGGTGGAAGAGGTCGTCCGCTCGTTCCAGCTGCCCCGCGACAAGATCACGATGGTGCCGAACGGCGTCGAGCCATCGCGCTTCCGGGCGACTGGTGTCACGCGGGCAGATGCTGATGCACCGCTCATCGTGTCGTGGGGGCGCCTCGAGTACGAGAAGGGCTTCCAGACGCTGATCGCCGCGGTGGCTCGACTCGTGCCTCGTTGGCCTGCGTTGCGGTGCGTGCTCGTCGGCCGCGGCACCTACTCCGAGGAGCTGCGAGGCGTCGCCCGCGGGCTCGGTGTCGAGCAGTCGGTGCAGTTCGCGGGGTTCGTCAGCGACGAGGAGCTCGTGCGGCTGCTGAACGAAGCCACCTGCGCTGTCATCCCATCGCTGTACGAGCCGTTCGGGATCGTCGCGCTCGAGGCGCTGTCGGCCGGGGCTCCGCTCATCGCCGCCGAGAGCGGAGGTCTCCGCGAGGTGCTCACGGGCACCGATGCCGGCCTGGTCTTCCCGCCTGGCAACGCCGACGCGCTCGCGGCCGCGTTCGAGCGCATGCTCACCGAGCCGGGGCTCATCGAGAAGTGCCAGGCCGCGGGCACGCAGCTGGTCGCGACGAAGTACTCGTGGGACGCGATCGCGGCTTCGACCCTCGAGGTCTACGCCGACGCCGGCGTCCGACCCAAGAAGAAGTCCAAGCCGAAAGGCGACAAGGCCAAGTCGTGAAAGCGCTCCGCAGCTTCACCGTCCGTGCGCGGCTGCCAGAACCGCTCGCTCCCCTCGAGGCGCTCGCGCTGAACCTCAGATGGTCGTGGGACGAAGAGACCCGAGACCTCTTCCGCTGGGTCGATCCCGACCTCTGGGAGGCGACGCGGCGCGACCCCGTCGCCGTCATCGCCGCCGTCGACCCGCGGCGCTTGCAGGCCCTGACCGAAGACGCGGGCTTCATGCGGTTCCTCTCCGACACCGCGAACGAGCTCAGCCGCTATCTCACGAACGACCGTTGGTTCCAGCTGAAGGGCAGCTCCTCCCTGCAGCTCGTCGGCTACTTCTCCCCCGAGTTCGGGATCAGCGAGGCGCTGCCGCAGTACTCCGGCGGCCTCGGCGTGCTCGCCGGCGATCACCTCAAGGCGTCGAGCGACCTCGGCGTGCCGCTCGTCGGCGTCGGCCTGTTCTACCGGCACGGCTACTTCCGCCAGAGCCTCTCCCACGACGGCTGGCAGCAGGAGCGCTATCCCGACCTCGACCCCTACGCGATGGCGCTGACGCTGTGCGACGGGATGCGCGTGTCAGTCGACCTCGCGGGCCGCACGTTGCACGCGCAGGTCTGGCGCGCGGACGTGGGCCGCACGCCGCTGTACCTGCTCGACGCGGACATCGACGACAACGAGCCCGACATGCGCGAGGTCACCGACCGCCTCTACGGCGGCGACGTCGAGCACCGCCTGCAGCAGGAGATCCTCCTCGGGATGGGCGGCGTGCGCATGCTCGACGCGCTCGGCCTCGACGTGCAGGTGTTCCACACGAACGAAGGCCACGCGGGCTTCCTCGGCCTCGAACGGATGCACCGTCTCATCACGAAGGAGGGGCTGTCGTTCGCGGAGGCCGTCGAGGCCGTGCGGGCGTCGTCGCTCTTCACGACGCACACGCCGGTGCCCGCCGGGATCGACCGGTTCCCGAAGCAGCTGATGGAGCAGTACTTCGGCACGTGGGCCACCGATTGCGGCATCTCGATCGACGAGCTGCTCGCACTCGGGCACCGCTCGGACGAGACCGACGATCGCTTCAACATGGCCGTCATGGGCCTGCGGCTCGCCGCCCGTTCGAACGCGGTGGCCAAGCTGCATGGCGAGGTCAGCCGGCACATGTTCGCCGGCCTCTGGCCCGACGTCCCCGTCGCCGAGACACCGATCACCTCGATCACGAACGGGGTGCACGCGCCGACATGGACGGCGCCCGAGTTCGCCGACGTGTTCACCCGCTACGTGAGCCCGGGCTGGACCGAAGCCCTCTCCGGAGAGTGGGAGCGCATCAACGACGTCAGCGACGACGAGCTCTGGCGGGCGCGTGAGCACCGCCGCGAGCCGCCTCGTGCTGCACGTCCGCGATCGCCTTCGCAGCGCAGGGATGGCCCGTGGCCTGTCGGCGTCCGATGTCGAGTGGTGCGACAACGTGCTCGACCCGAAGGTGCTGACGATCGGCTTCGCCCGCCGCTTCGCCACCTACAAGCGCGCCACGCTGCTCCTGTCGCAACCCGCTCGGCTGCGCAACCTCTTGCTCTCTGTCACGATCCGGTGCAGTTCGTGTTCGCGGGCAAGGCGCATCCGGCCGACGATCTCGGCAAGGCGCTGATCCGCGACCTCATCCACTTCGCCAGCGACCCCGCAGTGCGGCATCGGTTCGTGTTCGTCGACGACTACGACATCGCACTCGCTCGGTACATGTACCAAGGCTGCGACGTCTGGCTGAACAACCCGCGGCGGCCACAGGAGGCATGCGGCACGAGTGGGATGAAGGCGGCGATGAACGGCGCGCTCAACTGCTCGATCCTCGACGGGTGGTGGGACGAGAGCTTCGACGGCACGAACGGCTGGGCGATCACGTCGGCCGAGAGCGAGGCCGACGTCATCCGCCGAGACGAGGTCGAGGCGAACAGCCTGTTCGAGCTCCTCGAGCACCAGATCGTGCCGCTGTACTACCAGCGCACCGAGGGGCCGACTCCCCGCGGGTGGGTGCGGCGGATGAAGTCGTCGTTGCGCTCGCTCTGCCCGCAGGTGACCGCGGCGCGCATGGTGCGTGACTACGTGACCCAGCTGTACGAGCCCACGGCCGCACACGCGTCGCTCATCAACGCGGACGAGCACGCCGCCGCGAAGGAGCTCGTCGCCTGGAAGGCACGGGTGAACGCGGCGTGGTCAGGCGTGCACGTGGTCGACGTCCCGACCGACACCACCGCGGCCGACCTCGGCGCGACCCGCACAGTCGAGGCGACAGTCGTGCTCGGCGACCTCTCACCTGACGACGTCACCGTCCAGCTCGTGCACGGCCCGGTCGGCCAGGGCGACGAGATCGTCGACGCGGTGCTCGTCACGATGACCCTCGTCGAGACGCACGGCCACGAGACCCGCTACCGCGGCGAGCTCACCTGCGCGGCCGCCGGCCGCTACGGCTTCACCGTGCGCGTGCTGCCCTCACATCCCGACCTGGCCCAGCCCGTCGAGATGGGCAAGGTCGCCTGGGCCTGAATCCGGCGGAAAGGAGACCTTTCCGCCGGAACTCGTTCGAGCCGAGCTCCGCTCGGCGCCGAAACCACATGCCGACCGACCGGCAAAGCCGGATCGGTCGGCGTTTCGCCCGGATTACCCGTATTCGCGGAGGAACTCGAGCAGGGGTGGGTTCACCTGGTCGGGATGGGTGAGGTTCGCGGCGTGCGCACCGCCCTCCACTTCGACGAACGCCATGCAGTTGGGAAGCGTCGTCGCGGAGCTCCTTCGCGGACTCGAGCGTGATCGCGGTGTCGGCAGTGCCGTGCGCGATGAACGCCGGGCAGGTGATCTCGCCGACGCGGTCGGTGATGTCGTCGCGCTCGAACAATGTGTTCGACGGCTCGAGGAAGAGCTCCTTCGGCCTCGCCTTCCACTTCGCGATCCACTTCGGGTTCTCGTCGGGATCGGCGATGATCAGGTCGGCGATCGGGCCGACGAGCTCGTCCACTGGTCCGGCGGTCAGCCACATCTGCTGCATCGCGCGGTAGCCCCTCGAGCACCTCGTCCGGGTCGTTCCCCGACTGCGTGTCGAGCAGCACGAGTGCCTTCACACGTTCAGGTGAGGTGAGCGCGGCGCGCATCGACAGGAATCCGCCTTGGCTCATGCCTCCGACCACGGCCTCGTCGATGCCGAGGTGGGTCAGGAGCCCGAGGCAGTCGCTCGCCGAGTCCCAGTAGGTGAACGGCTTGCCGTCGAACTCAGTGAGCCCGAACCCCCGCTCGTCCCACGTGATCACGCGGAACTCCGGTGCGAGCGCGGCGACCTGCGGAGCGAACATCTCGTGGTCCATCAAGAAGCCGTGGGCGAGGATCACCGGCGGACCGCTGCCGCCGGAGTCCTCGTAGTAGATGCGCTGACCATTCACGTCTGCGTAGGACATCTGAGCACCCTTTCAACGTCCGGTGAACGTGGCCTTGCCAGGCCCGTTCTCGAGAAATGACTTCACCCCGATCTGCGAGTCCTCCGTGCGGAAGACCTCGACGAAGCTCTCCTGCTCGAGCTGCACGCCGTCGGCGAGCGACCGGTCGAGGCCGCCGTCGATCGCCCTCTTCGCGAGCGCTTGGGCTGCGACCGCTCCGCGCGCGAGCTCGGCCGCCCGCTCGATCGCGCGGTCGTGCAACGCCTCGGGCGCGACCACCTCGTCGACGAGCCCGATCCGCAGCGCCTCGGCCGCGTCGACTTGGCGGCCGGTGAGGATGATGTCCTTCGCTCGCGACACTCCGACGAGCCTGGCGAGGCGTTGCGTGCCTCCACCGCCAGGGATGATGCCGAGGAGGATCTCGGGCTGCCCGAACCGCGCCCTCTCGGACGCGATGCGCAGGTCGCACGCCGAGCGCGATCTCGCACCCGCCCCCGAGCGCGACTCCGGAGACCGCGGCGATGACCATCCGCGGGATCGTCGCGATCGCCTCGAGCGTCGCGACGAAGTGGCCACCGATGACCGCTGCCTCGTGGGGCCCCCCGAACTCGGAGATGTCCGCACCCGCGGCGAAGAGCCGATCGCCTCCCGTGATGACGACCGCACCGGGCGGGTCGGCGTGGAGGCCGTCGGCCACCGCTTTCAGCTGGCCGAGCAGACGCGGACGACAGCGCGTTGACCTTCGGGTTGTCGAGCGTCACGACGGCCACACCATCGTCACGCCGTTCGACGTGGACCAATTCGGTTTCGTCGGCCATGTGGCCGGAGAGTAGGCGAGTGCTCAGTCGAGCGCGTCGAGCAGCTCCTCGGACGCGGACCACGGATCGGTGCGCCGCGCGAGCACCTCGGCGTACAAGTGCTCGTAGGTCGTGCCTC
Source organism: uncultured Acidimicrobiales bacterium (assembly GCA_963726495.1). GTDB lineage: Bacteria > Actinomycetota > Acidimicrobiia > Acidimicrobiales > DATKAS01 > DATKAS01. Next base: position 215,594 of record CAVSCP010000005.1, read on the forward strand.
GCAGCAGGGCACGAGCGCGCTCCTCGAGACGGCGGACGACGATCTCCTCGAGCTCGCGTGCGAGACGTCGCTCACGGCGCTTCTCGAGCTCGCCGGTCTCGGTCGAGGTGGGCTCGATGCGCGAGCACCGCGTCCCACAGGTCGCCGATGCCCTCGTTGCGCGCCGCGACCGTCGCGACGATCGGAGGCCGCCAGTCGGCCAGCGCGGAGAGGTCGAGCATCTGTTCGAGGTCGCGCCGCGTCTCGGCCACTCCGGCCCGATCGGCCTTGTTGATGACGAACACGTCGCCGATCTCGAGCAGACCGGCCTTGTTGGCCTGCACCGCGTCGCCCCAACCCGGGTTGACGACCACGATCGTCGTGTCGGCTTCGCCCGCGATCTCGACCTCGACCTGGCCGACGCCGACTGTCTCGACGAGCACCCACGGCTTGCCGACTGCGTCGAGCAGCCGGATGGCCTCGGGGGCCGCGAGCGCGAGCCCTCCCAGATGGCCGCGGGTCGCCATCGACCGGATGAAGACACCGGGATCGGTCGCGTGGTCCTGCATGCGCACGCGGTCTCCGAGGATCGCTCCGCCGGAGAAGGGCGACGACGGGTCGATGGCGAGCACCGCGACGTCGGTCTCCGCGGCGCGAAGCAACGCGATGAGCTGGCTCGTAAGCGTGGACTTGCCCGAGCCGGGCGCGCCGGTGAGACCGACCGTGTAGGCCTGGCCACCGAGGGGATACGCGAGCCGCCCGACGTCTCGGGCGGGCGCGCCGCCCTGCTCGACGAACGAGAGGAGGCGGGCCAGCGCACCCCGATCGCCGGCGCGGGCGGCAGTCAGCAGCTCGGAGGGATCACGTTGGCGCACGGCGCAGGCACCCTAAACGGTCGGGTGCGGCTACTCGGCGACGACGGCCGTCACACCCTCGACGCGGTCCTTCATGATCCGCTCGATGCCCGCCTTGAGGGTCGCAGTGCTCGCAGGGCAAGTGCCGCAGGCCCCGAGGAGGCTCACCGTCACGACGCCGGTCTCCTCGTCCACGTCGCGCAAGAACATGTCGCCGCCGTCGGCCTGCAGCGCGGGCCTGATGGCTTCGATTGTCTGCTCGACCTGCTGTCGCACGCGCAAAGCCCTTCGTCAGAAGTGGACGGACAGCGTGGCAAACCGCCGAACCGTCTCAGATGTTCCCTGGTCGGGCTAGGCGGCGACCCGCTCGACGTGCGCCCCGACGGACTGCAGCTTTCCCACGAAGTCTTCGTACCCACGGTCGATGTGCTCGACGCCCGAGACCTCGGTCTCACCCTCGGCGACGAGACCGGCCACGACGAGCGCAGCGCCCGCGCGGATGTCGGGCGCCCGCACCGGCGCGCCTGAGAGCCGAGCTCTCCCGCGGACGATCGCGTGGTGGGCGTCGGTGCGCACGTCCGCGCCCATGCGGGCGAGCTCGTCGACGTAGCGGAACCGGCCGGCGAAGAGGTTCTCGGTGACGATGCCGACGCCGTCGGCCACGGCGAGCATCACGGTGAACAACGGCTTGTAGTCCGTCGCCACTCCCGGATACGGCAGCGTCGACACGTCGACCGACTTCAGGCGCTGCGGTCCGTGCACCCAGATGCCGTCGAGCGTGGGCGTGACCGTCACGCCCATGTCCGCCGAGCTTGCGGAGGTACATCTCCATGTGGTCGGCGCGTGCGTGGCGCAGCAGCACCTCGCCGCCCGTGATCGCGACCGCGGCGAGGAACGTCGCGGCTTCGACGCGGTCGGGGATCGTCTCGTGCTTCGTCGGCCGGAGCGACTCGACGCCTTCGACCTCGATCGTCGACGTGCCCGCACCCTCGATCTGCGCGCCCATCGCGTTGAGGAGGTCAGCCAAGTCGGAGATCTCGGGCTCGCGGGCCGCGTTCTCGATCACGGTCGCGCCCTTCGCCAACGCAGCGGCCATGAGGATGTTCTCGGTCGCACCGACACTCGGGAACTCGAGCGTGACCGGCGCGCCCCTCAAGCCGTCCGCCCAGCCCCGCACGTACCCGTGCTCGAGCTCGAACGTCGCGCCGAGCGCCTCGAGCCCCGACAGGTGCATGTCGATCGGGCGCGAACCGAAGTCGTCGCCGCCGGGAAGCGCGACTCGCGCCTCGCCGCACCGCGCGAGCAACGGACCGAGCACGCCGATCGACGCGCGCATGCGCTCGACGAGGTGATACGGCGCCTCGGGATGGAGCTCGTCGGGCGTCCGCAACGCGATGGTGGTGCCCTCGCGTCCGCACTCGACTCCGATCGCGCCGAGCAGCTCGACCATCGTCGCCACGTCAGCGATGCGAGGGACGTTCGTCAGCACGTGCTCACCCGGCGCGAGCAACGTCGCCGCCATGAGCAGCAGTGCCGAGTTCTTCGCTCCCGAGATCGCCACTTCGCCGGTGAGCGGCCCGTTGGGCCGCACCAGGACTCGATCCATGCCGTCAGTATGCTCGACCCTCGTCGGCAGGCCCTTGCCAACGCCCCCCATGCTCAGGAGCACCGAAGCCGGTGGCCCGCATCGTCAACCGCTTCGCCGAGCCACCCGCGAGCCTGCTCGAGCCGCGCGACGACGTCGTTCACGAGGTGCGTCAAGAGGACGGCTCGTTCGCCGCGGACGGTGGCCCGTTCACGGCATACCACCGCGTCGTCGACACGGAGGGTGGGCTCACAGTCGAGACGATCGAGTACTCGCTCGCGGTGCCGTACTTCGGCTTCCTCTTCGCGCCACTCACGCGGCGTGCGCTGCGCAGCCACGAGACCGATGGCATGCCGTGGTGGGCTCCGCCGGAACGGCTCGACCCGCGCGGCTCGACCGCACTCGGGGTGCTCTGCGCGGTCGCGCTGATCGTCGGCTACCTCAACACCCTCCTCACCCAGACGATCGCGTTCGCCGCCGACGAATTCGGATCGAGCGACCGCGCCCAAGGCGTGTCACTCGCGATCGTGCGGTGCGGCGTGGTGCTCGCGTTGATCATCGGAGGGATGGCGGACCGCCAGGGTCGGCGTCGCCTCATCCTCGGCCTCGCGATCGCAGGCCCGATCGTCTCCGCGACGGGCGCGCTCGCGCCCTCGCTCGCATGGCTCACGGTGTCGCAGACGGTCGCCCGTCCGCTCGCGATGGCGCTCGGGATCCTCGTGGCCGTCGTAGCCGTCGAGGAGATGCCGGCCGGCTCGCGCGCGTACGCGATCAGCCTCCTCGCGATGGCGACCGCGCTCGGCGCCGGGGCGTGCGTCGTCGCGCTGCCGCTCGCCGACCTCGGCATCAAGGGATGGCGGCTCGTCTACGTCGTGCCGTTGCTCGGGCTGCTGCTCGTCCCGGGCCTGAGCCGCAAGCTCGTGGAGAGCCGCCGCTACGAAGCACCGCACGCGGATGCGAACTTCTCGGGCCACGCCGGTCGCTTCTGGCTGCTCGCCGGGTCCGGGATGCTGCTGAACCTGTTCGTCGCGCCGGCCTTCCGCGTTCCAGAACCGAGTACCTGAAGAACGAGCGCGGGTACTCGGCGAGTCGCATCTCGCTGCTCACGCTGCTCACGAACACGCCGGGAGGCATCGGGATCATCGCCGGCGGCCGCCTCGCCGACATGCGCGGCCGTCGAATCGTCGGCTCGATCGCGCTCTTCGGCGGCACCGTGTGCACCGTCTGGTTCTTCTTCGCGAGCGGATGGACGCTCTGGGTCGCGTCGACCATCGGAGCGATCGTGGGAGCCGCAGCGGTGCCTGCGCTCGGCGTCTACAGCGCCGAGCTGTTCCCGACGTCGCTGCGCGGCCGCGCCAACGCGGCGATCACCGTGCTCGCGCTCGTCGGCAGCGGCGTCGGCTTGGTCGCTGCGGGTGCGATGGCGGATCGTTGGGATCGCTTCGCGCCCGGGATGGCGTTGCTCGCTGTCGGCCCGCTGATCGTGTGCATGCTCGTGCTCTCGCTCTATCCCGAGACCGCGCACCGCGAGCTCGAGGACATCAACCCCGAGGATGCAGTCGCGTCAACGCACTGACTTCGATCCACTTCGCGACGAGGGCCGCGATCTCGGCGTCCTTGCCCTTCAGCTCGTGCCTTCCACCCTGGAGCCACACGTGCTCGACGCGTCCCGGGATCGTCGCGGTCGCCCGCTCGAGCTCGTCGGGCGTGCCGAAGGGGTCGCTCGTCCCCGAGATGAAGAGGCACGGCACCTCGATGCGGGGCAGGTGCTCGACGCGCAGCTGCTCGGGCTTGCCGGGTGGGTGGAGCGGATACGAGATGAGCACGAGCCCGGCCGCAGGAAGTCCGTCGGCCACCGCCATCGAGCAGATGCGCCCTCCCATCGAGCGTCCGCCGAGGGCGAGCCGGTTCGCTCGGATGTGCGCGCTCGGCGACGATCGCCGCGGCTTCCTGTTGCACCGTCGCGAGCAGGACGGGCGGGCGGTCGGGCGCGGCGCGGCCCGCCTTGCGGTAGGGGAAGTCGGCTCGCACGACGGGAAGCGGAGCGACCGCCTTCTCGATCGCCACGAGTGACGCATGGGTGCGGCTGCTGCCCGCACCGGGGAACAGGAGAAGGGCGCCGACGCTCATCCGAGCAAGATCCTCCGTGCCTCTGTGAGATCGAGGATGCGCTGCCCGGCGTCGTCCGCCGAGCCGCCGTGGTCAGGGTGGACCTCGCGCAGCCGCGCCCGAAAGCGCGCCAGCACCTCCTGACGATCGGGATGCGGGCCGGGCAGACCGAGCACGTCGAGCGCCCACGCGAACGGATCCGCGAACGCGGCGCGCCGACCACGCCGCGCGCTCCCGACACCAGAGAGGTAGCTGACGAACGCCGGGCCGAGCGGTCCGTGCCATCGCATGGCTTTGTGGAGGCCGGTCGCCACGGCATGTCGCGGTCGGAGCTCGGCACGGTGGCCGCCGCGTACACAGCACCGAGCACCTGCTGCGCGGGCGAGCCCTTCGTGTCGAAGTCGAACTCGATGCCCTCGCCGACGCCGACGAGCCGGTGGCGACTGCTCGACAGGCCGACGCGATCGGTCTGGAAGCGATGCCGGAGTCGGGGCTGCACGATGCGGTGGCCGAGCTCGACGTCGCCGACGAGACGATGGAGGTCGGGAAGCAGATCGGGGTCGAGGTCGTCGATGTGCGCGGCGACGACCGCTCCGAGGAGGATGCCGCCGAACCCGGGCGGGGGATCGGTCGGCAGCGTGCTGTCACCGAGTGCAACCCGCCGCGTCGGCGAGAACGGGCGCGAGTGCCAGATGACCAGCTCGGCCAGAACGGTCAAGAGGTGCCGCTCACACGTAGGGACGAAGCAATGACCGCAGCGCAGTCGCCCGCTCGACGACCAGCTCGTCGTCTTCCCCGCTCAGTCCCTCGCGCAGCTCGCTCGCATGCTCGAGGACGGCCTTCCACGTCGCAGGCGCGAGCCCGTACGGAACGCTGGCCTCGGACGCGGCCTCGACAGCCTTGAGCAAGCCGTTCGTGCCGTCCTCGTCGGTCGGATCGTGCATCAATCGATCGGAGGAGAGGAAGAGGTCGGAGAGCATCTCCTGCGCGGCCTCGTCGTCGCCATCGCCGTCGCCATCGACGGCGTCGAGCGCGTCGGGGTACTCGACGATGTCGAGGACGTGCTCGACCGCCTCCTCGTCTTCGGCCGACACGACGAGCGCGTCGGACGAGTCCCACACGAACGGCACACCGGCGGCCGTCAGCTCCTCGCCGAGGCGTTGACGGTCGACGGCGTTCCACTCGTCGAGCTCGTAGACGAGCTGATCGCCCTCGAGGCCGGCCTGTTCGGAAGTCGAGGCGGCAGCGACGCCACCCTGCTCGATCGCGTCGACCAGGGCATCGACTCTGGTCTCGTCGTCGACGTGGACGACCAGGTCAGCGGCCTCCCACGCGTGCGCGATGCCGTCCGCGCCGAGCAGCGACTCGAGCAACGTGCGCCGCGCGGTCGACCACTCCCCCAGCTCGTACACGAGCTGGTCGTCCTCGGGGAGGTCGAGCACCGACGGCCCGGAGTCGACCAGGGCGATGCTGCAGTCCGCGCAGCGCGTCGCCCACCCGGCGTACTGCGTGCCGCACGCGGGGCAGATGCGCGCGCTCATGCGAGCCACCTCAGCACGTGGCGGCGGAGGAAGTCCTCGCTGCGCTCGAGCTCGTCGATCACGGTCTCCGGGCGGCCCCACCCATGGCCCTCACCTGCGTACATGTGAAGCTCGACGGTGCGACCGAGCGCCCCCAGCCGGTCGGCGATCATCTGCGACTGCGCGGGCGGGACGACGACGTCGGCATCGCCTTGCAGGATGAGGAGCGGCGCGGTGATCTGCCCGACGACCGAAAGCGGCGAGTGCGCGCGGTAGCGATCGACCGCCTCGGGCAACGGCCCGACGATCGAATCGAGATAGTGCTTCTCGAACCGGTGCGTCGTCTCGTCGAGCTCGAGCAGATCGGCGACACCGTAGAGATCGACGCCCGCGGCACACAGATCAGGATGGTGCGCGAGCACGTTGAGCACCGTGAACCCGCCTGCGGACCCACCCATGATCACCATGCGCTTCGGGTCGGCCCAGCCGCGCTCACCCGCGGCACGCAACCCCGCCGCGACATCAGCTGTGTCGAGATCGCCCCACCGACCGCGCATCGCCTGCAAGTACGCGCGGCCGTGCCCGGTGCTGCCGCGATGGTCGGGTACGAGGACGGCCCACCCACGGTCGATCCAGAACGCCCACCGCGCGTTGAACGCGACTTGGCTCTGCGAGCTCGGACCGCCGTGGACAGAGCAGATCAGCGGCGGCGGATCAGCACCGGTGGCCGACGTCGTGGGGCGGTAGAGACGACCGTGGACGCTGCCGCCGTCATCGCCGGACCACTCGACGAGCTCGGGCTCGACAAGACCCGCTGACTCGAAGCCACCGACCGCGCCGCGAGCGACGCGCACGGCGTTGCCACTTCGCGTCGTAGACGACGATCTCGGTGGGCGTGCGCGCACCACTTCGAAGCGCCGCGAGGCGATCGCCCTCCCACGTGAGCGATCCGTGCACACCCTTCGCGACCTCCTCGACGGCGCCGGTGGCGACGTCGGCGACGCAGAGGCGGCCGAACCCTCCCTCGTTGCGGTTGAACGCGATTCGGGCGCCATCGGGCGACCAGGCGAACGACCGCTGGCCAGGGCCCCACCCCGGGTCGCCGTGCTCGAACGGCTCGGCGACGAGCGGCTTCGCGTTGAAGTCGGGGTCGAACGCCCAGAGGTTCAGAAACCCGTCAACATCGGTCAGGAAGCCCCCGAGCTGGCCGCCGGGAGCGAAGCGGATCTGCTGGGCCTGGGCATCGGGCGCCGAGTACGCGCTGAGGATGTCGCCGCTGCCGTCGGCGCGGCGCGCCGGCGATCTCGCTCATGTCCCACGACATGTCGGGCACCGACCACTGCTGCCAAGCGACCCACTGCTGCGTCGGTCGTGAACGGCGGGATCGAAGCAGAAGTCGACGTCGCCCGAGAGCCGTACTGGCCACGAGCCGTCTTCGGCGAGCGACGCGACCGCGACGTAGTGGCTGTCGATCACGCACGCGACCTTCGTGCCATCGGGCGCGACCGCGGGCGACGACACCGGTCCTGCGGGCTGTGGCGCGATCACACATCGCGCGATGCCGCCGTCGACCGGAGTCAGCCACAAGCCGCCATCGGCAGCCGCGTACACCAAACCACTTCCGTCGGGCAGCCAGTCGAACGCGCCGCCGCCGTACGAACGCGAGGGCACGGGCGCGGGATCTGACGTCACGACGAGCTCTGCGCCGCCGGTCGAGGGCACGACGACGAGCTGGCCGCGACCGGACGCGGTCGTGACGAACGCGACCAGCGTGCCGTCGCGCGACAAACGGGGCTCCGCAAGCGTGCGTCCGTAGGCGCACATCGCGGCTGTCACCCTGGGTGCCACCCCGCGGACGCTACCCGGTACCTTGTCCGCTCGTGGAGGCCTCCCCCCAAACCCCTGACCGCAACCTCGCCATGGAGCTCGTGCGAGTCACAGAAGCAGCGGCGATGGCCGCAGCGCGCTGGATGGGACGTGGCGACAAGAACGGTGCCGACGGCGCTGCGGTCGCCGCCATGCGCACCGTGCTGCCCAGCGTCCCGATGGACGGCATCGTGATCATCGGTGAAGGCGAGAAGGACGAAGCCCCGATGCTCTTCAACGGCGAGCGCATCGGCGATGGCACTCCCCCGCTCACCGACATCGCGGTCGATCCTCTCGAAGGCACGACGCCGACGGCACAAGGCCGCGGCAACGCGCTCTCGGTCATCGGCGTGAGCGAGCGCGGCACGATGTTCGATCCGGGCCCGTGCGTGTACATGGAGAAGCTCGCGGTCGGAGCCGAGGCGGCGGGCGTCATCGATCCGCTCGCGCCGCCAAAGGCGAACCTCGAGGCGGTCGCCAAGGCGAAGGGTGAGTCGATTCGAGACGTCACCGCAGTGATCCTCGATCGCGATCGCCATGCCGACCTGATCCGCGAGGTGCGCGCCGCCGGCGCGCGGGTCCGCCTCATCCAAGACGGTGATGTCGCCGGCGCGATGTCGACGGCGTGGCCCGACACCGGAGCCGACATCCTCTTCGGCGTCGGTGGCTCCCCCGAAGGCGTCCTCGCCGCCTGCGCGCTCAAGTGCATGGGCGGCGCGCTCTACGGAAGGCTGTGGCCCCGCAACGACGACGAACGACGGGCCGCCCTCGACGCCGGGTACGACCTCGAAGCGATCCTGACCCTCGAAGACCTGGTCAGGGGCGAGAATTGCTTCTTCGCGGCCACCGGTGTCACCGACGGTGACCTGCTCAAGGGCGTTCACTACGACGCGCGAGGGGCGACCACCCACTCACTCGTCATGCGCTCGAAGTCGGGCACAGTCCGCGAGATCAAGGCCCGCCATCAGATGGACAAGCTTCGTCAGATCGCGTCGGTCGACTACACCTGACCGGACCGTTTGAGCGGCAGAGCGACTATGCGTCGGGCTGGCGCTCAAACCTCAGCGTTGGGACTGCACGATGCCCGCCATGCGGCGCACGAGGCTGCGCGGCAACACGCCGGTCGTCGCGACGAAGGCCTTGTTCGCTGTTCCGGGGATCGACACCGCGCGTCCCGCGGCAGTGTCGGCGAGACCGATCGTCGCCACTTCGTCGGCAGTCATCCACGCGAAGTCGGGGAGGTCGCGGCTCTGGCCTGTGGTGTTGCTCACCGACTGGAACTCGGTGCGCGTCAACCCCGGGCACAGCACGGTCGCCGAGACGCCCGAATCGCGCAGCTCTTCGTGCAAGCCCTCGGTGAAGCTCGTCACGAACGCCTTGGTCGCTGCGTAGACGGTGAGGTTCGGCGCGGGCTGGAACCCGACGACCGACGACACGTTGCAGATCCATCCGCGACCGCGGGCGAGCATGCCGTCGAGCGCGGCGCGCGTCAGCACGGCGACCGCGGTCACGTTCAGGCGGATCTCGCGTTGCATGCGCTTCATGTCCACGTCGACGAGCGGTCCCGATGTGCCGAAGCCCGCGTTGTTCACGAGGAGGTCGACATCGCGGGCTCGCTCGGCAACCAGCGCAAGGCCCTTCTTCTTCGTGAGGTCAGCGGGAAGCACCTCGATCGAGCCCCGAGGCATCCTGCTCGGCGAGCGACTGCAGCCGCTCCTCTCGTCGAGCGACGGCGACCACCTGCGACGCCCGCGCCGGCGAGCTGACGCGCCATCGCCTCGCCGATGCCACTCGAGCGCGCCGGTGACGAGCGCCGTCTTCCATCCCGTCTCGTTCATAGGTCACGCACCACCACGTCACCCTCGTCGCGCCACCCTCGGGCGCGCAAGAAGCTCGGAAGCGACTCCGCGGTCGAAGCGACGAGCAGCGCCGCGCCCGACCTTCGAGCGATGTCCTCGACGCCGGCGAGCAGCCTGCGCCCGACGCCGATGCCTCGCTCGGCGTCGGCGACCGAGAGCCACGAGAGCCGAGCCACGCCGTCGGTCGTCCAACCCCGTGCTTCCCCGACGACGGTCCCTTGGTGACGGGCCGTCAAGGTCCAACCCGAGCCGGCAGCTTCGGTCACCTCGAGCTCGATGCCACCCCGGCCCGACACCGTGCGACCTCCGAGCGCGGCGTCCGCGATCGGTCGCCACCGGCGCACCTCGTCCGGGTCCCGCTGCTCCTGCAGCACATGCACATGAGTGAGCGACACCGTCGTCGAGAACTCGGCCAGCGCGGCGACGCCGGCGTCCAGTCGCTCCTCGGAGAGGTCGGTGCCGATCGTCACGTGAGGCACGAAAGGCCACGCCGCCTCGCGAGCGAAAGGCCCGGCCCGCATCGCAGTGCGCAGCACCGCGAGCTCGATCGAGGTCGCCGTCCACCGCGAGGTAGAGCACCGGGCGACTCCGGATGGAACGAGCGCGCGGGACCGAAGGTGAGGGTGAGCGGGCCCGGCGTCGCCGCGGCGGCGTCCCGCATGATCTGCTCGACCTCGTCCAGCGACTCCTCGCGGACGTTGATCGGCTCGACGAGGGTCACGTGCGCGTCGACTCGGCCGAGCATCCCGTCGCCGCACGCGCGGCGGAGCCCGTCGATCTCGGTCGCCTCGGGCGGTGGGATCAGCAGCGCGGACGCCAAGCGCAGCTTCGGCATCCCGCCAGTGTGACCTACGTCAACCACGCGAGTGCTCGTCGCTACAGCCCTCATCGCGCCGACGGCGCACACTGCTCCTAGGCATAGCGATCAAGGTGGCGGGATCGAGAGCGGGAGGTGCGGCGGGCACCTTCCGCTCCGAACTTTTTCCGGCTGGTTCTCTTGGCGGAACGTGCGCCTCAGGAGGCGCCCTCGCGCCAAGAGAAGCGGCTGGTCGGGTCAGTGGTGGCCGGCGGCCGGCGGCGCTCCCGCGGCGGCGAGCCGGACGTCGGCCATCCGCAGCGCAGCCTCGGCTTCGTCATCGGGCCCTGACCGCAGGATGTTCTCGAGCTCGTCACGCAGGCGCCGCACCGCGTCGACGTCGATCGTGTCTGCGAGCTCAGCCGCATCGCTCAGGATCGAGACCCGGTCGTGGTTCACCTCGACGAAGCCACCGAACACCGCGACGCGCAGCTCGCCGCCCTCCTCCTCGATGACGCGCACGACGCCGGGCACGAGCACGCCGAGGAACGGTGCGTGCCCGGTGAGGAACGCGATGTCGCCGCCGCCCGCGGTGCGCGCGACGACCATCGACGCGTCGCCGCTGTAGAGCACCTGCTCGGGCGAGACGAGCTCGACGTGCAGGGTCACGCCTGATCCTGCAGCTGCTTGGCCTTCGCCAGCACCGACTCGACGTTGCCGACGTTGAGGAACGCCTGCTCGGGGATCTCGTCGAGCTCGCCGTTGACCAGCGCCTCGAACGACTCGACGGTCTCGTTGATCGGCACGTAGATGCCCGGGATCGAGGTGAACACCTCGGCGACGAAGAACGGCTGCGAGAGGAAGCGCTGGATCTTGCGAGCGCGGTTGACCGTGACACGGTCTTCCTCGGACAGCTCGTCCATGCCGAGGATGGCGATGATGTCCTGCAGCTCCTTGAACCGCTGCAGCACCTCCTGCACGCGCCGGGCGACGTCGTAGTGACGGTCGCCGACGACCTCGGGACGAAGCAGCGTCGAGGACGATGCCAGCGGGTCGACCGCCGGGTAGATGCCGAGCGCCGCGATCTGACGTGAGAGCTCGGTGGTCGCGTCGAGGTGGGTGAAGGTCGTGAACGGCGCCGGGTCGGTGTAGTCGTCGGCGGGCACGTACACGGCCTGCAGCGAGGTGATCGAACGACCTCGAGTCGAGGTGATGCGCTCCTGCAGCTCGCCCATCTCGTCGGCGAGGGTCGGCTGGTAGCCCACCGCCGAGGGCATGCGGCCGAGGAGCGTCGACACCTCGGAGCCCGCCTGCACGAAGCGGAAGATGTTGTCGACGAAGAGCAGCACGTCCTGGTTCTTCACGTCGCGGAAGTACTCGGCCATCGTGAGCGCCGAGAGAGCGACGCGCAGGCGCACGCCCGGCGGCTCGTCCATCTGACCGAAGACGAGCGCGGTCTTGTCGATGACGCCCGACTCCGCCATCTCGAGCCGGAGGTCGGTGCCCTCACGCGTGCGCTCGCCGACGCCCGCGAACACCGACACACCACCGTGCTGCTTGGCGATGCGGTTGATCATCTCGGTGATGAGCACGGTCTTGCCGACGCCCGCACCACCGAAGAGGCCGATCTTGCCGCCCTGCAGGTAGGGCGTCAGGAGGTCGATGACCTTGATGCCCGTCTCGAACATCTGCGCCCGGGGCTCGAGCTGGTCGAACGGGGGCGGGTCGCGGTGGATGTCCCAACGCTCGAGATCGCCGAGCGTCGCGGCGTCGACGTCGAGCGGCTCGCCGATCACGTTGAAGATGTGGCCGAGCACCTCTCGCCGACGGGCACCGTGATGCCCCGCCCAGTGTTCGTGACCACCGCGCCGCGGGTGAGACCGTCGGTCGGCTTCAGGCAGACGGCCCGCACGCGACCCTGGCCGAGCTGCTGGGCGACCTCGGCCGTGACGACGACGGACTCGCCGGCGACCTCGATCGTCATCTGGACCGCGTGGTTGATCTCCGGGATGCCGTCGTGAGGGAACTCGATGTCGACCACCGGGCCTGCGATCGCGACGACCCGGCCTTCCTTCAGCTTGGGCTCGTTCTCGGTGAGAGTCATGACTGCAGGCTCCTACGGGCGAGGGTCAGACAGACGGAAGTCGGGACTTCGAACTCGATCTGGACATGGTGCTCTTCGAGATCGTCGGACTTGAGCGCCTCGGCGCCGCCGACGATCTCCATGATCTCGGTGGTGATCGCGTCCTGGCGGGCGCGGTTCATGATGCGCGACAGGTTGATGATGAGGTCCTCGGCGTTGTCGGTCGCGGCCTTCATCGCACGCTGCCGAGCCGCCTGCTCTGACGCCGACGCGTTGAGCAACGCGGCGTAGATGCGGGCCTCGACGTAGCGGGGCAACAGGCGTGTCGAGGATGGCGTCGGGGGACGGCTCGAACTCGTACGACGCCTGCGGTCCGGCGTGCCCGTCGACCGTCGCGGGCATCGCGTCGCCGCCCTCGACGACGTCGCGGTCGAGCGGGATGAGCGGGCGCTGCAGCACCTCTTGCACGCCGGCGCTGATGAACCGCGTGTAGATGATCTCGAGGCGGTCGATCTCGCCGCGCTCGTACATCCCCATGACGCTCGTTGCGATCGCCTTCGCGTCGGCATAGGTCGGGCGTTCGGAGAAGCCCGTGAAGGAAGCCTCGGTGTGGTAGCCGCGGAAGCGGAAGTAGGTCTCCGCCTTGCGACCGACCGAGATCAGGCCGTACTCCTTGCCCTCGAGCGCGATGCGCTTGACCTCGCCCTCGGCCGCCCGCAGGACCGAGGAGTTGTAGCCGCCGCACAACCCGCGGTCGGCAACGAGCACGAGGAACGCCTCACGGCGGACATCGGGACGAGGCTCGAGCAGTGGGCTGCGCACCTCCGCGCCAGCGGCAGCAGCGAGATCCTTCACGACCTCGGTGATCTGCTCGCTGTAGGGGACGGCTTGCCGAACCCGCTCCTGCGCTCTCGCGATCCGGCTGGCGGCGATGAGCTCCATGGCGCGCGTGATCTTCTTGGTCGCCTGGACCGTCTTGATGCGGCGCTTGAGGATGCGCTCCTGCCCACCTGCCATGGACTACTCCGTCGCCAACGTCTTGTCGGACTCGGCCTCGCCGAGCACGTCGGCATCGGTCGCGAGCGGATCAGCGATGGCGGCCTCGCCGAAGCCGGGGGCGAAGTCGCCCTTGAACGCCGCGACCGCGTCGCGCACGCCGTCGGGCAGCGTTCCCTTCGTGCGGATCTCCTCGAGCATCGCGCCGTGCCGCGTGTGGAACACCTCGAGCAGCTCTTGCTCGAAGCGCTTCACATCGGTCACGGGAAGGTCGTCGAGGTAGCCGTTCGTGCCGGCGAAGATGCTGATGACCTGCTCCTCGACGGGCATCGGCGAGTTGAGGTTCTGCTTCAGCAGCTCGACGAGCCGGTAGCCACGCTCGAGCTGGGCCTTCGACACCGCGTCGAGCTCGGAACCGAACGTCGCGAACGCCTCGAGGTCACGGAACTGCGCGAGGTCGATCTTGAGCGTGCCGGCGACGGACTTCATCGCCTTGATCTGCGCGTTGCCGCCCACGCGTGACACCGAGATGCCGACGTCGACGGCGGGACGCACACCGGACTTGAACAGGTCGTCGATCAGGTAGATCTGGCCGTCGGTGATCGAGATGACGTTGGTGGGGATGTACGCCGAGACGTCGCCACCCTTGGTCTCGATGATCGGCAGTGCGGTGAGCGAGCCGGCGCCGTGCTCGTCGTTCAGCTTCGCGGCGCGCTCGAGCAACCGGCTGTGCAGGTAGAAGACGTCGCCGGGGTACGCCTCGCGGCCCGGCGGACGGCGCAGCAGCAGCGACAGCTGGCGGTAGGCCTCGGCCTGCTTCGACAGGTCGTCGTACACGACGAGCGCGTGCTCGCCGTTCTCCATCCAGTGCTGGCCCATCGCGCAGCCGGCGTAGGGAGCGAGGTACTTGAACGGAGCCGGGTCGGACGCGGGGGCGACGACGACGGCCGTGTAGTCCATCGCGCCGCGGGCCTCGAGCGTGGCGACCGTCTGCGCCACGGTCGAGCCCTTCTGCCCGATCGCGACGTAGATGCACTTCACGCCCTGGCCCTTCTGGTTCAGGATCGTGTCGATGGCGACGGTGGTCTTGCCGGTCTTGCGGTCGCCGATGATCAGCTCGCGCTGACCGCGACCGATCGGCGTCATCGCGTCGATCGCCTTGATGCCCGTCTGCATGGGCTCGTGCACGGGCTTGCGGCCCATGATCGACGGCGCCTGGATCTCGAGGCGGCGGTCGATCGGGTCGACGAGCGGGCCACGGCCGTCGATCGGCTCGCCCAGCGCGTTCACGACGCGACCGAGCAGGCCGTCGCCGACCGGCACCGAGAGGATGCGGCCGGTGGCCTTGACGGTCTGGCCCTCCTCGACATCCTCGGCGGCGCCGAGCACGACCGCGCCGATCGACTCTTCATCGAGGTTCAGCGCGAGGCCGAGCGTGCCGTCCTCGAACTCGAGCAGCTCGTTCACACCGGCCTTCGGCAGCCCGGAGACGTAGGCGATGCCGTCGCCGACTTCGATCACGCGCCCGACCGTCTTGGTCTCGACCGCGGGGTCGAAGCCTTCGAGGTGCTTGCGCAGCGCGGTGACGATGTCGTTGGTGTTGATCGTGAGCTCAGCCATTCGGTTCCTTCTCCGACTCTTAGAGCGGCTCTTAGAGCAGTGACTTCAGCTGGTTGAGGCGTTCTCTGACCGTGCCGTCGATGACCGTGTCGCCGACGGAGGCGACGAGGCCACCCATCACCGACGGGTCGATGACGACGTGCAGCTGCACCTTCTTGCCCGTCGCCTTGTTGAGGGCTTCGGCCAGGCGGGCCTCTTGGTCTTCCGTGAGCGGGATCGCAGAGCGCACCTCGGCGACGGCCAGCTGCTTCTCGGCCGCAGCGCGCGAGACGAGCTGGTCGATGATCGCCGGGAGGTCACGAGCCCGGCCAGCCCCGACCACGAAGCTGACCAGTGATGTCGTGACGCCCGAGGCCTTGCCGCCCAACAGCTCCTCGACGATTGCCTCGCGGCGCACCGCGGGGATGGCCTCGTCGACGAGCACGTTGCGCAGCTCGTCACTTCCCTCGAGGGTGCGCGCGAAGCGGAAGAGCTCGTCCTCGACCTCGTCGAGGGAACCTTCCGCACGCGCGACCTCGAAGAGGGCGGTGGCGTAGCCGTCGATGCGGTCTTGCGTGCTCACGCGTTCGCTCCGACCTGGCTGATGTAGTTCTCGACGAGCTGGGTCTGCGTGCTCGCGTCGAGGTTGTGCTGGACGACGACCTCGGCCGCACCGATGGCGAGCGCGAGCGACCTCGGCACGGAGGTCGGCGACGGCTTGCGCCTTCGACGCCTCGATGTCGGAGGCTGCCCGCTCGCGCATGCCGGCGAGCTCGGCCTGGAGGGCCGCCTCGCGCTCACGCTTCAAGGCGTCGGCCTGTTGCCGGGCCTCCTCGACGATGCGGGCGGACTCGTTCTTCGCGTCGGCGAGCTGCGCGCGGTACTGCGCGAGCTCGGTCTCGGCTTGCGCCTTCGCGTTGTCGGCATCCTCGACGCTCTTGCGGATGCGGTCGCTTCGGCGCGTCCATGCCCTTCTTGATGCCGGGGTACGCGAACTTCCACATCAGGCCGAGGAGCACGACGAACGAGATCGCGCCCCAGATCAGCTCGTTGTTCGCGGGCTTGATCGGGCTCGGCGCCTTCTGGCAGTCGTCGATCGACCCACCGCCTTCCAGCTTGTCGATGCACTCCTTCTCCGCGTCGCCCTTCGGCTCGCGCGGATGGGTCGCCGCAGACGCCGAGCCGGCGAGAGCGAAGACGCCAAGGCCTGCGATGAGGACGGCGACGAGCAGCTTGCGGGTGCGCACGAAGGCCTCCTAGCCCGAGATGATGAACGCGAGGACGAAGCCGAACAGAGCGAGGGCCTCGGTGAACGCGATGCCCAAGAACATCGTGGTGCGCACCGCGCCGGACGACTCGGGCTGGCGGGCCATGGCCGTGATGGCGCTCGCAACGACGAGGCCGATGCCGATGCCGGGGCCGATGGCCGCGCCGCCGTAGACGATGCCGCGGCCGATCGCAGTGAGGCCCTTCTGCAGCTCGCCCGGGTCCTGTTGCGCAAGGACGTGAAGCACGGTGTTGTCTCCTTCTTTCTGAATGTCAGTGGTCGGGGTGCATGGAACCGCCGATGTACACGGCGGTGAGGATCGTGAAGATGAACGCCTGCAGGAACGACACGAGCACCTCGAACGCCGTGAGGGCGACGAGCAGTGCGAATGACGCCGGCCAGATGACGATCAGGAGCGACAGGCTCCAGAGCGAGGCGGTGATGATGGCGAAGCTCGTCAGCAGCAGGTGGCCGGCAAGCATGTTGGCGAAGAGTCGAACCGACTGCGACAGCGGCCGCACGATGATGATCTGCACGAGCTCGATCGGCGACACGAGGATGTAGAGCGGCCACGGCACGCCGGGCGGGAACATCGCGGTCTTGAAGTAGCCGAAGAAGCCCTGCTTGACGATGCCGACGATGTTGTAGATGAACCAGACGAGCAGCGCGAGGAGCAGCGGCAGCGCGATGCGGGCGTTCACCGGCATCTGCGCGAACGGCACGATCTCCCAGATGTTCAACGCGAAGATGAACGTGAACATCGTGAACAGCAGCGGCGCGTAGCCCATGCCGTCGGGGCCGATGGTCTCGAGGATGATGCCGTTGTGGATGAAGTCGACCGCGCTCTCGGCGAAGTTCTGGATGCCGACCGGAACGAGGGCCTTCTTGCGGCTGCCCGCGAACATCAGCCCGAACACCAAGATGACCGAGAGCCACATCAGGACCACGACCTTGTTGATGCCAAGGGGTCCTGACGGCCACTCGATCAGGTGACTGATCGGCGGGAAGTCGATCGCGAGGACGTGAGTCACGGGGCGAGCGTCTCCTTGATGTCAGAGGGGGGGATGTCAGAGGCGGGTGGGAGGTTGAGCGAGCTCGCGACGTAACGGCACTCCCAAGCGAGCACCGCGAGCTGCGTCGCGAGGATCGCGACTGCGAGCGTCTTGAGGTCGACCCAGGGCTCGTCGCGGACGCCCCACACGACCAGGGTGACGAGGATCATGCGCAGCAGGAAGCCCAGCAGCGCGACGCCCATCAGCATGTTCGCTGAGATCTTCGCCGCCCAGGTGAGCATCGTCGCGGCGAGCAGCATGTTGAGGACGACGATCGCGACCGCGAGGAGCGCCGACCAGGCGCCGTTCGCGCCGCGGATGACGGCAGCGAGGGCGACGACGACGACGGCGACCGGCACCGCGAGCTTCGCCATGTGGAAGGCGAGCTCCTTCTCGACCGGCGCGCCTGCCGCCGCGACCGCGGGGGTGAGCGGCACGGGGTTCATCGGCACGGGGTTCATCGGCGCGGTCATGTCGCCGCTCCGGGCTTGCGACCGGGGATGTTGGCTTCGTGGCGACGCATCTCGGCGTCGTAGCGCACGAACATCTTCCAGACGACGTAGCCGATCGTGAACAGGAAGAAGATCAACGCGAAGACCGGCCAGGTGCCGAGCCAGCGGTCGAGCAGCAGGCCGAGCCCGCCCATGATGACCGGCGTCAACGTCAGCTCGACCGCCCTGGCCATCGCGTCACCGAATCCGTTGTTGAGCTCGCGTCGCGCTCGATGCTCCACGGGTGTCTCGTCTCGTCCGGTGCCTCCGCGACGCCGATGCCTCGGCCCTGAAAGCACTTTGTGAATGTTTTCTCAATCTAACCAGAACGGGGGCGAGCGCGCAACCCACAACTGCGTCCCGGACCGGTCGGCGCACGCTAGCGGAGCAGTCTGATTTCGTCGCGTGATTCGCGGTCTCCGGCGGGGCGGCGCAATGCGCCGCCCGGGTGCGCGCAGCACCGATCGTCGAGCGTCAGCGAGCAGGAGCCGGCGGAAGCGAAGCGGCCGACGGCGACGAGGACTAACGGTCGTCGACGCGAGCTCTGCGCACCCCGGGATGGAACAGCATGTACAGGGCCAGGCCGAGCGCGAGCACACCGAACGGCACGATCGCATCGCCCTCCCCCTTCGCGAACGTCGGGTACAGCACGAAGCCCGAGAGGATCGCGGTCCACGTCCAGAGGATGAGGACGCTGCGGCGATGGCCATGACCGAGGCGCATGAGCCGGTGGTGGAGATGGTCCTTGTCGGCGGTCGCGACCGACGCTCGTCGTGTGGCGCGGCGCACGATCGCGAACGCGGTGTCGAGGATCGGCACACCGAGGATGAACAGCGGGATGAACAGCGGTGCGAAGAAGAAGTACGTCTGACCGCTGAACGGCTCGCTCGCGCGGCCGCCGACGACGATCGTCGACGCAGCCATGAGCAGGCCGAGCAACAGCGCGCCACAGTCGCCCATGAAGATGCGCGCCGGATGGAAGTTGTGGGGTAAGAACCCGACGCACATCCCGAGCACGATCACCGACACCATCGGCGAGATCGATCCCTCGGCGAGCAAGCCCGCGTCGTTCAAGCGCTGCGCGTACAAGAAGAACGCGCCGGCCGCGATCGCGACGGTGCCCGCAGCCAGCCCGTCGAGGCCGTCGATGAAGTTCACCGCGTTGGCCATCCCCGCGACCCACAGCACGGTGACCAGAGGAGCGAGGTCGGGTGACAGCACGACGAGCCCGAAGAACGGGATGCGGAAGTAGAACATCGTGATGCCGAGCAGCGACATGACGCCGCCGGCGAGCACGATGCCCGAGGCCTTCGCGGGGGCGGACCACTCGTAGAGGTCGTCGAGCAACCCGACGGTGAAGATGATCGCGGCACCGAGCACGACGCCGAGAGGCTCGGACGACGACGTGAACACCAGGTGGAAGGCGTCGAGACGCCACGCCACGAACATCGCCAGCAGGAAGGCGCCGAACATGGCGACCCCGCCGAGGGTCGCCGTGGGGACGTCGTGCACGCGCCGCTCATCCGGCGACACGACCGCGCCGAACTTCAGCGACAGCACGCGCACGATCGGGGTCAGCAGGAACGTCGCGACGGCGGCGACACCGCCGACGACGAAGTAGGCGCCCAGGCCTGGCATCGAATGGCCAGCCTACGTCGCGACGGCCTAGCGACCCGGGGCGCTCACGTCAGGGTACGGAACGAACTTCGAGCACAGCGCGTTGACTTCGCCCCGCACCGCGGCTTGCTCGGTCTCGTCGTCACGGTGGCGGAGGGCTCGAGCGATCAGCTCCGCGATCTGCGCCATCTCGGGCTCGGTCATCCCCTGCGTCGTGACCGCAGGCGTGCCGATGCGCACTCCGCTCGTCACGAAGGGCGAGCGCGGGTCGTCGGGGATCGTGTTCTTGTTCAACGTGATGCCCGCGCGATCGAGCGTCTCCTGCGCGATCTTGCCGGTGAGCTCGCTGTCGAACGTGCGGAGGTCGACGAGCAGCAGATGGTTGTCGGTGCCGCCGGACACGAGCCGGAACCCCTCGGCCGCGAGGCCCGCGGCGAGCGCTTGCGCGTTCTTCACGATCTGCGCCGCGTACTCGCTGAAGCTCGGATGCGCCGCCTCGTGGAACGCGACTGCCTTCGCGGCGATCACGTGCTCGAGCGGGCCACCTTGCAGACCCGGGAAGACGGCCTTGTCGATCGCGGCGGCGTGCTCGGCCTTCGAGATGATGCAGCCGCCACGCGGGCCGCGCAGCGTCTTGTGCGTGGTGAAGGTGACGACGTCGGAGTACGGCACCGGTGAGGGGTGCACGCCGCCGGCGATGAGGCCGGCGATGTGCGCGGCGTCGAAGAGGAACAGCGCGCCCACCTCGTCGGCGATCTCGCGGAAGGGCTGGGCGTCGATGATCCGCGGGTACGCCGTGGCGCCCGTGATGATCATCTTCGGCCTCTCGGCGAGGGCGAGGTCGCGGACCTGGTCGAGGTCGATGCGCTCGTCGGACGGGGTGAGGCCGTAGGCGACGAACCGGAACAGCCGCCCGCTCGCGTTGACCGGCGAGCCGTGGGTCAGGTGGCCGCCCTGGTCGAGGCGGAGGCCCATCACGGTGTCGCCCGGCTCGAGGAGCGCCAGGTAGGCGGCGATGTTCGCATTCGCTCCGGAGTGCGGCTGCACGTTCGCGGCCTCGGCGCCGAACAACGCCTTCACGCGCTCGCGAGCGAGGTCCTCGGCTTCGTCGATGAAGCGGTTGCCCCCGTAGTACCGCTTGCCCGGATAGCCCTCGGAGTACTTGTTCGTGAGCACCGAGCCGTTGGCGGTCAGCACCGCCGGCGAGGCGAAGTTCTCGGACGCGATCAGCTGCAGGGTGGTGTTCTGGCGCTCGACCTCGCGGTCGATGACGGAGAACAGCTCGTCGTCGTGATCGGACGGCCAAGGCACGCGGCGAGTGTACCGACGCGTATCGTCCGACCATGGCTCCCGATCCCCGCAGCCCAGTCATCGTCGGCGTCGGCCAGCACCTGCAGCGAGCAGAAGGGCTCGACGACGCCCTGAGCCCCGTCGACCTCATCGTCGAAGCGGTGCGCGCCGCCGCGGCTGACACGGGTGCCCCGAACCTCCTCTCCCACGCCCAGTCGCTGCGCGTGGTGCAGCTGCTCTCATGGCGCTACCGCGATCCGGCCGCCCTCGTGGCGGCGCGGCTCGGGATCCAGCCCGCCGAGACGGCGTACACGACCGCGGGAGGCAACACGCCCCAGACGCTCGTGAACCTCACCGCGAGCGAGATCCTCGACGGCTCCCTCGACTGCGCCGTCCTCATGGGTGGAGAGACGTGGCGCACCCGGATGCGGGCCCGCCGCGCCGATGTGGTCCTCGATTGGGACAAGCAGCCCGACGAGATGACGCCGACGCGGCTGATCGGCGCAGAGATGCGGATGAGCCATCCCTACGAGCTCGAGCGCGGCGTCGTGATGCCGGTGCAGGTGTACCCGATGTTCGAGACCGCGCTGCGCGCCCATCGGGGCGAGTCGTTCGACTCGCATCAGGTGCGCACGTCCGAGCTGTGGGCTCGGTTCAGTGAGGTCGCGGCGGGCAATCCGTACGCGTGGGTGCGCGACGCCAAGAGCGCCGAGGAGATCCGCACGCCGTCACCGTCGAACCGGATGATCGGCACGCCGTACCCGAAGCTCATGAACTCGAACAACGACGTCGACATGGCCGCCGCGGTGGTCATGTGCTCGGTCGAGAGGGCGCGCGACCTCGGCATCCCCGAGGAGCGGTGGGTGTTCATCCACGCCGGTGCCGACGCGCACGACACCGACTTCGTGTCGAACCGAGCCGACCTGCACTCCTCACCTGCGATCCGCACTGCGGGCCGCGCCGCGATGCAGCTCGCCGGCAAAGGGCCCGACGACTTCGCGCACGTCGACCTCTACTCGTGCTTCCCGTCCGCGGTGCAGATCGGCGCGGAGGAGCTGGGCTTCGGTCTCGACCGCGACCTCACGGTCACCGGCGGGCTGTGCTTCGCCGGCGGTCCTTGGAACAACTACGTGATGCACTCGATCGCGACGATGGTCGAGCGGTTGCGGGAATCGCCGGGCGCGTTCGGGTTCGTCGAGCGCGAACGGCGGCTACGTCACGAAGCACGCGTTCGGCGTCTACTCCACCGCACCGCCTGCCGAGGGGTTCCGCGCCGCGCACCCACAGGACGAGGTCGACGCGATGCCACGTCGCGAGCTCGCGGACGACTGGCAGGGCGACGCGGTGATCGAGGGCTACACGGTGATGCACGACCGCGACGGCGCGGCCGAGACCGCGATCGCTGCGTGCCTGCTCGCGGATGGTCGCCGCACGTGGGGCTTCGGCCGCGACCGTGGCGTCGCCGCGTTGCTCACCGAAGGCGAATGGGTCGGTCAGAAGGTGCAGATCGGCCCAGAGGCCGAGCTCACGCCTGCCTAGCTCACGCCTGCATGACCACTTCGAACTCGAGCAGCGCCGCGCCGTGCGAGACCGGAGGCTTGCCCTCGCGCGCGCCCGCCTCGGCGTGCCCGCGAGTGAACGCGGAGCTCGACACCCAGTTCTGGAAGTCCTCTTCCGACGCCCAGCGCGTGTACACGAAGTAGCGAGTCTCACCGCCGGTGGGGCGCAACAGCTCGAAGCCCTCGAACCCGGGCATCTTCTCGACCTCGCCGAGCCGAGCACCGAACCGCTTCTCGAGCTCGGCGCCCATCCCCTCCGGCACCTCGATGGCGTTGATCTTCACGACGGACATGTCGGGCAGCGTCGCGCGCCAGTAGCGTCGGAGTCCATGCGAGCGGCAACGATGCGCAACTGGACGCTGGAGGTGCGCGAGGTCCCCGACCCTGTCCCCGCATCCGGGCAGGTGCTCGTGCGCACGTTGGCCTGCGGGATCTGCGGCTCCGACCTCCACATGCTGAAGCACGGCGCCAAGATGCAGGTGCTCGGCGAGGAGCTGGCGAAGCAAGCCCCGCCCGAGCCGATCTCGCAGGTGCGGATGGATCCGACGATCGACGTCGTGATGGGTCACGAGTTCTGCGCAGAGGTCGTCGAGCTCGGGCCCGACTGCTCGAACGTGAAGGTCGGTGACACGGTCGTCTCGATGCCGGTCGCGTTCGACCCCGGGGGCTTGCACGCGGTCGGCTACTCCAACGCGTTCCCCGGCGGCTACGGCGAGCTGATGCTCCTCAGCGACCTGGTCGCGATGAAGGTGCCGAACGGCCTCGACCATCGCGACGCCGCGCTCACCGAGCCGCTCGCGGTCGGCATCCACGCGGTCGTGAAGTCGAAGATCGCACCGGGCGACGCCGCCGTCGTGCTGGGGTGCGGACCGGTCGGCCTCGCGGTGATCGACGACCTACGCCGCCGCGGCATCGAGCCGATCGTGGCGTCCGACTTCTCGCCGGCGCGGCGAGCGCTCGCAGCCAAGATGGGTGCGCACGAAGTCGTCGATCCCGCGGTCGAGCGACCGATGGACGCGTGGCGGCGAGTCGACGGCGTCCGACCCCTCGTGATCTTCGAGGCCGTGGGCGTGCCCGGGATGATCGACCAAGCGATGGTGATGGCGCCGCGCGGCGCACGCATCCTCATCGTCGGCGTGTGCATGGAAGACGACCGCATCCGGCCGATGGCGGGCATCGGGCGTGAGCTCAACCTCCAGTTCGTGCTCGGCTACGACCCGACCGAGTTCGCGGGCGCCCTCGAGGCGCTCGCCGAGGGCACGACCCGCTATCCCGAGATCGTCACGGGGACCGTCGACGTCGCCGGGGTGCCGCAGGCCTTCAACGACCTCGGCAACCCCGAGGCGCACGCCAAGATCCTCGTCGAGCCGTAGGCCAGGGCGGCCCGTCGTCATGGCCGACACCTTCCCCCGCCAGTACGCCCGCACTCGCCGGCTGACGCTCGGTGAGCCCCGCAGCTTCGTCGTGTCGAGCGACGGCACGCGGGTCGTGTTCGCGCGGTCGGGCGCCGGCGACGATCCGGTGAACGGGCTGTGGGTGTTCGACGTCGACAGCGGCGAAGAGATCCACGTCGTCGACGCCGCCGACTTGCTCGCCGACGCCGATGCCGAGCTGCCCGCGCAGGAGCGAGCACGCAGGGAACGCACCCGCGAGCAGGCGGGCGGCATCGTCTCGTACGCGACGAACGCCGACGCATCGATGGCTGCGTTCGCGCTCGCGGGCCGGTTGTTCACCGTGAACCTCCTGACCGGCGCCGCACACGAGATCCACGCCGAGGGTGCGGTGTTCGACCCTCGCCCCGATCCGACCGGCACGCGGGTCGCGTACGTGTCGGGACGGTCGTTGTGCGTCGCAGACCTCGACGGCACGACGCGGATCATCGAGGATCCCGATCCGAACGTGTCTTGGGGTTCCGCCGAGTTCATCGCGGCCGAGGAGATGGGGCGATACCGCGGCTACTGGTGGGCTCCGGATGGCGACCGCGTCGCCGCGTGCCGGGTCGACATCTCGAACGTCGACCGCTTTCACCTCGCTGACCCTGCCGACCCGTCGACGCAGCCCACCGAGCTCGCGTATCCCGCGGCGGGCACGGCGAACGCGGACGTGGTGCTCGCAGTCATCGGCCTCGACGGCGAGACGAAGTACTTGGGATGGGACCGCGAGACCTATCCCTATCTCGTCTCAGTGCAGTGGAACCGAGGGCAGCCGCTGACGTTCCTCGTGCAGTCGCGTGACCAGCGCTCCACGCAAGTGCTCGTCGCCGACAACGCGACGCTCGCGACGCGGGTCGTGTCGGAGGATCACGACGACGCGTGGGTCGAGGTCGTGCCCGGCTCGCCCGCGTGGGCTGGCGACCGTCTCGTGACCGCAGCCGACCGCGAGGGAGTGCGGCGCGTGCTGGTCGACGGCGTGCCGCTGACGTCGCCCGATCTGCAGGTGCGCGAGATCGTGGCCGTCGAGGACGACGGCATCTACGTGCTCGCGAACCCGCTCGACGAGCCGACCGAGCAGCACGTGATGCAGATCGGGTTCGACGGCAAGGTCACGCACATCACCGAGGAGCCCGGCGCACACACCGCGGTCGGTGGCGGACCAACCCTCGTCGTACGGAGCTCGACGCTCACGACGTCACCGCGCACCTGGGTGTCGAAGCCCGGCAAGGCGAACCGCGAGATCCGCACGAACGCGGAGCGTCCCCTCGTCGAGCCGCAGGTCGAGCTGATGTGCGTCGGGCCGCGCAAGCTCTGGACCGCGCTGCTCCTCCCCCAATACCGCGAGCCGGGTCGCAAGCTGCCCGTCGTGCTCGATCCCTATGGCGGCCCGCACCACCAGACGGTGATGAAGGCGCGCAACTCGTTCCTCACGTCGCAGTGGTTGGCCGACCAGGGGTTCGCGGTGCTCGTGACCGACGGCCGGGGCACGCCCGGCCGCGGCTCGACGTGGGAGCGTGCCGTCCACCTCGACCTCGCGGGGCCCGTGCTCGAGGACCAGGTCGACGCCTTGCAGCTGGTCGCGCAGGACCATCCCGAGATGGATCTCGAGCGGGTCGCGATCCGCGGCTGGTCGTTCGGCGGGTACCTGGCCGCGCTCGCGGTGCTGCGGCGTCCCGACGTGTTCCACGCCGCGGTCGCCGGGGCGCCCGTGACCGAGTGGCGGCTGTACGACACGCACTACACCGAGCGCTACCTCGGCGATCCCAAGGAGAACGCGGACGTCTACGACCGCAGCAGCCTGCTGACGATCGCGAAGAGCCTGCGGCGGCCGCTGATGCTCATCCACGGTCTCGCCGACGACAACGTCCTCGCCGCGCACACGCTGCAGATGTCGCGCGTGCTGCTCGAGGCCGGACGTTCGCACACCGTCCTGCCACTCTCGGGCGTCACGCACATGACACCGCAAGAGGTCGTCGCCGAGAACCTCCTCCTGCTGCAGGTCGCGTTCATCCGCCAGTCCCTCGGCATCGCCATCGCCTGACCCCGCCTCTCCACCTCCCCAACGCGTCTCTGTCGCGAAGTACGCCAGATGTGGCGCTGTTCGCGACACAGACTTCAGGCAGCGGCCAGTCGAGACCTGCGGATGCGCTCGATCTCCGCGGCGACGTGGTGCGGACGGCTGAACACGCGCCTCGCGCTGAACCTCCTCAGGAGGTAGCCGACGTCGGTGATGAGGTTCTGGCGACGGCAGTCCTCGTCGTGCTGGTCGGGATCTACGTGTGGCCCATAGCCATCGACCTCGATCGCGAGCATCACCTCGGGATAGGCGAAGTCGACCTCGAACACGTCGTGGCCGACCCGGATCTGGTGGTGGTACACGGGCAGCGGCGCCCCCTGAGCGCGGAGCGCCTCGGCCAACACCACCTCGGCCGGCGAGTCGCTTGCCTGAGTGCCGAGTGCCCGACGATCGAGGACCGTGCGGAGCACGCCAGCGCCTGAACGGCCTGGACGCCCGACGTCGAGCGCCGCTCGGACGTCGGCGATCGTGACGTGGCGCTCGCGGAGCCATTGCTCCAACGCTCGCGCACGAGCCACGGCCGGCTCACCGCCCCGAGGTCGAGCAACGTACGCGTTCGCGTCGTGACTGGGAGGGGCCCGACCATCGTGATGTCGTCGGGTGCGAGGTCGGCGATCCGGTGGAGGACGACGTCGTGCAGACGAGGGTGGCGATGCGCGGGCACCGCGAGCTCGACCAGCCGGGAATCGAAGCGGTCGACGCCCCAAAACGCCGCTGCCGCGCGGTGCGAGATCGCGCCGTCGGGTCCGGCTGCGAGTGCCGCAGCGAGAAGCCGCTGCTCGTAGGTCTCGGCGAACGCCGTCGAGCGGAAGACGTCGCGGTAGACCTGCTGCCACTCCCCGGACTCCACTCGTCGAGCAGGTCGGCGCGGGGACTCGCTCATCTGCGTGACGTGCGCGAGCCCGAGCTGGGCCGCGAACGCCTTGTCGGTCTGGACCATCGCCGGAGTCTGACGAGGGGGTGGGACACAAACGAGAGCGACGACGCTGTGTCGCGAAGTACGCCAGATCTGGCGCAGTTCGCGACAGAGACGCGACGGGGGGTCAGAGGTGGCGGGAGGCGGTGAGGATGCGGTCGCGGCGCGGCGAGGTCTTGGTGGACGGTGACGTCGGTGAAGCCCGCAGCCCGGGCGAGCGCGGCGACCGCGTCGCCCTGGGTCTCGCCGATCTCGACGACCACGACGCCGTGCGGCCGCGAGCCAGTGCGCGGCCTCTCGCACGATGTGCTCGATCGCCTCGAGGCCGGTCGGTCCCGCGTAGAGCGCACTCGCGGGCTCCCACTGCGCGACATCCGGAGGAAGCACCTCGTCGTCCGCTACGTACGGCGGGTTCGAGACGATGAGGTCGAACGCGCCCCGAACGTCGGCCGGAAGCGCGGCGAACCACTCCCCCTGCACGACACGCACGGCCGCGCCCCTGCGGCCCAGCCCGGCGAGGTTCGCCCTCGCGACCGCGAGCGCATCTTCCGACACGTCGGTTGCCCAGATCTCGGCGCGGCCCAACGGCAGCTCGTGCGCGAGCGACAGCGCGATCGCTGCCGGAACCGGTGCCGAGGTCGGCGATGCGCAGCACGCGGCCCGAGTCGATCAGAGAGCGCGCGGCGGTGAGCGCGCGCTCCACCACCTGCTCGGTCTCGGGCCTCGGGATGAGCACCCGGCCGTCGACCCACAGGTCGAGCCGCCGGAACGACCACGACCCGAGCACGTACTGCAACGGCTCGCCGGCGGCACGCCGCGTCACCATCAGCTCGAAGTGCGCGGCCGCCACCTTCGGCGGCGCGGCGTCGAGGTCGCCGCCCGACGCCTGCTCGGCGATCCACTGCGCCTCCCGTCGAGACAGCAACCGAGGCGTCGCCGAGACGATCAGGTCGAGCCACGACGGCTGCTCAGCCAGCGGTGCCTGCCAGCTGCCTCGTGCGCTCGTCCGCGACCAGCGCATCGATGACCTCGTCGAGCTCGCCGGCGAGCACGCGGTCGAGCTTGTAGAGCGTCAATCCGATGCGATGGTCGGTGACGCGGTTGTCCTTGAAGTTGTAGGTGCGGATCTTCTCGGAGCGTCCGCCACCGCCGACCTGGCTGCGTCGAGCGTCGCTGAGCTCGGCCGCCTGCTTGTCCTGCTCGAGCTTGAGCAGCCGCGCTCGCAGCACCTGCAGCGCACGCGCTCGGTTCTGGATCTGGCTCTTCTCGTCTTGCATCGACACCACGAGGCCTGTCGGCTTGTGCGTGACACGCACGGCAGAGTCGGTCGTGTTCACCGACTGACCGCCCGGACCCGACGACCGATACACGTCGACGACGAGGTCGTTCGGGTCGATCTCGACCTCGACCTCTTCGGCTTCGGGCAGCACGGTCACCGTCGCCGACGACGTGTGGATGCGACCCTGGCTCTCGGTCACGGGCACGCGCTGCACGCGGTGCGGACCGCCCTCGTGCTTCATGCGGCTCCACACGTTGTCGCCCTTCAGCAGGAAGGTGACCTCGTTGAACCCGCCCATGTCGGACGCATCCGCGCCCAGCACCTCGAGCTTCCATCCCATGCGCGCCGCGTAGCCCTCGTACATGCCGAAGAGGTCACGAGCGAAGAGGTTGGCCTCTTCGCCGCCCTCGGCGCCGCGGATCTCGACGATGACGTTCTTCTCGTCGTTGGGGTCACGCGGCAGCAGCAGCTCGCGGAGCTCATCCCCCAACCGTTCGAGGTCGGCCTCGGCCTCGGCCGCTTCGAGTCGCATCGAGCTCGCGGTCGTCGCCCGTCGCCTCGCCGAGCATCTCGCGAGCGGCCTCGAGGTCGTCTTGCCGTCCTCGGTACTCGCGGTAGCGCGACGACGATCGCGCCGAGGTCCTTGTGTCGCTTCGCGGCGCGCCGAAGCCGATCGGGATCGGCGAGCACGGCAGGGTCGGCCAGCTCGGCCTCGACTGCGGCGAACTCGTCCTCGAGAGCGGCGAGGCGTTCGAGCACGGAGACCAGGCTACGGGGAGACCGCGACGATCTCCGCGGGATCGACGAGCCGCTCCGCCATCCGCCGCGTCACAGGGTGCACGTCTCGCTCGGGGAGGGCGAGCAGCAACCGGGCCGCGGGATCCAAGGCGAGCCGCGCGTCGGCGGCGAAGGGCACGACGTCGAGGTCGATGCCGACCGAGCACACGACGACCACGGATCGACCGGCCTCGTCGACACCACTCGCTACCGCGGGACCGGGCGCGTTGCGGTCGTCGGACGCGACCGGCGGCGCCGCGCCGACGAGGTCGACGCGCACCGACCAGAGACGGGTCAGCCAGCAGCCGGTGACGCAGCAACCGGGAGGTCGCGATGCGGTTCAACGCGTGCGGAGCCGCGCCCACCTCGCGATGCGAGCGCACTTGGTCGACCACCGACGCGATCGCGAAGACGGGCGGCACGTTGCCGTAGACCAGTGTGTTCGCCTCGCGATCGTGGTTGCCGAGACCGACTTCGAGCCTGAGCTCGCCCGTGTACGGATCGACGACCGCGCGCAGCACCTCGAGGCCCGCGACCTCACCCGTGAGCACGCCGTGCTCGACGACCGGTTCGGCGCCAGCGTCGAGGATGAGGTCGACGAGGTCCTCGACCGCTTGGGGGATCGGCGACGGCGGCGACAGCGGCGTGGGCACTGCGGCAACGAGGTCGCGTCCGTCCGCGACCCACACCGACGGCGGATCGCGGAAGAGAGCAGCCCGCCGGGCGACGACCCCGGCTGCGTCGCGCGGCACGATCACCGACAGCCGAAGAGCACCGTGCTGGTCGGCCCACGAGAACGCGGGCCCCAACGCGCGGACGCCGAGATCCTCACCGAGGAACCAGGCCGTGCCGTCGATCGACCGCACCCGCGCCGCCGCGTACCGGCTCTGCGGGCGCGCCGACGAGGGCGCTCAACTTGGTGACATACAGGGCTTCGCGCTGGTGCGCCTCCACGGCGCGGACCGCGACGACTGCTCGGGGACTACTTCTTGGCGGCCTTGCGCTTGCCGTAGCGGCGCTCGAAGCGCTCGACGCGGCCACCGGAGTCGACGAGCTTCTGCTTGCCCGTGAAGAAGGGGTGGCACTCGTTGCAGAGCTCGACGTGCAGGTCCTTCACCGTCGCCCGGGTGGTGAACGTGTTGCCACACGAGCAGCGCACCGTGGTGAGCTCGTACGTGGGATGGATGTCGGCCTTCATCGCGTGCTCCGTTGCTGTGCTCGGGGGACGTCCCAGTGTAGGGGCAGAGATGGCGAGAGCCACCCCGGCGCCCGAGACCACGTCGCCCTCGCTACATGGCCCCCGCTACATGGAGGGTGCTTTGGCGATCTCGGCCAGGAAGTCGTCGTTCGACTTGAACGTCTTCATGCGGTCGGTGAGGAGCTCGAGGCCGGCGCCGCCGCCACCCTCGCCGAGGCCCGAGAGCACCCGCCGGAGCTTCCAGACCTGCTGCAGCTGGTTGCGCTGGAACAGCAGCTCCTCGTGGCGGGTGGACGAGGCATCGACGTCGATCGCGGGGTAGATCCGGCGCTCGGAGAGCTTGCGGTCGAGCCGGAGCTCCATGTTGCCGGTGCCCTTGAACTCCTCGAAGATCACCTCGTCCATGCGGGACCCAGTCTCGACGAGCGCCGTGGCGAGGATCGTGAGCGAGCCGCCCTCTTCGATGTTGCGGGCGGCGCCGAAGAACTTCTTCGGCGGGTAGAGCGCGCCGGTGTCGATGCCGCCGGACATGATGCGGCCGGTTGCCGGCGCCGCGAGGTTGTAGGCACGGGCGAGCCGGGTGATGCCGTCGAGGATCACGACGACGTCGCCTCCGGCTTCGACGAGCCGCTTGGCTCGCTCGATCGCGAGCTCGGCGACCATCGTGTGCTCGTCGGACGGACGGTCGAACGTCGACGCGACGACCTCGCCCTGCACCCAGCGCCGCATGTCGGTGACCTCTTCGGGTCGCTCGTCGACCTGCAACACCATGAGGTGCACTTCAGGGTTGTTGGTCTCGATCGACCGCGCGATCTGCTTGATGATCGTCGTCTTGCCGGCCTTCGGCGGCGACACGATCAGGCCGCGCTGACCCTTCCCGATCGGGGAGATCAGGTCGATGATCCGGGCGGTCATGTTGGTCGGGTCGCCCTCGGACTCGAGGCGCAGCTTCTCGTCCGGGAAGAGCGGTGTGAGGTCCTCGAACCGGGGACGCAGCCGCGCCCGCTCGGGATCTTCGCCGTTCACCGTGTCGATGCGGAGCAGAGCGGGGTTGCGCTCGTTGCGGCCGGCCGGGCGGCTGGCGCCCGTGAGGTGGTCGCCCTTGCGGAGGCCGAACTGCCGCGCCTGCTTGACCGAGACGTACACGTCGTCGCGGCTCGGCAGGTAGCCGTTGATGCGAAGGAACCCGTAGCCCTCGTCGCGCAGGTCGAGCAGTCCGGCGACCTCGATCGGCTCACCGACCCACGGCTGCTCTTCGCCGCCGCCTTGACGCTCGCCGCCCTGACGATCGCCACCCTGACGGTCGTTGCCTTGCCGGTCATTGCCTTGACGGTCGTTGCCTTGACGGTCGTTGCCCTGACGGTCGCTGCCCTGACGGTCGCCACCCTGGCGATCACGATCGCGGTCGCGGCCACGACGGCGGCGCCGGCGGTTGCCGGGCTCGCCTGGGGCTTGGCCATCGCCGCCCTGGCGGTCGTTCTGGCGGTCACCACCCTGACGGTCACGGTCACGTCGCCCTGACGGTCGCGATCGCCGCGTGGACGGCGGGACCTCGGTCGATGCGCCGGTGGCTCGCAGCGGCGCTGTCGGCACTGCCATCGGGCTCGAGCGCGAGCTCCCACTCGGCGCGCGGCTCCTCTTCGGGGGCCTCACCGTTCACCGCAGGTTCAACCTCAGCTGCGGCGGGGGCAGCGGCCTTGGCGCCCCGACCACCGCGCGACGACTTCGCCGCGGGGGCCGCGGGCTCGTCGCCACCACTCGAGCCCGACGCTGCGCCGGTCTGCTCGAGGATGCGGTCGACGATCTCGGCCTTCTTCGTGCGTGAGCTGGCCTTGACCCCGAGCACCTCTGCGATTCGCAGGAGGGCGTCGCGGTCTTTGCCTTCGAGCACCGAGCGTTCGAGAGCCTCGGATGACTCCACGCTCATGGGCACCTCATTTCGGGATTTGGTCAGCATCGCCTGGGCGCGGACCGGGGAGAGTGGGGCCTCTGGAGAGGTGGTGCTGGCAAGGAACCACCCCAAACGACCTGGCACGACGGTGTCGCGAAGGACTCTGTCGCGAAAGGTCAGTCCCCAAAGGCTTCGGAGTTCCAACCGACCGCTCGACGCTCCGCCGAAGGAAGGGTTGAGCCGGTGAGGCTGGAGACCGGGAGAACCGGTCGACTGCCACTTTACACCGGGTCAGGCGCGGACGGCTACCTGGTGGGAAGACAAACGGTAAAGACGGGCGGAAGTCTCGGCAATTCGTGAGACTGCCCCATCGTGCAGCTCGTCATCCGAGCGCAGGGGCTCACAAAGTCGTTCCGGGGGACCCAAGCCGTCGCCGGGATCGACCTCGAGGTCGCGCCCGGCGACAGGGTCGCGCTGCTCGGCCCGAACGGCGCGGGCAAGACGACGACCCTCCTGATGCTCGTCGGTGTGATCAGCCCCGACACGGGCACCATCGAGCTGCTCGGCCATGCCCTCCCACGAGAGCGGAGCGCGGCGATGCAGCACGTCGGCTTCGCCGCCGGGTACCTCCCGCTCCCCTCGCGCATGAAGGTGCACGAGGTGCTGAGGCTCTTCGCCGACCTGTACGGCATCGACGACATCGACTCCCGCATCAGCGAGGGCCTCGATCGGTTCGGCATCCAGCATCTCGCGGAGGCGAAGAACGAGGAGCTCTCGTCCGGGCAACGCACGCTCGTCGGGATCGTGAAGTCGGTGCTGCATCATCCTGCGTTGCTCGTGCTCGACGAGCCCACCGCGTCGCTCGACCCGGACGTCGCGCTGCGCGTGCGCACGGGCTTGCGCGAGATCTCGGAGGACGAGGGCACCGCGTTGCTCGTGACGAGTCACGACATGGTCGAGGTCGAGCGGCTCTGCGATCGCGTCGTGTTCATCGCGAAGGGAACAGTCGTCGCCGACGGCCTCGTCGACGAGATCACCGCGGCGCACGGGCACGAGTCGCTCGAGGACATGTTCATCCATCTCGCATCGGAGCATCGAGCCACGGAGCCACGTCGATGATCGGACTCAACGTCAGGCGGATGCGCGCGATCGCGACACGTCACGCGATCGTGTTCAAGCGCAGCCCGCACCGATGGTTCGATGTCGCCGCGCCCGCGATCGACTCGATCCTGTTCGGATCGCTTGCCGTGGTCTTGGCCAAGAGCACTCCGGGCGACAGCAAGACCGTTCCCGCGGTGCTCACGGGTTTGCTGCTCTTCCACATCCTCTTCGCATCGAACCTCGCGCTGTCGACTGGGTTCCTGGAAGAGACATGGACGCGCAGCTTGCTCAACCTGATGGTCACGCCGCTTCGCGAGACCGAGTACCTCATCGGCACCGCGGTGTTCGGTCTCAGCAAGGTCTTCATCGGGATGGTCTTCGTCTCGTGCACCGCGCTGCTCTTCTACGCGTTCAACGTCACGACGATCGCGGTGCAGCTCATCCCCTGCGCGATCATCCTGCTGTTCATGGGCTGGGTGCTGGCTCTGTTCGTCATCGGCCTGGTGCTGCGGTTCGGCGCCGGCGCAGAGGTCCTGGCCTGGGCACTCGCGTTCCTGCTGTGGCCGCTCTCGGGCGCGTTCTACGCCGTCGGCGCGCTGCCCGCAGTGCTCCAGCCGATCGCGAGAGTGCTGCCCACGACCCACGCGTTCGCCGCGGCTCGAGCCGTGGTCGCCGGCGAGCCGCTGCCGTGGGACGAGATCGCGATCGCCGCAGTCGGCGCCCTCGTGCTCGCGGCGCTCTCGCTCTGGTGGGTCCGCTCGCGGCTCGAGCAGTTCCGCCAGCGGGGCTACGTCACTCGCTATTCGTGATCCCCCCGTTGGTGATCACAGCTTTCACCGCGGAGATGTCGTTCGCGACGATGGCGTAACGCTCGGGCCGGTCGAAGAGATCGGCAAGGTGCTCGGGCAACGCTGGCCGGATGCCGATCGCCTTCTCGACCGCGTCAGGGAACTTCGCGGGATGAGCGGTCGCGAGCGCGACCACGGGGATGTCGGCATCGCGCCCCGCCGCCTCCGCGGCGCGCAACCCCACCGCGGTGTGCGGGTCGACGACGACGCCTCGACCCCGTGTAGGTGCGGGCGATCTGGTCGAGTGTGCCTTGCTCGTCGACGCTCGCAGCGGTGAACGTCGCCTGCAGCTCTCGCAGCTGATCTGACTCGAGCGCCATGCGTCCACTCGCGCGGAACACGCCCATCTGCTCGGTGGTGAGCCCGCCATCGCGTCCGTTGAGCTCGAACAGCACACGCTCGAAGTTCGACGAGATCTGGATGTCCATGCTCGGGCTCATCGTCGGCACGACGTCGGTGATCTCCATCCGTCCGTCGTTGACGACCCGAGTGAGGATGTCGTTGCGGTTCGACCCGATGATGAGCTGGTGGATCGGCACGCCCATCTGCTTCGCGACCCATCCCGAGAACACGTTGCCGAAGTTGCCGCTCGGCACGGCGAACGACAGCGGGCTGTGCCTCGCTCGCGCCGAGTGAGATCGCAGCAGTCACGTAGTAGACGACCTGCGCGACGACGCGCGCCCAGTTGATCGAGTTCGAGCGCGCCGAGGCGATGCTCCTCGCGAAATGCCGCGTCGGCGAACAGCGCCTTCACCATGTCTTGGCAGTCGTCGAACGTGCCCTCGAGCGCGATGTTGTGCACGTTGGGCTCGAGGACCGTCGTCATCTGCCGGCGTTGCACCTCGGAGACGCGGCCAGCGGGGTGCAGAACGAAGATCTCGAGGTTGGTGCGCCCACGGCAGGCCTCGATGGCGGCCGAGCCGGTGTCGCCCGACGTCGCGACGACGATCGAGGTGCGCTCGCCGCGGCGCCCGAGCTCGTCGTCCATCAGGCGCCCGACGAGCTGCAGGGCGACGTCCTTGAACGCGAGCGTCGGGCCATGGAAGAGCTCGAGCAGCCATGTGTCGTCGGACAGCTGCACCAGCGGGCACACCGCGTCGTGGCGGAAGGTGGCGTAGGCCTCGACGCAGGTGCGCACCAACGCGTCGCGGTCGATGCCGTCGACGAAGGGCCAGATCACCTCAGCAGCCGTCTCGGCGTAGGGCGCGGCGCGCCGGAGCCGCGACGGCAGCGGCGGCCACGACTCGGGGACGTAGAGGCCCCCGTCGGAGGCGAGACCGCCGAGCATCGCTCCCGCGAAGTCGACGACCGGCGCCGCGCCGCGGGTGCTGACGTACTTCACGAGCCGGTGCCGACGACACGCAAGATGCTGCCGACCTGCTTGACGACGTCGAGGTGTCGGAGGTCGTGCAACGTCGCCTGCACGTCTGCCTCGCGCGCGGTGTGCGTGATGAACACGAGGCGCGCGTCGTCGCCGAGGCCTTCCTGCTCCGCCGTGCGGATCGAGACGTCGTGCGCCGCGAACGCACCGGTGACCGCGTGGAGCACGCCGGGGCGGTCGGCGACCTCGAGCGGGATGTAGTACTCGGCGCTCGTCTCGTCGATCGGCAGCATGCGAGCGCGCGTCGAACATCCCGATCGACGCGTGGGTGCCCTTGCGGAGGTTGCTCGCGGCGTCGATGACGTCGCCGAGCACCGCGCTCGCAGTCGGGCGCCCGCCCGCGCCGCGTCCGTAGAACATGAGCGACCCGACAGCATCCCCCTCGAGGAACACGGCGTTGTAGCTGTCGCGAACGCTCGCGAGTGGATGCGCAGCAGGCACCATCGCCGGGTGCACACGCACGGCGAGCGCGCCGTCGTCGAACCGCTCGGCGATGGCGAGCAGCTTCACGACGTAGCCGAGCCGCGTGGCGGCCGCGATGTCGTCGGCGGTGATCTGGCTGATGCCCTCGTGGTACACGTCGCCGGCGACCACCCGGACACCGAACGCGATCGACGTGATGATCGCCGCCTTCGCGCCTGCGTCGTACCCCTCGACGTCCGCGGTGGGATCGCGCTCGGCATAGCCGAGGCTCTGCGCTTCGGAGAGAGCGTCGCCGTAGCTCGCACCAGCGTCGGTCATCCGAGTGAGGATGAAGTTCGTCGTGCCGTTGACGATCCCCATGATGCGACGGACCGGCTCGCCGGCGAGCGACTCGCGCAGCGCCCGCACCAACGGGATGCCGCCGGCGACCGCAGCCTCGAACAGCAGGTCGCATCCCGCGGCGTCGGCCGCGCTGAAGACCTCGGCACCGACGTTCGCGAGCAGCTCCTTGTTCGCGGTGACGACAGGCTTGCCGTGCTTGAGTGCCGTGAGGATCAGCTCGCGCGCCGGCTCGATGCCGCCGATGACCTCGACGACGAGATCGATCGTCGGATCCTCGACGACTTCCGCGGCGTCGCGGGTGAGCAGGCCCTCGGCGATCGGCACCGCGCGCTCACGCGACAGGTTGCGCACGGCGACGCGTGCGACTTGGAGGCGCAGGCCCGTGCGAGCCTCGATCGCTCGCGCGCGCTCCTCGATGAGCCCGACGAGCGGGCCGCCGACGTTGCCACAACCGAGGATGCCGATGCGGACGGTCTCGCTCACGCCTGCTCACGGTACCGGGCGCGCGCGAGCGGCCCGAGGGCTTTGCCCCCGGATGCGCAGCCTTTCGGCTTGCTCAGCGCAGATGACCCCGAAGATGCGCGATGGTGCGAGAGAACGCGAGGTGGCTCGCCGCCGCGTTGTACACCTCCGGACGTGCGTCGTTGAAGAACGCGTGGTCGGTGTCGGGGTACACGTACATCACGACGTCCTTGCCGAGGTTCTTCAGCTTGTCCTCGAGCTCGGCCACCGCCTCGGGCGACGCGAACTCGTCGTTCTGCGCGTAGTGGCCCTCGACCGCGGCTTCGAGCTTGCTCCAGTCGGGTTGCGCCTCGGCCCACGGGATGACGCCATAGAACGGGCAGGCCGCCTTCACCTTGTCGGGACGTTGGCACGCGAGCACCAGCGTGAGCCCCCCGCCCATGCAGAAGCCGACGACTCCCACGCCCGCGGTCGATCCGCGCTTCGCGACCTCGTCCACCGCGCCGCCCATGTCCTTCGCGGCCTGCGCCATGTTGAGCGCCATCATGTACTTGCCGGCCTCATCTGGCTCACTCGCGGCCTTGCCGCGGTAGAGGTCCGGGGCGAGCGCGACGAAGCCTTCCTTCGCGAAGCGATCGGCGACGTCCTTGATGTGAGGGACGAGGCCCCACCACTCCTGGATGATCACCACGCCGGGGCCGGATCCCGAAGCTGGAGTGGCCAGGTAGCCCGGGCACGTGCCGCCGTTGCTCTGGAACTCGATCATCTCGCCCATCGGCGCGACCATACCCATATGCACACGACAGGGCTCCACCACGTTGCCATCAGCGTCAAAGAGCTCGAGCCCGCAGTGCGCTTCTACGCGGACGTGATGGGCTTCGAGCAGATCGACCGTCCCGACTTCGGGTTCCCGGGCGCGTGGTTCCAGGCCGGTGACCATCAGATCCACTTGATGGAGATGCCCGACGCCGCGCCCGATCCTCGTCAGCACTACGCGCTGCGCGTCGCCGACCTCGACGAGGCGGTCGCCGCGATCACAGCCGCAGGAGGAAAGGTGAGGGTCGACCCGAACGTCGTCCCGGGCGCAGGTCGTCAGGGTTTCGTGCGCGACCCGTCGGGCAACCGCATCGAGCTCAACCAGCCGACCTGAGCTACGCCGAGCGAGCTCGGGGTGCGCGAGGAGCGCGGCGAGGAGGGCGCCGGCGCGGTCGCCTGAGGCGCGGCCGACTTCGAGCACCTCCTCGTGGTTGAGCGGCCCGCCGAGGCCGGCGGCCCGGTTCGTCACCAGCGAGAGGCCCAGCACCTCGACGCCCGCGGCGCGCGCCGCGATCGCCTCGAGCACCGTCGACATGCCGACGAGGTCGCCTCCGAGCACGCGGAACGCGCGGATCTCCGCGGGCGTCTCGTAGTTCGGTCCCCAATACCCGACGTAGACGCCCTCGGGCAGCGACGGCTCGATCGTGCGGCACACGCGCACGCAGGCGCGACGAGTAGAGATCGGTGAGGTCGACGAACTGCGAGCCCTCGATCGGCGAGATGCCGGTCATGTTGATGTGGTCGCTGATGAGGACGATCGAGCCGGGCGGCATCGTGTCGTCCATCGAGCCGCACGCGTTGGTGAGGACCACCGTCGTGCAGCCGGCGGCCGCCGCGGTGCGCACGGCATGCGCGACGGCGCGCACGTCACGCCGCTCGTAGAGGTGATGACGACCGACGAACGCGAGGACGCGCCGGTCGCCGACGGGCACTGACAGCACGCGACCGGCGTGACCTTCTGCGGTCGGCGGGGCGAAGCCCGGTAGGTCGGTGACGCTCAGGTCGCGGGTCGCTGCGGGCAGTCGTTCGAGCGCGGCCGCCCAGCCCGAGCCGAGCACGACCGCGACATCGTGAGGCCCGAGCGCCGCGGCCGCAGCCTCGGCGTCGGCTTGCGAGCTCAGTAGCGACCCTCCAGCTTGCGGTGGTCCCACGACACGACCTTCTCGACGTCGATGCGCACGCCGAGCCGCTTGCCGGCCTGCGCCTCGACGAACGGCCGCGACGCTTCGGGATCAGCACCGGTGTGACGCTGCGAGGTGCTCAGTCCGATCGCGATGATGTCGTCGGTGTCGGTGATGACCGTGCCCCTGCCGACGAGCTCGACGCCGCGCAGCTGCGCGTACTCGTCACCCGCCTCGACGAGACACGTGATGCGCGGGTCGCGTTCGAGGTTCTTGATCTTCTGCGACTTGCCGAACGTCCAGAACGCGGGTGCGTCGCCGAGGAAGCCGTACCACATGGCAACGAGATGAGGAGTGCCGTCGCGGCCGATCGTCGCGACGTTCATCGTGTGGGTCTCGTGGAGGAACGCGTCGACTTCGTCGGGCGTCATCTTGATGAGGTCGCGGCGTGACGGCATGAGCGGCGACGCTACCGAACGGTCAGGTCGCTGGGCTTGAAGAGCTCGGGCGCGATCGGGCAGTCGATGCGGCGGAGCGCGTCGGCAAGGGGCAGCGGCCCCGCGGGACCGACGAGCATGTCGCAGAGGTCGGAGGGCACGACGTCGTCGTCGGCTTCCCACGGCATGTCGTCGTCGAGGCGCGCGGCGAGCGCGTCCCACATGCGAGCGGGCAGGAGGCGCCCGATGCCGGCGACGACCCACACGGGGATGCCCGCGTGGCGGGCGACCGCGGCCGCCGCTCGTGACCCGGCGACGCCCACCCATCCGCCGGGACCGAAGGCCGACGCCTCGAGCAGCACCAGGTCGCTGTCGGCGACCGCCGTGCCGAGGCCCGACATCGGGACGTCGATCGCGTCGACCTCGGCCCGCTGCAACCGCCGCACGAGGCCACTGCCCTCGCCGAGCGCGTCGACCACGAGGACGTCGAGGTCGCCGCGGCGCGGCAGCGCGTCGCCGATCTGCTCGGGCCATCCGAGGACGCAGATCGTCGCCTCGTCGGGGATGGCGTGGGCCAGCTCGTCGGGCGTCGGGTCTTCGGCGATCTCGTCGGCCGCCCGCCAGGCCTCGCCGACTGGGTCGTTCGAGGTGAGCACCCGCGCCGACAGCCACCACAGCGGACCCGACGCGGGATGGCGGTCGATGATGCGGCGGCACGCAGTGACCAGGCCCGGCGGGTCGAACCCGAGTGACGCGAGCGCACCCGCCGTCTCTCGCACCAGCAGCCCGTGATCGGCCCCCGAAGCGCGTGCCACATAGCGCAAGCGCTCGATTGGGTGCATCGAAGGCACGCTACCCCTCGGTGCAGGCGCTACCTTCTGCCGCCGTGGCGCACGACCCGTCCGGCGATCTCGTCCTCACGAC
The DNA here is from genome assembly GCA_963726495.1 of uncultured Acidimicrobiales bacterium. Lineage (GTDB taxonomy): Bacteria > Actinomycetota > Acidimicrobiia > Acidimicrobiales > DATKAS01 > DATKAS01. The sequence goes on from CAVSCP010000005.1 coordinate 255,542, forward strand.
CGTCGACGGCGAGAAGCGCACGGTCAGCGAGTGGCTCACGAACTTCCACCTGCTGCTCGTCTGCCTCGACCCGTACACGAGCGAGAGCGCGTGGGTGCTCGACGCAGGCGACCGCATCCTGTCGGTGTTCAGAGAGGCCGACTGTCGCGTCGCGTGGCTCGTCACCTCTGACGCCGAGGGCGCGCGCACGTTCCTCGGGCCGTTGGCGCGGCAGTTCCTCACCTACGTCGATCCCGACCGCACCGCGGTGAGAGGGATGGGGCTCGATCGGCTGCCCGCGCTCGTGTGGCTCAAGACCGACCTGACGATCGGTGGCGCGGCCGAGGGCTGGGAGCCCGCGGAGTGGAAGTCGATCTCCGACAACCTCGCCGAGGTCATGAGCTGGAAGGGTCCGCTCATCCCCGATCGCGGCGACCCCGCCGCGTTCGCGGGCACGCCCGCCGCCGGCTGAGCCCCGTCCCGATTCTCTGTCGCAAAGTCCGCCAGAAGTGGCGGGGTTCGCGACAGAGAGGGTCGGGGTGCGACTACTTCGCGACGCCGCCCTTCGTCATCGCCATCACGTCGAGCACCTTGTCGGCCTCGGCCGCGCTGACGCAGCCCCTCGTCGACGACGATGTCGCGGATCGTACGGCCCTCCTTCTGGGCCTGCTTCACGACGCGTGCCGCGGCTTCGTAGCCGATGAGCGGGTTGAGCGCGGTGCCGATCGAGGGCGACGACTCGGCGTATCGGTAGCACCGCTCCACGTCGGCCTCGATGCCGTGGATGCACTTGTCGGCGAACACCGTGCGACGACCGCCGACAGCAACCGGATCGACTCGAGCAGGTTGCGGGCGATCACCGGCAGCAACACGTTGAGCTCGAAGTTGCCCATGCGCGCCAGCCCAGGCGACCGCGGCGTCGTTGCCGATCACCTGCGCGACCGACCTGCGTGCACGGCCTCGGCGACGACCGGGTTGACCTTGCCCGGCATGATCGACGAGCCGGGCTGCAGGTCGGGGAGGTGGATCTCGGCGAGCCCGGCGTTCGGGCCGCTCCCCATCCAGCGGAGGTCGTTGGCGATCTTGATCAGCGAGACCGCGATCACACGGCACACGCCCGACTGGCCTCGACCAGCGCGTCGCGCGCGCCCTGCGCCTCGAAGTGGTCACGCGCCTCGGTGAGCGGCAGCTCGCATGTCGGTCGGCGAGCCGGGCGATGACCCGCTTCGCGAACCCGCGCGGGCAGTTGATGCCCGTGCCGACCGCGGTGCCGCCGAGCGGCAGCGCGCCGACCCGCGGCAGCACGTCGCGACGATCCGCTCGATGCCGTCCTCGATCGCGCTGCGCGTAGCCGCCGAACTCCTGGCCGAGCGTGACCGGCGTGGCGTCCATGAGGTGGGTGCGGCCCGCCTTCACCACCGATCGCGAACGCGCGCTGCTTGCGTGCGCAGCGCCTTCGCCAGGTGCTCGCAGCGCGGGGATCAGGTCGCTCGGCGAGCTCGCGCGTCGCCGCGAGGTGGATCGCCGACGGGAACACGTCGTTCGACGACTGCGACGCGTTCACGTCGTCGTTCGGGTGCACCGGCGTCGCCGAGCGACGTCGACGCCAGCCGGGCGATCACCTCGTTCATGTTCATGTTCGACGACGTGCCCGAGCCGGTCTGGAACACGTCGATCGGGAAGTGGTCGTCGTGCCCGCCGTCGCGCCACCTCGGCGGCCGCGTCGTGGATCGCGCTCGGCCACGTCCTTCGGGATCACGCGCAGCTCACCGTTCACCGTCGCCGCCGCCGCCCTTGATCGAGCGCCAGCGCACCGATGAGCGCCCGCTCGATCGGCCGGCCCGAGATCGGGAAGTTCTCGATCGCGCGCTGGGTCTGCGCGCCCCACTGGGCGTCGACGGGCACCCGCACCTCGCCCATCGAGTCGTGCTCGATGCGGTACGGTCAGGTCATGAGCCGTGACGCTACGCCTGTACCTTTCAACCTGGTGACCGCGGACTTCGCAGTACCAGGACATGCTCCCGCGTCGAGCACACGACGACACGCCCTACCGGCTCCTCACGACCGACGGCGTGTCGCACGTTCGACGGCCGGCGGCCGGCACTTCCTCGAGGTCGACCCCGAGGCGCTCACGCTGCTCACGCGCGAGGCGATGCGCGACATCGCGCACCTGCTGCGGCCCGGGCCACCTCGCGCAGCTGCGGGCGATCCTCGACGATCCCGAGGCGTCGCCCAACGACCGCTTCGTCGCGCTCGAGCTGCTGAAGAACGCGTGCATCGCGGCGGGCGGCGTGCTGCCGTCGTGCCAGGACACCGGCACCGCGATCGTGATGGGCAAGAAGGGCGAGCTCGTGCTCACCGGCGGCGGCGACGAGAGCGCGATCGCGCGCGGCATCTTCGACACCTACGCCGACGACGAACCTGCGCTACTCGCAGATGGCGCCGCTCGACATGTACGACGAGAAGAACACCGGCACCAACCTGCCGGCCGAGATCGAGATCTACGCGGTCGACGGCGACGAGTACAAGTTCCTGTTCATGGCCAAGGGCGGCGGCTCGGCGAACAAGAGCTTCCTGTTCCAGGAGACGAAGGCGCTGCTGAACCCGGCGAGCCTCATGACGTTCCTCGACGAGAAGCTGCGCACGCTCGGCACCGCGGCGTGCCCGCCGTACCACCTCGCGGTCGTGATCGGCGGCACGTCGGCCGAGTACGCGCTGAAGACCGCGAAGCTCGCGTCGGCGCGCTACCTCGACGCGCTGCCCGACCGAGGGCAACGCAGCTCGGGCGCGGCTTCCGCGACGTCGAGCTCGAGCAGCAGGTGCTCGAGCTCACCCGGCAGTTCGGCATCGGCGCGCAGTTCGGCGGCAAGTACTTCTGCCACGACGTGCGCGTCGATCCGGCTGCCGCGCCACGGCGCGTCGTGCCCGGTCGCGCATCGCGGTGTCGTGCTCGGCCGACCGCCAGGCGCTCGGCAAGATCACCGCGCGACGGCGTGTTCCTCGAAGCAGCTCGAGACCGATCCCGCGCAAGTACCTGCCCGAGGTCACCGACGACGATCTCGACGGCGAGGTCGTGCAGATCGACCTCAACCGGCCGATGAGCGAGATCCGCGCCACGCTCTCGCAGTACCCGGTGAAGACGCGGCTCGTCGCTGACCGGGCCGATGGTCGTGGCGCGCGACATCGCGCACGCCAAGATCAAGGAGCGGCTCGACGCCGGCGAGGGCATGCCGCAGTACCTGCGCGACTACTGCGTCTACTACGCCGGCCCGGCGAAGACGCCGGAGGGCTACGCGTCGGGCTCGTTCGGGCCGACCACCGCGGGCCGCATGGACGCCTACGTCGACCTGTTCCAGGCGCACGGCGGCACGCTTCGTGATGCTCGCGAAGGGCAACCGCTCGAAGGCGGTCACCGACGCGTGCAAGAAGCACGGCGGCTTCTACCTCGGCTCGATCGGCGGTCCCGCGGCGCGGCTCGCCAAGGACTGCATCACCAAGGTCGAGGTGCTCGAGTACCCCGAGCTCGGCATGGAAGCGGTGTGGAAGATCGAGGTCGTCGACTTCCCCGCGTTCATCGTCGTCGACGACAAGGGCAACGACTTCTTCGAGGAAGTGTCGCGGCCTGTGTCGTTGTCGCTCAAGCCCTGATCCTGCTCGCCGCGTGCGGCGACGACGCGCCGGCAGCTCCTCCGCCGAAGAGCGATTTCGTCGCGGATGCCAACGCCGTCTGCGACGAGACCGCGAAGCTCGTTGCGGCTGCCGCCGCTGACCTCGGCGAAGCCCCGACCGACGATCAGATCCTCGCCTTCGTCAAGACCACGTTCATCCCCGCGACTCGGGACGAGATCGCCCGCATCCGCGCGATCGGCCTGCCGACCGCCGACTCCAACAAGCTCAACGGCGTGCTGTTCGACATGGAGGCCGTGCTCGACGACCTCGGGGCCGATCCGAACGAGGTGCTCGATCAGGGCTCGACGGTGTTCGACGACATCAACCGTCGCCTCGACGAGTACGGCCTCACCGCGTGCGGGTCGGGCACCGACTCTTCCGGCTCCGGCTCCACTGACACGCACACCGTCTACCGTCTCGTCATGACGGCCATCGAAGACCTGCCCGAGCTCGACACGTTCAGCGAAGAGTTCCAGCTGAACCCGCACGGGATGCTTCGAGACGCGCTGCGGCGCGGTCCCGCTCGCCCGCGGGCAGTTCGGCGTCGAGACGCTGAGCTACGAGGCCGCGCAGACGGTGCTCCGCGACCGTCGCTACCTGGCTCCTGCCGGCCTCACCCTGGCCGCGCAGGGCATCACCGAGGGCGAGCTCTGGGACAAGGTCAGCAAGGGGATCCTCAGCATCGACGGCGAGGAGCACGCTCGCCTCCGGCGCTTCGTCGCTCAGTCGTTCACGCCTCGCACCACCGAGCGGCTGCGGGCATCGATGCGCTCGGTGTTCACCGAGGTGCTGGCCGCGGCGCCCGACGACGGCGAGCTCGACGTCGTCGAGCTGGTGAAGTGGTATCCGATCGCGGTCATCTGCGAGCTGCTCGGCACTCCCCGCGAGGATTGGGCGCGGTTCAGCGACTGGACCGACGAGATCTTCAAGATCTTCCAGTTCAACGCAGCCGAGGACGGTCCCGACATCTTGCGCGCCTTCGACGAGCTCGATGCCTACATCGACGCGATGGTCGAGGAGCGGCGGGCGGACCCCCGCGACGACCTCATGACCGAGCTCGTGCAGGCCGAGGACGAAGGCGATCGGCTCACGCGGCCCGAGCTGCGGATGCTCGCGGGCGCGGTGCTGAGCGCGGGCACCGACACGACCCGCAACCAGCTCGCGGCAGCCGTCCAGCTGTTCTGCGAGCACCCCGACCAGTGGGATGCGATGCCCGACGATGCGGCAGACGCGCAAGGCGTCGTCGACGAGGTGATGCGCTACTCACCGGCGATCATGGGCACTGCCCGCCAGACGGGCGAGCCGGTCGAGCTGCTCGGTGTGGCGATCCCTGCGGATCATCTGGTGAGCGTGAACACGGCGGCGGCGAACCGCGATCCCGCGGTCTACGACGATCCCGATCGGTTCGACATCAAGCGGGTCGGAGCGCCGCCTCACCTCACGTTCGGCGGCGGCATCCACTACTGCCTCGGCGTGCACCTCGCCAAGGCCGAGCTCGCCGAGGCGCTCGTGCAGATGAGGGCGAAGTGGCCGACGATCGAGCAGACCGGCCCTGCGCCCTGGAAGCCGGTGATCGGCATCAGCGGCCCGATCACCCTCCCCGTGCGCGTGTCCTCGACCTGACCCTCGCCTCGGGCGTCGCTAGGCGAGGGCGACGAGCTCGATGAGGTCTTCGGTCCAGTAGTCGAGCTCGCCCTCGGGCATCAGCAGCACCCGGCTCGGCTCGAGCTCGGCGACGAAGTCGCGGTCGTGGCTCACGATGACCATGCCGCCGGGCCACGACGCGAGCGCGGCCGCAACGGATGAACGCGACCCCGGATCGAGGTTGTTGGTCGGCTCGTCGAGGAGAAGGAGGTTGTGGCGCCCGGCGACGAGCTGCGCGAGGGCGAGCTTCGTCTTCTCTCCGCCCGAGAGGGTGCCGGCGTCTTGGAACGCCTTGTCGCCGGTGAGCCCGAACATCCCGAGCAGGCTGCGCAGCTCGACGTCGGTCGTGAGCGCGTGGTCGCGCATGTGGTCGAGCAGGGTGCGTCCGGAGACGATGCCCTCGTGCTCCTGCGCGTAGTAGCCGAGCGACACGCCGAGGCCGAACTCGACCGTGCCGGTGTCGGCCGTGGTCTCGCCGGCGAGGATGCGCAGCAAGCTCGTCTTGCCCGCGCCGTTGAGCCCGAGCACCAGCAGGCGCTCGCCCCGCTCGAGCGCGAACGACACGTCCTCGAAGACCGGCGGCCCGTCGTAGGACTTCGCGACACCCTCGACCTCGAGCAGCACTCGTCCCGTATGCGGAGGCGGAGGGAGCTTGACCGCGAGCGTGCGGTCCTTCGTCGGGGCTTCGACGTGCGCCGCCCTGATGCGGTCGGCGCGCTTGTCGAGGTTGTGCGCGCGGCTGGCGAGCGTCGCCTTGGCGCGGATCTTGTCGGCGAGCGTCGAGAGGCGCTTGATCTCGGCGTCCTGCTGCGACGCGATCTTCGCGAGCCGCACCTCGTCCTTCTTGCGGGCGGCGACGTACTGGCTGTAGGTGCCCTTGTACTCGACCATGTGGCCCGGCGACTCCTCGTTCGGCCGGTCGAGGTGCAGCACGCGGGTGATCGACTCGTCGAGCAGCTCGAGGTCGTGGCTGATGACGAGGAGCGCACCGCGGTACCCGCGCAGGAACTTCATGAGCCACGCACGTGCGTCGATGTCGAGGTGGTTCGTCGGCTCGTCGAGGAGGAGGACGTCGCTCCCGGCGAACAGGATGCGGGCGAGCTCGACCCGGCGTCGCTCTCCGCCGGAGAGCACCGCGAGCGGGAGGTCGACGCGGTCGCCCTCGATGCCGAGACCCGCGACGAGCGCGCGCACCTCCGACTCCGCCGCATAGCCACCGTCGGCCCGGAACGCCTCCTCGGCGCGGGAGAAGCGAGCGACGTTCGCTTCGCTGTGGTCCTCCTCCATCGCGAGGCGCAGCTTCTCGATGCGAACGGTCGCCTGGTCGAGGCCGCGTCCCGAGAGGACGTGGGTCAGCGCGGTGATGCCGTCGAGGAGGCCGGCGATGCGGGGGTCCTGCGGGAGGTAGCCGAGCGCGCCCTGACGATGCACGACGCCGACCGCGGCGGGAGCCGCACCCCCGAGCACGCGCAGCAGGCTGGTCTTGCCCGCGCCGTTGCGGCCGACGAGGCCGACCTTGTCGCGGGCGCGGACCGTCAGCGAGGCGCCTTCGACGACGAGACGGCCGCCGACCTCAACCGACAGCTCGCGGGCTTGCAGCACGAGGTTCAAGGCTACGAGGACCAGCCTCGTTTCTCGGTACCGTTTGATCGTGACCCATGACCACGCTCAGGGACACAACCACGCTCATGGCAGCGCGCGGGCCGGTGCCCGCCATGAGAAGGCGCTGCGCACCGCGTTCTTCCTGATCCTCGGGTTCCTCGTCGTGCAGGTGGCGACCGGGATCGCGACCGGATCACTGGCGTTGCTGTCCGATGCCGGTCACATGGCGACAGACGCGCTCGGGCTGGGAATGGCCCTCGCCGCGATCCACGCGGCTTCGAGGGCGCGCACCGACGGGCAACGCACGTTCGGCCTGTACCGCTTGGAGATCCTGGCCGCGCTCGCGAACGCGATCCTGCTGTTCGGCGTCGCTGCGTGGGTGCTCTACGAGGCGTTCGTACGGCTGGGTGAGGACCGCGAGATCGCGTCGCTGCCCGTGCTCGTCGTCGGCATGATCGGGCTCGTCGTGAACGTCATCGCGTTGATGCTGCTGCGGCCCGGGGCGAGCGAGAGCCTCAACATGAAGAGGCGCTTCGGTCGAGGTGCTGTCCGACACGCTCGGCTCGATCGGCGTGATCGTCGCCGCCATCGTGTGGGGCATCACCGGATGGACGTGGGTCGACCCGATCATCGGTGCTGCCATCGGCGTGTTCATCCTTCCGAGGGCGTGGTCGCTCGGGCGGGAGGCGGTGCGGATCCTCGTGCAAGAGGCGCCCGCCCACATCGACATCTCCGCGTTGCACGCCGACCTCGCCGCGATCCCGGGAGTCGTCGACGTGCACGATCTCCACGTGTGGACGTTGACGTCGGAGATGGAGGTCGCCTCCGCACACCTGATGGTGAGAGTCGGCACCGATCATCATGCAGTGCTCGACGAGGCGCGCACCGTGCTCGGCGATGGGCACGGTGTCGCGCACGCGACGCTGCAGATCGAGCCCGACGACCACAAGGGATGCGACGAGGTGGACTGGTGACACGTGAAGTGAACGTGACTGCCGTTGTGCCCGTTCCACGCGGCGACCGGCCTGTACTGCCCGTTGTGCGGCAGCCTGCGCGGTGTCGGCGACCTCGCGCACGGCCATGTGATGGCGGCGCTCGGCAGCAACCTGTTGCTCGTCGTCACGCTGCCGCTGCTCGCGTGGGGCGCGGTGTCGCTCGCGAGCGTCGGCGTCGGTGAGGTGCGCGGGCCGTGGACGATACCGGCGCGCGCGTGGATCGTGCTCGGCGTCGGCGCGCTCGTCTACACCGTGTTGCGGAACCTGCCGATCGGCGCCGCCCTCGCTCCCTAGCTCAGGGAGTCGGAGGAGCGCCGACCACCGACGCGATCAGCGCGGCCATCGCCCTCGCACCCGGTCGCGTGAGGTGCAGCCCGTCGCGGCTCACGAACGCACGGCGGTTGGGAAGCCATGTGCCGTTCCAGTCCGCGAGCACGATGTTCGGGTAGCGCTGCGCGGCCGCGAGGATCTCCTTGTTCACGTCGACGCGTGACTGCGTGAACTCCGCGACGGTCAGCCAAACCACCTTCGGCACACCCGCGAGCACCGCCATCGTCTGGTCGATCTCGTCGCGGAACTGCTGCTCGTTTCCGAGGTAGTTGTTTCCCTGCTGGATCACGACGACGCCCGCATCGCCGATCTCGGCCCGCCGGGCCTGCAGCACCTCGATCCCCTGATTGAGGAAGCGGCTCACCTTCGCGTCGACGATGACCTGCCAGCCGGGCAGCGCCGCCGGGATCTCGTTCGCGGCGCCGAGCAGCACCGAGTCACCGAGCACGAAGACGTGGTTCTGCGTGACCTGCGGGAGCGGTCGTGGTCGTCGTCGGGGCGGCCGTCGTGCTCGCCGAGGTCGTGATCGCCGAGGTCGGCGACTCGCTCGTCTGCGGCTGCTGCGGTCGTCCGGGTGGCCGACACAGGAGAGATGCTCGCGGCGTTCGTGTTGTCGTCGTCCCCGAAGAGCAGGGAGAGCAGGCCGATCACGGCGATCCCGAGCACGAGAGCCACCGCGAGCCCCACGAGGCGCGGGTTGAGAGCGCGTCGGGCCGCAGGCACGGGTTGCGATGCTACCGAGGGTCAGGCCCGAAACCGGGCACCCCCCGTCAGTTCACGAGACGCTCGCGTCCCTCCCAGTAGGGCGCACGGAGCTTGAACTTCTGCAGCTTTCCCGTGGCCGTGCGGGCGAGCTCGTCACGGAAGTCGATCTTCCTCGGGCACTTGAAGTGGGCCAGCTTCGATCGGCAGTAGTCGATCAGGTCCTGCTCGGTCGCCGACTGCCCGGGCGCGAGCACGACGAGCGCCACCACGGTCTCGCCCCACTTCTCGTCGGGGGCGCCGATGACCGCGACCTCCGCGACCGCGGGATGCGAGAACAGACAGTCCTCCACCTCGATCGACGAGACGTTCTCGCCGCCGCTGATGATCACGTCCTTCTTGCGGTCGGAGATGGTGACGTAGCCCTCGTCGTCGATCGAGCCGCCATCGCCCGTGTGGAACCACCCGTCGACGATTGCGGCCGCAGTCGCTTCGGGCTGATCCCAATATCCCTCGAGGATGACATTGCCGCGAGCGAGCACCTCGCCCTCGGCGTCGACATCCATCTCGATGCCGAGCGCAGGCGCGCCCGCCCGACTCAGACGTGCCGCGCGCTCGCCCGGCGTCAGGTCGTCGTACTCGGCGCGCGAGCGATTCATCACGAGGAACGGCGACGTCTCGGTGAGGCCGTAGATCTGGATGAACTCCCATCCGAGCTCGGTCTCGATGCGCTCGATCGTGCGCGTGGGCGGCGGCGCTCCCGCGACCACCATGCGCGTGCGCCCGGAGCCCGGGATCGGACCATCCCACTTCGACGCGGCGTCGAGCGTCATCGCGACGACTGCCGGCGCGCCGCACAGGAGCGACACACCGTGCTTGTCGACGCGGCGCAAGATCTCGGCCCCGTCGACCTTGCGCAGCACGACGTTCTGACCGCCCATGCCGGTCACCGCGTACGGCATCCCCCATCCGTTGCAGTGGAACATCGGCAACGTGTGGAGGTAGACGTCGCGATCGGTCACGCCGGTCTGCCAGCCGAAGGTCGTCGCGTTGATCCAGATGTTGCGGTGCGTGAGCTGCACGCCCTTGGGCCGTGCCGTCGTGCCGCTCGTGTAGTTGATGGTCGCGGTCGCGTCTTCGTCAGGCGTCCACGGCTCGGGCTCGGCGTCGAACGCGAGCAGCGCCTCGTCGGCCTCGGCGCCGATGACGTAGCGGTACTTGGCCGTGACGCCCGAGAGGGTTTCGTCGAGCTCGGGGTCGACGAGCAGCACCGACGCGCCGGAGTGCTCGACGATGTAGCTCACCTCGTCGACGTTCAGGCGGAAGTTGATCGGGACGAGGACGCGCCCGAACCCACTGACGCCGAAGAACGACGTCATGAGCCGGGCGCTGTTCTGGCTCACGATCGCGACGCGCTCGCCCTGGCCGATGCCGAGCCGGTCGAGGCCGGCCGCTTGGGCTCGCGCGAGCTCGGCGACCCGCTTGTAGGTGAGGTCACCCCACGAGGGTGCGGGCTGGTCGGGCTCGTCGATCAGACCGATGCGGTCGCCGTAGACGAGCTCGGCGCGCCGGATGAAGTCGTTCACAGTCAGCGCAACCTTCATGGCGCCAACAGTACCCACGGCCCGTAGCCTCGGCCCCCGATGACTGCACGACCGGCTCGAGACTCGCTTCGACCGCGACACCGCGCTGACTCCGCTGGGCGACGGCCGGTACGCGGGACGCATCGACACCGGCTGGTGGATCGAGCGAGGACCGAACGGCGGCTACATCGCCGCGATCGTGCTGCGGGGCCTCGCGCTCGCGGTCGGCGATCCCGAGCGCACGCCGCGATCGCTGACGGTCCACTACCTCGCACCACCCCGCGAGGGGCCGTGCGAGATGCACACCCAGATCGAGCGTGCGGGCCGGCGAGTCACGTTCGTCACCGGGAGGTTGGTGCAGGGTGAGCGGCTGCTCGCCCTCGCGATGGCTGCGTTCGCGGTGAGCATGGAGGGACCGGTGTTCGCCGACATCGCGATGCCCGCCGCGCTGCCGCTCGATCAGGCCGAGCGGCTGCCGTTGACGCAGACGCCGAGCGGAGCGGTGTCGCCGATGCGCGAGCGGTACGAGCAGCGGTGGGCGATCGGCGGCCAGCCGTTCACGAGCGCGCCCCTCGCCGCGGTCGGCGGGTACATCCGCTTCGACGACGAGGTGCGCCGGCCGATCGACCACCTCGCGGTCACCGCGTTCTCCGACGCGTGGATCCCGTCGATCTTCGCCCGGTTCCCGCAGCCGATGGGCATCCCGACCGTCGACCTCACCGTGCACTTCCGCGCACCGCTCCCCCATCCGACGATGTCGGACGACGACTTCTGCCTCGTCGCGTTCCGCACGCAGGTGGCCGCCGAGGGCTTCGTCGAGGAAGACGGCGAGGTGTGGAGCCCCGACGGCATCCTCCTCGCCCACTCCCGCCAGCTCGCCGCCCTCCTCCCCGAATGAACCGTTTGCTCACTCGGATACAGCAGGACCGGCTCGAGTGAGCAAACGGTCGGCGAGGGCGGCGGCGACGACGTCAGCGATCGCCTGATCACTCATCATAGCGGTGAGACGGAGGTTCATCCAATGCAGCTTCACGAGCTCGGCGTCGCGCCAGCGGTCGTCGTCGAACGCTGATCGGCCTCGATGCCAGTCCCATCCGTCGAGCTCGATCGCCAACCGGGCGTCGGGATAGGCGAGATCGAGGTGCACCTCGACGCCCGCGAGCATGATCGGATACTGCTGCCGAGGGACGGGGAGGCCCGCAGCGGCGATCACTCGAAGGGCGCGGGTCTCGAGATCGCTGTCGAGCGGGTCATAGCCGGGGAGGCGCAACGCGAGCGCCCGATGGACCTTCCTCATCGACCGACCCGGCGCGCTCCCGAGTCGACCCGCGGTGCGGCGCAGGTCGCCGAGGTCAAGGATCCGTCGCCGAAGCGCATCGTCGATAGCCTGGCCAAGCTGCCGCTCGCTGAGCCGACCCGACACGTCGATGAGCGTCCGGGCGACCGTGGTCGTCGGGATCGATCGATAGACCGTGAGGTCGGAGTCGAACAGCGCTCCAGACCGATGACCGACGACACCATCGAGCCGCTTGTGGCGCCCGAGCGGCGCGACGATCTCGAGGTCGTCTCCGACACGTGCTTGAGGGTGCGCAGCCGGCCGGCGGTGCCGTGGGAGACGGCGACGCCGTCGCCGCCAGCGAGCACGGCGGCGAGCACCGACTGCTCCCAGGTCGGCGGCGAGCCTGCCACCTCGTACACGTCGGGCCGAACCAGCCGCCACCGTCCGCGAGTGACGAACCACGCGATCTGCCGCGGCGTCAGTCCGCACTCGAGCGCCTGAGTGCGCGTGATCAGGCCGAACTGCCGCCGCATGAACGTGTACACGAGGTCGATCTCCGCCATCGGCGCATCATGACGAGGGGGTGCAACATTCACCGTTTGCTCACTCGGATACAGCAGGACGGGGTCGAGTGAGCAAACGGTCTAGACAGTGCGGATGGGTGTGAAGCTGACGAAGGACTCGATCGACCTCGGCATCGTCGTGAGCGACCCGGAGCGGTCACTCGCGTTCTACCGCGACACCTTGGGCTTCAAGGACGAGGGCACGATGCCGCTCGGCGGCGGGGCGACGATGTACCGCCTGTACTGCGGAACGAGCCTGATCAAGCTCGTCCACCATCCGAAGGAGCTGCCCGCCGCCGAGCCTGGGGGCATCAACCGCGCGCTCGGCTACCGCTACTGGACGATCAGCGTCGACAACATCCAAGAGGTCGTCGACGCGTGCAACGCGGCCGGGTTCAAGATCGCGGTGCCCGTCACCGAGCTCCGCCCCGGTGTCACCATCGCGATGATCGAGGATCCCGACGGCAACTGGGTGGAGCTGCTCAGCCTGGGCTGACGAGCGCGATCTCGACGCGGGCGTCGTTGAAGCACGCGCCGCCCAGCGAGGTCGTTCAACGTGTCGGGCACGAGAGCGTTCGCCGTGAGGCCGCCCGGCATGTCGCGTCGCCACAGTCCCTTCGGCATCGACACGACACCCGGCCGCAGGTCTGCGTCGATGCGCGCGACCACCTCGAGTGCGCCGAGGTCGTTCCACATCCGCACCAAGTCCCCGTCAGCCACCGCGCGCGCCGCGGCGTCGTCGGGATGGACCCGCACGCACGCCTCGGCCGCGTTGAACTCGCCGAACATCGAGTTGATCGTGCGGTGCGTCGCCGGCGTGATGAGCGCGAGCGGGAACTCGGGCCCGGTCTCGAGCTCGCGGTAGGCGGGCACCGCGCCGTCACGCAGGATCGACGGCGCGAGCCGCGCCTTGCGGTCCTCGAAGTCGGGGAACGTGTCGCGGAACTGGACGGCCGTGCCGGGTGCGTGCAGCACCTCGACATCGCCCGCAGGAGCAGGCGAGGCGCCGCCGAGGCCCTCCTTCATCGAGTGCATCGGGATCGGTGCAGTACCGCGTCATGTCGAGCCCGAGCCGTGCCGCGAGGCCGGCACCCACCTCGTCGTTCGTGCGACTCTCGCCCACACGGTCGATGACGGCGGCGATGCGCTGGCGCGTGAACGAGCCGTACGAGCCGGCGAGGTCGTCGGCCTCGAAGTGCGTCGTGGCCGGCAAGACGACATCTGCGTAGAGCGCGGTGTCGGTGAGCACCTGGTCATGCACGACGGTGAAGAGGTCGTCGCGTCCGAGGCCATCGAGCACGAGACGCTGACGAGGCGCGGTGACCGCAGGGTTCGAGCCCTGGACGAACAGCACGCGCATCCGCGGCAGCTCGGTGCCGAGCTCGTTCATGTTGACCTTCCGCCGGCCGCCTGAGGGAGGTCCGTTCAGCGCGAAGTCGTCGGCGCCACTCAGGCTCGCCATCACACCGGACCCGAGCACGCCGAGCTGACCCGTCAGCACCGGCAGCGCGAGCACCACGCGATACGACGCGCCGCCGTTGCGGTTCCGCTCGATCCCCCACCCGATGCGCACGAACGCGGGACGGATCGTCGCGAGCTCCTCGGCGAAGGCGGCGATGTCGGCCGCGTCGACGCCGGTCACCTCCGCGGTGCGCGACAGCGTCCACTCGGCCGAGCCGTCGATCAGCGCGTCGGCTCCGGTCGCGTGCGCGTCGACGAACGATCGGTCGATCAGCCCGTTGCGATCCAGATGACGCACCATGCCGAGCACGAGCGCGACGTCGGTGCCGGGCCGCAAGGCGAGGTGCCGGTCGGCGCGTCGCGCCATCGCGGTGCGACGGGGATCGACGACGACGAGCCGCGCGCCCTGAGCCCGAGCCTGCTGCACGAGCGGGGGGAAGTGGATGTTCGAGATCGCGGGGTTCGCGCCCCACACGATCACGAGCTTGCTGTGCACCACGTCCAACGGATCGGCCGCGAGCATCGCCCCGAACGTCGAGCGCCAGGCCGCGCCAGCAGTCGCCGCGCAGATCGTGTGCAGCACACGGGCCGCGCCGATCTCGTCGAACATCCGCCAGGTGAGACCCTCGGCTGCGAGCGATCCGGCGGACGAGTTGTACAGGTAGGGGACGACCGACGAGGGACCGTCTTCCGCGATCGCGGCCGAGACCCGCGACGCGACCAGGTCGAGCGCTTCGTCCCACGTCGCAGACCGGAAGTCACCCGCCCCCTTCGCGCCGACGCGCACCAGCGGCGTGAGGACGCGCTCGGGCGCGTACACACGACGGGCGTGGTGCTTGACCTTGGCGCAGATGAAGCCCTGCGTCAGCGGGTTCGCCGGCCCGGCGTCGATCGCCACGAGGCGGCCGTCCTCGACGGTGACCTCGAGCGAGCAGGTGTCGGGACAGTCGAGAGGGCAGGCCGTGGCGAGCCGCGCCGTGACGCTCATCCCCGACATTCTCCCAGGCCGACTCTCGGTTCGTTACGGTGATCCGGCGAGACACCGACTTGCGAAAGGCCTGCGTGAGTAGCCTCGCCGTCGTGGCAGCCGTCGCGCCCGCGCAAGCGACCACCGACGCCCGGCTCGTGCAGCGGATCTCGGCGGGCGACGAGACCGCCCTCACTCGGGTCTACGACCAGCTCGCTCCGACGGTCTTCGGCGTGGCCCGCCGCGTGCTCGGCGACGCCACCGCCGCTGAGGACGTCGTGCAGGAGGTCTTCGTCTCGCTCTGGGAGCGCCCCCACGCGTTCGACTCGGCTCGAGGGACGCTCGCGGCTTGGCTCGGGATGCTCGCCCATCGCCGCGCGGTCGATCGGGTGCGCCGTGAGGAGGCCTCGCGGCGTCGAGCCGACGCGATGGCAGCGCAGCCACCGAGCGCGCCGCCCGACATCGACGAAGCCGTGAGCTCTCTCTGGATCGGTGAGCGGGTGCGCACAGCAGTGCAAGACCTGCCCGAGGAGCAACGCGCCTGCGTGAACCTCGCGTACTTCGAGGGCAAGACCTACGTCGAGGTCGCGGCGATCCTCGGCATCCCGGAGGGCACAGCGAAGTCACGCATGCGGTTGGCGCTGCGCAAGCTGGCGGACACACTCGACGCGGAAGGCATCTCGTCATGGCGCTGAACGAAGAGCTTCGAGCACGAGCTGGCCGCGCTGGCCCTCGACGCGCTCGACGCCGAGGAGCGGGCCGCCGTCGAGTCGAGGCTGGGCTCGGATCCTGCGGCCGCGGCCGAAGCGGCGCGCTTGCAGGAGGCCGCCGGGCTCTTGGGTTCCCTCGCTGCTGCGACTCCCGCGAGCGACCTTCGCGGCCGAGTGCTCGACGCCGCACAGGATCACCGACCTGCCGGCTTCGGCGTCGACCCCGATCCGGCGGACCCGATCGATCCTCGAGAGATCTTCCGCCGCGGCATCGCGGCGAGCATCGCCGAGATCGAGCGGCTGGACCCCGCGGAGTGGCGAGCCCCGCTCCTGCGCCGTGAATGGGACGTGCACGAGATGGTCGGTCACCTCATCGGCGCCGCCCGCTACCTCGACGGCGCGCTGGGGCGCGACGAGGCGATCCGCGATCTCCCTCTCGCCGAGCACGTGGCCTTCACGCAGCCGTTCATCGACACGCAGCGCAGCGCATCCCCCGCCGAGGCCACTGCGGTCTTCGGGAATGCCTTCAGCGCGCTCGCCGAGCACGCCGCCACCCTCGACGGCGCAGGGGCTGACGACGATCACGCAGTACTACGGGTTCGAGGTGCCGCGAGCGACGGCCCTCGTCGCCGCGAGCTTCGAGCTGTGGGCCCACGTCGACGACATCCGCCGGGCTGTGGGCCACGAGCCTTTGGTCCCGGGCGGCGACGAGCTGTCGGCGATGTGCCGCCTCGCGGGCGGGGTGCTGCCCTTCACGCTCGCCTACGTGGGCACTCCGCACCCGGGCCGCTCCGCCCGCCTCGTGCTCACCGGCCCCGGCGGCGGCACCTATGTGGTGTCGACCGCGGAGGAGCCGCCCGCTCCCGGCGACGAGGACGCGCTCGTGGTGATCCCCGCGCTTGGCTTCTGCCGGATCGCGGGGCGTCATCTCGACGTGGACGAGGTCGACCTCGACATCGAGGGCGACGAGACCTTCGCCCGCGACATGCTGGCCAGCGCCAGAGTGCTCGCGAGCTGACGTTCCCCCTAGGGTGCGCGCATGCGCATCGGGATCTTCACGGGTGACGTCGGTACTGGCGACGTCGATGGTTACATCGACGCCGCTGGAACCGCTCGGGACGAGGGGTTCGCCAGCTATTGGGTGTCGCAGATCTTCAGCCATGACGCGCTGACGCTTCTGGCCGTCATCGGGCGCGAGGTGCCCGACATCGAGCTCGGCACCGCGGTGGTGCCGACCTACCCGCGTCATCCGATGGTGCTGGCGGGTCAGGCGCTGACGACGAACGCCGCTGCGGGCGGACGGCTCGTGCTCGGGATCGGCCTCTCCCATCAGATCGTGATCGAGGGCATGTGGGGCTACTCGTTCGACAAGCCGGCGCGGCACATGCGCGAGTACCTGAGCGCGCTCATGCCGTTGCTCCGCGGCGAGGGCATCTCCATCGAAGGCGAGACGCTGACGGCCCGCGGCCAGGTCACGGTGCCGGGCTCATCGCCGATGCCGGTCGTGCTCGCGGCTCTGGCGCCGCGGATGCTCGAGCTCGCCGGCTCGGTGGCCGACGGCACGCTCACGTGGTGCACCGGGCCCGCGACGCTCGAGAGCCACGTGATCCCGTCGATCAAAGCCGCCGCTGACAAGGCCGGGCGCGACACGCCCCGCGTCATCGCCGGGCTTCCCGTGTGCGTCACGGACGACAAGGACGCGGCGCGAGAGCGCATCGCCAAGGCGCTCGCGATCTATCCGACATTGCCCTCCTACAAGGCGATGCTCGACAAGGAAGGCGTCGCCAACCCGGCCGACATCGGGCTGATCGGCAGCGAAGACGAGGTGCTCACCGGCGTCGAGCGCCTCGCGAAGGTCGGCGTCACCGACTTCGCGGCATCGGAGATGCCCGGCAACGACGACGAACGGGCCCGTACCCGCGCCGCCCTCGTGGCGGCCCTGGGGGGCTGACTAGCGGGCGGTCCAGCCGCCGTCGACGAGCAGAGTCTCGCCGGTGATGTAGCTGCCGGCGTCGCTCGCGAGCAACAGCAACGCCCCGTCGAGCTCGTGGCCCTCGCCCATGCGGGCCATCGGGCAATGCGTCTTGACGAACTGGATGGCGGACTCGTCGCTCTCCATCCCCGCCGTCATCTCGCTCGGAAACCAGCCCGGAGCCAGCGCGTTCACGCGCACGCCCTTCCGCGCCCACTGGCAGGCCAGCTCGCGTGACATGTTGATGACCGCGCCCTTGCTGGCGCTGTAGTGCGCCTGCTTCACCGGAGTCGACGCGACGACACCGAGCATCGACGCGATGTTCACGATGCTGCCGCGGCGCTGGGCGACCATCACCTCGCCCGCGAGCTTCGACAGATGCCAGATGGCGGTGACGTTCACCTCGACCGCATTGCGGAAGACGTCGAGCGTCTCGTCCTCGATGCTGACGGTGTGGCCGATGCCGGCGTTGTTGACGAGCACGTCGATCGTGCCGTGCTGCTCGACCACCTCCCGGATGAGCCGCTCGCGGTCGAGCGTCTCGGACACGTCGCACGCGATCGCGGTGGTGCCCGGCAGCTCGCTCGCCAGCGCGTCGAGCCGCTCCTTGCGTCGCGCCGCGACGATCACCGTCGCGCCGGCGGCGTGCAGCACGCGCGCGAAGCGATCGCCGAGACCAGATGACGCCCCCGTCACCACCGCGACGCGTCCGTCCAGTGAGAACAACGCAGAAAGGTCGACTGCTGCCGTCACGCGCGGCACTCTACGGCCGTTGTCCGAACAGGTCGGAAGAAGCGACGCGTGTCCGGTCTGAGGGTGATCCACATCACTGATACACGAGGGCGTCGGTGACGAAGATGGGGCGATGCGAGTCACGGCCGAGTTCGACGCAACCCGAACCTCCGACTGGCGGTTCGTGCGTGGCGTCGCGGTCACGGCGAGCGGCCTTGCGGGCGCGTTGGGCGGCGCCCTCTACGGCTTCGCCGGTGTCTCGCCCACGATGCTCGTCGCGGGTGCTGCCGTGACTGGCCTCGCCATCGGCTGCCACCTCCCCCCTGTGCGGCCGTAGCTGAGCGACGTCAGTGCCCGCGACGGTGCTTCGCACCGCGCGTCACGCAAGGTCCGGCGGGAACTGGCACGGATCTGGCCCCGGCGGGGGGGCCAGATCGGTGCTCGAGGCGGACGAGTCCCCAGCCGATCGTGACGAGCAGGAACCCGAGCGCGAGAAGCCAGCCTGAGGTCGACCCGGTGACCGGCGTCGTGGTCGGCACGGTGGTGGGCACCACGACTGTCGGGGATACCGTCGGCGGGGCCGAGCTCGGGGGCGGCACCGTCGTCGTCGACGCGGGGACGCTGCCACCAGGACCGATCGTCGCAATCTGCTCCTTCGCGTATGCAGTGAGGCTCGGCGGGAGAGGCGCGTAGGCGAGCGACGACGCGTTGTCGTTGTTCGCGAGCAACAAACCAGCGAACGTGCGGAGGTTCAGGGCGGTCTGACGGCTGGGGTTGTCCTGACGCACCAGCAGGTACGTGACGACCGAGAGTGGGTAGCCGGGTGCGGTCGTGAAGCTCGGGGTGACGGTGCCGTCGCTCTTCGGGCTCAAGGCGGCGATTGCGTCGGTGACGGCGCTTGTCTCGGGAAGCACGAAGCCATCCCTCCCCTGGACCGCGGCGACGTTGAGCCTGCGCTCCCGAGCGAAGCTGAGCTCGACATAGCCGATCATGCCGGGGTTGTCCCGCACCGCGTCCGCGACATCGCTGCTACCGGCAACGGTGAGCAGGCCGGGAAACCCAGGCAACGGCGGCGCGTCGAAGACGTCCCGCGTGCCACCCGGCCACGACTGCGAGGTCTGCGCCATGAACGTCGTGAACCAGTGCGAAGTCCCCGAGCTGTCGGACCGCGCGGCGACGCGGAGCTTCAGGTCCGGCAACGACACGCCCTCGTTCTCGGTCGCGATCTGGGGGTCGTCCCACTTGACGATCTGGCCGCTGAAGATCTTTCCGATCGTGTCGGCGCTCAGCTTCAGGTTGTAGGGCAGGCCCGAGCCGGGGTTGTACGCGATGACGATTCCGCCACCGACGTACGCGAACTGCACGTACGCCACGCCGTTCGCGTGCAGCTGCTCGGCTTCGGCCGGGCTGACGGGAACGTCGCTTCCGGCGAAGTCGACGGCGCCTTGGATGAACGCCGCTCTCCCGCTCTCCGAGTCGAGACAGCGATACGTGACCGCGAGGTCGGCCTTCTGGGCGTCCTCGATCGCGCGCTCCATGTAGCCGCACGGGAATGAGGCTCCCTCGCCATCGAGGTCGCCGCCCGGAGCGATCTGGCGACCCGCGAACCCTCGCTCGCCCGTCGCGGCGGCAGTGACACCCATCGTCGCCACCAGCACGCCGGTGGCGACAAGGGCGAATGCAATCCGCCTGAGGAGCACCCCGGCATCCTGACGAGGTCGAGAGCCGCACTCAACGACCCTCGGCCCCCGCCAGGTCGGGGCGACGAATCTCAAAGAGTGGGGGGCGAGGCGGTCGGTCGTAGCATCACGTCGATGAAGGTGCGGATCGGGTTCGGCCTCGGCACCCGGTCGCTGACGAACGACGACCGCTTCGGCCCGTTCGTCGACGACCTCGAACGCTTGCGCTTCGACAGCTTGTGGCTGTCCGAGCGGATCGGAGGCGAGTCGCCCGATCCCGTCGTCGGCATGGCCTACGCGGCCGGCCGCACGAAGAAGCTGAAGTTCGGCGCCAGCGTGATGGTGCTTCCGGGCCGCAACCCGGTGCTCGTCGCGAAGTCGATGGCGAGCCTCGACCGGATGTCAGGCGGACGGCTGCTGCCCGCGTTCGGCCTCGGCGTCGCCGACGCGCACGAGCAGCAGGCGTTCGGCATCGAGCGGGAGCGCGCGCGGCGTGGTTCGACGAGGCGCTGCCGCTCATGCGTCGCCTCTGGACCGAGGACGCGGTCGATCACGACGGGCCGCTCTTCCACCTCGAGGGCATCGGCGTCATGCCCAAGCCGATCCAGAAGCCGCTCGACGTGTGGATGGGAGGCATCGCTCCGTCAGAGCTGCGCCGCATCGGCCGGCTGTCCGACGGCTGGCTCCCGTCGTTCATCGTGCCGGGCGAGGCCGCCGCGGCGAAGGCCGTCGTCGACGAGACCGCGGACAAGCACGACCGCGAGATCGATCCCGAGCACTTCGGCGCGCTCATCGCGTACTGCGGTCGGCGAGGTGCCCGAGACGCTGCTCGCGCTGCTGGCGCGGCGGCGTCCCGACCTCGATCCGACCGACATCGTCCCCAACGGGATGGCCGAGCTGCGCGACCGCATCAACGCGTTCTGCGACGTCGGCTTCTCGAAGTTCGTCGTGCTCCCGGTCGGTGAGCCCGAGGACTGGTCGGCCCACCTCGAAGAGGTCGCCGCCGAGATCCTCCCGCTGCAGACCCGCCACCTGACCGCCAGGGCGAGCTAGCGGCAAGGTCAGAAGGCGAAGCGGGTGATGAGGGCGGCGAGCTCGAGGGGCTTGTCGCCCTGGATCGAGTGGCCGGCGCCGTCGACCACGACGACTTCGGCCGTCGGCTGACGCCGCTTGACCTCGGCGACGTCGTTGTCGTCGACGACCGGGCTGAGCGAGCCGCGCAACAGGAGGATCGGCATCGCGAGCGAGGACAGGTCATCCCAGAGCGGGTTGGTCGCGATCGCGTCGACGACGTCGCCCTCACCCTCGCCGCCGCGGTGGCGACGGTCGTAGCGCCACGCCCACGACCCGTCGTCGAGCTGGTGCGCGTTGTGGAGGATGCCGCGGCGCAGCGACGCCTCGGTGCGCGTCGGGTTGTGCTCGATCGTGCGCTTCATGATGTCGTCGAAGCTCGGGAACGTCTGCGGTCCGTTCACGAAGTCGAGGATCGCCTTCGCCTTGCCGCGATCGACGCCGGGCGTGACGTCCACGAGGACCAGCTTGCGCACGAGATCGGGGCGACGGGCCGCGAGCGCGATCGAGGTGAGCCCGCCGAGCGACATCCCGACGACGACCGCTGCGCTCGGAGCGAGATGCTCGATCGCGACGGCGATGTCCTCGGCGTTCGTCATGGGTGAGTACGCGAGGTCGTCGCGCCATCCCGAGTGGCCGTGCCCAGGCAGGTCGACAGCCAACGCGGGACGACCGAGCGACAGGGCGACCGTGTCCCACGTGTGCGCGTTCTGCGCGCCGCCGTGCACGAACACGATCTCGGGCGAGTCGGTCCCCCACAAGAGCGCGCTCACGGCGCGGCCCGACGGGCGGTCGACCTCGACCGCGGTCCGCGCGACGACCGGCGGCCCAGTCCACGGGATGCCGTACTCCTCCGCGTTCTCGTGGAAGAGCGCGAGCTCGTCATACGCGATGCGCTCGGTCATCCCTGTGCTCGGTTCATCGCGGTGCTCCCCACGCGTTGATGAGCGCTCGCAGCCCAGCGGATGTGACAGCCACGAACTCGTCGTCGCGAGCGGGATCGCCCACGTCGAGCCATGTGAGGACGGCGTCGTAGAGGTGGTCCACGATCACGATCATCGCCCATCGGCGCAACCGGCGGTCAGCGATCAGCGACCCGACCAGCTCGTCGGCGAGCTCGACGGCAGCCTCACGGAACTGGGCCGCGTACGCAGCGAACTGGGCCTCGTGGGCGGCGTGCACCCACAACAGGCGGAAGGCGTCGGGGTCTTCGCGGGCGACCAGTGAGCAGCGGCTGCACAGCGGACTGGGCGCCGGCGAACTCCTCCCCGAGCCGGGTCGCGACCCGTTCGAGCACCGACCGGTACAGGTCTTCCTTCGAGGCGAAGTTGCGGTAGACGATCAGCCGCGTGATGCCGGACGCGTCGGCGACGTCTTCCATCGACGTGCCGTCGAAGCCCGCCTTGGCGAACGCTGCCGCCGCGCCGCGCAGGATCGACTCTTGGCGTTGCTCACGGGTGAGGAGCTTGCGCGGGCTACCTGTTGCCTTCTGTATACGCGTGAGTATACAGTTCCGCGTGTGACGGACCAGCTCGAATACACCGAGACCGAGCTCCTCGAGAACCACGACTTCGCGGAGCCTTTGATCGCCGGCGGGGTGCGCTGCCACGGCGGGTTCGACGACGACGGCGGCTACGTGTCGCCGCGCACGAAGCACCGCGTGCCCGCGATCGAGGCATGGCAGGCACAGCACGCGCGGCAGTTCGCCACGCCGTTGCTCGACCTCCCGCTCGCCACGTGGCCCGAGCACTACCCGAACGTCGCGCAGTCGACGTATCTGCTCGAGGAGGGCGTGACGCAGCCGCTCATCTCGACGCTCACTCGCATCGGGACCGTCGAGGGGTTCGGGGCGATGATCCGGCACAGCGAGGTGCCCGATCTGCGCGGCCTCTTCGTCGAGGACATCGACGGCACTGCGATGGTGCACCTCGACCGCGGCCTCTACGAAGCGCACGCACGCGACGAGGCCGGCTTCGAGGACGAAGGCGGCCACAAGCAGATGTGGTTCGCCGCGCGTGACATCGCGTTCGAGACGCCCGTGACCGAGGACGAGACGCAGCTCATGCTGCAGCGCATGGGCATCAACGTCGGCCCCGGCGCCACGCCTCCCCCGCCGCCACCGCGAGTGATGCCCGACGACGTCGACCACGCGTTCGAGCTGCTCGTCGAGCGGATGACGCGGTTGCTGCTCATCGAGATCTCCGCGTTCCACACGTTCGCGTGGGCCGAGACGATGCTCGCCAACGTCGATCTCGTCGCCGGCGACGGCCAAGGCGCCAAGCTCGTCTCGTACGTGCGCGCCGACGAGACGCCGCACGTCGAGTACCTGAAGACGGTGCTCTCCGAGATGCGCGACCGCACGATCGTCGGCGACGCGGGCAAGAAGCACGACGGCACCGAGCTGATCGGCGCGGTGTGGGAGCGAGCGCTCTCAGAGTCGCTCGGCGTGCGCCGGCAGCTCGGCATCAACCAGACCGTCGGCGAGCTCGAGCACGTGCTCACGTCGAACCCCGACGCGCTCGACATCCTGCATCGCTTTCACGAGCTCGGTCCCCAAGACATCGCAGGAAACGAGGTCCGTCGATGAAGTTCGGCATCTTCTACGAGCACCAGCACCCGCGTCCCTGGACCGACGACTCCGAGCGCGTCCTCATCCAGAACGCGCTCGAGCAGGTCGAGCTCGCGGACAAGCTGGGCATCCAGTACGTGTGGGAGGTCGAGCACCACTTCCTCGAGGAGTACTCGCACTCCTCCGCGCCCGAGATCTTCCTCGCCGCGGCCAGCCAGCGGACGAAGAACATCCGCCTCGGTCACGGCATCATCCAGACCGCGCCGAACTACAACCACCCCGCCCGCACCGCGGAGCGGGTCGCGACGCTCGACCTCGTGTCGAACGGCCGCGTCGACTTCGGCTCGGGCGAGTCGTCGAGCGAGGCCGAGCTCGGCGGCTTCCAGATCGACCCGATGGTCAAGCGCGACATGTGGCTCGAGGGCCTCGAGGTCGCGATCCGTTGCATGACCGAGACGCCGTTCACCGGCGTCGACGGCAAGTACGTCCAGATGCCGCCCCGCAACGTCGTGCCGAAGCCGGTGCAGAAGCCCCACCCGCCGCTGTGGGTCGCGTGCTCACGCCGCGAGACGATCCTGCTCGCGGCCGAGAAGGGCATCGGCGCGCTCACGTTCGCGTTCATCGATCCCGAGGAAGCGACGCACTGGGTGAACGACTACGAGTCGACGCTCGCCGAGAAGGGCGTGGCGGTCGGCGAGGCCGTCAACGCGCAGGTCGCCTGCGTGACGCCGATGATGCTGCACCACGACGAGCACGAGGCCATCAAGCGCGGCATCGAGGGCGCCAACTTCTTCGGCTACTCGCTCGGCCACTACTACGTGTTCGGCGAGCACAAGCCGGGCGTCACCGACGTGTGGCACGAGTACAACGAGCGACGCGATCAGCTCGGCTTCTCCCCCGAGGCGGCCGCGAAGGCACTCGAAGAGGAGCGGCTCGGCGCCAAGATCGCGACGGGCGACACGACCGGGCTACGCGGCGCGATCGGCACGCCCGACCAGGTGCGCGAGTACCTCAAGCGCTACGAGGAGTGCGGCGTCGACCAGGTGATCTTCGTGCAGCAGGCCGGCAAGAACCGCCACGAGGACATCATGGAGTCGCTCGAGATCTT
This sequence comes from uncultured Acidimicrobiales bacterium, assembly GCA_963726495.1. GTDB lineage: Bacteria > Actinomycetota > Acidimicrobiia > Acidimicrobiales > DATKAS01 > DATKAS01. The sequence continues at coordinate 280,157 of CAVSCP010000005.1, forward strand.
CGGGAAGGAAGTGCTGCCCGAGTTCATCGAGCGCGACGAGAAGCAGGCCGCCGACGAAGGCCAAGCGCCTCGCGCCCGTCGTCGAGAAGGTGCTCGCCCGCAAGGAGCGCGTCGCTCGTGACCTCGACGGCTACACGTTCCCGGCGCTGCCGCGGAAGTGGGCGGACGACACCGGGTCGGAAGAGATGAAGGAGTGGTTGGCGAAGTTCGCCGAAGACCGCGCCCTCGGCAAGAACGACGCCTCGCTCGGCATCAACGTGTGACAGCTGGCCCTCAAGGCATTTGCAGCTGCCGACCGCCGAACAGCGGCCCGTGGCTGCAAGTGCTACGGCTGTCAGTGACGAGCGCCGAGCTGCCAGGTCTCCCACTTCTTGAGCTCGACCTTGCCTTGGTCGATCTCGACGTAGCTGCTGCCCCGCAGCCAGTTGCCCGAGTTCACGTACTGGCCCTCGGCGAGCTCGACGTCGCAAGGGTTGTGCGTGTGGCCGAAGATCACGGTGTCGAAGCCCGCGTGACAGGAGCATCTCCGCGGCGACTTCGTAGGGCGGGTCGCCCTTGCGCCGCGCCGCGGCCCGCACCTGCACCTTCGCGTAGGCCGAATAGATGTCGGGATGCACGAGCAGCGCGACGCCCGCGAGGCGCGCACTGATCTCATAGGTGCGCGGGCTGCGCACGAACCACGGGTCGTAGAGATGACCGTGCTCGATGCGGATGAGCGAATCTCCCGACCGCAGGTTCAGGAACGGCGCGATCTGCGTGAACAGCCAGTCCTCGAGGAAGTGCTCGAGCGAGATGTCGTGGTTGCCGACGAGGTAGTACACGCGGTTGCCGTCGCGCATGAGGCGACGGAGCGCGTTCAGCACTGGCACCGCGTCGGATGCGAGCCGCGTGAAGCTCGTCTGGAGCATCTCGAACCCGTCGCCGTTGATGCAGACGCTGGTGCCCGTGATCCGCGCGTAGTCGAGGAACTCGACGAGTCGCGACCGAGCAGTCGAGGACGGGTTGCCGAGATGCAGGTCGGAGATGACGAAGAGTCGTTCCTCTTCGGCGTCGATGATCACGGGGTGTCCTCCGCGATCACAGGGCCCTCGGCCTCACGGTCGGCGAGGGACTTCTCGAGCTCGGCGTTCAGCGTGCGGACACGGCCACTCAGCCGGTGCAGCATCTCGAGCGCGAACGTCGGATCGCGGCGCAGGCGAACGAGCAACGAGCCCGCGTTGAGCACCAGCAATCGCGTCTCACCGATGGCGACCGCGTCGGCGTCGCGGGGCAACGACTCGAGCAGCGACATCTCACCGAAGAAGTCGCCGGGGCCGAGCTCGGACATCGTGACGTCCCGGCCCGCCATCTGGCGCGAGATGCGCACCCGGCCGGACTTGATGACATACATCTCGCCGCCGTGATCGCCGGCGCGCACGATGCGCTCGCCGTCGATCGCCACCTTTTCGGTCTCCCCACTCCGCACCGGAACGCATAGTAGAAGCACCGTCAGCCTGCGCTACCTTCCCGGGGTGGGCGGGGAGGGCGAGTGATCCGGCGAATGATGTGGCAGGCGACCCTGCGCGACCTGCAGTGGCGTCGGCGGAGGTTCATGATCGCGATCACCGGCACCGCGCTCGTGTTCGCGATGAGCCTCCTCATGTCGGGCCTCGCGGCGAGCGTAAGCTCGAGACGGACCGCACGCTCGAAGCACGATCGGTGCGGACGTCCTGGGTCGTGCAAGAGGGCGCATCGGGCCCCTTCACTCGTTCAGCCCGATCCCCGCCACGACGTCGGAGCGGTCGCCGCGCGTCCCGGGCGTGACGAAGGCCGAGTCGATCATCTACCTCCACCAGACGATCGGTGACGATGCCGAAGGACATCAACCTCTTCGGCGTCGTGCGGGAGGCTTCGCCGAGCCGACGGTCACGAAGGGACGCCAGCTCCAGAGCTCCGGCGAGGCGCTCGCCGACACCGAGCTCGGCGTAGATCGATCGGCGACCACATCACGATGAGCGGACGAGGACTACGAGATCGTCGGGATCACGAAGCAGACGACGCTGAACGGCGGCATCCCGACCGTCTTCGTCGTCGCTCACCGACGCGCAGCGCCTCTTCCGCGGTGCGACCGTCGCGAGCGCGGTCGTCGCGCAGGGCACGCCCACCGCCCCGATCAACGGGCTGACGGTGATGACGGTGTCAGAAGCCCGAAGACGACATGCTCCGCCCCTGCAGAACGCGGCGCAGTCGATCGACTTCGTGAAGGTGCTGTTGTGGATCGTCGCGGCGTGCATCATCGGCTCGATCGTCTACCTCTCCGCGATGGAGCGCACGCGGGACTTCGCGGTGTTCAAGGCCACGGGCACGTCGAACGGCGCGCTCGGCGGCGGCCTCGCGGTGCAAGCGGTGGTCCTGTCGATCGCGGCCGCGGTGCTCGCGGCCGATCATCGCGACCCTGCTCGCGCCGTTCTTCCCCCTGCCCGTCGAGATCCCGACGAGCGCGTACCTGTTGCTGCTTCGCGATCGCGATCGTCGTCGGCTTGCTCGCCAGCCTCGCCGGCCTGCGCCGCGCGGTGAAGGTCGAGCCTGCGCTCGCGTTCGGAGGGCCGTGATGACAGCCGACCTGGTCGTCACCGACCTCACCGTCGAGTACACCGCCGGCGACTACGTCGTGCGGCCGCTCGACAAGTTCAACCTCCACGCGCCCGACGGCTCGCTCGTGATCCTCCTCGGTCCCTCGGGTTGCGGGAAGACCACGCTGCTCTCCGCGCTCGCCGGCATCCTCACGCCGACCTCGGGGACGATCAGCCACGGGGGGCGCACGATCTCGGGCCTCTCGGGCAAGGCGCTCACCGAGCATCGCCGCCACGGTGTGGGCGTCGTCTTTCAGGCGTTCAACCTCGTGCCGAGCCTCGACGCGACCGAGAACGTGATGTCACCGATGGTCGCCGCCGGCATCCCCGCGAAGCAAGCACGAGCCCGTGCGAACGAGCTGCTCGATCAGGTCGGGCTGTCCGAGCGCGCGCACCATCATCCCGGAGACCTGTCGGGCGGCCAGCAGCAGCGCGTCGCGATCGCACGCGCGCTCGGCCTCGATCCCCCGCTGATCCTCGCCGACGAGCCGACCGCGCACCTCGACTACATCCAGGTCGAGACGGTGCTTCGCATCGTGCGCGGGCTGGCCGCGCCCGGACGCGTCGTCGTGGTCGCGACCCACGACGACCGCATGATCCCGCTCGCCGATCAGGTGGTCGAGCTCGTGCCGAAGTTCGTGAGCGAGACGCTCGGCCCGCAGACCCTCGAGCTCGCCGCGGGCGACACGGTCTTCGAGCAAGGCGATCGCGGCGATCGCATCTACATGATCGAGAAGGGCAAGATCGACGTGGTGCGTCGCCGTGGCGATGGCAGCGAAGAGCGGCTCGCCACGCTGGGCCCGGACGACTACTTCGGCGAGATGGGTCCGCTGTTCGGGCTGCCCCGCTCGGCGACCGCGCGGGCCGCCGAACCCACGACCGTCACCGGCTACTCGGTGAAGGACTTCCGAGACACGCTCGGCATCGAGCGTCTCGGCGACATCGTCAGCATCGCCAAGACCCGCGCCTGATCACGCAGCCGCATCACATCGTGGCGAGCGGCGGCGTGAACGCGTGGAAGCCGTCCTGCACGTAGATGGGCTCACCCGAGACCACGAGGCTCGGGTAGTACTTCGCGATGTGCATGGGGATGCGGACGCAGCCGTGCGACGCGGGTCGGTTGGGCACGCTCGGCTCGCCGTGGATCGCGATCCCCTTGTTGAAGTACACGGGGTTGTAGAGGCGCCCGAGCTCTGAAGTGCGCCAGCCACTGACCCTCCACGTGAAGTGGTACAGGCCACCGGGCGTCGGCCATCGCGCGCTGCGGCCAGTCGAGATGTGGGTGATCAGCACGAGCTTGCCGCCCTGGTAGGTGAGGAGCACCTGGCGGGGCAGATCGACCTCGACGCGGTCGGCCTCACCGAGCGGCACCAGCGGCGCTGGGGTGAACGGCTGCTGCATCTGCGTCCAAAGCTCCGGGGTCACGACGCCGTCCGCGGGGACACCCGCGAGCTTCTGGAACGCCCACACTGCCTGCGTCATCGGCGTGTCGAACACGCCATCGGCCGCGCCCGGATCGAAGTGCAGGGCGAGCAGGCGCTCTTGCACGAGCTTGACCTCGTCGCCCCTTGCACCCTGCTTCAGCGGCTTCGCGAGCGGGATGAGCGGGACGGTCGTCGTCGGCGCGACGGTGGTCGTCGGCGCTTCGGTCGTCGTCGGCGCGATTTCGGTCGTCGTCGGAGCGACCGTGGTCGTGGGCGCGGCGACGGTCGTCTGCACCGCCGCGGTCGTCGGCGGCGTCTCGGCCTCGCTGCGGGTCTCGCACGCGGTGGCGAGCAGCACGAGCGGAGAGATCGCAGCGATCGTGATCACGAGGTGGCGCCTCATGTCGCTTCGATGCTCCTCAGCTCGCGCGACAGGTGCATCATCTCTTGGAGGATCTTCACGATCACCGCGGGGCTCGACAGCGTGGAGATGCCGCGAGTCCGAGGGAAGTAGTCGACGCCGAACTGCACCATCACCTTGCCCGACTTCACCGCCCGCACGACGAGCTCGGCATCGATGAACGAGCCCTCGCTCGTGAGCGTCATCCCGTCGAGCACCGAACGGCGCACGAGCTTGAACGCGAAGTTGACGTCGCGGACCCGCACTCCGAAGAACCCCCGAACGAGCAGGTTGTAGATCGCGGAGTAGATGACGCGCTGAAAGCCTTCCCCCGTGCGGTCGAAGCGATACGCGCAGATGAGATCGGCCTCGTAGATGCGCAGCAGGCGGCAGGCTCGTTTCACCTCGGCCATGTCGAACGGCAGGTCAGCGTCGGTGTAGAGGACGAGGTCACCCTTGGCCTCGGTGAACCCCGTCTTGACCGAGCCGCCGAGCTTGCGGTTCTTCGGGTGATGGACGACGCGCACGTGCGGATCGGCGTCGGCGAGCTCGTCGGCGATGCGAGGCGTCGCGTCGGTCGACGCGTCGTCGACGATCAAGATCTCGTAGTCCGCGACCTCGCCGTCGTCGATGAGCTGTTGGCATGCCTCACGAGCCGCGTCGACGGCGCGGTTGATGTACTCCTCCTCGTTCCACATCGGGAAGAAGACAGAGATCTTCCCGAAGCGTTCGTCGTCCACGCCCTCAGCGTGACAGACCGAACCGCGCGATCCGTGGCACCGTGCGCACATCCATCGCTAGATCGGCCAAGAGCAGCCCGATGACAGGGGTGAACTTGAACCCGTGGCCGGAGCACGCTGACCCGATGATGAATGGACCACGTCGATCGACGACGAAGTCCTCCGTAGGCGTCGTCGTGTACAGGCATGTCACGCCGAACACTGGAACGGGCTCGACTCCGGGGAGCCACTGCTCCGCGTAACGCACGGCTTCGTCGACCCGCGGGGGTCGAGCTCGAACGTGCGGCGGTCTGGATCGGTGACCGGGCCTTCGTGGTGCCCACCGACCTTGATGCCCTCGCCCGGCGTGCGCAGCCCGTAGACGACGCCCTCGCCCACGTCGACGCGGTGGTGGATGAAGCTCGGCCATTCGCCGTCGGCCCGGGGCGGGAAGTGGACGATCTGCTCCTGCGTGACCTTCATCGGCGGGAGGCCGATGCCGGCAGGGGCGACCCGCTCGACCCATGACCCGGCGGTGATCACCGCGGCACGAGCGACGACCTCGAGGTCGACCTTCTCGCAGCGGGCGACGACACCGTCGTCCCGTTCTGACACCGTCGCCGGGCCGACGCCGAACTGCACGAGCGCGCCGTGTGCCGCGGCCCGATCCTGCAGTGCGCGCGACGGTGTCGTCGGAGCGGCACCTCCCGGCATCGGGCTGGAAGAGCACGGCCCGATCGAACACCATCTCCGGCCAGCGCTCACGGGCCGCATCAGGGCTCAGTCGTTCGCTCGTCGCGCCCGCACGATGGCGAGCGCCGCCTCGACCTGCTCGATCGTGCCGACGTCGCCGTGGTCGAGCCCGCCCGTCGTGTCGAGGAGCGGCACCCCGGCGTCGTCTTCGAGCTCGCGCCACAGCGGGAGCGCGCGTTGCGCCGAGCGCGACGTAGTCGGGCTCGGGGTACGCGAGGCGGAAGATGCGAGATCCGCCGTGGCTGCTGCCGCGCACGTGGCCCTGCTCGAACTGCTCGAGGAGCACGACGTCGACGCCACGCCGAGAGAGCCACCACGCGGTCGACGAGCCCATCGCGCCCGCTCCGACCACGACGACGTCACACTGCATCAGTCGACGAGTGTGGCAGACCTCTCTCGCCGAGCGAGCACGCCGTCGATGCGCACTGCGGTGAGCGCGCACACCACGCCCGACGCGCCGATGATCGCCCATCGAGCGATCGACGTGCGGGCGTCAGTGCCCGCCGTGAGGAAGTGGACGGTCGCGAGCCCCCACAGCGGGAACGCGAGCACGTGAGTACGGCGCCACACGCTCTGAGGGAGGCTTCGGCGCGCCAGCGACGTGAGCTCGACCGCGGCGAGCAGGTACATGCCGACGATCCCCCAGGCCACGGCGACCGGATGCCACGCCGACGCGAACGGCACGAGCACGTCTCCTAGCCCGAAGTGCGTGTACGAGTCGAGGATGATCGACGTGACGTGGACGACGACGAAGATCGACGCGAGCCCGCCGAGATAGCGATGGAGATCGAGCGTCCACGCCGGACGCACCCGCGGGGGGCGGAGCTTCGTGGACAGCACGAGACCCCACAGCACCGACGCCGTGAGCAGCGCCCACGCGACGAGGCCGCCGGCCCGCGCGCTGTACCACCAGAGCTGGCGGACCATCAGGCCGCCTGCGGCGTCGACGGTCCCGCGAGCGCGAACCGTCGCCAGCGATCGTTCTTCACCACACCGTCCTCGTGTGCGACGAGTGCCGCGACTCCGAGGCGGTCGAGCCACCGCGGGCCGGTCGAAGCCGACTCGCTCAGGCCGTCGAGGAACGCGACCTTCGCGAGCACCTCGGCGCGCCAACCCTCGGACGCGACGACGGTCGCGGAGAGCACCGACGTCGACGCGCTCGTGCCGGTGAGGGGCTCGATCAGATGGTGGTGCTCGGTGCCGTCGGCGTCGACCCAACGGCGCCTCGCTCGCGACGTCGTGGCCACGGCTCCGTCGGTGAGGCCGAGCACGGCGAGTGGCATGCCACCGCGGGGGTCTTCGACTTCGATCCGCCAGGTGTCGCCATCGGGGGCTTCACCTCGCACGCGGAGGTCACCGCCGATGTTCACGCACACGCCGCTCGCGCCGAGCTCGAGCAGCTCGGTCGCGACGAGGTCGGCAGCGAGTCCCTTGCCGATGCCACCAGGGTCGAAACCGATGCCGAACGGGAGCCGCACCGTGCCCTCGTCCTCGTCGACCTCGATGCCCTCGGGTCCGTGCACGACGGCCCCGGACGAGGGTGTGAGTGCGGGCGACGCGATCGCGCCGAAGTCGCGGTCGTAGCCGGAGGCGATGACGGCGGGCAGCACGGTCGGGTCGAACCGACCCGCCGTGAAGCGGTAGCCCTCGATCGCGCGCCGCACGAGCAGTCGCGTCTCGGGTGAGACCACGCACCTGGAGCCGGGGGACGCGTTCAGCAAGCTGACTTCGCTGTCGGGGAGGAACCGGCTCCAGGCGCGTTCGAGCGCGTCGAGGCTTCGGCGCGCTCGGGCCGGAAGCGACGGGTGCCCGCCGACGACGATCACGTGCGCCGACGAGCCCATCGCGCGGAAGTGGATCTCAGCTGCCACTGGTCTGGGTGTGGGCTCGGTGACGGACGGGCGGCAGCTGGGTTTGGGGTGCGACGGTCTGCGGCGCAGAGAGGGGCGCCGCCCAGGTGGGGTCGGCGGTCGACACGCTCGGCTCGTTCGGAGCCAGATCTGGCGCCGGCGTCGACGCTCGAGCGGGAGAGGTGGACGCCTCGATCGCCATGCCGGTGGCCAACCCGACGAACGCGACCCCGCTGACCACCGCGGTCACACGCCGCGCCCGCCACGCGGCATGCGGGCGCTTGCCGCCTCGGGGAGCGGGGTTCGTCGCCATGTCAGGCCGTAGAGGTCGACGGAGAGGTCGACGGAGAGGGTGTCGAGTCGTCGTCGTGCTTGCCACGCCAGTCGCCACGCGGCGGCATCTGGCCATTCACCATCGCGGTGATGTCGTCCGTGATCGCGGCGACCTTCTGATCGGCCTCGGCCTGCGTGATGTCGCCGCTCTTCACGCGATCGGCGAGCTCGCTCTTCTCGGCGGCCACGAGCGCGTCGACGACGTCTTGCGCCGTCTTCCCGTGCGCCTCGGCGATCTCGGCGAGCGATTGGCCGGACTGCAGCGCGGTCCGGAGGTCGTCGGTGGGGATGCCGATCGCGGCGGCCGCAGCGTCGAGCTCAGGCCCGTGCCCGAAGCCCGGGCCACCGGGCCACCGGGTCCGCGGTGCATCTCGGGCTTCGCCGCCTCGAGCGCGTTGGCCACGGCATCGGCCTGGGACTGAGAGATCGTGCCGTTCGCGACCAGCGGCGCGAGCGCATCCTGGATCCAGGTGCTCTTGTCGGGCGGAGCTTGTCCGTTGGGCGCCGGCGCCGTGGTGGCAGTCGTCGTGTCTGTCTGCGCACCCGAGACGCTCGGGTGCGTCAGGGCGATCCCCGCGATCGCGCCGCCCGCCAGTCCGGCTGCGAGGCTCACAGCCGCAACGCGCTTCCTCATGAGGAGCTCCTTTTCCGTGGGTTGCTCCCCCATGATCGACTCAATCCGTAAGGAGATCCCCGCAGGAACGTGAGAAGAACGTAAGAAGTCCCCGCGGAGTTCCTGGTCAGATTCCTGACCTGGTCTTACGTTTCCCTTGCGAAGCGTTTGTACGGTGCGTGCGATGGCTGACCCGACGCTCGGGCACGTGCTCCTCGCCGAGGACGACCGCGGCGTGCGCGAGTCGCTCGTGCGCGCGCTCACGTTCGAGGGCTACGAGGTCGAGGCGGTGACCGACGGCGCCCAGGCGCTCGAGGCGGTGACCGCGCGTCAGCCCGACGTCGTCGTGCTCGACGTGATGATGCCGTACGTCGACGGCCTGACCGTGTGCCGCCAGCTGCGCGACCGCTACCGCACGCTCCCGATCCTGATGCTGACCGCGCGGCACGAGGTCTCCGACCGGGTGGCCGGCCTCGACGCCGGCGCCGACGACTACGTCGTGAAGCCGTTCGCTCTCGGCGAGCTCCTCGCCCGGCTGCGGGCGCTGCTGCGCCGCACCTCGCTCTCCGAGACGAGCGAGACGCTCAGTCGCCGACCTCGCGCTCGACCCGCCGTCGCGGCGCGCCGAGCGCAACGGCCGCGTGATCGAGCTCACCAAGACCGAGTTCGACCTGCTCGAGCTGCTGATGCGCAACGCCGGCATCGTGCTGTCGCGCGACACGATCTACGAGCGCATCTGGGGCTACGACTTCGAGACCAGCTCGCGGTCGCTCGACGTCTACATCGGGTACCTGCGCGCCAAGACCGAGGCCGGCGGCGAGGCGCGCCTCCTCCACACGGTGCGCGGCGTCGGCTACGTGCTGCGCGCGCCATGAGCCTGCGCTGGCGCATCGCGGTCGGCCTCGCCGTCATCGCCGGCGTCGTGTGCGCGGCCGCCGCGACCGGCGCGTACCTGTCGACGAAGCAGCAGCTGCAGAACAGCGTCGACGAGTCGCTGCTGGCGCGCACACACGAGGTGAACGACGACCGGGGCCCGGGCGGCGGTGGCCGACCGGGACCGGGGCTGCGGAACGGGCTGTCCCGCAACCCGGCGATCTCCAACCCGCGTCGGCGGCGCAGATCGTCGCGCCGGACGGGACGATCACGCAGTGCATCCTCGGCGGCCCGATGCTGCCGGTCACCGACGTCGGCTTCGAGACCATCGAACGTCGACGGCACGCCGTACCGGATGCTCACGTCGGCATGGCACGAGGGCGGCGTCATCCAGATCGCCCGCGACCTCGAGCGAGACGCAAGACGTGCTCGCGGCATGCGCCTGCGGCTCTTCCTGCTCGCGCTCGGCGGACGTCGCCGCCGCCGCGCTCGGCTGGTGGCTCGCGCGCCGCATCGTGCGACCGGTCGTGAAGCTGCGGGACACGGCCGAGCAGATCGCGAGCACGCAGGACCTCACGACGCCGATCCCCGCCGATGGCGACGGTGAGGTGGGCAGCCTCGCCCGCAGCTTCACGACGATGGTCGACGCGCTGGCGACGTCGCGCGAGCAGCAGCAACGGCTCATCACCGACGCGAGCCACGAGATGCGCACGCCACTGACGAGCCTGCGCACCAACATCGAGCTGCTGGGCCGCGCCGACGGGCTGCCCGACGCGCAACGCACCGAGGTCGTCGACGCGCTGCAGCTCGAGGTCGGCGAGCTCTCCGACCTGGTCGCCGAGCTCGTCGAGCTCGCCACCGACAGCTCGAGGGCCGAGCCGACCGAGCCGGTCGTGCTCGCCGACCTCGCGGGCGACGTCGCGACACGCGCGATCCGCCGCTACGGGCGTGAGGTCACGGTCGTGGCGGCGACCGACCGCAACCGATCGTCGGGCAGCCGGCACAGCTGGAGCGGGCGATCTCGAACCTCGTCGACAACGCGATCAAGTACAGCCCCGCGGGCTCGCCCGTCGAGATCGCGGTGACGTCGACCGATGTGGTCGTCCGCGACCGAGGCCCGGGGATCGCCGCCGAGGACCAGCCCCACGTGTTCGATCGCTTCTACCGATCGACGCTGGCGCGCGGCGAGCCCGGCTCGGGGCTCGGGCTCGCGATCGTCCAGCAGATCGTCCAGCGCCACCACGGCGGGTCTGGGCGGCGAACCGACCGGCGGCGGCGCCGAGGTCGGCTTCTCGCTGGCTGATCAGCGGCGCAGGGCGCCGCGAGGCGTCGCGCGCCACTTCGCGCGCGCTCCGCTCGCTGGCGCTCGACAATCGGTGCGTCCAGCGGCGACGGCGGCGAGTGTTGCGCCGCCATCGAGCGTCGCCGCCGCCACGTACGATCCCGGGCGATGTCGCGACCCACGGCCACGCTCGCGGTGACCGCCGCTGACGTCGAAGCGGCAGCGGCGCGGATCGCCGGGTCGGTCGAGCGCACGCCCACTGCCCACTCGGTCACGCTGTCGGCGATCACCGGCGCCGACGTCTACGTGAAGTTCGAGAACTTCCAGTTCACCGCGTCGTTCAAGGACCGCGGCGCCCGCAACAAGCTGCTCAGCCTCACGCCCGAGGAGCGCGCTCGCGGCGTCGTCGCGATGTCGGCCGGCAACCACGCGCAGGCGGTCGCCCACCACGCCACCCGGCTCGGCATCCCCGCCACGATCGTGATGCCGGTGTGGACGCCGCAGGTGAAGGTGCACCGCACCGCGATGCTCGGCGCGCAGGTCGTGCTCGAAGGCGAGGATCTGAAGGAGGCGGCGGCGGTCGCACGCGGCTCGAGCCGAACAGGGGATGGTGTTCGTCTCGCCCTACGACGACGCCGCGATCATCGCCGGCGCGGGCACGGTCGCGCTCGAGCTGCTCGAGGACGCGCCGCAGGTCGACATGCTCGTCGTGCCCGTCGGTGGCGGCGGGCTGATCTCGGGGATGGCGGTCGTGGCGCACGCGCGGCGGCCCGACGTCGAGATCATCGGCGTCGAGGCCGATCGGTTCCCGTCGATGGCGAATGCCGTGCGCGGTGAGCACGCCGCGGTCGGCGGCACGACGGTCGCCGAAGGCATCGCCGTGCCGGTCGCCGGATCGCTCACGGCGCCGATCGTCGAGGCGTTCGTCAGCGACGTCGTCACCGTGAGCGAGGAGAGCCTCGAGGAGGCGATCGACCTCTTCCTCGAGATCGAGAAGGTCGTCGCCGAGGGGCGGCGGCGCTGGGCTCGCGGCGCTCATCCAGCATCCGGAGCGGTTCGGGGCACTGGGTCGGCATCGTGCTCACCGGCGGCAACATCGATCCCCGGGTGCTCGCCACGATCTTGCTCCGCGGCCTCGTGCGCAGCGGGCGGCTCGCGCGCCTGCGCGTCGAGATCAGCGACATGCCGGGCGCGCTCGGCAAGGTGTCGTCGATCATCGGCGAGGCCGGCGGCAACATCGTCGAAGTCGCGCATCAACGGCTCTTCTGCGACGTCTCGATCAAGTCCGCGATGCTCGAGCTCGCGGTCGAGACGCGAGACCGAGTCCACGCCGACGAGATCGTCGCCGCGCTGGATCGCGGCGGCTTCCCGACCGAGCTGCTGGGTGCGACCGTGCGCGATGACCCGACGGGCACCTGGAGGCCTGAACGTGCGAACCGTCATCGAGACCGCTGCCCTCGTGCGCCGAGGCGAGATGAAGGCCACGGAGGCACTCGACGAGACGTGGCCGCGATCGACCGCCACAACCCCGAGCTCAACTCGTTCGTCCACATCGATGCCGACCTGCCGCGCCAGGCCGAGCGGATCGACGAGCCTGTAGCTCGCGGCGAGGATCCGGGCCCACTCGCGGGCGTGCCGTTCGGCGTGAAGGACCTCGACGACTGCGAGGGCATGCCGACCGGCCAGGGCTGCTCTGGTTCAAGGGCGGCCCCCCGCCGCCGCGGACGCGATCCACGTCGCACGGTTCCGCGCCGCGGGTGCGGTGCCCGTCGGCAAGACCGCCGTGCCCGAGTTCGGCACGTGGGCCTACACCGCGACCCGGGCGAGCGGGTGACCCGCAACCCGTGGGATCCGACTCGCACGCCGGGAGGGTCGAGCGGAGGCTCGGCGAGCGCCGTCGCGCCGGCATGGTGCCGTTCGCGACGGCGAGTGACGGAGGAGGGTCGACGCGCACCCCGGCGGGTTCTGCGGCCTCGTCGGCCACAAGCCCTCGTTCGGCCGCATCCCGCATCCGTGGTCGAGCTCGGTCGCCCAGCTCGGCGTGGTCGGCGCGCTCGCGACGACCGTCGACGACGCGGCGCTGCTCCTCGATCTCGCGTCCGGACCGGACCACCGCGATCGACGATCACTGCCGGCACCGTTCGCTCAGTACGCCGAGGCGATCCACACGCTGAACGTCCGCGGTCTGCGCGTGGCGTGGTCGGTCGACCTCGGGTTCGCGTCGTCGATCCCGAGGTCGCGTCGATCACAGGAAGGCGGCCGAGGTGCTCGTCGAAGCCGGCCAGCTCGAAGCAAGTCGATGCCGAGGTGTCGTTCCCCGACTCGCTCGACATCTACTCAAAGCTCGGGACGTCGACGACCTGGATCGACCTTCCCGACGGCCTGTGGCCCGAGCGCGCCGACGAGCTCGACCCCCAGCTCATCGCGGGCTACGAGAAGGGCGATCGGCTGACGATCCGCAAGTTCGCGACGACGTTCACTCGCCGCCACGCGATCGAGCGAAGCTCGCCGCGCTCTTCGACCAGATCGACGTGCTCATCACGCCGACCGCGGCGATCCCGGCGTTCCCCGCCGAAGGACCGATGCCGCGCGAGATCGCGGGGCAGACGGTGCACCCCGCGATGGCGGTGCCCTTCGCGATGCTCGGCAACATGTGGGGCGGCCCGGCGATCTCGGTGCCGGCGGGGCTGACCGCGGGTGGGCTGCCCGTCGGCCTGCACATCGTCGGCGATCAGCACCGCGACGACATCGTGCTGCGGCTCGCCCGGGTGCTGGAGGAGGCGCAACCGTGGCCGCGCTTGTCCCCGCGAGCCCGCTGACGATCCGCGAGGCCACGTCCCGGCCGAGTGCGGCGAGATCTCCGCGCTCTTCATTTCGATCTGGGGCGGCCATCAGCACATCCCTCCTGAGCTCGGACGCGCGATCGTCGAGTCGGCGGCTACGTCGTTGCGGCGCGACGTGGCGAGGTCGTCGTCGGCGCCTCCGTCGCATCGTGGGCCAGTCAGGCGGCCACGTGCACCTCCACTCGCACATCACAGGAGTCGTGCCGAGCGAGCAACGAACGGCGTCGGCCTCGCGATCAAGCGGCACCAACGGACTGGGCGCGAGCGCGGCATGGACAGCATCGTGTGGACCTTCGATCCGCTCGTGCGCGGAACGCGCACTTCAACCTGGCTCGTCTCGGGGCGCAGCGACGCGATACGAGGTCGACTTCTACGGCCCGGTGCGCGCGCGATCAACGGCGACGACGACACCGATCGCCTCGTGGTCGAGTGGGCGACCGCAGGCGAGGAGGGACCCGGACCGATCGCGGCGACGGCCGCCGATGCCGTCGTGGCGACGCCCGCGGACATCGTGGCACTGCGAGCGACCCACGCGGCGCCGCGCACCGCGCCGCTCGAGGTGCGCGAGGCGATCGGCCGCCGGATGGCAGCGGGATGGACGATCGTAGGCGTGGACGTCGATGGGCAGCTACGTGCTGCGGCTGCCCTCGTGACGCACGACCTCGACCGAGCGCGTCGCGGTCGCGAGCACGTCCGCGAGCGGCCACACGCCGAGGCCCGGGCCCTTGGGCACGCGCAGCCGCCCGTCCTCGAGGACGAACGGCTCGGTGATGTCGGGCGCGTAGTAGCGGTCGGAGGCCGAGGTGTCGCCGGGCAGGGTGAAGCCGGGAAGCGCGGCGAGCGCGACGTTGGCGGCGCGGCCGAGGCCGGTCTCGAGCATCCCGCCGCACCACACCGGGACGCCCGCGGCCCGGCACACGTCGTGGACGCGCACGGCCTCGAGGTAGCCGCCGACCCGGCCGGCCTTGATGTTGACGATCGAGCACGCGCCGAGCGCGATCGCGTCGGCGGCCGACTCGGCCGAGACGATCGACTCGTCGAGGCAGATCGGCGTGCGAGATCCGCTGCGCGAGCTCCGCGTGGCCGCGATGTCGTCCTCGGGCGAACGGCTGCTCGATGAGCAGCAGGTCGAACGCGTCGAGCGCTCAGCGCGGCGACGTGTCGTCGGCGAGTGGTAGGCGGTGTTGGCGTCGACCTGCAGCGGGATCGTCGGGCCGAAGCGCTCGCGGACGGCGCGACGGGCTCGACGTCGTAGCCCGGCTCGATCTTCAGCTTGATGCGCCGGTAGCCCTCGTCGAGGTAGCCGTCGACCTGCGCGAGCAGCTCGTCGATCGTCGGGAGATGCCGACCGACACGCCGCAGTCGACCGCGTCGCGCACCGCGCCGAGGGCTCGGCGAACGGCTGCCCCGCGGCCCGCAGCTCGGCGTCGAGCACCGCCATCTCGAGCGCCGCCTTGGCCATGGGGTGGCCCTTGACGCCGGCCGAGGATGCCCGCCACCGCCGCGGCGGCGACGTCGTCGGCGGCGAAGCAGCCGCGGGACGAGGTAGCGCGCGCATCACGTCTGCGGCGCCGTCGACGTACTCGGCCGAGTAGAGCGGCTCGGCCATCGCGACGCACTCGCCCCAGCCGTCGCCGACGTCGGTGATGACGCGGACGAGCAAGGCGTCGCGTTCGAGCTGCAACCCGAACGAGGTGCGGAACGGGGTGACGAGGGGCAGCGCGACCCGTCGGAGCTCGACGGCTTCGAGCTTCACTCGTTGCCACGCCATCGGGCGAGTCTATGGTCGAGCCTGGTCATGGACTTCGAGCTCAGCGAGGAGCAGGAGGCGTTCCGCAAGGTCGTGCGGGACTTCGCCGAGGCCGAGATCGCGCCGCACGCCGAGGCCTGGGACCGCGCCCACGGTTCCCGGTCGACACCGTGACGGCGATGGGCGAGCTGGGCCTGTTCGGGCTGATCGTTCCCCGAGGAGTACGGCGGCGGCGGCGCCGACCTCACCACGCTGTGCGTCGCCATCGAGGAGCTCGGGCGGGTCGACCAGTCGATGGCGATCACGCTCGAGGCCGGCGTCGGCCTCGGCGCCAACCCGATCTTCCGGTTCGGCACCGAGGAGCAGCGGCAGCGGTGGCTGCCCGACCTGTGCGCCGGGCGGGCCCTCGGCGGCTTCGGCCTCACCGAGCCCGACGCCGGCAGCGACGCCGGCGGCACCCGCACGACGGCGACGCTCGACGAGGACGCGGACGAGTGGGTGATCAACGGCGAGAAGGCGTTCATCACCAACTCGGGCACGCCGATCACGTCGATCGTCACGGTCACCGCCCGCACGGGCGCACGGGCGAGATCTCGCGCGATCGTCGTGCCCGCCGGCACGCCCGGGCTCGTGGTGCAGCCGCCGTACCGCAAGATGGGCTGGCACGCGTCCGACACCCACGGCCTCACCTTCGACGACTGCCGGGTGCCGGCCGAGAACCTGCTCGGCGAGCGGGGCCGGGGCTTCGCGCAGTTCCTCGCGATCCTCGACGACGGCCGCATCGCCATCGCGGCGCTGGCCGTCGGCGTCGTCGCAGGCCTGCCTCGAGCACGCTGTCGCGTACGCCAAGGAGCGCAACGCGTTCGGCCGGCCCATCGGCGCGAACCAAGCGCGTCGCCTTCAAGTGCGCCGACCTGGCGGTGATGGCCGAGGCCGCCCGCGCTGCTCACGTACCGAGGCGGCCTGGCTGCAGGACCACGGCCGCCCGTTCAAGCGCGAGGCGGCGATCGCCAAGCTCTACGCGACCGAGGCCGCCGTCACCGCGACCCGGATGGCGACCCAGATGTTCGGCGGCTACGGCTTCATGGACGAGACGCCGGTCGCCCGCTTCTACCGCGACGCCAAGATCCTCGAGATCGGCGAGGGCACGAGCGAGATCCAGCGCCTCGTGATCGCCCGCGAGCTCGGCCTCCCCGTCACCTGACACTCGGCGCGGCTGGGAGGTCGAGGGCGAGCGAGTTCATGCAGTAGCGCAGGCCCGTGGGCGCGGGGCCGTCGGGGAACACGTGGCCGAGGTGTGAGCCGCACCGCTTGCACCGCACCTCGGTGCGCACCATGCCATGCGTGCGGTCCTCGATGAGCTCGACCGCGTCGGCGACCTTGGGCTCGTAGAAGCTCGGCCATCCGCTGCCCGACTCGAACTTCGTCGAGGCGTCGAACAGCTCGGCGCCGCACGCAGCGCAGTGGTAGGTGCCGTCGTCATGCGTGTCGACGTACTTGCCGCTCCACGGCCGCTCTGTACCGGCGCGACGCAGCACCTCGAACTGCTCAGGGGTGAGGATCTCGTGCCACTCCTCGTCGGTCTTCTCGATCTCAGCCATCGACTCCACTGTTCCACAGCACGGCGCCGGTGACGACCCGTCAGGAGTGGTCGCGGACTTGGCGGGGCTCGTAGATCGCGGTGTGCCGCACCGATGTGATCGGACGCTCGCCAGCCGAGGTGAGCACGTCCATGGTGACGAACCGGTGCCCTCCCCGTTCGAACAGCTCGACGACCCGACCGCACGTCGACACCATCTCACCGTCGGTCACGACGCTGTGATGGCGACACTCGCTCTCGACGTGGATCCACGGGCCGAGGCGCACGGACTGCGACAGCACGTAGTTCGCTCCGCGCAAGATCCAGCCCGGATGCGCGATCGGCGGGTCGCGGTACACCTCGAGGTCGTCCGACACGATCTCGAGGTACTCGACCGCGTGCGCGGCGTGCCAGCGCCTCTCGTACACGCCGAGCGTGATCGCGCCGAGGACCTCCGGGCTCGCGGGTGGCCGCGCGTCGGGCTCGGGCAACGGCTCGTTCGGGAAGTCCTCGATGGCGAGCGGCGGCGTCGGCGCGGTCATCGCAGCGACACCCGTCGCGCAGACCTCACCCCGCTCGTTCTGGGCTTCGATCTGGAGGCAGTCACCCGCCCACTCGCCTACGACCTCGACGCGCTCGCCGTCGTAGACGGGCGACACGAACCGGGCAGACATCGTTCCGCCTTCGACCCACTCGCGACCCCACGCCTTCGCCGCGGGCCAGGTCATGTACCCGAAGACCGTCACGCCCGGGACGAGGCCGCCCGAGAAGCCGAACCGCTTGGCGACATCGTCGTCGTGGATCTTGTTCTCGGAGGTCACGGCGTCGTTGCGAGCGACCAGCTTGTGGGAAAGCCGCGATTTGCTTGCTGACCGCGGAGTAGTAGGTTCGCCTAACACGTAGGGTTGCCTAACACACAGTCTCCACTTCCCTGACCTTCCCCGGAGCCCATCATGACCGCCCCGTCTCCCTGGCGCCGACCGCTGGCGGTGCTCGTCGCCGGCGCCGCGCTTTCCGTCTTCGTGAGTGCGTGCGGGGACGACAGCGGGAGCAGCACCGCCGACTCCACGGAGAGCAGCAGCGGCACCTCGCCGGAGGATGTGATCGCGCCCGACTCGGCGGTGACGGCGGGCCTCAACCAGTCGATCACCGACATGAACGCCCTCGCTGATGGCGTCGCGAACGGCACCGCGACCGCCACGCAGTTCGAAGAGGTGCACGAGGGCTGGGAGTCGATCGAGGGAACCGTGAAGAAGAACGACGCCGAGGGCTACCTCGCTCTCGAGGACGCGCTCGCATCGATGCAGAAAGCCATCACCGACAAGGACGCGGCCGCGGCGAAGCAAGCGGCCTCTGACTTCGAGTCCGCCGCGAACGCGTACCTCGCGGAGCATCCGTGATCCGACGCCTGCTGACGCTCGTCGCGCTCGTCGCGGCGTTGGCAGGCGGAGCGATCGCGCTCGGCGCAGCACCCGCGCAGGCAGACACTCCCTCGGTGTCGCGCGCCGACGCCATCAAGAAGGTGCAAGAGGTGCGGGCGTCGATCGACCGCACCTTGGCGCTCATCAAGGAGGGCAAGTCCGACCAGGCGTTCGCGGAGGCCAAGGACGGCTACCTCAACCACTTCGAGCTCGTCGAGATCCCGCTGCGGGTCGCGGACAACTCGCTCACGATCAAGGCGGAGTCGCTGTTCGCCGAGATCCGCACGATGATCCGCAACGGCGACTCCGAAGGCGCGATCCGCGACAAGATCGTCGAGCTGCGCTGCGTCATGGACGATGTCGAGCGCAAGCTGACCTCGACCGGCCTCACCGCTCCCGCGCTGGTGCTCGGCCAGTCGTTCCTCATCATCTTCCGTGAGGGCTTCGAGGTCATCCTGCTGCTGAGCGTGCTGCTCGGCTACCTCGAGGCGGCGAAGTCGCGGCAGTACATGCGGCCGATCCTCGCGGCGTCGGCATCGCCGCGGTGGCGACCGTGCTCACGGTGATGCTCTTCCGCACGATCTTCGCCGCGCTCCCCGTCGGCCAGGAGATGATCGAGGCGATCACCGCGCTGGTCGCGGTGGCGATGCTCTTCTACGTCTCGTTCTGGCTGATCGCCCGGCTCGAGCACAAGCGGTGGCTCGAGTTCGTGAAGGCCCGCATGTGGAGCGCGGTGTCGGTCGGCTCGGCCGCGTCGCTCATGATCGTCGGCTTCACGGCCGTGTACCGCGAGGGCTTCGAGACCGCGCTCTTCTACCAAGCGCTGATCTCGTTCGGCACGGGTCTCGGCATCTACATCCTCGCCGGGCTCTTCCTCGGGCTGGCCGCCCTCGCCGTCGTCGCGTGGTTGATGTTCCGCCTCGGTCGCCGGCTGCCGATCAAGACGTTCATGAACGTCGCGGTCGTGCTCGTGATGGCGACGAGCGTCGCCTTCCTCGGCAACGCCGTGCACGCGTTGCAGGCAGCCGACCGGGTGCCGTTCACTCCCCTCGCCGGGTGGCCGCGGCCGCCGATCTTCCTCTCCGAGGCGACCGGCTACTGGCCGACCGTGCAGACCGTCACGGCGCAGCTCGTGCTCACCGCCGTCTATGTCATGGGTGGCGTCTACGTGTTCCTCGTCGAAGCCCCGGCTCGCTCGCCGGGCCGTGGCACCTCGACCCGATCGCGCCGACCGCCGCGCCCGCCTGATCTCACTGATGGGAGTCCGCGTCGGAGTCGACGTCGGAGGCACGTTCACGAAGGCCGTGGCCGTCGACCTCGAAGCCGGCATCGTGGCCGAGTCGGTGTTGCCGACGACGCACGGTGCCGCCGAAGGCGTCGCCGCGGGCGTGGTGCAGTGCGTCGCCGAGGTGGCGCGGAAGGTCGGCGCGGACCAGATCGAGATGGTCACGCACTCGACGACCCAGGCGGTGAACGCGCTGCTCGAAGGTGACGTCGGCACGGTCGGGAATCGTCGGGCATGGGGCGGCGGCCCGAGCTCGCGAAGGCGCGCAAGCGCACCGAGCTCGCGAAGGTCGAGCTGAGCGCGGGCAAGCACCTTGCGACCGTGCCCGTGTTCCTCGACGTCACCGACGGCCTCGACGAGAGCGCCGCGGCGAGCGCGCTGCAGTACCTCCGCGATCGCGGCGTTTCGCGCGATCGCGACCGCCGAGGC
This sequence comes from uncultured Acidimicrobiales bacterium, assembly GCA_963726495.1. Lineage (GTDB taxonomy): Bacteria > Actinomycetota > Acidimicrobiia > Acidimicrobiales > DATKAS01 > DATKAS01. The sequence goes on from CAVSCP010000005.1 coordinate 300,323, forward strand.
GTTCGCACCCGACGACGCGTCGAACGAGACCACGCGTCGCGGCGATGGCGGCGAGCTCGGGCCTGCCGTCGTGCGCGTCGACCGACCTCTCTGGCCTGTACGGCCTCGAGCTGCGCGCCGTCACCGCCGCGGTGAACGCGTCGATCATGCCGATCGCGCTGCGCACCGCGAGCTACGTCGAGGAGGGCGTGAACGCGGCGGGCATCGACGCGCCGATCATGGTCATGCGGGGCGACGGCGGCGCGACCGACCTCGCCGGGTTCAAGGCCGCGCCGGCGCGCACGCTGTACTCGGGCCCTGCGGCGTCGGTCGCCGGGGCGCTGCGCTACACGCGGCGTGCGCGACGGCATCGTCGTCGAGGTCGGCGGCACGTCGACGAACGTCGCCGGCGTGAAGCTCGGCCGCCCGTCGCTCTCGTACGTCACGGTGGCGTCGCACGCGACCGCGCTCCGCGCCGTCGACGTGCGCGTGATCGGCGTCGCCGGCGGATCGATGCTCGCGCGCGTCGACGCGGCGGAAGGTCTGGGGCGTCGGGCCCCGCTCCGCGCACATCGCCGGACTTCCCTACGCGTGCTTCACCGACGCGTCGCGCCTCGACGGCGCGACGGCCGGTCGACGATCGCCCCTCGCAGCGGCGACCCCGACGACTACGTCGTGCTCGAGCTGGCCGACGGCACCCGGTGCGCGATCACGCTCACCTGCGCGGCGAACGCGCTGTCGATCCCCGAGCAGGACGACTACTGCTGGGCCGACCCGGAGCGGTGCTCGCCTCGCGCTCGACCTCGCGGGCGCAGCACGTCGGCCTCGACGGTGACGAGCTCGCGAGGCGGATGCTCGTGGGCCGGCGGCGAGGCGGTCTGCGAGCTGGTGAACACCGTCGCCACGTCGAGCCGGATCAAGCAGGGCGTCGTCGTCGCGGTCGGCGGCGGTGCCGGAGGGCTCGGCCGGCACGTCGCGGCAGATGATGGGTTACGAGTGCGTGGTGCCCGATCGCGCCGAGGTCATCTCGTCGATCGGCGACGCGCTGTCGCTCATCAGAGCCGAGCGCGAGCGCACGCTGCACGAGTTCGATCCCGCAGCGTCGCACGCCAGCTCGCGGCGGAGGTCGAGAACGAGGTGGTCGCCGCGGGTGCAGCGCCGACCTCGGTCGAGGTGCTCATCGAGGAGCAGCCCGACAAGGGCACCGTGCGCGCGGTCGCGACCGGGGCGATCGGGCTGCAGGCGGGAGCGCGTCCCGGACGCCCCGCGGCGACAGAGGACGAGGTCCGCGCGGCCGCCGCGCCGCTCGGCGGAGGCGACGTCCGCACCGCCGGTTCGTTCTGGCTCGCCGTGCAGCCGACGAAGGTCGTGGTGCTCGATCGGTTCGGCGACCCCGCGGCCGACATCACCGGTGCAGTCGCGAACGGGCCCGACGAGGTGGCGGCGCTCGTCGACAAGCTCACGAAGTACCGAGGCCCGGTGACGCTGAAGCCGTCGGTGTGGGTGATCGACGGCGCCCATCTGATGGAGCTGTCGTCCGGTGACGTCGTCGCTTCGGCCGAAGCCGTGGTCGACGAGTCGCGCGAGCAGACGTTCATCGTCGGGCGGAGCTGACGCGTGGCGCGCTACATCCCCATCGCCCGTCGCCGGCGGAACGCCGCCCTCGTGGCGGTCGCCGCTCTGTTCGTCGGGATCGCACTCGGGTGGCTGGTCGGCAAGCAGAGCGCTCCCTCGGTGTCGTCCGCGGTGCACGACGCACAGCAGCAGGCCGCCGACATCGCCGTGCAGCTCCAACGGCTCCCGATCGAGTACCAGCAGGCCATCAACGGCAGCGGCGAGGACACCGTGCAGGCAGGCGTCATCGCGCCGCTCGACGACCTGCAAGCCGAGCACGACGAACGCCTTCGACGACGCGCCATGGGTCTCGCCGAAGGCTCGCGCCGACGCGCAGGATGCGATCGCCGAGGTGCGTCAGGCCGCGTTGGACAAGGTGTCAGCCGATGAGTTCGAGACCGCTGTCAACAACGCCGCTGACGCGATCCGGTCGGCGTTCGGGCTCGAGGCCAACAGCCCGTGAGCGGCGCGACCCCACGACCGAACCCCACGCGATGACGACCACCGACGCGAGGGCGAGGTAGATCGCCGTCGCGATGGTGACCTTGATCGTGCCGCCCGCCTTCTCGATCTCGGTCCTGGCGACCCGAAGCGGCAGCAAGCTCAGCGCGAACAGCGCGACGCGCACCGGCTTCCACCAGCGCCGCTCGAACACGGCGAGCGTGGCGGGGATCACCGACGCGACCATGATCATGCCCGGCCGCGCCGCTGAGGAAGATCAGCGAGATGCCGCCGAGCACGCGCGTGACCCGGCGGGCCCAACGGCGCGGCGATCGCCGCCCGGCCGCGGCGCCTCCGACGCCGAGGCCGAGGATCATCGCGGCGATGAGGATGTACATCGTGCCGCCCCAGGTGAACTCGGGGTTGTCCGAGATCAGCCGCATCCAAAGGCGGGCGAGCACGCCCCACGTGAGGCCGAGGCCCACTCCGGCGAGGACGAGCTGAGGACGGCTGAGACGATCGGTGATGTTGTGCACGAGTTGCAGACGGACGAGCCGACTGCGCGGGTGACAGGGCGAGCGGTGTCAGTGGTCACAGGTCTTGTTCATCGCGGGCCGCCGCTTCCCTCATCTGCTGGTCGAGCCGCCGGTTCGAGCGTGAGGAGCCGGCCGATGATCGGCAGGATCAGCAGGTTGATCCCGTGCAGCACGCCGATGATCAGGAGGATCCCTCCGATGCGCGCCAAGCCGTACTGCACTTGCCCCGCGGTGACGGTGTCGCCCCAGTCGCGCGGCGGATCGAACTGCGCGGTGAAGAGGATGTACGCGCTGAAGATCAGGTAGTACGCGACATCGGTGAGCACGATGAAGCTCTTGCCCGTGGTCGGGTTCGACCGGAACACCTCGGCGGCGTAGCTCCGTCCGAATCGCTTGATGAAGGGGCCGAGGATGACCGCGATCGCGATCAGCACCGCGGTGACGAGCACCTCGAAGATCCACCAGTCCATGTGTGCTTCTCCATTTCGATGTTCGGTCGTGAGCAAGACGAGGGCGGCGAGCACGGCGAGCACGCCGCCGGAGATCAGTGCGATTCGGGTGCGCCACCGGCGACGGCGGCGGTCTTCGGCGACGCTGCGCTGCACGCGCGCGAACAGATCGGGAGCGGGCTCGACGGCCTCCGCGCCGGCCTGGAGCGCATCGCGGAGGCGGTCTTCGAGCGTGCTCATCGATGGGCCTCCAGTCGCTGCTCGAGCGAGGCGAGGCCGCGCTGCAGATGGGTCTTCACCGAGTTCGGTGACACCTCGAGGGTGGCGGCGATCTCGGGCACGCCGAGATCGAGGAGGTAGCGGAGCGTCAGGCAGTCACGCTGGCGGACCGGCAGCGAGCCCAGCGCGTCGAGAAGCGCGCGTTGGTCCTCGCGTCCGACGAGGTGGTCCTCGACCGACTTCGGATCGAGGTCGTTCGTGGGCGCCTGGTGCCGCATCGAGACGAGGCCTCGGCGGTTGTGGTCACGGGCGAGGTTCAGCACGATCGAGCGCAGATACGCGACGTGCTTGGTCTCGTCGCTCACTCGACCGAGCGACCGGCTCAGCCTGATGAACGCTTCCTGGACGAGGTCTTCGGCCGCGTTCCGGTCCACCACGAAGAGCCTGGCCATGCGGACGAGCTCGGTGGCGTGGGCGCGAAAGAGGCGCGCGACGACGCGATCGCCCTCCTCGGAGTCCCCACTCACTGGCACTGACCCTAAGAGACGAACGACCAGCGCCCGCGGGTGACATGCCGGCTGCATCGTGTATCCCTTTTGGCATGCAACGGGTACGACGCGATATGCCTCTTTTCCGACCGCTTGCCGCCGCACTCATGGCCGCCACGCTGCTCGTCCTCGCCGCGTGCGGCGACGATTCGGGCAGCAGCGCCTCCACCGGCGGCGCCGGCACGTCGGTGGCGTCGAGCGGCGGTTCGGGCGACACGAGCGGCGGCGCGAGCGGCAGCTCGGACAGTGGTTCGGGCGGTGGCTCGAACACGACTGGCGCGGTGACGACCGAGGCGACGACGACAACCACGATCAACCCGACCGTGCCCGACGCGCAGGCCGTCGCCAGCCTCTTCCAGACCGCGGTGCAGATGAAGTTCCTCGCGGCCGCACTCGCGAAGGGCCAGGCGACGCCCGACGCCTACCAGAAGGTGTTCGCCGACTGGGACGTCTACGACGGCACGATCCAGAAGAAGAACCCGCAGACGTGGCAGACCATGACCGACGCGCTCACGGCGATGCAGAACGCGGTGACGGCCAAGGACGTTGCCGCTGCGAACGCCGCTGCGTCCGCGTTCGAGGCGGCGTCGAACGCCTACCTCGCCTCAGGCTGACGACGAGGTCGCTGCGACGACGTCCGGGCTGCTGAGGTCCCAGCGTCTCTCCATCGCGAGCGACGCGGCGCGCGGTGAGCACCCCGAACGCAGCCGCGACAAGAGCCCCGATCCCGCCGATGAAGATCGGGAAGCGCGGACCGACGGAATCGGCGAGCGCGCCGAGGATCGGGCCGCCGATGGGCGTCGTGCCGATCAGCAGGACCGTCTGGATCGACAGCACGCGGCCGATCATGTCCCGGCTCGTGCGCAGCTGAGCGATCGAGGTCGTCGCGGTCATGTAGGCGACGCTCGATGCGCCGACCGCGAGGGCGACGACGACGGCAAACATGACGTTCGGGGAGGCCGAGAGCACGAGCATCGTGACACCCAGTCCCACCGCGCCCATCGCGACCGTGCGGATCACGACCGTCGATCGGCGGGCGACGAGCAGCGCGCCCATCAGACCGCCGGTACTGAACGCCGCGTACACATAGGTGTAGGCGGCCTTGTTCTCGTGCAGGCCCTTCACGATGAACAGCGGAAGGACGACCGAGAAGTTGTAGCTGATCGTCCCGATGATGAGCAGCATCGTGAACGGGATCCAAAGGTCGGGCACGGTGAGGATGTAGCGCAGACCGGCCCGGATCTGCCCGGGCGCGCGCGGTGTGGTGGGCAGCTGGCGCAGCTCTGACGCTCGCATCATCGAGAGCGAGACGAGCACCGTCGTGTACGACAGCGCGTCGATCGTGAAGCACCATCCGTAGCCGACGCTGACCACCAGCACGCCCGCGATGAGCGGACCCACGATCCGCGAGATGTTGATCATTGCGCTGTACAGCGTCACGGCGTTCGGCACGTCGTCGGCCGGCACCATCTCGTTCACCATCGACCGCCGCACCGGGTTGTCGATCGCGAGGAAGCAGCCCCCCGCGATGGCTGTGAGGTAGAAGAGGATCAGCGGCGCGTCGTGCATGAACGCGAGACCCGCGAGCACGAACGACTGCGCCATCTCGAGCGACTGTGTGATGTAGAGGAGCTTGCGCTTGTTGAAGCGATCGACGAGCACACCGCCCCACGCCGAGAACAGCAGGATCGGCCCGAACTGGCACGCCGAGAGCAGGCCCACCGCGACGCCGCTGCCGGTGCGATCGAGCACGAGCAGCACCAGCGCGACCATCGTGAGCCAGTTGCCCGAGTTCGACACGATCTGACCGAAGAAGAACAGCCGGAAGTTGCGGAAGTGCAGCGACGCGAACGTGCGCCGGAAGAAGCTCGCCTGCGGTGCGAGGACGTCGGCCTCCATCAGATCTTCTGGGCCACGCGTTCGATGAGGGGCACGGCGGCGGCGAGGCGGCGGACCTCAGCCGGCGTGAGCTCGCTCGCGAGCGCGCGGGCGATGAGCTCGGTGCGCGCGTTGCGCTTGTTCAAGAGCTCGGCCAGGCCCGCCTTGGTGAGAGCGATGACAGACTGCCGCCCGTCGTCCGGATCGGGCTTGCGCTTCACGAGGCCTCTCGATTCGAGGCCGGCGATCGTCGCGCCCATCGACTGAGCGCTGACCAGCTCGCGCTTGGCGAGCGCGGTGACCGTGGTGGGGCCGCCTCGGTCGAGTCGAGCGAGCGCGGTGGTCTCGGGGAGCGAGAGATCGCCATCGGCCTGCACCTGACGCAGCCGGCGGGTGATGAACCCGATGCTCACCCGCAGCTCGTCGGCAAGCTGCTCGATGTCGACGTCGACGTCGGTCTCAGGCATATCCCAAGTCTAACCTCCTAAGTCCAGACTTGGTACTTCGGCGACGCTGAGCTCGAGTGTTCACGCTGGAGCGCGGGATAATGCCCCGAGCGTGAACACTCCAGGCACCAGGGCCGATCAGGCCGAGCGCACCATCCCGGCGCCGAGGGTCGCGTTCGTGGCTTCGTCGATCAGCACGAAGCTGCCCGTGAACCGGTTCGCCGCGTAGGCGTCGACCACGAGCGGCCCCGCGGTCGCAAAGCGCACGATGCCGATGTCGTTGACCTCGAGACGATCTGCCTCGACGGCATCGAGCGTGTCGAGGTCGAGGCGGCCCAGCAACCCGCGGACCACGATCCGCTCGCTGCGGGTGCCCTGCTTCACCACGTAGCGCCCTCCCGAAGTGAGCGGGCTAGCGGCGAACCAGCACACCGTCGCCTCGAGCTCGCGCACGACCTGGGGCGCACCGTCGGCTACGGCGATCACGTCCCCGCGAGTCACGTCGACGTCGTCGGCGAGTCGCACGGTCACCGAGCGGCCGGGCACGGCGACGTCGAGTGGCCCGTCGGCCGTCTCGACCGCCTCGACCGTCGTGCGGCTGCCGCCGGGAAGCACGAGCACCTCGTCACCAGGCCGCAGCGGCGCGCCCGTGACGATCCCGGCGTACCGACGAACGGGACGGCCGTCATGAGTCGTGCGGATCACGAGCTGCACTGCGACCCGTGCGCCCGTGCCACCGTCGTCGATCGTCGTGACCTCGACCTGCTCGAGGTGCTCGAGCAACGTCGGCCCCTCGTACCAAGGGCAGGTCGTCGAGCGGTCGACCACGTTGTCGCCGAGCAGAGCCGAGAGCGGGATCGGCGTGAGGTCGTCGACGCCGAGCCGCGCGGCATACGCGCTGACATCGGTCACGACCGAGTCGAAGATCTCCTCCGACCAGTCGACGAGGTCCATCTTGTTGACCGCGAGCACCAGGTGGCGGATGCCGAGCGTCGCCGCGACGGCGAGGTGGCGGCGGGTCTGCTCGAGCAACCCGGTGCGAGCGTCGACGAGCACAACGGCGAGGTCCGCAGTGGAGGCGCCAGTCGCCATGTTGCGCGTGTACTGCGCGTGGCCGGGGTTGTCGCCGATGATGAACGAGCGCGTCGGTGTCGCGAAGTACCGGTACGCGACGTCGATCGTGATCCCCTGCTCGCGTTCGGCCCGCAAGCCCGTCGGTGACGAGGGAGAGGTCGAGGCCTTCTTGCCCACGGCGCTGCGTCGTCGCCGCGACCGCGTCGACCTGGTCGTCGAACAAGCCCTTCGCGTCGTAGAGGAGCCGCCCGATCAGCGTGCTCTTGCCGTCGTCGACCGATCCGATGGTCGCGAACCGCAACAGCTGGCGCGGCTCTGCGCCCACCGCAGTCATCAGAAGTAGCCCTCGCGCTTGCGATCCTCCATCGCCGCGTCGGAGAAGCGATCGTCGGCGCGAGTCGCGCCCCGTTCGGTGATGCGGCTCGCCGAGATCTCGTCGATGACCTCGGCGACGCTGCGTGCATCGGACGCGACCGCACCGGTGCAGCTCGCGTCACCCACCGTGCGATAGCGGACCGTTCGCACCTCGGCCTGCTCGTTGCCGCGCGGCTGCACCCACTCGTTCACCGCGAGGAACATGCCGTCCCGGGCGACGACCTCACGCTCGTGAGCGAAGTAGATCGAGGGCAGATCGAGGTTCTCGCGCTCGATGTACCGCCACACGTCGAGCTCGGTCCAGTCACTGATCGGGAAGGCGCGCACGTGCTCGCCCGGCCGCACTCGACCGTTGTACAGGTGCCACAGCTCAGGGCGCTGGTTGCGAGGATCCCACTGCCCGAACTCGTCACGGAACGAGAAGATGCGCTCCTTCGCGCGGGCCTTGTCTTCGTCCCGACGAGCGCCGCCGAAGCAGGCGTCGAACCCGTGCTCGGCGATGGCGTCGAGCAGCGACACCGACTGCAGCCGGTTTCGGGAGGCGCCAGCACCGGGATCGGCGCAGCGGCCGCGGTCGATCGACTGCTGCACCGACGCGACGACCAGGCGCGCACCGAGCTTGCTCACGACGAGGTCGCGGAAGTCGAGGACCTCTTGGAAGTTGTGGCCAGTGTCGACGTGCATCACCGCGAACGGGAACGGCGCGGGCGCGAGCGCCTTCGCGACCAGGTGGAGGACGACGACCGAGTCCTTGCCGCCCGAGAACAGCACGACGGGGTTGCGCAGCTCGGCTGCGACCTCGCGGATGATGAAGATCGCGTGCGACTCGAGCGCGTCGAGGTGATCGAGCGCAGCCGCGGGAGCGATCGTGGTCGGAGAGGCCTCGGTCAGAGTCATGTGTTCAACCCACATTCGGTCTTGGACGAGCCGGCCCAGCGACCGGCACGAGCGTCTTCTCCGGCTTCGACGCGACGCGTGCACGGCCAGCATCCGATCGACGGGTAGCCGTCGAACAGCAGCGGGTTGACCGGCACGTCGTGCTCGGCGATGTACGCGTCGACCTGCGCGTCGCTCCAGGTCGCGAGAGGGTTGATCTTCACGAGCCCGCGGCTGTCGTGCGAGACGATCGCGGCGTCGCGGCGTGAGTCGCTCTCGGCCCTCCGCAGGCCACTCATCCACGCGGTGCGAGTCGCGAGATGCTTCGCCATCGGCTGCACCTTGCGCGCATCGCAGCACGCGTCGGTGTCGGTGCGCCACAGGTCGTCAGGATCACGATCGGGCGTGAGGACGCGGAGCTCGAGCTTGTAGCGCTTCTTCACCCGGTCGGCAGTCGCGAGCGTCTCGGGGAAGTGGTACTGCGTGTCGAGGAAGACGACCTCGATGCTCGGATGCACACGCGTCGCCACGTCGATCAGCACGGCGTCGGCCATCGATGCGGCGAGGCACAAGCCGTCGCCGAACGTGTCGACGGCCCAAGCGACGATCTCGGATGCCGGCGCCGACTCGAGGTTCGACGAGATCGTGGCGAGATCCGCGTCGGTGAGCGTCGCCGTCGTCATGACGTCCCTCCGCCGCAGGCGGAGTGCGCGAGCACCGCCACGATGCGGTCGACGCACTCGTCGAGGTCGAGCTGGTCGGTGCGCAGCTCGAGGTCGGCCGCGTGCGGAGCCTCGTAGGGGTCGTCGACGCCCGTGAGACCCGTGATCTCGCCCGCGCGCTGACGGGCGTAGAGGCCCTTGACGTCACGCTCGGCACAGACGTCCACCGGAGTCGACACCCACACCTCGACGAACCGGTCGGGCGCCTCCGGGGTGCTCTCGACGTGCCGCGCCCGCACCTCGTCGCGGGCGTCGCGGAACGGTGAGATCACCGCACACACCACGTCCACGCCGTTGCGACTGAGCAGATCGGCGACGTACCCGATGCGGCGCACGTTCTCGTCGCGCTCGGCGCGGCTGAAGCCGAGCCCGGCGGTCAGGACCTTGCGGGCCTCGTCGCCGTCGAGCACCTCGACCTGCCTGCCGGCGGCCGCGAGTCGGGCCGCCAGCGCCCGAGCCACGGTGGTCTTTCCCGCCGACGGAAGGCCGGTGAGCCACACAGTTCGGGCCGATCCAAGGGCGCGCGCGTCGGGGAGGACCTCCCGTGACACGGTGCTTTGGGCGTTCATCTGGACGTCCCTTGATCGGCGTGGTCTAATCCCGACTTAACTGATCGGAAATATAACCTAGTCTTTGAAACATGCGAAAGGCCCGCCCCCGCTGATGGCGCCTGACACTGCGATCGCCCCCGCTCCGCTGACCACGCCGGCCGCTGCCCTCAGCGCTCGCGCCGTCGCTCCGGTCGCGGCGGTGCGGCTCGACGGGGTCACCAAGGTCTACGGCTCGGGAAGGGCGAGCGTCGCTGCGCTCGACGCGCTGACCCTCGACGTCGAGAAGGGCTCGTTCACCTGCATCGTCGGCGCGTCAGGGTGCGGCAAGACGACGGTCCTCAACCTCATCGCCGGGCTCGACGAACCCTCGGCAGGCACGATCGAGGTCACCGGTCGCAGCGCGCTCATGTTCCAGGAGTCCGCGCTGTTCCCGTGGCTCACTGCCGCCGGCAACGTCGAGCTCGCGCTGCGGCTCCGCGGTGTCCGCAAGTCCCAGCGGCGCGCACGCGCACTCGAGCTGCTCGACCGCGTGCACCTCGGCGGGTTCGCGAGCAAGCGCCCGCACGAGCTCTCCGGCGGCATGCGCCAGCGCGTCGCTCTGGCGCGCGCTCTCGCCCAGGACGCCGACGTCCTCTTGATGGACGAACCGTTCGGCGCGCTCGACGCGATCACGCGCGACCTCCTCCACGAGGAGCTCGAAGGGGTGTGGCAGCAGACAGGCCTCACCATCGTGTTCGTGACCCACAACGTGCGCGAGGCGGCGCGGCTCGGCGATCGCATCGTGCTGCTCGCCAGCCGGCCCGGTCGGCTCGCTGCAGACTTCGCCGTCGACCTCCCGCGTCCCCGGCGCATCGAGGACAGCGGCGTCACGACGCTCGCCACGAAGGTGACCGAGCAGCTGCGCCGGGAGGTGGCCCGCCATGGCCACGGCGCTTGAGAGCTCACAGCTGAACGACGCTCGGCTCGCGTCCGAGCTCGCGGGGCTCGACGCGCTCGAGCAGTCGACGCGCCCGGCCGCTTCTCTCGCGGTCCGCGTGTGGCGCGTCACCTGGCCGAAGGTCGCGGCGATCGCGCTCGCGCTCTTCGCATGGCAGGTCGTCGTGTGGAGTGGGTGGCGCCCGACCTACGTGCTTCCCGGCCCGATGACCGTGCTCTCTCGGTTCTGGTCCGACCTGGGCGAGGCCGACACGTGGAAGGCGATCGCGACGACCTTGCGGCGCGCCGCAGTGGGCTTCGCGCTCGCGGTCTTCGTCGGAGTCGTGATCGGGCTCGCGGTCTCGCGCTTCCGCTCCCTCCGCACCGCCGTTGGCTCCTTGATCACGGGCCTGCAGACCATGCCCTCGATCGCGTGGTTCCCGCTCGCCCTGCTGCTCTTCCGGCTGAGCGAGGGAGCGATCCTCTTCGTCGTAGTGATCGGTGCCGCACCCTCGATCGCCAACGGGCTCATCAGCGGCATCGACCAGGTGCCACCTCTCTTCACGCGCGCCGGTCGGGTGCTCGGGGCGCGGGGCCTCACGGCGTACCGATTCGTGATCCTTCCGGCCGCGCTGCCCTCGTTCCTCACCGGTCTCAAGCAGGGCTGGGCGTTTGCCTGGCGCAGCCTCATGGCCGGTGAGCTGCTCGTGATCATCGCCAACCAGCCGTCGATCGGCTCTCGCCTGCAGTTCGAGCGTGAGTTCGCCGACTCGGCGGGGCTCATCTCCGTGATGCTCCTCATCCTCGTGCTCGGCGTGCTCGTCGACGCGATCTTCTTCTCGAGCCTCGAGCGCCACGTGCGCCGGCGTCGCGGGCTCGGCGCGTCATGACGATGTACCCGGTGATGCTGCAGGTCGCGGGACGGCGGTGCCTCGTCGTCGGCGGCGGCCGAGTCGCGCTGCGCAAGGTCGAAGGGCTCGTGGCGTGCCGGCGCCGATGTGACCGTGATCGCGCCTGAGGTCGACCCGCGGATCGATGCGCTCGGCGAGTCACCGATGGAGCGTCGGCCCTATCGAGCCGGCGACGTCAGCGGCTTCCGCCTCGTGATCACCGCCACCGACGATCCCGCCGTGAACGCCGCGTGTGTACGACGATGCCGAAGCGTGCTGGCGTCTGGGTGAACTCGGCCGACGACATCGACCACTGCTCGTTCACGCTCCCGGCTGTTCATCGTGACGGAGCGGTGACGGTCGCCGTCGCGACCGATGGGCAGAGCCCCGCGTTCGCCGCATGGCTGCGAGATCGCGTGCGCGACGCCTTGCCGATCGGCGTCGGCGAGATCGCCGAGACGCTCGCTGCGGAACGCCGTGCGCTCCACGAGGCAGGCGCGACGACCGAGGGGCTCGACTGGCGAGCGCGCATCGACGAGCTCGCCGCCAACGCAGAACCGGTCGGCACCGTGCACCTCGTCGGCGCGGGGCCGGGCGATCCCGAGCTGCTCACCCTGCGCGCGGCGCGGCTGCTCGCGGCCGCGGACGTCGTCGTGCACGACGCGCTCGCGGACACCGAGGTGCTCGCGCTCGTGCCTCGGCACGTAGAGCGCATCGACGTCGGCAAGCGACCCGGACGTCCCGTCCCTCAGGAGCTCATCAACGACCTCCTGATCCAGCTCGCTCAGAAGCACACGTGCGTCGTGCGGCTGAAGGGTGGCGACCCGTTCCTGTTCGGCCGGGGCGGCGAGGAGGCCCTGGCCTTGCGGGCTGCGGGCGTGCCGTTCGAGGTGGTGCCAGGCATCACCTCCGCGTTCGCCGCGCCTGCCGCCGCGGGCGTGCCCGTCACGCAACGCGGCATGTCGGCGAGCGTCACCGTCGTCACCGGCCATCGTCGCTTCGGCGACGAAGACGAGACCGACTGGGAGGCGTTGGCCCGCGTGGGCGGCACGATCGTCGTGCTCATGGGCGTGGCCGAGCGCGCTGCGATCGCGAGCCGCCTCATCGCCGGCGGCCTTCGTCCCGAGACGCCGGTGACCGCGGTGCGCTTCGGCACGCGGCCCGAGCAGCAGGTCGTGCGCACGACGCTCGGCGAGCTGGGTGAGGCGGAGATCGAGGCGCCAGCGGCGATCGTCATCGGCGCCGTCGCAGGGCTCGATCTCAACGACGTGGCCGACCTCGCCGCGGCGCGTGCCCGCAGGACGGACTGACGGCAAGGGCGTACGGTTGGTCCATGACGACTGAACCGGTGGTCGACTGGACGGCGGACTACGACATCTTCGATCCCGACTACGTCAGAGATCCGGCGCCGGTCTGGGATGAGCTCCGCGGTGAGTGTCCCGTGGCCCACACGGAACGGTGGGGCGGCTCGTGGATGCCGACGCGCTACGAGGACGTCGTCGCGATCGCCCACGACGTCGATCGATTCTCGTCTCGCGAGATCACAGTGGCGCCCCGCGGCTACTCGGTCGGCAGCGCGGCAGCCGAGATCAAGGCACCGCCGATCAGCAGCGACCCACCCGAGCACCTCTGGGCGCGCCGGCTGATCCTCCCCGGCTTCTCGCCCAAGTCGGTGGCGAAGTACGAGCCCTACACCCGAGAGCTCTGCCGTACGCTGATCGACGGTTTCGTCTCGCTCGGCCACGCCGACGCCGCCGAGGGCTACGCGCAGCAGATCCCGGTGCGGGTCATCGCGCAGATGCTCGGCATCGACGAGTCGATGTCCGATCAGTTCACGACATGGGTGCGCGGCGTGCTCGAGCTCGGGCTGCAAGATCCGGTGTTGCGCGAGAAGTCGCGCAACGAGCTGATCGGCTTCTTCGCCGCGGAGCTGGCCGACCGCAAGACGAATCCTCGTGACGACCTCATCAGCGAGCTGCTGGCGGCCGAGGTCGAAGGCGAGCCCGTGTCGGACGTGCACATCCTCGGCACGCTCGGACTCCTCCTCATCGCCGGCATCGACACGACCTGGTCGAGCATCGGCTCGTCGCTGTGGCACCTCGCCACCAATCCGGACGACCGGCAACGGCTCGCTCGGGAACCCGAGCTCATCCCGACCGCGATCGAAGAGCTGTTGCGGGCGTACTCCCCCGTCACCATGGCGCGGATCGTGAACGACGACACCGAAGTCAACGGTGCGTGCATGCACGCCGGCGAGCGAATCCTGCTCAGCTTCCCGGCCGCGAACCGCGATCCCGAAGCGTTCCCCGACGCCGACAAGGTGATCATCGACCGCGCGGTCAACCGCCACGTCGCGTTCGGTGTCGGCATCCATCGCTGTGCGGGCTCGAACCTTGCCCGCATGGAGCTGCGGGTCGCGCTCGAGGAGTGGCTCGCGCGGATCCCCGACTTCCGCCTCGCCGACGGCGCCGAGGTCACGTGGGCGGGCGGTCAGGTGCGCGGTCCTCGTCAGCTGCCCGTGGTCTTCCCGTCATGAAGGTTCGTGTCATCAACGAGAAGTGCCAGGGCCACGGTCGGTGCTACTCGTTGGCCCCCGAGCTGTTCGAGTCGGACGACTACGGAAACTCTGTGGTGCTCGGCGACGGCGCGGTGCCTCCGGGCCTGGAGGAATCGGCGCGGCTCGCCGAGCTCAACTGCCCCGAGCAGGCCGTCGTCATCGAACCCTGACGCTGCACCTTGCTCTTCCGGAAGGACCATTGGGCGGGCCTGACCGACGGCACGATCACGCTTGCCTTTCGCCGTTGGACGCGACCGAACGCAGTGGCCGGGAGGCGCATGCGGTTCGCGGGTGGCTACCTGATGGTCGACGACGTCCGCGTCGTCGACGAGTCGAAGCTGACGAAGGCCGACGCCCGCCGAGCCGGGTTCGACTCGCTCGACATGTTGCGCGCCGAGCTGGCCAAGGGCGGTGACGGCGAGACCTACCGGATCGCGCTGCACTGGGACGGCGAAGACGAGCGGATCGCACTGCGATCGCACGACGCGCTCAGCGAAGACGAGCTCGCCACGATCGAGGCGAAGCTCGCGCGGCTCGACAAAGCGAGCACCCGCGGCCCGTGGACGCAGATCACGCTCACCCTCATCTCCGAGCATCCGGGCGTGCGCGCACCCGACCTCGCGGCATCCCTCGGCCTCGAGACGCTCGTGTTCAAGCGCGACGTCCGCAAGCTCAAGGCGCTCGGCCTCACCGAGAGCCTGACGGTCGGGTACCGCATCTCTCCCCGGGGGCAGGTTCTCTTGGTGAGATCGCAGCGCCGAGACTGAGAAACACCAAGAATTCCGGCCGCGGTCAGACGGCGCCACCGTAGAGGTCGAGGGTGCGGGCCATGCCGCCGTCGGCCGAGATCGTCTCGCCGGTGACGAAGCGCGCGGCGTCGCTGGCGAGGAACACGATGACGTCGGCGATGTCGTCGGGTTGCGACCAGCGGCGCAACGCCGTTTGCGCGTCGATCCCCTCGATCACGCCGGGAATCGCCTTGTTGCGGGCCCAGAGGTCGGTGTCGACGACGCCCGGCGCGACGGAGTTCACCCTGATGCCGTGCGGGCCGAGCTCCATCGCGAGCGACCGCGTGGCCGCATCGATCGCGCCTTTGGTCGCGGCGTATGCCGCGCGGCGCGGAGTGCCGACGACGCCCGAGACCGACGACAGGTTGATGATCGACCCGGAGCCGCGCTCGATCATCGCCGGGATGAGCGCGGCGACCAGCAGCAGCGGGGCGCGCACGTTCACCGCGTACATGTCGTCGATGAGCGCAGCGTCGAGGTCGGTGGTGGGCAGGCGCGCCGCGATCGCGGCGTTGTTCACGACCACGTCGATCGATCCGAACGCGTCGAGCACCGCGCGGCCGAGCGCGGTCGGCGCCTCGACTTGCGCGAGGTCGCAGGGCAGCACGACCGGGTCATGCGCGAGCTCGCCGGCAAGCGCCGAGAGCGCGACGGCATCGCGGGCGACGAGTGCGACGCGTGCTCCCGCACGATCGAGCGCGCGTGCGGTCGCGGCGCCGATGCCGCGTGACGCGCCGGTGACGACAGCGGTGCGCCCTTCCAGCGAGAACGGGTCCATCATGCGATGGTAGGTGGATGGACCTCGGCGTGATCTTCTCGCAGGCAGACAGCGGAACCGATCCCGATGCGATTCGAGACTGGGCTCGCACAGCCGACGAGGCGGGGTTCACGCACCTCATGGCCTACGACCACATCCTCGGCGCGACTCCCGAACGCCTCGGGCCCGGTCCGTTCGGCAGCTTCCCGGGACCGCCGTACACCACGGCCCACACCTTCCACGAGATCCTCGTCCTGTTCGGCCACCTCGCCGCGGTCACGACAGCGACTCGAGTTCGTCACGAGCGTGCTCGTGCTGCCGCAACGACCCGCGGCGCTGGCCGCGAAGCAGATCGCGACCGATCCACCTCCTGAGCGGCGGCCGCATCCGCGTCGCTGTCGGCGTCGGATGGAACTTCGCCGAGTACGAGGGTCTCGGCGCCGACTACGCGCACCGTACCGACGTGCTCGATGAGCAGATCGACGTCATGCGCGCGCTCTGGACCGAGCCCGAGGTCGAGCTTCGACGGCCGGTTCCACCACCTCGACGGCGTCGGGATCAACCCGCGGCCGCAAGGACTGATCCCGATCTACATGGGCACCGGTGGATCCGACGCTGCCCTGCGACGCGTCGTCGCCAAGGCCGACGGGTGGATGCCCCTGCGTGCTGCCCGGCCTCGACCCGATCGACCTCCGGTCGGCGGTGGAGCGCCTGCGCGAGCTCGCCCAGGAAGAGGGCCGCGACCCCGACACGCTCCCGATCCACGGGCGCGTGTACCTCGGCGAGGGCTGGCAGCAGCTGGTCGACGAGGCCCTCGAGCTCGGCTTCGCGTCACCTCTCGTTCGGGTTCAACCGGATGGCGATGCGCGAAGTCGACGCACGCTGACCACCTCGAGCTCCGTGCTCGAGGTGAAGTCCGAGATCGATCGCCTCGTGGGCTGATCGGCGCGCGTTCACAGCCACCTTCCAGGGAGCTCACAGCGAGTTCGTGAACTGGCAGCGCAGCCTGGGACGCATGCGCCCCGCGCTGCGCGCACTCGCGCTCCTCGTCCTCGTCATCCTGATCGCCGCGTGCGGCAGCGACGACTCGCAACGGCTCGTCGCCATCGGTGCGGACCTGCACGGCATGCCCGGGCTCGGGGCCTCGGTGTACGCACAAGGCCTGCCCAACGCGGCTGCGATGGCGTTCGACAGCCAGGGTCGCCTGTGGGTCGCGACCGCCGCGTACGACGACAGCGGAACCGACGCCGTCTACCTCGTGGACGCGGTCGGCTCGACTCCGCGGAAGGTCATCGCCGACGCGCACACCCCGCTCGGCCTCCTCTGGATCGACGACACCCTGTACGTCGCCGGAAGCGGAGGCGTCGACGCGTACACCGGGTTCGACGGCACCACGTTCAAGGACCACCACAGCGTCGTCGCCCTTCCTGAGGGAGTCGGCGAGGTCAATGGCCTCGCCTTGTCGAACAGCGGACGCGTCAGCCTCGGCGTGTCTGCTCCGTGCGACTCGTGCACGCCGACGTCGCAGTACTCGGCCGCGGTCCTGTCGTTCCTGCCCGACGGCACCGACCTGCGGGTCGACGCCAGCGGCATCCGTGCGCCGGTCGGGCTCGCCTACTTCCCCGACACCGACACCCTCTACGTGACCATGAACCAGCGCGACGACCTCGGAGAGGCCACCCCCGGCGACTGGCTCTCGATCGTCCACGAGGTCAGGACTGGGACTTCCCCGGCTGCTACGGGCAGGGCGGCGAGGTCTGCGAGGGCGCACCATCTCCGATCGCAGAGCTCGACCCGCACGCAGCGGTGAGCGACGTCGCCATCGTCACCGGCCAGCTCGGCACCCGGGTCGGCACCGCGGCGATCGTCGCGGAATGGGCAAAGGGCCTCGTGTTGACGGTGCCGCTCGCATCAGATGGCTCGGGAGCGACGAGCGCGCCGAAGACCCTGCTCACGGGTGTGAAGAACCCCGTCGCGGTCCTCGTCGGGCCCGACGGGGCGCTGCTGGTGGCCGACTGGGCGACCGGCACCGTCTATCGAGTCTCGCCAAGTTCACAGCCGGCGCTTACGGCGCCCTGACATGACCGCGGTCTGATGGCCGCACGTACCGAAGTCGTGAAGGAGGTGATGACACATGAAGCCCAAGCAGCTCATCGCAGCCGGAGCGCTCGTCGGCATCCTCGCTGTCGGTGGCGCCTCGATCGCCTCGGCCCAAGACAGTGGCTCCACCTCGACCCCGACCCCGAGCACGAGCCCGTCGACCGCGCCGAGCCAATCGACGGCGCCGTACCAGAACAACCAGAACTGCCCGAACATGGGACAGTCGCCGTCGTCGAACACTCCGTCGGCCGACGCCACCTCGGTCTGACGGTTCGGGTGACAGGTCCGCTGTGACGGGACATCGCCCCCTCGACCCCCACCATGCTCCCGTCGCGCAGTGCCCGGGGATTCGGTCCCCGGGCACAGGCGCGTCTCGAGGCAGAAGTCAGGAGGTCACATCGCGTCGAGCAACCAGTGCGAGACACACGCCCGCCGCGATGGCCGTGTACACGAGCGCTGTCGCGATCGCTCTTCCCATCGCGAGGTCGGCCGTGCCTCCCCGGATGAGCGAGCCGAGCACCTGCCCCGGGAACACGCGGAACCCGGCGTGCCACGAGTCGACGACGATGTTCTCGAACGGGCCGGCCCACGCGAAGCCGACGCCGAGCGCGAGCGGCACCGATCGGAAGATCACCGCGAGCGTTGTGCCGAAGATCGCCCAGCCCGTCACTCCCGCGAGCACCGTCGCGTAGTCGCGCAAGCCCTGCCCGAGGCTCGCGACCGAGAACCACTCGCTTGTCGAGATGCCGTTCGCCGGTGCGACGACGAGTCCGAGCAGGAACGTGACGACTTCGCAGACCGCGACGATGCCGGCCGCGACGATGAGGATCGCCGCGAGCAGTCCGATGATCACTCGGAGCCGATGAGGCTGGCGCATGACGAGTGCGCGGAACGTGCCGCCCGAGAACTCGGATGCCACGAGCGCGATCACCGAGACGAACACGAGGAAGCCGGCGAACGACGCACCGATGGCAAACGCCTCGGTGCCGCCACCGGTGCCGGTGAGCTCGGCGAGCGGGGCGCCTCCGCGACGTCCGATGGTGGTGGCCGCGGTAGGCGACGAGAACACCGACAGGGTCGCGACCAGTCCGAATGCCAACGCGCCGACCGCGACGACGATCGCGGTGCGGAGACGGAGGAACCGTCCGAGCTGTGCAGTGATGACGCGGGTCATCGTGAGCCTCCTTCCGCCATGGCGAGATATCGGTCTTCGAGCGTGGTGCGCCGATGGCTGAGCTCGGCGAGCACGATGCCCGCGTCGAACGCGACGCGGTTGATCGACGCAGCGAGCGCTGCGGCGTCGTGGCCATCGACCGGGACGACGATGGCGTCACCAGGCTCGAGCTCGAATCCGTGGCACTCCAGCACGTGCCGCAGCCCGTCGCCATCGGCCGCGCGCTCGGGCGCCACGGCGATGCCGCGTACCGCTCCGTCGAGCAGGCCGCGCGTCGGTCCCTGATACAGCGATCGACCGCCGTCGATCAGCACGAGCCAGTCGCAGATCTGCTCGAGCTCGCTCAGATCGTGCGACGACACCAGGACTGTGCGGCCGGTGCCCGCGAGGCTGCCGACGAGGCCGCGGATGTCGCGCACGCCTTGTGGATCGAGGCCGTTCGCGGGCTCGTCCAGGATCAGCAGCTCGGGCTCGCCGATCAGTGCAGCAGCGATGCCGAGCCGCTGCTTCATCCCGAGCGAGTAGGTGCGGTAGCGGTCGCGGGCGCGCTCCGAGAGGCCAACGGTCGCGAGCACGGGCTCGATCGCCGCCGGATCCTTCGCGGCCACTCGGGCGAAGAGCGCGAGGTTCTCGGCGCCCGACAGAGACGGATAGAAGGCGGGGCTCTCGACGAGC
This sequence comes from uncultured Acidimicrobiales bacterium, assembly GCA_963726495.1. Taxonomy (GTDB): domain Bacteria; phylum Actinomycetota; class Acidimicrobiia; order Acidimicrobiales; family DATKAS01; genus DATKAS01. The sequence continues at coordinate 319,887 of CAVSCP010000005.1, forward strand.
GCGCCGACACGCGGGAGGTACGACGCAGGATCGTCGAGCGGCTCGCCGAGCACCCATCCAGAGCCGCTCGTGGGGCGAACGAGACCGAGCAGCATCGCCATGGTCGTGGTCTTGCCGGCGCCGTTCGGGCCGATGAACCCGGCGACGACGCCCGTGGGAAGGTCGATGTCGAGCCGGTCGACCGCGGTTCGGCGGCCGTACCGCTTCGTCAAGCCGGTGACCGTGACAGCTGATGTGGACATGGGCCCATGGTCCGGCGCGACCGCCCGTCGGGCGTCGGCCCTGAGTGCGATCGTGGCCTACGCCCCGCGCGGTACGCCGACCGTCACCCGTGCCACCCCGGGCGCACGAGCCCGCTCTCGTAGGCGAACACCACGAGCTGGGCGCGGTCGCGCGCGCCGAGCTTGATCATCGCTCGGCTCACGTGCGTCTTTGCCGTCGCACCACTGATGACGAGCCGTGCCGCGATCTCGTCGTTCGAGAGGCCCTCCCCCACCAGCGCGACGACCTCGCGTTCGCGTTCGGTGAGCGCGTCGAGGTGGGGATGAGTCGCCGGTGCCTTCGCCCGACTCGCGAACTCTTCGATGAGACGTCGCGTGATCCGCGGCGAGAGGAGCGCATCGCCGGCGACGACCGCACGTACGGCGCGCAGCAGCTCGGCCGGCTCGGTGTCCTTCACGAGGAACCCGTTCGCGCCGGCGCGGATGGCTTCGAACACGTACTCGTCGAGATCGAACGTCGTGAGGATGACGACGTGCACGCCGTCGAGGCGTGAGTCGTCGACGATGCGCTTGGTGGCCGCGAGACCGTCCATCCCCGGCATGCGGATGTCCATGAGCACGACGTCGGGCCGGTGCTCGCGGGCGAGCGCGACGGCCTGCTCACCGTTGTCTGCCTCGCCGACCACGACGATGTCGGGCTGGGCGTCGAGCAACGAGCGAAAGCCGGCCCGCACGAGGGCCTGATCGTCGGCGAGGACGACAGAGATCATCGCGTCAGCCGCGTCGGCACCGGCAGGTGGGCGACGACGCGGAAGCCTCCGCCCTCGCTCGGTCCCGCCTCGACGGTGCCGCCGAGCGCGGCTGCCCGTTCGCGCATGCCGGCGATGCCGTTGCCGGGCGTCGCATTGCCGCCGACGCCGTCGTCGAGCACCTCGACGCACAGATCGTCGCCTCGTGCCACGCGCACGTCGACCGAGTGCGCGTGCGCGTGCCGGGTCACGTTGGTGAGTGCCTCCTGCACGATCCGGTATGCGGCGAGCTCGACTCCGGCCGGAAGCGCGTCGGTGGCGCCTCGCTCGAAGTGCACGTCGAGACCTCCGGCTCGCACGCCGTCGATGAGCTCTTCGAGGTCCGCAAGGCGAGGCGCCGGCAGCCGAGGCACATCGGCGGCGTTGCGCAGCACGTCGAGCGCGGTGCGCAGCTCGCTCAGCGCGTCGTGGCTCGCTTCCTTGATCGTCGCGAGCGCGGGTCGCGCCTGATCGGGATGCTCGTCGAGCAGATGCAGGGCGACGCTGGCCTGGACGTTGATCAGCGCGATGTTGTGCGCGAGCACGTCGTGCAGCTCCTGAGCGAGACGCAGCCGCTGCTCGCTCGTCGCCCGTTCCCTTGCTTCACGGGCCAGGCGCTGCTGCTCGGCCCGTTGCTCCTTGCGCACCCGTACGACCTCGGACACGGTGAGCACGAGCAGAAGCCATCCCGCGACGAGCATGAGGTGGAGCCAGCCCAGGCCGTTGGCGGCACGCGGGTCGATCGCCTCCGCGACGAGGAACGACACGTACCCGAGGCCCGCGAGCACCCACGTCGCCTTTCTTCGCAGCTGCACCCCGTTGTAGAGGGCCACGACGATGCTGAAGAAGATCGGCCCATACGGATAGCCGTTCGCGATGTAGACGGCCGCCGCGGCGGTCGACGCGACGATGGCGGTCAGGGGGAAGCGGTCGCGCACGGCGAGGGCGATCGGCCCGATCAGCAGCAAGACGACGGCGAGCACGTCGAGGCCGTTGCGATCAGGCTGGTTGTTCGCGGCGCCGATCGAGCCGACGATCTGGAGCACTCCGACCCCGAGCGCGGTGAGCAGCACCGTGGCGCGCGGGGTCGGCTGCATGCCTGTCACGGTAGGGCCGTGACCCCTGCCGACTCGTCACCCTCTGGACGTACCCCGTGCTGCGCTGTCCGGAGTACGCGCCGGCTAGTGACCGAGGACGACAGCCAGCGTCACGACCACGATCCCGATCGCGAGCGTCGCCGCCGCGAACAGCCACTTCCTGCGCCTCGGGACGTCGGCCACGCCGCGCGACGAGCATCCCAACGGCGAGAAGCTGCAGCACCGCGACGACGATTGCGAGCGCCCGCGCCGCACGCGGGGACATCACGTCGAGACGACCGAGCAGCAGCACGAGTGCCGGAAGGACGCTCGCCACGAGGATCGGGCTGCCGTCGGCCATGGCCCGCTTGAGCTTGGACCAACCGACGGGTTGCGGCGCCCTGACGCGCTCGCCGAGCACCTCGGCAAAGAGGTGCGCGATCCAGGTCGCGACACCGACGCCCGCGACGAGCTCTGCACCGTGACCGACCGACACCTCGGACACGCCGATCACGCTGAGCGCGGCGAGCACGAGCGCGCTGCCGTAGGCCGCAGCGCTCACGAGCTCTGCGAGTCGCTCGCGAGGGATGTTGTCGACTGCTCGGAGGAACCGGCTTCCGCCCGTCGTCGTCACTCGTCGACAACCTAGGGTCACCGCAATGGCTGAGCCATCACCTACGAGTCATCGACCTACGAGTCATCGACATACGAGGAGCGGCATCGCCGCGCGGCCGAGACGTTCGCCGTGTTCGTGCCCGAGGTCGACCCCGAACGGGTCGCCGGCTCGCTCGCGAGACGGCTCGGCGCGCTCGGCACCTACGCGTTCGACGTGGTCGGCGAGATGTGGGCGCGGCCTGAGCTCTCTCGCCGCGACCGGTCGCTCATCGTGGTGTCGACGCTCGCGGCACAGGCCCGAGACGAGGAGCTCGAGCTGCACACTGGGGTCGCGCTGCGCAACGGGCTCACTCGCGTCGAGATCGAGGAGATCGTCGTGACCGTGGCCGCGTACGCGGGCTTCCCTGCCGCGATGGCCGCCAGCCGTCGCGTCGACGCCGCGCTGCTCGCTGCAGAGAGTGTCGAGACGCTCGGCGATCGCACACCGGCCGCCGCGAAGTCGGATGCCGAACGAGACCGCGACGGTGCCGATGTCTACAAGGTGGTCTCGGGAGGCAGAGGCGGCACCGACACCACGACCGACCTCGCGTACCTCTCCGACGCGCTCGGCGGCGTCGGCGTGCTCGCGTACCGATGGGCGTTCGGCGAGATCTGGGCTCGCGACGAGCTGGCGCGTCGTGACAGGTCGCTCGTCGTCATCGCGATCCTCGTCGCGCTCGGCGCGTCACGCCGAGCTCGCCGTCCATGTGCCTGCCGGCCTCGGCCACGGCCTGACGAGGGAGGAGATCGAGGCGGCGATCACGCACCTCGCGCTGTACTCGGGGTTCCCCGCGCGGTCGAGGCGATGCGGGCCGCCCGTGAGGCGTTCGCACGCCTCGATGAGCGAGCGCACGAGCACAAGGCATGAGCGCTGATCGGTGCCCGGGGCGGGGATCGAACCCGCACGCCCCCATCGGGAGCCGAGGGGTTTAAGCCCTCTGCGTCTGCCAGTTCCGCCACCCGGGCCTGCGCGCCCACGGTAGATCTGGCACGGTCTCGGCCGTGGCCTTCCCTCTCCCCGAGCCCTACGACGCGGGCACGCTCGACGTCGGAGACGGGCACCGGCTTGCGTGGAGCATCGCCGGCAACCCCGACGGAAAGCCCGCGGTCGTCCTGCACGGAGGCCCGGGAAGCGGTGCGTCGCCTCGCTTCCGGCGCTGGTTCGACGCCGATCGCTATCGGGTGGTGCTCTTCGATCAGCGCAGCTGCGGCAAGAGCACTCCGCACGCCGCGGAGCCGGTCATCGACCTCTCGACGAACACGACCGCACACCTCGTCGATGACATCGAGCGACTCCGGGAGCACCTCGGCATCGACCGATGGCTCGTCTGGGGAGGGTCGTGGGGATCGACACTCGGCCTCGCCTACGCCGAGGCGCACCCGGACCGGGTGACCGAGATGATCCTCGTCAGCGTCGTGACCACCACCGCTCGCGAGGTCGAGTGGGTCACCCGCGCGATGGGGCGGGTCTTCCCTCGCGAATGGGAGGCGTTCCGCGACGTCGTGCCCGCCGCCGAGCGCGACGGCAACCTCGCGGCCGCGTATGCCCGAATGCTGCAGGACGCTGATGCAGAGGTGCGGGAGCGCGCGGCGGTCGGCTGGTGCAGGTGGGAGGACACGCACGTCGCGACGTTCCCGGGCTACGTGCACGACGACCGCTACGACGACCCGCGGTTCCGGCTGTGCTTCGCTCGCCTCGTCACCCACTACTGGGCCAATGCGGCGTTCCTCGAGGACGGCCAGCTGTTGCGCGACGCCACTCGCCTCGACGGCATCCCCGGTGTGCTGATCACCGGCAAGCTGGACATCAGCGGGCCGCCCGACGTGGCATGGGAGCTCGCGAAGCGTTGGCCCGACGCCGAGCTCATGCTCATCGACGACGCTGGGCACGGCGCCGGCCACCGCACGACCGAGGACGAGATCGTCGCCGCGACCACCCGCTTCGCGCGCTGAGCCGACTGACGGTCAGGCGACCTGGGCCACGTCGATCGACGGGTCGGCCACCGCCTGCCACAGCGCACCGCGCACGCAGTCAGCAGCACTGGCCGAGAGGTCGTTGGCCGCGATCACGCCTTCGACCATGTCGGCGAGGACCGCAGGCCACGGCCGCTCACGCAGCCGCACCGCGACGACGGTGCCGCGCGGATGGCGCCGGAGCGACCGATCGACCGAGCCGAGCCGGGGCGGGCTACGAAAGCTCGGGGCCTCGAGGCCCAGCCGTCGCGCCGCGTCTGCGAGCGCGCGAGCCGCCGCCGTGAAGCGGAGTGTCGCGCCCGGTTCCATCACGACGATTGTGCACGGGGGGTGGGACATTCCCGGCTCTGGCAGTGTGGGCCCGTGAGCGACGACCCGATGCCCGATCGGTCGATGGAGCACCTCGACAAGGTGCAGTGGATGATCGAGACGAACGGCTGGGCACTCGAGCCCGTCGCCGCACGGCCCGACCTCGATCCTCCCCGCGCCGCGTACGCGTACACGATCGGCCTCGAGACGGCGTACGGCTTCCCCGAGGTCGTGATCTTCGGGCAGACCCCGGTCCATGCCCGCGGGCTCGTCGGTCTCATCGTCGACCTGCTCGAGAGCGGCGTGCAACCGCCCGTCGGGCCGATGTTCCTCGGGCTCTTCGACGGAGAGCAGCGCGCCGCGCTCCTGCCCGGTCGAAGTCGCCGAGCACGCGGAGCTCTTCGACACGGCGTTCGCGTTCTACGGAGCGGTGCCGTTCCGGGTCGTGCAGCTCGCGTGGCCCGATCGCAACGGGTGGATGCCGTGGGAGGAGGGCTTCGAGCACCGGCTCTTGCTCGCCGAACCAGTCATTGGGTCACTCGACGACGTCGACTGAGGGCCAGGTGTGCGAGAAGCAGCGGGCCTCGAGGCTGCCCCGCGACCAGTACCGCCACCAACCGCCGAGCGAGCCCGCGCATCGCTCGGTCCACGCGATCACCTGCGGGTCGGCCGTCCGCCGCACGACCTGGCGGATGCCGCCCTCGTGCGCGACGTAGCCGGCCCACACGCCGGGAAAGTCCTTCGGTGAGCCGACCTCGGTGATCGGGACAGATCGGTAGCTCCGTCGTCGGTTGCGGTGCGTGTGGCCTGCGGTCACGAGGGTCGCCGGGTTCGCGTGCTCGACACCTCGGAGGAGGCGCCACCCGTCGAGGCCGAGGATGCCCGGCGGCCAGATCGTCGTGACGACAGTGCGAAACGGCGGATGGTGCGTCGCGAGCAGCGCACCGTCGGGCGCCGTCGAGAGCGCGTCGGTGATCTCGGGCAGCACCGGCGTCAGGTTGCCTCGGTGCTTGCCGATCTCGCGCGAGCTCGCGGCGATCACGCGCAGACCGGGCAAATCCTCCACGCGCATCTCGGTCGTGAGGTCGACGCCATGGCTCGCGAGCACACGCCCGCCGTCGCCGCGCGAGCGGTCGCCACCGTCGTGGTTCCCGGGGATGACCATCACCGGGACGGGCAGCGCGGCGAGGATCGACCCCAACACCTCATAGTCCTCGTCGAGGTCCTCGTCGGTGAGGTCGCCCTTCACGACGATCAGCTGCGCGCCCCACGCCAACGCCTCGCGCAGCGCGGCCTTCGTGCACATCACCGGATACGGCTCGGGCGCATCGCGCCACTCGGCTCCAGGCTTGACTCGGGGCCACCGACCGAAGCGTCGCTCGCCGATGTGGATGTCGCTGATCGTCGCGACGCGGCTCAGCTCGCGGCCCGGTGGCGGTGAGAGCGTCCGCACCGGACGAGCACTCGTGCCCGCGACTGAGACACGCACCTCGGCTCCGGCCGCGAGCCCGTCGACGATCGCGCTGCCGGGCCCGCCGCCGTCGACGGTGAGGCGCTGCTCGCCATCCACTTCGAGCGAGTGCGCGCCGGACGGCAGGTCGCTCCAGCACACCTGCACCATGTCGACGTCGACCGCGAAGACCTCGAGCCGCTTCGCGGCCGCGTCGGCCACGTCAGCGCAACGAAGCGGACAGCGGCCCCGACTCGCGTTCGCGGAACGTCGTGTTGATCTGCTGACGCTCGATGAGCTGCTGCAGCGTCTTCGCAGCTTGCGGCACTCCTCGCTCCGAGAAGAACGCCGACACCTCGCTCGCCTGCTGAGGCCGCATCAGCATCCGGATGCCTTCGACCATGCGGATGATGCTCGTCGACGGGAACCGCTCGTTCAGCGCAGTCCAGTTGCGAGCGACGAAGCGCCACGCCTGCTCGCCGTGGTCGCGGTTGCGCATGCAACGAGACAGCAGGAACGGCGCGTTCTGGCTCCGGACACGATCGGTGAGGGTGAGCTCGCACGTGCGCGCCATGAGCTCCTCGGAGTCGAAGTCCGCGAGCGCGTAGAGGTGACGCAGCTGATCTTGCGGGTTGGTCGACGTCTCGAAGACGCCGAGGACCTGCTCGTAGTCCGCCGCGTCACCAGTGGCGGCGACAACGGTCAGCGCTGCACTCGCGATCGGCGGCGCGACCGAGCTCGGATCGTCGAGCGACTGGAGGTAAAGCGTGCGCGCCTTCGCTTGGGCATCGCGGTCGTTGCCGAGGATCGCGACCGTGCGGATGAGCAGCCCGCGCAGCTCGCCGGTCAGGTCGTCCTCGCCGTCGCGGGGAACCCAGCCGAGGCGCTGGAGCGCAGGCCCGGCAAGGCCCCGGACGAACGTGCGGAACTGCTCGCGGGCGTCGGGGTCGTCGATCAGGCGGTCACAGAATCCGAGGCTGGCCGAGAGCGCCTGCCAGACGGGCAGCGTCGTCTCGTCGCCGAAGCCACGGGCGAGCCTGAGGAACTCGGCCGCCGTCGACTCGCCCGCGACGACGGCAGCCCACGCATCGTCGACGAGGTTGTAGCGCTCGATCGTCGACATCTCCGCGAGCGCGGGACCAGCGAGCCGGTCGAGCAGCGCGGGCTCGTAGCGCACCCGGAGGAAGCCATGACCGCCCGCGTTCACGAGCACGACTGCGTCGGGAGCGAGCAGCGGCAGGTCTTGCTGCTCGGCGTCGAGCAGCACGCGGGTCGTGGACGAGCGACCGTCTGCCGACTGACGGATGTGCAGAGGCACGGGCCATTGCGTCGTGTCGGGCACGTCCGAGTACACGAAGCGACGTTGGCTCAGTCGCAGCGATTGCCCGTCGGGGCTCAAGCCGGCACGCACGAGCGGGTAGCCGCCCTGGAAGATCCAGGCATCCATGATGCGGCGGACCGGCTCGCTCGTGGCCGCCTCGATCGCATCCCACAGATCGGTGTTCTCGGTGTTGCCGTACGCGTGCTTCGAGAGGTACGCGCGGACGCCGGCACGGAACTCGTCGGCGCCGAGGTACTGCTCGAGCATGCGCAGCACCGCCGCGCCCTTCTCGTAGGTGAGGATGTCGTACATCCCCTCGGCGTCGTGCGGCGAGCGGACGGGGTACTCGATCGCGCGTGTGCTCTCGAGCGCGTCGGTCTCGAGTGCCGCGGTGCGGTCGAGACCGAACGAGTCCCAGACGTGCCAGTCGGGCTTCATCGCGTCGACGCACACGTTGGCCATGAACGTCGCGAAGGCCTCCTTCAACCAGAGGCCGTTCCACCAGCGCATGGTCACGAGGTCGCCGAACCACATGTGGGCGATCTCGTGGGCGACGACGTTCGCGATCACGTGCTCTTCTGCCTGCGTCGCAGTGGTCGGATCGACGAGGAGGAGCGCTTCGCGGAACGTGACGAGGCCGAGGTTCTCCATCGCGCCGGCGGCGAAGTCGGGCAGGCCGACGAGGTCGAGCTTGTCGGTGGGATACGGGATCGCGAAGTACTCGGCGAAGAATTCCTTGCTGAAGGTGCCGCACTCCTCCGCGAACGCGGTGAGCGCTCCCTTGCCGGGCTGGTGCACGACGCGCAGCGGCACTCCGCCGAGGTCGATCGGGTCGGTGATCTCGAGCTCGCCGACGATGAAGGCGACGAGGTAGGTCGAGAGGAGCATGGTGTCGGCGAACTGCACCCGGCGGCGGCCGTCGCCGATCGGCTCGTCCGAGATCTGCCGTGAGTTCGCGAGCGCGGTGAGATCGTCCGCGACGACGAGCGTGATCGCGAAGACGGCCTTGAGGTCGGGCTCGTCCCAGCAGGGGAACGCGCGCCGGGCGCTCGTCGACTCGAACTGGGTCGTGGCGATGACCTTGTCGTTGCCAGCCGCGTCCTTGTAGGTGGAGCGATAGAAGCCGCGCAGCTGGTCGTTCAGCACTCCGCGGAAGCGGAAGTGGAGGACGGCGCCGCCGGTCTGCGCGGTGCCGTCGAGAGTGATGCGGGCGCGCTCGTTCTCGGTGTCGATGGTGACGGCGCCGCGATGGCTCGTGCCCGTTGCGTCGACGAGCGTCGCTTCGTCGATCTCGAGGTCGACCGCGTTCAGCAGCACCTCGGACACGGGCTCTGCGATCTCGACTTCGATCGACCCCTCGCCCTCGAACGTCGCGGCGCCGAGGTCGGGCGCCAAGGTCAGCTCGTAGCGGCGGGGGACGACAGCGCGCGGCAGTCGGTAGTCGTGCTCCTCGGTCATGGCGGCAGCGTATCGGGGCAGGTGGGACCACCTCCCCCGGGCTCCAAGTAGGTTCTCGGCCGTGACCGAAGCGCCCCTCTTCGACGTCGTCGGCATCGGGAATGCCCTCGTCGACGTGCTGACAAATGGTGACGACGCGTTCCTCGACAAGCACGGGCTCGTGAAGGCGTCGATGACGCTGGTCGACACCGAGCGCTCCGAGGAGCTGTACCAGGCGATGGGTCCCGGCATCGAGCAGTCCGGAGGATCCGCCGCGAACACGATGGCGGGCATCGCGTCGTTCGGGGGCACGTGCGCGTACATCGGGAAGATCTCCGACGACCAGCTCGGTGAGGTGTTCGGCCATGACCTCCAGGCGACCGGAGTCTCGTTCTCGTGCCCGCCGAGCACGCTCGGTGTGCCGACTGGTCGTTGCCTGATCGTCGTCACTCCCGACGCGCAGCGCACGATGAACACCTATCTGGGCGTGAGCGAGCTGCTCGGCCCGGACGACGTCGACACCGCGCTGATCGCGAGCGCGAAGGTCACCTACCTCGAGGGCTACCTCTGGGACAAGCCTGAGGGGATGGCCGCCTACCGCAAGGCCGCCGAGGCGGCGCATGCAGCGGGCGGCCGGGTGTCGCTCACGTTGTCCGACTCGTTCTGCGTCGCCCGCCATCGCGAGGAGTTCCTCGACCTCGTCGAGTCGCAGGTCGACGTGCTCTTCGCGAACGAGGCCGAGATCACCGAGCTGTACGGAGCGAGGTCGTTCGACGACGCGCTCCAACAGGTGCGCCACCATTGCGACATCGCGGCGCTCACCCGGTCAGCGAAGGGCTCTGTGATCGTCGCCGGCGACGAGGTGCATGTGATCGACGCGCATCCGACGCAGGTGGTCGACACGACAGGTGCGGGTGACCAGTACGCGGCGGGCTTCTTGTACGGGCTCACTCACGACATGCCGTTGACGACGTGCGGGAAGCTGGCGTCGAAGGCAGCCGCCGAGGTGATCAGCCACTTCGGGCCTCGTCCCTCGATCACGTTGTCCACGCTGTTGTCGTGACCGACGACGTCGTCGCGGCTGCGAGGCGCTGGCTCGAGGAAGATCCCGATCCCGACACGCGCGCCGAGCTGCGCGGGCTGCTCGAGGCGAACGACCACGCCGGGCTCTCGGATCGGTTCGGCGCGCGGCTGCAATTCGGCACGGCCGGGCTCAGGGGCGCGCTCGGCGCGGGGCCGAATCGGATGAACCGCGTCATCGTGCGGCGGGCGGCAGCGGGGTTGGCCGCGTACCTGCTGGAGCGGGTGCCCGGCGCGGCCGAGGCGGGCGTCGTCATCGGATGCGATGCGCGCCACAAGAGCGACGTCTTCGCCGAAGACAGCGCTGCCGTGTTGGCTGGCGCGGGCCTGCGCGCGTTCCTGCTGCCGCCGCGGCTGCCGACGCCGTTGCTCGCGTTCGCAGTGCGCCACCTCGGTTGCGCCGCCGGTGTGATGGTGACCGCGTCGCACAACCCGCCGGCCGACAACGGGTACAAGGTGTACCTCGGCGACGGCGCGCAGATCGTGCCTCCCGCCGACACCGACATCTCTGCCGCGATCGACGCTGTCGGCCCGCTCGCCGACATGCCGATGGCGTCGCTCGACGATCCGCGGGTGACGCGGCTCGGTGACGATGTGATCGAGGCGTTCCAGCGCGCCGAGGTCGGGCTCTCACTCGTGCCGTCGGCGCGCGACGTGTCGGTCGTGTACACGGCCATGCACGGGGTGGGGCGCGACCAAGTGGTCGGTGTGTGGGAGAGGGCCGGGTTCCCGCCGATGCATGTCGTGGCGCCGCAGGCCGATCCCGATCCCGACTTCCCGACCGTGGCATTCCCCAACCCCGAAGAGCCAGGCGCGCTCGACCTGTCGCTCGCGGAGGCGGCGCGGGTGCGACCCGACGTGCTGATCGCGAACGATCCCGACGCGGATCGGCTCGGCGCCGCGATCCCCGATGGCGACGGCGGCTACCGCGCACTGCGGGGTGACGAGATCGGCGGGCTGCTGGCCGATCACGTGCTGCGGCACACTTCAGGTTCCGATCGCCTCGTCGCGACGACCGTCGTGTCGTCGACGATGCTCTCGAAGATGGCCGCGGCCGCGGGTGTGCAGTACGCAGAGACGCTGACCGGGTTCAAGTGGATCGCGAGGGCGGCCTTGGATCGCCCCGCCACGCGATTCGTCTTCGGCTACGAGGAGGCGCTCGGATACCTGGTCGGCGACGTCGTGCGCGACAAGGACGGCATCAGCGCCGCGATGATCCTGGGCGAGGTCGCCGCGTTGGCGAAGTCCGAGGGCGTCTCACTGCAGGATCGGCTGGACGCGCTCGCGCGGGCACATGGCCTGCACGCGACCGACCAGTGGTCGGTACGGCTCGAAGGCGCCGAAGGCGCCGCGCGGATCGCGTCGGTGATGGCTGGCGTTGCGTCGCGATCCCCCGGGCGAGCGAGCCGAGCCCGAGGGGCTGCCGCCCGCGGACATCGTCATGCTCCGCATCGGCGCCGACCGCGTCGTGGTGCGACCGAGCGGCACCGAGCCCAAGCTCAAGATGTACTTCGAGGTCGTGGTGCCGGTGTCGGGATCGATCGACGACGCGCGCGCCGCAGCAGGCAAACGGCTGGCCGAGCTCCGCGCGGTGCTGGCCGACGCGACCGGCCTCTGAGCTCGGACCTGCGGCCCGGCGCGGACGCTCGGGCGCGCAGGCTGCAAGTCGGCCGGCGCGCGAGCTCAGCCGAGGCCGAAGAGGCGATCGCCGGCGTCGCCGAGCCCGGGGACGATGTACGCGTGCTCGTTCAGGTGATCGTCGATCGCCGCGGTGACGATGTGGAGGTCGAAGCCCGTCGCTTCCATCCGCTTGAGTCCCTCAGGCGCAGCGAGCACGCACACGACCGTCATGCGGCCGGCGCCGCGCTCGGCGGCGAGCCGGCACGTGAACTCGAGCGAGCCACCGGTCGCCAGCATCGGATCGAGGATGATCACCGGACGGCCATCGAGGCGTGCGGGCAGCTTCGCCATGTAGCTCTTCGGCTCGAACGTCTCCTCGTCGCGCGCCAGCCCGACGAAGCTCATCTCGGCTTCGGGCAGCAGCCGGATGGCGGCGTCAGCCATCCCGAGCCCCGCGCGCAGCACGGGCACCAGGACGGGCAGTCGCGGCAGCCGCACACCCTCCGCGGGCCCGAGCGGCGTGCGCACCTGTGTCGTCTCGACCTCGAGGTCGCGCGTGGCTTCGTAGATGAGCATCGCGGCGAGGTTGTCGACAGCGCGGCGGAACGTCGCCCGGTCGGTGGTCTCGTCGCGCAGCACCGTGAGCTGCTCCGCGGCAAGAGGATGATCGACAACGGTCGTCTTCATGTGATCAAACCCCGATCGGATGCCAGACGGTCTTGGTCTCGAGGAACGCGAGCATCCGGTCGAGGCCGGGATCGCGGAACCAGTCGGGGTCGCGCTCGCCGCGCCTCACCACGCGCTTGAGGTTGTCGGCCGCGGCGCGCTCGAGATCGGTGACCGCGTCGGGGGGCGCACCGCAGAGGTCGATCGCGTTGACATCCATGTGCGCGGCGAGCCAGGGCGCGAGCTCTGCGGCACTGCCGGTGAGCATGTTCACCACACCCGCGGGGAGGTCAGAGGTCGCGAGCACCTCTGTGAGGGAGATCGCCGGGAGCGGACCCCGTTCCGCGGCGACGACCACGCAGGTGTTGCCGGTGACGATGACAGGCGCGACGACCGAGACGAGCCCGAGGAGCGACGAGTCTTGCGGCGCGAGCACCGCCACGACGCCAGTCGGCTCGGGCACCGAGAAGTCGAAGAACGATCCAGCGACGGGATTCGACGAGCCGTGCACCTGAGCGATCTTGTCGCTCCATCCCGCGTACCAGACCCACCGGTCGATCGCCGCGTCGACGACCTTCTCTGCGGTGCGCTTCTGCAGGCTGTCGGCTTGACGCACTTCCTCGACGAACTGTGCTCGCCGCCCCTCGAGCATCTCGGCGATGCGGTAGAGGATCTGCCCGCGGTTGTACGCGGTCGCGCCCGACCACTTCGCGAACGCGCCCCTCGCGGCGACGACCGCGTCGCGCGGCGTCCTTGCGCGACGCGAGCGCAGCGTTGGCGAGGAACTTGCCGTGCGCGTCGGTGATCTCGTAGGTGCGTCCCGACTCGGACCGCGGGAACGCGCCGCCGATGTAGAGCTTGTAGGTCTTGAGGACCCCGACACGCCCGTCGCGAGAGTCAGACATCGAGATACCCCTCGAGGCCGTGCCGTCCGCCTTCGCGGCCGTAGCCCGATTCCTTGTAGCCGCCGAACGGGCTCGTCGGATCGAACTTGTTGAACGTGTTCGCCCACACGACCCCGGCTCGCAAGCCGCTGCGCCATCCAGAGGATGCGGCTGCCCTTCTCGGTCCAGACACCGGCAGAAAGGCCGAAGGGTGTGTTGTTCGCCTTCTCCACCGCCTCGTCAGGCGTGCGGAACGTGAGCACCGACAGCACCGGGCCGAAGATCTCCTCACGCGCGATGCGATGCGCCTGCGTGACGCCGGTGAACACCGTCGGAGGGAACCAGTAGCCACGCTCGGGCAGCTCGCACGGTGGCGACCAGCGCTCCGCACCTTCCTGGTCGCCGATCTCGGAGAGCTCGCGGATCTTCGCCAGCTGCGCCGACGAGTTGATCGCACCGATGTCGGTGTTCTTGTCGAGCGGGTCGCCGACTCGCAGCGAGGTGAGCCTGCGCTTCAAGCGCACCATCAAGTCCTCGGCGATGGACTCCTGCACGAGGAGCCGCGATCCCGCACAGCAGACGTGACCCTGGTTGAAGAAGATCCCCTCGACGATGCCCTCGACCGCTTCGTCGAGCGCCGCATCGTCGAACACGACGTTCGCGGCCTTGCCGCCGAGCTCGAGGGTCACCTTCTTGTGAGTGCCCGCGACCGACCGCGCGATCTCCTTGCCGACCTCGGTCGAGCCGGTGAACGCGACCTTGTCGACGCCCTCATGCGTGACGAGGAGGCGGCCGGTCTCACCTGCGCCCGTGAGGATGTTCACGACGCCGGGGGGCAGCTCGGCCTGCTGCAGGATCTCGGCAAAGTGCAGCGCGCTGAGCGGCGTGGTCTCGGCGGGCTTGAGCACGACGGTGTTGCCGCACGCGAGCGCCGGCGCGATCTTCCACGCCAGCATCAGCAACGGGAAGTTCCACGGGATCACCTGTCCGGCGACGCCGAGCGGACGCGGGTTCGGCCCGAAGCCCGCGTGTTCGAGCTTGTCGGCCCATCCCGCGTAGTAGAAGAAGTGCGCTGCGACCAGGGGAAGGTCGACGTCGCGCGACTCGCGGATCGGCTTGCCGTTGTCGATCGACTCGAGCACTGCGAGCTCACGCGACCGTTCCTGCAGGAGGCGAGCGATGCGGTAGAGGTACTTCCCGCGTGTGCTCGGCTTCATCCGTGACCAGGTGTCGTCGTAGGCACGTCTCGCGGCGGCGACGGCACGGTCGACGTCCTTCGGGCCTGCCTCGCTGACCTCGGCCAGCACCTCCTCGGTGGAGGGGTCGATCGGTCTTGAACGTGTGCCCGTCGGTCGGCGAGACGAACTCGCCGTCGATGAAGAGGCCGTAGCTCGATCGGATGGACACGAGTGCGCGCGACTCGGGAGCCGGCGCGTACTCGAAGGGTGAGGTCATCAGCAGCGCAGCTGACTCAGTCGAGCGTGAAGTAGTCGGGGCCGCTGTAGCGGCCGGTCGCGAGCTTGGTGCGCTGCATCAGCACGTCGTTCAGAAGGCTCGATGCTCCGAATCGCCACAGGTCGGGAGTGAGCCACTCGGGCGCGGTCTCGTTCACGATGACGAGATAGCGGATCGCATCCTTCGCGTTGCGGATGCCGCCGGCAACCTTCACTCCGACCCTGTGACCGGTCACCTCTGCGAAGTCACGTACCGCCTCGAGCATGACGAGCGCGACTGGCGCTGTCGCCGCGGGGCTCACCTTCCCCGTCGACGTCTTGATGAAGTCGGCCCCGGCCATCATCGACAGCCACGACGCGCGGCGCACGTTGTCGTACGTGGCGAGCTCGCCGGTCTCGAGGATCACCTTGAGGTGCGCGTCGCCGCACGCCTGCTTCACCGCGACGATCTCGTCGAACACGAGCTGGTGCTGGCCGGAGAGGAACGCACCGCGGTCGATGACCATGTCGACCTCGTCGGCGCCCGCGGCGACTGCATCCTTCACGTCGGTGAGCTTCACCGGGAGCGAGGCCCGGCCGCTCGGGAACGCCGTCGCGACGGACGCGACCTTGACGTTGCTGCCCTTCACCGCATCCTTCGCTGTGGCGACGAGGTCGGGGTAGACGCACACTGCAGCAACCGCGGGTGCTGTCGCGTCGCTCGGGTCGGGACGCATCGCCTTCGCGCACATCGCTCGCACCTTGCCGGGCGTGTCCTGACCCTCGAGCGTCGTGAGGTCCATCGAGGCGATCACGAGATCGAGCGCCCACTTCTTCGCCGTGGTCTTGATCGACCGAGTGGCGAGTCGGGCAACCCGGTTCTCCGCGCCGACCTGGTCGACCCCCGGCAGCCCGTGGAGGAAGCGCTTCAGCGAGGCCTCAGACGCGACGACGTCGTCGAACGGGCCAGCGGTGAGCCCGGAAGTCATGTGGTCGACGATACCGCCCGGGGTGTCAGCCCGTCCCGGGCCCAGCCCACCTGGGATTGGGCACTCGCTGCCTCATGTCGCGCCCAAGTGCCCAATCTCGCCGGCCGGCGGTCGCGGGATTGATGATTCGGGGCCGGCAGTTGGGCCGGGCGCGGGGCAGCCGCCCCTTCCCCACCCGCACAAGATTGGTAGGTCGAGGCACCCATGTGCACCCCGAGCTACCAATCTCGGGCCGAACTTAGCGGGAGCCGACGGTGACTTCTTCGGCCTTGAGCAGCGCGTAGCCGGGCTTGATGCGCTCGTTGATGATGCGGAGGCGCTCGTCGAAGCCGGCGAACGCGCTCTTCATGGCGTTCGTCGTGAGCCACTCGACGTCGTCCCACCCGTAGCCGAACGTGTCGACGAGCGCCGCGAACTCCTTCGAGAGCGACGTGTCGCTCATGAGCCGGTTGTCGGTGTTGACCGTCACCCGGAACCGCAGCCGTCGCAGCAGGCCGATCGGGTGCTCGGCGATCGACGGGGCCGCGCCGGTGTGCACGTTCGACGTCGGGCACATCTCGAGCGGCACGCGGCGATCGCGCACGAACGCCGCGAGACGTCCGAGCACCGGCCGACCGTCCGGATCCTCGGTGATGTCGTCGACGATGCGCACGCCGTGGCCGAGTCGTTCGGCGCCACACCACTGCAGCGCCTCCCAGATCGACGGCACGCCGAACGCCTCGCCGGCGTGGATCGTGATGTGGAAGTTCTCGCGCGCGACGAGCTGGAACGCGTCGAGATGACGGGTGGGCGGGAAGCCGGCCTCGGCTCCCGCGATGTCGAACCCGACGACACCGTCGTCACGCCACCGCACCGCGAGCTCGGCGATCTCGCTCGATCGAGCTTGCGTGCGCATGGCGGTGAGCAGCGCGTACACCGTGATCGGATGACCTGCGGCGGCCGCACGATCGGCTCCGACCGCGAAGCCGTCGATCACCGCGCCGACCACATCGTCGAGCCCGAGCTCTCCCTCGGTGTGCAGCTCGGGGGCGAACCGGATCTCGGCGTACACGATGCCGTCGGCCGCCAAGTCCTCTGCGCACTCAGCCGCGACCCGCATCAACGCCTCGCGCGTCTGCATCACGGCGAGCGTGTGGTCGAAGCCCTCGAGGTACAGCACGAGGTCCTTCTGGTTCGCGCCCGAGACGAACCACTGCGCGAGCTCGCCGACGTCCTTCGTCGGCAGACCGGTGTAGCCGCACGCATCCGCGAGCTCGACCACGGTCGCGGGGCGCACCCCGCCGTCGAGGTGGTCGTGCAACAGCGCCTTGGGCGCCCGCACCAGGGAGTCGAGCGTCGGGCGGCTCACGCGAACCCCCGGAGCGGCATGTCGTCGCTGCGTTGCAACCAGTTCTCGTCGGGATAGCGCGCGCCGCCCTCGATCAAATGCACCGAGTACGCGTGCCGCGACTTCGGGGAGTGGTTCGGCCCGCTGTAGTGGGGAAGCTGCCCGTGCAACAGCACCAACGTGCCCGCCGGGGTCTCCAGCGGCACCAGCCGTCCGTCACCGGGCTCGGGCAGCGGCGCATCGCTCAGCGTCTCGAACTCGGTGCCGCCGCCCGACGCACGTTTGAACAGCTTGCGCAACGGCCCTCGGTGCCCGCCCGGCTCGGCCCACAAGCAACCGTTGTCGAGCGTCGCGTCTTCGAGTGCGAACCAGAAGCCAACGCACGACATCGGGTCGGTGTAGAGGAACGTGCTGTCCTGATGGCACGTCACCTCGCCGCCGATGCTCGGCTGCTTGAAGATGTACATCGACTGCAGCAGCTTCGGGTCCTCGAACCCCACGTCCGCCGCCACCGCCGCGAGGTCCGCCGTTCGTGAGAACGACGAGAAGACCGGGTCGAGGTCGTGCATCGCGTGGCCGAGCTTGTTGATCGACAGCTCCTTCGCCTGCTTCAGCGAGCCATCGGGCAGGAACGCATCCTCCTCGAAGAAGAACCGCACCTTGTCGCCCGACTCGAGGAAGTAGTCATCGGACGTGCGAGTCTGCTCGTGCGTCGTGAAGACCGAGATCGACTCGGGCTCGAAGTCTTCGAGCATCTCGCGCGAGCGCTCGATCAGCTCCTTGCACGCGGCGGTGTCGGCGAACCCCTCGACGACGAGCACGCCGTCTCGCTCGAACTGGTCTCGCTGCTTCTCGGTCAGACCCATCGTCACACTCCTAGAGCTCGACACCGGCGAGCTTCGCGTAGGCAGGGCGGATGACCTCGTGCTCGATGCGCCGCCGCTCGTCGAGCGAGCAGAACGCCGACTGGATGCCGGTCACCTGCACTGCCTCGATGTCAGTCCACCGGAACCCATTGACGGAAGCAACCTCGTGCACCTCGGTCGAGACGCGCACCCCGCTCATCAGGCGGTTGTCCGTGTTGATCGTCGCTCGCATGCCCAAGCGGTGGAACAGGGCGACCGGATGGTGGGCGATGCTCGGCACCGCCCCGATCTGCACGTTGCAGGTCGGGGCGAGCTCGAGGGGGATCTGCCGGTCGCGCACGTAGGTCGCCAGCGGGCCGAGATGCACCCGGTCGAGGTCGATGTCGACGAGACCTTCCGCCAGGCATGCCGCCGTCGATCGTCACGTCTTCGATGAGACGCACGCCGTGGCCGACCCGCTCCGCGCCGCAGTCCAGCGCGTCGGCGATCAGCTCGAGTCCGGGCGGCTCGCTCGCATGGATCGTGAGATGGGCGAGCCCGCGCCGCGCGATCTCGACCGCCTCGCGATGGTCGCTCGGCGGGAACCCCGTCTCGGCGCCGGCGAGGTCGAACGCGACGATCGTGTCGTCACCGATGCGGCGGCGCACGCACAGCTCGGCGATCTCGCGAGACCGCGACCCGGTGCGCATCGCGCAGACGATCGTGCGCATGACGATGGTCTGCCCGACCGCGGCCGCCGCGTGCTCGCCGTCGCGGAACCCCCCTTGCACCGCATCGACCACCTCGTCGAGCGACAGCCCGCGCTCCTGGTGCAGCTCGGGAGCGAACCGCAACTCCGCGTACACGACGCCGTCGGCGGCGAGGTCGAGCGCGGCCTCGCGCGCGACACGATGCAGCGCAGGTTCGGTCTGCATCACCGCGAGCGTGTGCTCGAACGTCGCGAGGTACTGGAGGATGTCGCGCGTGTCCGCTCCCCGCGTGAACCATGCGGCGAGCTCGTGCAGATCGGTCGCGGGAAGGTCTCTGTATCCGATCTCGTCAGCGAGCTCGACGATCGTCGAGGGCCGCAGCCCCCCGTCGAGGTGATCGTGGAGCAGCACCTTCGGCGCCGCCCGCACCGCGTCGAGCGTCAGGGGCGCGGGCATCAGCTTCGGATGATGTCGAGGACGAGGGACTTGCGCTCGGGCGGCTCGGAGCCGATGTCGATCGCGCCGTCGAGAGCCTCGACCGCGCTGCGGACCCGCTCCGGGTCGTCGACGTGGAGCTCGAGGATGGGCTGCCCCTCCTCGACTGCATCGCCCTCCTTCGCCACGCAGAGCACGCCGGCGGTCGCACTGACCGGGTCCTCCTTGCGGGATCGACCCGCACCGAGTCGCCACGCCGCGATGCCGACGCTCGAGCGCGTCGAGCCGCGTGATGTAGCCCGCGCGTTCGGCCCGGATCGCGAGGCGCTGCGACGCCTCGGGCAGCGGCGCGTCGGGATCGCCGCCCTGAGCCGTCACCATCTCGCGCCACTTCCCGAGCGCCGATCCGTCGGCGAGGTGAGCGCCCGGATCCGCGGAGATGCCCGCCAACGAGATCATCTCGTCGGCGAGCGCGAGGGTGACCTCGACGAGGTCGTCGAGGCCTTCGACGCGACCCGCCAGCACGTCGACCGACTCGGTGACCTCGATCGCGTTGCCGGCCGCTCGGCCGAGCACCGTGTCCATCGCGGTGATCAGCGCGGAGGTGCGCACGCCGTTCGCCTCGCCGATCACGACCATCGCCTCGGCGAGCCGAGTCGCGTCGTCACGCGACCGCATGAACGCACCGGAGCCGGTCTTCACGTCGAGCACCAGGGCCTCGGTGCCCTCGGCGATCTTCTTCGACATGATCGAGCTCGCGATCAGCGGGATCGACTCGACCGTCGCGGTGACATCGCGCAACGCGTAGAGCTTGCGATCGGCGGGCGTCAGCCCCGAGCCCGCTGCCGCGATGACGCACCCCACCGTCTGCAGCTGCGACACCATCTCGGTCGGCGACAGCCCCGAGCGCCAGCCCGCGATCGCGTCGAGCTTGTCGAGGGTGCCGCCGCTGTGGCCGAGCCCCCGTCCCGACAGCTGCGGCACCGCCGCACCGCATGCCGCGACCAGCGGAGCCAGGATCAGCGAGACCTTGTCGCCCACGCCACCGGTCGAGTGCTTGTCGACGGTCGGACGGCCGACACTCGAAAGGTCGAGCCGTTCGCCCGAGTCGATCATCGCCCCGGTCCAAACGGCGAGCTCGCCGGGCTGCATCCCCTGGAAGTAGATGGCCATGCAGAGCGCGGCCGCCTGCTCGTCGGCGATCTCGCCCTTCGTGTACGCGTCGATGAACCAGCGGAGCTGCGCGTCGGTGAGCCGTTCGCCGTCGCGCTTGGCCTTGATGATCTCGACGACGTTCATCCCGCCCTCCGCCAGTCGCTCGGCGTCGAACGCTCCGGGCAGGACGTCGCTCATCGGGCGCACCGTGCCGTCGCCGTCGACCAAGAGGTCCGCGCCGCCGGCCTCCCAGAGCAGCTGACGGCAGCGGCCGCACGGCATGACGGGATCGCCCGAGCGCGGTGCGAGTCGCCACCGCGACGAGCCGCCCTCCCCCGCCCGCGTGCAGCGCCGACACCAGCCCGCACTCCGCGCACAACGTGAGGCCGTACGACGCGTTCTCGACGTTGCAGGCGGCGATCACGCGGCCGTCGTCGACGAGCCCGGCCGCGCCGACGTGGAAGTGGGAGTAGGGCGCGTACGCCCGCGCCGCGACCTCGACCGCCGCCGCGCGCAGCGCGGCCCAGTCGATGTCGACCATCAGATCTGCTGGCCCTTGCGCCACGGCTGACCGTCGGCCGCAGGCGGACGCAGGCGCTGAGCGGCGAACGCCAGCACGAGCAGCGTCGTGACGTAGGGGGTGATGGACACGAACTGGTCGGGCACCTTCGACGGTGATCGAGAAGTACACGCCGAACACGATCGCGGCGACGATCATCCCGGCGCCGGTCATGCGGCTTGCCCGACGTAGATCGCGCGCAGCGCGAGGAAGCCGAGCACGATCGCCACGAACAAGATCAGCGCGCGCACCGAGTCGCTGCTGCGCAGCTGCAGCGCGTCCGCGAAGCCGAAGAGCCCGCGCCCATCGCGATGCCCGCGGGCATCCAGTTGCCGAAGATCGAGCGCGGCGAGGCCGATGAAGCCACGCCCGGCGGTCTGGCCCTCCTTGTAGCGACCCGCGCTCTCGAGCACGAGGTACGCCCCGGCGAGCCCGGAGAGCGCGCCCGAGATGACGCACGCCGATGTACTTCATGCGGTAGACGGGCACACCGAGCGAGTCGGCCGCCGTCGGCGCCTCGCCCACGGACCGCAGCCGCAGACCGAAGGTGGTGTGCCACAACAGGTAGGCGCTGAAAGGCACGAGCAGGACCGCGATGACCGTGAGCCACGAGAGGTTGGCGGTCATCCCCTTCGACGAGGCCTGAGAGGTCGGAGACGAGGAACCAGTGCTTCTTCTCCAGCCACCCGAACATGTCGGGGGTCTGCCACCCGAAGAGGCTGCCGCCCGACGAGGAACGGGAAGCGTGAAGCGACCGACGTTGCCTTCGACCGGCGGCGACAGGCTCGCCGACGCACCGGGCTGCCCGGTGAACACCGCGGTCGCGAGGTACGCGCGTCACACCCAAGGCGATGATGTTGATCGCGACGCCCGACACGATGTGGTCGACGCCGAACGTCACCGTCGCGACCGCGTGCAGCAGCCCGCCGAGCGCGCCGCCGATCACGCCGCACGAGCACGCCGGCCCACGGCCCCCATTGCCATCCGCCCCACGCGCCGAACCAGGTGCCGAGGATCATCATCCCCTCGAGGCCGATGTTGACGATGCCGGCGCGCTCTGCGTAGAGGCCACCGAGCGCCGCCAGGCCGATCGGGCACGGCGAGGCGCAGCGCGGCGCCGAACGTGCCGCTCGACGTCAGGTCGTTCGCGCCGGTGCCGACCCGCACCGCGGCGAGCACCGCGAAGACGCCGAACGCGACGAGCGCGGTGCCGAGCCACGACAGCTGCGGGAGGTGGCGGCCGCGACTGCTTCGGCGGGCCTTGCGGCAGGGTCTCGCGGAGCGTGCTCATGCCGGCACCGGCTCAGGGATCGCGCCACCGGCACCACCGGCGGCGGCTCGCGGCTCGGCTTTCGCCGGCTGCGTCGCGCACCTCGGCCGCGACTCGGGCCCGACGCACGATCTCGTAGGCGATGACCGCCGACAGGATGATCGAGCCCTGCATGATCTTGGAGATCTCCTGCGGGATCTGCTGCAGGGCGAGGCACCTGCGTGCGCGCGCTCGATGTAGGCGAACAGCAGCGCCGCGAACGCGATGCCCGACCGGATGGTTGCGACCGACGAGCGCGACCGCGATGCCGGTGAAGCCGAGGGTCGTGCGGGAACTGCTCGGTGTAGCGGTGGAACTGCGGGTCGCCGAGCAGCGGGCCGATGGCCGACCAGCCCGGCGAGCGCGCCGCTGATGAGCATCGTCTTCATGATCATGGACTTCGGGTTGACGCCGGCGGCACGCGCGGCGGCGGGGTTGGCACCCGACGCCCGCAGGTCGAAGCCGAAGCGGGTGCGCCACACGAGCACGTAGAACCCGATGCCGAGGAGGATCGCCCCGATCAGGAACCCGTTCAGCTGGGCCCGCCGGCAGGTGGAACCCGAAGAGCCTCGAGGAGCCGGTTCAGCGGCGGGATGAACGACGACGACGGCAGCGGCTTCGTCTTGGTGACGAGGTCGCCGGCCTCGTTCTTGCGCGGAGGTAGTTCGTGAGCAGGTACGCCGATGCACGCCGGTCGCGATGTAGTTGAGCATGATCGTCGAGATCACTTCGCTGACGCCGCGCCACACCTTCAGGATGCGCGGCGATCGCGGCCCACGCCGCACCGACGGCGACGGCGACCAGGAAGATGAAGCTCACGTGGACGACGCGGGTGAAGTTCACCGCCGCGCCGGCAGCCGCGGCGAGCACCGCGGCCATGCGGTACTGGCCGTCGACGCCGATGTTGAACAGGTTCATCTTGAAGCCGATCGCGACGGCGAGCGCCGACGACGTAGTACGGGATCGCGCGGTTGATGATGTCGCACCACCGAGTCGGTCGAGTCGATGTACTGCCACATCGCCTTGAACGCGTCGATCGCGTTGTTGCCGCTAGACCACGAGCACGATCGCCGAGACGAGGAGCGAGAAGACGACCGCGGCCGACCGGCGCGGCGAGGGCGAACGAAGATGCGGCGCGGCCAGCTCACGCGGCGGTTCCCTCCTTCGCCCCGGTCATGTACGAGCCGAGCTCGACGGGCGTCACCGTCGGCAGGGTCGAGCGTCGGCGACGATCCGCCCTCGCAGGATGACGAGCAGCGGTCGGACAGCCCGATCAGCTCTTCGAGGTCGGCCGAGACGAGCAGCACGGCGAGGCCCTTCGCTCGCGGGCCTGACGGATGCTCTCCCACACCGCGGCCTGCGCACCGACGTCGATGCCGCGGGTCGGGTGCGACGCGATCGAGCAGCTTCGGGCTCGCCGAGCATCTCGCGGCCGACGACGAGCTTCTGCTGGTTGCCGCCCGACAGCGCGTACGCGGCGACGTCGACGCTCGGCGTGCGGACGTCGAACTCCTCGACGATCTGCTCGGTCGCGCTCACGAGCCCCGCGCCGGTCGATCCAGACACCGTTCGCGTACGGCGGCCTGCGTCTGATGCCCGAGCATGCTGTTCTCCCACAGCGGCGACGAGAGCAGCAGGCCGTCGTGCTGGCGGTCCTCGGGGATGTAGCCGACGCCGTGCTCGCGCCGGAATCGCGTGCTGGCGTGGCGTGATGTCGACGCCGCCGAGCGTGATGCGGCCGGCCGACGGCTCGCGGAGCCCGACGAGCGCCTCGACCAGCTCGCGCTGGCCGTTGCCCTCGACGCCGGCGACGCCGACGACCTCGCCGCGGTGCACGGTGAGCGACACGTGGTCGAGCAGCGCCCGCACGTCCTCGACGACGGTGAGACCCGCTGACCTCGAGCTCGACGACGTCGGTGACCGTCGACTCGCGGGTCTCGGGCTCGGGCAGCTCGCTGCCGACCATCAGCTCGGCGAGCTCGCGCGGCCGTCACCTCGGTCGGCAGCACCGATCGCGACCGTGCGTCCGGCTCGGATCACGGTGATCGCGTCGGCGACGGCGAGCACCTCGTCGAGCTTGTGGGTGATGAAGATGATCGTGACGCCCTCGGACGTGAGCTCGCGCAGCGATCGCGAACAGCTCGTCGACCTCCTGCGGCACGAGCACCGCGGTCGGCTCGTCGAGGATGAGGATGCGCGCGCCGCGGTAGAGCACCTTCATGATCTCGACCCGCTGCCGGTCGCCCACGCCGAGGTCGGCGACCAGGCGTCTCGGGTCGACGGCCAGGCCGTACACGCTGACCCAGCTCCCTGATCCGGTCGGCGGCCTGCCCGAAGTCGATGCGGCAGCGCGGATGCCAGGCTCGTCGCCGAGGATCACGTTCTCCTCGACGGTGAGGTTGTCGGCGAGCATGAAGTGCTGGTGCACCATGCCGATGCCGACGGCGATCGCGTCGCGGGGCGACTTGAAGCTCTGCTCGACGCCCTCGGACCAGGATCGATCCCTCGTCGGGCCGCTGCTCCCCGTAGAGGATCTTCATCAGCGTCGACTTGCCGGCGCCGTTCTCGCCGACGACCGCGTGGATCGAGCCGGCTGCGACGCCAGGTCGATGCCGTCGTTGGCAACCACGCCCGGGAACCGCTTGACGATGCCCCTCAGCTCGATCGCGGGCACTGCTGACGAACCGACTCGGGACGCGCCGGGGGCGCCGTCCGGCGAAGCGGCGGCGCCCCCGACGAGATCGGTCATGGGACCGTTCTCTACTACATCCGGCTCGTCGGCTCTAGGAGCGGTCGGAACCGTGATCTTGCCGTCGATGATCTGCTGCTTGAGATCGTCGAGCTTGGTCTTGATGTCCTCGAGGTTGCCACCGGTCGTCGAGTAGCCGACGCCGTTGACCTTGAGGTCGAACACCGTGTCGGTGCCCACCTTGGCCTTGCCCTCGAGGTAGTCGCCGATCGTGTTGTACACGGCGACGTCGACCCGCTTCAGCATCGAGGTCATGACGTAGGGCTCGAGATCGGCACCGACCGTCAGGATCTGGTCGGAGTCGACGCCGATGCCACACACGTGGGTGTTGTTCGCGTCGGAGTACTCCTTGGCGGCCTGGAACATGCCCAGACCCGAGCCACCGGCGGCGGCGTAGACGATGTCAGCGCCACCCTCGTACATGGCCGCGGCGATCTCCTTGCCCTTCGCCGGGTCGTTGAAGCCGCTGAAGTCGGGCGGCTGGCTGATGTACTTCACGTCGACCGTGATGTCGGGGTTGACCTGCTTCGCGCCCGCGGTGTAGCCGGCCTCGAACTTCTTGATGAGGTCGTTCTCGACGCCGCCGATGAACCCGATGTGGCCGGTCTTGCTCTTCATGGCCGCGGCTGCGCCGACGAGGAACGAGCCCTGCTCCTCGGCGAACGTCATCGACACCACGTTCGGCAGCGTCGACGACCGAGTCGATGATGCCGAACTGGATGTTCGGGTTCGCCTGGCGCCCGCAGTCATCGCGTCGCCCCAGAGGAAGCCGACGCCGATGATCAGGCCGTTGCCCGCGCTCGACGAGCAGGTTCAGACGGTCGGCACGGTCCGCGTCACCGGTCGGCGTGGACTCGGTGGCCTGGATGCCGAAGTCGGCCTTCGCCTTGTCGAGCCCCGCAGCCGCCGAGTCGTTGAACGACTGGTCGCCACGGCCGGTGACGTCGTACATGAGACCGATCTGCTTGTTGACGCCGCTCGCTTCGGTGACCGTGCGGGTCTCGAGGGTGTTGTCGGCCGAGCCCTTCACGTCCTTCGTGCCGCCGCAGGCCGGCAGCGCCTCGCCGCTGGCACCCGTGGTCGCGGCACCGCCGCCCGTCGTCGCAGCGCCGCCGCCCGTGGTCGCGGCACCTCCGCCCGTCGTTGCACTTGATGATCCGCTGTCATCCCCACACGCCGCGGCCACGAAAGTGAACGCAGTGAGCAGGGTTAGCAAGCTCACTAGTCGGCGCGATCTGCGCACAGTGAACCCCCTCCTGGTCAGGTCATTGATCCGGCGACGCTAGGTGTCCGCGGGTGGCCGTTCAAGCGACTGTTGGTCCTCGCGTCACATCTTCACGAGACCGAAATGGCATCCTCTCGGTCTCGATAAGGCTGCCTCTCGGTCTCGAGAGAGGTGCCCGTCGGCGCGAGGGGCGGACCCTAGGCTCGGGCCCGGTGCTCTTCCCCACCATCCAATTCGCGATCTTCTTCCCGATCGTGTTCGTCCTCAGCTGGCTGCTGAGGCCGTACCCGACCCGGTGGAAGGTGCTGATGGTGATCGCCAGCTACTTCTTCTACGGCTGGTGGGACTGGCACTACGTCTTCCTTCTCGGCGGGTCCACGATCGCGAACCAGCTCTTCGCTCGCGCCATCGCGCCCTCGCGCGAGCCGGTGCGCCGTGTCCTCCTGATCGGTGCAGTGACCGTCAACCTCGGCGCGCTCGCGTACTTCAAGTACTACGGCTTCTTCACCACCTCGATCGTGAACAGCTTGAGCGACATCGGCGTCAAGGTGTCGCCGCCGCTGTTCCAGATCATCCTGCCGATCGGCATCTCGTTCTTCACGTTCCAAGCGCTCTCGTACGTCGTCGACACCTATCGGGGCAAGGTCGAACCAGTTCCGTTCCTCGACTTCGCGACATACCTCTCGTTCTTCCCCCATCTCGTCGCCGGCCCGATCGTCCGCGCGTCCGAGTTCCTGCCCCAGCTGCAAGAGCGCCCTGACCCTCGCTACCTCGACGGCAGCCACGCGTTCCGGCTCATCGTCGCCGGCATGTTCAAGAAGGTCGTGATCTCGAGCTACCTCGCGGGCGCGATCGTCGATCAGGTCTTCGCCGCGCCCGAAGAACCACAGCTCACTCGAGATCCTCTTCGCCATCTACGGCTACGCGATCCAGATCTACGCGGACTTCAGCGGATACACCGACATCGCGATCGGGATCGCGTTGCTGCTGGGCATCCGCTTCCCACCGAACTTCGACTCGCCGTACACCGCTCGCTCGCTGCAGGACTTCTGGCGGCGTTGGCACATGACCTTGTCGCGCTTCTTGCGCGACTACCTGTACATCCCGCTCGGCGGCAACCGCGGCAGCCGGTTCCGGACGTACCGCAACCTCATGTTGACGATGGTCATCGGCGGCCTCTGGCACGGCGCGGCGTGGACGTTCGTCGTCTGGGGCGGCATCCACGGCACCGGGCTCGCGGTCGAGCACTACCGCGCAGACCGCCGCGAGCGACTGGGCCTGCCCGAGCCCGCCCAGACCCGGGGCCGGATGGTCGTCGAATGGCTCATCACGTTCAACGTCGTGTGCCTCGCGTGGGTCTTCTTCCGCAGCGCGAACTTCACGACGGCGTTCACGATGCTCGAGCGCCTGTTCACGGCGTGGGGACCGGCCCCGCTCGTCACCCCGCTGCTCCTGCTCACGATCGCGGCGATGCTGGCGAGCCAGTTCGTGCCGGAGGACGCGATGCGCCGCGTGCAGGTGCAGTTCTCGCACTTCCCGGTCGTCGCGCAGGGCCTGACCCTCGCCGGCTGCTTCTTCGTGATCAACGCCCTCGGGCCCATCGGCGTGGCGCCGTTCATCTACTTCCAGTTCTGAGCTCGATTGGTCGGAGATGACTCGTCCGGCCATCCGGGCATCACGTAGCGTCGAGGCATCGCGACCCCGACTCGCACCCGGCCAACCGATGGTCCCCCGTCGCAGCCCAGGATGCGCGAGACCGACCATCCCGCCGGTCGCGCGCGCAAGCTGCGCAGCCGGCCGATGTCCGCGGGACAGGTGCTCGTCGTCGGGGCGATCGCGTTCGTCGGCGCCGCGTTCCTCAACTCGCAGACGCTGCTCGACATGGCAGAGCGACAGCCGTACGGGTGGCAGCGCACGGTCGCGGTCGACCTCGCGAGGCCGCTGCACACCGTCAGTCAGTGGACGGGGCTCGCGAAGCCGGGCGAGAAGGTCGACGAGGCGCGTGGCCGCAACTCCGGCTCGGCCGACTCGTTCGACGCGCTGACGTCGACCACGCTGCCGACCGCGTCGTCGGTCGCTCCTCCCACGAGCGCCGCTGGCGCGCCGACATCAGCAGGCGCGGCCGCGACCGAAACGGCGACGAGCGCACCGACCACCGCCGCAGCGCCGACGACCGTCGCGCCGCTCCGCACGCCCACCGCGGCGAACCCTTTGAAGATGTGGATCGGCGGCGACTCGATGGCCTCCGAGGTCGGGTCGTCGCTCTCGCGCGTCGCTGGTGAGACCGGCGTGATCACGCCGACGCTCGATGCCCGCATCTCGACGGGCTTGACGCGGCCCGACTACTTCGACTGGCCCGCGCACCTCATCGACGTCGTGAACCAGCAGAACCCCGAAGTCATGGTGGTGATGTTCGGCGCGAACGACGCGCAGAAGATGAAGCTCGACGGCAAGGTGTACGACGTCAGCTCACCTGAGTGGCAAGCCGAGTACCGCCGCCGAGTCGACGCGGTGATGACGTTCCTCACGCAAGGCGGCAAGCGTCACATCTACTGGATCGGTCAGCCCGTCATGCGGGCCGGTGACTTCGACCAGAAGCAGATCATCCTCGAGGGCATCTACCGCGACGAAGCTGCGAAGCATCCGGGCGTGAAGTTCATCCACACCCGCACGATGTTCGCCGGGCCCGACGGCGCGTTCTCGGCGTATCTGCCCGACGCGAGTGGCAAGCAGGTGCTCATGCGGGCGCAGGACGGCGTGCACTTCTCGCTCGCCGGCGCCAACCGTGTCGCCGCCCTTGCGCTCCAGACGGTGCAGGCCGACTACACGCCCTGACCTTGGCTCCCGCTGGCTGACCTTGGCTTCCCCGGGCCTGACAGGCTGACCAGGTGCGATCCGGCCCTCTCGACGACCGCGCCGCCTGGCGCCAGCACGGGTTCGACGGCGAGCCCGCGGACTTGGTCGCGGCCGGGTCGCTGCCCAAGGCCTGGGTCGCGCGGTGGGCCGCGTCGCCGAGCGCTCTCGTGCTCCGGGACGCCGAGACGCCGTGGATGACGGCGGCCGAGGTCGAGCACAAGAGCGCCGCCGCGGCGGCCCGCCTCGCCGCCGCGGGCATCGAGCCCGGTGATCGTGTGCTCATGAGCTGCCCACCGTCCGCCGACCTCGTGCTCGCGCACGTCGCCGCGCTCCGGCTCGGGGCGATCGTCGTTCCCGTCAACACCGCGTTCGGACCGAGCGAGCTGGGCAACGTGTGGAACGAAGCGCGGCCGAAGCTCGCGGTGCTCGACGACCCCGCGCGCTTGCCCGAAGCTCCGAGCTGCCCTGCCTTCACTCGACGGCCTACCCACCATCGGTGGATCGCCGGTGCTCGATGCGAGCGGGCCCGACGACCCGGCGATGCTCATGTTCACCTCGGGCACGACCGGTCGGCCGAAGGGCGCGATCTTGAGCCACGGCAACGCGCTCGCGAGCGCGGAAGGTGTGCGCACCGCGTGGCGATGGACTCCCGACGACCGACTCGTGCTCACGCTGCCGCTCTTCCACATGCACGGTCTCGGCGTGGGCGTGCACGGCACGTTGCTCACGGGCGCGAGCATGGCGATCGCGCCGTTCAGCGCCGACGGCGTGCTCGACCTCGCCGCTGCTGAGAAGGCGACGCTCTTCTTCGGCGTGCCGACGATGTACGTACGGCTCGTCGCCAGCCCACGCGTCGGCGAGCTCGCATCGCTGCGGCTCTGCGTGTCGGGGTCGGCGCCGCTCGCCGCCGATGTGTGCGCGCGCGCTCGCCGAGCGCGGCGGCGCAGCGCGTCATCGAGCGCTACGGCATGACCGAGACGTTCATGAACACGTCGAACCCTCACGACGGCGACCGGCGCGCCGGCTCGGTCGGGTTCGGGCTTCCGGGTGTCGAGGTCCGCCTCGGCGAGAACGACGAGATCTGCGTCCGCGGGCCCGAACGTGTTGCACTGCGTACTGGGAGCGCCCCGACGCCACGGCAGACGCGTTCACGACGACGGATGGTTCCTGACCGGCGACATCGGCGAGTTCGACGCCGACGGCTACCTCAGCATCGTCGGGCGGTCGAAGGACCTGATCATCACGGGCGGCTTCAACGTGTATCCCCGAGAGATCGAGGAGCTGCTCGCCGAGCACCCCGCCGTCGCCGAAGCCGCGGTCGCCGGCGAGCCCTCAGACGAGTGGGGGGAGACCGTCGTCGCCTATGTCGTGACCGCCGACGCGGTCGACCGAGGCCGAGCTCATCGAGTGGTGCGGCGAACGGCTCGCCAAGTACAAGCGGCCGCGCCACGTGCGGTTCCTCGATGCCCTGCCTCGCAACGCGCTCGGCAAGGTGGTGAAGAGCGAGCTCAGGACTCGACCGTGATCGTCCCGTGCATGTTCGAGTGGATCTTGCAGTGGAAGGCGATGGTGCCGGCCTTGTCGGTCGTGAACTGGAAGCTTCCGCCGCCGTCCACGTTGTTCGAGTCGAACTCGCCGTTGTCGGCGGTGAACGTGTGGGCGAAGCTGTCGTCGTTCTTGAAGGTCACCGTGTCGCCGACCTTCACCGTGATCTTGTCGGGGTTGTAGGCGATGCTCTTCGCGACGACGGTGTCGGCTGCGGTCGCGCCGCCGCCCGACGAGGCGGCTGACGTCGCGGTCGCATCACTCGGGATGGCGTAGCCGCCGCCTCCGGCGGCCGCCGGCGCAGCGGTGCTCGCCGAAGCCGATCCGACAGTCGTGGCCGCGGACGATCCCGAGCCGGAGTCGTCACCGCACGCCCCGAGGACGAACATCGCCGCGACAGCGGGAACCAGCAACACACGCAGCTTCATGGCGGCACTCCCTGTTCGATCGTTCAGGAGTGTTCTACGCCATCACAGCCCGGAGAGTTCAACCAGGAGACCGTGGGTGGCACTGGAAAGTCGTTTCCCCGGTACCGGTTTGTTCACGCCCGTGGCGTGTAATGAGTTTGTGGACCTGAGTGGGGTCAGGGCTGACGAGCTGGAAGCACTGCCTCTCGTAGATGTCGCGCGTTGATTCGATGCCGAGTACGCCGACAGGTACGTGCCGCTGGTGCGGCTGCTGTGGTCGCTGACCGGGAGCTGGGCCGTCGCTGAGGAGGTCGCGGCAGGAAGCGTTCGTCGCCGCATACCGGAGCTGGGCAACTGTGTCGGTGCTCGAGCGTTCGGATCTGTGGATCAGGCGGGTCTGCGATCAACCGGGCGGTCTCGGTGCATCGAAAGCTCGTCAGTGAGGCTGCCGCGCTCGACAAGAGTGCGGGCACCGCACGCGTGGAGCCCCGATTTTCAGGAGAGGACGAGCAGCTCTGGAGGGCAGTGCGACGACTTCCCCGCCGCCAGGCCGCTGCGGTCGTTCTGTCCACGGTCGAGGGACTCACGGCAGAGGAGATCGGCTCGGTCCTGGGCTGCTCGGCGAGACGGCGCGTACACACATCAGACGCGGAGACTCGCGAAGCGTACGCCTCTCTCCGGGAGGCAGACGAATGAGCGCGACCGAACGCCTCGCGGCCGCCGCTGACCGCCTCACCGGGCTCGAGGTGCCAGTCCCGACGCTGGGCGCGTCCTGCGGCGGAGTCGACGGCGACGCGGATCTGTCTGGGGCGTTGCGGTCGGTGCGCTCGTTCTCGGCGGAATCGGCGCTCGTCGCGAGATCCGACGCCGACCACGCAACGGTCGCGACGGGGATCACGCAGACCGCCCTCCCCGACGGACCGATCGGCCTCACGAGAGGCGACGCGTTTTGGCCGGACGCCCAACACCGACCGAGCTCCGCCGTCGCCCTGGGGCAGGAGCTCGCCGCGCTGCTCGGATGGGGCGATTCAGCGAAGGTCGAGATCGTCTGTGCTGTCCTGACGCCAGATACGTGCCAACCCGTGGACGCTGCCCCCGATGACAAGCCAACCCAGCTGCGCATCTCGTCTCCCGCCACCGGCGCCGAAGTCACCGCGATGGCCAGTGGCGACGACTCGGGATGGGCCTTCTTCGGAATCGGACAAAGCTTGTTCCCCCCCGTCCACGTTGACGGACCGCAGTCCGCGACCCTCTATTACCCGAGATCCTCCCCGCCGGTCCCTCCTGGGACTCAGGACGTCAGATGGTGGGCGGCAACCCACGACGGCGAGCTCTTCGGGGCCGTGCCATATGGAAGCCCGATCCGCATCCAAGCGCCGGCGCAGTCGATCGTGTCGGCCCTCGTCGTCTTTGTCGATGAGCACGGAAACGCGCTCGGCGCCCAAGGCTCGTCGGTCTCGAGCGCGGCTGGCGTCACCTGCTGCAACCTTGACCTCCCCACGCAGTTCGTGTACCACCGCGTGGTGCTCGCCTCTCCGCGCGATGACGACCGGCCAACGCTCGGCCCTACTGACGTCCTCGCCACGGTCGACCGATTCTTCGCCTCGGCTCCGGTCGAGCTGTCGTGGGGCCGATACACGGACCTCGACTATGTAGCGCTCCAGCCCGGAGGCTCGACTCCGCTACTCACCGACCGTCTCGTTTGGGTCCTCATCGAAGCGGGCGGCGAACCGGCGGGGCCAGTGGGCGAAGTGGTGCACATCGTCGACGCGTACACCGGAGAGGAACTCCTCTATTTCGGTGGACCACCCGGTGCGACATGCCCGATCGAACCCGGAGCGGAGCCCGACCGCTGCGGCAATCCGTGAGCCTGCCTAACCCGTGGTGGAGGTGAAGGGATTCGAACCCTCGGCCTCAGCATTGCGAACGCTGCGCTCTACCAACTGAGCTACACCCCCGCGGTGGGCGCCTCAGGTTAGCCGGGCGCCCCTCAGTCTCCGGGATTGATGATTGCGCGGACTCTGTGTCCGCCGGATCGTCAATCTCGCAGTCAGCGGGCGTGCTCGTAGACGTCGAAGCGCTCTGCTTCCGCGAGCTGCGTGCCCGGAGCGGGCGCGGCGCGGAGGTACCGCACCTTCATCTCACGCTCGGCCGCGACCTGTCGGGCCTGCCCGAGGAGGAGGAGGTAGCCGACGAGGGCGGCGTCGAAGACGAGGTTCAGCAGCGAGGAGCCCCATGCGGGCGCTGCCCGACGAGGTGAACGCACCGAGGAGGGTGGCGCCGGCGAGCATGCCGAGCACCCCGATGATGAGGCGACGACGGCGCTGGGCCTCGGACAGGGTCATCAGTGACTCCGGCCGGTTCTGGCCGGGCAGTCCAGGCGTCGCCCGCTCCAGAACAGAGAGCTGACGGCGGAAGGAGTGGATGGAGTCAGAGGGGCGGTCTGAGGTGCGGCCCCGCAGCCAAGGTGGCAACAGGACTGCAGCCCACATCACCGCCAGGATGACCAGAACCAAGAGTGTCACGCTCCAGGCCTGCCTTTGGGTCTCGGCGACCGTACCGCCGACCGCGCTGCGCGCGGTGGATGGTCGCATCGGATTGAGTGCAGGGCCGGGCGAAGAGATGACGGACGTCAAAGCGTCCGTCCCAGGCCGCCTAGCCCCCCTGGGTCCTCATGGTTCTACTACGGGGGCCCGGCGCGACCAAACGATCTGTCAGAAATCTGACTGGTATTTCTGACGGTCGCGTCACTCGTCCAGGTCAGGGGCGCGGCGGTAGGTGCCCGACCGGCCGCCCGTCTTCTCCCACAGGGTGAGCTCGCCGATGACCATCGAGCGGTCGGCCGACTTGCACATGTCGTAGATGGTCAGGGCGGCCACGGAGCAGGCGTGGAGGGCCTCCATCTCGACCCCGGTGCGGTCGATGGTGTCGACCTGTGACTCGACTTTGACGTGGTCGTCGGCGATCTCGAAGTTCACCGACACCGACCCGACGAGCACCGGATGGCACAGGGGGATCACGTCTGACGTGCGCTTCGCCGCCTGGATGCCGGCCACCCGAGCGACTGCGAGCACATCGCCCTTGGTCACCTCGCGGTTGGCGATGAGGACGGTCGTGTCGGGATGCATGAAGACCTTGCAGCGGGCGACGGCCCGACGGTGAGTCGGGTCCTTCGGCGTGACGTCGACCATTCGTGCCCTGCCGAGCGGATCGAGGTGCGTGAGCTCGCGGGCCATGACCGGGAGTCTAAGTCAGCGGCCGCGGCCCGACCGAGTGCGGAGGAACTAGCCGCCGATCTGGCTCATGCTCCGGTTCGGTCGGATGAACGTGACCTGACCGATCGCGTGCCCGGCCCACTTCGTGCCCACCGCTCGGACGATCTCGGCGGCGACGTCGTCGTCGCTGCCGCCTCCGCGCACGATGCCCCGCAGGTCGAACTCGCGGGTCTCGAACAGGCACGTGCGCAGCTGGCCTTCGGCGGTCAGGCGCACTCGGTCGCAATCGCCGCAGAACGGCTGGGTCACGCTCGGGATGATCCCGATGTCTCCCTGCCCGTCGGCGTAGAGCCACCGGTCGGCGGGCGCCGAACCCCGGGCAGGGGCAGGCACGAGCGGGTACACGGCGGTGATCGCGTCGAGGATCTCGTCCTGCGACACGACCGTGTCGCGCGACCACGCACCCGACGCGTCGAGCGGCATGAACTCGATGAACCGCACGGCGACCTGCTGCTCGCGACCCCACGTCGCGAAGTCGACGATCTCGTCGTCGTTCATCCCGCGCTCGAGCACGACGTTCACCTTGACCGGGTCGAACCCGGCCTCCTTCGCCGCGGCGATGCCGTCGAGCACGCGCTCGAGCTCGTCACGCCTCGTGATGGCGAGGAACCGCTCGCGTCGCAGCGAGTCGAGCGAGACGTTGACCCGGTCGAGCCCCGCCGCCCGCAGATCCTCCGCGAGCAAGCGGAACGTCGCGCCGTTCGTCGTCATCGAGAGGTCGACGTCGAGGGCCGCGAGCTTCGAGACGAGCAGCGGGAGATGCGCCCGAACCGTCGGTTCCCCACCGGTCAAGCGGATGCCGTCGATGCCGAACCGCTCGACGAACACCCGGGCGATGCGCTCCATCTCCTCGAAGGTGAGCAGGTCGCTGCGCGGCAGCCACTGCATCCCCTCGGCCGGCATGCAGTACGAGCAGCGGAAGTTGCAGCGGTCGGTGACCGAGATGCGCAGGTCGCGAACAGTGCGGCCGTGCGGGTCCACGAGATCTGCAGTCACAGGTGCAGGCTATGCGGCTGGGTCAGATCAGCAACAAGGCGGGGACGTCGGTCCCCTTGGGCACGCCTTCACCGTCGGGCAACACGACCAGCGCGTCGGCCGACGCGGTCGCGGCCAGCTGATGCGAGCCCTGCGCCCCAACGGGCGTGACGTGGTACCGGCCGTCCGGACCGAACCTGCCCGTGACGCGCAGGTAGTGGGTCTTGCCGTCGGGACCGCGGCGCAGATCGGCATCAGTGACCGCGGTGACTCGAGGGCGGTCGATGTCGGCGTGGCCCATCATCTGGCGCAGCGCGGGACGGGCGAACAGCTCGAACGAGACGAGCGACGACACCGGGTTGCCCGGCAGCCCGAAGACCGGGGTGCGCCGGTCGCCGATGAGGCCGAACGCGAACGGCTTCGCGGGCTTGATCGCGATCTGCATCCATCGCATGTCGCCGATCTCGTCGAGCACGACCTTCACGAGATCGAAGTCGCCCATGCTCACGCCACCCGACGAGATGAGCGCATCGCACTCGACGGAGCCGCGGCTGAACACGTCGGCGATCTCGTCCTTGTCGTCGCGAGCGAGGCCGAGGTCGACAGGGACGCAGTTCGCCTGCTCGACGAGCGCCAGCAACATCTCGCGGTTCGACTCGCGGATCTGTCCGGGAGCGAGCGGACCGCCGCCCTCGACGAGCTCGTCGCCGGTCGAGATCACGCCGACCCGCGCCCGCGGATACACCGGCACCCGCGCGAAGCCGAGCGAGGCGAGCACGCCGAGGTGCGCCGGACCGATCACCGTCTGCGGCTCGAAGACGCGCTCGCCAATCCGTACGTCGCTGCCGGCGCGGCGGACCGCGTCACCAGCCGAGACCTCGAGCCGGATCAGTACCGTGCCGTCGTCGGCCGCCTCGGTCTCCTCGACCATCACGACCGCGTCGGCGCCCGGCGGCATGGCCGCGCCCGTCATGATCCGCACCGCGCGACCGGGCGCGACCTCGAACGTGGGAGCGGCTCCCGCTGGCAGCAGGCCGGCGACCTCGAGCCGCACCGGCGTCGCCGGCGAAGCGCTGACGGTGTCGAGCGCACGCACCGCGTAGCCGTCCATCGCGGTGTTGTCGAAGGGCGGCACGTCTTCGGGTGCGTCGAGCGGCACCGATGTCGCGCAGCCGAGCACGTCGTTCAGCGGCATCGCCTTCGGGTGCACCCGCGCACATGAGTCGAGGACGAACGCCCTCGCCTCGGCAGCCGAGATCACGCGAGCCTGTAGTCAAACCCTCGCGCTTGGCGAGCTCGGCGAGGTACTTCCGGAACCCGGGACCGAGGTCTTCGCGCATCAGGGCGAGCTCGACCGTCGCCCGCAGCCAGTCGAGCTTGTTGCCGGTGTCGTACCGACCGTCGGTGAACCGCAGGCCCCAGAGCGCCTCGCGCTCGAGGAGCAGCGACATCGCGTCGGTCAGCTGGATCTCTCCGCCGCGACCGGGCGCCACCCGTTCGATGCAATCGAAGATCGCGGGCGTGAGCACGTAGCGACCCATGATCGCCAGGTTCGACGGCGCGTCCTCCGCACGCGGCTTCTCGACGAGGCCACGGATGCGGACGAGCTCGTGGGGGTCAGAGACCGCGTCGATCGCGACGCAGCCGTACGCCGAGATCTCGTCGCGCGGGAATTCCTTGAGCGCGATGACTGAGGCCCCAGCGCGTTCGCTCGCGTCGACCATGTCCTCGAGCACGTGAGACGTCTCGGCCATGAGGTCGTCTCCGAGAAGGACCGCGAAGGGCTCGTCGCCGATGTGGTCTCGTGCGGCCCCGACCGCGTGCCCGAGGCCCTTTGGCTCGCCCTGGCGCACGTAGTGGATGTTGGCCAGCTCGGCGATCGCGCGCATCGCCGCCACGTCACTCTCGCGGCCGGCCTTCTCGAGGTAGAACTCGAGCTCGAACGACCGGTCGAAGTGGTCTTCGAGCGACCGCTTGCCCCGACCCGTGATGATGAGGATGTCGCGGATCCCGGCCCGCACGGCCTCTTCGACGACGTACTGGATGGCGGGCTTGTCGACGAGCGGCAGCATCTCCTTCGGCTGCGCCTTCGTGGCGGGCAGGAAGCGGGTGCCGAGCCCCGCCGCCGGTATCACCGCCTTGTGCACCATCGGGGTCACCATACAGAGGGGCCTCCGTTGCTGCCCCTGGAGGCGATAGCCTTAGCACTCGGCCCTGTCGACTGCTAACCATCTCGGGAGATCCGAATGCCCACCTACGAGTACCGCTGCAAGGGATGCGGCCGCGAGCTCGAGGCGGTGCAGTCGTTCTCCGACGCGTCGCTCACCGTGTGCCCTCATTGCGGCGGCCCCCTGCGCAAGGTCTTCGGGTCGATCGGCATCACGTTCAAGGGTGACGGCTTCTACAAGAACGACAGCCGCTCGGGCAGCAAGAAGAGCAGCAGCAAGAGCAACGGGGACTCGAGTCGCGTCGACCTCGAGCTCGAGCTCCGGCGATCACAGCCCCTCCCACGACCACAGCCACGGTGGCCACTCGCACTCCCACGGCGACTCTGGCTCGTCGACTTCGCCGTCGACGTCCACTCCGAGCTCGTCCACCCCGAGCTCGTCCAGCTCCGGGTCGTCCAGCTCCGGGTCGTCGAGCCAGCTCGAGCGACTGACCGGTGCCCCAGGCCGACGTCGGAGTCTTCGGCGGGTCGGGCTTCTCCACCTTCCTCGATGACGTCGAGGAGGTCACGATCGACACGCCGTACGGCGCGACCTCGGCTCCCCTCACAATCGGCGACGTCGGCGGCCGCCGCGTCGCGTTCCTCCCTCGGCACGGACGCAAGCACGAGCTCCCGCCCCATCGCATCCCCTACCGGGCGAACGTGTGGGCGATGCGCGAGCTCGGCGTTCGGGCGATCGTCGGGCCGTGCGCCGCCGGCTCGTTGCAGGCGCACGTGCATCCGGGCGAGCTCGTCGTGGTCGACCAGCTCGTCGATCGCACCTGGGGCAGACCCGACACGTTCTTCGACGGACCCGAGGTCCACCACGTGTCGTTCGCCGATCCCTACGACGCCGCGATGCGATCGGCGCTCGTCGCCGCGGCCCGCAGGCTCGAGCTCGCCGTCCACGACGGCGGCACGATGGTCGTCGTCCAAGGGCCGCGCTTCTCGACCCGCGCCGAGTCGCGCTGGTTCACCTCGATGGGGTGGGAGGTCATCAACATGACCGGCCATCCAGAGGCCGTGCTCGCGGCCGAGCTGGCGATCCCTTACGCGGCGGTCGCGCTGATCACCGACTACGACGTCGGGCTCGAAGGCGTGGCCGGTGTCGAGCCGGTCACCCAAGAGATGGTGTTCGCGTTCTTCGAGGGCAACATCGCGCGCGTGCGGGCGCTGCTTTTCGAAGCGATCCCCTCGCTGCCGTAATCTGGTTGCACCTTCCCCTCGATCACATCTGATCTGAGGAGGACGCATGTCTCGGCTCCGCATCCGGCGCCGGCCCGTTCTGTACTGGGCGCTCACCGGCGCGCTCGCGCTCGTGACCGCACTCGTCGTGAGCAGCACCGTCGCTGCCGCGCGTGAGGCCCGGGCCGGCTACGGCACCACCCGCTCGGTCGTCGTGGCCACACACGACATCGCACCGGGCGCGACGATCGAGCCCGGCGACACGACGCTCGAAGAGCGACCGCTCGCGGTCATTCCTTCGGGCGCGCTCACCGAGACGCCCGTCGCGCAGGTCGCGTCGGCGGCGATCCTCGAAGGCGAGCCAGTGGTCGAGAGCCGTGTGGCCGGGCACGGGATGATCCCCGAGGGGAGCATCGGGATCGCGGTGCCGCTCGACGCCGAGACGTTGGCGCTGGCAGTCGGTGATCGCGTGGAAGTGCTCGCGACGTTCGACCCCGACACGATCGACGGGAACCCGACGATCGTCGTCGCCCCGCTCGCCATCGTCGTCGACGTCCGCGATGCCAGTGTGACGCTCTCGCTTCCCCAGGCCGACGGCGAGCGCGTCGCGTTCGCGCTCTCGACGGCCGCGGTCACCGTCGCGCTGCTGCCCTGACCGGTCGCGCGGCGCTCAGTCGATCGAGGTCGACGGCACGATCCGCGGACGCCAGGCCCGCGCACGGTCGAAGTGGTGGCCCACGACCTCGGCCTCGCGGAGCGACACGAGGAAGTCGTCGGGACCGTCGAAGTCGGGCATCTCGACGTACGCAGCACCGAGCGCCTCGGGCACATGCGCGTCGCTGCCCGCCCCGCCGGGCAGGTCGAGCTCGCGGGCGAGCGCGGCAGCCTGCTCGTTCAGGTGCGAGAGCGAGGTCTTGGCGTTGAACGCCTCGACCGCGTCGATGAGGCCTTCGGCCGCGAGCTCGCGCAGCTCGGCCTCGCGCAGGTTGTGACGCACCGGGTCGAACGGATGCGGGATGTACACGAGCCCGCCTTGGGCCCTGATGCGGGTCGCGGCCTCGAGCGCGCTCACGCCGAACGGCACCCGCTCGGTGAGGAACAGCCCGATGACCTCACCCGCGTGCGTGCGCAGCTCCTCGCCGACCACGACGCGGCAGGGCAAGCGGGCCGACAGCTCGACCGCGCCGCGGATCGCGTTGTGGTCGGTGATGCACAAGACGTCGATGCCCGACGCGACGACCGCTTCCTCGACTTCGTCCGGCGTCGTCGTGCAGTCGCCGGACCACATCGTGTGAGAGTGAAGGTCGACCCGCACCCATCCGTCGCGCTTCGGACGAGCAAGGTGCGGATGGCGCTCGATCCCCTCGGCAGTCGGCTGACCCATCGCTACGAGCCGCTCAACGCGATGTCGCCGATGGCGAGGCTCACGCCCGCGTCGCCGCCTGGCAGCCACTCGAGGTCGCCGCCGATGGCGACGATGTCGAGGAGCATCCGCTGCAGCGTCGACGCGATCGTCATCTCGCGCACCGGCTCGGCGAGCGCGCCGTCACGGATCATCACGCCCTCCGCGCCGACCGAGAAGTCGCCGCTCACCGGGTTGACGCCGGAGTGGAGTCCGGTCACCTCCTGCACGAGCACGCCTTCGCCGACCTGCGCGTAGAGCTCCTCGACCGACAGCGCTCCCGCCTTGGGGATCAACGCGAGGCAGCCGACGCCGGGCCGAGACGAGTAGCCGCGCACTGCCGATCCGGTCGAGACGGTCTTCGCGCGGCGGGCCGTGTAGCTGTTCTGCAGGAACGTCGTCAGGGCGCCGGCGTCGATCAACGTGCTCGGTCTCGTCGCGAGGCCCTCACCGTCGTGCGAGTCGGCGCCGAGCGATTCAGGGTTCGTCGCGTCGTCGACGAGCGTGAGCGCCGGCGCGGCGATGACGTCGCCCATCCGGTCAGCGAACGGCGACCGTCCCTTGAGGACGCGCTCGCCGGTGAGCGTGCCGCCGACGATCGACAGGAACGACGCGGCGACGCGAGGGTCGAGCACGACGGTCAGGCGCCTCGACTTCGGCTGTCGCGCTCCGAGCATGCGGGTGGCTCGCTCGACGGAGTCCGCGGCCGTCGCGGCGATGTCGAGGTCGTCCTGCGTGCGGCCGACGTCGATGCCGTAGCCCCATTGCACCTCGCCGTCTTGCGCAGCGAGCGCGTGGACCGTGAGCCAACACGACGTCGCACGCGACGACACCGCGATGCCCGTGCTCGTCGCGATCGCGGCTTCTCCCGACGCGTCGCCGTACGACGACGTGCGCACACCGGTGATGCGGGGATCGCCCGCGAGCGTCGCCCGTTCGAGCTCGAGCGCGAGCTCGACCTTGCGATCGGTCGGGAAGCTGGCGAGCTCGGGCCGGTACAGGTCGAGCTCGGGCGGCTCGACGCCGTCGGGCACCGCGAGCCCGTTCCACTCGTCCACCTCGCCGAACTCGGCGTTGTCACGGGCCTCCGCGAGCGCCTCGGTGATCGCGCCCTCGTCGAGCGTGCCCGCGTGAGCGAACCCGACGCGGTGGTCGACGATCACGCGCACGCCGATGCCCGACGACTCGGCCGACGTCAGCGCCTCGACCTCGCCCTGGTAGGCGCGCACCGCGACCCGCGTCGACCGCGCGACGAAGGCCTCGACCTGCTCGCCCGGCTGGGCTTGCTCGGCGACCCGACGGGCGACGTCGAGCAGCTCGCTCATGCCGCGGTGCCGCCGATCGTGAGGCCGGTCACGCGCAACGTGGGCTGGCCGTCGCCGACCGGCACGCCCTGGCCGTCCTTGCCGCACGTGCCGGGGCTGCCCATCGCGAAGTCGTTGCCGAGCACGTCGATGTTGCGCAAGACGTCGGGACCGTTCCCGATGAGGTTGCCTTCGCGGAGCGGATCGGTGAGCTCGCCGTTCTCGATCATGTACGCCTCGTTCATGCCGAACACGAAGTCGCCGGTGGCGGTGTTCACCTGGCCACCGCCGAGGTGCGCGACATACACACCGTGATCGGTCTGGCGGATGATCTCGTCCGGGTCATCGGTGCCGTTGAGCACGAACGTGTTGGTCATGCGCACCATCGGGAGGTGGTGGTAGCTCTGGCGGCGACCGTTGCCGGACGAGTCGCGGCCCTCTTTGCGAGCGCGCAGGAAGTCCCACATGTAGTCGGTGAGGATCCCGTCTTGGATCAGGACGTTGCGCTGCGCGGCGTGGCCTTCGTCGTCGATGCCGATCGCGCCCCACTCGCCGCCCATGGTGCCGTCGTCGACGAGTGTGACCAGCGGTGACGCGACGAGCTCGCCGGACTTGCCGCGGAAGACCGATGCGGACTTCGCGACGAGGTCGGCTTCGAGGCCGTGGCCGCACGCCTCATGGAACAGGACGCCGCCACCGCCGCTCTTGATCACGACGGGCAGCCGACCCGAAGGGGCGGGTCGGGCGCGCAGCTTGAGCAGCGCGCGCTCGGCGGCCGTGCGAGCGAGCTCTTCGACGTCGTAGCGGTCGAACAGCTCGAACCCCACCGGGTGCCCGACCGACTCGTACCCGGTCTGCATGCCGGTGTCGCCGCTCGCGACCGCGCTCACGCGGAACAGCGTCTTCACCTGATCGTCCTCGGCCAGCAAGCCATCGCTGTTCGCGACGAGGATGCGGCGCCGGCTGTCGCCGTACGCGGCGGACACCTGCACGATCGACGCGCCCGCGGCCCGAGCCGCGGAGTCGGCGCGCTTCAGCAGCTCGACCTTGACGGCCTTGGCGACCGACTCGGGCGCGGTGGTCACCTCGTTCGGCCGGTTCACGGCTCGCCGAGTGAGATCGACGACCCGCGCCCCGCCGCTGCCGCCACGAGCCGCCGCACTCGCGGCCTCGGCCGCGGCGAGCAACCCGCCCTCGGACAGATCGGACGTGGTCGCGTAGCCGGTGGTCTCACCGACGACGACACGGATGCCGGCGCCGCGGTCGCGTCCGGAGCTCAGCTCCTCGACCTTCCCGTCGTCGAGCGCGGCACTCGACGCTCGGCGATCTTCGGCGAACACCTCCGCGAAGTCACCACCGTGACGCAGCGCGGCACCGAGCACCTTCTGGAGGACGGCTTCCTCGATCACACGAGCCCCTTGGTCGGCGTCGTAACCGTTTCGACATGCGGGTCGCTTGGCTGGAACGCCGCGCGAACGACGCCGTATCGTACCTACGGTGGCGTTGGAACCCGGCCTGTGGGGCGAGGCGGATCTCGTCGTCGGCGATGCCGACACGGCGTGTGCGATGGCGTCGGGTGACGTGCCGGTGCTCGCCACTCCGAGGGTCGTGGCGCTGTGCGAGGAAGCGGCCTGCGCCGCGCTCGTCGGGCACCTGCGCTCGGGTGAGACGTCGGTCGGCATGCGCATCCAGCTCGACCATCTGGCACCGACCGCGGTCGGAGGCAAGGCCAAGGCCGAGGCCACCCTCGAGAAGGTCGAGGGCCGCCGGCTGATCTTCACCGTGTCGGTGTCCGACAACCGCGGGCTCATCGCCGCGGGCAAGGTGACCCGGGTCATCGTCAACGTCGAGCGCTTCCTGGACAAGGCCGCCGAGTAGGCGGCCCATCGAATCGGCCGCCGAGTAGGCGGCCCCGAACCGTTCTCGTTCTAGAACCCCGCCAACCGTGGCGGGTTTTCCGCACGAGAACGCCAGGGGGGACGCGTGAATCCCGAGTAGATAGGTCGGGATTTCGGCGGTACCCTCGAATCGTGAGCGTGCCCGAGCTCCTGCGCTTCCCGAACCCAGTGAACGAGGTGTCGGCGCGCCTGGTCGCGGCAGGTGTCGTTCTGATGACGATCGCGGTCCTCGCCGGGCAGCACTGGGTGCTCGTCCCCCTCGCCTACGGCTTCGTCGCCCGCCTTGCCGCAGGGCCGCGGTTCAGCCCACTGGGCCTCCTCGTCACCAAGGTCATCACGCCGCGTCTGCCGGTCGAGCCCAAGCTGGTGCCCGGTCCGCCGAAGCGGTTCGCGCAGGGCATCGGCGCGGCGCTCTCGGTCAGCGCGCTCGTCTCGTGGGCAGTGTTCGACAACACCACAGTGGCGCTCGTGCTCGTCGCCGCGATCACGATCGCCGCGACGCTCGAGTCGGTGTTCGCCTACTGCCTCGGATGCAAGGCGTTCGCGCTGCTGATGCGCGTCGGCGTCATCCCGCCTGAGGTGTGCGAGGCGTGCAACGACCTGTCATTGCGTTCTGTCTAGCCGCCGTCTTCCGCTGCGCTTCAGCCGGCGACCCTCGCTTCGCTCGACAATCGGTGCTTCGCGCACCCGAGCGGCGCACTGCGCCGCTCCTTCCACCTAGCCGAGGTTCGACGACCGCGGATAGACGTCGGTCGGATCGGTCATCACGTTGACGAGGTAGGGCACACCCGCCGCGAACGCACGATCGAGCGCGGGGCCGACCTCGTCAGGCGTGCGCACGATCTCGCCCGCGCCGCCGAGCGCCTTCACGATCTCGTCGTAACGACACTCGGGTTGCAGGTCGCACGCGACGTCGTAGCCGTAGATCGCTTGCATCGGGTACTTCTCGAGGCCCCAGCACCCGTTGTTGCCGACGACCATCACGACGGGGAGGTCGTGCCGCACGAGCGTGTCGACGTCCATCAGCGAGAACCCCGCCGCTCCGTCGCCGAGCATCACCACGATCTGCGCGTCGGGACGGGCGACCCGCGCGGCGATCGCGTAGCCGGGACCGTTGCCGAGGCAGCCGTACGGGCCGGTGTCGAGCCAGCAACCCGGCGTGTAGACCTCGACGTACTTCCCCGCGTATGACACGAAGTCGCCGCCGTCGCAGATCACGACGGCATCGCGCGCGAGCCGCTTGCCGAGCTCTCCGTAGACGCGGGTCGGCTTGATCGCGTCGCCCCCGGCATCGAGCAAGACGCGCTCGCGCGCGGCGGCGGCCGACTCGGCTTCGCGCACCTTCGCGATCCAGGGCTCGTGATCGGCACGGCTGCCACCGCCCCAGGCGGTCATGCCGTCGAGGATCGCGGTGAGGTCGCCGGCCGGCGACGCGGCCGTCGCGACGTGCGCAGCCCGGCTCTCGGGCGCGTCACAGATGTGCACGACGGGCGCATCGCCGAAGCGGCCGAACCCGAGGCGGAAGTC
Organism: uncultured Acidimicrobiales bacterium; assembly: GCA_963726495.1. Classification (GTDB taxonomy): domain Bacteria; phylum Actinomycetota; class Acidimicrobiia; order Acidimicrobiales; family DATKAS01; genus DATKAS01. The sequence continues at coordinate 364,683 of CAVSCP010000005.1, forward strand.
GAGCGCGGTTCCGATGATCACCACGAGATCGGCGTCGGTCTTCAGCAGGCCGCGGGTCCGCGTGAACGCGAGCTCGTGGTCAGCGGGCAGGCACCCGCGACCGAGACCGTTGAACCAGCACGGCACTCGCATCGTCTCGACGAAGCGCTGTGAGCGCGGGCCACGCGCCCTCCCAATACACGTCGCTGCCGACGATGATCGCGGGACGCTCGGCCGCGGCGATGAGCGCCGCAGCGCGCTCGACGTCCGCGGGGTCGGGGTCGACACCGCGTGGCACCGTGCCGTTCCCCTCCGGAGCCGTCGCCGAGCCGAAGATCACGTCCATCGGGAAGTCGACGAACACCGGGCCGCGGTGCGGGGTCATCGCCGTGGTGACCGCGTGCTGGATCTCCTTCGCGGTGTCGCCGGGCGCCGTCACCGTGCGGGCCGACTTCGTGATCGACGCGACGATCGGCACGTGGTCGAGCTCTTGCAACGACCCCGAGCCCCAGCGCGCCTGCGGTGCGCGCCCACCCAGCACGACGAGGGGCGTGCCGTTGAAGTGCGCGGTCGTGATCGCGCTCGACGCCGTTGGTGACGCCGGGACCGGCGGTGAGGACGGCGAGCCCGGGATGGCGCGTGAGCTTCGCCCACCCCTCGGCCGCGAACGTCGCGGTCTGCTCGTGGCGCACGTCGACGATGCGGACGTCCTGCTTCACGGCGGCGTCGTACAGCGGCCACACGTGCCCGCCATTGAGCGTGAACATCACGTCGACGCCGTAGCCGCGCACGACCTCGAGCGCGGCGTCTCCGGAGTGATGAGGAGTGCCGGTGTCGCTCATGCCGCTGCTCCTTCCTGCACGCGATCGAGGAAGCCGCTCAGCGCCCGCCACCACTCGTCGGGGGATTCGAACTGCGGCGAGTGCCCGCCTTCAGGGATCACCGCCAGGCTCGCGCCGGGCATCACGTCGGCCATGCGCTCGGACGGGCCGATGAAGGGCTTGTCTTGCTCCCCGACGATCACGAGCGTCGGAGTCGTGTGTGCCGCCAGCCGTTCGAGCCGGTCGTCGACGGTCGCGAACTGCCCGAGCACCGACGCGACCATCTCCGGCGACACCGCGAGCAGCTTGCGCTCGCCGAACTCGACGTAACCGGGTCGCTCGGCCCGAACGCGGAGGTCGGCAGGGGTCGAGAGCCCCCGGTCGGCTTGCGACTCCATCATCTGCTTCCAGGCCTCGATCCCGTTGGCTCGGATGTAGGCGATCGCCCGCTCGATCATCCCCTCGTCGAGGGCGCCCTCGAGCCGGCCGTGCGCCGTGTCCATGAGGATCAGCGCCTCGATTCGGTCGGGCGCGGCGAGCAACATCTGCTGCGCGATCATCCCGCCCATCGAGTGACCGAGCAGCGTGAAGCGCGACCACCCGAGCGCGTCGGCGAGCGCGAGGACGTCACCGGCGAAGATCGACAGGGTGTACGCGCTCTCGTCGGTCGGCTTGTCGCTCGCGCCGTGCCCGCGGAGGTCGGGCGCGACGACATGCCAGCCCCGTTCGGCGAGCGGCACCAGGAAGTCGCCGAAGTCCTCCTTCGCGCCGGTGAAGCCGTGGACGAGCATGAGCGGACGGCCGCCCACGCCCTCCTCGGCGATCGTCAGGTGGATCGATCCGGTGTCGACGCTGCGTTCCCCCATGCGGGGGACACTAGGGCGTGGCTCGCGGTCAGGAGCCCGTGTCGGACGCCGCGTCCTGGAACATCTTGGCGAAGCCGCTCGCGTCGCCGACCTGGTCGGCGGGCGGCAGCTGGATGTCGACCGACTGGCCGAGGTCGAGGAAGTCGATCGTGAATGTGATCGGACCCTGCGCCGGCCGGCGGCTTGCGGGTCGGTACCGGCGAGCGACTTGAAGACGTCGCCGTCGAAGGTCATCTGCATGCGACGGATGAGGCCCTGGTCGTCTACGAACACGTCGATCGGGATCTTGACGTCGCCCGTCGGCGGCACCGAGCTGGTCGATGAACGCGTGGGCGCGCTCGCGGCTCGCCTCGGGCGCCGCGGCGAGTGCATCAGCGACGGTGATCGTGGCGTTGAAGTGATGAGTCGACTGGCCGTTCACATCGGCCTGGCCCTGGTCGGTGACCGTCGCGCCCTTGTCGCGGAGGAGGTCGAGGAGCGCCGTCGCGTCGGCGAGGCCGCCGCTCAGGTCGTTGGTGACCGACGCGGCTCTTGTCGTTCGCGGGGAGCTTCACCCAAGGCTTGGCGTCGTCGCCGCCGAGGAAGGCCGACAGGAACCCAGCGTGGACGTAGACCGAGGCGTCGTCGGTGATGATCTCGAACTTGCCGTCGCCGAGGAGAGCGAGGCTCTCGGCGTCGTCACCCGCCTTGGCGGCCTCGATGAGCCCGCCGAGATCGATGGTGGTGTCGGACTTCTTGTTCGCGAGGTCGAACGCACCCGAGCCCTTGATCGAGAAGCCGCTCGGCACCTGGCTCGAGGCCGGCACGTCGACGCTCATCTCGAAGCGCCCGCTCTCGACGGCCGCGGTGCGGTCGGCCGACTCGTTCAGGAACTGGGGCGTGGCCGCGGCCTGCACGACGGTGGCGTCGTCGCTGCTGCCGTTGCCGCACGCGGTGATGCCGAGCACGGCGAGGACGGACGCGGCCGGGATGGCGACGAAGGTCAGGAATGGCTTGCGGGACACGAAGTCCTCCTTGCGAGCTTGCGATCGAAAGCACAGTGCTCGGGGGAAGCCGTTGGCACCCTAGAGGAACGCATGCTTGTGTTGTGACGCACGATGAAGTCCGATCGGCAGCGCGCGCCCATAGGCTGAGCGAATTCTGCCTGTCGGAAGGCTGATCCGGGGGGCGGTGCGTGAACCACGAAGGGGAGCAGGTGACGCGACCTCGTCGACGCGCGAGCACGCAGGCCGAGCCGCGTCCCCGGCCGCTCCCGCCGCGGTCGCCGCGCCCCGCCGCCTCTACTGGTGGCGCGAGGTCCTCTACGTCCTCGCCTTCTACGGCGTGTACTCCTACATCCGCAACCAGTTCGGCTCGGCGTCGGTGTCGGACGAGGTCGCCTTCCGTAACGCCCGCCACATCATCCGCATCGAGGAGTTCCTGCACATCTTCCACGAGCAGGCCATCCAGAGCGCGGTGCTCGGCTGGCATTGGTTCATGGTCTTCTGGAACGTGTACTACGGCAGCTTCCACTTCGTGGTCACGACCGTCGCGCTCATCTGGATGTTCCGGTCCTTCCCGAAGCGCTACCCCCTGTGGCGCAACACGCTGGCGTTCACGACCGGCTTCGCGCTCATCGGGTTCGCGACGTTCCCGCTCATGCCGCCGCGGCTGCTGCCGGCGTCCTATGGGTTCGTCGACACGCTCGACAAGTTCGGCACGCTGTGGTCATTCGACTCGGGCGCGATGTCGAAGATCTCGAACCAGTACGCCGCGATGCCCTCGTTGCACTGCGCATGGGCGATGTGGTGCGTGCTCGTGATGTGGCCGCAGCTCAAGTCGAATTGGTCGAGGGCGCTGCTGATCCTCTACCCGATCGCGACCGTGTACTGCATCGTCGTCACCGCGAACCACTACTTCCTCGACGCGGTCGGCGGGTTCATCACGCTGGCGCTCGGGTTCTGCGCGGCGAGGGTGTTCACGGCGTGGACGGACCGGCGCTGGGCGGCGAAGCACCCTGAGGCGGCCATCGACGTGACCGTGCCCGCTAGCGCCTGAGCCCGTTCGGCCCGCTCCACTCCACGGGCATGCCGTGGAACCCGGTCAGCGCGATCAGCCGCTCGCGTCCGCCCGGCCATGTCGTCAACGTCACGTTCGCGCGGCCCTCGACCCATCCCGGCTCCATGCGCAGCCAGGCGACGGGCGCGTCGGGAGTGGCGCGGTTGCCGGCGTCGGCGATCGCCTGCGCGACCGCGGCGCGGTTCGCCTTGTTCAAGTACTGCATGACGATCGAGTGGTACACGACCGTCGCGGCGCCCTCAGCCGGCTCGGCGAGCGTGTGGCCGAGCCACGGCACCGCTTCCTCCTTATCGATCGTGGCCGGCGCGGACCGGGCGACCTCGATCGCCGCGTCGAGCACGCGAAGGCGCTCGATCTGGTCGGGCCACACGAACGACCGCAACTTCTGGCGACCTTCGTCACCGATCGCATCGATCGGGTTCGGATCGCATCCGGCGCGTTCGACGACGACGCCGTCACTCGACGGTGCCTCGCTCCAGGGCCGCGGCGTCCCTGACCAACGCGCCGCGAGCCGCACCGGCGACGCGTCGCTTCCCCAGCTCTCGTCGCCGTCCTCGTAGTGGAACTGGTCCCAGCGCATGTTGAGCCCCGCGCTCGCCCCGACCTCGAGGACCCGGAGCGGGTGGCCGGTCTCGATCGCCACGGTCAGGAACGCGGGCGCGAGCGCGGCGGCCCGACCGACCTCGTTGGTCTGCACCCCGTCGGCGAGGCGGGCCCGGAGCACGTCGACGTTTGCGGCGACGACCTCACGAAACGCAGGCCACGGGTCGCCGGCTTCGAGCGATCCGCCCGCTGACGGGTAGAACGCCGCGAGCTGAGGGGCGTCGCCTTCGAGCGCGAGGCGGTGCACGCCGCCCATGAACCGCAGCACGAGCGCGGTGCCGAGCGGATCCTTCTCGTGGCCGCGCAGCACGTCGAGACACGGGCCACCGTCCTCGGCGTCGGCGGCCGCGGAGGCGAGCAGGGTCGCGTAGAGCGGGGAGCCGTTGACCGCACACTGCTCGGACTGGAAGCGAAGCAGCGTGGGGAAGTCGGCCGACGCCGGGCGCGGGACATCGCGCGCAGTCGGGTCAGAAGATGGCATAGCCGCCGTCCACGACGAGCACGTCACCGGTGTGGTACGTCGACGCGTCGCTCGCGAGGTACGCAGCGATCCCACCGAAGTCGGCCCCGACACCCCACCGCCGCATCGGCACGCGCGGCATCACCTTGTCGACGAAGCGATCCCACGAGAACGCGCCCTCGGTCATCGGCGTCTCGATCCAGCCCGGAAGGATCGCGTTCGCCCGGATGCCGTCACGTGCGTACTCCACCGCGAGGCCCTTCATCATGGCGATGATCCCGCCCTTCGCTGACGCGTAGGCCTGGTTGCGGGGGGCGCCCATCAAGGTCGACACCGACGAGGTGACCGCGACGCTCCCGCCCTCGCCGCGTTCGACCATGTGGCGGATCGCACGCGCGCAACGTGAAGAAGACGCCGTCGAGGTCGACGCGCAGCACCCGGTGCCAGTCCTCGGTCGGGATGTCGATGAAGCGATGCCCGCCCCCGCCGATGCCGGCGTTCGCGAAGCACGAGTCGACCTTCCCCAGCGCCCCGATGGTCTCCGCGAACGACGCCTCGACCTGCGCCTCGTCGCCGACGTCGCACTTGAGCGCCAGCACCTTGGTGCCGTGCCGCTCGAGCTGCTCGACCGCGGCCCGGTTCTTGTCCTCGTTCGTGCCCCAGATCGCCACGTCGGCGCCCTGCGATGCGAGGCCTTCGGCCATCCCGAGCCCGATGCCGCTGTTGCCGCCCGTGATCAAGGCGACCTTCCCACTCAGATCGAACAGGTCTCCCACGGGCGGCGACCATACCCGGACGCCGATCCGGCCCGTGCAGGCGATCCGCTCGTTCGAATGTGCAGGGCTACGCTCGACGCTCGGCATGATCCTCGAGACCATCAAGCAGCCCGCGGACCTGCGCCGCCTCTCGTACGCCGAGCTCGACGACCTCGCCGGCGAGATCCGCGACTTCATCGTGCAGACGGTCTCCGAGACCGCAGGGCACCTCGGCTCGAACCTCGGCGCGGTCGAGATGACCCTCGCGCTGCACCGGGTCTTCGACAGCCCGCGCGACGCGATCCTGTGGGACACCGGACACCAGGCCTACGTCCACAAGCTCGTCACCGGACGCCAGGCGATGTTCTCGACGCTTCGGCAGGAGGGCGGGCTCTCGGGGTATCCGCGCCGCGCCGAATCCGAGCACGACTTCGTCGAGAACAGCCACGCGTCGACGATCCTGTCGTATGCGTACGGGCTGGCGGCGGCGCGTGACGCGGCCGTCGCCATGGGTGAACCCGATGTCGCGTCACGGCGAGCAGGACGACGCATCGTCGCGGTGATCGGCGACGGCTCGATGACCGGTGGCATGGCCTACGAAGCGTTGAACAACCTCGGGCACAGCGGGCGCGGCGTGATCATCGTGCTGAACGACAACGGACGCTCGTACGCGCCGACGGTGTCGAACCTCTCGAAGAGCCTCACCCAGGTGCGTCTCAACCCCGTGTACATGCGGAGGCAGAAGAGCTTCGAGGCGCTCGTGAAGAGCGTGCCGCTCGTCGGCCCTCGTGCGCACAAGGGCATGGAGGCACTGAAGGCCGCGATCCGCGAGATGTGGGAACCGGCGACGTTCTTCGAGCCGCTCGGCGTCCGCTACATGGGCCCGGTCGACGGACACGACGTCGAAGCGCTCGAGAAGGCGTTGCGCAACGTGGCCGAGTTCGACGGGCCGATCGTGCTCCACGTGCTCACCGAGAAGGGCCGCGGCTACCCGCCCGCGGAGGACGACGACGAGAAGCACCTCCACGACGCGCCGGTGTTCGACCCCGCGGTCGGGCCTCCGCGCTGGGTGCCGGTCGGCTACACCCAGGCGTTCGCCGAGGCGATGATCAAAGAGGCCGAGAGCAACCCGAAGGTGGTCGCGATCACCGCGGCGATGCCCGGGCCGACGGGGTTGCTGCCCTTCCAGGAGCGCTGGCCCGATCGCTTCTTCGACGTCGGCATCGCCGAGCAGCATGCGGTCACCGCAGCGACGGGCATGGCGATGGGCGGGCTGCGCCCCGTCGTCGCCATCTACTCGACGTTCATGAACCGCGCGTGGGACCAGGTCATGTACGACTGCGCGCTGCACGAGCAGCCGATCGTCTTCTGCGTCGACCGCGCCGGCATCACGGGCGACGACGGGCCCTCGCACCATGGCCTCATGGATCTCGCGCTGTTCACGAAGGTGCCTGGGATGACGGTGTTCGCGCCCTCCTCGTCGCAGGAGCTCCAGACGATGCTCCACGACGCGCTCGAGCTCGACGGTCCTTCGATGATCCGCTACGCGAGGGGCGCGGCGCGGCAGGTGAGCGACGACGAGGTCGGTCACGGCCTCCACGCGCGCCTCGTCCACCGCGCTCCCGGCGACGGCACTCCCGAGGTGTGCTTCCTCGCCGTCGGCAAGCTCCTCGCCGCTGCCGAGGCGGCGGCCGATGAGCTCGAAGCCGCGGGCGTGCGCTGCACGGTCTGGGACATGCGGGTCGTGAAGCCGCTCGACCCCGAGATGATCGCCGACGCCGCGCGTCATCCCCTGGTGGTCACCGTCGAAGACGGCATCCGTGAGGGAGGAGCCGGCAGCCGTGTCGTCGACGAGATCACGCGGCAGTGCAAGGGGCCCGACATCCCTCGCGTCGAGGTGCTCGGCACGCCGACCGCGTTCATCCCGCACGGCAAGCCCGAACGCATCCTCAGCGCAGCTCGGCCTCGACGGCCCGGGCATCGCTGCCACGGTTCGCTCGATCCTTGCCTCTTGACCTTGCCCTTGACCTGAGGGCCGAGCTCGCGCTCGCGCTCGCACTTGCTGACGCCGCGGACGCGATCACGCTCCCCCGCTTTCGCGCAGTCGACCTCGACATCCGCCACAAGGCCGACGCCTCAGAGGTGACCGACGCCGACACCGGCTCGGAGGCAGCGATGCGGGCGCTGCTCGCGCGTGAACGTCCCGACCACGCGGTGCTCGGTGAGGAGGAGGGCCTGATCGGCGACCCGTCGTCGCCGTCGCGGTGGATCCTCGACCCGATCGACGGCACCGCGTCGTTCGTGCGGGGTCTGCCGATCTGGGGCACGTTGATCGCGCTCGAGCACGACGGTGAGATCGTGGTGGGCGTCGCGTCGGCGCCTGCGCTCGGCAAGCGGTGGTGGGCGGCCAAGGGCTCGGGAGCGTTCGGCTCCGACGGGCCGTTGCACGTGTCCGCGGTCGATCGCCTCGAAGACGCGCACCTGGGTCACGCCAGCATCCAGCTCGTGGCGCAAGCACGGACACGGCGAGCAGTTCGACGCGCTCGCGCATCGCGTGTGGCGCAGCCGCGGCGTGGGCGACTTCTGGATGCACGTCCTCGTCGCCGAAGGCGTGTTCGACGTCGCGGCCGAGCCCGTCGTCAGCCTCTGGGACCTCGCGGCCGTGAAGGTGATCGTCGAGGAGGCCGGAGGCCGCTTCACCGATCTCTCAGGAGTCGCGCGGGCAGACGGCGGCAGCGCTCTGTCGACGAACGGGTTGTTGCACGACGCCGCGTTGGCGGCGTTGCGCTAGTCGAGCTCGGAGCCGACGACGCTCACGAAGCTCACGCACGCGCCCGGCGCGCCGCCGAGGTTGTGGGTGAGGGCCTTCGTCTTGCCGTTCGAGATCTGACGCTCGCCGGCCTCGCCGCGCAGCTGCAACCAGCACTCGAAGAGCATCCGCAGGCCCGATGCGCCGATCGGGTGGCCGAACGACTTGAGGCCGCCGTCGGGGTTCACCGCGAGCTCGCCGTCGAGGTCGAACGTGCCCGCGAGCACTTCCTTCCAGCCCATGCCTCGCTCGGCGAACCCGAGGTCCTCCATGAGGACGAGCTCGGTCGGCGTGAAGCAGTCGTGCACCTCGGCCATCGCGAGCTCGGCGCGCGGGTTCTCGATGCCGGCCTGCTGGTACGCGTCGGCGGCGGAGCGCACGACCTCGATGAACGACGTGTAGTCGTAGGTCGGGTCGATCGGGCCGGCCGCGGGACCGGCGACGAACGAGAGCGCCTTCACGTAGATCGGGTTCTCGCAGTACTTGTGCGCGTCCTCGGCCCGCACGATCAGCGCGGCAGCCGAGCCGTCGCTCACGCCCGAGCAGTCGAAGATGCCGAGCTGGCCGGCGATGAGCGGCGAGTTGCAGATGACGTCCTTCGCCACTTCCTTCCTGAACTGCGCACGCGGGTTGAGCGCGCCGTTCTTGTGGTTCTTCCACACGATGCGCGTCAGGACGTCCTTCATCTCAGCCTCGTCGACCCCGTACTTCTTCGCGTACGCGGGGGCGAGCAGCGAGAACGACGCGGGCGCGGTCATCGTGGGCAGCGTGCCGTCGTTGGGGGGCGCGGAGCCCGTGAGGCCGGAGAAGCCCGAGTCCTTCAGCTTCTCGACGCCGATCGCCATCGCGACGTCGATCGCGCCCGCTGCGACTGCGTACGCCGCGTTGCGGAACGCCTCGCTGCCGGTGGCGCACATGTTCTCGAGACGAGTGACCGGCTTGTAGTCGATCTTGAGCGGACGGCTCAGCGTGAGGCCGCTGATGCCCGAGCCCATCGTGCCGAGCCAGTACGCGTCGACGTCCGCCTTCTTGATGCCGGACGTCGTGAACGCCTCGGTCGCGGCGTCGACGAGGAGATCCTCGGCGCTCTTGTCCCAGTGCTCACCGAAGGGCGTGCAGCCCATGCCGACGATGGCGACCTTGTCGCGGATGCCGTGTGATGCCATGTCAGTTGCCTCCTGCCGTGTCGCCTGAAGCGATGGGCTTTGCCTTCCAGAAGTAATTGTGCACCCCGTCGGCGGTGAAGAGGCGACGGAAGCTCATCTCGACCCGGTCACCGATCTTCACGGTGGCGGGGTCGACGTCGGTGAGCTCGCATTGGAAGCGACCTCCACCGTCGAAGTCGATCACACCGACGACCACCGGCGGCGACAAAGAGAAGGCCAGGCGGTCGATGGTGTACGTGGCGATGGTGGCGGGCACATCGGCGAGTCGCTCGGGCTCCATCTGGTCGACGGCGCCGCAGCGCACGCACACGCGAGCCGGGGGGAGATGGCGGGTGCCGCACGACGTGCACTTCGATCCGACGAAGCCGTACTTCCAGGGCTCGGTGCGGAGCGACGGCGGCGCGGCCGGGCGTTCGGGATCGGGACGGCGCGGGGGCTCACGCTGCAGGAAGCCACGCCATGTGAGGTAGGTCTGGTAGCCGAGGTCGTCGCGGCCGGCGGCGATCTGCTCGGCCACCGTCGTCGCCCGGCGCTCGCGGTACGCCACGAGCTCGATCGGTCGTGCGCAGCACCGCGGCGTCCGCGCCGTCGGAGAGCAACACGGTCAGGATCGTCTGGCCGGGCTCGGCGCGGTCGAGCACGCTCGCGAGGAGGAGCCCTCCGTGGGCGGTGCCGGTGTTGCCGATGACACTCGTGAGGTCGTCGACGATCGCCTCGGGACGCGCGCCGATCGACGCGGCGACTCGCTTGACGGCCCTCGAGTGGAGGCCGGCGACGATCACGTAGTCGAGCTCGCTCGGCGTGATGCCGGCCTGCTTCAGCGCGTCGTTGATCGCGATCTCGGCGAGCGGCACGTACGCGTGCTCACCGAACCGCTCCTCCCAGACGTGAGAGGACTCTTCACCCGGGACACGCCATCGGTCGAGGAACTCGTTCGTCGCCGCGCCGCCGCCGATGCGCTCGGCGAGCGCCTGCGAGTCGAACATCGTGCCCGAGAAGAGGAAGGCGACAGCGGCGTCGCCGCCGTCGCGCTCGTCGGCGCCACCCGGCAGACCCGTACGAGTGTCGGACAGCACCGCCAAGATCGGGGTCGGCGACATGTTGGCGAAGCGCTGCGCCGCGATCGCGCTGCGCACGGAACCGACCATGTCGAACGCCGCGGTGTTCGCGGGCAGACCCGAGCGCGGCGTGGATCGCGGTGGCGTTCGTCTTGTCGAGATACGGCGGCGACGACGTCGCGAACACGACGGCCTGGGGGCTGATGCCGCCCGCGGCCCTCATCGCGATGCGGGCGGCTTCGACTCCCATCGACGTCGTGTCCTCGTCATACGAGGCGACCGCGCGGGTGCCCTTGCCTCCTCCCGCTCCGAGCGCCGCGCCGATCGCGGCTCGCTGCAGCCGGTAGTACGGCACGTACGTGCCGTAGGCGACGATGCCTGGCATTGGCCCCCCTGGTCTGTGTGCTCGTTACGAGTAGTACGGGTTCTCGCCCGCGCCGTGATCAGTCACGTCTTGCACGCGGGTGACACCCTCGACCGCTTCCTTCAGCATGGCCTGCACGCCCTGCATCATCGTCATGCGGCTCATGGAGCAGCCTTGGCAGCCGCCGCCCATCTTCATGTACACGGTGCCGTCGCCCTCGTCGACGCCGACGAGCTCGACGAAGCCACCGTGCGCGGCGAGCGCCGGGTTCACCTCGTCTGCGAGCGCCGCCTGCACGCCGTCGACCATGGCGCCGTCGGTCGTCAGGTTCGTGAGGTCGAGCGGCTTCGGCTTGTTCGGGTTGCGCAGCACGAGGCCGTCGTGCTCGTAGTCGAGCGTCGCACCCTCGAAGTTGTTGACGTCGTTGTTCGGGATCACGACGCGCAGCCCGTCGTGGTTGCGCACCTGCTCGCTGAGCGGGAGCGTCGCCAGGGGCACGAACTCGAGGTCGTAGACGAAGTCGATGCCTTGGCTGCCGCTGATGGAGAGCCGCAGGCCGAGGGTGTTGCCCTCGGGCTCGGCATCGCGCAGCTCGATGAGCTTCGTGCGGGCCCTCTCGGTCACCGTGATGACCTCGTCGAGGACGAGCTCATCGGTCTGGAAGGGCGATGTCATCAGCACTGACGATACCGTCGGGCCATGGCGATCGACTACTTGGCGGCGGTGCGCGACAACGCTGCGGTGCTGGCTGCGACCGCTCGTGACGGATCGCTCGACGCGGCGGTGCCCGGATGCCCTGGCTGGGACGTGAACCGGCTGCTCGGCCACCTGGGCCGCGTGCACCGCTGGGCGACCGAGGCCTGCCGCACCGGCGCCGAGCCGATCGCCCGACCGGCTCGACAGCCCGCCGCGTGACGCGACGGTGCTTCCCTGGTTCGAGGAGGGGGTCGGGCCGCTCGTCGACGCGCTGACCGTGCTCGATCCCGATGCGCACGTGTGGAACTTCTCGAACGGCCATCAGGACGGGCGCTTCTGGCCGCGCCGCATGGCGATCGAGACCGCGATCCACCGTTGGGACGGACAGGACGCGCACGGTCGTGATGGGGTCACCGCGATCGACGCCGAGCTCGCATCCGACGGGTTCGACGAGCTCCTCGACGTGCACGTCGGCTTGCGGCTGGCCGGGCGTGACGGCATCGACATCGGCGGCTCGGTCCACTTCCACTGCACCGACACCGAGGGCGAGTGGACGGTGCGCACCGACGACGGGTTGGCGCGGGTCACGCGGGGACACACCAAGGGTGACGTCGCGGTGCGCGGGCCCGCGTCGAGCTTGTTGCTGATGCAATGGCGCCGCATCCCCTCGGACGACCCGAGCCTCGAGATCTTCGGCGACCGCGAGATCTTCGACCGCTGGCTCGCCCTCCCCGTCCCCCAGTAGCAGCCGACCGTGTGTGTGCACCGGAGCGGACGATGCGTGCCGGCTGGCGCGCACACGCTCGGGAATGTCACACCCCCATGTGATGCCTTCCGTGCATGTGCACGCACATCGAATGCTCAACCGCATCACTCGACGCGCAGTACGCGCCTCATCACCCGAGCGCAGGCACTCGCTGCCGGCCTGACAGACGGGCAGATCACGCGCCTGCTGCGCAACGGCACGTGGTTCGAGATCCGACCCATCGGTGTATGCGATCGCGGGCGCGCCGCAGTCGTGGGAGCAGATCCTGCTCGCGAGCGTCTCGCCTTCGGCTGCCGAGCCTGGGCGTCGCACGGCACCGCGGGCCATCTCTGTGGCGCTGCAAGGGCTTCGACCAACCCGAGCAGCTCGAGGTCGTGTCGACGCTCGAGTCACGCACGTCCGACTCGACGGGGTGCGGGGTCGGCGGTCACGGAGCGCTGTTCGACAGTCGACCGTCACGACGCGCCACCGCATCCCGACGGTCACCGCCGAACGCGCGCTGATCGACGTCTCGTCGCGGCTCACCGACCGAGCGGCTCGGCCGTGGTGCTCGACGACGCGATCCGACGACGGCTCATCGAGCTCGAGGAGTTCCGTCGGTGCGCCGGGCGGCTGCTCCCGGCACCGGGACGATCGATGTCGAAGGTGCACGACGGTGCTCGGCGCCGCATCCCCGGCTACGACCCGGGCGACAGCGACCTCGAGACCCGGGCGCTGCGTGCGCTCATTGCCGCCGGGCTTCCCGCCGCCGCAAGCAGCAGTACCGCATCGAGGCTTCGACGGCAAGAAGGCGCGCATCGACCTCGCCTATCCGGAGCTGAAGATCGCGATCGAGCTCGACTCGTGGGAGTACCACGGCAGGGACAACCGCACGGCCTTCACGGTCGACCGAGCGAAGAAGAACGATCTGCATCGTGATCGGGTGGGCGCCGACGCAGCTTCACCGAGTCGACATGAGCGACGAGTACTTCGTCGACACGATCCGCACGGCTGTGGCCCGACGCAGCGTGTTCACGCTCGGGCGCGGCATAGTGCCCTGAGCGTGAACACTCGGAGAGCGGTCAGCGGGCGAGCTTGGGGCCGCCGCCGTCGACTTCGAGGCGTTGGCCGGTCATGTAGCCCGCGGCGGCGGAGCAGCAGAACACCACGACGGCGGCGACGTCCTCGGGCTGGCAGACGCGACCGAACGGTGAGTAGTCGTACATCGTCTTGATGTCCTGGACGCCGCCGGCCTTGACGAGCCGGCGTCCCATCTCGGTCTCGACGAGGCCCGGCGCAACGACGTTCACGTGGATGCCGTTGTCGCGCTCCTCCTTCGCGAGCCCGAATGCGAGCGCCTCGAGCGCGGCCTTCCCCATGTTGTACGGGGCGCCATTGGCGGCGTAGTGCGAGGTCGCCACCGACGAGATCATCACGATGTCGCCGCGCGGCCGCGTGCGCATCGACGGCAACACGTGGCGCGCCAGCTGGTGCGCGCTCAGCGCGTGCACGCGGACCAAGCGCTCGAGCTCCTCGACGTCGGTGTCGGCCACCGACCGACCTCGCGACGCAACGCCCGCGTTGTGCACGAGGATGTCGACGAAGCCGAAGTCGGTGACCGCGGACTCGACCATCGCCGCGGCCGCCTCGTAGTCCTCGACACCGGCTGCGTACGCACGAGCGGAACCGCCCATCGACTCGATCGCGGCGACGGTCTCCTTCGCGGCATCGGCATCGCGTCGGTAGTTCACCGCGATCGACGCGCCCTCGGCAGCGAGAGCAAGAGAGATGCCGGCGCCGATGCCGCGCCCTCCCCCGGTGACGAGTGCGACACGGCCTTCGAGAGCTCCAGACATGCGTCGCATTGTGCCAGTGTGAGCCGATGCACGAGGGAAGTCGCCGGGCGATCATCGCCGCGTTCCTCGCGAACCTCGGGATCGCCATCTCGAAGTTCGTCGGCTTTGCGATCACCGGCTCGGCATCGCTGCTCGCCGAGGCGATCCACTCCCTCGCCGACACGGGGAACCAGGCGTTGCTCTTCCTCGGCGGGGCCCGGGCCAAGCGGGCCGCGACTCCGGAGCACCCGTTCGGCTACGGACGCGAGCGGTTCTTCTGGGCGTTCGTCGTCTCGGTCGTCCTGTTCACGCTCGGCGGCGCGTTCGCGCTGTACGAAGGCATCGAGAAGCTGCGCCATCCTCACGAGCTCGAGTACTTCGGCGTTGCGATCGTGATCCTGCTCGTCTCGGTCGTGCTCGAGTCGCTGTCGTTCCGCACCGCGCGCCACGAGGCCAACCTCGAGAAGCCGAAGAGCACGGGCTGGTGGAGCTTCATCCGCCGCACGAAGAACCCGGAGCTGCCGGTCGTCCTCCTCGAGGACTCGGGCGCGCTGATCGGCCTCTTCTTCGCACTCATCGGCGTGACGCTCGCGAAGGTCACCGGGAACTCTCGTTGGGACGCGGTGGGCAGCGTCGCGATCGGCCTGCTCCTCATCGTCATCTCGATCGTTCTCGCGGTCGAGATGAAGGGGCTGCTGATCGGCGAGTCGGCATCGCCCGCGAGGCAGCTCGCGATCGCCAACGCGATCAAGGACTCGCCCGAGGTGCAGGGCATCATCCACATGAGGACCGAGCACATCGGTCCCGACGAGCTGCTCGTCGGCGTGAAGGTCGGCTTCGAGCCCTCGATGTCGATCCGCGACCTGGCCGACGCGATCAACGGGGTCGAGCGCCGCATGCGCGCCGCGGTGCCCGAGGCAACCGTCATCTACATCGAGCCCGATGTGCTCCGAGACCTCGACGAGTTCCCCGAGATCGACGTGCCGCAGGACGTGGACGAGGCGCTACCGTAAGCAGCAACCAACGGGGAGCTCGGGCAGCCGGGCTGAGAGGGTGGCCGTGAGGCGCCACCGACCCGAGAACCTGATCTGGGTAATGCCAGCGGAGGGAACGTGGACCCACTCGAGGGTCGGGCAGTGGTGGTCTTTGCGGGTGGATTGGCGCCGTCGCCGCGCGCGGTCGCGCGCCTCCCACGAGACGCATATGTGATCGCGGCCGACTCCGGCTACGACCACGCCCGCGCGCAGGGCGTCGACGTCGATCTTCTCGTCGGCGATCTCGACTCGATCTCGCCGAGCGCGCTCGAAGAGGCGAAGGCCGCGGGCATCCCGATCGAGCTGCACCCGACCGCGAAGGATGCGACCGACCTCGCGCTCGCGCTGCTCGAGGCACGTGACCTCGGCGCGACGCAGGTCACCGTCATCGCAGGGGACGGCGGACGGCTCGACCACCTGCTCACCGGCATCCTCGCGCTCGCCGATCCCGAGCTCGCCGGCGTGCAGATCGACGCGTGGATCGGCAACGCGTGGGTGCGACCGCTGCACGGCCCCGGCCACGCGGTCGTCCACGGCAGGCCAGGTGAGGTCGTCACGCTCGCCGCACTCGCCGGCGTCGCGAAAGGCGTGCGGACCGAGGGACTCACGTACCCGCTGCGCGGCGAGACCCTCTTCCCCGGCTCGACCCGGGGTGTCAGCAACGAGCTCGAAGGGACGGAGGCAGAGGTGTGGGTGGAGGAAGGGACGCTGCTGATCGTGCAGCCGGACGCGCTGTCATGAAGCGCCTCGCGATCGCGCTCGCGATCATGGCGCTGCTCGCGACCGCGTGCGGCGACGACAGCGGCTCGAGCGCGGCGACGACCGCCACGAGCACAGGCAGCGCGGCGACAACCGGCGGCGCGTCGAACGAGCCGGTGACCATCACGTTGCTCACGCACGACGCGTTCGCGGTGTCGAAGGGCGTGCTCGAGGGCTTCACCCAGCAGACCGGCATCACCGTGAAGGTGCTGCAGGCCGGTGACGCGGGCGCGATGGTGAACCAGGCGATCCTGACCAAGGGGAAGCCGCTCGGCGACGTGCTGTACGGCGTCGACAACACGTTCCTCACGCGCGCGGTCGACGCGGGGATCTTCGAGCCGTACACGTCACCGGGGCTGAGCGACGTCGACCCGCAGTTCTCCGATCAGACCGCAAGCGGCGCGGTGACCCCCATCGACTTCGGCGACGTGTGCCTCAACTACGACAAGGCCTACTTCGGCAAGCACGAGCTACCCCCGCCCACGAGCCTCGAGGCGCTCACCAAGCCCGAGTACAAGGACCTCACTGTGGTCGAGAACCCGGCGACCTCGTCGCCCGGCCTCGCGTTCATGCTCGGCACGATCGACCACTTCGGCGAGGAGGGCTGGCTCGGCTACTGGAAGCAGCTCGAGGCGAACGGCGTCGAGGTCGCGTCGAGCTGGGACGAGGCGTACTACACCGACTTCTCGGGCAGCTCGGGCAAGGGCCCGAAGCCGATCGTGGTCTCGTACGCGTCGAGCCCGCCGGCCGAGGTCATCTTCGCCGAGACGCCCCTCACCGAAGCACCCACCGCGGTCGTCGAGAGCTCGTGCTTCCGTCAGGTCGAGTTCGCCGGAGTGCTCGCGGGCACGAAGCACGCCGCGGCCGCGCAGCGGTTCATCGACTTCATGGTCGGCACGACATTTCAGAACGACATGCCGCTCAACATGTTCGTGTACCCGGTGAACACGAAGGCCGTGCTGCCGGACGAGTTCGTGAAGTACTCCGTCGTGCCCGACAAGCCGTTGTCACTGCCCCCCGACGAGATCGCGAAGAACCGCGACGAGTGGATCAACGAGTGGACTTCGACCGTGCTCGGTTGACCCGCATCGCGGCACGCGCGGCGCTCCTCGCGCTCCCGCTCGCGTTCCTCACCGTCTTCTTCGTGTGGCCGGTCGCCACGATCATCGGGAAGGGAGTGGGCGCGGAAGGCTTTCGCGAGGTCTTCACCGACGAGCGCCTCCGCGGCATCGCATGGTTCACGCTGTGGCAGGCAACGGTCTCGACGCTGCTGACGCTCGCGATCGCCCTCCCCGGCGCGTATGTGCTCTCGCGCTACCGCTTCTTCGGGAGGTCGACGGTGCGCGCGCTCGTGACCGTCCCGTTCGTGCTCCCGACCGTGGTCGTCGGCGCCGCGTTCAGCCGGATCCTGCCGCACCGCTTCGACCACACGGTCTGGGCGATCCTGATCGCGCACGTCTTCTTCAACTACGCGGTCGTCGTCCGAGTCGTCGGAGGGCTCTGGGCGAACCTCGACCCGCGGCTGGCGGAGAGCGCGTCGGTGCTGGGTGCGCCTCGCTGGCGGTCGATGCTCGAGATCGACCTGCCGCTGCTCGCTCCTGCGATCGCGGCCGCGGGCGCGATCGTGTTCCTGTTCACCTTCACGTCGTTCGGCGTCGTGCTGCTCCTCGGTGGGCCGCGCCACTCGACGCTCGAGGTCGAGATCTACCGGCAGACCGCGGAGCTGCTCGACCTCCAGGTTGCCGCCGCGCTCGCGCTCGTGCAGCTCGTCGCGGTCGTCGCGCTGCTGCTCGTCACCACGCGGATGCAGTCACGGCTCGCAGTGCAACGACGCATGCGCCGCCGCGACGAGACGACCATCACGGTGCGCACGCGCGGCCAACGTGCGCTGCTCGGAGCCAACTTCGCCGTGATGCTCGTGCTGCTCGGGCTCCCGTTGCTCGCGCTCGTCGAACGATCGTTCGCAGTTCCCGGCGGACACGGCCTCACCTGGTATCGCCAGCTCGGATCGACGGGCACGAGCGGCCTCTTCGTGCCTCCGACCGAGGCGATCCGGAACTCGCTGGTGTTCGCGATGACCGCGACCGTGATCGCCACCGTGATCGGCGGATTGGCCTCGATCGCGATCGGCGGACGGCACGCGCGCGCCTGGTTCGACGTCGGCCTGATGCTTCCGCTCGGCGTGTCGGCCGTGACGATCGGCTTCGGCTTCCTCATCACCCTCGACCGGCCCCCGCTCGACCTGCGCGCGAAGGCGATCCTGATCCCGATCGCGCAGGCACTCGTCGCCCTGCCCTTCGTCGTGCGCTCGGTCGTGCCCGTGCTCCGATCGATCGACGACCGCCTGCGCGAGGCCGCGGCGGTGCTCGGCGCGTCGCCGAGCCGCACCTGGCGTGAGATCGACCTGCCCTTGGTGTCGCGGGCGCTCGCCGTCGGCGCGGGCTTCGCGTTCGCGATCTCGCTCGGCGAGTTCGGCGCCACCGTGTTCGTCGCTCGTCCCGACACGCCGACCCTTCCCATCGCGATCTTCCGCTTGCTCGGCCGCCCCGGCGCGTCGAACTATGGCCAGGCGATGGCGATGGCGACGATCCTCATGGTGCTGACCGTGCTGTGCGTGCTCGTGTTCGAACGCGCTCGCCTCGGCGACCTCGGGGAGTTCTGAGTGCTCGCCGTGGAGCACGCAGTCGTGCGGTTCGGCGACCACGCGGCCCTCGACGGCGTCGACTTGACCGTCCGCGACGGCGAGCTGATCGCCGTGCTCGGGCCGAGCGGCTCGGGGAAGTCGACGTTGCTCCGCACGATCGCCGGTCTCGAGCCGTTGCAGTCGGGAACGATCGCCTGGGATGGCAGCGACCTCGCGGGCGTGCCCGCGCACCGACGGCGGTTCGGGCTGATGTTCCAGGACTACGCGCTGTTCCCGCACAAAGACGTGGCCGGCAACGTCGGGTTCGGCCTGCGCATGCAAGGCCGGCCGACGGAAGAGGTGCGGGCGCGCGTCCAGGAGGTGCTCGCCCTCGTCGACCTCGACGGGTTCGACCACCGCTCGGTGACCACGCTCTCGGGCGGCGAGCAGCAACGCGTCGCGCTCGCCCGCGCGCTCGCTCCGGAGCCGCGCCTGCTCATGCTCGACGAGCCGCTCGGCGCCCTCGACCGCACGCTCCGCGAGCGGCTGACGATCGACCTCGAGCAGCTGCTCCACCGGATCGGCATGACCTCGATCTACGTCACGCACGACCACGCGGAGGCGCGAGCGATCGGTGATCAGCTCGTGGTCATGCGCGCTGGGCGCATCGAGCAGGTCGGCACACCCGACGAGGTCGTCGCGCACCCGGCCAACGACTTCGTCGCTGGGTTCGTGGGCGTGGCGTAGCGTCGCCCGCCGTGCCCACGACTGAACCCCGTCCGCTGCGCGTCGGCTTCATCGGCACAGGCCTCATCGCCACCTACCACTCGAAGTCGCTCCGCCGCAGCGGTGCCGAGGTGGTGCGGGCCGGCGCGTACGACATCGATTCGGATCGACTCGCCGCGTTCTGCGCGGCGTCGGGCCACCAGGTCTGCGGCTCTGAGGACGAGGTGCTCGACGGCTGCGACGCGGTCTACATCTGCACTTGGACGTCGGAGCATCCTCGGCTCGTCGATGCAGCATCTGCGCGAGGGCTCGCGATCTTCTGCGAGAAGCCGCTCGCGACCACAGAAGCCGGCGCACGAGCGATGACCGAGACGGTGACCCGAGCGGGTGTCACCAATCAGGTCGGTCTCGTGCTGAGACGCTCGCCCGCGTTCCTGTGGCTCCGGCACATCATCACGGCTCCCGAGGCCGGCGCGGTGATGAGCGTCGTGTTCCGAGACGACCAGTTCATCCCGATCCAGGGCCACTACTCGTCGACGTGGCGAGGTGACGTCGAGAAGGCCGGAGCGGGCACGCTCCTCGAGCACTCCGTGCACGACATCGACATGCTCGAGTTCCTCGTCGGCCGCATCGACGTCGTCTCGGCGCGCTCGGCTTCGTTCCACGGCATCACCGGCATCGAGGATGCGATGGCGGTGTCGTTCGGCTTCGAGTCCGGTGCGGTCGGCACCCTGACGTCGATCTGGCACGACGTGCTGGCGAGGCCGAGCCTGCGACGCGTCGAGGTGTTCTGCGAGCGTCGGTGGGCCGTGCTCGAAGGCGACGACTGGTTCGGCCCCGTCGCGTGGACCGACAGCGACGGGACAGAGGGAACGATCACCGGCGACGAGCTCGCGGAGGCGGTGCAGCCGCTGCTCGACGGCCCGGCCAACCCCGACGGTGCCTTCATCGCGGCAGCAGCGCGGGGCGAGCCGGCCAACCCGGACTTCGCCACCGCGCTGCGTGCGCATGTCGTTGCCGATGCGATCTACCGATCGGCGGCGACCAGCTCGAGCGTGTCGATCGGCTGAACGTCGGCTCGAACGTCTCGAACGCTCGACCTCGAACGTCTCGAACGTCTCGACGTCGTCGGCGGCCCGAGCCGGCAGCCACTTCAGCGCCACGAGTGCACCGATCACTGCGACCACCGCGGTGACGCGCGACCCGATGACCATCCCGTCGACGAACGCCTGCCGAGCGGCGGTCACGAGCGGCTCGGCCGCGGGGCCGATCCTCTGTGCGACGGCGAGTGCAGCGCCCACCGAGCTCGTCGCGGCGTCGAGGGCCGGCTGCGGGAGCACGCCCCGCGGCGGCGTCGGTGAGGTGGGCGGTGTAGACGGACGAGAGCAGGCTGCCGACCACGGCGACCCCGAGCGCTCCTCCGAGCTCACGGGTGGTGTCGTTGACGGCCGAGCCGACGCCCGCCTTCTCCTTCGGAAGCGAGCCCATGATCGACTCGGTGGCCGGAGCGATGGTGAGCCCCATGCCCGAGCCCATCAGCACGATCGCGACGAGCACGATGCCGTAGCCGGACGACACCGTCGACGTCGATGCGACGACGAGGCCGATGGCGAACATCAACATGCCGGTCGCGACGACCCGCTTCGTGCCGAACCGCTCGACGAGCTTGGCCGACCGCGGCGCCATCACCATGACAGCGAGCGCGAACGGGATGGTGTGCACTCCCGCCGAGAGCGGGCTGTAGCCCATCACGAACTGCAGGTACTGCGTCGACATGAAGATGAAGCCGAACAGCGCGAACGAGACGAGAGTGACCGAGACGCTCGCCGCGGTGAACCGAGGGTTCTTGAAGAAGCGGACGTCGAGCATCGGGTCCTCGTGGCGGAGCTCGAAGGCGATGAAGATCGCCAGCACCGCGAGCGACACCGTGAAGCCGGTGACGGTCTCGACCGAGGTCCAGCCGTGTCGGGGTGCCTCGATGATCGTGTACACGAGACCGATGAGACCGACGATCGAGAGCAGCGCGCCGACCACGTCGACCCGCGGGGCGGCGGGATCGCGCGACGTGGGCACGATGAGCCATCCGGCGATCACTGCTCCGATGACGATCGGGACGTTCACCATGAACACCGAGCCCCACGAGAAGTGGTCGAGCAGGAAGCCGCCCGTGACCGGTCCGAGCGCGACCGCGACACCAGCGATCGCGGACCACAGCGCGATCGCGACTGCACGCTCCTTCGCGATCGTGAAGACGTTCGTGAGGATCGACAGGGTCGCCGGCATGATCAGCGCGGCGCCGACACCCATGACCGCGCGGGCTGCGATGAGCTGGCCCGCGCTCGTCGCCAGCGCCGCCGCGAACGAGGCGAGGCCGAAGATCGCCATCCCGCTCGTGAGGGCGCCCTTGCGACCGAAGCGATCGCCGAGCGCACCGAACGACAGCAGCAAGCCCGCGAAGACGAGCGTGTAGCTGTCGACGATCCACTGCAGCTGGCTGGTCGTCGCGCCCAGCTCACGGACGAGAGACGGCAGCGCCACGTTCACGATCGTGTTGTCCATCACGATCACGAACAGGCTGAGGCAGAGGACGCCGAGGATGGCCCACCGCCGGTTGTGGATGTCTTCCGCTCTGGTCATGTCAGGCTCCTGACGTCTATATCGTTGAAATAACAATGTTCTAGATCGAGGGTGTAACATCGTTATTCAGACGGGTCAACGTGACAGGGGGCACCGGTGACGACCGACACGACGAGCTCGGCACTGATGAAGGCGGCGGCGGATCTGCTCGCCAGCGAGGGACCCGAGGCATTGACCGTGCGGCGCATCGCGGCGACCGCCGGCTGCTCGACGATGGGCCTCTACTCGCGCTTCGGCGGCAAGGACGGCGTCGTCGAACGGCTGTGGCTCGACGGGTTCTCGCGGCTGCGCGCTGCGGTCGAAGCGTTGCCGGTGACCGATGACCCCCTCGACGACCTCGAGCAGATCGGCGTCACGTATCGCCGCTGGGCGCTCGACAACGCGACCACCTACGGGATCATGTTCAACCGCTCAGTGCCCGACTTCGCCCCCTCGGCAGAAGCGATGGAAGTGTCGATCGGCACCTTTGCCATCGTGGTCGATGCGGTTCGCCGAGCGCAGGCCAAGGGCCACTTCCCCGAGGCGGAACCCGAGGACATCGCGCAGGTGGTCTGGGCGATGGCACACGGCTCCGTGAGCCTCGAGATCGCGGGGATGACCGGCCCCTATCCGGAGCGCATGCCGGCGCGGGCCGCGATCGCCTGCAAGGCCATCGTGGCCGGGCTCGACGTCACCGGCGGGAGACCTGGCGGGTGACCGCATTTCGCACCTGATCGGCGCTATCACTTCTCATCGGTGACGGCTGTCGACCACGCGAGGCTCACCGACGCACATCGCCTCCGCGTGCAGCGTCGTCGGGCTGCGCTTCTCGTGTGCGCCGTCGCGATCCTGAACGTCTCGTCGGCGATCACACCTCCCCTTGCGACGCGGCTTCGGTGGCTGCTCGACCTCGCGCCGGTCGAGGTCCCCCAGGCCGCGGGCAGCGCGCTCGTGTTCGCGTCGATCGCTCTCCTCGTGATCGCCCGTGGGTTGCGGCGCGGCATGCGCCACACATGGATCGCAGCGATGGCGCTCCTCGCGGTCTCGCTGCTCACCAACCTCACGAAGGGCCTCGACGTGGAGGAGGCCGCTGTGCAGCGCGGCGGTCGCCTATCGCACTGTTCCGCTATCGGCACGCGTTCCGAGTGCGTCCCGCGCCCGCGTCGTTCCGCCGAGCGGCGCTCGTCGCGGCTGCGGGCGTCGCCAGGCGCGGTCGCGGTCGGCGGTGTCCTCGTCGCGTTCGTCGGTGTCCATCACCAGAGCGGCGACGACGACTCGGTGAAGGCGCTCGCCGAACGGCTCGCGGGCAACGCCGCGCTGCCGCTGCCGGCGGCGAGCCCGTTCGTGACCCCGGCGTTCGCGGCGCTCGGCATCGCCGTGGTCGCCGCGGTCGGCTGGATCCTCGTCGCGCCGCATCGGCGTCGCACCCAATCGCCGGCGGAGCACCGCGCCGAGCGCGAGCAGGCCCGCGCGATCGTCGCCCGGCACGGAGCCGACACCCTTGCCTACTTCGCGCTCCGAGACGACAAGGACTGGTTCTTCACCGGCCACAGCGTCGTCGCGTACGCCGTGCGCAACGGCGTGTGCCTCGTGTCTCCCGACCCCATCGGGCCGCCAGAGGAGCGGGCCGACACATGGGCGGACTTCTGCGCGTTCGCTGACGCGAACGGATGGTCGGTGGCCGTGATGGCCGCGGGCGCGAGCTGGCTGCCGATCTACCAAGCCATGGGGATGCGCGCGATCTACCTCGGCGACGAGGCGATCGTGGACTGCACCACCTTCACCCTCGACGGTGGATCGATGAAGAGCCTTCGGGGCGCCCACAACCGCGTCTCGAAGACCGGGTACACCGTGGAGTTCGTCGACCCGAACCACCTCGACAGCCGGGGGCGCCGCGAAGTGCTCGAGCTGCTGCCCGAGACCCGGCGGGGCGGGATGGAGCGAGGCTTCTCGATGACCCTCTCGCGCGTCTTCGACCGCGATGACACGGGGCTCTTGCTCGCGATCGCTCGTGACGTCGAAGGCCGGGCCCAGGCGGTGTGCCAGTTCGTCCCCTCCCCCGAGATCGACGGGTGGTCGCTCGACCTCATGCGGCGCCGGCAAGGCGAAGCGCTGCCGAACGGCGTCATCGACTTCGTGATCGTCGAGACGATCCTCCACATGCGCCGGCTCGGGCTCCGCGGCCTCGGCCTGAACTTCTCGGTGCTCCGCGCCGTCGTGTCGGGTGAGCGCGGCGACAGCACCGGGCACGGCGACAGCACCTGGCACAGCATCGAGCGCCGCGTGCTCGCTCGGCTCAGCGAGTCCGCGCAGATCGAGTCGCTGTGGCGCTTCAACGCCAAGTTCCATCCGGAGTGGCAACCGCGTTGGGTCGTGGTCGACGCGGTCGAGCATGTGCCTGCGCAGGGGTTCGCGATCGCGGACGCAGAGTCGATCTGGGAGCTGCCTGTGCTCGGCGGGCTCATCGAACGCCGGGCCCGGCGGCGGGCAGCCGTGATCTGACTGACAACCGGCTGCAGCACGAGCAAGTCCAACGCAGGTCCTGGGCACACGGTGGGATGATGCACCGGTGGTAGGGGACGTCCACTTCCGAGCGGCGTCGTCACGTTCGTCTTCAGCGACATCGAAGGGTCGACGCGGCTGATGCGGAGGCTGGGCGATCGGTACGACGATGTCTTGCAGCGCCACCGGGCGATCTTCCGCGGCACGTGGATTCGCCACGGCGGAGAGAGGTGAGCGTCGAAGGCGACGGGTGCTTCGTGGCCTTCGCCGACACCGAGCCGCGGTCACGGCGTGTGGTGAGGCACAGCACCTCCTGAGCAAGAGCCGTGGCCGGCGGACGGCCCAGTCGCGTGCGATGGGCATCCACAGTGGGCTCGCGTCTCCAAAGGACAACGACTACGTCGCCCTCGCGGTGCATCAAGCCGCTCGCGTGGTGGCGCCGCACACGGCGGGCAGGTGATCGTGTCGGAGCAGGCGGCCGAGCGCGCCGGGGACGAGCCCCTCACACTCATGACCTCGGGCGGTTTCGGCTGCGCGACTTGACGAGGCGGTGCGCCTGTGCTCCTGGCGGGGAGGGCATCGCGCCATCGTTCCCACGGTGCGCGCTGTGCCCGCAGATGGGCACAACCTCGTGAAGTCGCCGACGTCATTTGTCGGGAGGGAGCAGGTCGTGCACGACCTGCGCAGCCGCCTCGCGCCGGGGAAGCTCGTCACCCTCGTCGGGCCTGGTGGGGTGGGCAAGACCCGGCTCGCCATCGAGATCGGTGTACCGTCGCACCCGAGTGGACCGAAGGGGTCTGGCTCGTCGAGCTCCACGATCTCGGCGAGGGCTCGCTCGTGACGAGCGCATCGCGTCGGCTGTCGGTGCACCGACCGGCGGGCACATCGATGGCCGCGACGCCCTGATCGAGCATCTCCGCACAAAGAACGCTCTCCTCATCCTCGACAACTGCGAGCACGTCGCCGCCGACTGCGCGGCGGTCGCGCAGGCCGTGCTCGCGGCGTGTCCGCGGATTGGGGTGCTCGCCACGAGCCGAGAGCCGCTCGGGGTCCCCGGTGAGCTCAGGTCGCGCATCGACCCGCTCGACGTCAGCGGCGCTGACGCCTCTACGTCGCCTCCGGCGGTAGAGCTGTTCATCGAGCGGGCGCGCGCCGCTCGACCCGACCTCGTGGTCGACGAGGCGACAGCCGGGGCCATCGCCGCAATCTGCCAGAGGCTCGACGGCCTGCCGCTCGCCATCGAGCTCGCGGCTGCCCGGGTCACCGTGCAGACCCCGGCCGAGATCCTCGACGGGTTGCAGAACCTTTCGGGTCTGCGTACGTCTGACCGCACGCGCGTCGACCGCCATCGCACGATGGAGGCGCTCCTCGACTGGAGCTACCGCCTGCTCGAGCACGAAGAGCAGCTCGCGCTGCGCCGGCTCTCGTTGTTCGGAACGAGCTTCACCATCGCAGCGGCAACCCATGCGGTCGCCGACAGCGAAGTTGCCGCCGATGAGGTGCCAGAGCTCGTTTGGTCGCTTGTCGACAAATCATTGGTCTTCGCTGATCTGTCGGCGAATGCGACGCGCTACCGCCTGCTCGAGACGGTCCGCGCCTTCGGACGTCGCCACCTCAGCACGGAAGGTGAGGTCGATGGGGTCGCCGCTGCGTTGGCGTCATGGGCACTGGACACAATGGGTCCCTGGCGTCGACTCGACCTCGACTGGATGGGCGCCGTCGGCGTCGAGCTCGACAACCTCCGCGCGTTGGTCGGGCTCCGAGAGGATCGTGATGTCGAGGTCGCGCAACAGCTCGCATGCACGATCGGTCGGTATCACGATGCATCAGACACGTTCCGCGAAGGCGCCGACGAGCTCGAGCGGTTCTGTGCCGATCTGTCCGCACCGACGACGTCTCGTGTAGCCCTCCTCACGACCCTCGCCGATCTGATCCTTCGCACTGGTCAGACCGATCGCGCGCGCGAGGTGATCGACGACGCCGAGCACCTCCGCGATGCACTCGGCAGCGTGCCCACCTGGGACGACGCCGGCGTGGACAGGGTGCGTGGTGATCTCTCGATCAGGCTCGGGGACCCGGCGGGCGCCGCCGAAGCGGCCCGGGTCGCTCTCGACCGCGGCTTGTCACCGCGGGGGCGTTCCCGCATGTGGAACCTCTTGGGACTCGCGGCGTCCGAGGCAGGTGATCTCGAGGAAGCGGCGCGCGCGTTCCGTGAGGAGCTCGCCCTGAGCCAGGAACGCGGCGACGACGCGTACATCGCCAGCGCCTATGGCAACCTCGCCGAGGCCGCATTGCGGATGGACGACCTGCCCTCCGCCGCGCTGCACCAGCAGATGAGCCTGTCGCTCGGCGTGCAGCTCGGACTTCCGGTCACGGTCGCCTTCTCGCTCATCGTCGCCGCCCGAATGGAGGCAGGTGCGCGACGTTGGGCGAGCGCGACGCGTCTGCATGCCCGCGCGGACGCAGAGCTCGAGGAAACGGGCATCGTCCTGTTCGAAGACGACCGACGGGTGAGTGAGACCATGCTCATGCACGCTCGCGATGAGCTCGGCGCGGACACATTCGCCAAGGAGTACGGCGAGGGTCGTGCGCTCGCGCTCAACGAAGCCGCGGATCTCGCCGTCGAGATCTTCGAGAGCGTGCGCGGCGCGCGAGGCGTAGAGTCCGGCTGACACGAGGGCTACGCCAGCGGGAAGGGGTGGTGGCGATGCCGATGTCGGAGAGCAAGGGTTCCTGGGAGGACCGCGTCACGTACCTGCCGACGGGCGAGGCAGTGCGCCCAAAGCAGGTGCTGATCCCGCCCGACGAGGTCGGTCCCGCAGGGGAGGTGTTGCACGCCGACCCGATGGAGTCATCGGAAGACGGCTGGGGCAACTTCGAAGTCGCCGACGTCGTCGACGCACTGATCGCGCTGCGCGACGCGGGCATCGAGGCGCAGCCCAACCACGTCCTGTTCGCGCACAGCCGAGTGTGGGCCGCGGGCGTGCAAGGCGCACCCGTGCACGCGAACCGCGGGTACGCCGACTCCGAGACCGCGAGCATCGCCGGGCTCGACGAGTGCTGCGGTTGTGGCTACTGCCCGCCGCACCCGGCGGGAGGTCCGATCTACGCGGACCCCGTCCACGCGAACCCGGTCCACGCCAACCCGGTCCACGCGAACCCGGTCCACGCGAACTACAGGTTGACGGGCCACGTGAAGAGCTCGATCACACCCGCCCCGTTCGGAGGGGACCTGATCCGCGAAGGCGACGGTCCCGTCGTCGTGGTGCTCGACACCGGGTGGGCGGCAAGCAACGCGCCTCCGGCGTTCCAGCCTCCCCCCGACGAGATCAACGCGGGCGACAGCCCGAGCGAGGACGCCGATCCGCTCCTCGATCCTGCGGCGGGCCACGGCACGTTCATCTCGGGCGTCATCAGGCAGATGGAGCCCTCGGCCCGGATCGTGTGTCAGCGCGTGCTCACCACCTACGGCGACGGCTACGAGTTCGAGATCGGAAAGGCACTCGACAACCTGCACGTCGCGTTGCAGGGGTTCGATCTCGCAGCCGACATCGTCAACCTGTCCTTCGGCGGCTACGCGTTCGACGACCGCATGCGTTTCCTCGCTCAGGCCGTGCGCCGCATCCAACGACGAGGTGTCGTCGTGGTGGCATCCGCGGGCAACGACGCCACCTGCCGACCCACCTTCCCCGCCTGCCTCCCGGGCGTCATCGGTGTGGCCGCGCTCGATCGGGACGGCAACGCCGCCCGGTTCACCAACTACGGCTACTGGGTCCGCCGCGTCGACGCTCGGTGTCGACGTCGAGAGCGTGTTCTTCGAGTGGGATGGACCGGAGACCGCGCCAGTCGGGGGCGGTACCGACCCGGACGACTTCACCACCCAGTGGGCCAGATGGAGCGGGACTTCCTTCTCCGGACCTCTCGTGGCCGGCATGATCGCGAGAGAGATGGTGCTGCACGGCTCACCTGCGCCGGCCGCGGCGGACGTCGTGCTGGCAAGTGCCCCACCGACGTCTCTCCTCGGAGTGAGATTGGCGCCGTAGCATCGACCCCATGAGCATCGCGGTGTCGATCGAACGGTTGCGGGACGAGGTCGCGAGGTTCGGGTCGACTCCGTATCTCCTGACGGTGTCGGACGACGCCCACGCGCACGCGACCGCCGTCACGGTGGAGTGGCAGGGTGACGAGCTCGTCATGGGGGTCGGCGCCCGCTCGAGCCGCAACGCCGCGGTGCACCCTGATGTCAGCCTGCTGTGGCCGCCGTTCGAGCCGGGCGGCTACAGCCTGATCAGCGACGGCGTCGCACGCGACCTCGGCGACGAGCTGATGGCGTTCTCACCGACGAAGGCGGTGCTCCATCGGCCCGCGCCGGGTCAACGTGCGAGCGCGCTCGAGGGCGACTGCAGCTCGGACTGCGTGCCCCTCAACACGCCCTGATCACGCAGGCGTGAAGCGAAGGGGCAGGTGCGCCGGCCCCCAGATGCCGGTCGACTCGGGCTTCCATTCGATCTCGCCGTCGACCTCGAGGTCGGGCATGCGCTGAGCGAGGATCGGCAACGCCTCCTGCAGCTCCGCGCGTGCGAGCCACGCGCCCAGGCAGTAGTGGATGCCGCTGCCGAACGTCAGGTGCGGTGACGTCGCTCCCTCGCGAGTGATGTCGAACGTCTCGGGCTCGGGGAACACGGCGTCGTCGTTGTTCGCCGCCACGAAGCTCGTCGAGATGAACGTGTCACGCGGGAAGAGCACGCCCTTGTACTCGATGTCTTCGGTCGCGAACCGCGCCGTGCCTCGGATGGCGCCGAGCACACGCATGCTCTCCTCGGTCGCTCGGGCCGCGAGCTCAGGGCGTTCGGCGAGCAGCTTCCATTGCTCCGGATGCGCGGTGAACAGCGCCACCGTGCAGGCGAGCTGGTTGCGGGTGGTGTCGGTGCCGGCGACGAGCACCGCGACGGCGAGGGACTCGAGGTCCTCGGTGTCGAGGCGGTCGCCGCCCTCCTCGGCCGCGATCAGGTCAGTGAGGAGGTCGTCCCCAGGCTTCGTCCGGCGGCGCTCCACGAGCTCGTGCACGTACGCGCTCATCTCGTCCTGCGCGACTTGGATCACAGGGAGCTTCTCGAGCACGTCGCCGTCGAAGATGCTCAGGAGATCGGTCGCCCACCGGCTGAACAGCTTCCAGTCCTCTTCGGGAGCGCCGAGCAGCGTGCAGATGATCGGGATCGGGTAGGGCTCGCAGACGTCGGAGACGAACTCGCACTTTCCCGCGCCAGCGAACGGGTCGACCAACCGGTTGATGACCTCGCGCATGTACGGGCGCAGACGGTCAGCGGCCTTGGGGGTGAACGCGGGCGCGACCAGGCGGCGCAGCCGCGCGTGCTCGTCGCCCTCGGCCGTCAGGATGGAAGGCCGGCGCTGCATCGCGTCCGGGTCGAGCCCCATCATCTCGGACATGCGAGCGAATGCCTGATGCCAACGCCGGTCGCGGAGCAAGGCGACGCAGTCCTCGTAGTGCAGGATCGAGTAGCCGCCCATGTCGGTGCGGGCGATCCAGCTCTGCTCGCGCGCCGCCGCGAACTGCCGCGTGCGCTCCTCCCGGCTCGCGACCGCCATGAAGTCGATGTACGGGATGTCGAGCTGGTCGACAGGAGTGGCCATGCGCGACAGCGTACGCGTCCGCTCAGATCTCGATCTTCATCAGGTCGTGAGCGAACACGATCTCGCCGTCGAAGTGCTCGGCTGCTTGCGCGATCCACTCGGGCTCGGAGCCGGGCATCGGCCCGGGAACCATGTGCGTGAGCACGAGCGTCTTCACTCCGGCGCGCGCCGCAGTGCGGCCCGCGTCCTCGACGCTCGAGTGATAGTCGACGACGTCGTTGAACCGAGCGAAGTTGAACGCCTTGATCAGATCGGGCCGGACGACGGTCTGCACGTAGACGTCCGCGCCCGCGCACAACGCGTCGAGCGTCGCGCACGGCACCGTGTCGCCGGCGAGCACGATCGACTTGCCCTCGTGGTCGACGCGGTAGCCGACCGTGGGAGCGACGGGCCGGTGGTCGGTGGGAGCGGACCCGACCCGCACACCCTCGGCCTCGAACGCGAGCCCGATCGCGACCTCATTCACCTCACACCGCGGCGGTTCGTTGAGGTCGTCGTGGTGGGCGATGCGATAGCCGATGTCGTCGCGGAGCATCTCGATCGTGCGCTCGGCGAATGCGGCGGTGCCGAGCGGTCCGGTCACGGGAAGGGGTGAGAGCACGGGCCACGCCGCCCACCTGGTGGTGACCAGATCGTTGAAATCGGTGACATGGTCGCTGTGAAGATGGGTAAGAAAGACCTGGTGGAGCTGACCCGGATGCACGCCGGCGGCGGCCAGGCGCATCGTCACTCCGCGTCCGCAGTCGAAGAGCAGGTTCAATCCGCCAGCCTGCACGAGGTTTGCGGGTCCGGCGCGGTCGGCAGACGGCAGCGGCGAGCCGGTGCCGAGCAACGTGAGCGTGGCTGATGTCACGTGGACCGACGGTACTGGTGCGGGATTACGCTCACCGAGGGGGCCTGGCAGAGGAAGAAGCGATGACCAGTCCCGTGGTAGCGCCGAGCAGACCGCCGCCGCACCAGCGGCCGAAGGGCTTGGCTGACCGCGGGCATCTCCCCGACTGCCGCTGCCGCGCTGGCGATCGCGATCCTCGCGCTCGGCTGGAAGGGGTCCGACCTTCCCGCGCAGATCTTCCGCGCCGACCTCATCAAGCGCTACGGGTTCGTGCTGTGGAACATGCAGTGGTACGGAGGTCACCCGACCCTCGACTACAGCGTGATCTCCCCGGCTCTCGGCGCGCTCGTCGGGCCGATGGCGCTCTGCGCGGTGAGCGGGTTGCTGTCAGCGATCATGTTCGACCGCATCGTCCGCCATCACTTCGGATCGGCGTGGTGGATCGGCTCGTTGTGGTTCGCGATCGGCACCGCCACGAACCTGATGGTCGGACGGGTCGCGTTCGCGGTCGGCATCGCATTCGGACTCGCGACGGTGCTCGCGATCCAGCATCACCTGCGGACGCTCGCGTTGCTCGGCGCGGTCCTCACCTCGCTCGCGAGCCCCGTTGCGGGCTTGTTCGTCGCCATCGTCGCGACCGCGTGGGCCCTCAGCGCGCGTTCGCGGCGCGTCCCGGGCATCGCGATCGCAGCCGCGGCGTGCTTGCCGATCGCCATCGTCACGCTGCTGTTCCCCGACCCCGGCCCGTTCCCGTACCACGCGTGGGGCCTCGTGCGCGAGCTGTCGGTGTGCGCGCTCTTCATCTTCGCGATGCGCGGCCCCTTCAAGGCGTGGCGGTGGGGAGCGGTCGTGTACGCCGCTGTCGTCGTGGTCGCATTCCTCGTGCCCACCGCACTCGGCGGCAACGTGAGCCGGCTCGGCCAGTACGTGGGCGCACCGCTGATCGCGTGCGCGCTCTGGGCCCAGCGCCGTCACATCATCGTGCTGATGGTGCTCCCGATGGTGCTGTGGCAGTGGGTGCCCGCGATGAGTGCCGTGGCCTGGGCCGGGCACGATCCGTCGACCGATCGTGCCTACTACACGCCGCTCGTCGGTTACATCCACGGCCTGCCCGGCGTCCCGGGCCGGGTCGAGATCCCGTTCACCTACCGGCACTGGGAGAGCGCGTACGTTGCGCCCGAAGTTGCGCTGGCGCGCGGGTGGGAGCGCCAGCTCGACATCGAGCGCAACCCGATCTTCTACGACGAGGACTCGAGCCCGCTCAACTCCCAGACCTATTACCACTGGCTGCTCGACAACGCCGTCGAGTACGTGGCGCTTCCGAACACCGCACTCGACAAGTCGGCGATCGCCGAACGGCGAGCTGCTCCAGTCGAACCTGCCCTACCTCGAGAAGGTGTGGAGCAACCCCGACTGGCAGCTCTGGCGCTTCGACGGATACCCGGGGATGATCGAGGGCTCGGCCACGATCCTCGGCATGGACGCCGACGGCTTCCGCCTGATCGTCTACCGGCCAGGAGACCTGATCGTGCGAGTGCGGCCGTCATCGCACTGGCAAGTGAGCGGCCAGGGCTGCGCTACCACCGACGCGAGCGGTTGGACGCGCCTCGAGAACGTGCCCACCGGTCTCGTGGTCGTGAGCCAAGCGGTGTTCGCCGAGGCCTGTCCGTCTGACGGCGGCTGAGCGCCGTCAGAACGCTCCCGCGTCTCTGAGCTCGCCGATCTCGTCCGAGGAGTAGCCGAGCTCGAGCAGCACCTCCTCGGTGTGCTGACCCAGCTCGGGAACCGTCGCGGCGACCTGTGCGGGGCTCTCGCTCAACGCGATGGGACTTCCGACGACCGTTGACCTCGGTGCCGTCGTCGGCTGCGACTGCGCTGAGGTAGCCGTTCTCCCACACCTGCGGATCGGCGGCCACGGCCGCGTAGTCGCGCACCGGCGCGTAGCGGATCTCGGCGGCCGCGAGCAGAGCGCACCAGTCGTCCGTCGTCCGCGCCCGAAAGGCCTCGGACAGGATCGGGAAGAGCTCGGCCTTCTGCGCTTCGTCGAGCAAGGGCGACGCGAAGCGCGGGTCGTCGGTGAGCTCGGGCCGGCCGAGCAGCTCGTAGAAGGCGGCGCGCAGGGGGCCGACGACCCCGACGATCGCGATCCAGCCGTCGGAGGTCGGGAAGATGCCATAGATGGCGCCGATCATCGGGTGGCCCTTGTTCGACCGACCCGGCACCGATCCTCTGAGGAGGAAGTACGTGTACTCGCTCGCCTGGGCCCAGATCTGGCTGCCGAGCAACGACACGTCGACGCGCTGCCCGCGCCCCGTCGAGCTGCGCGCGAAGAGCGCGGCGAGGATGCCGGCCACCAAGTTCTGACTCGAGATGTGATCCGCGATCGTGACGGCGACCGGCGTCGGGTCGCCGTCGTCGATGCCGGTGCTGTGGATGAGGCCGCCGCTCGCCTGGGCCGACAGGTCCGCCCCTGTGCGAGACGCATCGGGGCCGAGCGCGCCGAACGCCGAGCCGGCCGCGTAGACGAGGCGAGGGTTGCGAGCGCTGAGCACGTCGTAGCCGAGCCCCCACCCGTCCATCGTGCCGGGCTGGAAGTTCGTGATGAGGACGTCGGCCGTCTCGATGAGGCGGAGGAACGCGTCGCGACCGCGCTCGTTGCGAAGGTCGAGCGCGAGGCTGCGCTTGCCTCGGTTGCACGCGATGAAGAACGCGCTGCGGAAGTCGCCTTGCGCGGGGGCGACCGGCAGCCAGCGGGCTTGGTCGCCGATGTTCGGCAGCTCGACCTTGATCACCTCGGCGCCGAGCATCCCGAGCGTCGCCGCGGCCTGCGGCCCTTGCACGAGAAGGCCGGCCTCGACGACCCGCACGCCCTCGAGCGCGGTCACAGCGAGCTCCATCCGCCGTCGTCGGTGACCGCGGCACCGTTGACGTTGCTCGCCTCGTCGCACGCGAGCCACGAGATGAGCGTCGCGATCTCATCCGGCTTCGCCATGCGGGTCGCAGCGCCGAGCAACGGCATCCAGCGCATCATGTGCTCGGGGTCGCGGGGCACCGCGGTCGAGCCGATGCCCGTCTCGACGGCGCCAGGGCAGACGGCGTTGCACCGAACCCCTTGGGCGCCGTAGAGCGCAGCGGTGCTCCGCGTGAGCCCGAGCAGCGCATGCTTCGACGCGACGTACGCGGTTCCTGCCGCACCGCCCAGCAGGGCCGCGCGCGATGCGACGTTCACGATCGCACCCTTCTTCGCCTCGAGCATGATCGGCAGCACCTTCCGGGAGAGCCGCATCGCGCCGGTGACGTTCACGGCGAGCACCTTCTCCCACTCGTCGTCGCGAAGGTCGTGGAGAGGGACGAAGCCGTCCATGATGCCGGCGACGTTCGCGAGCACGTCGACCGCGCCCGCCTGAGCCACGACCGACTCGACGTCACTCTCGCT
Source organism: uncultured Acidimicrobiales bacterium (assembly GCA_963726495.1). Taxonomy (GTDB): domain Bacteria; phylum Actinomycetota; class Acidimicrobiia; order Acidimicrobiales; family DATKAS01; genus DATKAS01. Next base: position 399,078 of record CAVSCP010000005.1, read on the forward strand.
CGTGATGTCCGCGACCTGCACGGTGAGCCTGTCGGAGGCGACCTCGTCGGTGAGCGCCTTCAGGCCGACCTCGTTGACGTCGCACGCGGTCACACGTGCGCCCTCACGGACGAGGCGTGCCGCAGTCGCGAAGCCGATGCCCGAGGCCGCACCTGTGACGATCGCGTGCGTGCCTTGGTGCCGAGAGGTGTCCACGGTCAGGTGCGAGGGCGGAGGCGCACGCCCTGCATGCCGCCGTCGACCGCGAGGGCCATGCCGGTCGTGGCGCTCGCCGCCGGCGACGCGAGGTACAGGATCGCGTCGGCCACCTCGGCGGCGGACACGAGTCGACCCGACGGCTGACGGGCCTCGAGCGCGGCGCGCTCGGCCGCCGGGTCGGGCGCCTTCGAGAGGAGCCGGCCGATCCACGGCGTGTCGGCCGTGCCGGGGTTCACGCAGTTGACCCGAACCCCTTCCCTCAGGTGGTCCGCGGCCATCGCGAAGGTCAACGACATCACCGCGCCCTTCGTCGCGCTGTACAGCGCGCGCTCGGGCAGGCCTGCGGTCGCGCAGATCGAACAGGTGTTGACGATCGCGGCATGCGGGGACGAGCGCAGGTGGGGCAACGCCGCACGTGAGACGCGCACGATCCCGTAGAGGTTGACGTCGAAGACGTGCTGCCACTCTTCGATCGAGTTCGTCTCGATCGTGCCCTGCGCGCCGATGCCCGCGTTGTTGATCACGACGTCGATGCCACCCATCGCCTCCGCGGCCTCGGCCACCCCGCGGACGACCGAGTCGTCGTCGGTGACGTCGACCTTGTGCTGCAGGGCGCCCTCGGGCGCGCCGGTCGGGTCGACGTCGAACACCGAGACCGTGGCCCCGCGTGCCATCGCTTCGGCCGCGACGGCGAAGCCGATGCCTGAGCCTCCACCAGTGACGATCATCCGCACGTTCTTCACACGACTGTCTCCTTGTGCGACGGCAGGTAAGGAATGGTCTGAGGCCCCTCGGGGAGGACGCACAGCCTCGCATCCGATCCGAGGCGAGCGAGCTCCTCCTTGATCGATGCCGTGACGTCGTCGGTGTAGCCGAGGTGGGCTGCGGCGAGATCAGCCTCGCTCAGAGTCGCAGTGTGCATGACGACGCGGGCTCGCTGCTGCACGCGTGCCTGCACCTGCACCTGCCACTGGTCGGGGACGGTCGCTTCACGCGCCTCGATCTCGCGCAGCAGCGCGGCCGGCGAAGGCTGCGACGCCAGCACGGTTCGATACGAGCCGTGGTCGGGGAAGCCGTCGCGGCACTCCGCCGCGCAGATCAAGGTGCCTCCGGGCTTCACGACCGCGGCACCGGCCGTCATCCCCTTCACTGATTGGTAGAGGTTCTGGTCGAGGGGGAAGCCCGAGTTCGTCGTGACCACGAGGTCGAACTCCTCGGCGACCGGCGCCATCGCGAGCTGCTTCGCCGCTCGGCATGCAGCGGCGTGCGCGGGCGCGAGGTCGCCGGAGAAGACCTCGACGATGCGCTGGTCGCGGTCGAGGAGCACATCGAGCATGAAGTCGACGCCGGTCGCCGCCGCGATCGCGCGGACTGCGTCGTGCACCGGGTTGCCCTCGGTGATCCCCCACGTTCGCGTTGGGATCGCCGATGCGCCACGCGTTGTGGAGCACGAGCGTCGTCTCGAGGCCAGCCAGACCGGGCGCGTTCAGCTTCGGCCCACCACTGAAACCTGCGAAGAAGTGCGGCTCGACGAATCCGGTCGTGATCCTGACGTCGGCGTCGACCCACTCGCGGTTGAGCCACACCGGGACGTCGAGCACCTCGCCGCACCAGCGAAGGCTGGCGTCGTCGCGGGCGTCGTGGTTCACGACTCGCACTCGCCCGAGCACGTCGGGTCCCAACATCGCCTCGAGCTCATCGGGAGTGTTGCCGCGATGGGTGCCGGTGGCGACCAGCACGACGATGTCGCTCGGGTCGACGATGCCCTCGAGCTCGTCGAGCACCGCGGGGATCATGACGTGCCGCGGCTGCGGGCGAGTGCCGTCGCACATCGAGATCGCGACCGTCTGCCCGGGCCGGACGCGCTCGCGGAGCGGTGGCCCGACGGTCGGCCTCCGCAGCGCACTGAGCACCGCGGCACGCTCGTCGGGCACGGCGTGCATCTGCCGCGGCGTGACCACGACGGTGCGATCGGCGGGCACGTCGATCTCCATGCCGGTCTCGCCGTACGCGAGTCGAACCTTCATGGTTCGCGGTGCTCCAGCGCGTAGACGCGGGTCGCGTTGCCTCCGAAGATCGCAGCGCGCTCGCTGTCGGAGAGGCTCGCGGTCAGCTGCTCGGCCACGTCGACCACCGTGTCATACGGCGCGGCGAGCGTGCACACCGGCCAGTCGGTGCCGAACAGGATGCGGTCGGGTCCGAACTGCTCGATGGCGTGCGCTGCGTACGGGCGCAGGTCGTCGATCGTCCAGTGCCCCCAGTCCGCCTCGGTGACCATGCCCGAGAGCTTGCAGCACACATGCTCGTGGTCCGCGAGCGCTGCGATGGCCGACGCCCACGGTTCCCATTGACGGTCCACGATGCCGGGCTTGGCGAGATGGTCGACCACGAACCGACCGTCGCTGACCTGGGCTGCCGCGCCGATCGCGGCCTCGATCTGGGGCGGCAAGAGCAACAGGTCGTACACGAGGCCGCGGGCCGCGACGGCCCGCAGGCCCTCGATGACCTCTGGGCGGAGCAGCCAATTCGGGTCGGGCTCGTCCTGCACCGGGCTGCGGATGCCGACGAGACGATCGCCGCCCGGGAGGGCCCGGAGGCGATCGATCTGCGCTCCGACGTCGGGCGCCGTCAGGTCGACGAATCCGACCACGCCGCTGATGAGCGGCTCACGCGCGGCGAGCGCGAGCAGCTCCTCCGTCTCTTCGACGACCGACGCCGCTTCGACGACGACGGTGTGCGCGACTCCTGCGCGCGCGGTCACCTCGGCGAGGTCGGCGACATCGAAGGTTCGAGCGATCGTCGCCATGTCGACCGGATCGATCCACGGCATCGGGCGGACCGTCAGGTCCCACAGGTGGTGATGCGCGTCGACCCGGAGCTCCACAGGCCGCGATCATTGCCGCGGTCCCGCTGGTCAGGTCCAATAGGTTGCGCACATGAGCACACAGTCCGAACCGCGAGGGATCACAGCCTGGGTGGGGTGGGTGTGGTTCGCCGCCTGGCTCGTGGGCCTCGCCGGTGTCTTCCAGATCATCGCCGGCCTCGTCTCGATCATCCGCGGTGACGAGTACTTCGGCCCCACCACACAGGTGGCGGTCGACATGGGCTACGCGGCGTGGGGATGGATCCACATCTTCATCGGGCTCTTCCTGATCGTCGCGGCGTTCTCGCTGGCGAAGGGGCACATCTACGGCCGGACCATCGCGGTGCTCGCAGCGACCGCGAGCGCGATCAGCCAGGTCATGTTCCTCGGCGGCCCGAACTCGCTGTGGGCGCTGCTGGTGATCGTGATGGACCTGTTCGTGATCTGGGCCGTGATGGTGCACGGCGGCGAGCTCAAGCGCGAGTACTGACGCTGCAGCAAGGCCGACGGGCCCTTGTGCGGAATTCTCGGCAACGATGTCGAGAATTCGGGTCCGGCTTCGTCCCAGGGTGCATCCAGCCACCCGGGCCGGAGTCAGCACAAGGAGAACCCCATGGCCAAGTACCTGTTGCTCAAGCACTACCGAGGCGCGCCGGCGGCCGGTCAACAACGTCCCGATGGATCAGTGGAAGCCCGACGAGGTCGAGGCCCACATCCAGTTCATGAACGACTTCGCGACCCGGCTCGAGAGCACTGGCGAGTTCATCGACGGGCAGGCGCTTTCGCCCGACGGCATGTGGGTCCGCTCCGACGGCGAGGGGCGGCCGCCGGTGACCGACGGCCCGTTCGCCGAGACGAAGGACTTGATCGCGGGATGGATGGTGATCGACGTCGACAGCCAGGAGCGGGCGATCGAGCTCGCGGGTGAGCTGTCGGCAGCACCCGGGGCCGGCGGCGAACCGATCCACGAATGGCTGGAGGTCCGGCCCTTCCTGACCGCGCCGCCCAACTTCACCCACTGACCCGTCCCGATGAACACGAACGAGGTCGAGCTGCGCGAGCTCGTCCCGCGGGTCTTGAGCGTCCTCGTCTGTCGCGGAGCCGACTTCGCGACGGCCGAGGACGCCGTGCAAGAGGCACTCATCCGAGCACTGTCCACGTGGGGCGACGAGCCGCCCGCCGACCCCACGGGGTGGCTCATCACGGTCGCGTGGAGAGCCTTCGTCGACATGACGCGGTCAGACGGCCGCGCGTCGCGACCGGGAGCTCCGAGTCGACACCGAACCGCCGGCCGGGGCGATCCCGAGCGCCGACGACACGCTGCGCCTCTACTTCCTCTGCGCGCACCCCGATCTGACGCCGTCGTCGGCGGTTGCGTTGACCCTCCGAGCCGTGGGTGGCCTCACCACACGCCAGATCGCTCAGGCCTACCTCGTGCCCGAGCCCACCATGGCGCAGCGCATCAGTCGCGCGAAGCGCACCGTCAGCCGGGCGGGTGTCGATCGTCCGGGCGACGTGCGCACGGTGATGCGGGTGCTGTACCTCGTCTTCAACGAGGGCTACTCCGGCGACGTCGATCTCGCGGCCGAGGCGATTCGGCTGACCCGGCAGCTCGCCGCCTTGGTGGACGACCCCGAGGTGCAGGGGTTGCTCGCCTTGATGCTGCTCCACCATGCCCGTCGCGCGAGCCGCACCCGACCGGACGGAAGCATCGTGCCTCTCGCCGATCAGGACCGCAGCCAGTGGGACACGGGGCTCATCGCCGAGGGCATCGACATCGCACACGCTGCGCTCGCGCGCGATCAGCTCGGCGAATACCAGGCGCAAGCAGCGATCGCCGCGCTGCACGCCGACGCGCCGCGCGTCGAGGAGACCGACTGGGTGCAGATCGTGGAGTGGTACGACGAGCTCCTCCGGTTCGCGGACACTCCGATCGTGCGGCTCAACCGTGCGGTCGCGGTCGGCGAGGCCGACGGCGCGCCCGCAGGACTCGCGGCACTGGCCGAGGTCGATGAAGACGTCCCGCGGCGCGAGGCGGTCGAGGCGTACCTACGCGAGAAGAACGGCGATCTCGAGCTCGCTGCCCGGCTCTATGCGAGCGCGGCTCGCAACGCACCCAACCTCGCAGAGCGCGACCATCAGACACGCCAGGCCAGCGCGACTCAACCAGCACCTGCAACAACACAGATGATCGTCGGCGCCTAATTCTCGGGCTGCCAGCCTTCGGGCGGACCGATCGTCGACGCGTCAGGCCCGAGCGCTTGCTTGTAGCGCTCGAAGAGCGCCAGCCAGTCGGCCCCCCACTTGCCGAGCGGCGCGCCGTCGAGGTGGTGCTCGAGGCGGTCGAGGCACTCGTGCCACCCCGCGCCGTCACGCGCGGCCTTGCCGAGCTCGACGAACGTGTCGATGAGCGTGAGCACCGCGCCGTTGCCGTCGGGCCGCACTTCGATGCGGAGGCGATCAGTGCCCCACATGATCTCGAGCATCGACGGTGGGTCGAACGCGACGACCTCACCCTCGAAGCCGTCGCCGCCGTCTGATTCGAACCGCAACGGCGCGCCGGCCCTCCACTCGCCTTTGATCTTCTGCGGGAACCACGCCGCGAGGTGCTCTTCCTCGGTGACTCGCGCGCCACACCTTCTCGGCAGGATGGTTGAAGCGGCGCGTGAACGTGAGCACCACGTCGTCGCCTGCCTGAGTGAGCACACCGAGATCACCCATTCGTCAGTCCTCCATCTCGTCAGTCCATCTCATCGAGGTGTCGTTCGAGCTTCGAGAGCCGCTTGCTCCACGCGACGCGGTACGGCGCGAGCCATTCGTCGATCTCGCGCAACGGCTCGGGCCGCAGCCGGTAGAGGCGTCGCTGTGCGTCGGTGCGCACCGCGACGAGGCCCGCTTCGCGCAGCACGCGCAAGTGCTTCGACACGTTCGGCTGGCTGATGCCGAGCTCGTGCACGAGGTCGTTGACGGCGCGCTCGTCGTCGCGCAGCAGGTCGAGGATCTGCCTGCGATGCGGCTCCGCGAGCACGTCGAACACGGCTCTATCATGCCTCTACAGTTATATTCCTGTCAAGGCATTGATTAGGCTGGGCCTGCACTTCAGCCCTCGTAGCTCAGGGGATAGAGCAACGGTTTCCTAAACCGTGTGTCGCAGGTTCGAATCCTGCCGAGGGCGCCGAGTGCGATTCTCGGCGACCGCCATGGCGGCGTTCAGCACGAGCAGCGTGTTCACCGCGAGCGGCCACGCCGGCACCGTTGCGTCCGCGCAGGTGCAGGGTCACATCGTCGGCGACCTCATGCCGGGACACTGGAACGACGTCGAGTTCACCGTCACCAACCCCAACAGCTACGACGTCGCCATCGGCACGGTCTCCTCACCGGAGTACAACCCGACCGTGAGCGTCGCGAAGTGCGCCAACGACTTCCAGATCGACTGGAAGCTGCTCACCCCTCTCTCCTCGAGCGAGCTCGCGGGCACGCCCGTCCCCGCCGGCAAGACGGTCACTGTGAAGCTGACCAATGCCATCGGCGAGTACGCCAGCTCTGGCAACGAGTGCCAGGGTGCCGGCGTGTCGCTCGACCTCAAGGTCGACTTCAAGCTGGCGCCTGGCGCCGAGGCCGGCCTCGCCTGATCCTCGACATAACGAGAACCTGCCGTCAGGTAGGAACGAAGAGGGACGCCTTCGGGCGTCCCTCTCTCGCGTTCGGATTGGGGGACAATCTGGCCTGCGTGAGCGACTTGACCCAGCTGTTGGTGGCGATCGCAGCGAGCGATCAACAGACCGCTCTGGCGCTTCTCGACGCGGCTCCGTCGTTGGTGACGGCCGGCCTGGCTCGACGACGAGGAGTTCTTCGTGGCCGAGCGCCTCGCGCAGGTCTACGAAGGCGACACGGCGCTCCACGCGGCGGCGTTCAGCTACGACACCGCGATGGCACGGGAGCTCGTCGCTCGCGGCGCGAACATCCGGGCGAGAAACCGGCGCGGTGCCGAACCGCTCCACGCGGCGGTGATGGGTGGGCCCGGAGCAGCCCACTGGAACCCGACACAACAGCGCGCGGTCATCCTCTCCCTCGTCGAGGCGGGCGCCGACCCCAACGCGACGGCTGCCGGCGGCGTGACGCCACTGCATCGAGCGGTGCGGAACCGGTGCTCGGCTGCCGTCGAAGCGTTGTTGAGCGTGGGTGCCGACCCTCACCTCGCGAACGACAGCGGGTCGACTGCGTCTGACCTTGCCCATTGGACCACCGGTCGGGGTGGCACCGGCTCCGCCGAGGCCAAGGCCGAGCAAGAAGATCATCATCGGGCTGCTCGATCGAACGTCCGCTTGAACGAAATCGAGCGACGGCGTGCCGTGCTCGCGGTCAGGCTCATCCCCATGGGCTCGATCATGTGGGAGCAAGACATCGCCGAGATCTACGACGCGACGTACGCGGCGCATGTACGCACCCGAGGTGCTGGGCCCGATGGTCGACCTCCTCGCGACGCTCGCCGGTGATGGCCGCGCCCTCGAGCTCGCCGTCGGCACGGGTCGCGTCGCGCTCGCGCTGAGCGAGCGCGGCGTCGACGTGCAGGGCATCGAGCTCTCGCCTCACATGGCTGCGCAGCTGCGGGCGAAGCCGGGCGCGGACACGGTGCCGGTCACGATCGGCGACATGACGACGACGCGGGTGTCCGGCTCGTTCTCGCTCGTCTACCTCGTCGCGAACACGATCATGAACGTCACGACGCAAGACGAGCAGCTCGCGGTGTTCGCCAACGCGGCTGCGCACCTCGAGCCGGGCGGGTGCTTCGTGATCGAGCTGATCGTCCCGCAGCTCCGGCGCGTGCCGCCGACCGAGCGCGGATGGGTGTTCACGCTCGAGCCCGACCATGTCGGCATCGAGACCTTCGACGACATCGCGAACCAGATCGCGTGGTCGCATCACTGGATCACCGTCGACGGGCGGTTCGTGCATCACGCCGCGCCCTACCGATACGTGTGGCCTGCAGAGCTCGACTTGATGGGGAGGCTCGCGGGGTTCCGGGTGCGCGACCGATGGGCCGACTGGGCCGGCTCGCCGTTCACCTCGGACAGCCCGAAGCAGGTCGTCGTGTTCGAGAAGCAGCCTCTTGATCGAATAAGCAGTCACTTATATGATCGCGTCATGGACTTCATCGGAGCAGTGGGCGCAGTGCGCCGAGAGGTCGTGGCGACGACCCACGAGGGCGAGCCCGCCCGCATGGTGGTCGCGGAACGCTCGTACGACGCCGAGATCGACGACGTGTGGGACGCGCTGACGAACGCGGAGCGCATCCCGAGGTGGTTCTTGCCGATCTCGGGCGACCTTCGTGTCGGCGGGCGCTACCAGCTCGAAGGCCAAGCGGGCGGCACGATCACCGCGTGCGAACCGCCGCGACACCTCGCGGTCACGTGGGAGTACGGCGGCGAGGTGTCATGGGTCGAGGTGAACCTGAGCGCCACGGGCGACGGCACGACGCTGCGGCTCGAGCACATCGCGCACGTCGACGACGAGAAGTGGGACGAGTACGGGCCGGGCGCCGTCGGCGTCGGATGGGATCTGACGATGCGTCGCCCTCGCCGAGCACCTCGAGACCGGCGAGCAGGTCGTGCCCGACCTCGGCAACCCCGACGCGCTCGACTTCATGCGCGGCAGCAGCGACGACTGGTGCCGAGCGTCGATCGAAGCGGGCACACCGGCCGAGGAGGCAACGGCCGCGGCTGCCCGCACCGCGGCGGCCTACACCGGGGGCTGAGTGCACGCATTCGACGTGCTCGGCGATCCGGTGCGACGCCGAGTGCTCGAGCTGCTTGGTCGACGGCGAGCGCACTGCGGGCGACATCACAGACGCGGTGCGCTCCGAGTTCGGCATCAGCCAGCCGGCCGTGTCGCAGCACCTCAAGGTCCTCCGCGACGCGGGGTTCGTGCATGTGCGCGTCGACGGGGCGCGTCGCTTCTACGCTGCTCGAGGCGGAGCCACTCGCAGGGGTCGACGCGTGGCTCGCGCCGTTCCGCGCGTTCTGGGAGCAACGACTCGACGCGCTCGGCACCGAGATCAAGCGCGGACGACGAGCTCGCCTCCGAGGATGACCAGCTCCACCGACCGCAGCGCGGTGACGTCGGTCGTGGCGTCGCCGTCGACGACGAGGACGTCTGCGTCGTAGCCGGCTCGGAGCGTGCCCTTGCGGTCACCGACGCCGCAGCCCTGCGCCGCGAGCGAGGTCGCCGACACCAACGTGTCGGCGACCGACACGCCTCCCGAGTGAAGCCCGATCAGCGCCTCGGCGAAGATGCCGTGCCGCTTCGCATTGGTGATGCCGCCGTCGTCACCCGAGATGATGCGAACGCCCGCGGCGTGCGCGGCTGCGACGATCGCATGGCGCGTCTCGAACGTCATGTTGAAGCGCTCGAGCATCTCGCGGATGCGCGGCGGAGGGTCCACACCGGGGTCGCGGCCGAGGGTCGGGCACACGTCGATCTGCGCGCGGCTCAGACGCGACATCAGATCGGGTGAGAAGTCGAGGCCCTCCGCGGTGAAGCACGTGCAGTGCTCGATGCCGTCGACGCCGGCCTCGATCGCCTGCTCGACCGCGAGCAGGGCGTGGGCGTGCGCGGTCACCCGCAGGCCGAGGCGGTGCGACTCGTCGACAACCGCGCGCAGCTCCTCCAATGTGAACTGGCATGCCGCGATGTCGGTGCCCGGCGTCATGTTGCCGCCGCTCGCCATGATCTTCACGACGTCGACGCGCCGCTCGGCCCGCTCACGCACCGCGGCGCGCAACGCATCGACGCCCGCGACCTCGCCGCCCATCATCCAGCAGTGCCCGCCCACCGACGTGATCGGGAGGTCCCGACGCCACGATGTGCGGCTCGCCCACGCGCGGCGCGTCTCGCCGGTCGACGACCGACCAGTGGGGATCGCCGAGATCACGAACCGTCGTGACGCCCGACGCGAGCTGGTCGTGGAGCGCGGTGGCGATGACCCCCTCGAGGTGATCCGGCGTGAACTCGGGAAGCCGCTCGAGCGCGCCGTCGCGCGAGTCACCGCACAGGTGGACGTGAGCGTTGATCGAGGCCGGGGAGCACCGTGCCCTCGGAGTCGATGACCTCGCACCCGTCGGGAGGAGTGAAGCCGATGGACTCGACGCCGAGGATGCGACCCCCCTCGACGAGCACGACGGCGCCGCCCGGGCGGACCTGCTCGCCGTCGAACGCGTGGCGGGCCCGGACCGCGAGCATCAGGTCTCCTTCACCGCCGCGACGAGCATCGGCAGATGATGCCCCCACCCGGCGTGGTGCAGCTCGATGACCGTGCGAGGAAGCCCGGAGTGCCGCAGCGTCATCACCGTGTCGCCGCCCTCTTCGACGAAGGTGACCTCGACCAGGGTCGATCCCGGAGGGATCTCGTCGGTGACCCGGCTCTCCTCCCATCCGAACGTGAACACGATGCGCTCGTAGGGCACGAGCTCGACGTACTCGCCGCGGATCGTGCCGCCGTCGGCGAGGTCGACCCAGCAGATGCCGCCCGGCCTCGGGTCGACGTCGGCCTCGGCCGCCCACCAGTCGCGCATGCGGTCGGGCTCGGTCCAGTACCGCCACACGGTCTGCGGACGCGCGGCGATGCGCACGGTCTGCTCGACGACGCCGTCGTGGTCGGGGTCGGGCTGGCTCACGTCTTCGCCTTCCTTGCCGCACGCGCCGCACTCGCCGCACGGGTGCGCTCGGGCCATTCTTCGCGCTCCGCCGCGACCTTGAGCCGGGCGAGGTGCTCGGACCACATCTCCTCGACGAACGATGCCGCATCGCGCAATCCCTCGCGCCGCCACCGGTAGAGCCGGCGGTTGCCCTCGGGTCGCACCTCGAGGAGGCCCGCGTCGGTGAGGACCCTGAGGTGCTGCGAGACCGCGGGCCTGCTCATGTGCGGGAAGTGCGCGGCGATCTCCCCCGCGGGCTGTTCGCCGTCGCGCACCAGGCGGAGGATCGCGCGACGCGTCGGATCAGCGACCGCCTTCAGCGCCTCGTCCACCGATGTGACCTCCGACCGCTTGCACGACTCGCCGATCTCCGCGAGTGTGTAAGCAACATCTTACACAGATCGGAGTCCCCCGCCATGGAGATCCTCGAAGCGCTCGACCTGACCTTCCAGCACGCACAGCAGGTGATCGGCAATGTGCGGCCCGACCAGCTCGACAACAAGACGCCGTGCCCCGAGTGGACGGTCCGTGATCTGCTCGAGCACCAGATCGGTGTGGTCGCGGGGCTCGGTGCGGCAGCGGCCGGAGAGCCTCGCCCCGAGTTCACGCTCGCCGCGGACCCCGCGGCGCAGTTCGCCGAGGTGAGCGCGGCCACGATGCAGGCGTGGCGTGCGCCCGGCGCGCTCGACCGCACGGTCAACGCCGGACCGGGGCCGATGCCCGGCCGCGTGCTCGCCGGCATCAACCTCCTCGACACCGCGACGCACACATGGGACCTCGCGACTGCGACGGGTCAGCCCGCGGCGCTTCCCCAGGACGTCGCCGAGGCGGCGGTCGAGGAGTGCCACGCGATCGTCTCACCTGAGCTGCGCGTCGGTCGGTTCGGTCCCGAGGTGGCTGCGCCCGCGGGAGCCGACGCGACCACGCGGCTCGTCGCGTTCCTCGGTCGCACGCCCGAATGACCGACAAGGTCAAGGGCAGCGGCACCGCGGACGACCCGTGGGTGCTGCGCACTCCCCCGGGCACGTCGGAGTTCTCGATGCATCGGGATGACTCCGCGGATCCGCCGGAGCTCGTCTGCCAAGTCGGATCCACGAAGCTGCGCTACCTCGCTCGCTGCCTCGACGACGTGCCGAAGATGCTGAAGAAGCACGGCGACTGGATGGATCTCGGCAGCGCCGACGAGAACAAGCCGGCGAAGGACGGCACGCTCGAAGCGTGGGCTCGATCCCCCGAGAACCCCGTGAAGGGTTGGTACGGGCTGCGCAAGGGCTACCGCGGTCGGTTCGCGATGTACGTGCCGCCGCTGCTCGAGCACCTCGGTCTCGTCGAGCTCGAGCACAACGCGAAGAACAACAGGGTGCGGGCCCGCTGATCGAGTCACCTATGAGTCAGGAGACGAGCACGTAGGCCACCACGGGGACCAGGACCCAGGCGAGGATCGCCAGGACGATGGCGATGACCGCGAACAGGAACGACTGGTCCTTGGGCGGGTCGCCACACGACCCCACCGCATCCCAGAGCGCACGGGCCCGCTCGATCGGTCGTCAGCCGGATGCGCCGGCGCGCGACTCCCGCCGCGTACATCGCCGACCAGGCCATCGAGATCAGCAGGAGCACGGCGACGACCGACACCATGCTCACGCCGAACGGCGTGTCGAAGACGGCGATGAGCACCGACTCGGCGCCCGCGAACAAGGTCGACACCAGCGCGCCACCGACGAGGAAGGCGGGCACGCCGGCTCCGCCACCCGAGAAGCCGTCGTCGACCACCGTGATGTCGTTGCGGGCCCGGAGCAACAGCGCCCGTTCGACGGAGCCAGAGGGTGCGATCGCGAAGCGCCGCTCGTACAGACGCCGGATGTCGCTCGAGAGGCTGTTGCGGTAGTTGCGCACGATGAACCCGAGCACGAGCCCGACCAGCGCCGACGCGATCGGCTTGATCACGGGGAGCTTCGGCATGCGGGGAGGCCGGCTGCCGTTCCGGCTCAGCACCTCGATCGACTGCATCACCCGCCGGTGCGCGACCTCGAACCCGGCGACGTCGGCGAGCACGAACGGGTTCGCGAGCTCATGGATGATCTCCTTCTCGACCTTGCCGCTCCCCGCGTAGCGCTCGAGCAGCGCATCGCGCTCCTTCTCGTTGCGCGCGAGGAGGAGCTTCAGGACGTCGCGAGGATCGACGACGGTGTCGTCGGGTTCGTCTTCCGGATCTGGGTCGTCGTGCTCGCTCAGGGCTTGTGCCCCGTGACGAACTGATGGTCGTTCACGAAGCGGTACACGCCGCGACGATCGCGGCACGACTCCATCGCTTCGAGCACTTCCTTCTTCAGCACCTCGTGATCCGTGTGCTCGAGCGCGGGGACGACCGGCCCGATGCTCGACATCGCCCGCCACGCCGTGTCGGGATCGGGCCACTCGAGCATCGCGATGCGGCTGCCTCGCTCGAGGTCGACGAACCCGGCTTCGGTGAGCATCCGCTCGGCGACGCCTTCGAACGCGATGTTGTTCGATGTCGCGCATCCCGCCGACGTGGTCCTCGGGCGAGTGGCTGACGAACACCCTGAACACCGGTCGGAGGTCGAGCGGCGGACCAGTGCCCCAGAAGCTGATGCCGATGCCACCGCCTGGCTTCGAGCACGCGATGCGCCTCGTCGAGCGCCGCCTGATTGCCGCCCCAGATGCCGTTGATCGAGATGACGACGTCGAACGACTCGTCGGCCCACGGCAGCTCGAACATCGAGCCGAGGCGGATGTCGGCGTTGGGGTTGCGCAGCTGCGCGACGTCGATCAGGTCTTCGGCCGCGTCGATCCCTGCGACTTCCGCTCCCGTCGACTCGGCGAGAACGCGCACGCCGCCCGATCCGCACGCGACATCGAGCAGCCTCACCCCCGGTCCGACACCGAGCCGCTGGAAGATCGCCACGACGCTCGGCGTCGAGTAGTGCTCCCAGAAGCAGGACCAATCGTTCGCAGCATGCCCCCACGCACTGCCCGCTTCACGCCAGTCATGCGCCACGGCGTCAGTCCACCACAGGTGCCACGATGATGGCTGTGCAACCGGAGTCCGCGTCAGAGGAACCGGAGCAGCAGCCGGAAGAGACCGAGGAGCTCGACGAAACCCTGTCCCGCTTCGCGTTCGCACGCGAGTGGGGGCAGCGCCGCTACGAATCGGGCCGGGCGCAGGCCGAGGCGACCTACGACAAGTACAAGGACCGTCCGCTTCGTGGACGTCTGCGTCCGCAGTCTGGCACCGCGACCGCGACTCGGCGGGCACGCTCGTCGGCAGTGCGATCGCGTTCCGCCTGTTCCTCTTCTTCGCGCCGATGCTGCTGTTCTTCACCGGGCTCCTCGGCTTCCTCGCCGAGCGCATCGACAGGGGCGACCTCAAGAACGCCGGCATCACGCGGAGGGCTGGCGAGCCAGATCGAGACCGCCCTCGAGCAGCCGACTACGACGCGGTGGGTCGCGACGCTGCTCGGCCTGTTCGGCATGGCGTGGGCGGGCCGCTCGCTGACGAAGGCGCTCGTCGCCGCGAGCTGCCTCGCGTGGCAGCTCCCCGTCAGGACGAAGGCATCCCCGAAGGTGATGGGCGCGATCGCGGGTCTCATCGCAGGCATCGCGCTCGTCGCGACGCTCATCGGACGGCTCCGCGACAACGGCATCATGATCGCGGGGATGTCGTTCCTCGTCGGTTTCGGCTTCTACGTCGTCGCGTGGCTTGATCCTGACCATGCTCCTCCCCCGCCGCGAGAACACCGACGCGAGTGCCCTCGTGCCGGGGGCCGTGATCCTCGCCGGCGTGCTCACGGGCATGCAGTTCGTCAGCCAGATCTACCTTCCGGGCAAGTTCTCGCACGCGTCAGAGCTCTATGGCGCGATCGGCATCACGCTCGTCACGCTCGGTTGGTTCTTCATCCTCGGCCGCACGATGATGTTCTCGCTGAGCGTCGACGCCGTGATCTACGAGCGCTTCGGCAGCATCACGCAGTTCGTGTTCTCGCTCCCGATCCTGCGCCTCATCCCCCGCAAGTCAGCGAGGCTGCGCAAGCTCTTCGGCCTCGAGAAACCCGATCAGTCCGCGGCGTAGCTACGACCAGACCCAGTCACGCACCTCGGGCATGTCGTCGAGGTGCTCTCGGACGTAGTCGTGATGCCGTGCGAGCATGTCGCTTGCAGTGCTGGAGCAGCGCGGGGATGCCCGGTGCGAACGCCCGGGTGCGGTGGATTGCGTGAGCAGCGAGGTGATACCGGCTCATCTCGTTCAGCACGACCATGTCGAACGGTGTGGTCGTCGTGCCCTGCTCCCAGAAGCCGTGCACGTGGAAGCGACCGGCGACGGGCCGACCGTGCAGGATCTGGTGCATCGCCCGCGGCGTAGCCGTGGAACGCGAACGTGACGTCGACCGTCGGCGGTGAAGAGCTCGACGAAGTCCTGCTGCGCATGCCGTGGGGATGCACCTTCCTCGGGAACAGCACCGTGAGGTCGACGACGTTCACGACCCGCACCTTGAGGTCGGGGCAGAACTGGCGGATGAGCCACGCCGCCGCGATCGTCTCCAGCGTCGGGACGTCACCCGCGCACGCGAGCACGATGTCGGGGTCGCTGTCGTGTCGTCGTTGCTCGCCCAGTCCCACCGCGACGCGCCGAGTGCGCAGTGCTCCTTCGCGGCGTCGAGGTCGAGCCACTGCAGCTGCGGCTGCTTGTCGATCACGATGCGAGTTGACATAGTCGCTGCTCCGGAGGCAGTGGTCGGCCACCGAGAGGAGGCAGTTCGCATCGGGCGGCAGGTACACCCGGGCGACGACGCCCCGCATGCGTCAGCATCGTGTCGATGAAGCCGGGGCCCTGATGGCTGAAGCCATTGTGGTCGTTGCGCCAGCACGTCGAGGTGAGCAACACGTTGAGCGACGGCACCGGCGTGCGCCACTCGAGCTTGCGGCACTCAGCGAGCCACTTCGCGTGCTGCACCGCCATCGACACCGGCACCATCGCGAACGCCTCGTACGTCGCGAAGAGCGCCGTGCCGACCGGTGAGCAGGTAGCCCTCGAGCCATCCCTCGCAGTTGTGCTCGCTCAGCACCTCCATCACGCGGCCGTCGTGGGCCATGTGGTCGTCGTACGGACCGATCGGATCCATCGTGCAGCGGTTCTCGACCTCGAACACCGCGCCGAGGCGGTTCGAGAGCGTCTCGTCGGGGCAGAACAGCCGGAAGGTGGTGGGGTTGCGCACGTAGATGTCGCGCATCAGCTCGCCGAGCCGGCGGGTCGACTCCTGCTTGACGGTGGCCGGCGCCGGCACGTCGACCGCGTAGCCCGCGTAGTCGGGGATGTCGAGCGGCACGCAGACCTTGCCGCCGTTGGCATGCGGGTTCGCGCCCATCCGGCGCTCGCCCTCGGGCGCGAGCGCCTTCAGCTCGCCGACGAGCGCGCCCTTCTCGTCGAAGAGGTCGTCGGGCCCGTAGCTGCGCATCCACTCTTCGAGCATCGCCAGGTGCGCGGGGTTCTCGCGCACGCCCGACAAGCGGCACCTGGTGTGCGCGGAACGTGCCGCCGACCTGCACGCCGTCCACGACCCCGGGGCCGGTCCAGCCCTTCGGCGTGCGCAGGATGATGGCGGGCCAGCGAGGCCGCGTGAGTCGGTGAAGGGCGTCGACTGGATCTCTCGGATCTTCGTGTGCGCCGCGTCGAGCACGCCGGCGAACTGCTCGTGCATCGTCGCCGGATCGTCGCCCGCAACGACGACGGGGTCGTACCCGTGGGCGCGGAGCAAGCCGACCACGTCTTCGTCGTCGGTGCGGCCGAGCACCGTCGGTCCGCTGATCTTGTAGCCGTTGAGGTGGAGGATCGGCAGCACCGCGCCGTCGCGGTTCGGGTGGAGGAAGCGCACGCCCTTCCACGAGCCCTCGAGCGGACCCGTCTCGGCTTCGCCGTCGCCGATCACGCACGCGACGATCAGGTCGGGGTTGTCGAACGCGGCGCCGAACGCGTGCACCAGCGCGTAGCCGAGCTCGCCACCTTCGTGGATCGAACCCGGCGTCGGCGCGCTCACGTGGCTCGGGATGCCGCCCGGCGTCGAGAACTGACGGAAGAGGCGCGCCATGCCGTCTTCGTTCTCGGTGATGTCGGGGTAGATCTCGGAGTAGGTGCCCTCGAGGTACACGTTCGCGACGAGCGCCGGTCCCCCGTGCCCCGGGCCCGCGATGTAGATCACGTTCGCGTCGCGCTCGCGGATCAGTCGGTTGAGGTGCGCGTAGACGAACGACAGCCCGGGTGATGTGCCCCAGTGGCCGAGCAGGCGCGGCTTCACGTGGTCGGCCGAGAGCGGCTCGCGCAGCAGCGGGTTCGCGCGCAGGTAGATCTGGCCGACGGTCAGATAGTTCGCAGCGCGCCAGTAGCGATCGAGGAGGTTGAACTGGGGGTCCATGCCCGCGATGCTCGCGCAATCATCGTCTACGCCATCAACGCGGGGTCCTCGTCGCTGAAGCTCGCCGCGTTCGACGGCGACACACTCTTGACAGAGAGTGAACAGGGACTGGACGGCGAGGGCATCGCCGCACTTCGTGACACTCCCTCGGCCGGACGCGATCGGCCACCGCGTCGTGCACGGAGGCCCGTCACGCTGGAAGCCGGCGCTGATCGACGACGACGTGCTCGCCGACATCGAGGCCGCCGGAGTGTTCGCGCCCCGCCATCAACCCGCCGCGCTCGCGGGGATCAAGCTGACCGGCGAGACCTTCCCCGGCGTGCCTCAGGTCGCTTGCTTCGACACCGCGTTCCATCACGACCTCCCGTTGGTCGCCCAGACGTTGCCCGTGCCCAGTGGTCGAGGGCGTCCGCCGGTACGGGTTCCACGGCCTGTCGTACGAGTGGGCGGTGTCGACGCTGGGGTCGCAGCTCGGCGAGCGCGCCGTCATCGCGCACCTGGGCAGTGGATCGAGCCTCGCTGCCGTGCTGCACGGACGCGCGCACGACACCACGATGGGCCTCACCCCGATCGGCGGCTTGATGATGAGCAGCCGGTCGGGCGACGTCGACCCCGGCGCACTCGTGCATCTCATGCGATCGCGCGGGCTCGACGCGGACGGGCTCGAGCGCCTCGTCGAAGACGAGAGCGGGCTGCTCGGCGTCTCGGGCTTCGCCGTGACATGCGCGAGCTGCTCGAGGCTCGCTCGACCGATCCCGCGCGCGGCGCTCGCGGTCGACCTGTGGGTCATGACGGTGCGCAAGCACATCGGCGCGATGACCGCGGCGCTCGGCGGGATCGACACGCTCGTGTTCACGGGCGGCATCGGCGAGCGCTCGCAAGTGCTGCGCGACGAGATCTGCGCAGGGCCTCGCCTATCTCGGCGACTTCACCGTGCACGTGGTCGCGGCGGACGAGAACCGCATCGTCGCCCGCCACACGGCGAAGGTGGTCAGCTCTTCCGGCTGAGCACGCGAGCAGCGGCGACCAGGAAGACCGTCGTGAACACGACGAGGATCCCGACCGAGCTGCTGCCGCCGAGCCCGAGGTCGTGCTGCACGGCTTCGTAGCCCCACCGTGCCGGCACGAACACGCTGATCGCGCGTCCGGCAGCGGCCATGTCCGAGACCGGCAGGACCGCTCCGGCGAACAAGACGGCCGGGAAGCACAGCATCGGCAGTGCGAGCGTGGCCTGCGCGGGGTCGGTGACTGCGGCCGAGGCGAGCAGCCCGAGCGCGAGCGCCGCGACCGCGAGGGCCATCAGGCTCACCGTGAGGTGCGCGTAGGTGTCGAGGCTGAGGTTCGGAAGTCGATCGAGCGCGCCGAGCGTCACGAGCATCGTCACGACGACTCCGAGCAGGATCGGCGTGAGCACCGCGACCTTGGCCATCAGATACGGACCGACCCTCAAGCCGACGAGCCGCTCACGACGAACGATCGCCATCTCCGTGACGATCTGCAAGAGGCCGTAGGTGAGCCCGAAGAAGAATGCCGCGAACGCCATCCAGTACGCGGTGGCGCTGCCGTTGGCGTCGAAGCTGTTGGGCTTGAAGAGCACCGTGAACATCGCGATGACGAGCGCCGGTGATCCGGCCAGGATCGCGAGGGTCAGAGGGTTGCGGGCGAGCACGTCGAGGTTGCGGCGGCTGAGCACCGCCCACTCCTGCATCGCGCCGATGCGCGGCCGTCGACACGACGTCGGCCGTGTCGACCCGCGCCCTCGATCTCCTCGACCCAGGGCGTGCACGTGTCGACCGACAGCCGCTCGTAGATGTCGGCGTTGTGCCGGGCACCGAACCGGACGAGGGCGTCCTCGAGCCTGCCGACGTACGACATGCAACCGCCGGGCGCGAGGAACGCGACCCGGTCGGTCACGGTGAGGTCGTCGGTGTTGTGGGTCGTGAAGACGACCGTCGTGCCGCCGTCGGCGAGAGCCCGCAGGGTGCGCATGAGCCCCGCTGCCGTTGCCGGGTCGAGACCTGACGTGGGCTCGTCGAGGAACAGCGCGCGGGGCCGCGTCAGCAGCTCGGCGGCGATGCTCGCGCGCTTGCGCTGACCACCGCTCAGCGCGCCGACCTTCACGTCGGCCCGGTGCTCGAGCTCGAGGCTGTGAAGCGCGTCACTGACCGCGAAGTCGACCTCCGCGCTCGTCGTGCCGCGCGGCAGACGCAAGCGCGCGGCGTAGCGAAGCGTGGCCGCGAGCGGAAGCTCGCGGTGCACGACGTCCTCTTGCGGCACGTAGCCAACGACGTGACGAACGACACCTCCCCCGTCGTGGCGCACGCTGCCCTGTGTCGGCTGTCTCACACCGGCAAGAACATCCAGCAAGGTGGACTTGCCGGCGCCACTCGCGCCGACGATCGCAACCATCTCCCCTGGCTCGATCGTGAACGAAACGTCGCGCAGGACCGTATGTCCACCTCGCACGACTCGGGATACGTGGGAGAGCTCGATCTTCATGTCGAGCATCGTGCGCGCGCGTGTCGTTCGCGGTCTTGGAGACGTGGTGGAGATCACCCTTCACTTGCTCTTCAGATCTCCTCCAAGTCTTGGCGTCGCTGTGATGCGAAGTTGCTCGAGACATCACACACGCATCACCCCATCCAAGGAGACACTCCGATGACCACCATCGAGAACGCCACCCGCAACGGTGTCGACACCGCGACCTTGTTCGCCACGATCGACGCCGTGAAGGGCAACAACGACATCGCCAAGTTCCAGTTCCGCGCCACGAACAAGTGGATCAACGGCACCCACAACCAGTCGACGATCCACGGCTTCTTCGGCGCCATGCAGGAGATGGCACATCAGCAGCCGTTCACGTTCGACGCCGACCACCCGGCGATCCTCGTCGGCAAGGACAACGCCCCCACTCCGGTCGAGTTCCTGCTGCACGCGCTCGCCGCTTGCCTCACGGCCGGCATCGCGAACGTCGCCGCCGCTCGCGGCGTGAACCTCACCGAGGTCGAGTCGACCGTCGAGGGCGACATCGACCTGCTCGGGATCCTGGGTCTCGCGAGCGACGATCATCCGGCTCGCAACGGGTACGAGCAGCTGCGCGTGAGCTTCAAGCTGCGCGGCGACGATCCGGCGAAGCTCCGCAAGGTCGTCGAGCAGTCCCGTCAGCGTTCGGCCGTCTACGACGTGCTGACGAACGGCGTGCCCGTCAGCATCGACGTGGACGCGGGCTGAGCCGTGAGCGCAGCCCGACCGACACCGGCTCAGAACCGGTACGACGTCGTCGTGGTCGGCGCCCGCGCTGCGGGTGCCGCCACCGCGATGCTCCTCGCCGACAGCGGCATGAAGGTGCTGCTCGTCGACCGCAGCCGCTATGGCGTCGACACCCTGTCGACCCATGCGCTCATGCGGGGCGGCGTCATGCAGCTGCATCGCTGGGGACTGCTCGAGCACATCATCGACAAGGGCACGCCGCCGGTGCGCAGCGTGTCGTTCACGACCGACACGACGTTCACCATCCCCATCAAGATGCAGCACGGCGTCGACGCGCTCTACGCACCGCGCCGCACCGTGCTCGACCCGATCTTGGTCGACGCCGCGGCTCGGGCCGGCGCCGAGGTGCGCTACGGCATCACCGTCTCGGGCGTGCGACGCAACTACAAGGGCCGCGTCACTGGCGTGGTCGGCCGCGACGAGAAGGGTCAGGGCATCCACTTCGACGCCGGACTCGTCATCGGCGCCGACGGCATGCGGTCGACGATCGCGCAACGTGTGGGCGCGCCTGTCGTGCGCTCGGGCACGAATGCGACAGCGGTGATCTACGGGTACTGGCGTGATCTCGAGACGACGGGCTACGAGTGGATCTTCCGCCCGGGCGCCGGAGCGGGGATCATCCCGACCAACGACGGCGAGGCGTGCGTCTTCGTGGGCGCCCCTGCGGCCAAGATCGGCACCGGCGGCCCCGAGGTGATGCGCCAGCTGCTCCGCGAAGTGTCGCCCGCGCGTCGCTGGCACGCGTCGCGGCGGCCACCGCGCCGCTCGGCGTGCAGGACGTTCCTCGGTCGACCCGGACTGATGCGTCGTCCGTGGGGCCCGGGCTGGGCTCTCGTCGGCGACGCCGGCTACTGGAAGGACCCGATCAGCGCGCACGGCCTCACCGACGCCTTGCGCGATGCCGAGCTGCTCGCCCGCGCGGTGATCAGTGCGGGCGGGGGTTGCACGCTCATGGACGCCGCGCTCCGCGGCTACCAGGAGACTCGCGACCGTCTGTCGTTCCCGCTGTTCGACGTGACCGACGCCCTCGCATCGTTCACGTGGACGGACGACGACATCGGCGCACTGCTGTTGGAGATGAGCTCCTCGATGAAGGACGAGGTCGACGCGATCGCCGCGCTCGACGCCGTCGCCGTGGGGTGCTGACTCAGCCGGGCGGCGGCGGTTGCAGTGGCGGCGGTGGGGGCGGTGGCGGCAACCAGCCGTCAACCGCCTGCACGCCGTCGTCGGACACGTGCTCGGTCCACAAGGTGCCGTCGTAGTAGCGGAGCTCGTGGCGGCGCTGCGGGTCGTTGAACCAGCCCGGCCCTGCGCCCGGCGTGAACGGGAGCAAGATCCGGTCATCCGCGGTCTTCGCCTTCGGGATGAGGGCGATGATGATCACGCCGATGATGCCGAGAAGGAACCCGAGCACGAGCCCGACGAGGGCGCGCCCCTTCTTCTCGCCGATGAAGTAGCCGATCGCTCCGAAGACCAGCCCACCGATGAGCACGTATGCCGCCACGCCGCGACGTTACGCGGCGGCCCGTCACGGAGCGCGACATGCTGTCGGCAGTCATGATCGTCGAGCTGCCGAACGGCGTGGTCGTGCAGGCGACGGGCATCGGGCGTCCCGGCGGCGATCCCGACCCCGACTTCGGGCTCTACCTCGACCATCGCTGGGCCGACGCGGACGTCCCGTGGGACCACACGATCCTCGACTGGCCCGACTTCGGGGTTCCCCTTGGCGTCGAAAGCACGCGCCGCGCGCACGAAGCCATCCGCGACGCGTACGCGCGGGCAGCCCGTGGCGAGCGCGTCGAGGTCGCGTGCATCGGTGGCATCGGGCGCACGGGGACGGTGCTCGGATGCATGGCGGTGCTCGCGGGCGTGCCCGCCAGCAGACGCGCGCCGGTGGGTGCGCGAGCACTACCGGTCGATCGCGATCGAGACCGAGCAGCAGAACCAGTTCATCATCGACTTCGCGGGCTGAGCGGTGCGCCTCTACGAGCTCGCGTATGGATGTCGGCTGTTCGGTGAGCTCGCCGGCGCCGACACGGCGAGCGCTGACCTCAACACGACCACCAACGGCCGGGTCGACCTCGGCGACCCCGCGCATGCGAAGGCGCTCCTCGTCTGGCTGAACAAGTGGGGATGTCGGCAGTTCGCGATCGAGCACCATCCGACCGCTGCGTCGATGCTGGCCGACTGGGGCGCGCGCTGGCTCGACAGCCTCCCCAAGCCGAACGCCTCGCTCTCGAAGCTGAGCACTCGCCAGCTCGCAACGACTGCCGACGCATACGCCGACCTGAAGGATCGGCAGGCGAGCACTCGCCGCACGCCGACCGGCAAGATCGCGATCGTCACCGTCGGCGCGACGGGCGCGGGCAAGGCCCTCCACGCACTCCGCCCGCGGGTGCTGCCGCCCTGGGACGACCCCATGCGCGCCGCGCTCTCACTCGACGGGGGGCGCGACAGCTACCTCGCCTATCTCCTCGACGTGCAGCAGCAGATGCGCGGCATCGAGGCCGAGGCCGCCGCGATGGGGATCGCCGCGAAGGACATCCCGAAGGTCGCTCGGTCGTCCGAGCTCGAGCCTCCCGAAGATGATCGACGAGTACTACTGGCTCACGCTGACGCGAGGCCTCGCGATCCCGTCCGCCGACGAGCTCGCAACCTGGGTGTTGTGGGCTCGACACTCCGGCTGACGCGCTGACCGAGCACTACGGTGAGCCCCCGTCGCTTGGAGGCAACTATGTCCGAGCTACTGGAAGCAGAGGCCGCGTTCGAACGAATGGCCTGGGCGGACGCCTACGAGCGATATGTGGCCGCGGATCTCGTTGCGCCGCTGGCACCCAGCGAGCTCGAGTGTGCGGCCTCGGCGGCCCACCTGACCGGGCGCGACCTCGAAGGCGACGCCCTCTGGCAGCGGACAGTCCACGCGTACGAGGAAAGCGGTCAGGCGGAACGAGGAGCGCTCGCGGCCTGGCGGTACGCGATGTCACTGATGCACCGCGGTGACATGGCTCAGGCTGGCGGGTGGTTCGCTCGTGCGACGCGACTCGTCGAAGGGCTCGACACCCCGGTGCACGGCTATCTCGCGATCCCGACTGCATTGGGAGCGTTGTACTCGGGTGACGCCGAGACCGCGCACACCAAGTTTCGGTTCGTGCTCGAGGCGGGCGAGGCGTTCGATGACGTCGACCTCCGCACCTTCGGCAGGCTCGGCCTGGGACGATCGCTCCTGCATCTCGGCGACGAAGACGCCGGCCTCGCGTTGCTCGACGACGCGATGGTGGCCGTGATCGGCGGTGAGACGTCGCCGACCGTCAGCGGCATCATCTACTGCGCCGTGATCGAGTCCTGTCACGTGATCCTCGACCTGCGGAGAGCGCGGGAGTGGACCGACGCCCTCGAGCGATGGTGCGAGGCGCAGCCCGATCTCGTTCCGTTCCGAGGGCAGTGCCTCATCCACCGCGCCCAGATCATGACGCTCACGGGCGCGTGGCAGAGCGCGATGGACGAAGCCGGACGAGCTCGTGCGCGCCTCGCAGCGACGCACGACCCCGCGATCGGTGACGCGGTCTACGAGCAGGCCGAGCTGCATCGCCTCCGCGGTGACCTCGCGACCGCCGAGGCGCTCTACATCGAAGCCGGCGGGCACGGTCGCGAGCCCCAACCGGGGCTGGCGCTCGTCCGCCTCGCGCAAGGACAGCACTCGGCCGCGCTCGCAGCCCTTCGGCGCGTGCTTGCGGAGGATCGCGCGCCGACCGAACGCGCACGGATCCTCGGGCCGTACGTCGAGATTGCCCTCGCTGCGGACGAGATAGCGGAGGCCAGCGTCGCGGTGACGGAGCTCACCGAGATCGCGGGCAACTCCCGGGCGCCGTTTCTGCACGCGCTTGCAGCAGGCGCTTCGGGTGCCGTGGCGCTGGCCGACGGAGCCGCGGCGACCGCCCTCAACCTCCTTCGCACCGCGTGGACCACATGGTGCGACCTCGACGTGGTGTATGAGGCGGCGCGCACCCGGGTGCTCATCGCGCTCGCGTGCCGCGACCTCGGCGATGAGGACACAGCGCTCATGGACCTTCGCGCCGCCCGCCAGACGTTCGCCGGGCTCGGCGCCGGACCCGACGTGGCTCGTGTCGATGCGTTGCTCGCACCATCGCCTGGCGAGGCGAGCTCGCCGCTCACCGGCCGCGAGGCGCAGGTGCTGCAGCTCGTCGCGGCGGGCAAGACCAACCGTCAGATCGCGGAAGACCTGGTGATCAGCGAGAAGACCGTGGCCCGCCACATCGCCAACATCTTCTTGAAGATCAGCGTGTCGTCGCGCTCCGCCGCGACCGGCTACGCGTACCAGCACGGCCTCGCGTAGTCGCCGTGTCTACATAGAAGTGCCCACGCGTCGGCACGCGCAGAAGATGGTGGTTTCGCCCGATGCAGGCCGCGGACACCGTTTCGTATGGTCGACGGTCATGAGCACTGAGACAGAGTTCTTCGACACGAGTCATCATCGGCGGAGGCCAGGCAGGTCTCGCGATGGGCCACGCGCTCAAGAAGTCCGGGCGCTCGTTCGTCATCCTCGACGCTCACGCGCGGGTCGGTGACGCGTGGCGCAACCGCTGGGATTCGCTCGTCCTCTTCACCCCCGCCCGATACAGCGCGCTGCCCGGGATGCGATTCCCCACGCCGGGTAGCCACGCGCCCACGAAGGACGAGATGGCCGACTATCTCGAGGCGTACCCGGCGCGATTCGACCTGCCAGTCCGCACGAGCACGCGCGTCGACGGCCTCACGCGGCGAGGTGAACGGTTCGTCGTGACCGCAGGGAACCAGATCTTCGAGGCGGACAACGTGGTGGTCGCCATGGCGAACTTCCAACAGCCGAAGGTCCCGCCGTTCGCCGCGGATCTCGATCCGTCGATTCGTCAGATCCACTCGTTCGAATACCGCAACCCTGCGCAGCTCGCGGACGGCGCCGTCCTCGTCGTTGGAGTCGGCAACTCCGGCGCCGAGATCGCGCTCGAGCTCGCGAAGGAACGCCCGACGTGGCTGGCCGGGCACGAGGCGGGCCACGTGCCGTTCCGCATCGACACGTTCCGGGGCCGCAACATCGGCATCCGCATCGTGCGCTTCGTCGGGCACCACGTGCTGACGCTGCGCACGCCCGCCGG
Source organism: uncultured Acidimicrobiales bacterium (assembly GCA_963726495.1). GTDB lineage: Bacteria > Actinomycetota > Acidimicrobiia > Acidimicrobiales > DATKAS01 > DATKAS01. The sequence continues at coordinate 424,684 of CAVSCP010000005.1, forward strand.
CCGCAAGGCGCGACCGGGCTTCCTCATGCGAGCGACGCCGCTCATCCGCACGAAGCCGAAGGACCTCGTGGCGGCGCGGTGTCACTCGCGTCGAGAAGATCGGATCGGTCGAGGACGGTCGTCCCGTCACCGAGGACGGTCAGGTGCTCGACGTCGCGAACGTGGTCTGGAGCACCGGTTACCGCCCCGGCTTCTCGTGGATCGACCTCCCGGTGCTCGGCGACCGCCAGGAACCGGTGCATGAACGGGGCATCGTCGCCCAAGAGCCGGGCCTCTACTTCATCGGTCTCGAGTTCCTGTTCTCGGCGACTTCGGCGACCGTGACGGGCGTCGGCCGGGACGCGAGACGGGTCGCAAAGCAGATCGAGGCGCGACAGCCGAGCCCGCGGGCGCGGCGACGGTGAGCTCGGCCGCGTAGTCACCCCCACGCCGCAACCACTTTCGTCACGTCGGCAACGATTCGATATCGATTCGTTGCCGACGCGCAGCCGTCGAATGCGTCTCTCGTGCGAGGTCAGCCGGCGGTGGCGGCGGCAACCCGCAGCGAGCGGTACAGCAGCGCTTGGTCGCCGAGCCGATGGCGCAGCTCGCGCTCGAGGCCACCGATCGGGTAGAGGTTCTGCGGCGCCGCGGGTGTCCTTGTGGGGCTCGGACGCGAACCGGGGCAGCACCGCGGCCGTCGTGTCGGCGAGCGCGATCGCGACGGCGGGCGCGAGGTCGGGCGAGCACTCGCACCGCACGACGCCCGACCACGGCGCTCCCGACGGACCAGGAAGCCGCAGGTACCACGAGTGCCGGCTCCACGTCGACGCGACCGTGAACACCGGCGTCCGCTGCCCGCGGCCAACGTGCCCACGACCCGATGCAGCTCGTCGGGGAGGTACCGCACTGCGTGGCTCTTGATGAAGCCGATGGCGTGGTCGATGTGGGCCCGGCCCCGCAACGGTCCGTCGATGACGACGAGATCAGCGCCGTCGACCGCGGCCGCGATCCCCACCTCGACATCGGTCATCCGCTCGTGCACCGCGAGCATCAGCCCGGCGATGTCGTTCGACGCGGCCATGCGCGCCGGGTAGGTCGCGTTCGCCGTGACGATGTCGGCGGCGGTCGCGGCGGTGCTGAACATCCCGCGGGCGACGGCGATGTCGACGACCTCGGCGCGCCCGTCGCACCGCACCGCGCCTGCGGCATACGACGCGCAGATCCCCGGGCTGTCGCCGTCGATCCACACACGAGCGTCGATGCGGCGCACGCCATCGACGAAGAGCACGGTCTCGGCGTCGCGCCGCCGCCGCCGGAAGCATCGACGGCGCGCCACGAGCCCGCCGGCATCTCGACATCGACGTTGACCGTGCCCGCCGACTCGGCGTCGAGCTCGCTCGATGTGCCGTACTCGACGTCCCACGGATCGACCGAGAAGTTCACGTGTCGACTCGCGTGATCGTCGACGTGCGCGGGCCCTTCACGACCTCGTAGCGCACCGGCACACGCTCGGCGAGCTCGCGCACGTGCGTCACGATGCCGACCATCCGATCGTCGCTGCCGAGCGTCTCGAGCGCGCTCGCGACCGCGTCGAGCGAGTCGGCGTCGAGCGTGCCGAACCCCTCGTCGAGGAAGATCGAGTCGAGCTTCGCCGCGCCACCCGCGGCCATCGCGCCGACCTGATCGGCGAGCGCGAGCGCCAACGCCAGCGACGCCTGGAACGTCTCGCCGCCCGAGAGGGTCTTCGCGGCCCGACGGTCATCGGCGTTGCGATGGTCGATGACCTCGAACTCGTTGCCCTCGTTCACGGCGAGCGCGTACTGGTTGCCCGACAGCAGCTCGAGCGTCTCGGATGCGCCGAGCACCAAGCGCTCGAGCGCCTCGTTCACGAGCCACTTCTCGAACCCCGTCGACTTCAGGAGGTGCGCGAGCGCACGCGCGACTTCGATCTCGTCACGCGACCGCCTCGACTCGCTTCAGCCAGCTTCGCGGCCTCCTTCATGCCGTTCGTGATTCGCTTCTGCTCGGCCTTCGCGCTCGCGCTCGGCGACCGCCGCCGACTGCTGCATCACCGAAAGGCTCGGGGCGTCGCTGCGTCGACGCCGACCTCGGCGGCCGCGTCCGCAGGTCGTCGAGCATCGCAAGCGCAGCTCGAGGCCGACTGCGTGCTGCGCGTTCGGTCTCGGCGTCTCGCGCCGCCTCGTGGTTGGGATCTCGTCCGCCGCCCACGCGACGAGGCCGTCCCAAGCCTCGACGAGCCGGCCCTCGACGTGAGGAGGCTCGAGCCCCGCGCTGACCAGCGGATCACGCTGCGCCATGCACTCCGCCGCGCCGCCTCGAGCTCGCCGGTCGAACTTGGTGACGCTTCGCCCGCGCTTCGCTCGGCCTTGACCGCGGCAGTCAGCGCCTTGCGTGCCGCGTCGTGCCGCCGCGCGCGCCGCCTTCGCCTCGGCGAGCTGCGCCGTGAGCGCCTCGGCGTCGGGCTGGCCCTTCACTCGCTTCTCGAACGTGGCCCGCTGCCTTACGAGCGCCTCGCGCTGGCCCGCTCACCGCGGCGAGCGCGTTCTCGGTCTTCGCGACCCGTCCCGCGCATCGGCTTCGGCCTTGCGGGCGGCGTCGAGCGCCTTCTTCGCCTTGTCCTTCTCACCGCCGCGCACCTTCGGCTTCTTGGTCACGACCTGCTCGCACACCGGGCACGGCTCGCCGACGACGAGCGCGGCCACGAGCTCGGTGGCCGCGTTGTCCTCCACCGCGGCGTCGTGCGCTTGCTGCGCGTGCAGCACCGCGTGCGCAGCGGCATCGACTGCCGCCTTGGCGTCGTTCAGCTCGGCGTCGGCCGCGGCGACCTTGCCCGTCGATCTGCGGCGATGCTGCGGCCGACGTCGGCGAGCTCGCGCGTGCGCGTCGAGGGGCGCTGGATCAACGCGCGGGATCGGGAGCGGCCGTCGCCTCGCCTCGGCCTTCGTCGAGCGCCGCGTCTCCGCGTCCTCGCGCGCCTTGACCGCCGTGTCATGCGCGGCGACCGCCTGGTCTCGTTCCGCGTGGAAGCTGCGCACCTGCTTCGGCACCTTCACGCCTTGGAGCAGTGCCATCACCCGACCGGCGCGCCTCGGCGGCCGACCGCGCCTCGTCCGCGGACTTCGCAGCTCAGCGACCCGCGGCTCGGCGTCGTCAAGCTCGCTTCCGCAGCGCGGCCAGCGCCATGACCTCGGCCTTCGCCGCTTCGAGCGCCTCGGGCGTGCAGTCCGCGAACCGCTCGATCATCTTCTCGTCGAGCGCGACCTCGTTCGCCTTCTCGTCAGCAAGCTGCGCGGCGCGGCGACGCATCCGCTCGTAGATGCCGAGGTCGAGCAGCTTGACGAGGAGGTCCTGCCGGTCGGAAGGCTTGTCGTGGAGGAACTGCGCGAACTCGCCCTGCGGAAGGATCACGCAGCGCGTGAAGTGCCGGAACGGCAGACCGATGAGCTCGGCGACCGCTTCGTTCATCCCCTTCGCGTCGCCGGCGAGCACCTCACCGTCGCACTCGAGCCGCGCCTCCTTCGTCGTCGCGCCACCGGTCTTCGTGCGCCGCACGATCCGCGTCGCGACGTACTGCGATCCGCCGAGCTCGAACGTGAGGCTCACCCGCGCCTCGTTGGCTCCTTGCGTGATCGAAGGTGCGACGAGCCGATCGTCGTCGTAGCGCGGGACGATGCCGTAGAGCGCGAAGCAGATCGCGTCGAGGACGCTCGACTTGCCCGAACCGGTCGGGCCGACGAGCGCGAAGAAGTCGGCGCCGGTGAAGTCGACCGTCACCGCGTCGCGAAACGCCGTGAACCCCTCGGCGGTGATCGAGACCGGACGCATCAGCTCGTGCTCGCCTCGTCGAGCAGCTCGGCGAAGAGCGCGGTGAGCCGCGGTCATCGGAGACGCCCACGCTCTCGAGGTAGGCGGCGAAGAGCTCGTGCGGCGTCTGGCCGGACGATGCGACTCCGTCGCGCCGCCCGGCGCGTCCGACGGGCGCGGCGAGCCGCACCTCGACGACCGAGTCGCCGAGGAGCTCGCGCACATCCTCCGCGAGGCCGGCTTTGATCGGACCTTCGACCACGACCCGCAGGAACGCGTCGTCCGAGTCAGTGGCGAGCGCGCGCAGCTGGTCGACCGTGCCGCGCAACGTGCGGAGTCGACGTCCCCCGGCGACCGCAACCGGACGCACGACCGCGGGCGACTTCCGGTCCGCCGTCACGAGCAGCACGCTGTTCGGCCCTTCGACCTCGCCGAAGTCGACCTGCAGCGGCGAGCCCGAGTACCAGATCGGCGCGGCGCCGGCGATCTGCTGCGTGCGGTGGAGGTGCCCGAGCGCGACGTAGTGCGCGTGCGCGGGGAACGCGACCGCGCCGACCGCGTAGTCCATGTACGTCTGCGCCGAGCGCTCGCCGCCACCCAGCGACGCGCCCATCACCATGCAGTGCGCGGCGACGACGTTCACGGCGTCATCGGCGAACGGCGCGCACAACGCCGAGACCATCTGGCGCATGCGCTCGTCGTAGGTCGCGACGTTCTGGCCCGCGTCTTGGCCCATGAGCTGCTCGGTGCGGATGATCCCGCGCTGCGAGAGGAACGGCACGAGCGCAACTCGCACCGAGTCGCCCGAACGGCCCACGACCTCGACGACGCCGCCATCCGCCGGACGCCGAGGCGCGCCCATCACCACGACGCCCAGCGCGGCGAACAGCGGACGCACCGCCTCGAACCGCGGCGCGTTGTCGTGGTTGCCCGAGATGACGATGACGTGCGCGCCCGTGTCGCGCAGGTCGAGCAACGTCTTCAGCACGAGCGCCTCGGCGTCGGGGGTCGGCGCCGCGGTCTCGTAGAGGTCGCCGGCGATCAGCACGACGTCGACGTTCTCGGTGTCGGCGATGCGGACGATGTCGGCCAGCACGGCCCGGTGCTCCGCGAGCCGCGATTGGCCCTTGATCGTCTTGCCGACGTGCCAGTCGGCGGTGTGCAGCAGCTTCATGGGGCGTCCCGACTCTAAGGTCGATCCGTGACCGACGAGTTCCAAAGGGTCCTGGCCCGCTGGCTCGAGCGGGACGTCCTGCCGAACGTGATCGAGCTCGAGCACGCCGACGCCTACCCCACCGAGATGGTCGAGCAGATGCGGGAGTTCGGTCTGTTCGGCGCCACCATCCCGACGGAGTACGGCGGCCTCGGGCTCTCGACCACCGACCTACGCCGAGATCGTCACGCAGATCTCCGCGGTGTGGATGTCGCTCACCGGCGTCCTCAACTCGCATCTGATGATGGCGCACCTCATCCGGATGTTCGGCACCGACGAGCAGCGCGCCGACTTCCTCCCGAAGCTCGCGTCGGGTGAGCTGCGCGGCGGGCTCGCGCTGACCGAGCCGACGGCGGGCACCGACCTGCAGGCGATCCGCATGACGGCTCGACGCGACGGCGACTACTACGTCGTCAACGGCACGAAGACCTGGATCACCAACGGCGGGCACGGCAACTGCCTCGCGCTGCTCGTGAAGACCGATCTCGAAGCAGAGCCCCGCAAGCCGCGGCACCTCGGTGCTCCTCGCGCGCAAGGACCTCGACGGCTACACCGTGCCCCGCAAGCTCGGGAAGCTCGGCTACAAGGGCGTCGACACGGTCGAGCTGCTCTTCGACGACGTGCACGTCGACGCGTCGCGGCTGCTCGGTGGCGTCGAGGGCCGCGGCATGGCGCAGGTGCTCGGCGGCCTCGAGCTCGGCCGCATCAACGTCGCCGCGCGCGGGGTCGGCGTCGCCGACGCCGCGCTGCAGGCGTCGCTGCGCTACGCGAACGTGCGCGAGACGATGGGACGGCCGATCGGGCAGCACCAGGCGATCCAGCTGAAGCTCGCCGACATGGCGTGCCGGGTGGCGTCGGCCCGCCTGCTCACCGAGCGAGCCGCGGCGATCTTCGACGAGGGACGGCGCTGCGACCTCGAAGCGGGCATGGCCAAGCTCGTCGCGACCGAAGCCGCGCTCGAGAACGCGACCGACGCGATGCGGATCTTCGGCGCGTACGGCTACTCCACCGAGGATCGCACATCGAGCGCTACTACCGCGACGCGCCGCTGCTGTGCATCGGCGAGGGGACGAACGAGATCCAGCGCATCGTGATCGCGCGGCGACTCCTCGCGGAGGCCGAGGAGGCCCGATGACCCTTCCGCTCACCGGCATCAAGGTGCTCGACATCACGGCGAACATGTCGGGGCCGTTCGGCACGATGATCCTCGGCGATCAGGGCGCCGACGTGATCAAGCTCGAGCCGCCCGGTGGCGACCCGATCCGCAACCTCGGCACCGGCACCGACGGACTCACCGCGTACTACGCGAACCTCAACCGGTCGAAGCGGTCGGTCGTGCTCGACCTCGAGCTCGCCGAGTCGCGTCCGGTGTTCGAGCGGCTGCTCGACTGGGCCGACGTCGTCGTGCACAACTACCGACCGGCGGCGGCGAAGTCGCTCCGAATCGACGCCGATTCGGTGCGGGCGACGCGGCCGAACCTCATCCACGTCACGATCGTGGGCTTCGGCTCGACCGGACCGAAGGCCGGCCATCCCGCGTACGACCACGTGATCCAGGCGATGTCGGGATCTGCGATCGCCAGCGCAACCCGCGCACGGGCGAGCCGGCGATGGTCCGCAACGGCATCGCCGACAAGCTCACCGGTTGGGCGATGGCGCAGGCCGTGTGCGCCGCGCTCGTCGGCCGCGCCACGACCGGCGAAGGACGCAGCGTCGAGGTGTGCATGCTCGACGTCAACGTCGCGACGCTCTGGCCCGACGGGATGATGAACCACACGGTGCTCGATCCCGAGCACGCGCGGCCCGACATCGCGAACGGGTTCAGGCTGTGGCCGACCGCCGACGGGCACATCGCGTTCATCACGCTCACCCCGCGCCAGATCGACGGGCTCGTCGGCGCGTTCGACCTCGACGAAGCCGAGATCGCGACCGCGGGCAGCGTGCGGCCGGTCGCCGTGACCCGGCTCGCGGGCCGGGCGATGGAGTCGCTCACGACCGAGGAGGTGCTCGACCGGCTGGCTCGTCACGACGTGCCCGCCTCGCCGGTCGTCGCGCTGGGCGACGTGCGGGCCGCCCCGCAGGTCGTGGCGAACGGCACGATCGAGACGTTCGAGCACCCGGTGCTCGGCACGATCCACCAGCCCGTCCCGCCGGTGCGGTTCGAGGACGAGCGGCCGTCGGCGCTCCGCCCTGCGGCACGGCTCGGCGCCGACAACGACGAGATCTTTGCGATGCTGGAGGGGTGAGCGAGCAGATCCGCAAGCGTTCGGCAGCCGTGACCCCCCGGGGCGTCAACCACCTCGTCATCAACGTGCGCGACATGGAGGAGTCGCACCACTTCTGGTGCGACCTGCTCGGGTTCAAGCAGGTGGGCGAGCTGCACCCGCGCGAGAACCGCCCGAACATGACGATGCGCTTCTACAGCGGCGTCGTCGACGACGTGAACCACCACGACATCGCGCTCGTCGAGCAGAAGGACCTGCCCGAGCCGCCCGCCGAGTGGTCGATGTACAAGAGCACGCTCGCGATCAACCACATCGCGATCACCTATCCCGATCGCGAGTCGTGGCTCGAAGAGGTGCAGTTCCTCAAGGACAACGGCGTGAAGATGAACCTGCGCGTCGACCACGGCATGACGCACAGCGTCTACATCAACGACCCGAACGGCTACGGCGTCGAGGTGCTCTACGACCTCCCCGAAGAGGTGTGGATGCACGACATCGACGGCGCGCTGAACTACGGAGTGCAGCTTCCCGAAGACCAGCTCCTCGTCGACGACACGAACTACACGACCGACTTCACACGGCGGCCATGAGCGCGAGGCCGGCGGCCGCGGCGAGCAGCCCGCCGGCGGTGTTCACCGCGACGTTGCGGATCGCGGCGCCGGTGAGGCCGCCCTCGGCGAGCCGCACCGTCTCGTAGCTGAACGTCGAGAACGTCGTGTAGGCACCGCAGAACCCGGTGCCGAACACGAGCTTCGAGTCGACGCCGAGCCCGTGGTACAGCGCGAGGCCGGTGATGACGCCGAGCACGAACGAGCCCGAGATGTTGACGACGCACGTGCCCCACGGGAACTCGCCGTCGATCGGTCCTTGCACGAAGCCGTCGAGCAAGTAGCGCGCGACGCGCCGACCGCGGCTGCGACGAGGAACGCGAGCCACACTCGGGCTCATCTCAGACTCCTGGCCGCGGCCGGCGTACTTCACGACCTCGACGTCGTCGATGATGACGAGGCCCTCGGCGATGAGCTCGTCGAGCACGGGAAGAAACGTGTCGGATCGCGTTCCTCCGAGTCGACGATGACGATCGCGATCGGGAGGTCGTCGGAGAGCGAAAGCACACGCGTCGTGTGGAGGTGGTTCGATGCGCCGTAGCCCTCGATGCCGCGGAACATCGACGCACCGGCGAGCCCGGCTCCGTGGGCGCGGTGGACGATCTCGGTGGCGAGCGAGTGGTGTCCGGCACGGTCTGACTCGCCGACGAAGATGGTGAGCCTCTTGTGATGTCCTTCGAGCTTCATGTTCGCTCCCTTCTCCTGGCGCTACTGGGTGGACGAGCCGGCCGACGACGACGCCGAACCACGCCGACGGCGATGCCCGACGACGAGGCTCGCCGACGACGTAGGCGACGCCGCGTGCCGACGTGGCCGTCTTTGATCAGCACGTCGGTCTCGACGCTGAACGTCGAGAACGTCGTGTACGCGCCGAGAACACCGGTGCCCGCGAAGGCCCGGGCGTACCGGGTGGGCGGAAACCGTTCGAGCAACAGGACCAGCAAGAACCCGAGCACGAACGAGCCCGAGAGGTTGGTCCAGAACGTGGCCCACGGGAACGTGCCGGCGGGCACCGTGATCCACGTCGCCAGCTTGTAGCGCGCGGTCGCGCCGATCATCCCGCCGAGCGCGATGGCGCCCAGGACGTCCCACTGGCTCCCCCGCGGCTCCGAACCTTGCATCGCGACGCGTGCCTCCAAGTCTCGTAGGACCTGTCAGCCGGAGGCGGTTCGGTCACTCGACGTGACCAGGCGAGATCCATCGCCAGGTCGAGAGGAACGGTGCTCTCATCCGGAGTCGCCGAGGTCGACCGTCTCCTTCGGCAGGAACTGGGCTCGCACGACCTCAGGGTCGACGCCGTGCGCGATCAGGACCGGGCGGAGACCCGCGGCGTCGGGCACCGGAAACGGTCCCTCGAACTCGACCACCACCTTATCTTGGCTGGTCGTCACGTTGGTGAGCTCCCAGCCGACATCGCCGGCCCACTCCTCTCCCGCATCGCGTGCCTTCAGCTCGCGCCGTGTGTCGCCGGCGATGTTGATCGACGAGATGGTCAACGGAACGGCGACGATCACGACCAACGCAACGACCACGAACGTGGCTCTGCGACGGCTGAGTGCCGTGGCCGGGCCCGTCGCGAGGCGCTGCACGCCGTAGAGCGCCATCACGATGATCCCGGTAGCGAGGATCGCCGCCACGTTCGTGAGAAAGAGCAGGAACGCACCGAGCGACTGGCCGTACGCCCCCGCCTCGAGCGTGAGGCCGACGACGCTGAGAGGCGGCACGAGTGAGATGGCGATCGCGACACCGGGAAGCGTGTCGGAGATGTCGCGGCGCACGAGGGCAACCGAGCCCACGACTCCCGTTGCGAGGGCAGCGAGCAAATCGATGAGGTGCGGGTGCACGTGCCCGGCCACCTGGCTGTTGGTGTCGGCGACGACGTGGTTCACGACTGTCAGCCCGACGAGGTACCCGATCGCGACCGCCGCAGCAGCACCCGCGATCACGAGCCCTACCGACCGCACCAAGTTGGCGCGGTCGGCGAGGACCACCGACAGCATCGTCCCCTGTATGGGGATCATGAGCGGGGCGACGATCATGGCGCCGATGACCGTCGCGGTGGAGTCGGCGACCACGCCGGCCGCGGCGATGATCGAGGCGAGGATCAACAGGACCCAGAAGCGGCTGATGCGTTTCGAGATATCGGGGCCGTCGAACAGGACGGAGTCCCGCATCCGGACGATCTCGTCGGCAGCAAGGGTCGGCATGGCGCTCACCTCGGCAGTCGTGCGCAGGGGCCTTACTCGGCGTGAGCCTCGCAGGTGAGCCAGCGGCACTCGGCGATGGAACAAGTACGGTGGAACGTCTCGCTTGGAGGCTGTGCATGTCCGAGCAGACTGACAACAACGCGATCGGCGCGGCGAGGGCTTCGTTCGATCGGATGGCCTGGGCCGACGCGCTCGACCGGTACCTCGCGGCGGATCGCATCGCGCCGCTCACGCCCGACGAGCTCGAGCGAGCGGCGCAAGCGGGGCAGCTCTGCGGGCGAGACGGCGATGCCGACACCCTTTGGCAACGCGCCGTACGTGGATATGAGGATGTCGACGATCCGGACCGCGCCGGCCTCGCAGCATGGCGGCTCGGGATGTCGCTGATGAACCGCGGCGACATGGCCCAGGCCGGCGGTTGGTTCGCTCGAGCGGGACGCCTGGCCGAGGGCCGAGACAACGTCGTGCACGGTTACCTCGAGTTCCCCGTGGCCCTCGCTGCGGTCTTCGGGGGTGATGCCGAGACGGCCCTCCCGAAGTTCGAGGCTGCGCTCGGCGCCGGAGTGCGGTTCGGCGACGCCGACCTGCAGGCGCTCGCTCGACTCGGAGTCGGTCGATCGTCCATGCAGCTCGGCGACGACACGAGAGGCCTTCGTTTCCTCGACGCCGCGATGGCGATGGTGACCGTGGGCGAGGCGTCGCCGCTGGTGGTGGGCATCGTCTACTGCGCAGTGATCGAGGCGTGCCAGCTGATCTTCGATCTGCGAAGAGCCCGCGAATGGACCGCCGCACTCAGTCGCTGGTGCGACGCGCAACCAGAGCTCGTGCCGTTCCGCGGGCAGTGCCTCATCCACTGCGCCCAGATCCTCACGTTCAACGGCGCGTGGGCCGACGCGATGGAAGAGGTCACGCGCGCGTGTGCGCGCTTGTCCGAGGCTCACGACCACGCGATCGCCGACGCGGTGTATGAGCGGGCCGAGCTGTGCCGACTCCGAGGGCAGCTGGACGACGCCGACGCCCTTTATCTCGAGGCGAGCGATCGGGGCCGCGAGCCCCAGCCCGGACTCGCGCCGCTTCGCCTCGCGCAGGGCCAGCCGGCCGTCGCGGCTGCCGCCCTCCGCCGAGCGCTCGCCGAGGATCACCCGTGGTTGGAGCGCGCCCGGCTGCTGGCGCCCTACATCGAGGTCCTCCTTGCCGTGGACGACCTGACCGCGGCGGGCATCGCGAGCGAAGAGCTCACCGCGATCGCGCTCCGTTGCAGCACCCCGTTCATCGAAGCGCTCGCGGCTCGGTCGGCGGGCACGGTCGCGCTCGCTGATGGAGCCGCCGCGCTGGCCCTCAAGCTCCTGCGATCTGCCTGGAGCACCTGGTGTGACATCGAGGTTCCCTACGAGGCGGCCCGCGTACGGGTGCTGATCGGACTGGCCTGCCGCGAGCTGGGTGACGACGAGTCGGCGGAGATGGATCTCCGCGCCGCGTGACACGTCTTCGTCGACCTCGGCGCGGCGGCCGAAGTTGCGCGGGTCGACGACCTGCTGCGCCGCGCCCTCGACGACGACGAGCACCAGCGAGACGCCGAGCCCGCTCACCGGGCGGGAAGCGCAGGTGCTGCAGCTCGTCGCCGCCGGCAAGACCAACCGGCAGATCGCCGACGACCTCGTGATCAGCGAGAAGACGGTCGCTCGCCACTTGGCCAACATCTTCACGAAGATCAACGTGTCGTCCCGCTCGGCGGCGACCGGATATGCCTACGAGCACGGCCTGACGTAGCCCTGCACAGAACCACCCACGCGCAACTTCTCCCGACTTGCACAGTTCGCCCGATGCGGGGCGAGGCGCGGATTTCTTACCGTCGACCCATGACAGAGCACTTCGACACGATCATCATCGGGGGCGGACAGGCCGGCCTCGCCATGGGCCACGCCCTCGCCGAGACCCTCGAGGGGCACCGCTTCGTGATCCTCGACGCTCATCCCCGTGTGGGCGACGCGTGGCGGACGCGGTGGGATTCGCTCAGGCTGTTCACCCCGGCTCGATACTGCGGGCTGCCGGGGATGAAGTTCCCTCCAGCGGCGGCCACATGCTCGACGAAGGACGAGATGGCCGACTACCTCGAGTCCTACGCCACACGATTCCACCTCCCGGTTCGCACCAGCATCCGGGTCAACGGCCTCGCGCGTCGGGGCAACCGCTTCGTCGTGACTGCAGGCGACCAAGCCTTCGAAGCCGACAACGTCGTCGTGGCCATGGCGAACTTCCAGCAGCCCAAAGTCCGGCGTTCGCGTCCGAGCTCGACCCCACGATCAGGCAGCTGCACTCGTACGACTACCGCCATCCCGAACAGCTCGCGGACGGCCCGGTGCTCGTCGTCGGCGTCGGCAACTCCGGCGCCGAGATCGCGATGGAGGCTCGCGAGGACGCATCCGACGTTCCTCGCGGGCACGAAGCCGGCGGCACATCCCGTGCCGAATCGACAACTACATCGGCCGGAACGTCGTGGTCCGGTTCATCCGCTTCCTCGGCCACCACGTCCTGACCGTGCGCACGCCGTCGGGCAGAAAGGTCCGCACTCGCTTCGTCACCGAGGCAACACCACTCATCCGCATAAAGCCGAAGGACCTCGTCGCGCGCCGGCGTCGAGCGCGTCAGCCGGATCGCCGGCGTGGCCGATGGACAGCCCGTCACCGAGGACGGTCGGGTGCTCGTCGTCACCAACGTGATCTGGTGCACCGGCTACCGGCCCGGCTTCTCGTGGATCGACCTCCCCGTTCTGGGCGACCGGCAGGAGCCCGTCCACGAGCGCGGAGTAGTCGGAGACGAGCCCGGTCTCTACTTCATCGGTCTCGAGTTCGTGTACGCCGCGACGTCGGCGACGATCACCGGTGTCGGCCGCGACGCCAAGCGGGTCGCGAAGCACATCGCGGCGCGCCGCCCGGTGGCCGAGCGAACGGCGGAGGAGGGCGTGCTAGCACGGTGAGATGCCGCGCGAGACACGCCTCCGTCCTCCGCCACCGCGACCGAAGCGACGAAAGCCGCCATCGCGGCTGCGTCCGCCTCGCTGCCGTTCCACGACACGCAGGACTTCGACGACGTCGAGCGAGGGTTCATCGCCCGCGAGCGCGATCGCCAGATCCGCGACGAGACGGCGACGTCGTGTGGGATCTCGACGCCTATCGCTTCCTCGACGCGGCCGCGCCCGACACCGCAAACCCGAGCCTCTGGCGGCAAGGGCAGCTGCTCCTCAGAGACGGGCTCTTCGAAGTCGTGCCCGGCATCTACCAGCTGCGGGGCTTCGACCTGTCGGTGATGAGCGTGATCGAAGGTGACACCGGCGTGATCGTGATCGATCCGCTGACGGTTCGAGAGACCGCGGCCGCGGCGTTCGCGCTCTACACAGAGCACCGGGGGCAGCGGCCGGTGCGGGCGATGATCTACACGCACTCGCACGTCGATCACTTCGGCGGCGTGAAGGGGATCATCACCCAGGAGCAGGCCGACTCGGGCGAGGTCATGGTGATCGCGCCCGAGCACTTCATCCATCACGCGGTGTCGGAGAACGTCTACGCGGGCACCGCCATGGCCCGCCGCGCCGGCTACATGTACGGCGCCGCGCTCGACAAGGGCCCCACGGGCCAGATCGGCGCCGGCCTCGGCCTCACCGTGCCGACCGGCAACATCACGCTCATCCCGCCGACGAGGGACATCACGCACACCGGCGAGGAGCTGACGATCGACGGCGTGCGGATCGTGTTCCAGATGACGCCGGGCACCGAAGCGCCGGCCGAGATGAACTTCTACTTCCCGGGGTTCCGCGCCCTGTGCGCGGCGGAGAACACGTCGCACACGTTGCACAACGTGCTGACGATTCGGGGCGCCGTGGTGCGTGACACGCACGCGTGGGCGCACTACCTCACCGAGACGATCGACCTGTGGGGCGACGACCTCGAGGTCGTGTTCGCGTCGCATCACTGGCCCACGTGGGGACGCGACCGCGCGGTCGAGTTCCTGTCGATGCAGCGTGACATGTACCTCTATCTCCACGATCAGGCGCTGCGGCTCATGAACCAGGGCTACGTCGGCGCCGAGATCGCCGAGGTCTTGGAGATGCCGCCGGGGTTGGTGAACGCCTGGCACACGCACGGCTACTACGGCTCGGTCAGCCACAACCTCAAGGCCGTGTACCAGCGCTACATGGGTTGGTACGACGCGAACCCCGCGAACCTGTGGGCCCATCCCCCGGTCGAGGCCGCGAAGCGCTACGTCGCGGCGATGGGCGGCATCGACGCGGCGATCGCGGTCGCCCGCGACGCCTACGACGACGGGCGACTACCGATGGGTCGCCGAGGTGTGCAAGCACATCGTCTTCTGCGACGAGACGTCGGCCGAGGCGCGTGCGCTCCAGGCCGACGCGTTCGAGCAGCTGGCGTTCGGCGCCGAGAACGGCACGTGGCGCAACGCCTTCCTCTCGGGCGCGCACGAGCTGCGCCACGGCGGCTTCGGCACGCCGACCGCGACCGCGGCGCCGAGGACCTGATCAACGCGCTGTCGGTCGACCAGATGCTCGACACGATCGCGATCCGCATCGACGGACCCAAGGCCTGGCACGAGCACATCGTCCTTTCGTTCGTGATCACCGACACCGACACGACTCACGTCGCCGAGCTGCGCAACGGCGTGATGCATCCACCGCGTCGCGGACGCGCCCGACCCCAGCGGCACGACGTTCACACTGACCCGGCCGACCTTCCTCGGCCTCATCCTCGGCCGCGTCGACATGGCGAAGGCGGTGGCGGACGGCACGGTTCGCATCGACGGCGACGCGGCAGTCCTGGGACGCCTCGTCGCGCTGCTCGCCCCAGTCGACCCCGGCTTCGCGATCGTCACGCCCTAGACCCGCACGAGATCGACGTGCCGACCGGCAGCGCGGGCGAGGGCACGGAGGTCGCCGGGGTCTGACGTGTAGATCTCGTCTCCGTCGTCGGCGAGAAGCACGACCGCGGCGTCGACGACATCTGACCCTCGAGCAACGCCGAGCAGCACGCCGACCCGTTCACCGAAGACCTCATCAAGAGAACGCACCTCGACCCCAGGCAGAAGCCGGGCGATCGGTGCCTGTCGCGCCCCGGGTCGCCACACCTGACCGATCACGCCGCCGTGGGTCACCGGCGCTCGGCCCGCCTGCCGCTCCCCCTTGATCACGGCGATCACGTCGCGGTCATTTCGCTCGACTGCGACAAACGCCCCGGCGTCGAGGACGATCGTCATGCGCTGCCCCGAACCACGACCGCACGCGCACGTGCCCGGCGCTTCGCCTGACGGATCTCGTCGTCGGAAATCACTCCGTGCTCCTTCTCGTACGCAGCGATGAACTCGTCAAGGGCCCGCATCCGCCGGTCGTGGTCGGCCTTGAGCCGAAGCGCGTCGTTGACCCATGCGCTGACGCTCTCGGCGCGGCCCTCCGCGACCGCAGCGCGGCCGGCCTCGAGCAGCTCGCCCTCGACCGTCGCCGACAGACGCTCCCGTGTCATACATTCATCCTATTTCTCGCGCATATTCGTCATACGGCGCGCTTCAGGCGGGCCGGTCGTCATCGTCTCGCCGTCGGGAAGCGTGATCTCGAGCGTGCGGTCGGGCAGCAGCTTGAGCTTCCACCCGGGTCGTGGACGCAGTGGTGGTGGCGGATGCAGATCGGCAGGAGGTTGTCGAGGTCGGTGGGGCCGCCGTGCTCCCACCACCACACGTGATGCATCCGCAAGCGACTGAACCGCACCTCGCAGCCCGGGATCGCGCACCGCGGGTACAGCGCCCGCAACACCCGCCGCTGGGCTGCGCTCGCGAGCCGCTGGCTGCGGCCGAGGTCGAGATCGGCCGGCGGCCACACCGCGACGACATGCAGCTTCGCCCGAGCCGCCACGTCGCGCAGCACATCATCGGGCAGGTCGACCGGCAGTCCCCAGTCGACGGTCGGCTTGCCGTCGGCGTCGACCTGGGTCGCGTCGACCACCACGATCAGCTCGGGCTTGCCCAGCCGCCGCCATGGCCGAGCAGCAACGAGATCACCGCGAGCCCGGCCAGGTACTTCTGGCGTCTCGATCGGATCGTCGGGCACGTCGTCAGGGACACGCTCGGCGAAGAGCCGGTCGACCTCGTCTTGGATCCGCTTGTCGATCTTCACCGCGTTCAGCGGATCGCACGCGAAGTCGCCCCGGAACATGCCCGAGATGCGCTCGACCCACGACCGCCACCGGATCGACCGCTTCTGCCGAGCCTCGTCGTCGCCCTGCAGCCGGCGCACCTCGACCTTCAATCGCCGCTCGAACTCGTTCGCGGGCAACGACCGCGCCTCACCGACCAGTCCATCGACGATCGCGGCGAGCTCGCCGCGGTGCTTCTCGTCGACCTGGCGCAACGCCCGGGTCACCCCGTCGACATGGGCACCCGACACATCACCGGCGCTCACCGCCGCCTCGATCGCGGGCACCAGGCTCAACGTGCGGCCCCGCTCGATGACCCGCTCACCGGTGGCCAGCGACACGTTCGCCGCGTCCGCGAACACCTTCGCGCCGTAACCGGTCTTGACCTCGAGCGCCCGGCCGACCTCGACATCGAACCCGTCGAGCCATGCCCGCACCCGGGCGCTGGCCTCGACCGACGCCACGAGCACATCGCGATCGGCGGCCGCGGGGTCGCACGCGGCCAGCTCGCCGACCGCAGTCACAACGTCCACCGCGCTCCTTCCCCAGACCTGTGACCAGCATCAATGGGGAAGAAATCGAACACTAGTACGACTCACCGCGGCGTGTCAAGCCACGTCACATGAGTCTACGAAGGGCTGTGACATTCACCGGCACGCGCCCTCAGGTGCGGAAGTAGTGGCCCGCGTCGATGTCCTCGATAAGTCCCGGTCCGGTCGGGTTCCAATCGAGACTCGCCGAGTCAACACGCTCGACGCCTCCGCGTCCATGGCGAAGAGCGGGCCGATCCATCCGAAGTGCTCGAGGACGCTCTCCGCATCCACCGAGGCGACCGGCATGTCGAGGTTGCGCGCGATCGCCTCCGCGATCGGGCGACTCGGCACGCCCTCCTCCGCGTTTGCATGCAGGATCGAACCTGCCGGCGCGTGCTCGAACGCGAGGCACACGAGATGCGCCGCGTCGTTGCGATGCACTGCGGGCCAGTGGCTCGTGCCGTCGCCCACGTACCCCGAGGCACCTCGTTGTCGCGCGACGTCGACCAGCGTGGCGATGAACCCATGATCGCCTTCGCCGTGGACGGTCGGCGCGAACCGCATGACCATCGAGCGCACGCCGTGCTCCGCAAGATCGAGCGTCGCCGCGGCCGACGCGGCGCGCGGTATCGCAGGGTCGTGCAGGTCACGTTCGGTGGCGACACCCTCGCCGCCCAGGCCGAGCAGTCCGCCGGCGATGAGCAGTGGGCGATCCGAACCAGAGAGCGCCGCGCCGAACGCCTCGATCGCGCGCTGGTCGACCTCGAGCGAGTGACCGTATCTCGAGAAGTCGTGGATGAAGGCGAGGTGGATGACGCCGTCCGCGCTCTCGGCGGCGGCCCGCAGCACGTCGACGCTCTCGAGGTCGCCGCGCTGCACCTCGACCCCAGCTGCGGCGAGGGCGGCACGGGAGGCGTCAGAGCGCGCGAGACCCACGACTTGGTGTCCTGCGGCCAGAAGCTCGGGCACGACGGCAGACCCGATCCATCCAGACGCTCCGGTCATGAAGACGCGCATGCGCTCATGATGGCCCCGCATTCGTGAGGGGAGAGCACATCGGCCACACTCTCGCCATGCTCGAGAACAGAGTTGCGATCATCACGGGAGCGGGCCGAGGGCTCGGCCGGGAGCATGCGCTGCTGTTCGCGTCGCTCGGCGCCAAGGTCGTGGTCAACGACCTCGGCGGGGCCACCGACGGTTCGGGCGCCGATGCCGCGGCCGCGCAGCAGGTCGTCGACGAGATCGAGGCGATGGGCGGCCAGGCAGTCGCGAACGGCGACGAGCGTGACTCCGATTCGACGACGCCAAGGCGATCATCGACCTCGCGGTCGAGACGTTCGGCGACCTCCACATCGTCGTGAACAACGCCGGCATCCTGCGCGACCGGATGCTCGTGAAGATGATCGAAGCAGGAGTTGGACGACGTCATCTCCGTGCACCTCAAGGGCACTTCAACGCCACTCGCCACGCGGCCGGATACTGGCGTGAGCAGTCAAGGCGGCGACGGCGTGAAGCCGCGATCGTGAACACCACGCTCGGGCGCCGGTCTGCTATGGCAACGTCGGCCAGACCAACTACGGCGCAGCGAAGGCCGGCATCGCGGCGATGACGATGATCGAGGCGAAGGAGCTCGCGCGTTACGGCGTGCGGGCGAACTGCCATCGCGCCGATGGCTCGCACCCGGCTCACGTTGCAGACGCCCGGCATCGGCGAGGCGATGAGCAGCACGGTCTTCGATCCCGAGAACATCTCGCCGCTCGTGGCGGTGCTCGCGTCGGAGACGTGCCGGTTCAACGGCCAGGTGTTCAGCGTCTACGGCGGTTCGGTCGGGATCTATGCCGGATGGTCGATCGCGGAAGAGGTCGAGACCGACACCCGGTGGACTCCCGACGCGCTGCCGGCAGCCGCGCTCGAAGCTGCCCGCCAGTGTGGAGGTCAACGACCAGATGCAACGGCTTGCGAAGGCGATGCAAGCCGAAGGCTGAGCGGCACCGGCATCAGCCGGCTTCCGGTGTGAGCGCGGCTCACCAACCCTTCGAGATCCTCGACGGTGACGGTCAACGCGGAGTGCCCCTTGCGGCTGAGCGGCGACGGCACCTTGTCGTGGAAGTGGATGCACACCCCGGCGTGGGCGTTCGTTCCGAAGGTGAGGCCATCGTCCTTCATCGAGCGGCGCGCGCCGGCGGCCGTCCACCAGCGGTAGTCCCGGGTGATGTGGGCGCCCGTGACGTTCGAAAGCGCGGTCTCGATCTTCAACACGCCGAACGTCGCCCGCAGCGTGCCGTCATCGGTGAGCGTGACGCCGTCCTTCGCTCGCCGCACGCCGAAGACGCCCCAGAAGGCGATGAGCCGCTCGTCGTACGAGTAGCGATACCACGTGCTCATGGGTGACGACCCTGCCACAGCGCCGAGTGCCGTGACGGCGGGCACGGCCCGCGCGTGACCGCGGCACCACTTCCACCGATTCTCCACATCTTCGTCACCTCACGCCCAAGTCTTGGACTGCGTCTTCTTCGTACGGTCGTCGAGTCGGTCACGACGACCGGCAACACCAACGAAGGAGACAGACATGAAGCACCACGCAGTTCAGCTCGGAAGCTCACTGCTCGACGAGTGCCGCATCGACGCGTACCGCACGTGGAGGCACCGCCGCACGGCGCCCGCTTACATGCGCGGCGTGCCGACGTGGATCTGGGCGTCCGCGATGAGCCCTTCGGGCTGACGCACTCGCCTTCTCGGGATCAGCATGACGGCCGCGATCCCGAGGAGGCCGAACAGGAATCCGACCACCGCTCCGAGCACAGGCCGACGCTTGTAGTCCCCGATGAGGTAGCCGGCCGCACCGGCCATCAGCATGAGCACCAGGGTGATCGCCATACGGATATTGACGGTACGGCGGGACCTCGTCTTGAGCGGGGATCCCGCCCGCTCAGCTCACAGCGAGTCGGCGAAGCCCTTGATGTCGCGGATCGTGGCCGGGTACACGTCGGGCATCGCCGCCGCGAAGATGCAGTCGCCGGCGTGGCACGTGCCGTTGACCGTGCGGCTGACCACCGACACGCCGGCGTCGAGCAGCTTGCGGTAGTAGGCGAGGCCCTCGTCGCGCAGCGGGTCGAGCTGGTTGACCGAGATGACGTGCGGCGGCAGGCCGGCGAGGTCGTCGGCGCCCGCGTGCAGTGGCCAGGCCAGCGGATTGGTGGCGTGCTCGCCCGTCGGGTCGTAGACCTTGGCCAGCGCGCCCATCATCGACACGTCGAGGAAGTACCCGTCGTTCTCGTACAGCGAGGCCAGCTCGGGCGGCCGGCGACGCCTAGGCGTTCGAGATGTACGGGCACTGCGCGTAGACGCCGTCGATCTGGTCGAGCAGGCCGTCGCGCTTGGCCTTGAGCGTCGTCGCCAGCGTGAGGTTCCCGCCGCCGGACTCGCCCGACGACGATGAGCTTGGCGATGCCGAGGCTCGCCTTGTTGTCGATCACCCAGCGCAGCGCCGACGGCGCAGTCGTTGAGCCCGGCCGGGAACGGATGGGGGCCGTGCTTGCCGCCGCCGTTGCGGAACTCGACGCCGACGACGACGAGGCCCGGTCGCGGCGAGCTCGTCGCGCCAGACGGCCGTAGGCCGCGCCGGCGGCCTCGAGCATCACCATGCCGCCGCCGTGGAGGTGCAGCACGCCGGGCAGCGCACCGGGACGTCGGCCGGACGGTGGATGTAGACAGCGTGATGTCGTTGCCGTCGACGCCCTTGATGACCTCGACGCTGCGCTCGACGCCCGTCGATCTCCGGCATGCCGGCCACGACCGCGCGCGAACATGCCCTCGAAGCCCTCCTCGGCCGCGGCCACGAACTCGAGGAGGTCGTCGAGCGGCGACGACGCGTCGACCGGCGCGCGGCGCGGCGCGGTCGCCCAGACCCGAACGGCTCCATCGCGGCGATCATCCGCGGATCGGCACGAGGGTCGTCCCGCAGCGACATGTCGGGCGAGCCCAGACGTCCGGGAAGCATCGGTGAGCTCATGGCATCCCCCTTGCTCGATGTCTTCGGGACAGTAGCCCTGGGGAGCGCGATCAGCGCCGGGCCGCGCCGGTCACGTCACTCGCCGCAGATCCCGCACACGCCTGACGCCGCCACCTCGATGAAGCAGGTCGGGCATTGCCGCCGCGGAGCACGCTCGGGCGGGCGCGGCACTCGGCTTCGCTTGGTCCTGAGCTGTCGCGTCAGCGTCGGCGCGCCGCCATTCTCGGGCAGGTTCGCGCCGAAGTACCGGTAGCACGCGAGGCGTTCGGCGGCGGCGTGCAGGTCGAGGTCCTCGGGGACGGCACCCTCTCGCTCGAGGACTGACTCCCCATAGCCCGCACCGATCGTGCCGTCGGCACGCACGCACAGCGAGCTGAGCATCGGCTCGTCGGGCGCCCGACGCTCGCGCGAACCGCGCCGAGCACCGAACCGATCCAGTGGTGGACGAGCACGCCGGTCGTGATCCCGGAGTCCTGCTGCACCGTCTCGGCGAGGTCCTTGTACTCGATGTACAGGTTGTAGGTGCCGGCGACCCGCTCGAGCACGGGACGCGCGGCATCGGCCCACGCCTGCTTGGCGTCGTCGAAGTCGACGGGCTCTCCGTCCGACACTGCGCTGGGTCGTTCCCTTCGGGGCCATCAAACCTCCGTCATGGCGTGCCCGCAGCGACGCCCTCGAACGGATCGTCCGGAAGCGCGCCGGCGGCCGCACCCCTCAACCTAGGCGGCGGACCGCCTCGCTCTGACTCCCAGTCGTCAGCGGACTCTTGAACGTCGTCGATCCCGCCCTGATCATCTGCTCAGCAGCAGCTTCCGCAACAGATGCGCGCCTGGGCGGCGGAGCATGTCGAGCTCACCGCACCTCGCGAGCGCGTCGTCGACGGTGAACAGCCGGCGACGGAGGCAGTCATCGACCATCCTCCGAAACTCGTCGGGCTCCGTCGTGGGCGCGATGTCGATCATCGTGCGCAGGGCGGTCGTGCACGGGATGCCGTCGACGGTCGTCAGGTCCTTCTCGGGGACGTCGTCGTAGTGGACGATGACCTCGAGCCCACCGTTGAGCACTCGCTCGGTGGGGCACCCGTTCGCGTCGATGAAGAAGTCGTCGTCGGGATAGAAGCGCATGGGCTGTCCTTCTCGTCGGGAAACAGAAGGCCTCCCCAGTGAGGGAGGCCTCGGAAGCCAGCGCTTCGATTGATGGCGGTGCTGCTCGCCGCCGAGAACGTACCGCACCGAGGCGGGCGGCCCTCACGCCCCCAGCGCTCGCTCGAGGTCGGACACTCTGCGATACAGGCGCATGCCGTCGAGCGGGAGGAAGCCGTGGTGGCGGTAGAACGCAGATGCCCGGTCGTCGATGGCGTCGACCACCACCGCACGCAGCCCCGTACTGACGCGCTCCCGCGATCGAGCGAATCAGCGCGTCTCGCAACAGATCGGCGCCGAGCCCGGTGCCCTGTTCACCGCGTCGAGCGCCAGCCGTGCAAGGAGGAGCACGGGAACCGGATCAGGTTGGCCACGCCCCAGACGGGAAGGCGAGGAGTCCCGCCGCACGCTCCCCATCGCGAGCGTGTAGTAGCCGACGACGACGGCGTCACGACAGAGCACCCACGTCGCCGCCGCTCCTGCTGCTGCGGCGACGGCAGCGTGACGGCGGAGCCAGTCGTCGAGGCTCGGCTCGCCACTACTGAATCCACTCTGTCGTGCCGCTCCGGATCGAACAGCTCGACCGGTCGGAGTGGCTGCGGGGTCAACGAGCAGGGATGCGGCTGTTGCGCTCGAACAAGCGCACCAACTCGGGGACCACCTCGGTCGGCTCGTCGAGCGCGGCCACGAAGTCCCGAAACGCGGCGTCGGACAGTCGAACCTCGTTCGCACGGGCCAGCACCTCGTGCCGGCTCGACTGCGGTCGACACCACGAAGCCTGAGACGCTCTGGCCGGTGAGCGCGGCCGCTTGACGCAGCGCGGCTCTTGCTCGGCGTTCAGGCGGAAGTTCAGCCGCCCGGTGAGCGTCTCAGACATGTACGTACCCTACACGTACAGACGCGGATCACGGCGTGCGGGCCGCGACTCCGTCGAACGGATCGTCGGGCAACGCGGTCGTGGCAACGGGATCGAGGTTCGGCGGCGGACCGCCTCGCTCTGACGGGCGGCTCGCCCACGCGGGGAACGGGAACTCGACCACGAGCGGCACCGGGATCTCGGGCTGCGACACGAACATCGTGCCGGGCTTGGCGATCGTGGCCCGCTGGCGGTGCGTCGCCGACAGGAAGCCGTACTCGGCGCGTTGGGCCTCGGCGGCGTCGAGGCGTCCGGCGACACGGATCGAGCTAGTTCGAGATGATGCGCCGCTCGACCTCGCTGGCGGTCTGCTCGGCGCCGATGAGGATGATCCCGAGCGAGCGGCCGCGCTCGGCGACGTCGAGCAGGATCTCCTTGATCGGCGAGTCGCCCTGCGACGGCGCGTACTTGTTCAGCTCGTCGAGCACGAGGAACAGCAGCGGACGTGACGCGCCCGACGCTTCCTTCTCGTCGAACGCGCGGCGGATCGTGGTGCCGACGACGAAGCGCTTGGCGCGGTCGTGGAGGTTGTGGAGGTCGACGACGGTGACCTTCGCGTCCGACGTGCGGATCTGATGGTCGGGACGCAGCTTCACGTCGGCGCGGATCAGATGTCCGAGCGGACGTTGCGCCGCGCGCAGCCGGCGGATGAACGCGTTCACCGTGCCCGTCGTCGTGGCCCGTCCCGCCCAGTGCTCGCGGGTGCCCTCGTCCTCGACGCGGTCGCAGATGAAGTCGACGAGCTCGCCGAACGTCGAGATCGCGTCGCCGTCGATCGACCACATGCCGTCGTCGCCGAGGCGCTGGCCGTCGCTCTTGAGCCGGGCGGCGACGTTGTGGATCACCATCGTGTACTGCTGGCGCTCGTCCTCGGCGTCGGCGAACAAGAAGGCGAGGAGCTCCTGCTCGACGAACTCGGCGATGGTCCAGTAGTAGGTGTGGGTGCCGAGGGTGCGGGTGGCGATGTCGGGCGCCATGTTCGGATCGTTCTTGCGGGGCGAGCCGTAGACGGCGACCGAGTCGAACGGGTTGGGCTCGAGTCCCATGCGCCGGTAGCGCTCACGGTCCTTGTCGGCGAGGCGGATGTTGGCGTGGTCGAGGAACAGCAGGTCCTCGCCCTTCACGTTGAAGATCAGCGCCTTGGTGTTGATCGCCTCGGCGCCGAGCACGCCCGAGTTGAAGAGGGAGTAGAGGAGGAACGTGGCGTAGGTGGTCTTGGTCGCCACGCCCGAGATGCCGCTGATGTTGACGTGCGCGCCGCGGGTGCCGTCGAGGAACTCGAGGTTGAGGTACAGCGGCTCGTCACGATGATCGACGCCGATGGGGAGCTTGGCCTCCATCTGATCGAAGTAGAGCGCCTGGTCGCGCTGCGCTCCCTCGGCGCGGTGGACCGCGGCGCCGGGCAGCGGCGGCACGAAGATCTCGGGCTCGACGCGCGTGGTGAGGATCTCGGCGACCTCGCTCGTCTGCGCGGGGAGGATGCCGTCCTCGACGAGGAACACGTCGGAGTCGAAGCGCGCGCCCTCGTGGCGAGCCTTGATCTGACTGACACGACGCCGGAGACCGTGACGGTCTGACCGTCGGGAGCGTCGCGGGTGCACACCACGACGTCGTCGAGCTGGAGGAACTCGCCCTCGCTCAGCGCCACCTCGAACTGCAACGGCGTCGCGTCGACCGTGCCCACGACCCGACCAACAGCACCGCTGTCTCTGTCGTCCCCCACGACGTCGTCCCCCACGTCGGGCACGTTACGGCCCACGCGGGGGTTGCCTTTCCAGGTGCCGTGTGGTGTCCTAGCCCGGGGGTAGCACCGGCGGCAGCAAGTCGCTGATGTGCCTCGCAAGAGTTGGGGGAAGCAAACATGAGCAGTAGCACGACAGTCCGTGTCCGCGGCGCAAGCGGTGGCTGGTGGGGGTGATCGCCGTCAGCCGGACTCGTCGCCGCGGGCTGTGGCGACGACAGTGGGAGTAGTGCGGCGAGCACCGCCGCGCCCACGTCCGGCGCAGCCGCCGAGACGACCGCATCGGCCGGGACGAGCGCGGCGGGCACGACCGCGGCACCAGCAGCGGCGTCGACGGTCACCGACTACGCCGCCTACGTCGGCGGCTCCGGCGCCGCAGACGCGAGCCTCGACCCGATCAAGGTGGGCTACGTCAGCCAGGAAGGCGGGCGCGATCGAGGTCGGGCCGACGCACGACGACGGTGTGGAGATCGGCGTCAAGTTCATCAACGAGCAGGCCGGCGGCATCGGTGGTCATCCATCGAGCTGGTGAAGTGCTACATCGCGTCGACGGAGGAAGAGGGCCAGCAGTGCGGTCAGCAGATGGCCAACGACAAGGCCATCGTGGCGGTCATCGAGGGCCCGATCGTCATCGGTGCGGAGTCGATGTTCGCCGCGCTCGGCGACAAGCCCGTGATCGCTGGTGTGTCGGTGAACGCGGTGGACACCGTCAAGCCGAGCGCCGCGGTCCTGTACGGAGGCGCGCAGTACATCCTGGCGCCGTACGCCACGTTCGCCCGTGACACGCTCAAGGCCAAGTCGGCGGCGCTCGTGTACCCGGAGGGCGCCGGCCTCGACATCCCCGCTGCCGGGCAGGCCTCGGCCTTCAAGACGGCCGGGATACCGATCAAGGTCGTCTCCTATCCCGCCAACGCTCCCGACCTGACGGTGCCGCTGCTCGCCGCCGGACGCACAGAACGTCGACATCGTGATGCCGGTCATCAACCCGAACGACTGCGTGAAGTTCGAGCAGGCGATCCAGCAGCTCGGCATCCCGGACGAGAAGGTGTTGGCCAGCCCGATCTGCCTGACGCCGACCGACCATCCAGGGCCTCGGCGACTTCCCCAAATGGATCTACGCGATCGCGTCGGCGCAGACGTTCGATGTGACCGATCCCGGCGTCCCGCCGTACCAGGAGATCCTCAAGGGCCAGGGCCAGGACAAGCTGATCGGTGATCCGTGGGTGAACGTCGGGCTTCGGCCAGATCCTCACGCTCGCGAAGTGGATGAACGGAGCCGGAGCCGACAACCTCACCCCGAAGGCGATCACCGACCAGGCGCGCGGCTTCAAAGGCCCGCTCGCGCTCGGATCACCGGTGATCACGTGCGGCAAGTACCCGAGGCTCCGGGAGTGTGCAACGACCACACCCAGTTCTACACGTGGAACGGCAGCGGCAAGCCGATGACGAAGACGGGTGACTGGGTCGGTCCGCCGGAGGGATGGGTCGCGCCCAGCTGATCGACCTCCTGCCACTGCCTCACCGGTCCCGACCTGAGCAGCCGTGAACCAGACCATCCTGTTCGCGCTGCTCGGGCTCGGGGCCGGCGCCGTCATCGCGGGGATCGCGATGAGCGTCGTCGTCGACCTATCGCGGCTCGGGCATCATCAACCTGGCCACGGGCGCCGTCGCGATGGTCGCGGCGTACGCGTTCTGGGCCTTCAAGCACGACTTCTTCCACTTCACCCTCGACACGGCGCCGGCGGTCGTCGCCACCGTGGCCGTTGCGGTCGGCGTCGGCGTGTTGAGCGAGCTGCTCGTGTTCCGACCACTCCGCACGACGTCGCCGCTCGCCAAGCTCATCGCGTCGCTCGGCATCCTGCTCACGCTGCAGGCGACCGTGCTGTTGTGGTTCGGCCCGGCCGCGAAGCAGGTGCCCAACATCCTCACGACCAACACGATCGAGGTGTTCGGTGTGCGGATTCCGGTGAACCGGTTCTGGATGACGGGCATCGTGGTGGTGATCGCGCTCGTGCTCGTCGCCCTGTACCGGTGGACGCGCTTCGGGCTGGCGACCCGAGCCGCTTCCGAGAACGAAGTGTTCGGGATGCTCGCCGGCCTGTCGCCGAACCAGCTCTCGATGTCCAACACGGTCATCGCCGCCGCGATCGCGGGGATCATGGGGATCATCGCCGCGCCGCTGGTGCAGGCCGACTCGACGACCCTGACGTTGTTCGTCGCGCCCGCGTTGGCGGCCGCGCTGTTCGCCCGCTTCACGTCGATCGGCACGGCCTGCATCGCCGGCCTCCTCATCGGCATCGGGCAGTCGTTGATGTACTACGTGTCGACGCTGTCGTGGTTCCCGAAGAGCGAGGCGGGCAACCCGCTCCCCGGTGTGCAGGCGTTGCTGATCTTCCTGATCATCGTGGTCGCGATGTTCTTGCGAGGACCGAGCCTTCCGACCCGAGGTGAGCTCGTCGAGAAGCGCTTGCCGGCCGCGCCCCGGCCGCGGCGGTTGGCCGCGCCTGCTGCGGTGCTCACCGTCGCGGGCGTCGTGCTCTTGGTCGTGCTGCCGTTCGGCTATCGCCAGGCGTTCATGCTGTCGCTGATCGGCATCGTGGTGTGCTTGTCGCTCGTGGTGATCACCGGCTTCGTCGGCCAGGTGTCGCTCGTCCAGGTCACCCTGGCCGGGCGTGTGCGGCTTCGCGGTGTCACATCTCGTCATCGACGCGGGCCTCGGAATTTCCGTGGGGACCGATCCTCGGCACGCTGGCCGCGGTCGCGGTCGGGCCTGACCGTCGGCGCGTCAGCGCTCCGCGTGCGCGGGGTCAGCCTCGCGGTGGTCACGATCGTCGGCGTCGTCGCCATCGAGCAGTTCGGGTTCGCCAACGAGCGATGGGGAGCGGGAAGCGGTGGCTCACCCGTCGCGCAGCCGCGGCTGTTCGGGATCGACCTCGGCAACAACGCCTCGTTCCGCGGGCTCGACGGCAAGCTGCCCAGCCCGATGCTCGGGTTCGTGTTCCTCGTCACGGTGCTGGTGCTGTGTCTCCTCGTCGCCAACCTTCGGCGCAGCGGGCTCGGCCAGCAGATGCTCGCGGTCCGCTCGAACGAACGGGCGGCCGCGGCCGCGGGGATCAGTGTCACTCGGGTGAAGTTCGCCGCCTACGGCATCTCGTCGTTCATCGCCGGCACCGCGGGCTGGATGTACGCGTACAACTTCGGGTCGGTGAGCGCCGCACGCTTCGGGTTGATCGTCGCGCTCGCCTTCGTCGCGTTCGCGTACATCGGCGGGATCACGATGGTCGTCGGGTGCGATCGTCGGCGGTCTCATCGCGACGCAGGGCCTCGTTCCGTACACCTTCGAGACGCAGCTCGGCATCTCCGGGAGGTGGAGTCTCCTCGTCGGGGGACTGCTGCTGATCGTGACGTTGATCCAGAACCCCGACGGGGTCGCGGGCACCACCTACCGCAAGCGACAGCTGAAGAAGCAGGCGCGCCGCCGTCGCTGCCGGCCACCGCCGCGGCAACCATGGACGGCCGTCGGTGCTCGCGGCGCACGGCATCTCCGTGTCGTTCGGCGGTGTGCGCGCCGTCGTCGAGGTCGACCTCGAAGTGCAACCCGGGCAGCTCGTGGGTCTGATCGGGCCGAACGGAGCGGGCAAGACGACCTTCATCGACGCGGTCACCGGGTTCGTGCCCCACGGCGGCACGGTGAGCATCGACGGGAAGGACGTCACCCGCCTTGCTCCCCACGCCCGGGCCAGGTGCGGTCTCGCCCGCACGTGGCAGGCGACCGAGCTCTTCGACGACCTCAGTGTGCGGGAGAACCTCACCGTCGCCGCGCGCCACCCCACCGTGCTCGCGACGATCAAGGAGCTTCTGTGGAGGTCGGTCGGCGACGTCGACGCGGTCGACGAAGCGCTCGATCGTCTCTCGCTCGGCGGGCTCGCCGACGCGTCTGCCCGGTGAGCTCACGCAGGGTCAGCGCAAGATGGTGTCCGTCGCGCGAGCCCTCGCGGCGCAACCGAAGCTGTTGCTGCTCGACGAGCCGGCCGCCGGCCTCGACGCCCGCGAGTCCGCGGCCCTCGGCGGCAAGCTGCGCGAGGTGGTCGACCAGGGGCTCCCGATCCTGCTCGTCGACCATGACATGGGCCTGGTGCTCGGCATCAGCGACCAGCTCGTGGTGATCGAGTCCGGAGTCGTGATCGCATCGGGGACGCCCGGCGAGATCCGTCAGAACCCGCGGGTGGTCGCGGCCTACCTGGGTGCCGCCGACCGACTGTCGGCGGACTCGCCTCGGCAGCGGCCGAGTCGTGAGCGTCGAACCGGTGCTCTCCGATCGAGGGCCTGACCGCCGGCTACGACGGCGCGCCCGTGCTGCGCAACGTCGATCTCCACGTCGACGCGGGCGAGGTGGTCGCACTGCTCGGGCCGAACGGTGCGGGGAAGACCACTGCGCTGCGCACGATCTCGGGCCTCGTGCACCCGTTCGCCGGCACCATCCGGCTCGACGGCGAGGATCTTGCGCGCGCCGCTCACCGGCCGCCCGCGCCCGTCTCGGCATCGCCCACATGCCCGAGGGTCGCGGGGTCTTCTTCGGCCTCACGGTCGCCGAGCACTTCCGGCTCGGGTTCCCGGGCGAGCGGCTCGACAGCGACACTGCCTACGACTACTTCCCCGCCTTGGCTGCCCTCGCCGATCGTCGCGCTGGGCCTGCTGTCAGGAGGCGAGCAGCAGATGCTCGCGCTCGGCCGCGCGCTGGCGCGCAAGCCGCGGCTGATGTTGCTCGACGAACCGTCGCTGGGCCTGGCACCGGTGATCGTCGAAGGCCTCCTCCCGATCGTGTCGAGCTACGCCAGGGAAAGCGGCTGCGCCGTGTTGCTCGTCGAGCAGCACATCCACGTCGCGTTGAGCGTGGCTGACCGGGCGTACGTCCTGTCGCACGGCGAGCTCGTCATCGACGAACGCGCCGAGGTGCTGCGAGCCGATCACGAGCTCATCCTCTCGAGCTATCTCGGCGAGCAGGCGCACCAGATCGAGCCGACGTGACTCCGACTCGCAGCCCGGGCCCACGCGGAGCGAGACAGCGGTCGGTCAGATCCTGAGGCTGACGCCGACGACGAAGCGCTTGGCCCGGTCGTGGAGGTTGTGGAGGTCGACGACGGTGACCTTCGCGTCCGACGTGCGGATCTGATGGTCGGGACGCAGCGCTCGGAGGTCATACGTCGGCGGATCTCGACCGTTCGCGTCGACATCGACAGTCCCCGGTTCAAACATCTCCGCGAACACCTTGACGATCAGCTCGCGGTGTTGGGGAGAAACCATCGACTCGAAGGTGTCGGGGTGGACGAGGTGGAGGAGGGCGTTGCGTTGCAGGAACCGGAGTTGACCGGCAGCGACCACAGCATGGCCTTGAACGCCCACGGGTCCTCCAGCCACGTCGCCCTCGAGGTGACTTCGGCGGCCTTCCATGCGCGAGCGAAGTCGATGAAGAACCACAGCTGATTCGGTCGGTACATCTTGTATCCCTGACCCGTGCTGCAAATGCCGCCATCAAGGACGCTGTCGAGATCGGAGGGAATCGCGACGATGCCGGGACCCCAGCCCAGGATCGTGTTCACCAGCTTCCCGCTTGGTCTGACCCTTGTAGTCGGCTGCGATCAGTACATGGACGTACATGAGCTCGGCCGCGAGCTGGATCGTGCTCGGCGACGCATCATGGAGCTGCTTCCGGAACTTCTCCTCAAACGTCGCGGATGACTCGTCAGGGTTCTCGTTGAAGCGTGCGTGCAACTCATCGAGCGGCCCAGCCGCCCACACCGATGCGCCCGGCACGAACAGCGACCCGTCCGCTCGCAGGCACTCGTCCACCCAACGCTCTGCGACGACGTAGACGTCGTCTGCACCAGGACCTCGCCAACGAGCCAACCCCGGCCTCCCTCTCGACCGTTCTGTCGCTGAACGGGGAGGATAGGGCTGCCCGCTGGATGCCTAGCCATTGTCCCCGGACAGATGGACGATCCCGGCGGGCAGCGCCTTGAGATGTGCCGAGATCGGTGCTCACGCGGTGATTAGGGCGCCAACATGCTCCGCGAGTCGCTCAACAAGATGGGTGAACTCCTCGCGACGCTCGTCGTCCGTTGCCTAGCCGCTCTGGATCTCTCAAGAAGAGTTGAAGCAAAACAGCGTCGGAGAAGAGCGCCGAGTCGACGCTCGTGTCCCAACGCCGACCTCACACTCACCGTCGGAGTCACCGAGTGCTCGGAGGGCCGGTATGAGATCTTCGCCGGCCGGCCACGGGTAGTGCAGGGTGCAGTTTCAAATTCGCTCGTAGTCCGACCGAACACCGGCGAGGAGACGGAGCTCTTCGACGGCTCCTTGACCCTTCGGTTCCATCGTCTCGAACAGGCGGTGGTACGCCGGGTCCGCCCTGCCCTTGTCGAGGAGTCGAAGGGCCTCGAACACGGCTGCGACGAGCAAACGGGCGAGGTAGACCGACTCAGCTTCGGTGGGATCGGCGCGAAGCAATCCCCACTCGGAGTCGAACGCGAACAGGCGGTTGAGGAACACCAAGTCGTTCAGTGCTGCCCCAACAGACACCACAACGAGCCTGAGGTTGATCAGGCGGAGACCCAGGCAGAAACCTGAAGGACAGTCGCTCTGTACACGAGGACTCCACGATCCGGAAGTATCGCTGCACTAGCCGTTCCTACCTCCCACCACAACAGCCCATCTCCGGCGCCCTATGGTCCGCCCGACAAACGAGGTCACGCTCGACAGAGGGACACGGGATGACGAACTTCACGCCGATCCCCGTCCCCGAGCCCGACCTCACGCCTCGGCAGATGATCGCCCGCGCCGAGGCGATGATCCCGATGCTGCGCGAGCAGCAGGACGACGCCGAGCGCATGGGTCAGTACACGCCCGCGGTGCACGAGGCGTTCCTCGACGCGGGCTTCTACCGCGTGCTCCAACCGAAGCGCTACGGCGGCTACGAGTTCGGGATGGAGGACTACCTCAAGCTCTCCGCGACGATCGGCCGCGGTGACCCCGGATCAGTGCGTGGTGCTTCGGGCTCGGCGCGCACCACGCGCTGTCGGTCTGCTCGCACTGGCCGGCCGACGTGCAAGACAAGCTCTTCAGCGAAGTCAACGGCGACTTCATCGCACCGCACCGCGCGCCGCCCGCGGGCTCCGCAATACCAGTCGAGGGCGGCTACCTCATCAACGGCGAGTGGCGCTACTCCTCGGGCGTGCCGTACTCGACGCACTTCATCGGCGCCACGTTCCTCGCGAGCAACGAGCCCGGTCCCCCACAGGTCGTGACGTTCACCGTCCCCCGCAGCCAGTTCTCCATCAAGCCGGGCTCGTGGGGCAACAACGAATCACTCGGGCTCCAAGCGAGTGGATCGCAGACGGTCGTGATCGAAGACCAGCTCGTCCCCGCCGAGATGGTGTTCCCGCTCTCGCTGTTCGACACGCCCGACACCACGCCCGGCCTCGAGCTGCACGGCAACCCGATCTACCTCGGACGTCTCGGCGGCTACTTCCACGCCGGCCTCGTCGCCACCCAAGTCGGCGCGGCGGGTGCGGCGCTCGACGAGTACGAGCGCCTCATGCGCGAGGGACCGACCCGCGGCTTCGGCGTCACCTTCCCTCAGCACCGCATCGAGATGCCCGACTACGTGCGCCACTACGGCAACGGCCTCGCGCTGCGAGACGCGGCCGAAGCGATCCTCATCCGCTGCGGACAGCTCTACGACGAGTACTGCACGCGCCACGTCGAAGAGGGACGCAAGTTCACGATGGAGGACGACGTCCGCATCTGGACGCTCGCGCAGCAGGGCGGACGCCTCGCCTACGAGTGCGTCGAGCTGCTGTGGCGCACGTCGGACTCGAGCGTCACCGGACGGCGAGGTGAGCGCATGCAGCGCTACATGCGCGACGTCCTCATGTACCGCGGCCACGGCGCCGCGCAGTTCGACAACATCCAACCCGCCGCCGCGCAGCTCGCGCTCGGTCTGCCGCTGACCGGACTATTCGCCACGTTCAAGCAGGACTGACACAGTGACGGCGTGACCGAGTCGATCTCCGCCGACTACCTGATCATGGGGGCCGGCGCGGCGGGGATGGCGTTCGCCGACTCGGTGTTCACCGAGACCGACGCCACGATCGTCATGGTCGATCGCCACGATCGTCCCGGCGGACATTGGAACGACGCCTATCCGTTCGTCCGCCTGCATCAGCCCTCGAGCTTCTACGGAGTGAGCTCCGCGCCGCTCGGCACGGGTCGCATCGAGGAGGTCGGCCCCAACGCCGGCTTCTACGAGCTGGCCGCCGGCCACGAGGTGCTCGGCCACTTCGACCTCGTGATGCGGGAGCGGTTCCTCCCGTCGGGTCGCGTGCGCTTCTTCCCGATGAGCGAGGTCGGCGACGATCGGGTCGTCACGTCGCTGCTGTCGGGCAAGCAGTGCGCGGTCGACGCCCGGCGCTTCGTCGACGCGACCTACTCCAAGATGCAGGTGCCGTCGACGACGACGCCTTCGTACGCGATCGCGCCGGAGGTCGCGTGCGTGCCGCTCAACGCACTCCCCCGAATGGCGCCGGACTACGACGCGTTCGTCGTGATCGGCGCCGGCAAGACGGCGATGGACGCGTGCGTCTGGATGCTCGACAACGGTGTCGACCCCGACCGCATCACGTGGATCATGCCCCGGGACTCATGGGTGCTGAACCGGGCCAACCTCCAGCCCGGCGACGAGTTCTTCGCCGCGTTCGCGAAGAGCCTCGCCGATCAGGTGGAGGCGGTCGCCCTCGCCGACTCGGTCGACGACGTCTTCGCACGATTGGAGGCCGCGGGCGAGCTGCGACGCCTCGACCCCACCGTGACGCCGACCGCCTACCACTGCGCCACGCTCAGCGATGGCGAGCTCGCGCAGCTCCGCCGCATCGAGAACGTGGTCCGCCTCGGTCACGTCACCGCGATCGACGCCGACGAGATCCGGCTCGATCAGGGCACGCATCCCGACCGGGCCGACGACGCTGCACGTCGACTGCTCGGCGGTGGGCTTCCCCCTCGCGCATCGACGACCGTCTTCGACGGCGACCGGATCACGCTGCAGATGGTGCGCACCTGTCAGCCGACGTTCAGCGCCGCGTTCATCGGGTTCGTCGAGTCGACGTTCAGCGACGACGCCGAGAAGAACCGCATCTGCACGCCGATCGCGCCTCCGAACGTCCCGCTCGACTGGCTCAGGATGCTGCGCCTCGAGCTCGCCAACCGCGACCTGCTGGATCGAAGTACCCCCAGCTCGGGGACTGGATGGCCGAACTCGCGTCTCGACCCGGTGGTCGAGGTCGATCCGGGTTCCGGCTCGCGCGACGACCCCGAGGCCATGAAGCACATCGGGCGCTACTTGGAGAACTTCGAGCCCGCGCAGGCCAAGCTCGACCAGCTCCTCGCCGACTGAGGCTCGCCCTACGATCGGCGGATCGTTCCGGTCGTCGACATCGCACCGTGGGACTCCGGCGCGGCCAGCGGACCGCGTTCGCATCGCCGACGAGTTCGGAGCGGCGTGCGAGGACTTCGGCTTCCTCCAGCTCGTCGGCCACGGGCTCTCACCGGTGGTCACCGCCGAGCTGCGAAGCGCCTCCGATGCGTTCTTCGCACTCCCGATGGAACGCAAGCTCGAGCTGCGGGCTCCGACTCCTGACGTCAACCGCGGGTACTCGGCGAAGGGCAGCGAGAGCCTCGCCTACAGCCTCGGCGCAGCCCGTCCACCCGACCTGTTCGAGGCGTTCAACGTCGGCATGGACGACAACATCTGGCCCGACGACCTCCCCCGCCTCCGCACGGCGGTCGAGCGCTACCTCGACGAGCTGCGTCCGCTCGTCGCCCGCATCGAGTCGATCATCGAGTGCGCGCTCGACCTCGAGCCGGGCTTCTTCGCTCCTCGCACCGATCGCTCCGTCGACGTGCTTCGCCTCGTGCGCTACGAGCGCGTCGGCGGGCGAGCCGGCGCCGCTCCCCGAGCAGATGCGCATGGGCGCGCACACCGACTACGGCATCTTCACGACGCTGCTCGCCGACCCGATCGCCGGGCTCCAGATCGTCGGCCCGGACGGCGAATGGATCGACGTCGTGCCCGAACCCGACGCCGTCGTCATCAACATCGGCGACGCCCTCGCCATGTGGACCAACGACAAGTGGCGCTCGACCTTGCACCGAGTCGTCCCGCCGGCCGACACGGACGGGCCGGTGCTGCGCCGTTCGTTCCCGTTCTTCCACGACGGCAACGCCGATGCCGTGATCGAGTGCCTGCCGTCGTGCCTCGCCCCGGGCGAGCAACCGAAGTACCCGCCGGTCACGATCGGCGAGCACATCGCGAACAAGGTGCTCGCGGGGCGGTCACTCGCCGCGTCGACGAGCGTGCAGACGGCCAGCGACCGCTTGCCCGACTGAGGCACGATTGCGCCATGGACGAGATGAAGGTCACGAACGGCGACATCACCCTGCGCGTCGAGGTCACGGGCGACGGACCGACGGTGCTGTGCGTGCCGGGATGGCCCGAGCTCGCGAGCTCGTATCACCACCAGGTCGACCACCTCGCGGCGAACGGGTATCGAGTCGCGGCGCTCGACGTGCGCGGGTACGGCGGCAGCTCGGTTCCGACGGAGGTCGAGCGCTACTCGATGAAGCAGCTCGCCGGCGACGTCGCTGCGGTGGCCGCTGCGCTCGACGACGGGCCGATCATCCTCGTCGGCCACGACTGGGGCGCGCCGATCGTGTGGCACACCGCGATCCGCCATCCCGATCGGGTGCGTGCGGTCGCCGGGCTCAGCGTGCCGCACATGCCGCCGATCCCTGTCTCGCTGCTCGACCTGATCGATCAGGTCTACGCCGACCGCTTCTTCTACATGCTGTACTTCGCCAAGCCCGGCGTGCCCGAGGCCGCGTTCGGCGCCGACATGCGCGCCGCGTTGAAGCGCATCTACTTCGCGTTGTCGGGCGACGCGCCGCTCAACTGCTGGATCGCGGAAGGGCCGCGCGACGCGGCGTTCCTCCCGCTGCTGCCCGATCCGCCCGACGGACCGCTCAGCTTCCTGAGCGACGCCGAGCTCGACGCGGCCGCGGCGTCGCTCGAGCGCACCGGCATGGTCGGCGCGTTCAACCGCTACCGCGCGGCGCCGATCGATGCGACCGAGAACGCCGACATCGTGGGCGCGACCGTCGGTCAGCCGTCGTGCTTCATCGCGGGATCACGCGATCCGGTGAGGGCGTTCATCCCCGGCGGCGACGGGTACGCCGATCCGGGATCGGGATGCACCGACTTCCGCGGCAGCACGATCATCGAAGGCGCCGGCCACTGGGTGCATCAAGAGCGGCCGGCCGAGGTGAACGCCGCGCTCACCGCGTTCCTCGATTCGCTGAGGTAGCTCGCCGGTCATCGCACGAGGGGTCGGCGCACCATCACGATGCTGCTGGCGAGCATCCAGACGACGAACCCCACGAAGGCGAGGGAGGCGAGGCCGCTCCCCGTCGAGGTGTTCACTGTGTCGACGACCGAAACCACCGCGGCGAACGCGACGACGCCGGTCAACCAGGAGTACCAGCGGGCCGTCGCGCCGCGCAGCGCCACGACTGCGACGCTGCCCACCGCCAGCGCCATCCATGCGCCGAGCGTGGCGGCGACGATCTGGCTGCCATCGCTGAGCAGCCGCAGGACAGCCGGGTCCGGTTGGGTGTCGGCATAGCGCACGGCGATCGCGTACAGGGCCTCTTTCAGACCGGCGGTGGCCGACATCATGATGGCGCCGTAGAGGAACGCCGTGGTCCAGCCGGTGACCGATCGACCCTGAGCCGAGGCGAGGGAACGGTGGACACCGACGAAGAAGATCGAAATCGGGATGGACAGCAGGGCGGCGAACACGACGGCGATGCGGTGTGGCGAGGCGTCGTGGGCGAAGTACGCGGCCACGTGGGCCTCCGGAGTCGCCGAGCACCGGTACCGAACCCAGCAGGATGAACGCTGCCGTGCCGCCCACGCAGGTGATGAGGCCGGCGATCGCTGCGATGCGACGGAACCCGTCGGGCTCGGTCGCGGCGTTGGTGGCGGAAAGGTCGAGCGGCGCAAGTGTGGCGGTCATCGTGAGCTCCCTGGTTGGCCATCTGATGGAGGGAACATATTCACGATAGAAATCTATTGTCAATAGATACTTCTGTCGCTAACCTGCGAGGCAGTGCAGCCAACCGATCCGACCCCGAACCCGTGGAAACCGACGATGACCGAAGAACCGGCCCGCGCCTACCGATCCCCGCTGCGCGACGAACAGGCGCGCCGCACCCGCAACCTCATCCTCGACGCCCTCGTCGAGCTGCTGGCCGATCGACGGGCGGACGACATCACCACGCGGGAGATCGCGGACCGGGCGGGGGTGTCCCAGCCCACCGTGTACCGGTACTTCCCCGACCGGACCGCCCTCCTCCACGGCATCTCCGCACGGATCGGCAAGCTGATGGACATACCGGACGGGATTCCCGTCATCGGCAGCATCGATGAAGTGGGTCCGCAGATCGAGACCTTGTTCGTGACATCGGACGAGTTCGCCGTCGAGGTCCGGGCCGAGGTCCTGTTGAACGCCGATCCCCGGCGGTTCTCGCCCGAAACCCAGCGCCGCTCCGCCGAGCTTCTCGACCTGGTTGCCGCGGCCTTCCCGGACCTCGACGAGCGTCGGCAGGCCTACGTCGCCGGCCTCCTCCGCTGCCTCGGGTCGTCGCAGTCCTGGCTGCGGATGCGGGAAGAGTTCGGCGTGCCCGGCGTCGAGTCGGGCCCATTGCTGCGCTGGGCAATCGACACCCTCATCGCGGCGGTTCGCGATGGCCAGCTGCCGGAGATCGAGCCGGCGCCACACGCAGACGGAGGTCAGCCATGACCACACCACGCACCTCGGCGCTCCCGGTTCGCCCTGCTGATCAGCTCGACGGTCTGGGTTGGGAGAAGGACGTGGCGCACTACCCGGAGCTGGTCACCCCGTTCGGATGGTCGCTGTTCGCACCGGCGTCAGATGCAGCCGTTCGAGCGATGAGTCGCGACTTCGGCCTCATGTTGGCCGGGCTCGACCAGGTGTCCATCGGCGGCGAGGTCTACGTCCGGCCCGTGCCGCCTTTCGGCTCACCCGAACCGCAGGGCAAAACACCTCCGGCCCTGGCCATGGGACTCGCCGCCCGCCTGGTGCCGGCGCTCCGGGTGCGGATGAAGGCGGCCAAGCGCGCGCTCACCCGCGGGCTGCCCGCGGAACGGCTCGCAACCTGGGACGAGCACTGGCGGGACGAATTCGAACAGCGCACCCAGGCCCTGCTCGCCGAGGATCTGGCCGCGCTCGACGACGCCGGTCTGGTCGATCACCTGGAGCAGGGGCGCACCCTTCTCGAACGATGGGCTCTCCGTGCACTTCCAGCTCCTCATGCCGTACACCCTCGCCCTCCACGAGCTCGTCCAGCTGTGCGAGCGGCTGCTGGGCTGGGACGAGACCGACACGCTGCGCCTGCTCGTCGGATCGTCTCCGGCGTCGGTCGCCGGCGCCCGCTCGCTGGCGGCCCTACGAGACCGTGTGGCGGCGCGACCTGATCTGGTCGATGCGCTCCGGGACGGGGCGGCCGATCCGGTGGCCGCCCTCCACGCGGTCGATCCCGACGTCGCCGACGAGCTGCGACGCCTGGCTGCACGCGCACGCGTGGCGCCCGACGAACTACGACCCCGGCTCGCCCGCGATCATCGAACGACCCGGCGTGGTAACCCGGCTGCTCCTCCACGACGACGACGCGCCCCGGACGGCGACGTAGCCGCCCAGGCCGAAGCCGCGGCGCTGGCGCAGCTGGCCGAGGCCGACCATGGCGGGTTCGTGGCCGCGCTCGAGCAGGCACGGCGGGTCTATCCCGTCCGCGAAGAGAACTCCGTGCTCACCGACGAACTCCCGTGCGGCATCCTGCGCCGTTGGGTTCTCGAGGCCGGTCTCCGCCTCGTCGGGCGCGGTCGTCTCGCGCGCGTGGACGACGCCGTCTTCTGCACCGCGGACGAGCTGGCCGACGCTCTTCGGGGAGGCACCGAAGAGCTCGAGCCCTCGTCGCGCGTCGACGGGGCGAGCAGGCGTGGACCCGAGCCCATCCCGGTCCGGCCGTCGTCGGCGAGCTCGACGAGCTGCCGGACCTTCGCTTCCTCCCCTCGCACGGACGGCGCATGAACGAGGCGATGCTTTGGGGGCTGAAGATGGAGTTCCCGGGGGAGGTCGCCCGGACCGACGGCGAGGCGTTGCGGGGAACACCCGCGTCGCCGGGCAGCTACACCGGTCAGGTCCGCGTCGTGCGGGGCGAGGCCGACTTCGGAACCGTGCTGCCGGGCGAGGTGCTGGTCTGCCCGACGACATCGCCGTCGTGGACCATCCTGTTCGGGATCGCAGGAGCCCTGGTCACCGACGGCGGAGGACCGCTCGCCCACGCGGCGATCATCGCCAGGGAGCACGGCCTGCCGGCGGTCGTCGGGACGGTGCACGCGACCACCCAGCTGGCGGACGGTCAGATCGTCACCGTCGACGGCACGGCCGGCACCGTCACGGTGCATTCGGCGGCCTGACGCTTCAAGAAGTCGAGAACCGGGGTTGATGCGCGAGCGTGGGGTTCGATGAGCGACGAACGACAGCCCTCGATCCGCTACGAAGAGCCCGCGCCGAAGGTCGCTCGCATCTGGCTGGCGCGACCCGACACCCGCAACGCGCAGGACACCCACTTCCTCTACGAGCTCAACGACGCGATCGACCGAGCCGCGCGAGACGACGACATCTCAGTGATCATCCTCGCCGCCGAAGGTCCGCACTTCTCTTCGGGCCACGATCTCCGCGAGCGCGACACCCTCACG
Source organism: uncultured Acidimicrobiales bacterium (assembly GCA_963726495.1). GTDB lineage: Bacteria > Actinomycetota > Acidimicrobiia > Acidimicrobiales > DATKAS01 > DATKAS01. The sequence goes on from CAVSCP010000005.1 coordinate 464,172, forward strand.
CCGATGCGCGAGCACGACACCGTGGGCACGTGGTGCGGGTTCGGCTGCGCCGGCAGCGAAGCGCAGATGGCCCGCGAGAAGGAGCTCTACCTCGGGTTCTGCGAGCGGTGGCGCAACGTGCCGAAGCCGACGATCGCGGCCGTGCAGGGCAAGGCGATCTCCGGCGGGCTCATGCTCATCTGGCCGTGCGACATCATCGTCGCTGCCGACGACGCCGAGTTCATCGACAACACCGTCGCGATGGGTGTGTGCGGCGCCGAGTTCTTCCACCATCCGTGGGAGTTGGGCGTGCGCAAGGCGAAGGAGATGCTGTTCACCTCGGACTCGGTGTCCGCGCTCGACGCCCATCGGCTCGGCATGGTCAACCACGTCGTGCCCCGCGATGACCTCCACACCTTCACGCTCGAGATGGCTGCGCACATCGCGAGCCGCCCTCTGTTCGCGTTGAAGATCACGAAGGAAGCGGTGAACGCAGCGCAAGACGCGCAAGGACGGGTCTCAGCGCTCGCGACCTCGTTCGCCTCGCATCAGCTGTGCCACAGCCACAACCAGATCGTGCACGGATTCCTCATCGACCCCGCGTTCAGGGAGCGGACGTGGGGAGCTCGCCGAGGCTGAGATCGTTCGCGAATTCTCGCGAGCGCTGTCGATTCCCGGGTAGTCCGTTCGTAGAGGAGATGAAGCCAGATCGAAGGAGCTCGCCATGACCCAGTACCTGCTTTCCGTCCACGGTCCCGCCGAAGACACTCCGGAGGCATGGGGGTTCGAGTCCGAGGAGCGGATGCAGCGGGCCTACGCCGAGACCGAGGCCCTCAACGCTGAGATGCAGAAGGTCGGCGTGTGGGTCTTCGGCGGCGGGCTGCAGCCCGTGTCGTCGGCCACCGTCGTCGACAACACCGATGGCGACCGCGACGCCGTGATCACCGACGGTCCGTACGCAGAGACGAAGGAGTACCTGGGCGGCTTCTGGGTGATCGAGGCGAAGGATCTCGACGACGCGCTGGCCTGGGCCGCCAAGGCCTCGGCAGCGTGCTTCGCGGCGATCGAGGTGCGTCCGTTCCAGGAGGGCTGACCGCGCAGTAGCCGCCGCCGACCGAGATCGAGTCGAAAGGCCCATCAAGCGCGGCTCGCAATGGGCCGACCTGAATCGCGTCATTCACTCGCGGCCGGCGGACCGCTGTCGTCCCCCGCGCCCCATACCGTTCGGAGGCGCAGCGATCATGGAACGACTCGACGAACTTCAGCGGGCGACCCTTGTCGACCAGCCCTGGCGACCCCTTCGTGGCGCGGTGGTTGCCGAGCGACGCATGATCGCCGCCACCCTGATCGACAACGTGCCGGTGGGCAATCGCAGGAGCCCACGCACGCCTCCGGCCCCGCCGCCCAGGCCGACGTCGTCCACGGCGCAGTCCGAAACGCGGGCACCCGCGCCGGAGATCTTCGACCCGTTCGACCCGCTCGAGCAACTGGCCCGGGGCTAGGGCTACAAGCGGCTCTCCGCAGTCATCAGCCTCCGAGCACGTCGGCGATCGGGCCGAGCTTGACCGGGTCGGCGAGGGCGTGGATGTGCACGACTCGTTCGTCCTCCACCGTCAACGTGACGACACTCACGACATGGCCGTCGCGCAGGGCGACGACGTGCGCATCGTCTCCGGTGTGGAGCGGCACGAGCGACGCGTTCGAGTCCGGTCCCAAGAACCCCATGATCTGAGGCGCGATCACGTCGCGACCGACGCTGACCCGCCTGCGCCCGCCGCCGAGATCGCCCTCTCCGGCCACGTCTGGATCGAGCACTTCGAGCAGTCCCTTGATGTCGCCGACCGAGCACGCGGTGATGAACCGCTCCACGACTCGACGCTGCTCTGACGACTCCACCACGAAGCGAGAACGGCCACGTTCGTCGGCGATCGTCCGACGGGCACGGCTGGCGAGCTGCCGGCACGCAGCCGGTGAGCGGCCGACGATGTCGCCGATCGCGTCGAACGGATACTGGAACACGTCGTGGAGGACGAACGCAGTCCGCTCCGCGGGCGACAGCCGCTCGAGCATGACGTGCAGCGCGATGCGGATCTGATCGTCGAGCGTCGTCCGGTCCGCAGGATCCGCGGTTGCGGCGCCCGAGCCCTCACCGATCGACGGATCGAGCACGACATGGTGGCGCTGCTGGCTGCGGAGCCGATCGAGGCACAGTCGAGTCGTCACCACGACGAGCCATCCGCCGACGTCGTCGATCGCGTCGACATCGGCGACGACCAGGCGAGAGAACGCCTCCTGCACCACATCCTCGGCCTCGGCCAGGTTGCCCATCATCCGAAACGCGATGTCGAGCACGTGGCGGCGGTGTTCACGCCAGGCGGCGCTGATCTCGGCACTCGGATCTTCCATAGACATAAGAGGACGCCTCAGGCCACCGAAGTGTGACATCCCACGCGGTGACCTCCGCCACGTCACACCCGCGCTCAGCCGAGCGTCCTGACGGGCATGAACGCGATCACAACAAGAGGCTTGACCAAGATCTACCCGGGCGGAGTCGAGGCGGTGAGTGACGTCGACCTCGACATCGCTCCCGGCGAGGTCTTCGGCTTCCTCGGACCCAACGGCGCCGGCAAGTCGACGACCATCGGGATGCTCACGACGACGATCGTCCCGACCGCGGGCGTCGCGCACGTGGCCGGGTTCGACGTCGTGACGCATCCTCGGCGAGGCCCGCGGCGCCAGCGCCGTCGTCTTCCAAGAGCCGGCCGTCGACCGCGCGCTGACCGGGCGGCGGAACCTCACCGTGCACGCCCGTCTGTGGGGTCTCGATCACGACGCCACCGACGCTCGCATCCGCGAGCTCAGCGAGACGTTCGGGCTCACCGAGCTCATCGACCGTACGGTCGGCACCTACAGCGGCGGCGAGCGCCGACGTCTCGAGATCGCGCGTGCGCTGCTGTCGAACCCGCAGATCCTGTTCCTCGACGAGCCGACGGTCGGCTTGGACCCGCGCATCCGCTTCGAGCTCTTGGACCACGTCGCCGGTCTTCGCGCTCGTCAGATGACGATCCTGCTGACCACGCACTACCTCGACGAGGCCGAGCAGCTGTGCGACCGCGTCGCGATCGTGTCCGAGGGTCGGATCGTCGCGCTCGACACGCCCGCCGCGCTGTTGGCCGGCCTCGGCCGCGAGGTCGTCGAGATCCGAGTCGATCGTGATCGCGGCCGAAGGGCTCACCACGCTGCGACAGCTGCACATCGCGGATGCCGCGACCTTCGTGGTCGGCAACACCATCCACATCCCGCTGCGCGACCGCCCGGCTCGGGAGGTCGTCGCCGCGATCGGCGACGCGGGTCTCGCCACGAAGGCGATCGCCACGCGGGCGCCGACCCTCGACGACGTCTTCCTGCAGCTGACCGGCCGAACGCTCGCGGCGTGAACCGCCTCCACACGACGAACTGGAGAACCCATGACTGCCATCACGACGACCGCTCCATCGACCACCGCCGTCCGACCCCGGCGGCCCACCGCGCTCGGCGCCGCGACGCAGACGCTCGCGGCCAGGAGGCTGTCGCTCAGCGTCCGCACGCCCCGCGAGCTCCTCATCCCCGTGATGACGCCTCTGCTGTTCGCCATCGTCATCGCACCCGCGCTCGCCACCACCTTCGGCGCCCATCCCGGCGGCATCGACTACATGACCTTCGTCGCCGTGTCGACGCTCGGCCTCCTCATCCCGCTCAGCTGCATGTCGTCCGGACTCGGTGTCGTGGTCGACCGGCTCAACGGCGCGCGGCGCGACCTGCTCGCGGCTCCGGTGCCGAAGGAAGTCATCGTGATCGGCAACCTGCTCGTCGCGGTGCTGCTGAGCGCGCTGCAGGTGACCGTCATCATCGTGGCGTCGTGGTTGCGCGGTGCCGACTTCACGATCAGCACGGGCGGGCTCACATGGTTCATCGCCGCGGCTCTCGGCTTCGCCATCGGGATGTACGGCGTCGCCGAGATCCTCGCCAACCGCCTGCAGACGCAGGAGGAGTACATCGCCGCGCTGCCCGGTGTCGCGATCGTGCCCTACTTCTTCGCCGGTGGGCTCTTCCCGATCTCAGCGTTGCCCGCAGGCCTCACCGTCGTCGCGAAGGTGCTTCCGATCACGCACGTGCTCGCCCTCATGCGGTACGGCATCGCCGATCCGTCGGGGCACGGGCTGCACGACATCTGGGGGATGTCGAACACGACGACGATGGCAGTGCTGAGCATGACGTACGTCGCGGCGTTCGCGATCGCACTCACGGCCGCGTCGATCCGGGTCTTCAAGCGGACCGCGGTCTCCTAGCGACGGACGAGGCGTACGCTGCGACGGGAACGTGGCAGGGAGGCCCCATGGCGCTCTTCGGTCGTCGTCATCGTGAAGCGGAGCCGGCTCCGGACAACGAGGACCTCGTGCAAGCCGCGGCCAGCCTCGGCCTCCACCCGGTCGACGAGACCGGCTTCGACAGCGGATTCCTCGACCGCATCAAAGAGGCGTCGCGGGTGCTCCACGGCTTCCCGCCGCGGCTGTCGATCGAACATCCACTGCCCCGATGCCGAACATGTTCTTCACCGACGTGTTCACCGGCACGATCGACGGGCGACAAGTCACCGTCGCGAACGTGCGGACGCCGATGGAGGCGATGTCGCTCGAGTACACCGCGAAGGTGCACAGCACGTCGCTCGTCGCGCTCGAGCTGACGACGATCGTGCCGTACTCGGTCGAGCCACGGGCGCGACATCAGGTCTTCCACGGCCTCCTCGAGATGCCGACCGGCGACGCCGCGTTCGACGCCGCCTTCCGCGTGGCCGGCCTGATCGCGATGGGGGAATCGCCCTTCGCGAGCGCCGAGGTTCGCCAGCGCATCGCCGCGCACAACGACTGGATCTTCAGCTTCGACGGCCCGTTGCTCGCCTGCGTCGGTCGGCGAGACATTCGAGGCGGGCGACGAGCTCACCGATCGGGTCCACGAGGCCATCGGCGTCGTGACGGCGTTCCCGGAGTCAGTCGCCCCGTCGAAGGTCGATCACTCGGTCGACGACCTGCTCGTCCGCATCGGCGAGCTCGACAGCGTGGAGGACGCGATCGCGTTCCTGGGGACGCTCACGCCGGAAGACCGCCAGCGGCTGGCGCAATCTCCCACGCCCCTCGCGAAGTTCGCCGACGTGAGGACGCCGGACGAGATCACGGAGCGATTCATGTCGCTCGACATGAACGCACGGCTTCAGGTCCTCGCCATGTTCGAGAAGACCCAGTAGCTCAGCGTCCTTCGAACTTCGGCGGTCGGCCCTCGACCCGCGCCGCGAACGCCTCACGCGTGTCGCTGTAGGTGAACATGCGCAGGTGTCGCTCGCTCTCGAGCGCGACGTAGCCGGCGAAGTCCATCCGCTCGGAGTCGACGAAGTTCGCCTTCAACGTCTTGAGCCCGATCGGCGCGGCCGTGGCGAGCCGGTTCACGATCGCATCGACCTCGTCGCGGAACATGTCGTCGTCGAACACATCGCTCACGAGACCGATGCGCAACGCCTCCTCCGCCCCGAACTTGTCCGGAAGCATGTAGAGCTCACGGGCCTTCGCCGGACCGACGATGCGGGCGAGCGTCCACGGCCCACCCATGTCGCCGGCGATGCCGACCTCGAGGAACGCGGTGTTGAACCGCGCCGACGACGTGGCGAATCGGAAGTCGCACGCGCACGCCCATCCGAAGCCGGCGCCGGCGCACGCGCCGTTGATCGCAGCGATCGTGACCGCGGGCATCGAGTGCAACAGCACCGGCGCCCGGAAGTCCGCTGGCGTGAGCGCCTCGTCGGCGACCGTGCCTCCCGCGACCGCCTGCAAGATCGGCGCCCGGGCAGAACGACGTGCCCGCGCCGGTGAGCACGAGCACCCGGACATCGCGATCCTCGGCCGCGTAGGCGAGCGCGTCGCCGGTCTCGCGCACCATGCGGTTGGTCATCGCGTTCTTGCGCTCGGGACGGTTCATCGTGATCGTCACGACCGGACCGTCCTGCTCGTAGAGGATCGTCTCGAACTGCGGAGCTGGCATCACCACGATCGTCGCGTATCTAGGAGGCGACCGCCTCCGCCCCGGCCACAGTCGGACGGGCGAACTCGCGGTACGCATCCCACGCCCTCGGGCCGTACGTCGAGGCCGTGCCACCGTCCATGAGCAGAGCCACGCCCAGGGCCTCGGCGACCTCAGCGGGCGTCGCTCCCCTCCGGGCGGCCGCCTTCGCGTGATAGGCGATGCAACCGTCGCATTGCTTCACCACCGCGATCGTCAGCGCGATCAGCTCCTTGGTCTTCGTCGAGAGCGCGCCGTCCGCCATCGCCGCGTTGTGCAGGTGGCTGAACCCCGCCCAGACATCAGGCGACGCGTCCCGCAACGACTTCGTCGGCTCGCTCAGATCCGCGATGACCTCTGCGTAGTGCGTCATGACTCCTCCAATCTCATCGGTCAGTCGACGTCGGCCGGCACCATGAGCACGGGGATCTGCGCCAGGTGCAGCACCTTCAGTGCGGTCGCACCGAGGCGCAACCCGGTGATCCCGCCGACCCCGCGCGACCCGACCACGAGCAATCCGGCTTCCTCTGCGATCGCGGCATCGGCCAACACGTCGACTGCATCGCCCGACATCACGAGCGTCCGGGCGCCCAGGCCGGCCTCGTACAGCGGCGCCACCCAGTGCTGCATGTCGTCGAGCGCCGCCCGGAACCGGCTGTCGGGATGGTCGCGGGGCACCTCGGCCAGCGGCTTCTGAGCGTTCACCGCGAGCACGTCATCGGTGAACCGTGCACCGAACGACGCGAGCCAATCGACGGCACGAAGGCTGCCGGGCGACCCGTCGACGCCCACGACGACCGTCGCCGGCCACGCCGCCTTCGACGCGGGCGGGATCGCAACGAGCGGCAGCCGCGTGTGGTGCGCGAGGTGATGGGTCGTGCTTCCGAGATGCAGCGCGTGGCGATGGCCACCGGTGCCTCGAGCCCCGACCACGATGAGGTCGACCGTTCTCGGCCTTCGCCGCGGAGAGCAGCTGCTCGCGTGGGTCACCCTCGAGCAAGAGCTCCCGGAACTGCACCTTCGAATCGCGAGCCGGAGCACACCACTCGTGGAGCAGGTCGGCGTCCTCAGCGCGCCTCGCCGCGATCTCCCTCGGAAGCATTTCGAGGAGGGGCGGGACCCGCACCGTGGAGACGATGAGCTCACCGCCTTCTACGTCCACCAGGCTCAGCGCCCAGCGCAACGCCGCCTGGGCACCTACCGATCCGTCCGTACCGACGAGGACACGCATGGGCAGTCCTTCCGTTCAGCTCGAGCAGACCACCGCGGAGGCTCGGCGGTAGAGGCGAAGGTCATGCGCGTGCTCCCGTCGCCTGACCTCGCGCCGTGGGCGATACTCACGGCATGCGCCACAGCACCGACGGCATCCTCACCAGCCACGCGGGGAGCCTCCCCCGCCCCGACGAGCTCATCGAGCTGAACCGGATCCGCCAGGAGGGCGAAGACCCGAACTTCGACGAGGCCGCGTTCCAGACCGAGCTCACGGCCGCGGTCCGCGACGTCGTCGCGAAGCAGGTCGAGGTCGGGCGTGACCGTCCCCGGCGACGGCGAGTACGGCAAGTCGATGGGCCACAAGGTCAACTACGGCGCCTGGTGGAGCTACTCGTTCGGTCGCTTGAGCGGCCTCGACCCGAACGGTCCCGGCCTCTACGACATGCCGGCGGTGAAGTCGAAGCCCGGCGAGATCCACCTCACGTCGTTCGCCGACCGGCGCGACCGTGAGCGCTTCCTCGCCGCGTACAGCGACCGCACGTCAGGCGTCGCCGCGGGACGAGGCGGGATCACGTGGCCGCGGTGTGTCGGACCGGTCGCCTACACCGGGCAGGACGCGATCGCCGCCGACATCGCGCACTTCAAGGCCGCGCTCGCGGCGGCCAACGTGAGCGAAGGCTTCATGACCTCGGTCGGCCCGGCAAGTGCGTCACGAGTCGCGAACGAGTTCTACAAGACGGAGGAGGAGTTCATCTGGGCGTGCGCCGACGCGATGCGCGAGGAGTACCAGGCGATCATCGACGCCGGGCTCATGCTGCAGATCGACGACCCGTTCGTCGCCGAGGCGTGGGATCAGATCAACCCGGAGCCCACCGTCGAGGACTACCAGCGCTTCGTCATGACCGCGGTCGAAGCGACGAACCACGCGCTACGAGGGATGCCGACGGAGCGCATCCGCTTCCACCTGTGCTGGGGCAGCTGGCACGGTCCGCACTCGACCGACATCGAGATGAAGGACATCGTCGACGTCATGCTCGCCATCAACGCGGGCGCCTACTCGTTCGAGGCGGCGAACGCGCGGCACGAGCACGAGTGGGTCGTGTGGCAGGACAAGAAGCTGCCCGACGGCAAGATGATCCTCCCCGGCATCGTGAGCCACGCGACCAACGTGCTCGAGCATCCCGAGCTCGTGGCGCAGCGCATCGTCCGCTTCGCCGAGCTCGTCGGTCGGGAGAACGTGATCGCGTCGACCGACTGCGGGCTCGGCGGGCGCATCCATCCCGACATCGCGTGGGCGAAGCTCGAGACGCTCGCACAGGGCGCGCAGATCGCGACCAAGCAGCTCTGGAAGTAGCCGGGACCTTCGTCCCTACTGATTCGCGGAAGCTCGGGGGCAGCGTGGGTGCATGACCACGATCGACGACCGAACGACGCTCGGCGAGCTCGTGAACACCCACCCGCAGCTCGCCCGCGAGCTCGAGCGGCTCGGGCTCGACTACTGCTGCCGCGGCGGGCGCACCCTCGCAGAGGCGTGCGACGCCGCCGGGCTCGACCCCGACAAGACGGCCGCGGCGCTCACGGCGCTCCTCCGACGACCTGCCGCCGTGCAGGACTGGACCACGATGACTGCGGCCGAGCTCGTCGACCACCTCGTGTCGACCCACCACCAACGCCTCTGGACCGAGCTGCCCCGCCTCACCGACCTCGTCGCGAAGGTGGCCCGTGTGCACGGCGCGTCGCACCCGGAGCTGGAGGAGCTCGAGGCCGTCTTCGACGACCTGCGCACCGATCTCGAGCCGCACATGCTGAAGGAGGAGCGAGTGCTCTTCCCGATGATCAAGGAGCTGTCGGTCGCCACAGCGCCGCCGAGCTTCCACTGCGGAACGCTGAAGAACCCCATCTCCGTCATGCTCATCGAGCACGACCGAGCCGGGGCCCTCCTCGGACGGCTGCGGGAGCTGACCCAGGGGTACGCTCCGCCCGTCGACGCGTGTGCCTCTTACGAAGCGTGCTACCGAGGGCTCGCCGAGCTCGAAGCCGACACGCACCTTCACATCCACAAGGAGAACAACCTGTTGTTCCCGATGGTCGTGGAGCTCGAAGACCGGTTCGCCGCCGAGAGGTGATGACGGCACCCGACCGCCTCCACCGGCGCGGGGTGGCCTGGGGCGCCATCGGCGTCGCGCTCGTCGTCGCCCTGACCTTCATCGGGAGCGACCGCCTCGTCTGGTTCGACGCCGCGCTCGTCGGCTACCTCTTCGGCGTCATCTTCGCGGTGTTCGGGATCGTCTACCGGTACGCGGTGTGGCTCGAACGGCCCCCGACCCGCATGCTCAACCGGCGAGGGTGGGACGCGTTCCGCCAGAACCGAGCCCGGAACCTCGCCGCGCTTCCCGCCCTCGTCGGCTCGCAGCTGCTCGCGCGAAGGCTTCATCCGCCACCGATCGCAGGCCCGCTGGCTCGCGCACCAGCTCGTGTTCTGGGGATGCATCCTCGCCGGCCTCGTCACGATCCCGCTCACGCTCGGCTTGCTGCACTTCGAGAGCGTCGGCCAGCAAGCCGACCGCTACCAGGTGTACATCTCGCGCGTCGGCACCGTGAAGTTCGACGCGCGAGAGCGTCGTCGGCTGGCTCGTCTTCCACGCGCTCGACATCGCCGCCGTGCTCGTGCTCGCCGGCGTGTTCATCTTCCTGCGCCGCCGCCTCCGCGACCCGGGCGCGCTCGCGGTCGAGCGCTCGCGGCGACTTCCTCGCGCTCGCCGGCCTCTTCGCCGTGTCGGTCACAGGACTGTTCCTCACCGTGTCGAGCATGTTCCTCGACGGGCAGTTCTACGCGACCCTGAACACCCTGCACGCGCTCACGGTGATCCTCGGGCTGATGTACATCCCGTTCGGCAAGCTGTTCCACATCTTCCAGCGCCCGGGCAACCTCGGCGTCGCGTACTACAAGCGAGCCAACGCGGACGGCCCCGCAGCCGTGTGCCGAGTGTGCGGCGAGGAGTTCGCCGAGCGCGCAGCAGGTCGCCGACCTCGAAGCCGTGCTCCCGCAAGTCGGCTTCGACTACTCGCATCGACGGCGGTGGCAGCTACCAGGACGACGTGCCCGCGATGCCGGCGCGCCTCGGTCGCGCTCGCGCAGTCGGCACGCGTCGGAGGCTTCGGCTGATGGCCCGCCTGCCCGTCACCGAGGAGGAGCTCGATCGCGCGCTACGGCCCGCATCTCAACGAGGCGCCGCCGGGCGGTTGGGACGCGGGGCTCGAGATCGACCGCGTCGTGACGACCCACTGCTGCTTCTGCGGCCAGCAGTGCGGCATCAAGCTGAAGGTGCGCGACAACGAGGTCGTCGGCTTCGAGCCGTGGTACGAGTTCCCGTTCAACGAGGGCAAGCTCTGCCCGAAGGGCGTGAAGCGCTACCTCCAGGGCAGCCATCCCGACCGGCTGCTCCATCCGATGGAGCGCGACCCGTCGGCACCCGGCGGCTTCCGGCCGATCAGCTGGGACGCCGCGCTCGATCGCGTCGTCGCCGAGATCCGCCGCATCCAGGAGCACCTACGGCGACGACGCCTTCGCCATGCTCTCGGGCGTCTCGCTCACGAACGAGAAGAGCTACCTGATCGGCAAGTTCGCCCGCCTCGCGCTGCACACCGCGAACCTCGACTACAACGGCCGCTTCTGCATGGTGTCGGCGGGCGCGGGCAACAAGAAGGCGCTCGGCGTCGACCGCTCACCGAACCCGTGGAGCGACATCCCCCTCGCCGACGTGGTGTGGGTCGCCGGCTCGAACGTCGCCGAGACCTTCCCCATCACGACGAGCTACATCTGGCGGGCGCGCGACCGCGGCGCCAGGCTCATCGTGCAGGACCCGCGCGTCGTGCCGCTCGCCCGCACCGCCGACCTGTTCCTGCCGGTGCGGCCCGGCTCTGACTCGGCGCTCTTCGGTGCGGTGCTGCACGAGCTGATCGCGCCACGACTGGCTCGACCACGAGTTCATCGACGCGCACACGGTCGGACTTCGACCAGGCTGCCGCCGCGGTCGCGCGACATGACGCCGGCGTGGGCGGCAGGAGATCACCGGCGTGCCGGCACGCGCGCATCGAGCAGGCCGCCGAGTGGTGGGGCACGTCGGCCACCGGGATGCTGCTCCACGCCCGCGGCATCGAGCAGCAGACCAAGGGCGTCGAGAACGTCCTCGCGGCGATCAACCTCGGGCTGGCGACCGGCAAGTTCGGCAAGCCCGGCTGCGGCGTCTCGACGATCACCGGCCAGGGCAACGGCCAGGGCGGGCGCGAGCACGGCCACAAGTGCGACCAGCTCCCCGGCAACCGCGACATCACGAACCCCGAGCACCGCGCCTACATCGCGAGCGTGTGGGGCTGCGACGAGTCGACGAGATCCCCGGCAAGGGCATGACCGCCGAGGAGATCATCGAGGCGATCCACGCCGGCGAGATCAAGGGCCTGCTGTCGATCTGCTTCAACCCGGCGGTGTCCGCGCCCGACACGAACTTCACCGCGCGAGGCGCTCGACAAGCTCGAGTTCTACGCCGTGATCGACTTCTTCCTCTCCGAGTCCGCGCAGCACGCCGACGTCGTGCTCGCCCGGCTCGCTCCACGAGGAGGACGAGGGCACCTCGACGACGCGGCGAGGGCCGCATCATCAAGATCAACGCGGCCGTCGACGCCGCCCGGCGAGGCGCGTCGCGACTGGGAGATCCTGCTCGACATCGCGCGCCGGCTCGGCAAGGGCCAGTACTTCCCGTACACGAACACCGAGCAGATCTTCGAGGAGCTGCGCCTCGCGTCGGCGGGCGGCACGGCCGACTACCGAGGGGCCACCTGGCAGCGCATCGAGGACGAGATGGGCGTCTTCTGGCCGATCCCCGAGGACGGCCATCCCGGCACGCCGCGCCTGTTCGAGGGCGGCAAGTTCTTCCATCCCGACGGCAAGGCCCGCTTCCACGCGGTGCCGTTCCGCGAGTCGGCCGAGGTGGTCGACGACGAGTACCCGATCTGGCTCACCACCGGCCGGGTGGTGAGCCAGTACCTGTCGGGCACGCAGACCCGGCGCATCGGCGGCGCTCGTCGAGCAGTACCCCGAGCCGCTGTGCGAGATGCACCCGCGGCTCGCGGAGCAGCTCGGCGTGGCCGACGGCGACCTCGTGACCGTGACGTCGCGGCGGGGCTCGATCACGCTGCCCGCGCACGTCGTCACGACGATCCGGCCCGACACGGTGTTCATCCCCTACCACTGGCCCGGCGCGCAAGGCCGCGAACCAGCTCACGAACCGCGCGCTCGACCCGATGTCGAAGATGCCCGAGTTCAAGGTGGCGCCGTGCGGTCGAGCGGCCGGCGGGCGCCGCGACGACCGACGCCCGCGACTCGAGCTGCACGGGGGCTGCATGAGGTTCGGCATCGACGACGAGCCCGGTGTTCGTCATCGACCAGAGCCGCTGCATCGGCTGCGAGGCGTGCGTGCAGGCGTGCAGGAGTGCGGCACCCACCGCGGCCGGTCGCTGATCCACCTCGAGCGCGATCGACCGCGCCACGACGACGCAGACCGCGCCGATGGTGTGCATGCACTGCGAGGACCCGACCTGCGCCGAGGTGTGCCCCGCCGACGCGATCAAGCAGACCGAGGACGGCATCGTGCAGTCGGCGCTCAAGCCGCGCTGCATCGGCTGCTCGAACTGCGTGCTGGCCTGCCCGTTCGGCGTGCCGAAGTACATGGCCGAGATCGACCAGATGATGAAGTGCGACATGTGCACCGACCGCACGTCGCGAAGGGCTCAAGCCGATGTGCGCGTCGGTCTGCCCGAGCGAGGCGCTGTGGTACGGCACGATCGAGCAGTTCGACGCGACCCGGCGCGGCTCGCTGCTCCGCGACTTCCTGCTTCGGCGCCAGGAGGTGCGCACGAAGGTGTACACGGTCGTCGACGACCTCGAGGCCGGCCCGCTCGACGTCGTCGGCGGACCGCTCGCACGCTTGGCTCGACGACCCGTTCGGGCTCGAGGAGCGGACGATGAGCGATGACCGACCGTCCGCACCCGATCTGGAAGCGCGACTTCCCGTACGAGGCCGCCGGCGAGGAGGAGGTCACCCGACGCGAGTTCGCCCGCTACCTCGTGCTCGGCGCCGGGCGCGATGGCCGCGGGCAACGTCGGCCTCGCGGTCGTGGACGCAGCTGCGCTCGATCAACACCGGCGAGCCGCGGCCGATCGTCGCGCTCGACCGCGTGCCGGTCGGCGAGCACCTACCTCTTCCGCTACCCCGCCGACGACGACCCGGCGATCCTGCTGCGGGTCGCCGACCGCGAGGTGGTCGCGTTCAGCCAGAAGTGCACGCACCTCGGCTGCGTCGTGTACTTCCAGGCCGACGAGGACCGATGGCACTGCCCGTGCCACGAGGGCAACTTCGACACCCTCACCGGCGCGGTGATCTCGGGGCCGCCGACCCGGCCGCTCGGCCGCATCGACGTCGAGATCCGCGACGACGGGCAGATCTGGGCGCTCGGAGCGGCCGAGTGATGAGCGACCGCACGCGGGCCGGCGCACGTCGTCGGCCGTGCTCGTCTACGTCATCATGCTCGTCGCGTTCCAGGTGTTCCTGATCACGGTGGCCGTCGAGGCGTTCCTCGCCGACGACGAGGCGCTCGCCTGGGCGACCGCCGGTCGTCTCGGTCGTCGCCGGCCGGCGCCGCGCGCTTCCTCCGGTACCTGCGGCCGTGACCAGACGACCGACTGCCGACGTCGCCCGTCGCCGACGCTGTTCCCCGGCTACTTCGCCCTCGTCATGGCCACCGGCATCATCGCCATCGCCGCGGAGCAGCAGGACATCGACTGGCTCGCCGAACGTGCTCTACGTCGTCGCGGCCGTCGCCTACGTCGTGCTCGCCGTGCTGCTCGTGATCGCGCGGCTCGTCCTGTACCCGCGCCGTTCGTCGCCGACGTCACCAGCCACGCCAAGGGCTTCGCGTTCCTCACGATCGTGGCCGGCACGAACGTGCTCGGCGCGGCGTCGGCCTCGTCCACGGCTGGTGGGACCTGGCCTGGGTGCTGTGGTGGGTCGAGCCTCGTGCTGTGGGCGGTGTTCGTCTACGCCACGCTCATCGCCGTCGTCCTGCGCCACGACAAGCCCGGGCTCGGCCGGCATCAACGGCACCTGGTTCCTGCTCACGGTCTCGACCGAGTCGATCGCGGTGGTCGGCGCGCTGCTGCTGGCCCGCGACCGCGGCGACCTGCTGGCGTTCGCCTGCCTCGCCGCGTTCACCCTCGGCCTCGTGCTCTACCTGATCGTGATGACGATGGTGTTCCTGCGCTGGACGTTCCAGCCGCTCGAGCCCGACCGAGGCCGACCCGCCCGCCTGGATCGCCGCCGGCGCGGTGGCCATCACCGTCCTCGCCGGGTCCAACCTGCTCGCCGCGCAGCAGGTCGTCGGACCGGCTCGAACGCGTCGCACCGTTCGTCGAGGGGGTCGTCGTGCTGGCGTGGGCGACGGCGACGTTCTGGTTCCCGCTGATGGTCGCCATCGGCGTGTGGCGCACATCGTGCGGCGCGTCCCGCTGCGCTACCACCCCTCGTACTGGGCGCTGGTGTTCCCGCTCGGCATGTACGGCGCCGCGACCTACCGCATGCGGGCCGCCCTCCATCTGGATGCGCTCGGATGGTTGCCGGGCCTCACGTTTGCGATCGCGCTCTCGGCCTGGGTGCTGACGTTCGCGGGTCTCGTGTACTCCGTCGCGACCGGCCGCCGCGAC
>CAVSCP010000006.1:0-520235 GCA_963726495.1 uncultured Acidimicrobiales bacterium
CAACATCGAACGCAGCTTGGATGTCGCCGCCGGCTTCGACCCGAGAATCACTCCAGCGAGTGGCTCAGCGCGTCCAGCGGAGAGTCACCTCGCGACACCCTCGGCCGCTTCGTGGTGACAACGGAAGAGGTCGTCGCGTGCGGACACGCTCGACTGACCGACGGCCAGGTGTTCGATGTCCAGCTGCCGTACGGGTAGATGGACTGGACCGTCCTCGCGCTGCACATCTATTGGGATTCGTGGATCCACGAGCGCGATGTCCTGCTTGCTCGCGGAGCCGAGCACCCCACCGACGACGATGCGACCGTGTACGCGGTGGCGTACGGACTGTTCATCGCCGCTGTGGTGGCGTTGATGTTCGGTGCTCCGGTCGACGCGAATTTGAAGCTGAGTGGGATCGGTGGTGGCGCCTTCGATCTGGTCGCGGTTGGAGGTTCGGTTGCGCTCACCGCCGAACGAACGTCGTCGACTGCGGGGCCGAACGCGGGTGACGTCACTGATGCGCTCGC
This sequence comes from uncultured Acidimicrobiales bacterium, assembly GCA_963726495.1. Lineage (GTDB taxonomy): Bacteria > Actinomycetota > Acidimicrobiia > Acidimicrobiales > DATKAS01 > DATKAS01. Next base: position 510 of record CAVSCP010000006.1, read on the forward strand.
TGGTCGCTCTCAGGTGACCAACGCCCTCGCCGATCTGCCGACCGAAACGCGTACCGCCTTGTCGTCCCTCGCCGACTTCTTCAACACGCCCGTCGAGTAGCCCTTTATCGACAGGACACCTCCCGGTGCTCACGGCAGGCCGCGTCGGCATGCCAGGCGGGTCGCTCGATTAGCACGACGAGGTCGAGCAGGTCGGCCGGTCGCCGGTGTAGTGCACGCCAAGGATTCTGCGCTGCGCAACGGCACCTGTTGCGCGACGTGGGCCGCAAGGGAGCCGCTTAGGTCGTCCCATGAGAGCCGCGCAAGGTCGTCGGGATGGGGACAGATGGCGGGCGAAACAGGCGGGAGCATGGCCCGGATGGCCATTCGATCAGGCTCTGGGCGCAAGGAGCGCGAGGGCCCGGGTCTCAGCACGATCCTGATCGGCGCGCTCGCCGTCGCTGCGGTCGTCGCCCTGTTTGTGCTCGACCGGCCGTCTTCTCACAACGCCTCACCCGTCCAGACACCGGCGACCGTCGAGACACCGGCGATCAAGACGAACCCTGTTCCCTCGTCACTGCCGGTCGTCAAAGCATCCGGCGTTCTGCTCGACGTCGCGACCCGAGCAGCGAACTCCCTTGCCTGCCGGACGGGCCCACGCAGCCGCCAGCCTCACGCGGACTACGCCGCCTCGTTGCGGTCGCGGCTGACCACAGCTCGCCCCTGTTTCGACGCGTGCAGACCTATGCCGAGTGAATGTCGCGTGGTATGACCGCCATAGGGTCGTGGTGCCTCCTGAACCACGACCACGCCAGCAGCTGGCCCGCCGATCGACGCCCCTCCACACAGCATCGCCGAGGCGGGCTGGCTGCCCGAGCACGAGTCAGTCCGACGGGTGACGGGCGGGGACCCGTCGGACTGACCCTGCAGAGTCGACGCAGTCGCGTCCGCTGATGAGCTGTTCGATTGCAGCGACGGACGAGCCCTCGCCCGAGACGACGACAACCCAGAAGTCGCCGCTCCCCCCGGCCGAGAGCTGCCCGCCTCATCGCCCCGCCTTGGGGCTCAGATTCGCAGTCAGCCCGACGGGTAGCGGGCGGGCCGCCGGGCCGGCTGCTCACCTGCGGGCGCGGGAGCTCGCAGGCGTGAGCTCGGCTGTACCCGGAGTGACCGTGACGTAGACGCAATCCCGCTAGCTCGACGGCAGTTGGAAGCGGCGCATCTCGCGCGTGCATGGGGCCTTGCCGAGCACGGTCGACGCGACGGCGTCGCCGCGCGTGCTGAGGAGTGCTCGACGGTGACGACGATCGTGTCGCGGAGGCGCACCGTTCGGTCCGCGCTCACGAACGACTTGCCTTGGCGGTCACAACTGGTGACCTTCGGCCCTGTGTGGCAAGGGTCGACAAGCGCACCCTGTTGAGGACCCACAGGGAAAGGCTGACTCCATGGCCTTGGTACTGAGTTGTGCGCTCATCGCGGTCTGCACGCTCGTCCGATTGGTTGGGAAACGGGTCGACGATGCCGAGGAGAGACGTTCGCGACGGCAATGGCAGGTGATGTGTGAAGCGCTCGGTCTCGAGGACCTCGCCGCCGACGCGGACGAGTCCTCGACCGCCTCGCCGGCGCTGAGCCCGGCGCCTCCGGCCCACGAAGCGACGCTGACTGAGGTGGCGCGCTAGTCCGACGCACGGCGGGGCGTGAAGTGGCCTCGGTGAGCGAGTGTCACGTGGATCTCGTGTGCGACGCGCCGTCGCCACGACGTCTTCGCGGAGCGCGCTGACGAGTTGCTCGACGGGGCGAGGGTCACGACGGACGGGCTCTCGACCGGACCGACGACGCCGCCCGCCGTGGCCTCGTCGACTGACTGCGGTCGAGAGCCGCCCGCCTCATCGCCCCCAACCCGGGGGTTCAGAATCGGGTAAGAGCGTCGCGCTGTCGCGAGGGCCTGTCCATAGGTTGTCGTCGCGTGTTATGACGCACGAGGAACGCTCCTGGACTGCCCACCCACAGCAGAGCAGCGGCCCGCCGTTTCGCCGCCGCAACCCCAACTCCACCGCCAGCGGCGGGCTGCTGTCGAGCTTCGAAGTCAGCGGGGCGCAACCTTCAGGTGGCGGCCCCGAGGGACACCGCCAGACTCGCTGGATCACGAGTCCCTAAGCCCCCTCGGGGCCACCCCTTGAGGCCGACTGCAACGACGAGTTCACATGTCAGCCGTGACCGACGGGCGTCACCGTGGACGATGTCCTGACGCCGCTCTGCAGCATCGGCTGAGTCTCAACATCGGAGCGGGGACGGACGTCTGTGCGGCCCGTGACGCGTGCTCGGAGCGATCGTAGAGTCCGGAGCGTGGAGACGGTCGTCCTCCTGTCCACCGACGTCGAGGGCTCGACCCGTGCGTGGGCGACGAGCCCCGGCATGGTCCGGTCGCTCGAGCGCCACGACGCGCTGTTGCGGGAATCCTTCGCCGGCCATGGCGGCATCGAGTTCAAGCACACCGGCGACGGATTGTGGGCCACGTTCCCGTCTGTCGCCGACGCGGTGCTCGCGGCAATCGACGCGCAGCGGGCGCTCGACGCGACCGACTGGGAGGACGGCCCTCCGCTGCGTGTGCGAGTGGCGATCCACGCCGGCACCGCGCATCGACGTGGCGACGACTGGTTCGGGCTTTCGCTGAGCCGGTGCCGCGGCTCATGGGTGCCGCACACGGTGGGCAGGTGGTGGTCTCGAGCACCGCAGGCGCCCTGCTCTCGGAGGTGCCCGCCGAGGGTGCGTCGCTCCTCGACCTCGGGCGGGTCGGGCTGCCGCGACTTCCCTGAGCCGGAGCAGGTGTGGCAGGTCACCGCGGACGGCCTCGACGGCGTCTTCCCGCTGCTACGGGCCCTCTCGAGCACGAAGGGCAACCTTCCCTCCGACCTTTCCCGTCTCGTCGGTCGTGAGGCGCAAGTCACCCAAATCAGCGACGTTCTGGCCACCGCTCGTCTGGTGACGCTGACCGGACCGGGAGGGGTGGGCAAGACGCGCCTGGCGCTCGCGGTGGCGCGTGCGGTCGGTCCGGACTTCTCCAGCGGCGCCTGGTTCATCGAGCTCGCCTCTGCTCGAGCCGAGCGCGAGGTCGAGCAGATCGTCGCCGGCGGCCTCGGGTTCATGGCGAGTCGGGATGCGTCGGTGAGCCAGTCGATCATCGACGGCATCGGGGGGCGGCGCCTCCTTGTCGTCCTCGACAACTGTGAGCACGTCTTGGACGAGGTCGCTTCTCTCGTGGAGAGCATGCTCCGCCATTGCGATGCGCTCTCGATCATCACGACGAGCCGCGAGCCTCTCGGAGTTCATGGCGAGCGCATCGTCGTGGTCCCATCGCTGGCGGTGGCCACCGAAGCGGTCGAGCTGTTTGTCTCGCGCGCGATCGCGGCCGAGCCTGCGTTCGAGGCCGATCCCGAGATCGTCGAGGAGATCTGCCGGAGGCTCGATGGGATCCCCCTTGCGCTCGAGCTCGCTGCCGCCGGTGCGCGCACGCTCCGTCTCGCCGAGATCGCAGGACGGCTCCGAGATCACGTGGACATCGTGACCGCCGGTCGCCGCGGTCGACTCGAGCGGCACGCAACCGTGCGGGCGGCGATCGACTGGAGCTGGGGATTGCTCGAGGACCAGGAACGTGTGGCGTTCGCGCGCCTGTCGGTGTTCGCGGGCGGGTTCGACCTGGAGGCCGCCTCTGCCGCGATCAGCGACGCCGGCTCTGTGGACACGGTGGAGGTGATGTCGGCGCTGGTGGACAAGTCGATGGTGCAGGTCGACGCGCGCGGCCTTGCCCCGTTCCGCGTGTTGGAGCCACTGCGGCAGTACGGGATCGAGCGGCTCGCCGAGCGGGGCGAGGTGAACGACACTGCGCTCCGGCACGCGGAGCACTACGCCGCGCTCGTCGGTCGCCTGTCGGAGCGCTACGAAAGCGCCGACGAGCTCGACGCGGGAAGGCGGCTCGACGCCGTGCGCGACAACCTGCGTGCCGCGTTCGCGTTCGCCGTTGCCGGCGACGACGTGGATCTGGCATTTCGCCTCGTGGTCCCCCTCGCCGGGTATTCGCAGGGGCGGGTGTGGCCCGAGCCGTGGGGTTGGTCGGAGACGGCGCTCAGCTTGTCCGGCGCGGACCTCCATCCGCTTCGACACGGTGCGCTGATCCATGCCGGCCAAGGCGCGTGGCAGCTCGGCGACCAGCAGCGAGCTCTCGGCTGTGCCGACGAGGCGCTCTCGCTCTCCGAGGAGGGGACGGAGAGATGGCGCGAAGGGCAGCGGTTGCGCGCTTACGCGCTCGTGTTCCTGGGCCGCTTCGAAGAGGCCAACGCGGCAGCGATCGAGGCCGTCGGGGACCTGTCGGCCGACGTCACTCCGACCGCGACGAGATCGCTCATCACGGCGCTGATGATTCGCAACCTGCTCGTCGGCCCGGACGTGCCCGCGTCGTTGGAGCTGGTGAAGCGATCGAGCACAAGAAGCCCCAGCACGCACGCATTGGCGCTGCACAACGCCGGTCTCGCGGTCGCCGCCACCGACCCTGGCGCCGCATTGGAGTTCCAACGCCAGGCGGCAGAGCTCACCGCCGCTACGGGCGACGTGCTCATCCACGGCTTCGCGTTGGTCGGTATCGCGGCGCTCGAAGCTGCAGCGGATCCCACACGAGGCGTGAAAGCCTTCGCCGACGTCATGGCCCACTACGTCAGGGTGGGCAACCGCACCCACCTCCGCGAGTTCGCACGGGGCGCCGTCGTGCCGTTGTCGCAGTGCGAGCAGTGGGAGCCAGCCGCGACAGTCGAGGGCGCTACAAGGTCGTCGGCATTGTTCCAGACGACCTTGGGCGAGGCCCTCCCCGGGGCCATCGCCCAAGCATGCTCTGCGATCGGCGAAGTCGAGTACGACTCGGCGGCCGCACGAGGCGCCGCCATGACCGATGACGAGCTCGTGTCCGATGTAGAGCGCGTCGCTGCTGGGCTGTAAAGCCGGTCGACATCGACATTTGGTAAGTGCGTGGCGTCCTGTCTGCCGTCAGCAGGTGGTAGGCATCGACGCCAGCGCTGAGCGCTCGGCGACCGTGACGGTCAGAGGCCGCTTCACCTTCCACACCGCGAGCACGTCACGGCGCTCCACGACCGGCAACGCGGCCCCATCGCTGCTCGAGATCTCAGCACCGTCAAGCTCGCGAGCCACGACGCGCCGGCCGAGAACCGCGCTGGCAGCGCGTTCTCACCTAGTGGACGTCGCCGAGCGCGCGTAGTCCTCCGCTCCCGCGTCCCATGTCACGAGAACGGCGACGACGGGCTCGGCGATGCCCTTGAGCTCGAGGGTGCGCTCACCCGACAGAGGCACCGCGCGCCGGCAGCCGGCGACGAGGTCGGCACTCGCCAGCACCTCGTCGGCACCGGCAGCCGCGGAGATGCGAGCGGCCCGCGTGACCGCCGATCCGAAGTAGTCCCCGTCGCGGGCGGTCGCTTCCCCGGCGTGGAGCCCGATGCGGATGCTCGGCGCGAAGCCGTGCTCGGCGCGGTGGCGGGCCAGGGCGCGCTGGATGGCGGCGGCGCACGCGATGCCGTCGTCGGCTTCGCGGAAGGCGACGAAGAAGCCGTCGCCTCCGTGCTTGATCTCCTCGCCGTTCCACCGCTCGAACTCGGCCCGCAACGTGCGGTCGTGCCACTGCAGCAGCGGTTCCCACGCGGCGTCGCCCATGGCCTCGGACAGTCGCGTCGAGTCCACGATGTCGGAGAACAGGAACGTGCGGATGGTTCGAGCCCCCTCGGACCGTGCGGGAGCGATGTCGAGGTCGACCGCGACGCCGAACTCGTCGACCAGGCGGGCGGCGGCCTTGAGCTCGAGGCGCGCGCCCGCGTCGTCTCCGTCGGCGGTCAGGGCCCGCGCGAGCAGCACGCGCGCCTGAGCGGCTTCGTATGGGGCCTCGACTTCGCTCCAGGTGCGGACCCCCTCCCGCAGGGCGGCGATCGCTTCCTTGGTGTCGCCGCGATGAAGCGCCAGATGCCCGCGCGCGACTGCCGCCGCGGCCGCCGGTCCAGAGGTGCCGAGCCTTCGGGCCAGGTCCTCCAGCTCGGCGACGCTCTCGGCCGCCGCTTGCTCATCGCCCACCGCCACGCACGCCGCGACGTACACGGGTAGGAGGAAGACGCGGCGCTCTCGAGCGAGGAAGCCGGGGTCCCCGAGGGAGCGACTGAGGCTCCGCACCGCCGCCCGGGCATCCCCCTGCGCCAGCAGCAAGCGACCCCGCCCGGGCTGGCCGTCGTCGCCCAGAGCGATGGCCTGGGCGAGTGCCTCTTCGGCGCCGTCCAGGTCGCCGCGACGCACCCGGATCTCCACCAGCTCGCTGTACCCCCAGCCCGCGCTGTACCGGTTGATCTCGAGCAGCTCCTCGCACGCTTGCACGACCCGCTGCTCTGCCTCCGCCAGTTGACCGTGGAGCCGGTCGATCTCTCCCTGGTGGAACCGACAGAGCCCCGTGTAGCCCGCGATCGACTCGCGCTCGCAGTAGCGGGTCGACACCTTGGTCCACTCGGTGGCCCGTCCCCAGTCGCAGAGCGCTCGGCAAATCGAGATCACCGCGCAGTACACGTAGCCGGCATGTACAGGGGCGACCCCGGGTCGCATGGCCAGCGCCGCGGCCTCGTCGACCAGCGGGAGCACCTCACTGACCTCACCGGCGGTGGCGGCCACGTGGGCCAGCCCCTGTACGGCCATCGCCTCCATGCCCGGGCTGCCCACCCGTCGGGCGATCGCGCGCGCGTCGAGGAGCGCCGCCCGCGCCCCGTCGATGTCGCCACCCTCCATCAACGTGAAGGCCAGCGACCACCTCTCCTGCGCGTGCTCGGCGCACTCCGGCGCCTCGGCCAGGAGTTCGGTGGCCCGGACGTAGCAGGTGAGGGCGACCGCGCCGTCGAGCATCATCGCGTGGTGGCGGGCCTGCTCAAGGGCCATGCGCGCGGCACCCGCGATCTCACCTGCGTCGGTGAACGCCACCTCCGCCCGTTCGAGGGCGTTCAAGAACCCGGCAGGATCACCGGCCCAGCGGCACGACCAGGCGAGCCGCTCGAGGTCGTCGGCCCCGATCGGCTGATCGGCGTCGGCATCCCGCAGCGCGGCCCGCGCCGCGGACCACTGGCTCTGGTCGTATGCGGCTCGGGCGTCGTCCAGGAGCGCTTCACGCGTGGACACGCCGCAATTCTGTCATGCCGCATGTTGGGGGCGACTTTGCCGTCGGGCGTCGCCGCTCAGGTCGGGACGCGGTAGCGGAGGTACACGACGCCGTTGCTGAGTCGGCGATGTCCCAGCAGCTCGAGGTCGGCGCGAGTGTTGCTGGGCAGTGCGGGTTTGCCTCCGCCGACGAGGACGGGGCGGATGAACAGATGGCACTCATCGACCAGGCCGGCCTTGAGCGCGTCCGCCGCGAGGTGTGCGCCCCCTACGGTGAGATCACTTCTCGCCGAGGCCTTCATGTCGCGCACCGAGGCGGGGTCGAAGTTGCGCTCGAGCCGGGTGTTTGCGGTCGACACGGCAGCCAAGATCGCACGGTAGACCCGACCCCGGTGAATGTCCCACCCCCCTCGTAGAATGACTTCACCTTCCCCTTGATGTGTCAGTTGCAGAGACGCTCGGGGAGGTGTGGGTGGACATCAACGAGGTCGTGCGATTGGTGCGCTCGGTCGCATCGGTCGACGAGTCGAGCAGCCGTTCGATCGTGCTGCAAGGTGTCGCCGACCTCGCTGCCGTGAAGCGGTGGTGTGATGGCCGTGAGGTTGCGCTTGCGGGGTTCATGGCCGACGCAGAGCCCGATTCCGGAGAAGCCGATGGCCAACGCGGCGCGGTCGTCGCAGAAGAAGGCCAAGCGGGCCTTGCGCCGCAACGAGACGACCAAGGAGACCCCGAAGCTGGGCAAGGCGCTCGAGGAGGGCAACGTCTCGGGCGAGCACGTCGACGCGGCCGGTGCCGCGCTGCGTGGTGTCGACGCCGACAAGCGTCAGGAGCTCGCCGAAGCGCATCGACGCGCTCGCGGGCGCGGCGTCATCGATGAGCCCGGAGGAGTTCGCACGCAAGGTCCGAGACGAGCAACGTCGAGTCGAAGACGACGAAGGTGACGATCGGCTCGCGCGTCAGCAGCGAGCGGTTCGCTTCAACCACCGGGTCGATCCGGCGACGGGGATGATCGAGTTCTGGGGAAAGCTCGACCCGCTGCGGGGGATGAAGTTCCTCAACCAGCTGAAGGAGCGGGTTGCCCGGCTGTTCGCCGACAAGGCGCCCGACGACTGCCCGTCAGACCCGATCGAGAAGAACGCCTACCTGCAAGCGCTCGCGCTGCTCGATCTCTGCGAAGGGCACGGCCAGCGAAGCGGTCGACCCGAGGTCATCGTCGTCGTCGACACCCGCGACACCGATGGTGACGCGCAGCCGCACGTCGACTGGGGCATCCCCGTCGAGCTCCCCGTCCGAGTGCTCACCGACCTGGTCGGCGACGCCGACACGCACACGGTCGTCGTGCGCAACGGAGCGATCATCCATGCGCCCGGCCGTCTCGACCTCGGCCGCACCACGCGGCTCGCGAACATCGCGCAACGACGAGCGTTGCGGGCGATCTACCCCCGGTGCGCGATTCCTGACTGCCCGACCCGCTTCGACCATTGCAAGATCCACCATGTCCATTGGTGGCGCCGCGGTGGCCGCACCGACCTCGAGAATCTCCTGCCAGTGTGCGTTCGGCACCACACCGCCATCCACAGCCAGGGCTGGGCGATCGAGCTCGGGCCAGATCGCGCGCTCACCCTCACACTCCCGAACGGCGAGGTGATGACGACTGGTCCGCCGAGCCGGCGAGCCGCATGACGGTGCGGGAAGGCCCCCGACCGAGTTTCCGCAGGTCATGGGCGGGGAATGATGTCGAACGATGGCCTCGTACCGAGTGAACAAGCGGGGTGTCGCCAAGGCTCGAGAGCTGATCGACGCCCATCACTACCGCGTGCGCAGCCGGTGGGGTGATGTCCAACCCGGCGCGGCGGAGCAGAACGCCTTCCTGAAGACACACGGTTGGGAGGAGTACGCGTCGTGGCACCTCGCACTCACCGACGGTGCGCCCGATGAGACAAAGGGGCGGTACGCCTTCGTGTTCGGCGACTTCCGTCGGCTGCACCGCATGGGCTTGGTCGCCTGCTACTACCGGGCAGCGGAGTGGGAGCACACCGAGGTGATGCTCGCCGCGCACAAGCTGCTCACGTATCTCGACAAGTCGAGAGCATGAACACCTCGGGCGGGGATGCGCGTCAGAGGAGGGCGGCGGCGAACTCGTCGTGGTGGTCCATCCACCAGCGGCGCCGGCGGTCGTAGCGCTCGCTGCCCCCGGTCCGGTTCCACAGCGCGGTGGCGTTCGGGTCACCGGCGTCGACGCTGCGCCGCACGGCCTTCTCGATGCGGTCGATGGCGTCGTCCATCGCGGTGAGCAGCTCGGCCCGGCCGTCGCCGTCGAGTCCGTAGGCGTCGGCGAGGAGCCGTAGCCGCGCCGGCCGGTCCGCGGGCCGCCAGCCGAGCCGGGCCTGGTCGAGCTCGTCGTCGATCGGCACACAGAAGCGCGGCGAGGTGCGCGAGGTCATAGACGGGGCGGCCAGGGGCGGCGAACTCGAAGTCGAGCAGCGCGACGGCGATGCCGTCACGGAACACGACGTTGGAAGGCTCGACGTCGTTGTGGCACACGAGCGTCCCGCCCGCAGGGTCAGCCAGATCGTCGGACCAGGGGAGACCAGAAGGGTCGAACCCGCGGGCAGCGTCGTGCAACCCGCGCAGCAGCGTGGCGATCGACGCCAGGGCGGCGTCGGACTGGCTCCAGTCCGGATAGGGCGGCGCGGGGACGTCGCCGTCGATGAACACGAGGCGCTCGCGTCCGTCATCGTCGATGCCGACTGGGAGCGATGCGCCCTCGAATCCGGCGTCTCTCACCGCCCGCAGGAAGGCGTGAATCGAACCCGAGTGCGGACTCGAGGGGCGAAGGACATGCGCACCGACCCGCACGACCTGGCCCGCGTTCGCGATGCCGCCCTCGAGCTGCTGTTCAGCCACACCGCCACGTTGACAGACCGCCGACCCTTGCCAGTGCGGCATCACCCGGGCAGGGTGGAAGCGTGCCCGCGCGTGAGTTCACCGAGCTGCTGGGCATCGTCCGCAGCTATCAGCGTTCGCAGGCGCTCGCCGTTGCCGCACGGTTGCGGCATCGCGGATCTCCTTGCCGACGGTCCGCAATCGATCGAAGCAGCTCGCTCAAAGCACCGACACCCATGCGCCGACGCTCTATCGACTGCTCCGCGCGCTCGCGTCGATCGGGGTCTTCACCGAACTCGAGGGGCACTCGTTCGAGAACAACGCGACGAGCGAGTACCTGCGGACCGACCACGAGCTTGTCCGTCGCGCCGGTCGCCGAGATGTTCTGCTCCGACTACGAGTGGACAGCGTGGGGTGCGCTCGACCACAGCGTCCGCACGGGCGAGAACGCGGCGACCCACGCGCTCGGGATGGACGTGTGGGAGCACCGGCGCCGCCATCCCGAGGCAGGCCGCACGTTCGACGCGGCGATGCGGACGATCACCGCGTGGCAACGCTGACGAGCTCGGCGCGCACGACTTCGGTCCTTACGCGGTCGTCGCAGATATCGGCGGCGGCATCGGGCGCGCTCGATCTCCACGATCTTGCGCGACAATCCGCAGCAGCGGGCGATCCTGTTCGACCAAGCCTCACGTCGTCGAGAACGCACCGCCGGTGCTCGCGGCGGCGGGCGTCGCGGATCGTGTGGAAGTCGTCGGCGGCAGCTTCTTCGAGTCGGTGCCCACGGGCGCTGATGCCTACGTGCTGCGGCGCATCCTCCACGACTGGACCGACGACAAGTGCGTCGAGATCCTGCAGTGCGTACGACGCTCGATGACGCCCGCAGCACGCCTCATCGTGATCGACGCGGTGATCGCCGCGCCCAACGAAGGGCCGTTGCCCAAGTGGCTCGACTTGATGATGCTCGTCAGCGCGGGCGGGCGAGAACGAACGCTCGAAGAGTGGGTCGCGGTGCTTGCCGCGGGCGGGTTTCGACTCGTGAGCTCGACGACGGCGACCGCCACCACCGACATCATCGTCGCCGCACCTGTCTGAACCGATGTACGTGCGCGACGTCGGCACGGGCCCACCGATCATCGTCGTGCACGGCGGTCCTGACTTCGACCACCAGTACCTGCTGCCCGAGATGGATTCGCTCGCGGACGCCTTCCACCTCGTGTACTACGACCAGCGCGGGCGAGGTCGGTCGTTCACGGGGGAGAGGCCCGACGACGTCAGCATCACATCGGAGGTCGACGACCTCGACAGCGTGCGCGAGCGCTTCGGCTTCGACCGAGTCGCGGTGCTCGGGCATTCGTGGGGCGGACTGCTCGCGGCGACGTACGCGATTCGCCGGCCCGATCGCGTGTCGCACCTCATCCTCATGAACTGCGCGCCGTTGTCGCACGCGGCCGCGATCGTGTTCCGCGAGCACCTCAACAGCATTCGGTCGCACGAGCAGCTCGAGCGAATGGCCGCCCTGCGATCGAGCCCCGGGTACGAGCGCGGTGACATCGACACCGACCTCGCCTACTACCGGATCCACTTCGCCTCGGCGGTGAGCGATCCCGAGCTGCTCGACCGCTTGCTCCCACGGTTGCGGTCGGCCTTCACTCCCGAGAGCGTCGTCGCGGCGCGAGCGATCGAAGCCCGGCTCTACGCGGACACGTGGGACGACGAGCGGTACGACCTTCTGCCGCAGCTTCACGCGCTCCGAGCACGAACCCTCGTCATCCACGGCGACCGCGACCTCATCCCGATCGAGATCGCCCGCGAGATCGCAAGGGCCACGCCCGGCTCGCAATTCGTCGTGCTCGAGGACTGCGGCCACTTCGCGTACCTCGAACAGCCACACGAGGTGCGCGAGCAACTGGCGGCACTACTCTCCGGCGCTCGTGGGGAAGAGTGAGCCGCGCTGGGGGAGCGAGTGAGCGCGCCAGTCCGATGGTGTACACGGACCAACACGCGGCCAACAACTCCTTCATCGATCCGGGCGACGGCCATGATCCACATCATCCGCGACGAGAGCGGTGCAGTTGCGCAGACGGTCGCGGCTGCAGCCTGGTCCCCAAGGGCGCGCAACGAAGGCAAGACGTGAAGAATCCGGGCAACTGCCCGTTCTGAAGCTCGAGCCGAGTTGAGGGCACGATCGGTCACGGCGAGATCTTCGCCGTGACCGTGCTCGCGTCCGCAGCGCGGTTGCGATCAGCTGCGCGGCACCTCTGACCACGGCAGCTCCTTGTCGACGCGCACGTCGCCGGGGAGCCCCAAGACGCGCTCACCGAGCACGTTCTTCGCGATCGCCGACGTGCCACCGCCGATGGTGCCGCCCAGCGAGGTGAGCCAAGCCTTCTGGGGGTTCGGTGGGCCTTCGCTGTCGCCACCGAGCGACGAGCCACCCATGATCGTCGGCCGCACCATGTCGTAGTTGTCGATGAGCATGCCGTCGGCTCCCATCAAGTCGACGCGCGAGCTCGTAGGTGCTGTACGAGGCCCACGTGTACGCGAGCTTGATCACCGAACCCTCCGGACCGGGCGTGCCCTTGTCGCGCGAGCTCCTGCGCGCGCGCAGCGTCGTGAGCCGGACGAGCTCGTTCTCGATCCACTTGCGGGTCACCGCGTCGCTGCCGCACGGGATCGTGGTCGCTGTACTGCTCGTACAAGTCGCCCGCCATCCCCGCCGCGCCGGTGCCACGCGGCGCCTTGGCGAGATGCCCGAACGCGGTGCGCTCGTTCATCAGCGTGGTGACGGCAACCCGCCATCCTTCGCCCACCTCACCGATCCGCAGCGAGTCGGGCGTGCGCGCGTCGGTGAGGAACACCTCGTTGAACTCGGCCTCGCCGTTGATCTGACGCAGCGGCCTCACCTCGATGCCGGGCTGTCGCATGTCGATGAGGAAGTAGGTGAGGCCCTTGTGCTTCGGCTGATCGGGGTTCGTGCGGGCGAGCACCATCGCCCAGTCGGCGACATGCGCGAGGGTCGTCCACACCTTCTGGCCGTTGAACACCCACTCGTCGCCGTCACGTTCGGCTCTCGTCGACAGCGATGCGAGATCTGATCCCGCGCCCGGGCTCGGAGAACAGCTGGCACCAGATCTCGTCGCACGCGAAGCCCGGCCGCAGGAAGCGCTGCTTCTGCTCCTCCGAGCCCATGCGCCACGATGGTTGGCCCAGCCATGCCGACCAGCATGAAGTTGACGTTCGTGTTGCGCGGCGCTCCGGCCGCGCCCAGGCGAGAGTCGAGGCGCTCGGCGAGCTTCGGGGTTCAGCCCGAGCCCTCCGTACCCCACCGGGAAGTGCACCCACGCCAGCCCCGCGTCGAACTGGGCGCCCCAGAACTGGTGCTTGTCGGTGGTCGCGGGAGGGTTGTCCTCGAGGAACCTGTCGATGGTCTCGTCGAGAAGCGCGTCATGTCAGTTCATGTCGTGAGGATCATGTCGTGAGGATCGTGACGGCCCCGACGCCCGGCGCGCCGTACACCTGCGTGTAGCCGACCTTCGGCGAGTTGGGCACCTGTCGAGGCCCTGCGTCACCACGGAGCTGCAGCACGGTCTCGTACACCTGCCGCATGCCCGACGCACCGATCGGCTCACCGTTCGCGATGAGACCGCCGTCGGTGTTGATCGGGAGCCGCCCGCCGATCTCGGTCTCGCCCGCTTGGATCATGAGCTCCTGCTCGCCATCGGCGCACAGCTGGTTCTCGGCCATGTGCATGATCTCCGCGCCGGGCTCGCTGTCTTGGAGCTGGGCGATGTCGATGTCCTCGGGACCGACGCCGGCCATCTCGTACGCCGCGAGCGACGCGTCGACGGTCGGCGCGTGCCGGCGGTCGAGAGCGAGCGACGGGCTCATGACCTCGAACGCACCGAACTGCCTGGTCTTCAGGCCGACCCCCTTCAGGTAGATCGGGCGGTCGGTGTAGCGGTGCGCCTGGTCGGCCCGACACAGCACCACCGCGGCCGCGCCTTCGTCGGGCGAGCAGAACATGTACTGCGTCAGCGGCCAGTTCAGCATCGTCGACTCGAGGATCTGCTCCTCGGTGAACGGCGTGCGGCGCCACGCGTTGGGGTTGAGCGAGCCGTTGCGGTACGCCTTCGCGGCGACCTTCGCCAGGGTGTTCTGGGTGATGTCGTGCTCGTGCATGTAGCGCACGAGCTTCATCGCGAAGAACTGGGTGGTGACCATGAAGCCGGCCTCGCCGTACCACGACGGCAGACCGATGGTCCCGGCATCCGCGTTGAAGTGACCACGAGGATGCTTGTCGAAGCCGACCGCGAGACCGAGGTCGAACGCGCCCGCACCGATGGTGTGCGCGGCGACGGACAACGCCGAACCGGCGGTGGCACAGCCATTCGCGACGTTCACGAACGGAAGGCCCGTCATGCCCAGGTCGTTGACGAGCGTGTCGGCGGAGCCGACGTCTTGGTGGCCGAGCGTCGCACCCATGCTGCCGCCGTACGCGAACTGGATGTCCTTCCACGCGACACCGGCGTCGGCGAGCGCGGCGCGCACCGCGACTGCGCCCATCTGATCGCCAGTGACTCCCGGGAACCGGCCGAAGGGGTGGATCCCGATCCCCACGATTGCGACATCCATCAGGAGGCTCCTCCGTTCGCGACCGGCTGGAACGCGTACATCATCACCTCGCGCCCCGCTTCGTCGTGGCGAAGCGGAAACAGGGTCAGCTCCATCTCCATGCCGATGTGCACCGATTCGAGATCACAGTTGATCAGTCGTCCCTCGACACGCACCTGCTCCGGCAGCTCCACGTAGCCGAGGAGGTACGGCGCGAACGGCTCGTCCGTCGCGTCGACGAGGTAGGGCTCCTTGGGCATGAACCCTTGCGTGGTCCACGTGTAGAGCGTGCCGCGACGGTGGAGGGGCTCGTCTCGCATGTCGGCCGCACCACACCGTGCGCAGCCGCCCTGACGAGGGAACGTCACGACTCCGCACGCGCCGCAGCGGCTGCCGATGAGCTGAGGTTCCTCGCCCTCCGTGAAGAGGTCGGGTGCGATCGGCACCTGTTCCGTGCCCACGACCGTATCGCTCAAGGATTTCACCCTCTCTCGCCCGCGTGGTGAACGAACGTTAACGGCAATGGCGCCGGCGCAGGTCGGCACGGCCACCGTCACTGCCGAGCAGCTCCGCCGCCTGCACCCGATGCCGCGGTAGGGCTGCGACGAGCAACTTGCGGCCCGCCCGGCCGAGCAGTCGCGAGACAGCAGAGGGACCCGGGCGGGCCGCACGCTCTAGATCGCTCGGACGACCCGTCGCGTTACACCCGCAGCTCGTCTCTCAGGCGACGACCTCGGCCGAGACGACCGGCAGCCGCCAGTAGCTCGACCGTCCAGACGTCCCGAGAGCCGACAGGCATTCGACCTCTCCCGCCATGTGCAGGATCTCCAACATCGGGAGGACGTGCCGGCTCAGCGGCTCGAGCGGGCCGAAGCCCTCCGCAGCGAGAGCGCACGCCACCGTGCGGGCGCGGACCCACGACCGGCCGCGAAGGACTTCGACGATGGCGGCTCCGAGCCGTCGCTCGCTGAACGCGTCCACTGATGCCCCCCTCCTTGATCAGTGGTGCGATCATTCCCAGCGCCTGCGAGCTGCAAACCTGCAAACCCTTTCGCTCGCGGTCCCAAGGTCCGCCGCCGCTGCGATGCTTGCGACCATCTCCCCGTTGGTCCGCGCACTCCTTCTCCTCAGTGCACTCGTGTGGCTGTTCTTCGAGGCTCGGCAAGCCATGCAGCGGAGGTCAGAGGCCAGATCGGGCGATCGAGGAAGCGCTGTCGCGATCCGTGTCTCGGTGGTCGTCGGCGCGCTCGCGGCCGCTCGAGCGAACAGGTGGCTTCCGTCGGCGACGATCGGGAGCGAGACGATCGCCGCATCGATCGGCCTCGTCGTGCTGTGGTGCGGGATCGGTTTGCGTGTGTGGAGCTTCCGCACCCTCGGCCGCTACTTCACGTTCACGGTGCAGACGAGCCAAGACCAGCCGGTCATCGCTGCAGGTCCATATCGGGTGATCCGACACCCCGGCTACGCGGGGCTCATCATCGCCATCATCGGCATCGGCTTCGCGATCAACAACTGGGCCTCGCTCGTGGTGCTGACGAGCGCGATCACGACGGGCCTCGTCTACCGCATCACCGTGGAAGAGCGCGCTCTGTCGCGAGATCTCGGTGGCCGATACCAGCGCTACGCGGCGAGCCGGAAGCGGCTGGTCCCATTCGTTTGGTAGCCGCTGGTGAGAGCGTTCAGAGCACCGCGCCGACGGCGAGCACGACGACTGTCATCCCCGCCAGGATCGCGAGCAGCGGCCACACGAAGCGGAGGTACTTGCCGTAGGGGACGCGTGCGATCGCGAGACCGCCCATCACCACGGCCGAGGTCGGGGTCACCAGGTTCACCAGGCCGGACGCGCTTTGATACGCGGTGACGACGAGGCTCGTGTCGGCACCGGCGAAGGCGGCGAGAGGAGCCATGATCGGCATCGCCACCGTCGCGAGCCCCGACGACGACGGGATGAGGAACGACAACGGCAGGAACATGCCGTACATCACGATCGCGAACGCCGGCTTCGCCGACGTCGCCCAGGGCCTGCTCCGCCCAGTGCAGCACCGTGTCGGTGATCTGCCCGTTGTTCATGATGACGGTGATGCCGCGGGCGATGCCGATGATGAGAGCAACACCCACGAGGTCCCGAGCTCCTTCGACGAAGGTCGTCGTCAGCTCGGTCTCGTTCATCTTGCCCACGACGCCGATCAGGATCGCGAACAGAAGGAACGACGCGGTCATCTCGGGGAACCACCACCACAGCGTGGGGACGCCGATGCTGAGGTCTTCCCACGGGATGACGCCGTAGACCATGACGGCGAAGGCCAGGCCGAACAGGACCAGGACGACCTTGTGCGTGCCCGTGAGCACGATCTCACCGGAATCGGTGGTCGCCGCCGACACTGAAGAACTCCTCGTTCGCCGCTCGCATGTCGTAGACGAGCGACGTCGTCGGATCGCTGGCGCACCCGCTCCGCGTAGCGCAGCACGAACCAGATGCCCACGGCGAGGCCGAGGATCAGGATGACGAGGCGCAGACCGAGACCGTCGGTCAGTGAGATGTTGGCGAAGCCGGACGCGATGCCGGTGGCGAAGGGGTTGACGGTGGAACCCATGACGCCGATGCCGCAGCCGAGGAGGACGATCAGCGCTCCGGTGAGCGCGTCGTAGCCCGCGGCGATCATCACGGTGATGACGAGCGCGTAGAAGGCGAGGCTCTCCTCGGCCATGCCGAACGTCGTGCCGCCGATGGCGAACACGGTCATCAATATGGGGATCAGCAATCGCTCTCGCCCGTGGAGGCGGCGCACGATCAAGCGCGATGCCGGCCTGGATGGCGCCGGTCTTCATCGTGATGGCGATGAACCCGCCGATGACGAGGATGAAGAGCGCGACGTCGATCGCACCGAACAGCTCCCCGCTGTTGAACACGTCGACGTTGCCCGTGGTCGGGTCTTGGATGCCGTACAGACCGTTGACCGGCGCCTTGAGCGAGTCGACGATGATCCGCGACGGCGTCGACGGCACTTCGTGGTAGGTGCCGGGGATGGGGGAGCCCGCGGGGTCGAGGTCGTACCGGCCGGCCGGGATGATCCACGTCGCGATCGCGGTGAGGACGATCAGCGCGAAGAGGATCGTGTACGCGGAGGGAAGCGTGAACCGAGGCTTCGCCGGCGCCTCGGTCGGGCGGGTCAGTAGACGGCGCCTCAGTAGACACGGTGACCCGTTACCAGCGAGCTCGAGCTCGGCGGATCGGGGAACCGTCCGCCGACCCCAGGATCGTTGCGTGCCCAGGCCAGGAGAGCGACGATCGCCAGCACCGCGATCACCCCCACGCACCCAGCGGACCCACCCCAAGTCCAGCATCCGTCCTCGCCTCAGATCGGATCCCGCAGCAGCGGGCAGGTCATGCAGTGGCCGCCGCCGCGGCCCTTGCCGAGCTCGAAGCCCGCGATCTCGATGACCTCGACGCCGGCCTCGCGCATCTTGGCGATCGTGTAGGTGTTGCGCTCGTAGGCAACCACGACGCCCGGCTCGAGCGCGACGACGTTGTTGCCGTCATCCCACTGCTCGCGCTCCTGCTGGTACGCGTCGCCACCGGTCTCGACCACGTGGAGCTTCTTCACGCCCAGAGCGTCGGCAACCGCGCCGATGAAGTCAGGCTCGACCGTGACATGGAAGTCGCCCTCGCGTCGCGCCCGGCCGCAGGCTGATCGCCCGGATGTTCGGCGACGACCTTCGGGTAGGCAGTCGCCTTGTCGCGGTCGAGCAGCGTGAACACCGTGTCGAGGTGCATGTGCGCGCGGTCCTTGGACATCACGCAGGCGATCACCCGCTCGGCGCCGCCCTTGGCGAAGAGCGCCTTCGCGACCTGTTCGATCATGCGTCCCTGCGAGCGCTCGCTCATGCCGATGAGCACGACGCCGTTGCCGATCGGCATGACATCGCCGCCCTCCAGCGACGAGAGGCCGAAGTCGGCGGTCTCGAATCGGCCGTCCGGCCCCTCGCTGCGGATACCAGAACTCGAAGTCCGCGCCGGAGAACATCGGGTGCGCCTGGTAGATCGCTGCGACGTTGTAGGCCTCGCGCCGGCGGGCCGGCCAGTACATCGGGTTGACCGACACCCCGCCGTACATCCAGCACGACGAGTCGCGGGTGAACAGCGTGTTCGGCAGCGGGGGGAGCACGAACGCGCTCGTGTCGTCGATGGCAGCGCCGATCAACGAGACCTCGGCTGCCTTGCGCAGGTCGAGACCGGCCTCTGCGACGGTCAGTCCGCCGATCAGGTGCGTGGCCAGCTGCTCCGGCGCGAGGGCCCCGAGCAGCGCGCGGATCTCGTCGACAAGCGACCAGCCGACGGTGTACTCCGACGCGACGAGCTCGATGAGCCGCATGCGTGCCTCGTCACTCGCCGCGAGCGCCTCGGCGAGCAGCTCGGAGAGCAGGAAGACCTCGACGCCCCGCTCGCGCATCCGCGCGACGAACTGGTCGTGCTCGTACTGGGCCCGCTCCACCCACAGCACGTCGTCGAAGAGCAGCTCGTCGTGGTTCGTCGGTGTGAGCCGCTGCAGGCTGAGGTCCGGCCGGTGGACCATCACCTTGCGCAGCTTGCCCACCTCAGAGTGCACCCCGAACTCAGCCATCACCGTTCCTCCTCGGTCCGCCGCGGTCACGACGCTCGTGCCGGCGCGTCCCGTCGACGATCTGCTCGATGTCCGCGAGCGCGCCGATCGCCGCGCGCTTGCCCGTCGCTTCGACGAAGCGCGCCGCTGCCTCGACCTTCGGGCCCATCGATCCCGCGGCGAAGTCCATCGAGCGGAGCTCCTCAGGTGTCACGCGGTCGAGTCGACGCTGCTGCGGCGTTCCCCAGCCGTCGTAGACGCCGTCGACGTCGGTGGCCATCACGAACAGGTCGGCGTCGACCTCGCGGGCCAGCAGCTCGCTGGCGAGGTCCTTGTCGATCACCGCCTCGACGCCGGTGAGTGTGCGCTCGCGGCCTGCCACCCACGTGGTCGGGATGCCCCCGCCGCCGGCGCAGATCACGAGCACATCGTGCTCCAGCAGCCAGCGGATCGGACGGATCTCGAAGATCCGCTTCGGCGGGGGCGAGGGGACGACGCGGCGCAAGTGCTCGCCGTCGCGCTTGAACACCCAGCTCTTCTCGGCGGCCAGCGCGCTCTGCTTCGGCGTCGTCGTAGATCGGCCCGACGAACTTGGTCGGATCGTCGAACGCCGGGTCGTTCGCGTCGACCTCGATCATCGTCAGGATCGTGGCGAACGGAACCTCGGCCGGCAGCAGGTTGCCGAGCTCCTGCTCGATCAGGTAGCCGATCATCCCCTCGGTCTGGGCGCCGAGCACGTCGAGCGGATACGGCTCGACGTCCTTGTACGCCGCGGCCTGAAGGGCGAGCAACCCCACCTGGGGGCCGTTGCCGTGGGAGAGCACCAGCTGATGGTCGGCGGCGAGCGGTGCCAGTGACGTTGCTGCGACGCGGATGTTGGCGCGCTGGATGTCCGCCGTCATCGGCTCGCCGCGCTTCGAGCAGCGCGTTGCCGCCGAGGGCGACGAGGATGCGCATGCCGGGCCTCAGGCGCCGAGCGTGGCGACGAGCAGCGCCTTGATCGTGTGCAGCCGGTTCTCGGCCTGGTCGAACACGATGCTGGCCGGCGACTCGAACACCTCGCCCGTGACCTCGAGACCTTCGCTCATGCCGGTGTGCTCCATCATCTCGCGGCCGACGACCGTGTTCGGGTCGTGGAACGCGGGAAGGCAGTGCATGAACTTCGCCTTCGGGTTGCCGGTCGCGCCGAGCAGCGCAGCGTTCACCTGGTACGGCGCCAGCAGCTTGCACCCGCTCATCCCAGACAGTCTTCGCCTCACCCATCGAGACCCACACATCGGTGTGCACGAAGTCGACCCCTGCGACGGCAGCATGTCACGTCGTCGGTGATCGTGATGGTCGCACCTGTGCGCGACGCGATCTCGCGGGCGATCTTGACGACGTCATCCGGCGGGCGCGAGCGATCCGGGACCAGCAAGGCGCACGTCGGCACCCATCAGCGCGCCCATCACGAGCAGCGACCGTCCCATGTTGAAGCGGCAGTCGCCGACGAAGGCGTAGGCCAACGCGTCGTAGGGCTTCCCGCTCGCCTCGTGCATCGTGAGGAAGTCGGCCAGCATCTGGGTGGGGTGCCACTCGTCGGTCAGTCCGTTGTAGACGGGGACGCCGGCGTACTCGGCCAGCACCTCGACATCGGTCTGGCTGTTGCCGCGGAACTCGATCGCGTCGTACATCCGGCCGAGCACGCGCGCCGTGTCGGCCACCGACTCCTTGTGCCCGAGCTGCGACCCCGACGGATCGAGGTAGGTGACGTGTGCGCCCTGATCGAACGAGGCGACCTCGAACGCCGACCGTGTACGAGTCGACGTCTTCTCGAAGATCAACGCGATCTCCTTGCCGTCGAGGCGCTTCCTCTCGGTGCCGGCGTACTTGGCGATCTTCAGGGCCTCCGAGAGCTGCAAGAGGAACCGAAGCTCCTGAGGCTCGAAGTCGATCTCCTTCAGGAAGCTGCGGTTGCGCAGGTTCAGCATTCGACGGTCCTCTCTTTCCGGCTTCCGGCGCGCGGAGCGGAATGTAACCCGACCGGGTGAATAACAGGCAACGATGCCCAGGTCCTCGCAACCTCGCCGTTAGGGTTCTCTCGTGTCGACTGCAGGTGGGGCGGAGACCGTACCCGCGCGCGAGCCGAGGGTGCTTGGGGTCCGCCAGGCGGCGTTCATCGGCGTCGGGGCGATGGTCGGCGCGGGCATCTTCTCGCTGCTGGGAGCCGCAGGGGAGGTCGCCGGCGCGGCGGTGTGGGTCTCGTTCCTGATCGCCGGTGCTGTCGCCGGGCTCCAGGGGTATTCCTTCGCGAAGTTCGGCGCTCGCTACCCCTCGGCGGGCGGGATGCTCGAGTACGTATCGAGAGGTTTCGGCGATGGCCACGTCACAGGTGTGATCGCCTGGTTGCTGCTGGCCGCCAACGCAATCATCACGGGAATGGTCGCGGTGTCGTTCGGCAGCTACGCGAGCGAGGCGGTCGCCAACGGGAGTCAAGCCTGGCTCAAGTTCTTCGCCGTGCTGCTGGTGGCGGCGATGACGCTCCTCAACGTCGTCGGTTCGCGCGCGGTTGCGAGAGTTCAGACAGTGATCGTCATCGTCGTGATCGGCATCCTGTCGTTGTTCGCGGTGACGACTCTCGCCAACATCCAGATCGACCTGCTGGCCCCGTCCGGGTATCCGCCCGTGAAAGACATCGTTTCGAGCGTCGCGTTGACGTTCTTCGCGTTCTTGGGATTCGGCGTGGTGACGTTCACCGCGAAGGACCTGAAGCACCCTTCCCGCGAGCTGCCTCGCGCGATCTACCTCGCGCTCGGCATCGCGACCGTCATCTACGTCGCCGTCTCGCTCGGGGTGTTCGGCACGCTCACCGTCCAGGAGGTGATCGACTCCGGCGGCACCGCGCTGGCGGTTGCTGCCGAGCCCACCCTGGGCCGGGCGGGCTACTGGTTGATGACGGTCACGGCACTGTTCGCGACTTCGGGCGCGACGAACGCTGGCCTCTACCCGGCCGCTGGGCTGTGCGAAGACATGGCGGCGAAGCGCCAGTTCCCGCCCGAGCTCGGTCGACGCGTCGCGGGACGGGCGCCGGTGGGCATCCTGCTCACCGCCGTGATCGCCATCGTCCTCGCCGTCGGCTTCGACTTGACGCTCCATCGCGTCGATCGGCAGTGCGATCGCGCTGTGCGTGTTCACGTTGATCACCGCGGCTCACCTTCGGGTGCGGCGTGAGACCGGCGCCAACGCGGCGATCTTGCTGCTTGGCATCGCGAGCACCGTGACCGTGCTGGTGACGTTCACGTTCACGACGCTCGTCGACGAACCAGCGACCGCGGTGACCCTCGTCGCGATCCTCGTGGTGAGCATCGTCATCGATCTGCTCTGGAAGCAGACACGAGACCGTCGAGTCGCCGCGAGCGCGTAGACCTGGGGGAATGCGCGATGACCGCGGATCCGCGACGAGGGCCGCGTAGCCTCCTTGCAAGCTGAAGAGCACCTGAAGACCGCGCAGTCGTGCCAGCCCACCCCCACATCGCACGACGCGTCCTCACGCAAGGAGGAAAGAGATGCGGCAAGCAGGAAGGCATTCGCAACATTCGCGAGGTCGGACGTTCGTCCGGTGCGCGGCGATCGCGGCAGGTGTCGCAGTTGTGCTCGCGGCATGTGGCGACGACTCGGGGAGCTCGACCGGGACGACTGCGACTGCGGCTACGGCGCCGGCAGACCCCGTCGCTGCCGCGCAAGCGCAGGTGACGACCGCGCAGGGCAACCTCGACACGGCCAACGGTTCGCTGACGTCTGCGCAGAAGCAGCTCTGCAGCGACGCTTCGGACTACGTGGCGGTGCTCGATCGCTACGGCAAGCTCTTCACTCCCGACAGCAAGGCCACTGTCGGCGACGTCAAGACCGGCGGTGCCGACCTCACGGCACCCAAGGAAGCAGTGACCACGTCGGCGACCGCGGTCGACGCCGCGCAGAGCGACGTCACGAAGGCCCAGCAGGACCTGGCTGACGCGCAAGCCGCGCTTGCGGCAGCCCAGTCCGCCGCCGGAAGCGCCGGTGCGACGACCGCCGCGCCGCCGACCACGACCACGCTCGTACCGCCGGCCACGATCACTCGCGTGAAGCAGGCGGAGGCCGACTTCCAGACCGCGACGGCCGGCATCAACGACTCGACCCCGTTGCTGCAGGCCACGGCCGCGTTCAACTCGGCGGCGTTCGCTCTCGAGGTGGCGTGGTCGAAGCTGCTTCTGGACGCCGAATTGCCTGACCGATGCCCAGCAGGCCGAGGCAGTGAAGCAGATCACCGCCTACTCGGTGGAGCTGCAGACCGACCTGGCCACCGCGGGCTACTACAACGGCGCGGTAGACGGCATCTACGGCCCGATCACCCTTGCGGCGGTCGAGCAGCTGCAGACCGACAGCGGCCTGCCTGTCACGGGCTTCGTCGACCAGGCCACCGCGCTCGCGCTCGAGAAGAAGCTCGCGAAGGCGAGCCTGCAGACCGCCGCGCTGCAGAGCGTGCTGAAGCTGCTCGGGTACTACTCCGGTCCGGTCGACGGAAAGTGGACTCCTGAGCTCACCGACGCCCTGAAGCAGTTCCAGACCACTTCTGGGCTCGAGCCGACGGGCACGGTCGACACCGCGACGATGGCGGCCCTCCAGGCAGGCAATCGCCGCGCTCCCGCCGTCGGCGACAACCACGACGACTACCGCGGCGCCTGGCACGACTGCGGCGGCGACCACCACCTCGCCGTCGACCACAACCGTGGCGCCCGCTCACCCGATCGCGACCACTTGACCCACTCTGACTCTGTGAAGCCCGCCGAGGAGGATGCAGATCCGTCTTGGCTTGTGAGGGCCGTGCCCGGGCTGCTCTTCGGGGGCGGCCTGGTCGCGATGGCGGCGGCGATGCTGCTGGCCGCTCGCAGCGGCGTGAACGCGCCCGTGGCAAAGCGGGTGTCGATCGGACCCGTCGATCGTGCTCGTGGTCTACGCGACGCCCTCTCCGAGGCTGGTGGTCGGCGGCACTGATCACCGTGGTCGCGGCAGTTGTCCTCGTGTTGGGCCTCGATGCTTGGGCGGCCAAGCGGGTGACGCGCCCGGCTCGGCGTATCCGTGATGCAGCCGCGCGACCGCTGCGCGCCGAGGCGACACGCAGTCGTCTCAAGGGATCGATCTCGGTCACCGCGCTCATTCCCGCTCGCAACGAAGAGCACCACATCGCGGCCACGCTGCAGTCGCTGCGTCGTCAGACGCGCCCGCCTGCGGCGGTCTGGGTGATCGCCGACAACTGCACCGACGCGACCGCGGAGGTCGCACGGGCCAACGGGGCCGAGGTGTACACGACGGTCGACAATCGTCACCGCAAGGCGGGCGGCCTCAACCAGCTGCTCGCCCGGTTGCTGCCCACGTTCGGACCGTTGGATGCCGTGCTCGTGATGGACGCCGACACCGTCATGGTCGACGACTTCCTCGAGCGGGCCGAGGCGGAGTTCGATGCGTCCCCGGACCTCGATGCTGTCGGCGGGGTGTTCGTCGGTGACGATTCCCCCGGGCTGCTCGCGCAGCTGCAGCGCAACGAGTACCTCCGCTACGGGCGCGACATCTCCCGACGGCAAGGCCGGGTGTTCGTGCTCACCGGCACGGCGTCGGTGTTTCGTGCCGACGCCCTGGCGGCTGTCGCCGACGCCCGGGGATCCGTGCTGCCCGGAGTCCGCGGCGACGTCTACGACACCTACTCGCTCACCGAAGACAACGAGCTGACGCTCGCGCTGAAGACGCTCGGGCGCCGGCATCGTCTCACCTCGAGGCTGTCGGGTGCGCACCGAGCTGATGCCGACCTGGCGCGACCTGTGGCATCAACGGCAACGCTGGCAGCGGGGCGCGCTCGAGAACATCGGCATGTACGGCATCTCTTCGGCGACGGCCCGATACTGGACCCAGCAGTTCGCGCTCGGCTACGGCGTCCTCGCCCTCGCCGCCTACCTCGCCCTCACCGTGCTGTCCTACCTCGCCTTCGGTCTGTTCATCGTCGTCGTCTTCTGGGTGCTCGTCGGCGCCCTGTTCGCCGTGGAACGCACCGTCACCGTGTGGCCCGGCGGCTGGCGCGCCCGCCTGCTCGCCGCGCCCCTGCTGATCGAGCTCGGCTACGCCATCTTCCTGCAGCTCGTCTACGTCAAGTCGCTCCTCGACATCGCCCTCGGCCGCTCCAAGCACTGGAACGCCGCCACCGTCGCGGCCCCACCGCCGTGACCGTCCTGGCCACGTCGAGCCTGCACGAGCAGCCGCTGGTTCGTGCTGCTCGGCGTCTTCGTCGGCTTCAACACCCTCGTCTACGCCGCGCTCGCCTTCGGCAAGCTGTGGCCTCGCCGGCGCCGCTGACGAGGCTGGCTTTGGAACGCACTCCACCCGAGCTTAGCCCCGGTCTGAGGTCGGCTGCGGCTCAGTGTGGCGCGGAGAGCTCGAGGCCGCCGAGCGACGTGAGGCCGCAGAGGTCGAGCACTCGGTGCGCGATCGGTGACACCGCGGAGATCCGCATCGTGCCGCCGCCTTGACGCACGACGCGGTGGTGCAGCTGCGCGACCACTCCCGACCAGCCGGCGTCGAGGAACCGCACGCCGGCCATGTCGATCACCATCTCGGCGGGGGAGGTGGACAGAAGCGAGCCGACCTCGCCATGGAGGTCTCGGCGAGCGTCGAGATCGAACTCGCCGCGCATGAGGACGAGCGTCGAGTCGCGCCGCGAGATCGCCCAGAGGAGCGCGGGGCGACTTGCCGACCGAGCGAGCCTGATCCTCACAGGACCGCCCCGCCGTGAGGCGTGTGCACACTGAAGGCTCCCGCCACTACCCGCCAGACGGGAGCCTCCAGCGCTCTAGCGCGAAGCGGCCCGCCCGCCGTCGCTCGGGCGCGACGGCTTGGCGTAGCACGGGCAGGTCGCATCGCACGGGGTACATCGCACGAGGTGGACGCCGCGTTACATCGTCCCGCTCGTTGTACCGAAATCGTGGGGCTACGGTCGGCCGCATGCCCCTCTTCTCGTTCGAAGGAAAGTCGCCCACGATCGCCCCTGACGCGTTCATCGCTCCCACCGCGACGCTCATCGGCGACGTCACGGTCGAGAGCGGCGCCTCGGTCTGGTACGGCGTCGTGATCCGGGCTGACTACTCGCCGGTGATCATCCGTCGTGGCGCGAACGTGCAGGACAACTCGCTGCTGCACGGGCCGCCCGACATGCCCACCGAGATCGGCGAGCGGGCGACGGTCGCCCACATCTGCGTCGTGCACGGGGCAACCATCGGGGAGGAGGCGCTCATCGCGAACGGCACCACGGTGCTCGACGGTGCGCGGGTCGGCGCTCGCACCCTCGTCGCCGCGCACTCGCTCGTCGCCGCGAACGCCGACATCCCTCCGGGTGTGCTCGCGGCGGGATCGCCCGCCGTGGTGAAGCGTGAGATCGCCGGCACACCCGCCGAGTTCTGGGTGCAGACGAATCCGTCGGCGTACGCAGACCTCGCGGTGCGTCACCGCAACGGCATCGAGCTCGTCGGCTGATGCGAAAGCTGATCTTCATGATGTCGGTGTCGCTCGACGGCTACTTCGAGGGGCCGGACCACGACCTCAGCTGGCACCTCATCAGCGAGGAGCTGCACCAGCACTTCAACGACGAGCTGCGGGGGATGAGCACGTTCATCGAGGGCCGCGTGAACTACGAGCTCATGGAGGGCTTCTGGCCGACGGCGGACGCCGATCCGAATGCGCCAGCGCCGGTCAGGGAGTTCGCTGGCATCTGGCGTGAGACCCCGAAGATCGTGGTCTCGCGCACCCTCGAGCGGGTCGGGCCGAACGCCACGCTCATGCGCGAAGTCGATCCGGACGAGATCCGCAAGATGAAGTCCGAGCCCGGCGGCGACATGACCGTCGGTGGCGCCGATCTCGCCGCGACGTTCATCGCCCACGACCTCATCGACGAGTACCGGCTCTACATGCACCCCGTCGTGATCGGCGAAGGGCGGCGCCTGTTCCGCGACGGCGTGCACCTCGACCTCACGCTCGTCGAGAGCCGCACGTTCGCGAACGGCGTCGTGATGGTGAGGCTCAGCCCGGCGGCCGCAACAGGCTGACCCGCATCGTCGTGCCGCGCGGCGTCGAGTGGATGGAGATCTCGCCGTGGTGCATGTCGACGACGATCCTGTGCGAGATGTCGAGTCCGAGCCCGGTGCCCTTCCCGACATCCTTCGTCGTGAACCACGGCTCGAACGCCCGGCTCTGCACGTACGGAGGCATCCCGGGCCCGCTGTCGGTCACCTCGACGACGAGACGGTCGGGCTCGGCCCGTGTCGTCAGTCGCAACGTGCCTTCACCCTCCATCGCGTCGATCGCGTTCGCGATGAGGTTCGTCCACACCTGGTTCAGGGCGCCCGGACTCGCGAAGACGCGGGCGCGTCGGGGGCGTAGTCACGCTCGACCTTGACGCGGTCGGTGATCTTCGCCCTGAGGATCACGAGCGTGCTCTCGATGCCCTCGGTCACGTCGGTTGTCTGCATCGACGGACGATCCATCTGCGAGTACGACTTCGCCGCGTCGATGAGCTCGGACACTCGTCCGGTCGAGCTCTTCATCTCCGCGAGCAGGGCTTGGCTCGCGAGCGTGTTCGCGACCCACTCGAGGCCCGGCTCGAGCGTGTCGCCCTCGAGGATCGCCGCGGCACGTTCGCACCACGCGACGTCGACGCCGGCAGCCGCGAGCGGGGGAGCAATGCGCCACCCTGCGCTCACGCCGCGGTCCGACAGCCAATCGGAGAGCTCCTCCTCGGCATCGGCCACCGCCCCTGCGTCACGTGCGGCCGACGGATCGACCTCCCGCCGCAGCGCGTCGATGGCGACGAAGCGGTCCGAGGACAAGGACAGCTGTGAGAGCTGCACCAACGACGAGAGCATCGAGTCGCACGTGGCGCTGAGCGCGTCGACGGACCGCGCGGCAGCCGAGGCGGGGTTGTTGATCTCGTGTGCGAGCCGTGCCGACATCTCGCCGAGCTTGATCAGCTCTTCACGCTGGCGAGAGAGCGTGTCCATGCTCCGCACCGTCTGGAAGAAGCCCTTGATCATGTGCACGCCGAACGGCGTCCACTCGTCGGCGAGCCGGCCGAGCTCGGCAGCCGGAACCCTGAAGATGTGGCCCGCGACCTCGCCGCGGCCAGTCGCCAGGTAGCTCGCATCGGCCCACGCCTGGAAGCCGCCGGCCCACTGGCCCGGCCGCTCCATCGTCGTCATCACGACCGGCTCCGACCGCCCCGCCCTGCGCACGATCTGGACCGTGCCGTCGAGCAAGACCCACCAGAAGTCGGCGGGATCACCCTCTTTGAACAGCTCCTCGCTGGCCTCGAACGCGACCTTCTCGCCGACCGCAGCGAGATCAGCCAGCTGCGCGTCAGTCAGCCCGTCGAAGAGGAAGATCGGGCGCAGCTCGTCGGCCAGCATCAGATCGTCGCCAGGTAGCGATGCACCAGGTGCACCGACATCGCGCCTTCACCGACGGCAGACGCAACCCGCTTCATCGAGTCGAATCTGACATCGCCCGCAGCGAACACGCCCGGCACGCTCGTCTCGAGCATGAACGGGATGCGCTCGAGCGGCCATCGCGGAGATCCCTTCCTTCGAGGGAGGTCTCGCCCGGTCATCACGAACCCCTTGTCGTCGCGGGCGACGTCGTGACCGAGCCAGTCCGTCCGCGGTTCCGCGCCGATGAACACGAACAGCCAGTTCGTCTCGACGTCGGTCTTCGTGCCATCGCGGTGGTCGGCGAGGCTGAGGCCCTCGAGATGGTCACCGCCCATCCCGCCGACGACTTCGGTCTGCAGGCGCACCTCGACGTTGGGCGTCGCTCTGATCTGCTCGGTGAGGTAGTGCGACATGCTCGCCTCGAGCGAGTCGGCCCGCACCAGCAGCACCACACGTCGGGCGAACCGCGCGAGGTTCACGACCGCCTGCCCGGCCGAGTTCGCCGCTCCGATGACATAGACGTCGTCACCCTCGACCGACGCGAACTGCGATGCGCTCGCCCCGTAGTACACGCCCCGCCCCGTCTGCTCGCTGATCCCCGGCGCCTCGAGGCGCCTGTACGAGCAACCTGATGCGACGAGCAACGCCCGCGCCTCGATCTCGGTGCCGTCGTCGAAGCGCACCGCGCGCACTGGCCCCCGAGCCTCGAACCCGACCACCTCGCGAGCCAGCACCACCTCGGCCGCGAACTTGCGGACCTGATCCATGGCCCGCGCCGCGAGGTCCGCGCCGGACAGGCCGCGAGGGAACCCGAGGTAGTTCTCGATCGCTGCGCTCTGCCCGGCCTGACCGCCGGGCGCGTGGCCCTCGACGAGCACGACGTCGAGACCCTCAGATGCGCCGTACACCGCGGCAGCGAGCCCCGCGGGTCCCGCTCCCACGATGCAGAGGTCGT
The DNA here is from genome assembly GCA_963726495.1 of uncultured Acidimicrobiales bacterium. Lineage (GTDB taxonomy): Bacteria > Actinomycetota > Acidimicrobiia > Acidimicrobiales > DATKAS01 > DATKAS01. The sequence continues at coordinate 30,209 of CAVSCP010000006.1, forward strand.
ACAGCGGCTTCTCCGCGGTCGTGCGCAAGCCGAGCGCGGATGCGACGTCGAGGGTCGTCGGTGACCGCAGCGGATCGCCGTCGGTGACGAGCACGAGCGGGAGATCGGCCGGCAGCGCGTGCGCGAGGTCGTGGAGGCGCTGCGCCTCTTCGTCACGCTCGAGGTCGAGCCATCGGTAGGGGACGTAGTTCCGCGCGAGGAACGTCTTGAGCTCATGGCTGCGCTCGGACCAACGGTGACCGACGATGCGCACCGGTGCGCGGTCGTCATCAGGATGGCTTCGACACCAGTCGTCGAGCAGATCGTCGAGCGCCGGATACAGCTTGTCTTCGGGCGGGTCCCAGGGCTTCGTCAAGTAGTGGTCGAGCTTGATGTCGTTGATGGCCTTGATCGCGACATCGGTGTCGGCGTACGCCGTGAGCAAGACCAGCTTCGCCTCGGGCGCTTCGCGCTTGGCTCGCTCGAGCAGCTCGATGCCGGTCATCGTCGGCATGCGCTGGTCGGAGACGATCATCGCGACCTGCCGGTTCTTCAGGGCATACCCGCCGAGGCGTGCCAACGCCGGAGGCGCCGACGGCATGCTGACGACCTGGTAGTCCTCCGCGTAGCGGGCCTGCAGGTCGCGGGTGATCGCCTTCAGGACGGCAGGGTCATCATCGACCGCCATGATCACCGGCTTGGGCACCGAGCGAGAGTATTCGCCGCGAGCCTCAGCCGACCGAAAGGCGGCTACCGCAACCCTCAGGCGTGTCGCGAGCGGAAGACGCTGTAGCCGCCGGGGCCCACGAGGCACGCGACGACGAGCAGCACCAGCCCGAACAAGATCTGGCCTTGGAAGAGCTGGACGACGCCAACGATGGCGATGACGGCGGCAATCAGAAAGAGGAACATGGTCGGCCTGTACCCCGACGAGGGCAACACAATCCCTGACCTACGCTCGCAGCATGTTGCTGAAGGGCATCAATCACGTCGCGACCCTCACGAGTGACACTGACCGCCTGCATGCGTTCTACAGGGACGTGTTCGAGGCGACGGTCGTCAACGACGAGCGCCAGCTTCACGGGGAGACCCCCTTCCGCATGTCGATCGTCGACATCGGTGACGGCACGATGCTCAACGTCTTCGACATCGAGGGCAACGCGGAAGCAGCCCGCCAGGTGCCGATGTTCGGCCGTGGGCGCATCGACCACATCGGTCTGCGCGCCAAGGACATAGAAGCGTTCGAGGAGATCCGACGCCGGCTGATGGAGCGTGGGGCCGCTGACGACTTCGTCACCGACTTCGGCGAGTCGTACTCGGTCTTCTTCCGCGACCCCGATGGCCTCGAAGGCGAGGTCCTCGTCGACAACCCGGACGCGATCCCAGGCGTCTTCAACCCTCCCGGCACGCGCGCCGCGACGGTTCACCTAGCTCGCGGCCCTAGTCCTCCCGCGGCACGCGCAACCGATCCGCGGGCGCCTGCAGCACGAGCAGCGAGTGACCCGCGACGTCGACCTCGGTGCCCGGAGCGAGCTCCAGTGACTCGTCAGCCGGCTCGGTGCCCGCCGTGTCGATCACGCAGTGCCATCCCTCTCCGAAGCGGGCATCCGGCACGCGGAACCTCACCGGCTCGCCGTGCGCGTTCAGGAACAGGAGGAACGAGTCGTCGTTGATCGCCTCTCCTCGGCGATCGAGATCGACCGAGCTCCCGTTCAGGTAGACCGCGAGCGACTTCGCATGCCCTTCGTCCCACTGCTCGTCGGTCATCTCGCTCGCGTCGGGCGAGAGCCACGCGACGTCGGTGATCGTGCTGCCGCGGAGAGGACGACCCTGGAAGAAGCGGCTGCGCCGGAACGCCGGATGGGCACGACGGAACGCGACGAGTCGACGGACGAAGGCCAGCAGCTCGGAGTCGGCCGCCTGCCAGTCGGTCCAGCTGATCGGGCTGTCCTGGCAGTACGCGTTGTTGTTCCCCAGCTGCGTACGACCCAGCTCGTCGCCTCCCAGGATCATCGGCACGCCCTGTGAGAGAAGCAGCGTCGCGAGAAGGTTGCGCTGCTGTCGCCCGCGCAACGCAAGGACGTCCGCATCGTCACTGGCGCCTTCGGCCCCGCAGTTCCACGACCGGTTGTGGTCCTCACCGTCGCGGTTGTCCTCGCCATTCGCGTCGTTGTGCTTCTCGTTGTAGCTCACGAGATCGCGACCGGTGAAGCCGTCGTGCGCGGTGACGAAGTTGATGCTCGCATGCGGTCGGCGGCTGTCTCCCTGGTAGAGGTCGCTCGAGCCCGTGAGCCGGTAGGCGAGCTCGCCGAGCCGACCGCCCTCACCCCGCCAGTAGTCGCGGACGTCGTCGCGGTAGCGCCCGTTCCACTCGGCCCACCCAGGCGGGAAGTTGCCGACCTGGTAGCCGCCCTCGCCGACGTCCCAAGGCTCGGCGATGAGCTTCACCCGGCTGAGGATCGGATCCTGCTGGATGATGTCGAAGAAGGCGAGAGCCGGTCCACCTCGTGCAGCTCGCGGGCGAGCGTCGCGGCGAGGTCGAATCGGAACCCGTCGACGTGCATCTCGGTGACCCAGTACCGAAGGCTGTCCATCACGAGCTGCAGCGTGAACGGGTTGCGCATGTTCAAGCTGTTGCCCGTGCCCGTGTAGTCCATGTAGTAGCGCGGGTCGCCCGGGACGAGCCGGTAGTAGGCCTCGTTGTCGATGCCCTTGAACGAGAGCGTCGGGCCATGTTCGTTGCCCTCGGCGGTGTGGTTGTAGACGACGTCGAGGATGACCTCGATGCCGGCCTGGTGCAGTGCGAGCACCATCTCCTTGAACTCGTGCACCTGCTGACCGCGGTGTGACGACGCATAGCCGTTGTGCGGAGCGAAGAAGCCGATCGAGTTGTAGCCCCAGTAGTTGCGCAACCCCCGGTCGACCAAGTGCTTGTCATGCACGAACTGGTGCACCGGCAGCAGCTCGAGTGCGGTGATGCCGAGCTCCTGCAGGTGGCCGATGAACACGGGGTCGCCGATGCCGAGGTACGTGCCGCGGCGCTCAGGGGCGATGTCGGGGTGACAGTGCGTCGCTCCCTTGACGTGCGCCTCGTAGATGACGAGGTCGCGCCAGCGGGGTGCGCAGCAGGCGATCGCCCTCCCAGCTGAAGACCTCGTCGACGACCACACAGCGCGGGACGAAGGGCGCGCTGTCTTCGTTGCTCATGAAGTCCGGACCGTCATCGAACCGATAGCCGAACACCGCCTCGTCCCATTGGATGTCGCCCTCGATGGCGCGGGCGTACGGGTCGAGCAGCAGCTTGTTCGGGTTGGCCCGGAGGCCTCGTCCGGCGTCGAAGGGGCCGCTGACCCGGAGCCCGTAACGCGTGCCTGGAAGCACTTCGGGCAGGTAGCCGTGCCACACGTCACCCGATCGCTCGGGAAGTCGCAGCCGGGTCTCGATGCCGTCGTCGTCGAACAGGCACACCTCGACCATCTCGGCCGACGACGAGAAGACGGCGACGTTCACGCCGCCGCCGTCGTACGTCACACCGAGCGGTGCCGGTGCGCCGGGCCACACCGGCATCGATGCCCCTCCTAGCTCTACAGGCCGTGTCTCCCAGGCCTTGCGCCGGGTTCCTTCCTCGTGGCCCGCAGGTCTAAACGCGACGCCGCGGGGTAGTCCGTCTCAGATGACGCGACGGCCCGTGACCGGGAGCTACCGGCTGCAGCTGCGGCCCTCGTTCGGCTTCGACGACGCGAGCGCGGTCGTTCCCTACCTCGCGGACCTCGGAGTCAGTCACGTCTACACCTCCCCTTCCTCGCGGCGGCCGAGGGCAGCGACCACGGATATGACGTCGTCGACCCGACCAGGGTGCGAGACGACCTGGGTGGAGCCGTGGCGTTCGACCGGTTCGTTGCCACGCTGGCCGAGCACGACCTCGGGCTCATCGTGGACGTCGTGCCCCATCACATGTCGATCGTCGGGCCCGGCAACCGCTGGTGGTGGGAGGTGCTGACGTTCGGCCCGCAGGCGTCGACCGCCGACTGGTTCGACATCGACTGGCACAGCGACGACGAGCGCTCCCGGGCGCGAGTGGTGCTGCCGATCCTCGGCGACCACTACGGCCGGTCGCTCGAGGACGGCACCATCCGGCTGGCGAGACGAGACGACGGCGCGTTCGTCGTGTGCGCCCACGATCAAGAGCTCCCGGTCGCGCCGTCCTCACTCACGCCGCTGCTGCGCGAGGTCGGGGAGCTGCTCGGTCACGGCCGACTCGTCTTCCTCGCCGACGTGCTCGAGATCGCCGATCCTGCGGGATCGCTCGAAGCACTCACGTTGCTCGCGGAGGTCGAAGCAGCCGACCCGGACGTGCCGGCCGAGATCGAGAAGGCACTGGTCCGCGTGAACGGCGATGCCGACGCGCTCGATGCGATCGTCGACGCCCAGCACTACCGGCTCGCGAAGTGGACCGTGGCGGCATCAGAGCTCGACTACCGGCGGTTCTTCGACATCAACTCACTCATCGCGCTGCGCAGCGAACGCGACGATGTGTTCGCCGCGACGCATGCGCTCGTCATCGGCTGGGCGAGGGACGGGATCGTCGACGGCCTCCGCATCGACCACGTCGACGGGCTTCGCGACCCTGCCGCGTACCTCGACCGCCTCCGCGCCGCCGTCGGGCCCGACGTGCTCATCATCGTGGAGAAGATCCTCTCCCGCGACGAGCCACTGCCGGCCTGGCCGGTCGAGGGGACGACGGGATATGACGCGGCCGCGGCCATCGGCGGCGTGCTCGTCGACGGTGACGGCGCTGAACGATTGCGCCAGGCGTACGTCGCGTTCACGGGGCTGCCGCAGCGGTATCGGGAGGTGTCAGAGATGAAGCGCAGGCTCGCGTCTTCGATCGAGCCTTGCGAGCGACCTCGAACGGCTCACCTCGCTGCTGGTCCAGGTGTGCACGCGGCGTCGCCGGGCCCGCGACTTCACGCGAGTCGAGCTCCGCGAAGCGCTCCGCGAGACGATCGTGCATGCGCCCGCGTATCGCAGCTACGTGACTGTCCGCGGCGACGAAGTCGAACAGACGCTCGCCGACATGAACTACGTCGATCTCGCGATCGCCCGTGCTCGCGAGGCTCGGCAGGACCTCGACGGTGAGCTGTTCGATCTGCTCCGCTCGGTCCTGCTCGCCGAACTCGACCTGCCGGAGGCACTCGACCTCGCGCTCCGCGCGCAGCAGCTCACGGGCTCCGCCGTCGCGAAGGGCGACGAGGACGCCGCTCATTACACCTGGGGTCCTCTCCTCAGCGCCAACGAGGTCGGGAGCGATCCGGACCAGCCGTCGATGTCGGTCGCCGACTTTCATGCTTGGGTGGAAGCGCGCGCCGCCTCGTGGCCTGAGGCGATGACGTCGACCGCAACGCACGACTCGAAGCGGAGCGAGGACGTGCGGGCTCGCCTCGCGGTGCTGTCAGAGATGCCCGAAGAGTGGACCGCGTCGATCGAGCGATGGTGGCAGCACACCGCACCGTGGCGCGGCCCACTTGTCGATCCTGCGATCGGGTCGCTCATCTTCCAGACCCTGGTTGGCGCGCATCCGCTCCCTCTCGACCGAGCGAGCGAGTACGTGCGCAAGGCGATGCGCGAGGCGAAGGAGCACACGTCGTGGACGGCTCCCGACCCCAGGTACGAGTCGCAGGTCGAGGACTTCGTTGCCGGCGTGCTCGCGGACCCAGAGCTCACGGCCGAGCTGTCGGCATTGGCCGCAGAGATCGAGCGGGCGGCGCACGTCAACGCGCTCACTCAAGTCACGCTGCGCCTCACACTGCCTGGCTTCCCCGACACCTACCAGGGCACCGAGCTCTGGGACGACAGCCTCGTCGATCCCGACAACCGACGCTCGGTCGACTTCGACCGTCGGCGCCGGATGCTCGATGATGCACGCGAGATGGATGCGGCCAGCGCATGGCGCGACGAGAGAAGGTCCGGGCCTGCCGAAGATCGCTCGTCCTCGACCGGTTGCTCCATCTCCGAGCGGCGCGCCCGCGCTCGTTCGGGCGCGACGCAGGGTACGAGCCGCTCGAGGTCGCCGACGATCGGGCGATCGCCTTCGCCCGGGGAGGCGATGTCGCGGTCGTGGTGCCGCGCCTGTCGCTGCGTGGTCAGAGCTCGGCGCGCGTCGCGTTGCCACCGGCGAGTGGCGGAACGTGTTCACAGGGAGCGGCAGCCCGCCGGGCGCCGACGTGCTCTCGGACTTCCCGGTTGCCGTGCTCGAGCGCGCGTGATGAGCAACCACGCTCGAGTGGAGGTGTGGGCACCCCGCGCCGACCGCGTCGAGATCGTCGTCGACGGCGAAGCCCAACCGCTCGGCCGGCTGCGAGCGAGGGATGGTTCGCGTCGTCACCGCTCCCAGTCGGCACCGACTACGCGTTCCGTCTCGACGGCGGCGATCCCCGTCCCGACCCGCGGTCCGCGTGGCAGCCCTTCGGCGTCCACGGCCCCTCCCGGCTGTGGGATCCGAACGCACTTCCGCTGGTCCGACACGCACTGGCATGGCATCGACCTCGCAGGCGCGGTCATCTACGAGCTGCACGTCGGCACGTTCTCGGAGCAGGGCACCTTCGACGGTGTCGTGGCGCACCTCGATCACCTCGTCGAGCTCGGGGTGTCGATCGTCGAGCTGATGCCCGTCGCCGAGTTCCCCGGCGGCCGCGGCTGGGGATACGACGGGGTCGACCTCTTCGCTCCCCACCATGCGTACGGCGGACCGGAAGGCCTCGACCGACTCGTCGACGCAGCGCACGCCCGCGGCCTCGGGGTGATGCTCGACGTCGTCTACAACCACCTCGGGCCCGAGGGCAGCTACCTCGCCGAGTTCGGTCCCTACTTCTCCGACAGCCATCGCACGCCCTGGGGCCCCGCGATGAACCTGGACGGCGAGGGGAGCGCCGAGGTGCGTCGGTTCTTCATCGACAACGCGCGCCACTGGCTCGCCGATCACCACATCGATGGGTTGCGCCTCGACGCCGTCCACGCGCTCGTCGACGACAGCGCGTTGCCCTTCCTTGCCGAGCTGAGCGCAGCGATCGACGACCTCGCTGCACACCTCGGCCGCACGCTTCTCCTCGTCGCCGAGAGCGACACGAACGACCCGATGCTCACCATCTCGCGCGACGCGAACGGGATCGGGCTGACCGGTCAGTGGTCGGACGACGTCCACCACGCGATCCACACTGCAGTCACTGGCGAGCACGAGGGCTACTACGCCCCGTACCGAGGGCTCCATGACGTCGCCGACGCGATGCAGCACGCGTTCGTGCTGCGCGGCGGCGTCGACAGCTCAGGGCGCCGGCGCGGCGCCCCGGTCCCGCACGCCGATGGCAATCGCTTCGTCGCGTTCGCGCAGAACCACGACCACATCGGCAATCGCGCCGTGGGGGACCGTCTCGTCCATCAGGTGGGCGTCGAGCGCGCGATGGTCGCGGCGGCGCTCGTCGCGTTCGCTCCGTTCACACCGCTTCTGTTCCAGGGCGAGGAGTGGGGCGCGTCGAGCCCGTTCTGCTTCTTCGCCGAGTTCGGCGATCCCCAGCTCGTCGATGCCGTGCGCGAAGGCCGCAAGGCCGAGTTCGCCGCGTTCGTCGGCGCGGCGCAGGTGCCAGATCCCACGGCGGTCGAGACGTTCCTCGCGTCGCGGCTCGAGTGGGATGAGCTCGCTCGTGAGCCTCACGCGCGTCTGCTCGCGTGGCACCGCGGTCTGCTCGCGCTCCGCCGGGAGTGGCCGGAGCTGACCGACGGGCGGCGCGACCTCGTCTCGGTCGACCTCGTCAGCGATGAGGTGCTCGTCGTGAGGCGCGGCCGCCTGACGCTGGTGGCAGTGACCGAGGAAGTGGCTGCGCCGGTGCCGGGCGAAGCCCCGATCCTCTTCGCGTCGCGGCCGATCGAACCGGGAGCACGAGCCGTCGAAGGACCGATCGCGCTGGTGCTCCGCACAGGCTGAGGGTCGGGCTCGGTCGTCCCACCTGCGCAGCCCGCCTGTCGGGGTGGACAAAGGCGTAGGCCGGGCAGGCTGCGCGGTTGGGTGGGGACCTGCTTCGCGTCGAGCGGTACCCGCAGCGCGCTCGGTTGAGACACGCGGACCTCGATCCGCCATCCTGAGCCGATGGAAGTCGACCTCCCGAGCGCGCCGCGGCGCTACTACCAGCACGGTTGGCAGTCATGGAGCGACACGCGGTGGCTCGACCCGAGTCGAGCGCCGTTGCGCAACCCCGTCGAGCAACGGTGGCCGATGGTCGACGACCCGGCGCACGCGACGAGCGAGCGCCACGGGGGGAGCGCCGTTGGCGCCGTCGATCTCGGGTCGGACGAGGTGGTGCTCCTGGGAGCGCTCGACCTGGGCGGTCGGGTCGAGCTCGATGGCGAGCGGCTCGTCGGTCGATACGAGCACGGTGAGGGGGAGTGGCTCGTGGAGCGAGGCACCGAGAGCGAGGTGTTCGGTCGCTACGCCGACGCGCTGGGACACCGACTCGGCCGCCGCGCCCCACGCCATCCGCGCATCTGGTGCAGCTGGTACTCCTTCTACTCCGGCATCACCGAGGCGAGGCTCCACGAGGTGCTCGACGACGTCGCTGGCATGCCCTTCGACGTGTTCCAGATCGACGACGGTTGGCAGCGAGGCATCGGCGACTGGCGCGCGAACGACGACTTCGCGTCGGGCATGGCAGCGCTCGCGACCAGGATCCGCGAGGCGGGGTTCGAGCCTGGCCTGTGGCTGGCTCCCTTCCTCGCCCGAGCCGACGCGGAGCTGGTGGACGAGCCATCCCGAGGTGCTCGCTCGCGACGACGACGGAGACCCGGTGTTCGCGGGCAACAACTGGGGAGGCCCGTGCTTCGCGCTCGACCTCAGCCATCCGGTGGCCCTCGAGCTCGTCGCGGAGACGATGACACGGGTCGTGGACGACGGCTTCTCGTATCTCAAGCTCGACTTCCTCTACGCGGCCGCGCTGCCCGGCCGTCGACACACCGATGTGCCCCGTGAGCAGGTGTACCGGGACGCGGTCGAGCTCATCCGAAGCGTGGTGGGCGACGACGTGTACTTGCTCGCGTGCGGTGCGCCGATCGTGCCGTCCGTCGGAGTCTTCGACGCGATCCGGGTCGGCCCGGACGTCGCGCCCTGGTGGGACATGCCGCTCGTGACCCAGTACCTGCACGACCCGACCGCCCCGAGCACGCGGTTCGCGATCGCGACATCCGCCAACCGGCTCTGGCTCGCGCCGCTGATCGAGCCCGATCCGGACGTCGTGTACTTCCGTCGTCGCTACAACCTGCTCAGCCGCCGGGAACGGGCGGTGCTGCAAGACCTCGCGACCCTGTGCGGCTTTCGCGCGACCTCCGATCCGCCCGCGTGGCTCGACGATCGCGAGCGGGCCGAGATGGTGGAGTGGTTCGCCGCCGAGCCGTCGGTGGCTGCCGCGTGGTCGATTGCAGTTTGCGATCGACGGGCGCGACGTCGACCTCCGCCCAATCGCCGATGCGGACCCGGGGTTCGTGTCGTGGCTGTGAGTCCGCTAGTCCCTTGTTGACTAACCAAATCACTACTGACGTTTCTCGTCCATTCGTCAAATTGCGATGATGTGACGGCCGCGTCATCGACTCTTGACACCTCACGGGCCTGCGCTTACGGTCGACCCGCCGTCTCGATTTGCAGCGTTGCAAGTGATGCGGAGCACAGCATTTCGTCGGAATCGCGGCGACCCGACAGATGCAGTGGTGGGAAGTCAAACAAGGCCGCGGTGAAGGTTTCGGAGCCGGTGACATCGGGGGAAGTCACCGGCTCCGGCACATCTCGGGCACTGCTTCCGGCGTGCCTAGGCTCGAGCGCATGACGGTGGCGCTGAACCACACGATCGTCTGGTCCACCGACAAGCAGCGATCCGCGTCCTTCCTCGCCGAGATCCTCGGTCTGCCCGACCCGAAGCCCTTCTACGGGTTCATGGTCGTCGAGGTCGCCCACGGCTTGAGCCTCGACTACCAGACGCGCTCGGGTCCGATCGCCGGCCAGCACTACGCGTTCCTCGTGAGCGAGGACGAGTTCGACGAGATCTTCGGGCGGATCCGCGCTGCGGGCCTCGACTACTGGGCCGATCCCGGGCAACGGCACCCCGGCGAGATCAACCATGACGACGGGGGGCGGGGCGTGTACTTCCCCGACCCCGATGGCCACCTGCTCGAGATCCTCACCCGTCCGTACGGGAGCGGCAGCTGAGCATCTCCCGCTGAGCATCCCCCTCTGAGCGGGCGGTGCGGCACATGATGGTCGGCCGTGGCGAGCAGTCCTGCGCCCGCATCTGCCATTCGCGCTGAGAAGCTCGCGGACCGCGCCCGTTCTGAGGCAGGGCTTCGAAAGCTCGCGCAGTTCGAGGAGCGGACGCAGCTGCTTCTCGTGCTCTCCGCGATCCTGCCGATCGTCGTGGCGTTTTCGCGCGCCACGACCGATTCGGGCGTCTCGATCGCCGTGAACGTCGTCGCCTGGATCGTGTTCGTCGTCGATCTCCTCGTGCACATGCGGTACATCCGCCACTACCTGCGAACGGGAACGGGCGTCTTCGACCTCGTCGTCGTGATCCTCACCGCGCCGTGGTTCCTCATCCCGGGCTTCGGGGGCACGCAGTTCCTGCAGCTCGCGCGGCTCGCACGGCTCCTGCGCATCATCGCCGTGTCCCCCGCCGCAAAGCAGATCGCACAGCGGCTGGGTCAGGTCGGCATCTTCGCCGTGGGCATGCTGCTCTTCTCGTCGTGGGCGGCGTACATCGCGGAGCACCCCACGAACCCGGGGTTCGCGACCTTCGGCGACTCACTGTGGTGGGGCATCGTCACGCTCACGACGGTGGGGTACGGCGACATCGTGCCGAAGACCACGACCGGCCGCGTGGCCGGCGTCTTCCTCATGCTCACCGGCGTCGCGACTCTGGGCATCATCTCGGGCACGCTCGCGAGCTTCTTCAAGTCCGCCCGCGCCGAAGAGGAGGACGCCGCGGAGACGGCCGCTTCGGCCGCCGCGCCGGCATCGGCCGCGGACGTGGTCACCGAGCTGAGCGCCGTGCGGGCCCAGCTCGCGGCGCTCGAGTCGCGGCTGGCTCAGGCGTCCGACACGGGCAGCGCCGACACGAGCTGACCGAGACGCTCGAGCGCGCCGCGGAACTCGTGCGCCGCGGGTCGGCTGTACCCGATCACCAAGCCCGGGCGGCCGGGCGCGTCGCGGTGGGCACTCAACGGATGGAAGCCGACCGATGACCGTTCGGCCCGCGCGAGCAGGTCGAGCTCCCGGCTCGGTGAGCCATCGAGCAGCACCGTCCCGTGCAGGCCCGCCGAGACGCCGCTCATGGTCATCCACGGTGCGTGCGTGCGGAGCGTCGCGATGACCTCGTCTCGACGGCGCCGGTACGCGACGCGCATCTGTCGAAGGTGTCGATCGAGGTGGCCTGTCGTGATGAAGTCGGCAAGTGCCGCCTGGTCGATCGCCGACACGCCGACGCGCCAGCGGCTCGACTCCGTCACCGGCTCGACGAGCGGGGGCGGCAGCACGAGCCATGCGATGTGCAGACCCGCCGCGAGCGACTTGCTCGCAGTGCCTCCGTAGATGACACGACTCGGGTCGAGACCCTGCATCGCGCCAACCGGTTGGCGGTCGTAGCGGAACTCACCGTCGTAGTCGTCCTCGACGATCCAGCCATCGCACCGTCGGGCCCACTCGACGAGCGCGACCCGCCGTGCAGGCGCCATCGCCACTCCGAGGGGATATTGGTGCGCGGGCGTCACGAGCGCCGCACGCGCTCGAGTGTCGTCGAGGATGTCGACTCGCAGTCCGTCGTCATCGACCGGAACCCGCGTGACCGCAAGGCCCGCGCGGGCGCAGAACTCGGGATGGAAGGGGAGCGCGGGGTCTTCGATCGCGATCGTGTCGAGACCGGTGGTGCGCAACGTCTCCGCGAGCACGCTCAGTGCCTGCGCGAAGCCGCTGAAGATGACGATGTGCTCCGGATCGGCGCGAACCGCGCGGGAACGGCCGAGATACGACGCAAGGGCGACGCGCAGCTCGCGCAGGCCGCGTGGGTCGCCGTAGCCGAAGAGATCGTCGGGCGCGTGTGCCGAGCACGCGGCGGATCGATGCCGCCCAGTCGCGCCGAGGGAACGAGCCGCGGTCGGGCTCGCCCGGCCGGAAGTCGGCGTCGTAGCGCCGAGCCTCGACCGGCGCGCGCGGCGTTGCGGCTTGCGGAGCGAGACCAGGTGCCGCGGCCACGTGGGTGCCGGCTCCGCGGACGGCGACGAGCAGTCCTTCCGCGGCGAGCTGCTCGTAGGCGCCCACCACCGTCGCTCGGGCACAACCCAGCTCGGATGCGAGTGCTCGCGTCGACGGCAACCGGACACCTTGAGGCAGCTGTCCGGACGCCACGGCGCGGCGGAGGGCGTCTTCGAGCCCGGCCTGGCGGCCGTGGCGGTCAGACGGCATGAGCAGGAGGTCCAGCAAAGTGGTCTGCTCCTCTCGGACACAAGTGGACTAGGGGACCAGTCCATTCCCTCCGTACCGTACGACGTCATGGAGTCACGCGTGAAGACGTGGGTGCGGGTCGGGATGGTGGTGCTCGCAGTGCCGCAGCTCGTGATCGGCATCTGGGCGATGCTCGCCCCGCACAGCTGGTACCAGAGCTTCCCCGGAGTCGAGCCGCATCTGATCTCGGCCGATCCGCCGTACAACGCGCACCTCGCGACCGACGCCGGCATCGGGTTCTTCTGCACCGGCGTCGGCCTCCTCCTCGCTGCCGCGTGGGGACGGCGCTCGGGCGTGTGGGTCGCGCTGGTCACGTTCCTGGCGTTCGCGTTGCCCCATGCCCTCTACCACGCGGGCCACAAGGCACCGGGTCTCAGCGACGCCGACGACGTGCGCGAGGTGCTCTTCCTGTTCTTCGGGGTCGTGTTCGGCGTCGTGCTGGCGTGGGGAGCATGGAGTCGAGAGGAGGAGCCGATCCCATCCTCCGACCCGGAGTCCTTCGTACACTCCACGCGTGATCCGGCGGGTCCTTGATCAGCTCGTCCTGCGCATCGCGAAGATCGCGACGCGGGGCTTCTACCGAAAGGTCGAGACGGCCGGCTTCGATCGGCTCGACAGCCGACGGCCGACGCTCGTCGTCGCGAACCACTTCAACGGGTTCGCCGATCCCGTGCTCGTCGTCTCCGCGCTCGGCCGACTCCCGCGGTTCCTGGCGAAGGCGACGCTCTGGAAGGTGATCCTCGTCAGGCCCCTTCTGGCGCTGGCGGGCGTGATCCCGATCCATCGGCAGGTCGACGGCGGAGCAGGGGCCGCGAACCGTCGTGCCTTCGAAGATGCGGAGGCCGAGCTGCGCGAGGGCGGCACGATCGCCGTCTTCCCCGAAGGCACCACGCACGACATCCCGCGCCTCGCGCCGATCCGCACCGGCGCCGCGCGGATCGCGCTCGGAGCAAAGGCGCACGGGGTCGACGACATCCAGATCGTGCCCGTTGGCCTCTGGTTCGAGGACAAGGTCGCGCTGCGGTCTCGCGTGCTCGTTCGGGCCGGCGAGCCGCTCGACCTCGACCACGAGCTGTGGGCGATCCTGCCCGAAGGCGCGGAGGCGACCGACGAGGACCACGAGTCAGTGCGCGCGCTGACCGCCGCGATCACCGAGCGCCTCCGAGCCGTGTCGCCCGACTTCGACACGTTCCTCGACAGCGCCGCGTTCTCGTGGGCCGCGGACATCGCACTTCGCGAGGGCATGGAGCGTCCGCAGCAATCGGTCCCGTTGGCACAACGCGAGCCTCTCGCGGCGCGGCTCGCCCGATCCGACGCCGACGAGCGCGCCCGGCTCAGCGGAGAGCTCGGCCGCTACAGCCTCGCGCTCGACGCGCTCGGCGTCACCGACGAGGAGCTCGTGCCGCAGGCCACGCCGACGAGCCTGTTCAAGCGTGCGGTCTGGCTCGCGATCGGCGTGCTCTTGCTGGCCCCGTTCGCGATCGCCGGGTTCCTCATCAACGCCGTGCCGGCGCTGCTGGTCGTGGTCGCCGGCCTCACCGTGAAGTCGCCCGTCACGAAGGGCACGGTCCGCATCCTCGTCGCGATCATCGTCTTTCCCCTCACATGGCTGCTTGGTCGCCTGGTTCGACGTGGGCGGCGCGGCGATCTCCGAGGTGCTCGCCGCGCTCTCGTTCCCGCTCTCGCCGTTGATCGACGTCGTCTTCGACAACCGATCCGGCTTCTGGGCCGGTCTGCTCGTCTTCGTGACGGCACCCCTCTTCGGGCTCTGCGCGATCTGGATCCTCGAGTGGCTCGTCGGGCTCGTGCGCCTCGCGCGCGGGTGGTACGCGGTCTACGCGCGTCGGGCGCAGCTCGAAGAGGTCATGACCCAGCGCGCCGGCCTCGTCGACCAGGTGCGCATCGCGGCGGGTCAGGGCGCGAAGTCCAGGTAGGACTCGGTCAGCCACTCCTTCACCTGATCGTCCACCTCGTCGGGCTCGCGGATGTTCACGACGTGATAGGTGCGCGGGCCGCCCTTCATCTTGCGCGCGATGCGCGGATGGTCGACGGTGCGGTTCAGCCCGAACGACAGCGCCTCCCACTTCACCATCGGCCGGAGCTCGACGAAGGTCCGCGCTCGCTTGAACAGGATGCCGACCGACACGGCCTCGTAGTGGACCGGACCGAGCGACTCGAGATGGTCGCGCACGACCTCGAAGATGGCGCGCTCACGCTCAGGGCCGGTCGAGAAGTACTCGTCCAGGGTCATGGCGGGTGAGCACTCGTGGGACTGCTTCGTGCGACCGAACTGCCGCTGACACTTCGGGCAGACCAACAGGGTGGTCACCAAGACCCGACCGTCGGGAGGATGTCTCGGCCGTACGCCTCGAGCGTGCCGTCCTTGTCGTCGTGCTGCAGGTAGATGGCGAACTGGTCGACACCGAGCGCGCGCAGCTCGCGCAGGCGCTCGAGGTGCGCGTCGACCGGGCCGAGGATGCAGAAGCGCTCGACGATCTCGTCGGGCACGAACTCGGCGTGGGTGTTGCCGGCGCGACCGTGCTCGGAGTAGTCGTAGCCCTCGCGGTCCCTGATGTAGTCGGTCAGCGCCTGAGGCACCGAGCTGCCGTCGCCGCCATAGCGACCGACGATCTCGGCGACATGGTTCCCGACCATCCCACCGAACCAGCGGCACTGCGCTCGCATGTGCTCGTGGTCGTCACCGACATACGCGGGTGCGGCCACGCAGATCGTGATCGACGCAGGGTCGCGGCCCGCGGCGGCCGCGGCGTCGCGCACGTGGGCGATCATCCACTTCGTGACGTCGACGTCGGCGAGCTGCAGGATGAACCCGTCGGCGACCGACCCGCAGACCTGGAGCGCCTTCGGCCCGTACGCGGCCATCCAGACCTCGAAGTTCGCGCGTGCCGTTCCACCACGGGAGCTCGAGCAGCTGGCCGTTGACGTCGATCTCCTCGCCGCGCACGAGCGCGCGGATCACCTCGATCGAGCGGGAGACGTCGGCGAGACCGATCGGCTTCTCGCCCTGCACGCGGCGCGCCGAGTCGCCGCGCGCCGATGCCGCAGACCGTGCGAGGCCCGAACATCTCGTCGAGCGTCGCGAACAGCGAGGCCGTCACCGTCCAGTCGCGCGTGCCCGGGTTCGTGACCATCGGGCCGACCATCACACGCTCGGTCTGGCCGAGGATCTGGCTGTAGATCACGTAGGGCTCCTGCCAGAGCACGTGCGAGTCGAACGTCCAGACGTGCGAGAAGCCGAGCACGTCCGCGCGCTTCGCGTACTCGATGACCTGACGCGCCGGCGGATCGGTCTGCAGGACGATCCCGATGTCCATCAGCCCGCCCGCGTTCCGGCGTCTGGCGCATCACCAGAGACCGGCCTAGCGTACGACGACAGGCCGCGCTTCAGGTACTGGCCGTGACCGGGCTTGCCGAGGTACTGACCGTCTTCGATGATGACCTCACCGCGGCTGAGCACGGTGTCGACCTTGCCCTGGATCACCGTTCCCTCGTAGGCGGAGTGGTCCATGTTCATGTGGTGCGTCTCGACGCTGATGCGGGTCGTGGCGCGCGGGTCGTAGATCACGATGTCCGCGTCGGCGCCGGGAGCGATGATGCCCTTGCGCGGGTAGAGGCCGAACATGCGAGCAGGGGTCGTCGCCGCGACGTCGACCCAGCGCTCGAGCGTGATCTCGCCGTCGACGACGCCTTGGTACAGCAGGTCCATGCGGTGCTCGACCGTGCCGATGCCGTTCGGGATCTTCGAGAAGTCGCCGATGCCGAGCTCCTTCTGCTCCTTGAAGCAGAACGGGCAGTGGTCGGTCGACACGACCTGGAGGTCGTTCTGACGCAGGAACCGCCAGAGGTCCTTCTGATGGTGCTCGTGCTTCGAGCGCAGGGGAGTGGAGCACACGTACTTCGCCCCCTCGAAGCCCGGCGCGCCGAGGTGATCCTCGAGGTTCAGGTACAGGTACTGCGGGCAGGTCTCGCCGAACACGTTCGCGCCGCGATCGCGCGCCGCGACCACCTGCTCGACGGCCTCCCGCGCCGACATGTGCACGATGTACACGGGCGAACCCGCGACCTCGGCGAGCTTGATCGCGCGATGGGTCGCCTCCTCTTCGAGCGCGACCGGGCGGGTCAGGCCGTGGAAGATCGGGTCGACGTCGTGGCGGGCGAGCGCTTGCGCGATGAGCACGTCGATCGCCGGCCCGTTCTCGGCGTGCATCATGATCATCGAGCCGTTCGACGCCGCCTTCTGCATCGCGCGCAGGATCTGCGCGTCGTCGCTGAGGAAGACGCCGGGGTAGGCCATGAACAGCTTGACGCTCGTGATGCCCTCGTCGTTCACGAGCCTGTCCATCGCCGCGAGCGAGTCGTCGTCGACGCCACCGACGATCATGTGGAACCCGTAGTCGATCGCGCAGTTGCCGTCGGCCTTGCCGTGCCACGCCTCGAGGCCGTCGAAGACCCGCTCACCGGCGCGCTGCACGGCGAAGTCGATGATCGTCGTCGTGCCACCCCACGCGGCGGCGCGGGTGCCGGTCTCGAACGTGTCAGAGGCGAACGTGCCACCGAACGGCAGCTCCATGTGCGTGTGCGCATCGACGCCGCCGGGGATCACGTACTTGCCCGCGCGTCGATCACTCGTTCCGCCGTCGCGGCGAGATCGCTGCCGAGCGCGCTCGATCCGGGCTGCACGAGCGCCACGACCTGCTCGCCGTCGATGAGCACGTCCATGTCGACGGCGCCGCTCGGCGCGACGACCGTGCCGTTGGTGATCAGCGTCGTCATCAGGTCATGCCTCCGTCAGCGGGCCGTACATGTCGGGACGGCGATCTCGGTAGAACTGCCAGAGGCCGCGGACCTCGGCGAGCTTGTCGAGATCGAGGTCGCGGATGACGAGCTCCTCGACCTTGTCGCTCGCGGCCTCGCCCACCAGCTGGCCGCGGGGATCGACGAAGTACGTCGATCCGTAGAAGTCGTTGTCGCCGAGAGGCTCGACCCCGACGCGGTTGATGGCGCCGACGAAGTACTCGTTCGCGACCGCGGACGCGGGCTGCTCGAGGTTCCAGAGGTACATCGACAGGCCGCGGCTCGTCGCCGACGGGTTGAACACGATCTGGGCACCGGCGAGGCCGAGCGCTCGCCAGCCTTCGGGGAAGTGGCGGTCGTAGCAGATGTAGACGCCGATGCGACCGACCGCGGTGTCGAACACCGGGTACCCGAGGTTGCCGGGCCGGAAGTAGAACTTCTCCCAGAAGCCCTTGACCTGCGGGATGTGCGTCTTGCGGTACTTGCCGAGGTAGGTGCCGTCGGCGTCGATCACCGCCGCGGTGTTGTAGAGCACGCCCTCTTGCTCGCGCTCGTACACGGGGAGGATGAGCACCATGCGGCTGTCGCGGGCGAGCTGCTGGAAGCGCTCGACCGTCGGGCCGGGCACCGACTCGGCGTACTCGAACCACACCTCGTCCTGCACCTGGCAGAAGTACGGGCCGTAGAACAGCTCCTGGAAGCACATCACCTGCGCTCCGGCCGACGCGGCCTCGCGCACCTTGTCTTCGTGGACGCGGATCATCGACTCCTTGTCGCCTGTCCACGCCGTCTGCAGCAACGCCGCTCGGACCACCTGTGCCACCGGTGCCTCCTCGATCGCGGGGAAGCGCCGAAGTTACTCCTCGGGGGGACGCGGCGGTGGCCGAGCGCCGGAACGTTCGCGGCCACGCGTGATGGCGCAACACGACGTTCATCTCGTTCGCGATGAGCACCACCCGGGCCAGCAAGGCGAGCCAGATGAGCAGACCGAAGACCGTCGCGAACGCGCCGTAGATGTCGCTCGCGTCGGCGACGACGCGCTCGACGTAGGTTCCGCCGACCAGCTGCACCAGCCCAGAGTCCGACCCCGCCGAGCACGGCGCCGGGCAGCAGCGTCCGGAACCCGAGCGTGGCCTCGGTGAGGAGCTCGAACGAGACGCCGAGCAGCACGACGTTGAGGAGGATCGCGACGAGCGCGCCGGTGACCCTCGTGAGGCCAGGGAAGTCTCCGAACGCGGCGAGGCTCGTGACTGCCGTGGCGCCCGACGATCGCGAGGCCGATCACCGCGAGCATCGCGAGCCCGCGGATCGACTGCCGGACCATGCCGGGGCGCTCGAGGTACGGGACCCCCCACTGCTCGTTGAACGCGTTCTGGGCGTTCCGGACGACCTTGAGGCCCGCCCACAGAAGCGTGGCGAGGCCGATCACGACGAGGACTCCGTGCACCTGCACGCTGCTCGCATCGGTCTTGATCTGGGTGCCGATCACGGGGAGCCGGCCGATGAGCCCGTCGATGATCTTGTCGCGGACCGTGGGCTCGTTCTTCAGGACGATGCTCAGGATCGACACGAACGCGATCAGCAGCGGGAACATCGAGATGAACCCGTAGTAGGAGAGCAGCGCGGCATATTGCTGGCCGCGGTCGTCGCGGTACTTGGCGACGACCGCGACGAAGAAGCCGGGCACGGCGCGCTTCTGCTGCCACGCGTCGAGCTTCTCGACGAACCCCGACACAGAGCGTGGAGCCATGCCCGCGTCACTGTACGGTCAGTCGCGATGTGCGGAAGGTTTGTGGCCGCGACGCCTCCCGATCAGCTGGCGCGGTACTTCGGCGCCGGCCTCGCCGAGACGCTCCTGCCCGAGAACTACAACGTCGCGCCGACCACCGACATCTACGCGGTCGTCGACGGCCCGAACGGCCGCGAGCTCGCGGTGTTCCACTGGGGCCTCGTGCCGGTGTGGGCGAAGGACATCAAGATCGGCAACCGGATGATCAACGCCCGAGCCGAGACCGTGGCGACGTCGAACGCGTTCAAGCACGCGCTGAAGAAGAAGCGCTGCATCATCCCCGTCGACGGCTTCTACGAGTGGAAGGCCACGCCCGGGCGAGAAGCGCAAGCAGCCCTACTTCATCCACCGCCTCGACGGCGAGCCGCTCGCGTTCGCCGGGCTCTGGGAGACGTGGCGCGGCGCCGACCGCCAGGCCGAGCAGACGCTCTACTCGTCCACGATCATCACGACGTCGGCGAACGAGACGATGCAGCCGATCCACGACCGCATGCCGGTGATCCTCCCGGCGAGCAAGTGGGACGAGTGGCTCGACCCGGCGAACGACGACATCGCGTCGCTCCAAGGGCTGCTCGTCCCCGCTCCCGCGCACCTGCTGACGATGCACCCCGTCAGCACCGACGTGAACAAGGTCAGCAACAAGGGCCCCCACCTGATCGACCCCACCGACCCCGAGCTGACGCAGACCAGTGTGTGCACTGAGGCGCGGCATAGTGCCCCGAGTGCACACACGCGGCTCAGGCGCTCGCTTCGGCGTGGCCTTGCGGCGCGGAGCTCGGTGCGGATCGCCTCGGCGGCGCTCTCGAGGTCGCCGGGATCGACCGACTTCGCGGCGTTGGCGAAGTTGACGTCGCCCATCTGATGGATCGGGACGACGTGGAGGTGGACGTGCGGCACCTCGTGGCCGACGATCATCAGCGCGACCCGCGTCGGGTTGAACGCCGCCTGCTGCGCGCGCCCGATGAACTGCGACACGACCATGAGGTGCTGCGCGACGGCGAGGTCGAGGTCGATCCAGTGGTCGGTCTCGACGCGGGGCACGACGAGCGCGTGGCCGGTGTTGAGCGGGTTGATCGACATGAACGCGACGCACAGGTCGTCGCGCCACACGAACGTGCCCGGGATCTCGCCCTCGATGATCCGGGAGAAGAGCGTCGGCATGGTCAGACGAGTAGCCGCCGGTGAGGGTCAGCACGTCGCCGAAGCAGTAGCTCGCCTCGTCGCCGGCGAGGAAGCGCACCAGGTTCGCGACCTCGTCGGCCTCGCCGAGCCGCCCGCTCGGGATCTGCATCTCGAGCATCCCTCGCATGTCGGCCATCGGCGCGAGCAGGGGAGTGTCGATGAACCCGGGCGCGACCGCGTTCACCCGGATGCCGAGCGGGGCGACCTCGCGGCCCACCGACTTCGTGAACAGCGACGATCGCGCCCTTGGCGGCGGAGTAGTCGGCGGTGCCCGCCGAGCCGACGATGCCGTAGATCGAGGCGAGGTTCACGATCGCGCCCGAACGGGCCGGCTCCATGTGACGCAGCGCCGCCCGGGTGCCGTAGAAGGTGCCGTACAGGTGGGTCTTGATCATGCAGGTCCCACTGCTCGTCGGTCAGCGTCGACGTCGCGCTCACGGGCTCGATCGTCGCGGCCCTCCATGCGCGCGGCCATGTTGGCCATGCTGCGAGCCCGCACCTCAGGGCGGTCGTGGACGATCCCGGCGTTGTTCACCAGGACGTCGATGCGCCCGTGGCGCTCGACCACGCCGTCGACCGCCGCCGTGAACGCTCGGGAGTCGGTGACGTCGAACGGCGGCTGCCTCCCCGCCGACCTCGGCTGCCACCTTGGCCGCGGCGTCGGCGTTCAGGTCGTTCACGACGAGGTGGGCGCCGTCGGCGGCGAGGCGGCGAGCGATCGCGGCGCCGAGACCCGAGCCGGCACCCGTGACGAGGGCGATGCGTCCGTTCATGCCGGGATCGTAGGCTGGGCCAGTGACGCCCGCTCCCGCCGCGACCGCAGTGTCGCCGCCGATCGCGTGTGCTCACGATCCCGAACGTGATCACCTTCGTGCGGCTGCTCTGCATCCCGCTCTTCCTCTGGCTGCTGTTCGGCGAGGACGACCGAGCGTCGGCCGCGTGGCTCCTCGGCGTCGTCGGCGCCACCGACTGGGTCGACGGCTACGTCGCCCGCCACTTCCACCAGGTCTCCGAGCTCGGCAAGGTCCTCGACCCGATCGCCGACCGGCTGCTGTTCTTCGTCTGCGTCGGCGCCATCCTCATCGACGGGTCGGTGCCGACGTGGTTCGGCGTCGCCGTGCTCGCCGCGAGATCGTCGTCGGCGGCGACGCTCGCGCTGCTCACGCTCTTCGGGATGAAGCGGATCGACGTCACGTGGGTCGGCAAGGCGGGCACGTTCGCGCTGATGTTCGCGTTCCCGCGTTCTTGCTCTCGGCCAGCGACTCGACGTTCGCGGATGCGGCTCGCTGGGTCGCGTGGGTGACCGGGCATTCCCGGGCTCGTGCTCTCGTACTACTCGGCGGCGCACATACGTGCCGGAGGCCCGCCGGGCGCTCCGCGAAGGGCGACAAGGACGGGAGGCTCGGCACTCGTGAAGGCCGTGATCATGGCCGGAGGCGAGGGCACCCGGCTGCGGCCGCTGACCTCGAACGCGCCCAAGCCGATGCTGCCCGCTGGCCAACCGGCCGATGATGGAGCACATCATCGACCTGCTGAAGCGGCACGGCTTCGACGAGATCGTCGTGACCGTCGCCTTCATGGCCAACGCCATCCAGCACCTACTTCGGCGACGGCTCCGAGTTCGGCGTGCAGATGGTCTACGCCACCGAGGAGACGCCGCTCGGCACCGCCGGCTCGGTGCGCAACGCCATGGACGCAGCTCGACGAGCGCTTCCTCGTGATCTCCGGCGACGTGCTCACCGACATCGACCTCGGCGCCATCGTCGCCTTCCACGACGAGCACGAGGCGATGGCCACCATCGGCCTCGTCGCACGTCGAGAACCCGCTCGAGTTCGGCATCGTCATCACCCGCGAGGACGGCTCGATCGAGCGCTTCCTCGAGAAGCCGACGTGGGGCCAGGTCTTCAGCGACACCATCAACACCGGCATCTTCGTGCTCGAGCCCGGAGATCTTCGACTACATCGAGCCGCGACCAGCCGGTCGACTTCTCGAGCGAGGTGTTCCCGCGAGCTGCTCGCCGACGAGCAAGCCCTCGTTCGGCGCGATCGCCGAGGGCTACTGGGAGGACGTCGGCACGCTCGAGGCCTACGTGCGGGCCCACAAGGACGTCCTCGACGGCGAGGTCGCAGGTCGACATCCCCGGCTTCGAGCTCGCGCGACGGCGTGTGGCTCGGCGAGGGCGCCGAGATCCACCCCGACGCCGCAGGTCGACGGGCCCGGCGGTCATCGGCGACAACTGCCGGGTCGAAGCCGGCGCCCGGCTCGGCGAGTACACGGTGCTCGGCGCCAACGTGCGGGTGCGCGGCGACGCCGACCTCGAGCGCGTCGTCGTCCACGACAACGCCTACCTCGGCGAGGGCGTGCGCCTGCGGGGCACGGTGGTCGGGCGGGCCTGCGACCTGCGCAGGGGCGTGCGGCTGCGAGGAGGGCGTCGTGCTCGGCGACGAGTGCTTCGTCGGCGAGGACGCCGTGCTCGCCGCGGGCGTGAAGGTGTACCCGTTCAAGACCGTCGAGGCCGGCGCGGTCGTCAACTCCTCGATCGTGTGGGAGTCGCGCGGCGCCCGCGCGCTGTTCGGCCGCGACGGCGTCGCCGGTCTGGCCAACGTCGACATCACGCCCGAGCTCGCCACCAAGGTGGCCATGGCCT
Organism: uncultured Acidimicrobiales bacterium; assembly: GCA_963726495.1. GTDB lineage: Bacteria > Actinomycetota > Acidimicrobiia > Acidimicrobiales > DATKAS01 > DATKAS01. Next base: position 53,149 of record CAVSCP010000006.1, read on the forward strand.
ACGGCACCACGCTGCAAGAAGGGCGACACGCGTCGTCACCTCGCGCGACTCGAGCCGGTCGGCCCGGATGCTCAAGCGGGCGATGATGGCCGGGCTCAACGCCGCCGGCGTCGAACGTCGATGGACCTCGAGGTCGCGTCGGTGCCGGTCACCCGGTTCCTCGTGCGCCGCCCGCCGACGCGGCGGCGGCATCACCATCCGGCTGCGTCGACGACGACCCGCAGTCGGTCGTCGTCCGCTTCTTCGACAGCGACGGCGCTCGACATCACCGAGGACGCCCAGCGCAAGATCGAGCGCCTGTTCAACCGTGAGGACTTCCGGCGGGTGTTCCCCGGCGAGATCGGCGACATCGGCTTCCCGCCGCGGGCCCTCGAGCACTACGCCGACCGCCCTCGAGAGCACCGTCGACATCGCGGCGATCCGCGAGCGCCGAGTTCAAGGTCGTGATCGACTACGCGCTACGGCTCGACGTCGTTCGTCATGCCGAACGTGCTGGCCAAGCTCGGCGCCGACGTGCTGGCGGTCAACCCGTACGCGTCGACCGCGGGGGTCGATCGCGCTACGACCGCGCAGGCCCACGCCGAGCAACGTCGCCGACCTGGTGCGGGCGTCGGGCGCCCACCTCGGGGCGGTGCATCGACCCCGACGGCGAGCGCCTGACGCTGATCGACGACGAGGGCCACGTGCTGACCGACACCGAGGCGCTGCTGGCCCTCGCTCACGCTCGTCGCCGGCCACCTCGCTCGGCGACCGCGTCGCCCTGCCGGTGTCGACGTCACCAGGCACGCCGAGCGACATCGCCGCACGCCACGGGCATCAAGGTGCGTGACGACCAAGCTGTCCGACCCCGCGCTGATGGACGCGGCGACCGAGCCGGGCGTCGGGTTCGCCGGCAAGCGGCGACGGCGGCTTCATCCTCCCGGGCTTCCTGCCGGCGTTCGACGCCGCCGCGACCTTCGTGAAGGTGCTCGACCTGCTGGCCCGCCACGACCGGCGCGCTGTCGACGCGTCGTCGCCGCGCTGCCCCGCATGCACCTCGCCCACGAGACGCGTCGTGACGCCGTGGGAGCAGAAGGGCACGGTGATGCGCACGCTCGTCGAGCAGAGCAAGGACCGCGAGGTCGAGCTGGTCGACGGGGTGAAGGTGCACCACGACGACGGCTGGGCCCTGGCCCTGCCCGACCCGGAGGAGCCGGTCACCCACGTCTGGGCCGAGGCCGGCACCGACGCCGACGCCCGGCGGCTGGCCCAGGAGTACGCCCGCCGCATCCGCCAGATGCGTGCGCTGAGCGACGGGCCGCCGACATCCCTCGACGTCAGGTTGCAGGGTTGTCGTCTGATAGCGTCGGCGCCATGAACGTCCCCGACGACCTGCGCTACTCGACCGACCACGAGTGGGTCCGGGTCGAGGACGGCGGGTCCGCATCGGCATCACCGACTACGCCCAGGACGCGCTCGGCGACGTCGTGTACGTCGAGGTGCCCGAGGTCGGGCGCGACGGTGGAGGCCAGCGCGAAGCGTCAGCGAGGTCGAGTCCACCAAGTCGGTGTCCGACATCTACGCGCCGGTGGCCGGCACGGTCGTCGAGGTCAACGCCGACCTGGCCGACGCGCCCGAGCGGCTGAACGAGGACCCGTACGGCGAGGGCTGGATCTGCGTGATCGAGCCTGACCGACCCGTCCGAGGTCGACGCGCTGCTCGACGCCGCCGGCCTACCGGACGCTCATCGAGGGCTAGGCGCGCGTCCGATGGCCGAGACGTCGTCTGCAACAACTGCGGGCACCGGAACCCCGCTCGGCGTCGAACTTCTGCTCGTCGTGCGGCGCGTCCCTCGAGACCGAGGCGGCCGAGCACACGACGATCACCTTCCATCCCGACGACCTGCCGGTCGACCCCGGTCGACGACGAGGTCGCGCATCGACCTCGAGCGAGCTGCCTGCCGACGTCGGGCGTGCTGGTGCGTCAACCGGGGCCCGACGCCGGGCTCCGCTCACGCTCCTCGAGCGGCCCGCTCACCACGGCCGGCCGCCACCCCGACAGCGACATCTTCCTCGACGACATCACCGTGTCCCGCCGCCACGCCGAGGTCGTCGCCGGGCCGCCGACGGGCTACGTCGTCCGCGACGTCGGCTCGCTGAACGGCACCTACGTGAACCGGCGAGCGCATCGACGAGGTCACCGCTGACGAACGGCGACGAGCTGCAGATCGGCAAGTTCAAGCTGGTGTTCTTCAGCGGGCGGGACCAGGCTCGATGACCGACCGCGCGCACCTGTCGATCGGTGAGGTGCTGAGCCTCCTGCAGGACGAGTTCCCCGACATCACCATCTCGAAGATCCGGTTCCTCGAGAGCCAGGGCCTGCTCGACCCCGAGCGCACGCCGTCGGGCTACCGCAAGTTCTACGACGGCCGACATCGAGCGGCTGCGGTGGATCCTGCGCCAGCAGCGCGAGAACTTCCTGCCGCTCAAGGTGATCAAGGATCGGCTCGACAGCGGCGAGCCGCTCGGCGACTCCGAGCCGACTGTCGCGGTTCCCACCGTGCCGAGCCCGGCGCGATGAGCGACGGCTGAGCATCGACGCCGAGGAGCCGGTGCCGTCGTGGCTGCCGAAGCCGCCGCGGCCCGGTCCGCCCGCGCCACGCCCCGCCGCGTCCCGCGCCGAACCCCGGGGTGGCGGCGCCGCGCCCGGCGGGGGCGGGCTACACGTTCGACGAGATCCTCGCGGAGAGCGGGCTCGAGCGCCGCGCAGCTCAAGGAGGTCGAGAGCTACGGGCTCCTCGCCGGCCGGGCGGTCGGCCGCGAGACGTACTACGACGACGACGCGCTCGGCGTCGCCCAGCTCGCCGCGCAGTTCATGCAGTACGGCGTCGAGGCCCGGCACCTGCGCATGTACAGACGGCGCCGAGCGCGAGGCGGGCTTCTTCGAGAGCTCGTGATGCCACTCCTGAAGCAGCGCAACCCTCGGGCTCGAGAGCAGGCGATCGAGACCGTCGAGACGTTGCTCAAGCTCGGCGACAGCATGCGGGCGACCATGCTCCGCGCAGCGCTGCGCGACTACTCAAGCTCCTGACTCGGTGCGGGCACGCGTCCTCCTCGACCGCGAGGCGCTGCGGGCGGTCGTCGGCCGGCTCGGTCGAGAGATCTCCGATGCGTACGGCGGCGACCGAACGGCGGCGAACGACGTCGTGCTCGTCGGCGCTGCTGCGGGGGAGCGTCGTGTTCCTCGCCGACCTCGTGCGCGCGCTCACGATCGACTGCGCCGTGGACTTCCTCGCGGTGTCGTCGTACGCGCGGGGCTCGGGCCGCATCAGGCTGCTCAAGGACCTCGACATCGACATCGCCGGCCGCGACGTGGTGCTCGTCGAGGACGTCGTCGACACCGGGCTGACGCTCGCGTACCTCCTCGGCGAGCTGCGCCAGCGCGAGCCTGCGTCGCTCGAGGTCTGCACCCTGATCGACAAGCAGTCCCGGCGCATCGTGCCCGTGCCGCTGCGCTTCGTCGGAACGTCGATCGACGACCCGTTCGTGCTCGGTTACGGACTCGACATGGCCGGCCGCTACCGCAACCTCGACATGATCGCTGCGGCGCCGTTCGACGAGGTGCGAGCCGATCCCGACATGCTCGTCGCCGACCTGTACCCCGGCACCGGAGTGCGGTGACGGCTCCCACGGCCCGGGGGTAGGGTGGCTCCGTGGTCGAGATGGAGCTGCTCGGGGTCCGGGTGGAGCTTCCGGCCAACGCCCCGATCGTGCTCCTGCGTGAGTCGGTCGGCGACCGGCGGGTCCTGCCGATCTACATCGGCACCGCTGAGGCAGCCGCGATCGCGTACGCCCTCGAGCACGTCGAGGTGCCGCGGCCGATGACGCACGACCTGCTGCGCAACATCCTCGAAGAGATCGGCGCCGAGCCGAAGCGCATCGTCGTCACCGAGCTGCGAGAGCACACCTTCTACGCCGAGATCGAGCTCGTCGTCGGCAAGACGACGCACCGGGTGTCGAGCCGGCCCTCCGACGCGATCGCACTCGCGGCTCGCACGGGAACCCCGATCTTCGCCGAGGAGCGAGTGCTCGCCGAGGCAGGGCAGATCGAGACCGAGACCGCCGAGGGCGACCCTGAGGAGCTCGTCGACGAGTTCCGGGAGTTCATCGAGCACGTCAGCCCCGAAGACTTCGGATAGCGACTTCGAGCCCGAACGCCCGCCACCAGGCCTGAAGCGTTCGTTGACGTTGATCTCACCCTGAGCCTAACCTTGGATCACACCGGCGTAGTTACGCTGCTGTGATGGGTGGAGGGGCGGAAGAGTGAGTGAAAGCACCGACCAAGGGTTCAGCGGCAAGCGGACCGCGCAGGTCGTCGGCATCACCTACCGCCAGCTCGACTACTGGGCGCGCACCGATCTCGTCCGCCCGAGCCTGGCCGATGCTGCGGGCAGCGGCACACGACGCCGGTACTCGTACCGCGATCTGCTCGAGCTGAAGATCATCAAGAACCTCCTCGATGCAGGCATTCGCCTCGAGTCCGTTCGCCTCGCGTTCACCGAGCTGCGTCAGCACGTCGGCCTCGACATCGCATCTGCGCATCTCGTGATCAACGGAAGCACCGTCGTGCTGTGCCGCGGCGACGAGCTGGTCGATCTGGTCCAGCGCGGGCAGGGCGTGCTGAACATCCTTCCGCTCAGCGGCGTCAAGGAGCAGCTCGACACGGCCATCCTCGACATCGCCGCTGCACACGGCGACGGTCAGCTCGCGTTCGGCACGGGGGGCTGACGGCTCTGGACGCGCTCGGGCGAACCCGGTTCGCCCATCACTCCGAGCGGCGCTTCGCCGAGCTCCTCGACTTCTACGGCATCGAGTGGCACTACGAGCCGCGCACGTTCGTGCTCTCCGCTGACGAGCAGGGTCGGCCGCTCGAAGCGTTCACGCCTGACTTCTACCTTCCGGCGTTCGACGTGTACCTCGAGCTCACGACGCTGCGCCAGCAGCTCGTCACCCGCAAGAACCGCAAGGTGCGGTTGCTCGAGGCCCGCTACCCCGACGTGCGGGTGAAGATCCTGTACCGGGGTGACTACGCCGCCCTGGTCGAGCGGTTCGGCATGGAGGACACGCCCGCGCGTCCCGGGTCGTGACCGAGCTGCGCCACTCGCCGCTCGACGCCGAACACCGCGCGCTCGGCGCCAAGCTGGTCGACTTCGGCGGGTGGGAGATGCCGCTCGCGTACGCAGGCCGGCACGATCGCCGAGCACATGGCCTGCCGCACCGATGCCGTCGCGTTCGACGTCAGCCATCTCGGCACCGTCCGGGTCGAAGGCGACGACGCGCTCGACCGGCTGCAGTCGACGCTCACGAACGACCTCGGGAAGATCGCCGTCGGGCGAGCGCAGTACACGCACCTCCTCGACGACGACGGCTCGGTGCTCGACGACATCATCGTCTGGTGGGTGAGCGAGGGGTCGTTCGACGTGATGCCGAACGCGTCGAACACCGCACGAGTACGAGGCGCGATCGGCGGCGACGACGTCACGGCAACGAGGGCGATCATCGCGGTGCAAGGTCCTCAGTGCACGCGAGCGTCTCGCGACGGTCAGCCCAGAGGCGGCGGCAGTTCCCCGGTTCGGCGTCGCTCGGGTGGCATGGCAGCGGCGTCGACATGACCGTTGCCGGCACCGGCTACACGGGCGAGGACGGCGTCGAGTGCGCCGTCCCTGTCGAGGCCGCGTCCGATCTGTGGCGAGCGGCGCTCTCGGCGGGCGTCGTCCCTGCGGGGCTCGGCGCACGCGACACGCTCCGGCTCGAGGCCGCGTTGCCCCTGCACGGACACGAGCTCGGCCCGGGGATCACTCCACTGCAGGCCGGCCTGGGATGGGTCGTGGCGTGGGGCAAGCCGTCATTTCGAGGTCGTGACGCCCTCGCGGCGGAGAAGGAGCGCGGGGTCTCGCGCCGGCTGCGGGGCATGCGCGTCGAAGGGACGGCGGCCCCCGCGCGCCGAGCAGGCGATCCTCGTCGGCGGTGAGGTGGCCGGAGTCGTGACGAGCGGCAACTTCTCGCCGGTGCTGCAATGCGGCATCGCGCTCGGCTTCGTGCCGCCGACCGTGGAGATCGGAGACACTGTCGAGATCGACGTGCGGGGCGAGCGCGTGCCCGCCGAGGTCGTGAAGACGCCCTTCGTCTCGAAGTGAGAGTCAGGTGGTGCCCCGGGCCTCACGCTCGGCTTGGTACTCGCCGATCGACTTCATCTGCGCGTTGATCGTCGCCGTGACGAACGTGTCGCCCTCACCCATGACCCAGTCGTACGACGCCTGCACCGGCGCGAGCTGCCCCTGGAAGTGGGGCATGACGTACTGGGCGAAGAGCTCGTAGGAGCGCAGGGTCGCCTTCCAGTCGGCGAGGTCGGCACCGAGGAACAGGTAGCAGCCGAAGCCGCCCGACTCGTCGACGAGCCGTTGGATCTGCGCGATCGCCATGTCGGGCGTGCCGACGACGCCGGATCCGGTCTCGTTGAGCTGCTGCACGAGCTCCTCGTAGCTCGTCGCCTCCATCGGGGGAGTCGGGATGATGTGCGACAGGTAGTCGAACACCCACGCGAGTCCGTAGCGGCAGTTCTCGAGGGCCTGCTCCTCGGTCTCGGCGATGTGCATCGGGCCCATCATTCGCCACTTGCGCCGGTCGACGGTCGTGCCGTAGTACGCGGCCTGCTCCTCCATCACCTTCCAATGGCCGGCGAGCATCTCGAAGCCCAGCGGGTTCGTCGCGGCGATCGAGAGCAGCCCCGCGCCGTGCTTGCCTGCGGTCTTGGGCCCGGCCGGTGAGATCGACGCCGCGACCGCGACGTCGAAGAGGGGATCGCTGTACGGCCGCATCTGCAGCCGTGCGCCGTCACATGTGAACCAGTCGGTACGGCTTGTGACGGTCTCACCCTTGAACAGCGCCATCAAGACGTCGAAGCTCTCCTCCATCATCCGGCGCTGCTCGTTCGTGTCGATGCCGAGCATGCGCGCGTCAGTGGTGAGCTGACCCGGGCCGACGCCGAACATCATCCGACCGCGCGTGAGGTGGTCGAGCATCACGATCCGGTCGGCGAGCACCAGAGGGTGGTGGTAGGGGAGCGAGCTCACTCCTGTGCCGAGCTTGATGTGGCGAGTGCGCTGCGCGGCGGCGGCGATCATCACCTCGGGCGACGCGATGGTCTCGGCGCCGGCGGAGTGGTGCTCCCCGATCCAGGCCTCGTCGAAGCCGAGGCGATCGAGGTGGTCGATCAGCTCGAGGTCACGTTGCAGGTTGAGGGTCGGGTTCGTGCCGACCAGGTGCATCGGAGGCAGGAAGATCCCGAACCGAAGAGGCCATGACTGCATCGTCCGATGATGACAGACCCGAGTCGTCGCGACCGCCTGCGGGATCGTCTCCGCGGCTACGCCATCGTCGCCACGCTCGCTCGAGGCGCGGCATCGCCACGCAGATCAAGGCGAGGTAGATCCACCCGACGACCGCATCGACGAAGTAGTGCTCGCCCGTGTACACGAGCGTCAGCGCCATCGCCGCCGGGTACAGGTACACGAGCCAGCGAAGCGGGTTCTTGATGCGTCGCCAGACCGCGGTCGCGCAGAGGGCCGCCCATGCGGCGTGCAGCGAGGGGATCGCCGCGTACGCGTTGCCGACGAGCTGGCCCTTGTGGATCAGCGTCGCCGCCGCGTGCACGTGGATGATCTCCCAGCCACGTCCCGTCGAGCGCACGACGTGGCCGATCTCGCCGATCTGGCTCGCGTACCACGGAGGCGCCGTCGGGATCAGCGCGTAGGTCACGCAGCCGAGGAAGCAGAGCACGAGGAAGCGGCTCGCGAACCAGCCGCCACTCGCTGCGATTCGTCGCCCAGAGGATGCCGGCGACGACGAACGGGAGGATGAAGTGGCTCGCGTAGATGATGCTCGCGGCCGCGTCCCACCACCGCGGCTGCGGGTGGAGGAAGTGTGCCTGCAGCCACACCGTCGGCACGTGCCCGAGGCCGAAGATGCGATCGAGGTCGGCCTGCGGAGTGACCTGGACGGGCGCGTCGACGAACCGAGCGGCGCCGCGGGCGAAGTCGTACAGCGTCACGCCGATGATGAAGACCGACCAATCGAGCAGCATCCGCGGCAAGCGTGCGCCACGGGCGACCGATCGAGACCACGAACAGGCCGCCGACGATCCACAGCAACAGGCGCTCGCGGTCGAACGGGATGCCCGTGCGGCCCATGAACCAGACGAACACCACGAAGTACGCGACGAACGCCGTCCAGCGCACGATCACCCAAGGCTTGACGCGCCGCGTGGGCGCGTCGGCGTCGACCGAGACGGTCGAGGGCGAGAGCGCGGAGGTGCTAATCGAGCAGGTCCGGTTGCTGGGCGACGATCATCTCGTACATGGGCTGGAACGAGAACCAGCCCGCGAGGTGCGTGCCGACCTGGGTGTAGGTGAGGCGCGCGTCGTCCTCGTCGATCAGGATCGGCTTGCCGACTGCCTCGGCGAGCAGCTGAGCCTGACAGCTTCGGTCCATCGTGATGAACCACCACACCGCCTCGTCGACGCTCTCGCCGACGGTGAGCAGGCCGTGGTTGCGCAAGACCGCCGCCTTGGCGTCACCGAGGGCAGTGGCGATCCGCATGCCCTCGTCAGTCGAGAGCACGACACCCGTGTAGTCGTCGAACATCACGTGGTCGTCGTAGAACGCACACGCGTCTTGGGTGATCGGGATCGAGGAGCCGGCCGAGCGAGGACCACGCCTTGCCGTGCATCGAGTGGCAGTGTGCGGCCGAGATCACGTCCGGACGGGCCTGGTGGATCTGGGAGTGGATCGCGAACGCAGCCCGGTTCACGACGTCGTTGCCCTCGACGACCTCACCGTGGTGGTTCACGAGCAACAGGTCGGACACGCTGATCATGCTGAAGTGCCGGCCGAAGGGGTTGACCCAGAAGTGGTCGAGAAGCTCAGGGTCACGAGCGGTGATGTGCCCCGCCGGTCCCTCGTCGTAGCCCAGCTTCGCCCAGAGCCGGAACGCCGCCGCCAGGCGCTGCTTGCGATGCAGGCGCTCCGCCTCGACCGTCGGCTCGGGCGCGGGCTTACGGGTGTTCGTCTGCTGCATGAACGGCGAGTTTACGGCTGACTACTCCGCAGATCCGTACGCGCGGGCATCGCCTGTGACCTGCTGCTCTCGCGCCTCGGCCGAGGCGTCGCGAAGGTCCGCGACGAACTCGTCCATGACGGCCGCGTGAACGGCGTTCACCGTTGCGTGGAGGCTCGGCGGCGGTCCCTGGCGGTCGAGGTACCACCCTCGCCGCAGCAGCCCGTCGCCGATCGCGAACACGTCGAGGGCGTCGTCCTCGGAGCCGAACGCGACGAGGGTGGCGGCGGGCTCACCGCGAACGACCAGCCCCGGGATCGATCGGATCGCGCCGATGAGCCGTTCGGTGGCGCCGCGGGCCTCGGCGGTGAGACGCAGGTAGCCGTCCTGGCCGAGGTGCTGCATCACCGCCCAGGCCGCCGCCCACGGACCGACCGACTTCGTGCCGAGGACGGCAGAGGAGCCATACGCACCGCCGAGCCAGCCGTCGGTGAAGAACGTCTGGTAGGCGCGCAGCTCGCGCGTCCGGTGCACGAGCACCGATGCGCCCTTTGCCGTGTAGCCGTACTTGTGGAGGTCGACCGAGATCGAGGTCACGCCTTCGACGCGGAAGCTCCACGGAGGGATCGCGTAGCCGAGCCGCTCGAGCATGGGGAGGGTGATGCCGCCCATGCACGCGTCGACGTGGCAGCTGATGCCGCGCTCCGTTGCGATCGCAGCGATCGCTTCGATCGGGTCGATCACTCCCTGCGGGTACTGAGGCGCGGAGCCGACGACGAGCACGGTGTTGTCGTTGACCGCGTCAGCCATCGCGTCGGGGTCCGCGCGGAAGTCGTCCGCGACCGGGACGCGAATGGCCTCGACGCCGAAGTAGTGCGCTGCTTTGTCGAACGCCGCGTGCGCCGAGGTCGGAAGCACCATCTCGGGCTCACTGATGCCGCGCTCCTTGCGACCACGCTCGCGCGCCGCCTTCACCGCCATGAGCAGGCTCTCAGTGCCGCCCGTCGTGAGAAAGCCAGCTGCGTCGGGCGGAGCGTCGAGCAGCGAGGCGGTCATCGCGACGACTTCGGCCTGCAGCTGCCGGCTGCTCGGGAAGGCATCGGGGTTCAGCCCGTTGTCGTCCATGAAGCGGACGAACGCATCGGCTTGCAGCTCGAGCACATCGTCGCCGGCGTGATAGGCGAGCGTGAAGGCGCGTCCGCTTCGCCAGTCGACGTCGTGGGCCCGCATCGCATCGAGCCGCGCGAGCACCTCGTCGCGCCCGACGCCGTGCTCGGGAAGGCTCACGGCGATTCCGACATCGTCATCTGGAGTCCGGGGAACGCTGCCGCGAGGTCGGCCTCGGTGAAGTCGAGGGCGCGGCTGTCGACGCCGAGCGTCGCCTCGAGATGCGCGGTGGTGAGCTCGTCGAGCGCGGGCCAGACGGCCTGCGCGGCGGTGTGCTTCGGATCGCACCCGTCAGCGAACACCGCGGCGACGATAGGCGGCACCGCGATCCCCGCGGCCTTCGCCGTGCTGAGCACGTCCGGCGTGCCCGGGGGCGTCAGCGCGCAGATGTCAGTGAACCCGAGGTGGGTCATGCCACCGATGACCGTGAGCCGCTTGGGGGAGGGGAGGCTGGCGTACGCGGCTTCGACGCGGGGAAGCGGCGCGATCGCGTCGTCCGTCCCCGCGATGAGGAGCGAGGGCTTCGCCGGCGGTGCAGGCCCGCCGATCGTGGTCGGGGTCGTGGGGTCGACGAACGATCCGCCGACAGGGAACGCAAGCGCGACGTAGCTCTCGATCCGGGGATCGCGCGCAGCGGCGAACACGGCGAACCCGCCCAGCGAGTGGCCGACGGCTCCCACGTGCGTCGTGTCGACCGCGAGGCCGTGGATCGCACTGTTGGGGTCGTTGCTCTCGGCCTTCACGATGTCGATCGCGCCGAGCAGCTGCTCGACGTCGGGCGATCGATCCGTGCCGATCGAGCCGGCGAACGCGCTCAGGTCGCCGAACACCGCGGTGAGGTTGCGATAGGGATGCTCGACGGAGGCGACGACGAAGCCCCACGACGCGAGGTGCGTCGTCAGGAACGTCGACTGGAGGCGGTAGCCCGCGAACCCATGACTGAAGAGCACGAGCGGGAAGGGACCACCGTCGGTTGCCGGCGGCAGGTCACGATCCGCAGCCATGTCGAACTCGGGGAGGCCGGCAACCTTTGCGGCATCGGCGCGAGGCAACCAGTCGCGAAGGTCATAGGTCGCGGGCGCCTTGCCGTCCTGGGAGCCCGCGAGTGCCGGATAGAAGACGCTGATGGGGGTCGGGCCACTCGTGATCTCGGTGACCCCGACGGGATACGGGCCCCGACCGGCATAGGCCGCGGCCTCGTCGGTCGGCACTGACGCCGCAGGCGGATGAACCGTTCTCGCCTCGACGGACGGCGCGTTGCCACTGGTCTCGCTCGCGCACGCCGACAAGGCGCTGATCGCGAGCGCGACGACGAATCCCACCCGAGTCGCCTTCCGCACCGACGAAAGGTGCCATAGAGCCTCCCTCGCGACCCAATCAGCGGGCCATCGATCAGGGCGACCTCGACAGCGTGAGGTCGAGATCGGGGAACGCCGCGTCGAGGTCGGCCTGGGTGAGGATGACCGGCGGGTCGTCGAGACCCAGCACTCCGCGGAGGTGCGCTGTCGTGAGCGCGTTGATCGCGGGCCACGCGCTGCTCGGCGAGGTGTACTTCGGGTCGCATCCGTCGGCGAAGAGACGAAGGACGAGGTCAGGGACGGCGACGCCCGCGGCTTTCGCGATCTGCAGCACGTTCGGTTCACCAGGCGCGGTGATCTCGCAGATGTCCATGAAGCCGAGGTGCGTGACCCCGTCGATCACTGCGAGCGCCTTCGGCGTGGGAAGCGCTTCGTAGGCGGCCTCGACGCGGGGGAGCGGCGCGATCACGTCCGCGCTTCCCGCGATCAGCAACGACGGCTTGTCGGGTGGCGGGACTGCCGGCGCGGTCGTCGGCGTCGCGTCGCTGAACGTTCCGCCGGCGGGCGACGCCAGCGCGACATACGTGACGATGCGGGGATCGACGGCCGCGGCGCCGTACACCGCGAAGCCGCCCGCGGAATGGCCGACCGCGCCGACATCGGTCGTCTCGACCGTGAGACCGGCGAGCGGGCCTGTCGGCTGCGAGGCGGCCGCCTCCACCTGGTCGATCGCCGCGACGAGCTGTTCGACGTCAGGTGCGTCGGTCGATCCGAACCCCGTCACGAGGGCGCCGAGGTCACCGAACGCCGCGGTCAGGTTGCGATACGGATGTTCGACCGCCGCGACCACGAAGCCCCACGACGCAAGGTGGGTCGTCAGGAACGTCGACTGCAGCCGGTAGCCGGCGAGGCCGGGGCTGAAGAGGACCAGGGGATAGGGACCGCCGTCCGCATCTGCGGGCGTGAGGCCCGCGTACGCGTGCATGTCGACGGTCGCCACCTGCCCGACCTTGGCCGCCTCGGCGGGCGGCAGCCAGGCTCGCAGGTCATAGGTCGCCTCCTGCTTGCCCTCCTCGGCGCCGTCGAGGCCCGGATAGAAGACCGTGATCGGCACCGGCCCGCTCGTGAGCTCGGCCACGCCGACCGGGAACGGTCCGGGCTCGGAGTACGCGACAGCCGGGTTGAGAGCTTCGGCACTCGTCGTCGTGGTGGCCTGCGTCGTCGGCGCGGTGAGCTCGACCTCGGTCGTCGAGGTCGCGACATCAGCCGATGTCACCGCCCCGATCGATGTCGCGGCTCGAGCTGTCGTCTCCCGAGCTCCCGCAGGCGACCAGCAGGGACGTGAGGAGCGCGGACACGACCACGACGCGGGTGCGCACCCGGGCAAGGTGCCACACTCCGTGCTGGCCGACAATCGTGCTGGCCGAGAACCAGCGAACGGGAGGACCGATCCCATGCCGATGCCCGCCGTCTCCCTCGCCGCCGTCCCCGGAAAGCGCGCCCGCGCGTTGGAGATGGCGGTCGAGATCGAACAGCGCGGCTTCACCGGGATCTACTGCCCGAGCCTCGGAGATGCCCTCGGCCTGTGCACCTCGCTCGCGCACGTCACCTCGACGATCCGCTTCGGTACGTCGATCGAGCCGATCTACTTCCGCCACCCGAGCTCGATGGCGTCGACCGCGTCGTACATCCACGAGGTCAGTGAGGGCCGGTTCGACCTCGGGCTCGGGGTGAGCCACGGGCCGGTCCACGAGCGACTTCAGCTCGATGTCGGCCGGCCGCTGTCAGACATGCGCGAGTACGTCGGCGCGATGCGTTCGGCGGGAGAACGCATCGGCGAGCTGCCGCCGATCGTGCTGGCGACGCTGCGCGCGCGGATGGTCGCCCTCGCGGCCGAGGTGGGCGATGGCGCGGTCTGGGCGAACGCCTCGCGCAGCCACATGCAGGAGAGCCTCCGAGACATCCCGAACGAGCGTCTCGCGAGCGAGTTCTTCGTCGGCAACATGATCCCGACGGTGATCGACGACGACCGCGAAGCCGCGGCCGCGATCAACCGCCGCACGCTGAGCGGCTACGTCGCGCTCCCGAACTACCGGAACTACTGGAAGGCCGCGGGCTACGAGGAGGAGATGACCGCGATCGAGGATGCGCTCGCCGCGGGGGAGCGCGAGAAGGTCGCCACGTTCATGACCGACAAGTGGCTTTCGGACTGCACGCTGTACGGCTCCGCGGCCGAGGTGCGCGACGGTGTGGACGCGTGGTTCGACGCAGGGGTGAAGACGCCGATCGTCGTGATGTCCTCGACGAAGGGCGGTCAGTTCGTCGCGCTGCAGGAGCTCTTCGACGCCTACTCGTAGGCGCTCAGCGGCGGGCACGAGCACATGAGGTTGCGATCGCCCTGCGCGCCGTCGATGCGGCCGACCGGCGACCAGTACTTCGTGCGCCGCAACGATGCCACCGGGTAGGCGGCACGCGACCGCGGATACGCGTGCGGCCACTCGTCAGCAGAGACCTCCTCCGCGGTGTGCGGCGCGTTCGTCAGTGGGTTGTCCGAACGGTCGAGCGCGCCGGTCGCGACCTCGTTGATCTCGTCACGGATCGCGACCATCGCGTCGCAGAACCGGTCGATCTCCTCCAGGTTCTCGCTCTCGGTCGGCTCGACCATGAGCGTGCCGGCCACGGGGAACGACATCGTCGGCGCGTGGATGCCGTAGTCGATGAGGCGCTTGGCGACGTCGTCGACCGTGATCCCCGTCTGCTTGGTGATCGCCCGCAGATCGAGGATGCACTCGTGGGCCACGAGGCCCGAGTCACCCGTGTAGAGGATGGGGTAGTGCGGCGCGAGGCGCCGGGCGACGTAGTTCGCGTTCAGGATCGCGACCTGCGTCGCGGTGCGCAGGCCATCGGGCCCCATGGCGCGCACGTAGGCCCAGGGGATCGTGAGGATGAGCGCCGAGCCCCACGGCGCGCCGGCGATCGGGCCGACGCCGGTCGCAGGCCCGGCTTCCGCGACGAGCGGATGGTTCGGCAAGAACGGAGCGAGGTGGGCGCGCACGCCGATCGGCCCGACGCCTGGACCTCCGCCTCCGTGCGGGATGCAGAACGTCTTGTGCAAGTTCAGATGCGAGACGTCGGCACCGAACTTCCCCGGGCGAGCGAGCCCGACCATCGCGTTGAGGTTGGCGCCATCGAGGTACACCTGCCCACCGGCCTCGTGGACGAGCGCGCACACTTCGGTGATCTCATCCTCGAACACCCCGTGCGTGGACGGGTAGGTGACCATCAGCGCGCCGAGGCGGGCGCGATTCGTGTCGATCTTGGCGCGGAGGTCGTCGAGATCGACGTTGCCCCGCTCGTCGCACGCGACGACCACGACCTCGAACCCCGCCATCACCGCGCTCGCCGGGTTCGTGCCGTGCGCGGATGCCGGGATGAGGCACACCGTGCGGTCGTCGTCACCGCGGCTGCGGTGATACGCGCGGATGGCGAGCAGCCCCGCGTACTCGCCCTGCGAGCCCGCGTTCGGCTGCAACGAGACCGAGTCGTAGCCGGTGATCTCACACAGCCACCGCTCGAGATCGGCGAAGAGGTACCGGTAGCCGTCCGCCTGGCTGATCGGAGCGAAAGGATGCATCGCTGCCCACTCCGGCCAGCTGATCGGCCCCATCTCGGTGGTCGCGTTCAGCTTCATCGTGCACGACCCGAGTGGGATCATCGAACGGTCGAGCGCGATGTCCTTGTCGCTGAGCGCGCGGAGGTAGCGCAGCATCGACGTCTCGGAGTGATGCGCGTGGAAGACCGGATGAGTGAGGTAGGTCGACGTCCGAGCCAGCGAGCCGGGCAGTGCGGAGTCGGTCTTCCCCGAAGGACGACCGTGGATGCCGAAGGCGATGGCCACGGCCTGCAAGTGGTCGACGGTGGTCGTCTCGTCGACCGCGATCACGACGCGGTCGCCGTCGACCGCTCGGATGTTCACGCCCTCGTCGAGCGCGCGCGACACGATCTCGCGTGCGCGGCCGGGCACCAGCGCGCACACCGTGTCGAAGATGTCGTCGTGTGCGAGCTCGATCCCACCGCTCAGAAGGTGCGCGGCCAGGGACGTCGCCAGCGCTCGCACCCGAGTCGCGATCCGCTTGAGCCCGTCGGGCCCGTGGTACACCGCGTACATCGAGGCAACGACTGCGAGCAGCACCTGCGCAGTGCAGATGTTGCTCGTCGCCTTCTCACGGCGGATGTGCTGCTCGCGAGTCTGCAGCGCGAGACGGAGCGCAACGCGGCCAGCATCGTCCCGAGAGACGCCCACGAGCCGGCCGGGAAGTGAGCGGGCGTTCGCCGACTTCGTGCCGATGAACCCCGCGTGCGGCCCGCCGAACCCCATCGGGACACCGAACCGCTGCGCGGATCCGACGACGATGTCGGCTCCTTGTTCGCCGGGCGGGGTGATGAGGCAGCAGGCGAGGAGATCGGTGGCGACGATCACGAGCGCGCCACGGCCGTGCGCGCCTTCGACGAGCGCGGCGCAGATCTCGGACCTCTCCGGTGGTCGACGGGTTCTGCACCAGCACGCCGAAGGGAGCGTCACCCTCACCGACGAGCGCTTCGGCGTCGCCGACCTCGACCGCGATGCCGAGCGGCTCCGCTCGGGTCTGCACCACCGCGACGGTGTGCGGGTGGCATCCGGCGTCGATCACGAAGCGGGACGACGCTCCCGCCGGCGCGAGGCGGCGGGCCATCGCCATCGCCTCGGCTGCCGCCGTCGGCTCGTCGAGGAGCGAAGCGTTCGCGAGCTCGGTGCCGGTCAGCTCACTGACCATCGTCTGGAAGTTGAGGAGCGCTTCGAGCCGGCCCTGCGAGATCTCGGGCTGGTAGGGCGTGTACGCCGTGTACCAGCTCGGGTCCTCGAGCACGTTCCGCTGGATCACGGGGGGAGTGATCGTGCCGTGGTACCCGAGCCCGAGGAGCGAGGGCACGACGTCGTTCTGCGACGCCATCGCGCGCAGCACCTCGGTCGTCTCCGACTCACCGAGCGCGGCGGGAAGGTCGAGGCCGCTCGTGCGATCTGATCGTCGCGGGCACCGCCGCCGCAGTCAGGTCGTCGAGCGTCGCGAACCCGAGCTCGGAGAGCATCTTGGCTTGCTCGGCGGGAGAGGGACCCAGGTGACGCTCGAGGAACGTGTCGGTCGGGCTCAGCTCTGTCGACGTCGGGACTGGCATCGGTGCCTCGCTCTGGTCGCGGACGTGTCGGGGTGACGTTCCCCCTCTGTCGCTGGACCTGAGAGATTCGCCGGAGCCCGGCTTTCCCCTTCGGTGAGGACACCCCGCCTGTCGAGGTGACCTGCTTTCCAGAGTTGCCTCGCCCTCGCGGTCCTTGAGCCTGAGAGATTCCGGGGAGGTTGCTCCTTCGGCGCCTTCTTGCGAAGGACTCTCCCGCGTGGGTTCGACGGCAGCGCCGACTCTACCGGTGGGGGCTCTGGATGGGGCGATCCCTCAACCGGGCTCTGGATTTGCCGACCGGCAACATATGACGGCGGAACATATGACGGCGGAACGTCCTCTTGCTCAGGAGCAGTGCCCGACCTGCGGCCAGGCGAGGATCACGATCGTGCTCACCACCAGCCCGGCGCGCATCGAGCGCCACGGGTGCTCGACCGAGACGTGCACGGCGGAGTGGCGGCTCGATGGGCGAGTGGCGGAACGATCTCTCGCGCTCTCGCACCTCACCTGACCCACCTCGGCCTCCAACTCGGCCCAACTCGACATAACGATCATTCTGGGCGGAACGCCGAGAGTGGACGAGCCGCGTCGAGCAGCCAGGCGACGGCCTCTCTGAGCTCCTTGGCCGAGGCCTTGCCCTCCGGCCACTCCAGGTCTCGCTCGACATCGTCGATCGCACACCGAAGGACGTAGACGAGGTCGCCAAGTCGTTCGAGCTCACGACGCGCGATCACGACGTCCGATTCGGCCAGCCCGAGCTCGTGCCCGCGGCGACGCGCCTCGTAGTCGCGCTGGCGACACGAGCGCCGGCAGTACAGCGGTGGACGCCCAGGACCCGGCGTCGACGCGAACGGACGTCCGCACCACTGGCACCGCCGCGTCTCGGTGGCCGAGCTCGCTGGTTTCGTCACAGTGACGAAACTGTAGTGAGGACGTTGGTGCGGCGCGCGGACTGCCCTCGTGCGACGACGACCACTAGGTTTGCGAGCCGATGCCGCGCCGGATGGAGATCGAGCTCACCAGCGCGCGCCCCGACGGCACGTGGACGTGGCGCGCGGCAGGCGCGCGCGAGCCGCGCGGTGTGGTCGAGGGCGGCCTTCTCTCGTCGGGTGCGAAGGTCGGCGATGTGGTGAAGGTCGAAGCCGATGTCGACCTCGAAGGCATCTCGATCTTGCACGTGCTCGCGGACCGTAACGCAGCGGACCGAGCCCGAGCGCCTCGAGCTGCTCGGCTCACCCAAGCCGTTCGAGCCTGTGGTGACGACGCTCGCGACGAAGTCGCGCACCGATCGTCCTCCGCGTCGTGATCGTCCTCCGCGCTCCGGCGACGGCGGTGGTGACGACGCTCGGCGGAGTCGCCCACGACGCGAGCCCGGCGGGCGCGGCGACGCGGGTCCCGGCCGCGAGCGGCGGCCCTCGACACCGAGGTCGCCGTCGACCGAAGGTGACACGACCTCCGAGCACGCGCAGCGACAGTCACGGCCTCCGCGCACGCGGACCCCTCGGCCCCCGCGGCCGCCCCGCGAAGTCGTCACCGCCGAGCCGAAGCCGAAGGCGAAGCGGCTGCGCGCGGGCCGCACCCACCGCAAGGCGTTGCTCGCGAGCCTCCCGCCCGAGCAGGTGCCGGTCGCCGAGCAGCTGCTCGCCGGAGGACTTCCGGCGGTGCGTCAGGCGATCGCGACACAGAACGAGGCGCTCAAAGCCGAGGGCAAGCCCGAGGTGCCGTCGAAGAGCTTGATCGGCCTCGCCGAGCAGATGCTTCCGCAGGTGCGTTCGGCCGAATGGCGCGACCGCGCCGAAGCGGCGCTCGCCGACGTCGACGAGATCGACCTCCGCGACCTGCGCTCGGTGGTCGGCGCGGACGACGCCGCACGCGACGAGGAGTCGCGCGCGATCGCAGCGCAGCTTCGCGAGGCGTTGACGACTCGAGTCGAGAAGGAGCACTCGGCCTGGCTCGACGAGATCGGCACTGCGCTGGACGAGTCGCGGATCATCCGCGCCCTCCGGTTGAGCACACGACCGCCGAAGGCGGGGGCGAGGTTCCCCGCGCCGCTCGCGACCCGGCTCAACGACGCCGCGGGCGCGGCGTTGAACGCGACCGCGACGACGGATCGATGGGTCGCGGTGCTCGAGGCGATCGCGTTCTCGCCCGTGCGCAGCTCGGTCGTCGCGGTGAGCGTGCCTGATCCCGTGCCCGACGACCTGAAGGCTGCGGTGGCCAAGTCCGCGAGCGCACTCCCCCAGATCGCGGCGCAGTTCGGCATCGAGCCCCCGGCGGTCACGGGGCCGCCGAAGCCGCGCCGGCCAATGCCTCCGCGTCGGCCTGCGAAGCCCGCAGCCCCGACACCACGGGCGGCTGCGCCCGCGCCGCCGGTCGTCGAAGATGCGCCCGCGACAGAGCAGGCCCCGCCGGTCGAGGAAGTACGCCGCCCGTCGCCGAGGAACGCCAGCGCCGGTCGCCGAGGATGCACCCGCCGGTCGCCGAGGAATCACCGCCCGTCGCCGAGGAAGCGACACCGGTCGCCGAGGAAGCGCCCGCGACAGAGCGGCACCGGTCGCCGAGGAAGCGGCACCGGTCGCCGAGCCAGCGCTCGCGAGCGAAGTGCCCGCCCGTGGTCGAGGAGCCTCCTGCGGCCGCGGAGTCCGCTCCTGCCGATCAGCCTGGCTAGCCTGCGCCGCCATGGCGAAGGTCGAGTACGAGACGAGGGGACGCGTCGGCATCTTCACGCTGAACCGTCCCGAAGCGCGCAACGCTGTCAACGGCGAGGTCGCGGCTGATTTCGAGGCAGCGCTCGATCGCTTCGAAGAAGACCCCGAGGTGTGGGTCGGCGTGATCACGGCCACCCTCACGGGCGATCGTCCTGTCTTCAGCGCGGGTGCCGACCTCAAGGCGGTCAACACCGCTGCGGGCGCCGGCATCTCGACGCAGAAGGGTGGTTTCGCCGGCTTCGCCTACCGCGAGCGGGAGAAGCCGGTGATCGCTGCAGTCGACGGCCTGGCGACCGCGGGCGGCTGCGAGATCGTCTTGGCCTGTGACCTCGTGGTCGCCTCGACTCGGTCGTCGTTCGGACTCGCCGAGGTGAAGCGCAACCTCGTCGCGGGGGCCGGCGGTCTGTTCCGCCTGCCGCGGGCGATCGGTCGCGCCGCCGCCATGGAAGCGATCCTCACCGGCGAGCCGATCTCGGCACAGCGTGCCTATGAGCTCGGCCTCGTCAGCCGGCTGTGCGAGCCCGAGCAGTCGCTCGACACCGCGATCGCGCTCGCCGAGCAGATCTGCCTCTCGGCTCCGATGGCGGTGCGCGAGAGCCGCAAGGTGGTGCTCGCGTCCGACTACGAAGACGACGAGACGCTGAAGAAGATGACCAACGTCGCGATGTCGAAGATCATGAGCTCTGAGGATCTGCGCGAAGGGCTTGCGGCGTTCGCCGAGAAGCGACCGCCCAACTGGAAGGGCCGCTGAGCCCTACCGCGGTTCGATCACGCCACGGTCGCGGAGGAAGTCCGCGAGCCCGTCCACGAGGGCGTGGTCGTCGAGCGAGCTGATCGCCACCCACCGAGCCTCGTCGGCATCGTCGCCGGCGATGGGGTCCCCCGCGACCTCGACCTCGAAGTCGAGGATCACGAAGTGGTAGTCGACGCCGATCCGCTCGACCCAGCCCACGAACGCGCCGCACGTCCCCTCGAGGCCCGTCTCCTCGCGGAGCTCGCGAACGACCGCGTCGGCGAGCGTCTCCCCCGGCTCGACGCGGCCGCCCGGCACCGACCAGAGGCCCCGTCCGGGATCGGTGCCGCGACGCACGAGGAGCAGCTCGTCACCCCGGCGCGCGATTGCACCGACGCAGAGCTCGGGACGCATCAGTCACCGTCGAGGGAGCGGTGCACCACGATGGCGCGTGCGACCAGACCGAAGGTCTCGAAGAAGTTCTTCGTCTCTCGGTTGCCCGGCAGCGCGAGCGAGTCGATCCCGATGCAACCGCGCCCGCGGCACCACGCCTCGACCGCATCCATGAGCGCCTCGCCGACGCCCACCTCGCGTGCTTCGGGCTCGACGTAGATGTCGTCGAGGACGCCGAGCACTCCCCCGTCGCGCAGCGACTCGGCGCGGACGACGGCGTACCCGACGACAGCACCGACCACCTCGCCGACGGCGACGCAGTGATCTGCGGCTTCGAGGTCGGCGCGCAGAGAGTCGATGTAGGGCGCAGGGCGCGCTTCCCGGCGGGCCCACACCGCACCACCCTTGTTGCCGGTGAGCTCAGCGACGGCTTGCTCGGCCAGCGCGGCGATGCGCGGGAGGTCTGCGTGGGTAGCCGGCCGAGCCGACTCCATCAGGCGCTCTGCTGCAGCTGCGCGACTCGACCGAGGATCGTGCGCCGCGCCCGGTGCGCGGCTTCGTACGCTCGCACCGCTTCGAGCTCGTCGGCCGTGAGCCCCGCGAGACGCGGGACCACCTGCGAAGCGGCCAGCGAGTCGTAGTCAGGGATCGCGAGCAACGCGGCTTCGTCGAGGTCGTACGCGCTGCGCAGATGACGCACCACGATCGGTTGCTCGACGTCGTCGTCTTCGATGTCAGGCATCGCGACGTTCGGCGCCGGCTCGTCGGCGTCGGTCGCCACCGGCGCACCCGACTCGAACACGTGCTCGAACACGCCGGCGAGCTTCTGCTGACCCTTCGCGACCACGACTTGCCCGACCAGGCGAACGAACCTGACACGTTCGCGACCGCGGTTCACGAGACGGGGGAAGGTCTCGAGCACCTCGGTGGCGAGGCCGATCGGCGCGTAGACGAAGACGTCCGCGAGACGGGACGCCGGCGTCTTGTCGTGCTCAGACACAGTCGCGGCAGTACATGTGGACCTCGTCTGCGAGCTGGCTCGGGTGCTTCACGAGGAAGCACGACTGGCACACGAACTCGCCGGGGCGCTTGGGCAGGATGCGATCGACAGGGTCACCGCGATCGTCGACCTCGACTTCTTCGTCCTCCTCGTCGGCGTCCTCTTCGACCGCGACGAGCCGATCTTTCAGGATCGTGTCGAGCGCGGCCTCGACATCGTCGGGCTCGACGAGGTCTTCGTCGTCGTCCTCTTCTTCCGCCCCCTCCTCGGTCGTCGTCGGCGGCGGCGGCAGTGGTGCGGCGCGCGGGCTCGATCTCGATCTCGTCCGGGTCGATGACGTCGACATCGACCACATCGACGACATCGTCTTCGTCGCCGAGGACGTCTTCGTCCAGGGACTCGTCGAGGTCTTCGAGGTCGGGTTCGGCTTCTTCGAGCTCATCGTCGAGCTCGTCTTCCGGGAACTCGGCGTCTTCTTCCTCAGCGAACTCGTCTGCTTCTGCCATCAGGTCCTTGCGGAGCGGAGTTTTTGGGGGGCCGGGCCGCTCGCGCGCCGGGGATCATACGCAACGAGACGCCGACTTCCACCCACCCCCTGTGAACTTCCTCAGAACCGGGCCTGGAGCGCCAGGATCACGTTCACGTAGGCCGCAGTCGTGGCCTTCATGCCATCACGCCGCACCGAGGTGAGGCCCTGGTAGTAGCCCGCCAACGCCATGTTCACGTCACCGTTCGTGAGGTTCAGCAGCTGGGCGAGGAATCGTGCGCTCATCCGGATGTTGTCGTCGGGCACGTAGGGGTCCAACGGCACGCCGATGAGCGTCCCGGCGACGAACGCCGCCGTATCCGGCAGCAGCTGGCCGATGCCGATGGCGCCCGAAGGCGAGACCACGGTGGCCTGCCATCCAGACTCCATCCACGCGAGCGCCTTCAGGAGGCTGGGGGGAACGCCGTACTCGGCCGCCCACCGGTCGAACGAGGGCATCAGGGCGAGACGGTCCGGGAAGCTGAGGAGCGCCGCAGGGAGCCGCGCCAGCTGGTCAGCCGTGAGCGTCGGAGCTGCCGCGATCGCGGCGGCCGGCACCGTCACGGTGGTCGAGGTCACGGTGGTCGAGGTCACAGTCGGTCGAGGTTGAAGTCACCCCGACGTCGGTGGCCGCGGCGACGGGTGTCACTGCGGCGACGATTGGGGCCACAGTCGTCGTTGGCGCGGCCGGGTCGACCGGTGGCGGGGCGTTCGGCGCCGGCGGGGCCTGCCCCGGGATCGTCAGCTTGAGGCCGACGGGCACACGGTTCGGGTTGCGGATGGCGTTCGCCGCGACGATGGCCGCGACGGTGACCTTGAACCTCCGCGCGACCGCGCTCAAGCTGTCGCCCGCGTGGAGCACGTAGACGAGCGGCGAGCCGGCGGGTGCGGCGGCAGGGGTCGCGGTCGGGGCGAGCGTTGCGCGGGCAATGGGCGCTGCTGCAGGCTCGGCGCCCGACGCAAGTGCGCCCGGGATGACGAGCCATTGGCCGACGAGGATCAGGTGGGGGTTCGTGAGGTGGTTCGCCGCTCGTGAGTGCTCCGACTGTGACGCCGTTGCGACGCGCGATCGACGACAGCGAGTCGCCCTTGCGCACTTGGTAGCGCACGCTCGTGTCGGTCGCCGGAACGCCGTTGCCGGTGTCCGCGGCGAGGGCAGGCCCTACGTCGACAGCAGCCATCGACAGCACGATGGACGCGCCGACGACGCCGTGGACGAAAGAGTTGCGAGCACGGGGCATGAGACCTCCGCCGCCCGCTCGCCGGGCAGTGTACCGACGTCTGGCCCGAGTTGAAAGACCAGAACGGCAGGTCAGCCGCGGTCAGCGACCGAGGCGGCGGGCTTCGGCACGGCGCTCGGCGTCGAGCCGTTCGAGCTCTGACTCACGATGGTCGACGAAGCGCATCGTTTCTGCGATCGCCCGGTGTCCGGCTTGCTCCGCGATGAGGCGGTGCATCTCCTGCCCCACCCGTCGATACGCGGGATGCCCTTGCGGTCCCGTGCGGAGCTCGAGCAAGTGCATCGCCTCCCGTGCGTTCATCTGCATGGAGAAGCGGATGCGGTACGCCATCGAGAGCGCGTAGGGCGCCTGCTGAGGGAACTGCTCGACAAGGGCGCCATAGAGGTTCGCGGAGCGTTCCATCGCGGTGTCGAACTCTGCCGCGTGGCCGGCGTCGTCGATCTCGGCGGGCCTCTCGTACCCGTGTCGCGGCGACAAAGGCTGCCATTCGATGGTGAGCATGCGGTGGCGCTGCAGGTCACGGAACGCGCCGTAGTCCGCAAGGACGTCGAACCGGTAGTCGACGCGCTCGAACGCGCGGCCGGGCTTGTGCCGCCGGTTCGCCCGCTCACCGACGTACGACCGGAGCAGGGTCATGCGCTCGTCGGTCGTGAGGCGCCGCACCCTCGACAGGAGCTGGTGATCGGGCAGATCTGAGTGCGGGTAGAGGATCGCCGCGAGGAGCTTGTCCTCGGCATCGGGATCGAAGTCGGTGAGCGTCACCGACGGCACGGGTTCCTCGACCTCTCCCGCAAGCAGCTCGTCGGCTTGCCGCTCGGTCGCCACCCGGGTCTGCTCGAGGTAGGTGGCCCACGCTCCCCCGCGGTCGGCGACGTCCACGCGCTTCAGGAACGACGGGATGACCTTCCGCAGCTCCTCGAGCATCAGCTCGGCATACGCCCGCGCCTCGGGCAGTGGGTGCGCGCGCATCCGCAGCAGCATCATCTCGAAGGCCTGGCCGCTCGCGTAGATGCCCACGTTCGAGATCGCGGCTGCAGGGAGCACGCCCCGAGCCGAGTCGAACGCCTTCGCGCGCACGGCCTGGCGGTAGACGAAGTCGGAGTCGTTCGGATCTTTGGGGTGGACTTCGCGGAACCACTCGGTCATCGAGGTGACGAGGGCGCCGTACGTGTCGAAGAGACGGTCGACGTCGCCGACGTAGCGAGTGCCGAGCGACGAGCCCAGCACGGCGGGGTCGCGGTAGTAGCGATAGCGGCCACCGAGGCGCACGTCGTACGCGATGTCAGCGCGTCGACTGCTCGAGATACGACGCGATGCGGCCCCACTCGAGGACCTTCGTGAGAAGGTTCGATGCCTGCTCGCACGCGAGATGCACGCCACCGAGCTGCGCGACGGAGTCGTCGCCGTACTCGAAGAAGACGCGGTCGTACAGCTCCTCGGCTCGCCGCAGGCCCACAGTGGCGTCGACGCTGGCGTCGCCGCTGATGTCGAGGTCGCCGACGAATTCGTCGAGGAAGAGGCGCCGCAGGCTCTTGTTCGAGCGCGAGTAGCGGGCGAAGAGCGCGCCCTTCACGACCTCAGGGAGGTTGACCAGCGCGAAGACGGGACGATCGAGGTTCGTCACGTATCGCCGAAGGATGTCCTCTTCCTCGGGAGAGAACTCCTCGGCGACGTAGACGGACACCGGGTCAGACTACGGCCCCACCGGAGTCGCGCCGGTGAACCGACACCCCTGCTGACCTGGGACGATGCGCGGACCCGGCGGTGCGCCCGAGACGGTCAGTGGGACAGGACGATCTTGCCGAGCTGGCTGCCGCCCTCGAGGCGAGCGAGAGCATCGAGGTAGTCGGTCAGCGGGTAGACCTCGTCGACGACGACCGGCAGGCCGTTCGCGACGAGCTCGGTGACCTCTGCGAACTCCTGGTACGAGCCCATCGTCGATCCGATGATCTCGATCTGCTTGAAGAACAGTCGGGGCAGGTTGAGCTCGACCGAGCTGCCCGATGTCCCGCCGCAGAGCACCAGTCGGCCGCCCGACTTCAGCGCCCGCACCGACTGGTCCCACGTCGCGGGGCCCACGCTCTCGACCACCACGTCGGCTGCGATCGGCCACTTGGCGTCGGCAGAGTCGAACGCCGCGTCGGCACCGAGCTCGAGCGCGCGGATCGCGCTTCATCGGATCGCGGGAGGTGACCGACACGTGCGCGCCGACAGCCTTGCCGAGCGCGAGCGCCGCGCTGGCGACGCCGCCGCCGATGCCGACGACGAGCAGCGTGTCGCCCGCTTGCAACCTCGCGCGCTTCAGCATGCGCCACGCGGTGAGGTAGCACAGCGGGTACGCGGCACACTCCTCCCACGTGCGGTTCGTCGGGCGCTTCACGATGTTGCGACCCGGGCGCGATCGCCAAGTTCGCGTGACCTCCCCGGTCGTGTTCACCCCAGATGCCGAAGCCCGATCCCATCGGGCTGTCGTTGCCGAGGGCGATGATCTCGTCGACTGGCGAGACCCCCGGGTTGACCACGACCTCGTCGCCTATCGCGACGTGGTTCACTCGCTCGCCCACGGCATGGACGATGCCCGCGACGTCGCAACCCGGGATGTGGGGAAGCGTGGGCTTCGGCATGCCTCGCGTGAGCCAGAGGTCCATGTGGTTGAGCGCGCTCGCGACGACGCTCACGACGACGTCGTCGGGCCCCGGCTCGGGGTCGGGCATCTCGCCCCAACGGTAGGAACCGGGCGACTCGTCGAGGATCCACGCGTACATGGCCGGAACCTAGACGCGGAGGACTCGGGGCGGCGCACGCGCCGCCGGGTGCAGGAAGCACCGATTGTCGAGCGGAGCGAGCAGGAGCCGATCGAAGCCAGCGAGAGCGGCGACGAGGACTAGACGACGACGTCGATCACCTCGCCGTGATGCGCACCGCGAGCGACGTCGCGTCACCTATCCGCAGTCCGTCGATCCAGATGCCCAATGCGGAGTCGAAGGTGACCTCGGCGTGGCCACGGCGCTGCTGCGCGATCGCAGGATGCGGGACGTGCGTGCCAGTGGCGAGACGGCGCCGAGCTTTGATGCGGTCGCGCAGTGACATCGAGACGTCCAGGGTGTCGAGCAGACCGTCGCCCGGGTGGGCCGCGGCGCGACGTCCCAGTCGCCCAACCACTCGGCGTTCATCGCAGCCCACACCCGCCCGGTCCACCACGATCGACGGGCGACGACATGCGCGAGGAACACGTGGGCGTGCCCGTCGACGTCGGCCTCGGCGACGTCGATCGGGAGCGTGATCGCATCTGGTCCGCGCAACCGCGACTCGTCACCCGTGCCTCCGAGCGTCTTGCACAGGTCGCCGCCGAGCAGACCGATCGTCGGCAGCCCGCTGCCACGAGCCCGGGCGTCTGCGACGACCGCAGCGGCGTCGCGGTCGGACCTGACGATCACGCCGTCGGCGGGCAGCGGCGCGACTCGACCCCAGGCGCCTCCGCGTTCGACCGTCATTCCCGCCTCACTCCGACGTCGCGACGGTGGACGACGCAGCGACGACGCCTCGGAAGAGCCGCGCCGCCGCCTCGCGTGCGACTCCTGCGGTGGGGCCATCGGTGACATCTGCGATCTGCCCGAGCAGGTCGATGACCTGCTTCATGTTGCGCACGAAGTCGCCCGCCGACAGGTCCTCGTCCTCGAGCACGTCGTCGAGAGACTCCCCGGCCGCCCATGCGTGGGCGATCGCGAGGAACGTCGGCTCCGGTGGTCGCGTGAGCTCGAGCCCCGCCTCGTCCTCGATCGCGTTGCAGCTCGCTCGCCAACGCGGCGAGGGATCGCCACCGGTCGCGCACCTTGTTCGAGGGGAACCACGGCGCCGGTGGAGCCTCGGGGCTGCGGTGCTCGTAGGTGAAGCACGACACGAGCCCGGCCATCGCGGCGGGATCGAGGTCGTCGAGCAGCTTCTGGCCGATCGCCTCGGCGAGGAGCAGGTCGCTCTCGTGGAACAGCGAGGCGAGCCGCTCGCCGGCCTCGGTGAGCGTCCAGTCCTCGAGGTAGCCCCAGAGCTCGAGGATGCGGACGACGCGATCGAACCGGCGCGCGAGCGACCCGACCCGACTGCCGATGCGCTGCTCGAGCTCGCGCACCTCGCGCCCGACGCGCTCGGCCTGCGCGGAGGCTCGCAGGCGGTCGTCGAGCTGTGGGTCGCGAAGGATCGGGTCGAGGTCGCCGTCGCCCTGTGGCTCGTGGTCATGGCAGGCGCGCGAGCTCGGGCTTGAGCCGAGCCCGTTCGACTTGCCGCGCGACCTCGCGCTGGTACGACTGCCGGTTCGGGGCGAACGGGGTCGGCAGCTCGATCGAACCGACGGCGGACACGACCTCGTCGAAGTCCGGCTCGGAGAGCGAGACGAGCAACCGGTGCGGCGTGATGACCCGCACCTTCACTCCTCCACCGCGCCGTTGCGCGACCGTGAGCACGGCGGCTCGACCGGCGTGCTTGCCCGACGTGAGCATGATCACGTCGCCCGGCTTCAACCGCGCCAGAGACGCCGCGACCTGATCGGCTGACGCGCCATCGGGCCTGCGCTCTCGCCGTGGCCGCGAGTGCCGGTACTCCTCGATGTCGCCGTAGGGGCTGCGCGCCTTCTCGTGCAACGACGCGAGCGCGGCGCGTCTCCGCTCGAGCCGCGCCTCGAGCCGCACGACGTCGCGGTCCGCTTGGTACTGGCCGAACGAGAGGTTCAGCAGGTGGTGGGCCTGGTCGCGCGGGTAGGTGCGCACGAGGTTCGCGGCCATGTTGTAGGTGGGTCGGAACGCCGAGGTGAGGCGGAACGTGCGGCTCGACGCCAGGCCCGCGACCTGATCGAACGGCACGAACGGTGACCACAGCACGATCGCGTGACCGATGGTGTCGATGCCGCGGCGACCGGCGCGACCGGTCAGCTGCGTGTACTCACCAGGCGTCAGGAACTGATGCCGCTCGCCGGTGAACTTCGAGAGCTTCTCGATGACGACCGAGCGGGCCGGCATGTTGATCCCGAGGGCGAGGGTCTCGGTCGCGAACACGACCTTCACGAGGCCTTCGACGAAGCACGCCTCGACGGCTTCCTTGAACGGGGGCACGAGGCCCGCGTGGTGTGGTGCGACTCCGGCTTCGAGTCCGGCCATCCACCGCCCGTAGCCGAGCACCGCGAGGTCCGCGTCGTCGATGCCGCGCAGCCGGGCGCCGACGATCTCACGGATGCGATCCCGCTCGGCCGCGGTCGTGAGCTTCGACGCCCGCATCGAGGCAGGCGGCTGCGGCATCGGAGCACGCGGCCCGGCTGAAGATGAAGTAGATCGCGGGGAGCATCCCCTGGTCTTCGAGCAGCTCGACGACTTCGATGCGCCGGGGCGTGTAGAGCCGCCGTCTCGAACGACCCCGACCCGGCCACCCCGAGCGAGCTGCCTCGGCGTCGAGGCGGCTGGCCTCCGGGTTCGGTCGCCCGTCGACGAGCGTGGGCAGCAAGTGGAGGCGGTCGGACGTACGGTCGCCGATGAGGTACAGGTTCTGGAGCTCGACCGGTCGGCGTTCTTCGATGATCGTCGCAGTCGTGCCGCGCACCGTGCTCATCCAGTCGGAAAGCTCCTCCGCGTTGCTCACGGTCGCGGACAGGCACACCAGGCGCGCCGACTGCGGCGTGTGGATGATCACCTCTTCCCAGACGGGCCCGCGGTACGCGTCCTGCAGGTAGTGCACCTCGTCCAGGATCACGTAGCGCAGGCCGCGCAGCGCGTCGGATCCTGCGTAGATCATGTTGCGCAGGACCTCGGTCGTCATGACCACGACTGGAGCGTCGCCGTTGATCGCGTTGTCGCCGGTGAGCAGTCCCACCTTCGCAGGGCCGTGGCGGCGCACGAGGTCCGCGTACTTCTGGTTCGACAGCGCCTTGATCGGGGCCGTGTAGAAGGCCTTCGTGCCCTCGGCCAGCGCGCGGGCGATCGCGTACTCAGCCACCAGCGTCTTCCCTGACGACGTCGGCGCGGCGACGAGGACTGATGCGCCCGCGTCGACCGCGTCGAGCGCGCGGAGCTGGAAGTCGTCGAGGCCGAAGCCGTACCCGGCTAGGAACGCCGCGCGGAGCGCTCCTGAGTCGACGGTCGTCACGCGGGCGCCGGTGCGCTCCGAGTGCGGTGCCTGAGCACCAGCTTCCCGATCACGATCGAGACCTCGTAGAAGATGATCAGCGGGATCGACAGCGCGAGGAGGCTGTAGGGGTCTCCGCTCGGCGTCGCGACCGCGACGACCACGACGATGCCGACGATCGCGAACCGTCGAGCGCCCGCGAGCTGCTGTGGCGACAGCACGCCCACGAGCTCGAGCGCGACGAGGAAGACCGGGAACTCGAAGCCGATGCCGAAGCCCAGCATCATCAGCATGATGAGGCTCAAGTACGCGCCGGGCGCGAACAAGGGCTGCACGTCACCCGAGAACGAGATGAGGAACTGCAGCGCCTTCGGGAAGGTCCAGAGCGCGATGAGCGCACCCATGATGAAGAGGGCCACGGCCGCGAACACGAACGGGATCGCGTAGCGCTTCTCGTTCTCGTAGAGCCCCGGGGTGACGAACCCCCAGATCTGCCACAGGATGATCGGAAGCGCGAGCACGACGCCTCCGTAGCCCGTCACCTTCATGCGCACCGCGAAGCCCTCGAGCGGATCGGTGATGACGAGCTTGCCCGGACAGGTGAGGTGCTTGGCCGCGCACACGTCGCGGTAGGGGCCGGTGAGCCAGTTCAGGATCTCGGGATAGAAGATGAACGCGACGACGCCACCGAGCGCGATGGCGACGAGGCACACGATCAGGCGGCGCCGCAGCTCCCCCAGATGCTCGGCCAACGTCATGCGGTCGTGCACGGTCGGTCGGGACTTCGCGCCCCGCCGAAAGATCCTCCCCACCTCAGGCGGCGGTCTCGCCCGAGGACGGCTGCTCCCCCGGGAGCTCGGGTGTGGTCGCCGGCTCGGGTACCGCCGTTGGGTTGGCGGGCTGGGCGTTGGCGGGCTGCACCACTGTCGGCGACTCGGCCGACGTCGCGGCGGCGTCGGTGGCCGGAGGTGAGGTCTGGCGCCGGCGGCTCGACGGGGTCGCTGAGCGCATCGCGGAGCTCGGCTTCGAACCCGGAGGTGATGCGCTTCAGCTCTTTCGTCGCCCGACCGAGCTTGCGCATCGCGTCGGGCAGCTTGTCCGGACCGAGGACGAGCAACGCCACCACGGCGATGACAAGCAGCTCGGTCGCGGAGATGTTGAACACGGCCGAAGTCTACGGCGCAGGCCCGTCCGGCAGATTGGCGGTCTCGTCTTCTGGGGCCGCCGGGATCAGACCAGGTCGTCGTCCTCGCGACCCTCCGAGACACGGGGCTGAGACAGGCGCTGGAACCAGTCGTCGCGCCGCAGCAGCTCGTGGAACTCGAGGAGGTCGTCGTGGGTGATGGGCGCCCCGGACCGGTGCTCTCGGAGCTCGGCCGGTCGGCTCCAGGTCGACCACGCGACGCCCGCCGCGAGGAGCAGCTCGACGATGTGGGGCTCGGCCGGCTTGGCCACGAGCGTGGAGCACATGGGGCACCGGAAGTGGTACGTGCCCTCGTCGTCGTCGTCACACAGCCGGACCCAGACGTCTGCTGTGGTCATCTCGACGTCCCCGCACTCCGTGCAGGTGGCTCGGATCGTCGCCATGGTTGGTCGGGTGCCCTCCGGATGCGGCATCGCGCCTGGTGTGTCCCCCACGCGCATCGGTGTCCCTCGCGTCATCGGCCCGCCGAAGGACCGCCTTGAGCGCCGCCTGGTGGGAGAATTCCCCTCGTGCAGCAGCGGCTTCCCTCGCTCAGGGTCCCCCCGATCGGGTTCGCCCACCGGGGTGCCCGGGCGCACGCGCAGGAGAACACGCTGGAGGCCTTTCGCCTGGCGCTGAAGCTGGGCGCCACCGGGCTCGAGAGCGACGTCTGGCTCACGAAGGACGGCGAGGCCGTGCTCGACCACGACGGCGTCGTGCGGGGCCGCTTCTTCGGTGTCCGCCCGATCGGAGGGCATCACCGCACCGAGCTCCCCGTCCACATCCCGACCCTCGGCGAGCTGTACGACGAGTGCGGCACCGACTTCGAGCTGTCACTCGACCTCAAGGACGACGCCGCGATCGACGCCGTGCTGGCAACGGCTCGCAACGCAGGAGGCGACGCGATCGGCCGGCTGTGGGTCTGCCACCCCCAGTGGCAGACCTTGGCCACGTTCCGTTCGATGGACGCCGACGTGAAGCTCGTCGACTCGACCCGGGTCCGTGCCATCCGCGAGGGGACGGAGCGCAGAGCGGCGAACCTCGCGGACGCTGGGATCGACGCGCTCAACATGCACCACTCCGATTGGAACGGTGGTCTCACGACGTTGCTGCACCGGTTCGAGCGCTTCGCGTTCGCGTGGGACCTGCAGCACGACCATCTGCTGCGCACCGCGCTGCGCATGGGGATGGACGGCGTGTTCAGCGATCACACCGACCGCATGATGGACGCGTACGGCGAGGCGTAAGGGCGGCGCAGTGCGCCGCCGGGTGCGCGAAGCACCGATCGTCGAGCGAGCGAGCAGGAGCCGCCGAAGCGAGCGGACGCGGCGACGAGGAGTTAGAGGAACCCAGGTGGGAGAGCGGCCAGATGCGGACGAACGCGCGGCCGACGATCAGGTCCTTGTCGATCGGGCCGAAGAAGCGCGAGTCGCGCGAGTCACCCCTGTTGTCCCCCATCACGAACACCGTGCCGGGTGGCACCTTCGTCGGGGGGAGGTTGTCGGTGACGGTGCCGGCCGGCAGGTACGGCTCGTCGAGCGGACGCCCGTCGATGTACACCTGCCCGTTCTGGGTCGAGATGGTCTCGCCGGGGAGCGCGATGACGCGCTTGATGAGGTCCTTGATGGCGTCGGGCGGCTCGTCCTTCGGCCGCTCGAACACGACGATGTCGCCGCGATGGATGTCGTGGACCTTGTAGGCGAGCTTGTTCACCAGCACCCGGTCACCGATTCGGAGCGTGGGCTCCATCGAGCGCGATGGGATGTAGAAGGCCTGGAGGAAGAACGTCTTGATGATGAGAGCGACGAGGAGCGCTCCGATGATGACCGCGACCCACTCGAGGATCGACTTCACATTGGAGCGCGGCGCGACTTCCTCTGGCTCAGGGACGTCGGCGGCGGGGGGTGAATCGGATTCGATCACGGAGATTCGAAGGGTAGCGGGGCGAGGTGGCGTCAGAGCGACGCGATGAGCTTCTCGACACGCTCGTCGCGTGACTTGAACGGGTCCTTGCAGAGCACGGTGCGCTGGGCCTGGTCGTTCAGCTTCAGGTGCACCCAGTCGACCGTGTAGTCACGCTTGCGCTCCTTCGCCCGTCGGATGAACTCGCCCCGCAGGCGGGCACGGGTGGTCTGCGGGGGCGTGTCGACTGCGGTGTCGATGTCGGCGTCGGTGCACATGCGCTCGACGAGGTCCTTCTGCTGCATGCGGTAGAAGAGGCTCCGCGACCGATTGACGTCGTGGTACTGCAAGTCCATGAGCGCGACCTTCGGATGGCTCAGCGGAAGGTCGTGCTTCGCGCGATACGCCTCGATCAGGCGGTGCTTGATCACCCAGTCGCACTCGCGGTCGAGCGAGAGCGGGTCCTCCGCGATCTTGGTGAGGCAGTGCTCCCACATCTTCGAGCGCCTGCATCTCGAGCGGGCTGAAGCCCTTCGCGTCGGCGTAGCGGAGCGCGCGGCTGAGGTACTCGCCCTGGATGTCGAGGGCGCTCGCCTCGCGCCCGTTGGCGAGGCGCACGCGGCGAGTGCAGGTCATGTCGTGGCTGATCTCGCGGATCGCTCGGATCGGGTTCTCGAGCGTCATGTCGCGCAGCACGCACGACGGGTCCTCGAGCATGCGCAGCAGGATGCTCGTCGTGCCGACCTTCAAGAACGTCGCGTACTCGCTCATGTTCGAGTCGCCGACGATCACGTGGAGCCGGCGGAAGCGCTCGGCATCCGCGTGCGGCTCGTCTCGCGTGTTGATGATCGGGCGGCTGCGCGTCGTCGCGCTCGAGACCCCCTCCCAGATGTGCTCGGCACGCTGGCTCACGCAGTACATCGCTCCCCGCGCCGTCTGCAGCACCTTGCCCGCGCCCGCGAAGATCTGACGGCTCACGAAGAACGGGATGAGCACCTCTGCGTAGTGACCGAAGTCGTCGCGGCGGCTCGTGAGGTAGTTCTCGTGGCAGCCGTAGGAGTTGCCCGCGGAGTCGGTGTTGTTCTTGAAGAGGTAGATGACGCCGCGGATGCCCTCTTCTCGAAGACGTTGCTCGGCGCTCGCGAGCAGCTGCTCGAGGATGCGCTCGCCCGCCTTGTCGTGCACGACGAGGTCGTAGATCGAGTCGCACTCGGGCGTCGCGTACTCGGGGTGGCTGCCGACGTCGAGGTAGAGCCGTGCGCCGTTCGCGAGGAACACGTTCGAGCTGCGACCCCACGACACGACACGACGGAAGAGGTAGCGGGCCACTTCGTCGGGGCTGAGTCGACGTTGGCCGCGCAGGGTGCACGTGACGCCGTACTCGTTCTCGAGGCCGAAGATCCGGCGCTCCACGCCGCCAACCTATCGGGGGCCACCCGGGAGGAGTCGCACCCCCGGCTACGCTTTCCGTGATGGAGCAGGGGCGAATGGTTCGCCTGGCGACCGTGCAGTCTGGGTTCGAGGCCAAAGTGTTGGCCGCCCGCTTGGGGGCCGAGGGCATCGTCTGGGAGCTGCGAGGCGCGGTCGACGGGCCATATCCCATGGGTCCGGTCACTGTGCTCGTGGAAGAGCACGAGCTCGACGTCGCCCGCGAGCTGCTCCTCGTCGACGAGGTCGAGTCGTCTTTCGACGATGCTGACGGTCATCTGGCGCGGCCGCCGTTCTTCGTGTGGCTGGCGATCGCCGCGGTGGTCGTGGTGGCCACCAGCGGGCTGCTGCGGGTGCTGGTCCTCTAGCAACCGTCAGCCGACGGTGAACTCGCCGCTCACAATTGTCTTGTTGTTCTCGTCGGTGTTGCCCGCCATGAGGTAGCGACCCGACTTCAGGTCGACGACGATGTATCCCGTCGCGCCGACCGGCATCGTCTCGCTGAACCCGGCGACGAGCGGCGCCGGAAGAGCGAAGGTCTTCGCCTCGCCGGTGCCGATCGCGCTGAAGTAGTCGTTGACGGCGGCGTCGACATCTGACACCTGGGCGTCGGTCGGCCCGACGACGTTGAAGTCGGACGACGTGCTTCCGCCGTTCTTCACCTCGTAGGTGCCCGACTGCACCCCCGGCGGCGCGGTGATCGTCTTGTCGGTGATCTCGAACGTGCCCTGCGTCGCCGGCGCGGGCGTGTCGCCTTCGCCGACCGTGAGATCGGCGAGCATGCCCAGCGCGAAGTGGGGCGTGCCGTCCGGTGAAGGGATGAAGCACGCGAGCACGTAGCTGCCGGGGGTGAAGTGCGCAACGGTGGTCTCGCTGTCGCCCGGCGGGAGGAGGCCGGGCGTGCCGTAGAACGATGTGTTGGGGTCGCCGTCGAAGACCGCCGCGACCTGCTCGGGATCGGGCTGCTGCGCAGAGAGGAGCGTCAGCGCGTCGGCGGACGTCTTGCCCGGCTTCAGCTTGAACGGCACGAGGATGTGCGGTTCCTTGCCGTCGTTCTCGAACGTCACCTGCAGGAAGCCCCCGGTCGCGGTGCCGGTCACCGCGAACTTGTACTCCGTGGCGACGACCGTGATGCCGGCAGCGGGTGACGACGTTCCCCCGCTCGTCGTCGCGGCGCTGCTGCCGGAGTCGTCACCGCACGCGGCGAGGAGAGCTCCGGCCAACAACGCACCGGTGAGCAGCAGCGCGGGAGCGCGACGCGTCACGACACCTCGAACTCACCGACGACGTGCGTGTTGCCGTTCTCGTCGGAGCTGCCCCCCATGATGTAGCGACCCTTCTCGAGGTCGACGACGACGTAGCCGGACTTGCCCGGCGGGATGGTGTCGCTGAAGCCGCCCACGAGCGGCGCCGGGGACGATCAACGGCTGCGTCTCTCCGGTGCCGATCGTCGCGAAGTAGCCGTTGATCGCGTCGTCGAAGTCGCTGACCTGCTTGTCGGTCGGGCCCGCCATGTTGAAGTCGGACGGGTCAGTGCCGGTGTTCTTGACCTCGTAGGTGCCCGACTTCATCCCGTCGGGCGCCGTGATCTTGTCGGCGGTGATCGTGATGGTGCCGTCGGTCTCGGGCGGGGTCGACGTGCCGCCGCTGTCGGCAACGGTGAAGTCCTTCGCCATGCCGAGCGAGAAGTGCGGCTGGCCATCAGGTGAGGGGATGAAGCAGACGAACGCGTAGTTGCCAGCGGGGAAGTCGGCGACCGTCGTCTCACTGTCGCCCGGAGCAAGGAGACCCGGCGTGCCGTAGAAGGCCGCGTCCCGGGTCACCGTCGAACACCGCGGCGACTGCCGCGGGGTCAGGCTCGCCCTCCTGTGCGAGCAAGGGCAGCGCGTCGGCGACCGTCTTGCCCGGCTGCAGCTTGATCGCCACGAGGATGTGCGGTTCCTTGCCGTCGTTCTCGAACGTGACGTTGTTGAAGCCGCCCGCGGCATCTCCCGTCACGTCGAAGTTGTATTCGGTCGCCTTCACGGTGAGGCCGCTCGCGCTGGCGAGCCACCGCGTCGCGCCGCCCCAGTCGTCGCGCTGCTCGAGCCGGAGTCGTCGCCGCACGCCGCGAGGGCCGTGCCCATCAGCAGCGCACCCGTGAGGAGGACGACAGGGAACCTTCGCATCACGACACCTCGATTTCGCCCGGCGACAAGTCGGGTGACTGTAGGCCGCGACGTCGTCAGCTCAGGTGTTCCGCAACCTGATTGTCATCGAGCCGGCGGAAGGCCCGACGGCCGTTGCTGCGCGCGAGGAGGGCGACCTCGAGATCGGTCGCGGCCAGCGTGCGATCTGGTCCCGCGAGGGCGCCGACGGCGACGCGCACTGCGTCGCGCAACGACAGGTTCTCGGACCATGTCTGCGAGACCCGCTCCGCGATCACTTCGCTGTCTCCACCGAGGACGCTGTAGTTGTGCTCGTCGACGACGGTGCCGTCGTAGAGGACGTGGAACATCTGATCCTCACCCGAGCTGCCGCGCACCTCGGCGATGAGGATCTCGACCTCCATCGGCTTCACCTCGTGCGTGAAGATCTGGCCGAGGATCTGCGAGTACTGGTTCGCGAGTGACCGGGCATCGACGTCGTCGCGGCTGTAGGAGTAGCCCTTGAGGTCCGCGGCACGCACTCCCGCGACGCGGAGCTGGTCGTACTCGTTGTATCGGCCGACTCCCCCGAACGCGATGCGGTCGTAGATCTCGCTGACCTTGCGCAACGTGTTGCTCGGGTTCTCGGCGACGATGAGGATGCCGTCGCTGAAGGTGACCGCAGCGAGGCTGCGCCCGCGAGCGATGCCCTTCCGCGCGTAGTCCGCGCGGTCCTTCATCATCTGCTCGGGCGCGACGTAGAAGGGCATGCTCATTGGGCCGGCCCTCCCGGGTTCGAGGCGAGCGCTTCGAGGAGCGCCCGGAAGCGACCTGCGAGCTCGTCATCGCTCACTCGCTCGAACCCTTGCGCGGTGATCGTCGCCACGACGGGGAAGATGCCGCGCATCAGGTCGGGGCCGCCCGTGGCGGAGTCCTCGTCGGCGGCCTCGAACAGCGCCCGGAGGCAGAGGTCGATGCCCTCGTCACGAGTGAGGCCGTCGCGGTAGGCGACCTTGATCACCGTGCCGGCATGCAGGCTGCCCGAGCCGGTCGTGGAGTGATCGCGCTCCTCGTAGCGGCCGCCCGTCACGTCGTAGGTGAAGAGGCGCCCCATGTTTCGGCGCAGGTCGAACCCGGCGAAGATCGGCACCACCACGAGCCCTTGCATCGCGGCGGGCAGGTTCGAGCGGACCATCTGGCTGAGCTGGTTGGCCTTGCCGTCGAGGCTGAGCTCGCCTCCCTCGACCTTCTCGTAGTGCTCGAGCTGCAGCTGGAAGAGCTTGACCATCTCCATCGCGGGGCCCGCCGCGCCCGCGATCGCGATGCCCGAGTGGCGATCGGCGGGGAAGACCTTCTCCATCGCGCGGTGGCTGATCAGGTTGCCCGACGTCGCACGGCGGTCGCCGGCCATGACGACCCCGTCGGCAAATCGCATCGCCACGCAGGTCGTGGCGTGGGTGACGGGCACGGCGACGCCCGGATCAGGCAGTGGGTAGTGGCCCATCCGCTGGAGGAGGTTCGAGAAGCTCGGGCCGGGATCGTCCGCCGGCAGGAAGAAGGGCATCGACATAGGTGTCGCCGAGGCTACAGAGGTCGGACCAGAAGGAGAGGCAGGTCGGCTTCCCACCAGCCTGGGAAACGTCTTCGCGGGACGGAACCCGCGCGCGATGTAGAAGCCCCGCGTCGGTTCGTACTCGTCGGCATCGCCACTCGTCATCACGAGAAGCAGCGCCGTGCCGCGCCGCGGCCTGGTCGGTCGCGAGGCGCTCGACCAGCGCGGTGCCGATGCCACCGCCGCGATGCGTGCGCTCGACGGCCATCCACGAGATCTCGGCACAGACGGGGAACGGATCCTCGACCGTGAGGAAGCCCACGACCGTGTCGTCCTCGACAGCGACGTACCCCGGCTCGCTGCGCACGGCCTGCGCGCATGCCTCGATGCCTGACTCGAGCCCGAAGAAGTCGGGAAGGCCGGCGATGATCGCATCACACGCGGGCGCGTCGTCGCGCTCGAGCGCACGGACGATCACTGCCGTCGAAGCCCCGCGACTCGTCGCTTGGTGGCCACGTAGGTGAGGGCACGCTCGATGCGCCCGAGGTCGTCGTCGAGCTGGCCGAGTGCGGCGTTGCACTTGAAGCACAGCAGGCCGCGGACGTACCCGGTCTCGTGGTCGTGATCGACGTGGAGCGACTTCCCCGGCTTGGGCGCCCGTCCACACACCGCGCACCCGCCCCCCTGCTGCGCGAGCCGCCGGTCGTAGTCCTCAGGCGTGATCCCGAACGTCCGCTTCAAGTGCGACCGCCGAGCAGCTGATCTTGTAGTCGGTCGTCGACTCGTAGCGACGCTGCGTCGCCGACGGAACCGCTCACGGATTCGTCGTCGCTGCCACGCTTGGACGCGCTCGAGCTCTCGTCGCGGCAGCCTGTCGGCGCGTACTATCGCTCGCGCGCTGCGGCAAGGTTGCAGGCCTTGCACTCGTTGCGATGGCCGTCGCGCATGCCCTTCATCGCGTAGAACGCGTCGAGCGGCTTGGTCTCGTTGCAGATGCGACAGCGCTTCATGCGCCGATCGTAGGGAGGGGGTGGTCAGATCGATCTGACCCGGGTTGTACGTAACTACTCCCCGCCCTTCTGCACGTAGCGACTTTACGAACTCCTCCGCGTTCTCTTCGAGCACGCCGTCGATCTCGTCCAACAGCTCGTCGAGGTCCGCCTTGATCGCCTCGCCCGACTTCGAGGTCGCGGGGGCGTCCTCGACCACCTCTTCAGTGCGGGCCGGTGCCGCCTTCTTCTTCTCGATCCGCTCTGCCATGTCAGCTCCCCTTCATGACCCCAGCCGATCAAGAAGCTCGGCTGCGGTCTCACACTCTTCGATCAACCTACCCACATGGGCCGCCGTTCCACGCAAGGGTTCCATCATGGGCACCCGCCGCAAGGGATCCGCCCCCACGTCGAACACCAGTGAATCCCAGTTGGCAGCCACGATGTCGGCACCCCACTTCTGCAGGCACTTTCCCCTGAAGAACGCCCGAGTGGTCTCCGGTGGTTCCGTCATCGCGTGTTCGACCTCGGCGTCGGTCGACGAGGCGCTGCATGCCCACCCGGGCGAACAGCGACTTCTCGGGACGCAGGTCGTGGTACTGCAGATCCATGGCGCGCAGGCGGGCGTCGTTCCACGCCAGCCCGTTGCGCTCGCGGTACGCGCCGAACAGTCGGTACTTCGCGACCCAGTCGAGCTGATCGGCGAGCGACATGAAGTCGCTCTCGAGCGCGGCGAGCACGGCGCCCCAGCGGGCCATCACGTCCGCACCGACCTCTTCACCGACCGAGGCGAGGCCGTGCTCGAGCTCGTACTTCTTCGCCCGGTCGAACAGCTCCCACTGGATGTCGAGCGCGGTGACCTTGCGCCCGTCGGCGAGGTCGAGCGGTCGCCGCAGCGTGAGGTCGTGGGACACCTCGCGCATCGCGAGCACGGGCTTGGCGAGGCTGAGGTCGCCGGGAAGCACGTCGTCCTCGATCATCGACAGGACGATCGCGGTCGTGCCGACCTTGAGGTACGTCGCGATCTCCGAGAGGTTCGCGTCGCCGGTGATCACGTGGAGGCGCCGATACTTCTGCGAGTCGCAATGCGGCTCGTCGCGCGTGTTGACGATCGGCCGCTTCAACGTGGTCTCGAGCCCGACCTCCTCCTCGAAGAAGTCGGCCCGCTGCGTGAGCTGGAACGGCACCTCCGCGGACGTCAGCCCGGGCGCCTCGACGCCCACCTTCCCGGCGCCGGTGAACACCTGCCGGGTCACGAAGTGCGGGATCACCTGGGCCACGATCCGCGAGAACGGGACCGCCCGATCCATCAGGTAGTTCTCGTGGCACCCGTACGAGTTGCCCTTGCCGTCCGAGTTGTTCTTGTAGACGACGATCTCGCCACCGGCGGGCAACGTGCGTGCGGCGGCTTCCATCGACCGGATCAGGACGAGCTCAGCCGCCTTGTCGTACCGCACGACCTCCATCGCGTCGGCGCACTCGGGCGTCGAGATCTCGGGATGGGCGTGGTCGACGTAGTACCGAGCCCCGTTCGTGAGCACCGCGTTGACGAGGTGCGTCTCGACCTCGGGCGCCATCGTGCCGTCGGGCGAGAACCCGCGTGCGTCGTGGCCCGGAGACTCGTCCTCGAAGTCCCACCCGACCTTCCGGTGCTGCTGCGCGACGTACGCGTTGATGAGCATCGACGATGCCGCGATCGGGTTCGACTCGCCGGCACCGCGCAGCTGGATGCCGTACTCGGTCTCGATGCCCAAGACCTTGCGTATGGCCACGAGCCGACCCTACTGCGCGCTCTGGCGAGCGCAACCGGTGATCAGAGGTACTGCCCGGTCGCGACCCGCTCGATCGCGCGGCCGCCCTCACCGTCGGCAGCATCACTCTTCACGAGCGTGCGGATGAACACGATGCGCTCGCCCTTCTTGCCCGAGATCTTCGCCCAGTCGTCGGGGTTCGTCGTGTTGGGCAGGTCCTCGTGCTCCTTGTACTCCTGGCGGATCGACACGATCAGGTCGTCGGTGCGGATGCCCCGCGGCCCGCCCGCGATGAGCCGCTTGATCGCCACCTTCTTCGCCCGGCGCACGATGTTCTCGATCATCGCCCCGGACGAGAAGTCCTTGAAGTACATGATCTCTTTGTCACCGTTCTGGTAGGTGACCTCGAGGAACCGGTTGTCGTCGTCGTCCCGATACATCTCGTCGACCGTGCGCTCGATCATCACCGCGACGGCCTTCTGCGCGTCGCCTCCGCCGAGGTCGCGCACCTCGTCTTCGCTCGAGGGGCAGGTCGGCCGTGAGGTACCTGCCGAAGATCTGCGCCGCTGCCTTCTTGTCGGGCCGCTCGATCTTGATCTTCACGTCGAGCCGACCAGGACGCAGGATCGCGGGGTCGATCAGGTCTTCTCTGTTCGACGCACCGATCACGATCACGTTCTTCAGCGACTCGACGCCGTCGATCTCCGCGAGGAGCTGGGGCACGATCGTCGACTCCATGTCGGACGAGATGCCCGATCCACGCGTGCGGAACATCGAGTCCATCTCGTCGAAGAACACGATGACCGGCCAGCCCTCCTCGCTCTTCTCGCGAGCACGCTGGAACACCAACCTGATCTGCCGCTCGGTCTCACCGACGTACTTGTTGAGGAGCTCGGGGCCCTTGATGTTCAGGAAGTAGCTGCGCGCCTGCTTGTCGCCCGACACCTCGGCGACCTTCGTCGCGAGAGAGTTCGCGACCGCCTTCGCGATCAGCGTCTTGCCGCATCCGGGAGGCCCGTAGAGGAGGATGCCCTTCGGCGCGGGAAGCCGGTGCTCGGCGAACAGCTCGTGGTGGACGAACGGCAGCTCGACCGCGTCGGCGATCTGCTCGATCTGCTCGTCGAGGCCGCCCACATCGGCGTAGGAGATGTCGGGCACCTCTTCGAGCACGAGCTCTTCGACTTCGGGCCGCGGGAGCTTCTCGAGGAGCAGCCCCGATCTCGGGTCCATCAAGAGGTGGTCGCCGGCCCTGAGCTTCTCGCCGATGAGCACGTCCGCGAGCTCGCACACCCGCTCCTCGTCGGCCCGGCCGACGATCAGCGCCCGGGTGCCGTCTTCGAGGATGTCTTTGATCGTGACGACTTCGCCCGACACCTCGTTGCCGCGGGCGAGCACCACGTTCAACGACTCGTTGAGCACGACCTCCTGCCCCCGCTCGAGCGCGTCGAGATCGACCTCGGGGCTCAGCGCCACCCGCATCTTCCGGCCGCCGGACAGCACGTCGACCGTGCCGTCGTCGTTGCGACCCACGACGACGCCGTACGCGGACGGCGGCTGCGTGAGCTTGTCGACCTCCTCGCGAAGCGCCGCGATGTGCTCACGTGCTTCGCGCAGGGTGTAGGAGAGCTTCTCGTTCTGCGACACCGCCTGGGCGAGCTGTCCCTTCGACTCGAGCAGGCGCTCTTCGAGCGTGCGCACGCGCTTGGGCGCGTCTTGCAGCTTGCGCCGCAGCGACAGGACCTCCTCCTCGAGGAGCTTGGACTGCTCACGCAGCTCCGCGAGCTCGGAGTC
Source organism: uncultured Acidimicrobiales bacterium (assembly GCA_963726495.1). Lineage (GTDB taxonomy): Bacteria > Actinomycetota > Acidimicrobiia > Acidimicrobiales > DATKAS01 > DATKAS01. The sequence goes on from CAVSCP010000006.1 coordinate 95,349, forward strand.
AAACGCCGCGAGCCGCCGTTCGTACTCGGTCTCCTCCACGAGGGTTCACCTCCCTTTGCGAGCGACCTGTTGCGGGACGCTACCTCAGGCACCATTGCCCAACGGGACATGCCTACCGTCCCGGACGGCCAACTTCAGCATGCGTTGTTTCACCGGAGTTCGCCGTGTAAATTGCCGCTCACAGACCGCCCGCTCGGGCGCCACCACACAGGAAGGCACAACGAGGCCATGAAGGTCTGGATCGACCAGGATCTCTGCACCGGTGACGGGCTCTGCGAAGAGATCTGCCCCGACGTGTTCACCCTGCTCGACGACGGTCTCGCCTACGTGAAACAGGGCGCCACGATCTTCGCCACCGCGAAGGGCAACCCCCAAGGCGCGGACGGCATGGCCGACATCCCCGACGGACAGCTCGACGCGGTCATCGAGTCCGCCGAGGAGTGCCCCGGCGAGTGCATCTTCATCGAAGCCTGAAAGGCTGACGGCGAGGCCTGACGATCCTCACCCTGCGCTGAGCACCGCTCAGCGCAAGCAACGCCCCGTCGACACGCTCGTGTCGTGCGGGCCGGCGAGCACGGCCTGCAGCTCGTCGCTGGTCAAGGCGTAGCCCACTGTCGAACGATCGGGCGCCACCGCGAACGCGATGCCGATCACCGTCCCGTCGTCGCGCACCACCGGCGCTCCCGAGTCACCGGGTCGCAACGACGTCGAGAGCACGAGCACGTCGCGCACGATGCGCTTGTCTCCGAACAGGTCCTTGCCCTCGGCCTGCACGCGCTCCGCGACGTCGAACGGCGCCGCGCGCAGGTCGCCACCCCCTGGATGCCCGTAGACCGCGCCTCGGTCACCGGTCCTCGGCTCGGCGAGCGGCAACGGAGGCACGTCGAGCCCGTCGACTCTCAGCAGCGCGATGTCGCGGAACGGGTCGTAAGCCACCACGGTCGCGGACTTGTCCTGGCCGTGCTCGCCATGCACTCGCACCTCCGTCGAGCCCGCGACCACGTGCGCGTTCGTCGCGATGAGCCCGTGGTCTACCGCGAACCCGCTCCCCTCCTGCACCCGGCCGCACGCCGGAGCCTCGACCCGGAACACCGCGTCGGTCGCCTGCTGGTTCACCACTGCGGCGACGACCACCGAGTCGGGAGGTGCGGGCACATCGGGCGCGGGCTTCAGGCCCGCGAACACCTCGGGCGAGTTGTCGTCGACGAGCTGGCGGATGGCGTCTACTGCGTCAGGCGGCGTCGGGAACAGGCCGTCGATCGCCCTCGCGATCGCGGACGTGCGGGCTTGGCGCGCCGGCCAGTCGGGCACCTCGGCGATCGCGGGGAGCAACAGCCACAGCGCGACGAACACGCCGAGCATCCCCGCGAGCGCACCGCCGGCCCGGTCCGCACTGCTCACTGAGCCGTGCGGCGGCAGCACTCGGCGCAGCCGGGCTCCGGCAAACATGCCAAGCGCCTGCCCCGCGAGCCCGCCGATCACGAGGATGCTCGCCGCGGCGAGCAACAACCGGCCCTCGGGCGCGGCCTCGTGGCCGTCGAGCACATGAGGGATGAGGCGCGCCGCGAAGAAGAGCCCGAGCGCGAGCCCGAGCCACGAGACCGAGCGAGCCAGCAGGCCCATGCGGTAGCCCGCGGCCCCCGCCATCGCGGCGAGCACGATGATCAGCAGATCGAGCCAGTTCATCGACCAGGCACTGTCACGAGGCGAGGAGACGTGCGGAGGTCAGGAAGCCGGTGTGCGCGACCATCCGGTGATCGGGTCGCACCGACTGCCCGTCGATGTGCCAGCTGCGGTGCAGCACCTCGATCGTCGAGGTCTGCAGGAACGGTCGATCGGCCAACGACTCGCGGAGCTGCGCGGCCTGCACGATCGTCGGCGTGTACGCGACGCAGGATGCCGCCGGGGCTCAGCGCGCGCTCGGCATGCTTCACCACCTGCCAGGGCTCGGGCAGGTCCAGCACGATCCGGTCGAGCGCGGTCTCATCGATGCCCTCGTAGCAGTCCCGGATCTCGACGCGGTAGCGCTCGAGCACACCTTCTCCCGAGAACGCCACGACGTTCTGCGCGGCCTTCGCCGCGAAGTCCTCACGCAGCTCGTAGCCGACCACGTCCGCGCCGGCGCGGAGCAGCCCGAGCGACAGTGCGCCCGATCCCACACCCGACTCGAGGACGCGCGCTCCGGGATACACGTCGGCGAGCATCAGGATCGGCGCGATGTCCTTCGGGTAGATGACCTGCGCCCCACGGGGCATCTTCAGCACGAAGTCGCCGAGCGTCGGCCTGAGCGCGGTGTAGGCGAGGCCCTTCGTCGCTTTGACCGTGGTGCCCTCGGAACGGCCGATCAGCTCGTCGTGGGGGATGTACCCGCCGTGGGAGTGGAACTCGCCCCCGACCTTCAGCGTGACCAGGTACCGCCGGCCCTTCGGGTCGATGAGCAGCACCTTCTCGCCCACGGTCAACGGGCCCCTCACGACCGGGCCCTCGTCGCTCGATCGACCAGCCGGCAGAACGCGCAGATCTCCCCCGCGCTCGGCGCGTCGCACCGCACGCACCGGCCGAGCGACTCCTTGTCGACCTCGGCCTCTGCCTCGAACGCGGGCGCGAGCTTCTCGAGGAAGCCGAAGTAGAAGGCGTGCTTCGAGCCCGGTGACTGCACCTCGATCGTGTTGAGCGCGTCCTTGTAGCCGAGGTGCCGGTTGCCCGCGGCCATCGGGCACTCCTCGACTTGGTAGTCGATGCCGCGCAGCACGCAGTACGCCGCCATCTCGCGCTCACCCAATCGGACGAGTGGCTTCACCTTGCGCGGGAACCCCTCGCGGGCGGGGAGCACCGGTCGCTGCCGAGCGAGGTACTCGGTGTTCCACCGCAGCACGTTGCCGAACAGCACCGCGGCTTCGTCGTCGAGGTTGTGCCCGGTCGCGACGACGTCGTATCCACCGTCGAGCGCGGCCTTGTCGAAGAGATGACGCTTCGAGAGACCGCATGCCGAGCACGGCACTCGCTTCGCTGCCCTCGCACCGTTCGGCACATCGAACCCGTAGTCGTCGACGAGATCGACCTCGATCAGCTTCACACCGCGCGCCGCGGCAAACGCGCGCGCGTACACACCCGACTCGTCGCTGTATCCCTCGATGCCGAGCCCGAGGTACAAGCCATCGGTCGCATAGCCGAGGTTCAGCAGAAGGTCCCAGAGGCCGAGCGAGTCCTTTCCGCCCGACACGGCGACGAGCACGCGGTCGTTCGCCTGCATCATCTCGAAGTCGGCGATCGTCTTCGAGACCTGCTCCTCGCAGTGATGCAGGAAGTGAGGCGCGCAGAAGTTCGCGTTGTGCCTGCGCACGTCGATCACCGCGTCACCGCGGCACACCCGGCACTTCATCGCATGCCCCCCGAGATCACGGGGCGGATCTCGACCAGCGCGTCGGCGGGAAGCAGCCCGTCGCCCGGGACCAACGTGCCCCCACTGATCACCAGCACCGACTCGCGGTTGAGCTCGAGACGATCGAGGAGCGCGTGCACGCGGAGAGGTCCGGGCACTTCGAGCTCGCGCCGCGGGTTCCGGAGCACCACCTTCACCCGTCAATGATGACCGGTGAGGCCGTCGCGCTCCATCCATCGAGCCGACGGCATGTCAGCGGCGCGGTCAGCGGCGCCGCTTGCCGACCTGCTCCTTGGTCGCGTAGATGGTCACCGACTCGCCAGGCTTCAAGACCTCACGGGCGAGCAGCTCTGGGGAGGGGCGGATCCACTGGAGGAACCGCATCACCATGAGCCCGTACCAGAACGCCCTCCAGAGCAAGCTCCGGTCGCGAAAGCCCTTCCGATAGGCGATGCCGGCCAGCCGCCGGTTCGTGTACGCGCGGCGTTGGGTCGTTTCCTTCAGGCCGGCCATCTCAGACCCGACGGATCTCGACGATCGTCGTCTGGCGACGGCCCTTCCGGCGTCCCATGATGAAGGCGCCCACGACGATCACCGCCAGCACCCCCACGGCGACCTTGACCGCGGTCGCGCCCGCGGCCTCTGCCTTCTTGGTCGCGCCGCCCTGGAGCTCACGGAACTTCGCCTCGATGTCCGCGCGCGTGATCTGCGGAGCGGGCGCTGCTGCGCTCATTTCCGGCCTCCCTTCGGGGTCCGCATGAAGCTGAGGAACAGCGCCGCGACTGCAAGGCTCACCACGAGCACGATCGCGTACGGCGCCCACGACCAGCTGCCGGTGAACGTGGACCCGGTCTCGACTTGAAGCACGCGGAGCCCTGTCAGCATCAGGAAGACGAGGCCCGTCGCGATGAGCACCGAGCCCCCGATGCCGAAGCCGAGATACCGCCCGAGTCGCTTGAGCGGCCCGAGGGTCTCCTGCTTCGCGTACGCCTTCAGGAGCTCGACGATGTCGCTGACGACCTCGCCGAGGCTCTTCTGCTTCGCGCTCTTCGGGTTCAGTCCGGCTCCAGCCACCCACCCTCCTTGGGAGGCATCTTCCTATCATCACCCGAGGCGGAACGACAGAACTTCCTCCTGCTCGGCCAGCATCAGCGGCCAGGTCAGCGGCGCGCGCATCAGGTGACGGCGCCTCCAACAGCACCTGCTGGTCCGCGGGGCCGATCGGGGCGATCGCCGCGGCTTGGTAGCCCGCGAGCACCACATCGGTCGACAGCTCGATCGTCGCGGGCGCCGCGAGCTCGCCGAGCTCGGCCTTCATCGCGAGCACGCGACGGAGCAGCACGACGTTCTCCTCATGCGTCGCGACGAGCATGTCTGTCGGTGGCGGGTCGGCCCACACCTCTACCTCAGCGCGGGGGTACGGGTCGTCGTCGAGCCAGGACACCACACGGACGCGCTGCACTCCGACCGTGCCGAGCGCGAACCGACCATCGGGGAGCTCCGCGGCCTCGACGATCTGCGCGGCGGTGCCCACTGAGAAGCGCACGTCGCCTCCTCCCACCTCGCTCCCCCGCTCGATGAGGACGACGCCGAAGCGCCGGTCGCCCGCCAGGCAGTCGCGCGTGAGCGCCCGATACCGAGGTTCGAACACGTGGAGGGGCAGCACCATCGAGGGGAACAGCACGGCACCCAGCGGGAACATCGGGAGCGTGGTCAGCCTCCGGTCGGTGGCAACGGGCCGAGGTCGGCGAGCCCAGTCACGTCCGGGTACGCGAGCAGCGTCGTCAGCAGCGACACCCAGATGCCGAACGCCTGCGTCGACTGGTCGCCGTTGAGCAGCAGCGCGAACGTGATCTCGGTGCCGTCGGTGGCCTGTGCGAAGCCGGCCAGCCCGGCCACCCCGGTCAGTGTCCCGGTCTTCGCCCGCACCTTTCCGGCGATCGCGGTGTTCGCGAACCGACGCTCGAGCGTGCCTGTCTCACCGGCAACCGAGAGGTTCCTCGTGAGGTCGGCGTCCGGCCCGGCGTGATCGAGCACGCTCGTGAGCAGGTTGCACGTCACCCGGTTGCCACGATCGAGCCCTGAGCCGTCGATCATCGTGAACCCGTCGAGCGGCATGCCCTCGTCCTGGAGATGCGACGTGACCGCAGCAGCTCCTGCCACCGTCGAGCCCGCGCCCGACGCCTCGTATCCGATCTCCTTCAGCATGAGCTCCGCGGTGCCGTTGTCGCTGATCCTCAGGTCCTCGCCGACCACGTCAGGCAGCGCCGCGCCGTCGATCGACGCGATCTGCACCGTGCCCGAGGGCGCCACGCCCGACCCGACCCCGCCGACCGTCACGCCCCGCGCCACGAGCAGATCGGCCAGCGTCTGCGCGCCGGACTCCGCCGGGTTCGCCGCCGCGTGGAACGAGTTGTTGCTCATGAACCCGTCGTTGACCGAGAGCGCGCTCATGGGACCGATGTTCGGCGCGGTGATGTACCGCCTCGGCCACGAAGGCACATACCGCTGCGCGTCGTAGCGCGACTCGTCGCCGACGATCCGCCCCGTGATCTGCGTGACACCCGCGGCGACGATGCTGTCGGCGAGCGACTCGAGCGGCGTCACCGGATCGGGAGGATGACGGAAGATGCCGAGGTAGTCGTGCGTCGCGAGCAGCGGATCCCCCCCGCCCACGAGCCACACGTCGCCGTTGACCACACCACCAACCGGCGCGGCCGCGGCCTGCACCGTCGTCGTGTACTTGTGGTCAGCGCCGAGCACATCCAGCGCGACGCTCGCGGTCAGCAGCTTCTGCGTCGACGCGGGGATCAACGGCGTGTCGCCGTGCACGTCCACGATCTGCTCGCCGTCCACCGTGACCCGCAGGCAGCTCGAGTCGGTCAGCGACGCCGCGACGGGCTGCAAGCGCCGCGGCGAGGCGAGCCTCGCCGACAGGCTGCGCGAGCTCGTCGACCACACGACGCGCAGACAGCACGGGCGTCGCGAGATGCGTCGAGAGCCCCGACTCCGCGGCAGCCGGATCGCTCGCCCCATCGACGACTCGCGCCAACGCGGCACCGCCGACCGCGACCACGAGGATCACCGGCAGCACGCGCACGAGCCCGCGCACGAACGTCCTCATGCGCGCGCGTCCCTGTGGCGCGCGTACCGCCACAGGTGCTCGAGGGCGCGGACGGCGCGATCCGCGCTCGGGTAGCAGAGCCTCCCGCTGGCCCGCACGGCGGCGGGTCCAGGGTTGTCAGGCGAGGTCACCGCGAGCTCGGTCGCCGTGAGCACGGGCTTGCCGGTCTCGGTCGAGATCGCGGCTGCAGCCTCCGCGTAGCGCGCGTCCTGCCGTTCGTGGAAGCCGACGATCCGCTCGAGCCCGTGGTCGGGGTAGAACGCGCCCGTCTTCATGAGCTTCGCCTCGTTCGACTGGATGCCGAGGCCGAGGTACACGACTGCGTCGATCGACGGATGACGCGCGACGAGCTCGAGCACGTCGGGGATCGTGTCGCGCGTCTCTGCGCCCGCGAGGTCGACGGGGTTGTTCCGGCTCCACCGCGGCGGGAGCTTCTCGTCGATCGCGGCCCGCAGGTCGTCGGCGAGCGGCGCGAGCCGAAGCTCGCTGCGCACGATCGCGTCCGCAGTGATGACACCCCATCCACCCGCGGTGGTCACGACCGCGGTGTTCGGCCCGCGCGGGAGCGGCTGGGTCGCGAACGTCGCCGCGGCTTCGAACGCCTCCTCGATGCCGAGCGCGCGGGTCACGCCGGCCTGCCGGCACGCGCCCTCGAAGATCCGGTCGTCGGTCGCGAGCGCACCGGTGTGCGAGGCCGCGGCGCGTTGCCCTCCGGCCGTCGACCCACCCTTCACGAGCACCACCGGCTTGCGTCTCGCGACTTCGCGCATGCGTTCGAAGAAGCCGCGGCCGTCTTCGATGCCTTCGACGTACGCGAGGCCGACCGCCGTCTGGTCGTCGTCCGCGAACCACTCGAGGTAGTCCGCGACCGAAGCCATCGCAGCGTTGCCCGCCGAGATCGCTCGGCTGATGCCGACGCCACTCAGCACCGACATGTTCATCGAGCGCGGACGCGAGGTTCCCGCTCTGGCTCGCGAGGCCGATGCGGCCCGCGGGTGGGTAGGGACCGACGATCTGCCGCGCACAGGCTCGCGGGCGTGGACACGAGGCCCTGCCCGTTCGGCCCTGCGAGCAGGACGCCGAGGTCGTTCGCGGCTGCGACGAGCTCACGCTGCCGCGTCCTCGCCGTCGGGACCGGCCTCGCCGTACCCGGCCGAGGTGACGAACGCCGCCCGCACCCCGCGTGCAGCACACGCCTTGAGCAGCGCGACGTTCGCGGCGGCAGGCGTGCACACGAACACGAGATCTGCCGCACCCGGCCGGGATCTCCTCGACCGACCGCACCGTGTCGATGCCGAGCACCGAGCCACCTTCGAGGTTCGTGGCGAAGACGCTTCCCGCGTAGCCACAGCGAAGGATGTTGTGGAGTGCGACGAAGCCGAACTTGCCCGGGTGCGCGCTCGCGCCCGCGACGATGACGCCGCGCGGGTCGAAGAGCGCGCGGAAGTGCGCCGCGTCGACAGGCGAGCTCAACGATCCACCTCGACGAGGGCGTCCACGGCGATCGGCACCCCATCGACGACGATCAGCGGGTTGAGGTCGATCGACGCGACCGTGGGATCGTCGACAGCCACGCGCGACAGGCCGAGCAGCACGTCGGCGAGGCGCTCACGGTCGACTGCAGGTTCGCCTCGCATCGGCCCGAGCAGCGCCTGGGCACGCAGCTCGTCGATCATCTCGTCGGCATCGACGCGCTCGATCGGAGCGAGCCGGAACGTCACGTCCGCGATCGCCTCGGCCAGCACTCCGCCGACACCGAGCATCACCGTCATCCCGAATTGGGGGTCGCGGTGCAGCCCAGCGATGAGCTCGCGTCGACCCGAGAGCATCGGAGCGACGAGCAGCTCGACCGGGCCGTCTGCCGCAGTCGCCGCGCCGAGCAGCTCAGCGGCCGCGGTCGCGAGGTCGTCCTCGCTCGTCAGCCCGAGGCGCACGAGTCCCCGTTCGGTCTTGTGCGCGATCGACGGCCCGCAGAGCTTGAGCACGACGGGGAACCCGATCTCGGTGGCGGCGAGCACCGCACCTGCCGCGTCGGGGACCGTCCGCTCCGCGGGCACGGGGATGCCGTAGCGCGCGACGAGCGCCTTGGACTCTGCCTCGGAGAGGGTCGACAGGGCGCCAGCCCCCACTGACCGGCGCCAGCGCCCGTATGACCAGCACCAATCACGGGTGCCTACCCTACCGATCGTGCCTCTGGCCTCTCAGTGCAGCCTCGCCATGACGGGCATCGTCGAAGGCTTCTACGGGCCACCTTGGTCGTGGGCGGACAGGCTCGAGGTGCTCCAGTGGTCGGCGGCGCGCGGGCTCACCGACTACGTGTACGCACCGAAGGACGACCCGAAGCACCGGCGCGACTGGCGAGTCCTCTACGACGGCGCGGAGCTCGCGGGCTTCCGGTCGCTCGTCGACGAGTCGGGTCTCCGCATCGGCATCGCCATCTCGCCGGGTCTGTCGATGGACGAGACGTCGGAACGCGACCGCGCCGAACTCCTCGACAAGCTCGCGCCGCTCGTCGACCTCGGCGTGGCGCACATCGGGCTGTTCCTCGACGACCTGCCACCCGACCCGACGCGTACCGCGGCACAGCGGGGTGAAGCCCACGCGGCGCTCACGACCTGGTTGCACGACCGGCTCGGAGAGCGCGTCCTCCTCTCACTCGTGCCCACCGACTACATCGGCACGCGGCGTTCGCCCTACCTCGACGCCCTCGCTGGCGCGCTGCCCGACGACGTGACGATCGGCTGGACGGGTGCCTCCGTCGTCAACGACGAGATCACGGCAGACGACGCACGAGCTCGCGCTGATGCGTTGGGCGGTCGCGCGCCTCTGCTCTGGGACAACGTGCCCGTGAACGACGCGGTGATGAGCGACCGCTTGTTCATGGGACCGTTGCGGGGTCGATCGCCCGAGCTGCGCGCTCTGTGCAGTGGCTACCTCGCGAACCCGATGGTGCAACCGAAGGCGTCGATGCTGCCTCTCGCGTCGATCGCGGGATGGTGCGCGGGCGACGACCCGATGACGGCATGGGAGTCGGCGGCCGACGTGCTCGGCTGGCGCGTGTTCGCGGAGTCGTGCGATGGCGACGTCCCGCAACGCCTCGTCGCCGAGCTCATCAGTGAAGCCGACGGGCCGGCGTGGACCACTCCCGCCGACGCGCTGCAGGCGTGGCTCATCGCGGCGGGTGGGTGCGAAGCGCCGGGGCTCGAAGCCGAAGCGCAGCCGTGGGTCGACCAGACGCGCGCCGAGGCAACGCTCGCGATGCACGCCGTGAGCCTCTTCCGGCACACCCGACCCTCGTTCGAGCACCTCGGGAGCAACCGGTGGCGCGCCAAGGCCCTCGACGCCGACAGCGTGCTCGCTCGCTCGTTCGGCGTCGCCGCGGCGTGGCCACACGTGCGGCGCGCGGTGCCGTGCGTGTTCGGCCCACGCCTCGCGGTTCGACCCGCGTTGCGTCAGACCTCGACGGGAGCATGGGCGTGGCGGGCCGACGCGATCGAGGAGGACGCGAACGCGACCGACGACCTCGTGCGGCTGGCACTCGACGCGGCGGCGACGATCGACCCGGGCGCACCTCTCGTGATCTACGTGGACGGAAGCGAGGTCGCCCGCGATCCGGACGATTCGTTCGAGGCCGCGCCCGGGAGCGTCGTGCTGGCTCGACAGGGGAACATGCTCAACCGACTGCGGTTGTGAGGGAGAACGGTCAGTCTCCGGGACGCGGCTCGAGGGCAGCGCGGAAGAACATGCGCACGTGCTGGGCGCGTTCCTCGAGCGCTTCGGGATCGAGCGGGTCACGGTCGATGAGACCCTCGAGGAACGGAGAGGTCGCTGAAGTAGCTCAACAGCGCCCCGTATCCCGTGATCAGGAGCTGCACCGCGTCGTGCCGTCTGAACGTGCCGTTGCCCATCTCGCGTTCGAGGTAGCCGACGGCGCGGTCGAACAGCGGCCGCAAGGAGGCGCCGAGGTCGATGCCGAGATGGCCCTCACCGTCGAGGGCCTCGCGCCGCATGATGCGCACGAAGTCGGGGTTCTCCTTGAAGAAGGCGAAGCTGACGTCGAGCACGAAGTCGACCTGCTCCCATCCCCCGCGGTCGCGGCCCGGCCGCCTGCTCGACCTTCAGGAACCAGTCGGAGAGCGATCGCTCGAACACCTCGCGGTAGAGCGCTTCCTTCGACGGGAAGTGGTGGAGGAGGCTCGGGCGCCGGATGCCCACTCCCGCGGCGATGTCGTTGAGCGAGGTTCCCTCGTACCCCTGCTCGGCGAAGCAGTGCAGCGCCCCAGCGAGGATCGCCTCACGCGTCGAAGGCACCTGCTCGCTGTCGGGCATGTCCCAGCCAGGGTACTTCTCCGTCGCGCCGGTGCCTACCGACCGGTCGGTAGGCGCGCTAGCCTCCTGCAGCGCATGTGGGTCAACCTGCTCGTCGCCCTGCTGGTCGGCTTCGCCATCACGATGCTCGCCAACCTGGCGACCACGATCTACCTCCACCGCACCCTCGCCCACCGCTCGATGACGATGCGGCCGGGCCTGGCGTGGTTCTTCCGGCTGGTGGTCTGGCTGACCGTCGGGATCAAGCCCCGCCAATGGGTAGCGGTGCATCGCAAGCACCACGCGTTCACCGACGTCGAGGGTGATCCGCACTCCCCCGTGCTGCTCGGCTGGGTGCGGGTGCAGCTGACGAACGTGGCGCTCTACCGCAAGGTCGCCAACGATCCCGAGCAAGTCAACCGGTACGCGAAGGACCTCCCGCCCGACAAGTGGGATCGGTATGTGTTCGACCACGCCTTCGTCGGGCTCGGCATCGGCATCGCGTTCCTGTGCGTCGTGCTCGGGCCGGTCTGGGGCCTCGTCGCCGCTGCGTTCCACGCGGTCACCTATCTCGCGCTCAGTGGAGCAGTGAACGCCGTCGGGCACCACTTCGGCCGCAAGCCTTACGAGAACTCCGCGACGAACTTGCAGTGGCTCGCGTTCCTGACCGCGGGCGAGGGGCTGCACAACAACCACCACGCCGCGCCGACCTCGGCCAAGCTGGCGCTGCGCCGGCCCGAGATCGATCCCGCATGGTGGTTCATCTCAGTGTTCCGCCGTCTCGGGTGGGTGACGATCCGGCTCGACAAGGTCGTCCTCGCGCGGGTGCCCGCAAGCCGCACCGCGGCCTGACGGCACCGTGGCCGCGATCGCAGCGGCGAAGGTCGTCACACCGACTGGCGTCCTCGAACGCGCCGTCGTCGACGTCGACGACAGCACGGGCCTGATCGTCGAGGTCGCGCCGACGCGGGGCTCGGTTCCCGATCGCCTGCTCTCCGCGGGCTTCGTCGACATCCAGGTCAACGGGATCGACGACGTCGACGTCGCCCACGCGTCGGGCGCCGATTGGGATCGCCTCGACGACTTGCTCGCCGGGCAGGGCACGACGACGTGGTGCCCGACGCTCGTGACCGCACCGCTCGACTCGTATGCCGCTCGGCCTCGCCGAGATCGCGGGTGCGCAGCAACGGCCGCCGGCGCGCGCACAGATCGCGGGTGCGCACCTCGAGGGGCCGTTCCTCGGCGGCGCGCCCGGCGCGCATCGACGCGAGCTCATCGTGCCGCCCGATCTCGGCTGGATCGCCGCGCTGCCCGACGTCGTCACCCTCACCACGCTCGGCCCCGAAGCACTTCGCGTGGTCGACGCGATCGGGGCCTTCCGAGCCAAGGGCGTCGTCACGTCGCTCGGCCACTCGACCGCCACGCTCGCGCAAGCGACCGCGGCAACCGACGCCGGCGCGACGCTCGTCACGCACCTGTTCAACGGGATGGGCGCGCTCCACCACCGGGAGCCCGGTCTGCTCGGGGCCGCGTCGACCGATGGCCGCCTCAAGGTGTCGCTGATCGCGGACCTCGTCCACGTGCATGCCGCCGCCATCCGCCTCGCCTTCGCGGCGAAGGGACCGGGCAACGTCATCCTCGTGACGGACGCGGTCGCGTGGAGGAGAGGCGAGGTCGGCGGCACCCCGCTCCGGATGGTCGACGGCGCACCTCGCCTCGAGGACGGCACCCTCGCGGGCAGTGCGCTGACGATGGACCGCGCGGTCGCAAACATCGTCCGGCACGGCGGCGTCGCGCTCGAGGCTGCGCTGCGTGCGGCATCGGCCGATCCGGCGCGGCTCATGGGCCTCTCGGACCGGGGCACGATCGAGGTCGGGAAGCGAGCCGACCTGGTCGCCCTCGACGCCGACCTGAGGTGCTCCGCCACGTGGGTGGGGGGCACCGCGGTCCACGGCTGAGGTCGCGTGCCCCTGGCGCGTACGGTGGGCCGATGGACATCGTGTCGGCGCTGTTCGTCGAGTCGTTCAACATGCGCCCGGCGCCGGGGCCCTCGACTCGCATCGACATCACCGGCGCGTTCTTCTCGATGGCAGCGCCGGCGCCTGTCCCGGTGACGCTCGAACCGCACCTCCTCGTCCTCGTGCGCTGCGCTCCCGACGAGCCCGGCGAGGGCATCCTCGAGGTCGTGTTCAAGCGCGGCGACGAGCAAGTCGCCCGCAACGTGTCACCGTTCAACGTCGAGCCCGGCAAGTTCACCTATCGCCTCGTGCGCGCGGAGCTCGAGTTCACCGACTACGGCACGGTCGACGCGCACTGCCGGCTCGGCCAGGGCCAGACCACGATCGTGCCCCTGACTCTTCTCCCTCCGGCCTGAGGGACGCGAGCGTCCCGTGCCCTTCGCCGCGTCGCTGTCGGAGCATCCGCTGGCGACCCACGCGACCGGCGAGGTCGTCGGCGACCTCCTCGATCAGCTCAGGCTCGAGGCCGACGAACCCGTCGACCTCGTGACCGTGTTCGTGACCGCGCCTCACGTGGGCGTGCTCGAGGACGTCGCCGCGACGGTGCGCTCGCTGCTTCGACCTCGCTCGCTGCTCGGCGCGTCCGCAGTGTCGGTGCTCGCGGGTGCGCACGAAGCTGAAGAGACCGCGGCGGTGTCGGTGTTCGCGGCGCGCTGGCGCCACGAGGTGCCGATCGACCTGACGCCCGTCTCGCATCGACGACCTCTACGACGCTGACGCGTGGCTGGCCGCGTCGCCCCTCGCCGACTGTGCACCTGGCAGCACGCTGCTCCTCCTCGCCGACCCGTTCAGCGTGCCGATCCGCGACCTGCTCGACGCGCTCACCGCCCATCGTCCCGACATCGCCGTCGTGGGAGGGATGGCCTCGGCCGCGCAAGGCCCGGGCGGCAACCGCCTCGTGCTCGACGGTCGAGTGACGACCTCGGGGGCCGTCGGGGTCATCGTCGGTCCGGGCGCACAGGTCGGCACGCGTCGTGTCGCAGGGCTGCCGGCCGATCGGCGCGCCGCTCATCGTGACGAAGTCCGAGCGCAACATCCTCTACGAGATCGGTGGCGAGCGGGCCCTCGATCGGCTGATGGAGAGCCTTCACACGCTTCCTCCCGAGGAGATGGCGCTGGCCTCGAACGGTCTGCACCTCGGCCGCGCGGTCGACGAGTCGAGAGCCGACTTCCAACGAGGCGACTTCGTCGTCCGGAACGTCATCGGCGTCGACCGCGAGGTGGGCGCCGTGGCCGTCGGCGACGTGGTCGACGTGGGCACCACCGTCCAGTTCCAGATCCGCGACGCGGTCTCTGCCGACGAGGACCTCCGCGAGCTGCATCACCGACGTCTCCGCCGATGGCGCTCTGGTCTTCACGTGCAACGGGCGCGGCGTCCGCTTCTTCGGCGAGCCCGACCACGACGCGTCGATCATCGCCGAGGCCCTCGGTCACCGCGCGGTCGCCGGCATGTTCTGCGCGGGCGAGCTCGGCCCCGTGGGGCGGCACAACTTCCTGCACGGCTACACCGCTTCGGTCGCGCTCTTCAGCGAGTGAAGCGAGCTCAGACGAGTGAAGCGCCCGTCGGTAGGGTAGGCCTACTCAGGAAAGGGGATGCCCCGTGCCGGTCGCCGACGTCGAAGAGCTCGGCATCAACGTCATTCGCGGGTTCGCGATGGACGCTCCGCAGCGTGCGAACTCCGGTCATCCCGGCACGGCGATGGCGCTCGCGCCGCTCGCCCACGTGCTCTGGACGCGGGTCATGAAGTACGACCCGACCGATCCCCTCTGGCCTGACCGCGATCGGTTCATCCTCTCGGCCGGACACGCGTCGATCCTCCTCTACTCGATGCTCTGCCTCACCGGCTTCGGGCTCGAAGTCGACGATCTCAAGCAGTTCCGCCAGTGGGGCAGCAAGACGCCCGGCCATCCCGAGAACCTCGACACGCGTGGCGTCGAGGTCACCACCGGCCCGCTCGGCCAGGGCTTCGCGAACGGCGTCGGGATGGGCATCGCCGAGCGCGTACCTGCGCGCCCGGTTCGGCTCCGAGATCGTGAGCCACCACACGTTCGTCATCGCGAGCGACGGCGATCTCGAGGAGGGCATCAGCCACGAGGCGGCCTCCCTCGCCGGTCACCTCCAGCTCGGCCGCCTCGTGTACGTGTACGACGACAACCACATCACGATCGACGGCCCGACCGAGCTCTCCTACAGCGACGACGCGGGCAAGCGCTTCGAGGCGTACGGCTGGCACGTCGAGCGGGTGGGCGAGGCGGCCAACGACGTCGACGGGCTCGAGGAAGCCGTGCGGCGAGCGATGGCCGAGGAAGACCGGCCCTCGCTCATCATCCTGCGCAGCCACATCGGTTGGCCGTCACCGAACAAGACCGACACTGCCGAGGCGCACGGCAACCCGCTCGGCGCCGAGGAGATCGCGCTCACGAAGGCGCGGCTCGGCCTGCCGAACGAGGACTTCTACTGCCCGCCCGAGGTGCTCGACTGGTACCGAGGCGTCGGTCTTCGGCAGCGACTGCACCGCGTCGCGTGGGACGAACGGCTCGCCGAGTGGAAGGGCGACCGCGCCGACCTCGACGCGGCATTCGAGGGTCGAGGCGTCACCGGTTGGGCGGCCAAGCTCCCGAGCTTCAACGTCGGAGAGAAGCTCGCGACGCGACGGGCGCTGTCGACCGCGCTGAACGCGACCCTCGACGTCGTGCCCGGCGTCCTCGCCGGCGGTGCCGACCTCACCGAGAACACCGGCACCGACCTCAAGGACGCGAAGCGCCAGTCGGCCGAGGCGCCCGCGGGCCGCCAGATCCGCTTCGGGATCCGCGAGCACGGCATGGGCGGGATCATGGTCGGGATGGCGCGCCACGGCGGCGTGCTCCCGGTGGGCGGCACGTTCTTCGTGTTCAGCGACTACATGCGCGGCTCGGTGCGGCTCGCCGCGCTCTCCCAGGCCAAGTGCGTGTTCGTGTGGACGCACGACTCGGTCGGCTTGGGCGAGGACGGGCCGACGCACCAGCCGATCGAGCAGCTGGCGTCGCTGCGGGCGATGCCCGGCCTCCGGTTGATCCGACCTGCCGACGCGAACGAGACCGCGCAGGCGTGGCGCATCGCGGTCGACTCCTCGGGGCCGACCGCGCTGATCCTCACCCGGCAGAACGTCCCCGTGCTCGACGGCACCGCCGACGGAGAGGTCGAGCGCGGCGCGTACGTGTTGTCCGAGGCTCCGCGCCGTCAGCCGTCGCTGGTGCTGATCGGCACGGGCAGCGAGGTCGCCGTGTGTGTCGACGCCGCAGCCACGCTCCGCGAGCAAGGCGTGAGCGTGCGCGTCGTATCGATGCCGTCGTGGGATCTGTTCGCCGCGCAACCCGAGTCGTATCGCGACGCGGTGTTGCCGCCGGGCGTGCCGCGCCTGTCGGTCGAGGCGGCGGCAACGCTCGGATGGGACCGCTACGCCGACGCGTCGGTCGGCATCGACCGCTTCGGTGCGTCGGCACCCGGCGCCGAGGTGCTCGACAAGCTCGGCATCAACCCCACCCATGTCGCCGAGCGCGCTCGTGCGCTGCTCGAAGCCCAGAACCGAGAGTGAGGGACGTCGTGAACCATCTGCGCGCGCTCTACGACGAGCAGGGCCAGAGCCCTTGGCTCGACAACCTGAAGCGGGGCTACCTCACGAGCGGTCAGCTGGCCAAGATGGTCGACGAAGGCATCCGAGGGCTCACGTCGAACCCGACGATCCTGCAGAAGGCCATCTCGGGCTCGGCCGACTACGACGAGCAGTTCAAGGTGCTCGCCGTCGACGACCATCCGGTGCTCGACGACTACTGGGCGCTCGTGATGCAAGACATCAACGGCGCGCTCGACGTGTTCGCCCCGCTCTACGAGGCAAGCGGCGGCGGCGACGGGTTCGCGTCGGTCGAAGTCGCACCGGGTGTCGCCCGCGACACGCAAGGCACGATCGAAGCTGCTCGAAGCCTCCACGAGAAGATCCATCGCCCCAACCTGTTCGTGAAGATCCCCGGCACGGCCGAGGGCGTGCCCGCGATCCAGCAGATGATCAGCGAAGGGCGCAACACCAACGTGACGCTGATCTTCAGCCTGAAGGGATACGCGGACGTGATGGAGGCCTACGTCGCGGGCCTCGAGATGTGCCCCGGCGACCTGTCGCACGTCGCGAGCGTGGCGTCGTTCTTCATCAGCCGAGTCGACACCGAGGTCGATCGCCGTCTCGAGGCGATCGGCACGCCCGAGGCACTCGCGCAACGGGGCAAGGCCGCTGTCGCGCAGGGCAAGCTCGCCTACCAGCTGTTCAGCGAGAAGTTCAGGGGCCCGAGGTGGGAGGCGCTCGTCGCTCGGGGCGCGAAGGTGCAGCGCCCACTCTGGGCATCGACGTCGACGAAGAACCCGGCCTATCCCGACACCCTCTATGTGGACCAGCTGATCGGCCCCGACACCATCAACACGATGCCGGACCAGACGATCGAGGTGTTCGAAGACCACGGCACGGTCGCGCGGACGGTCGACGTCGGCGTCGAGGAGGCTCGCCGCGACTGGGATGCCCTCGCTCGGTTCGACATCGACGTCGACGACGTCGCCCGGGTGCTCGAAGAAGAGGGCCTCTCGAGCTTCTCCAAGTCGTTCGACGAGCTCCTGGCTGTGCTCCAAGCGAAAGCAGACGAGATCGCCGCCCAGGGTTGACGTGATGTTGTGACCGGCAGGGCCGATAGCGTGCGGCCATGACGGCAGACCTGCTCGATCTCCCGCTGCCCGCGCTGCTGGCGCAGGCCCGTCAGATCCGTGACGACGCCCACGGGCGCCGAGTCACGTTCTCGCCGAAGGTCTTCATCCCGCTCACGATGCTGTGCCGCGACAAGTGCGGCTACTGCACGTTCGCGCAGCCGCCGGCCCGGCTCGAGTCGCCCTTCCTCAGCCCCGACGAGGTGCTCGCGATCGCCCGCGCAGGCGCAGCCGCCGGCTGCCACGAGGCGCTGTTCACGCTCGGGGAGCGACCCGAGCTGCGGTATCCGGTCGCGGCCGAGTGGCTCGACGGCCAATGGCTACGCCTCGACGGTCGACTACCTCGTCGCGATGGCGAAGCTCGTCGTCGACCAGACCGGATTGCTGCCCCACGCGAACGCCGGCGCGCTGTTCGCCGAGGAGCTCGCCGCGCTCCGAGCCGTCGCCCCGGGCCAGGGGATGATGCTCGAGTCACTCGCGCGACGACCTCGACTGCCATCGCGGCTCTCCCGACAAGACGCCAGAGCGGCGCCTCGCGACGCTCGACGCCGCGGGCGTCCTCCAGATCCCCTTCACGACCGGCATCCTCGTCGGCATCGGCGAGACCCGAGCCGACCGCATCGTCGCGCTCGAGGCGATCGCGGCGTCGCATCGGCAGCACGGCCACGTGCAAGAGGTGATCGTCCAGAACTTCCTGCCGAAGCCCGGCACCGCGATGCACCTCTCCCCCGCGTGCCCGAGCGACGAGTACCTCTGGTCGATCGCCGTGGCCCGCGTCATCCTCCCGCCCGAGATCCACGTCCAGGCGCCGCCGAACCTCTCCGACGACTTCGGCGTGCTGCTCGACGCGGGCATCGACGACTGGGGCGGTGTGTCGCCGGTGACGGCCGACCACGTGAACCCCGAGCGGCCTTGGCCCGCGCTCGACCGGCTGCGCGAGGTCACCGAGGCCAAGGGCTTCACGCTCGCGCCTCGCCTCACGATCTACCCCGAGTACGTGCACGATCCCGCCGCGGTGGCTCGACCCCGCGATGGCGCTTCCCGGTGATGGATCGCTCCGACGCGGAGGGGCTCGGCCGCGACGACCCTGGCGCGGTGTTCCCCGAGCAGCGTCGAGTTCGTGCGCGAGGCCCGACGAGGGAGCCGACGTCGAGATCGTGGGTGACCGCGTCGACTGCGTGGTACTCGGGTGCCGACGTCCACCCGCAGGTCTTGGTGCCCGGTGTCGCACGGGCGGGCGGCGCGGTCGCGCGAGGTGCTCGACGGCGTGCTGCTCGGGCAGGAGCCCGGGCGTCGACGAGCTCGTCACGCTCTTCGGCGCACGCGGCCCCGAGGTCGCGGCCGTCGCCGAGGTCGCCGACGACCTTCGCCGCGCGACCGTCGGCGACGTCGTCACGTGGGTGCACAACCGCAACATCAACTACACGAACGTCTGCACGTTCAAGTGCCGCTTCTGCGGCTTCTCGAAGGGCCCGCTGTCGCTGAACCTGCGCGGCACGCCCTACCTCCTCACGCTCGAAGACATCCAGCGAGCGCGTCGCCGAGGCCGCCGCGCTCGGCGCGACCGAGGTGTGCCTGCAGGGCGGCATCCATCCCGACTTCGACGGCGACTACTACATCGACGTGTGCCGGGCGGTGAAGGAGGCCGCGCCCGACATCCACGTGCACGGCTTCACCGCGCTCGAAGTCACCGAGGGCGCGAAGCGACTCGGTGAGCCGCTCGATCAGTACCTCCTTCGCCTGATGGACGCCGGGCTGCGCACCCTGCCGGGCACCGCGGCCGAGATCCTCGACGACGAGGTGCGCGCGATCCTGTGCCCCGACAAGGTGAACACCGAGGAGTGGCTCGAGGCGCATCGCATCGCGCACTCCGTCGGGCTGCGCTCGAACATCACGATCATGTTCGGCTCGATCGAGCACCCCCGGTCGTGGGCGAAGCACCTCGTCGTGCACCCGCGACCTGCAGAAGGAGACCGGCGGGTTCACCGAGTTCGTGCCGCTGCCGTTCGTGCACATGGCCGCGCCGATCTACCTGCAGCACAAGGCTCGTCGGGGCCCGACGTTCCGCGAGGTCGTGCTCATGCACGCGGTCGGCCGCATCGCCTACCACGGCCACATCGAGAACATCCAAGCGTCGTGGGTCAAGCTCGGCCTCGACGGCGTGGCCCAGCTGCTGCAGTCGGGCTGCAACGACCTCGGCGGCACGCTCATGGACGAGAACATCTCGCGCGCCGCGGGCGCGTCACACGGTCAGGAGATGGACGAGCAGGCTTTCCGCGCCCTCGTCACGCCCCTCGGCCGCACGCTCGAGCAGCGCACCACCGTCTACGGCCGCGTCGAGCCCGTCGGCTGATTGAGCGCCAGCCCGACGCATAGTGCTCTGGCGCTCAAACGCTGGCTCACCACCAGGATTCGTCGAGCTTGGCCTCGATCGAGCGGACGTGCTCGCGCACGCACTTCGGGCACGTGAGCACCTTGCCCCGCTCCGAGGTCGACGTCGACCAGCCGAGCGGGATCACGTCGGCATCGGCATCGACGACGGCCCCACAGACGACGCACGTGACGGTCATCGGGAGTGCACGTTACGTGTCAGGCTGACGCGACATGGCTCCGCCCGCCCGCCTCCCCCGCTACCGGACCGGCAACCGCGACCTCGACGCCAAGATCGCCGACCTGCTCGACGAAGTCGGAGTCGAGCGCGACCGCGACCAGCTCTTCGAGATCATCGCGACGGCGGTGCGCCTCGCCGGCGACAAGGCCGATCGCCTCGACCTGAAGATCACGAACGCCGCGCTCAAGGAGATGCGGGCTGCGTTCCGCACGTTCGCGCCCTACAGCCACATCCCGAAGGTCACGATGTTCGGGTCGGCCCGCACGCATCCCGATGACCCGCTCTACGCGCAGGCCCGCAGCATGGCCAAGGTGCTCGCCGATCACGGGTGGATGGTCGTCACCGGCGCCGGGCCGGGGATCATGGCCGCGGGCATGGAGGGCGCGGGCCGCGACATGTCGTTCGGCGTGACGATCCGCCTGCCCTTCGAGAACGAGCCGAACCCCGTGATCGCGGGCGACAAGAAGCTCGTCTCGATGAAGTACTTCTTCACCCGCAAGCTGATGCTGATCAAGGAGTCGCGCGCGTTCGTGTGCCTGCCCGGCGGCTTCGGCACGCTCGACGAGGCGTTCGAGCTCCTCACCCTGGTGCAGACGGGCAAGTCGCACGCCCGCGCCGATCGTGATGCTCGACGTCCCGAACGGCACGTACTGGACGCACTGGCGCGAGTTCGTCGTCGACGAGCTCACCGAGCGCGAGCTGATCGCGCCGTCCGACGTCGACCTGTTCCTCGTCACCGACGACGTCGAGGCGGCGTGCGACGAGATCGTCGGCTTCTACTCGAACTACGACTCGATGCGATACGTCGGTGACCGGCTCGTGATCCGGCTCACCCGCGCACCCGGACCCGACGCGATCAAGATGCTGAACGACGACTTCGCCGACATCTCACACGCCGAGGGCTTCGAGGTCATCGCCCCGCTCAAAGAGGAGATCGAGGACGACGATCAGCTCGACAAGGCGAGGGTCGCGTTCCGGTTCAACCGCAACCACTTCGCGAGGCTGCGAGCCCTGATCGACGCGCTCAATCGTCTGCCCTGAGGTCGACGTCGTCGGGCTCACGCAGGATCGAGATCGCCTTCTCGACCGACCGTCGCGCCCGCGTCAGCCGCCGCTCGTCGACGGGTAGCTCGGTCCCGCCCGCATCGATCGACTCACGGAGGCGGACGATCGCGAGATCGGCGAGCTCTTCCGCGATCGCCTCGAGGCGGCTTCGGATGTCGTCGAACTCACCCGCCATTGATCGCTGTGCCTGTCAAGACCATGTCCACGATCTCCATCGGGTGGCGGATCGGCGCGCCGGCGGCCGCAAGGTGCAGCGCGCAGCCGGGGTTCGCGCTCGCGACGACGTCGACATGCGCTCGCCCGATCGACTCCATCTTCCGCTCGCGGATCGCGTTCGCCATGTCGGGATGCAGCGCCGAGTACGAGCCGCCGGCGCCACAGCAGAGCCCCTCGTCGTCGAGCTCGACGACGACGACATAGGGCGCGAGCACCGCGCGCACCGGCAGGTGGGCGCGCTGCACGTGACGCAGGTGGCAAGGGTCCTGCACCGCGACCCGTAGGGACGAGGGAGCCGACGGTCTCGGGAGCGCATCGAGCCGCGTCGCGAGCCACTCGTGCACGTCGAAGACGCGCGCCGCGAACTCACGCGCCGCGGTGGTGTTGAGCATGTGGCCGTAGTCCTTCATCGCGGCGCCACACCCGGCGGAGTCGACGAGGATCGGCGCGTCGCCTGGCATCGACTGCATGACGCGTGCGGCGAGTCGGTGCGCGTCGTCCGTGAGCCCGGCGTGGACGTGGAGCGCGCCGCAGCAGTCCCCGCCTTTGCCGGGCAGCGCGACTCCGACACCGGCGCGGCCGAGGACTCGGATCGCGGCCGCGTGCACCGGCCGCTGCCACGCGTCCATCACGCAGCCGGTGAAGAGCCATACATCGTTGCCGGTCGGTTCGAGGGGCTCGGACTTCAACGGCAGGGCGGGCAGGGCGAAGCGAGCGGTGACGCGCTTCGGCACGAGGTGGGCGCGCTGGGCCGCGGCGAGCGCTCGAGTCGCAGTGAGAAGCATCCCGTGGTGGCCGAGCGACTTCATCCCCCAGCGCTGCCACCAAGGCGTGAGCTTGCCGGCGGCGGCGAGCGAGTCGCGCGTCCCCTCCATCAAGCGGCCGAACGGCACGCTCGACGGGCACGCGGTCTCGCAGCCTCGGCACTGCACGCAGGCGTCCATGAAGCTCACGAACGAGGCGTCAGGCTCGGCATCGTGCCAGTGCACCTCGCGCATCGCCGCGATGCGGCCACGCGGCGACGCGGCCTCCTCACCCGTGACGCGATACGTCGGGCAGTGCGGCAGGCAGAGCCCGCACGCCACGCACGCGGCGAGCTCGTCCTCGACGACGCCGAGCTTCACGATGCCTGCTCTCTCATCAAGCCAGGACGTCGCGGCCCGGGTTGAGGCGTCGTGTGGGGTCGAAGACGTCACGGATGCGTGCGGTCAGGTCCGCGACGACTGGGTCGATCACCCGTCGAGGCTGCGGATCGAGCGTGGTGGACGACACCCACTCCCACCTCGGCGATGAACGTGCCGGTGAGCCCGACGACGTCGTTGCGGCTCGATCGACCACCGGTGCGGCGGCAGTGCGGGAGGTCCGTCGGTCTCGGCGAGACCCGCCGCGACCGCCTGCGCGTCGATGTCAGTGGGATGTCCCTCGAGGAGCACCCACGCGGTCGCTCCATCCCACAGCACGCTCGCCGGCCGATGCACGGCCGCGACAAGGCGCGCCGGATCGCCGGTGTCGATGCGGAACCACCGAGACGCCGCGGGCACGGGGCGGGTGCGCAAGATCACGTCGCCGATCAGCCCGACCGTGCCGAGCGAGCCGACGAGGAGGCGGCACAAGTCGTACCCACTCACGTTCTTCACCGTCGGGCCGCCCGCCTTCACCAAGTGACCGTCCGCCGAGACGTACCGCGCTTGCAGCAGCGTGTCGCGCACCGGCCCGTAGCCGAGACGCCGGATGCCGCTGTGCCCGACCGCGAGCACACCACCGACTGTTGCGCCCTCCCAGTCGGGCAGCGCCACGCACTGACCCTGCTCGGCGAGTGCGGCGTCGAGCTCGGTGACGAGCGTGCCCGCGCCGCACGACACCGTCATCTCCTCGGCGGCGACCCACGCGATCGCGGACGGCGCTTCGACCAGGCGCGTGCCGACGTCGGGCTCGCCGCCGACGTGCCACTGCGTGCGCCCGCCGACGACCGCGACCGGGCCCTCGGAGCCGACCTCTTCCGCGAACGCGGCCAGATCGATCGCAACCTCGGTGACGCTCACAGCCGGCCCGCTTCAAACCCATGCTCCCGCAGGGATGCTCTGCAGGTCGCCGCAACGCGAGCCCGCCGGAAGCACCTTCTGGGGGTTCGCGACGCCATCGGGGTCGAACGCCTCGCGCAGGCGCGCTTGCGCGTCGAGGTCGTCGGGGCTGAACAGCATCGGCATGAAGTCGCGCTTCTCGATGCCGATGCCGTGCTCGCCCGACAGCACTCCGCCCGCGGCGACCGACGCCGCGACGATCTCCTTGCCCGCGGCGAGCACGCGCTCCATCACGCCGGGCTCGCGCCGGTCGAACGAGAGAAGGGGATGGAGGTTGCCGTCCCCCGCGTGGAACACGTTCATCACGATGAGGTCGTACCGGTCGGCGATCTCGTACACCTGGCGCAGCACCTCGACGAGGTGACGGCGGGGCACGACCGTGTCGTGGAGGTAGTAGTCGGGGTTGATGCGCGCGATCGCGCCGAACGCGCTCTTGCGGGCCTTCCACCACAGGGCCCGCTCGGCATCGGACTGCGCGACGCGCACCGACCGAGCGCCGTGGGTCAGGCCGATCGACCGCACCCGTTCCACCGCGTCCTCGACGGAAGCGGGCGGCCCGTCGACCTCGACGATCAGCACCGCTGCGGCGTCGAGCGGGAAGCCGGCGTGCACGAACGCTTCGACCGCCGCCGTGATGCGGGCATCCATCATCTCGATGGCTGCGGGAACCAGCCCGCCGGCGATGATCGCGCTCACCGTCTCGGCTCCCGCGTCGACGCTCGTGAAGTCGAGGAGGAGCGTGCGCACGACCGGCGGGATCGGAGTCAGGCGCACCGCGATCTTCGTCGCGACGCCGAGCGTTCCCTCCCCACCGATGAACGCGCCGCGGAGGTCGTATCCCACAGGCTCGGGCTCGAGGCCTCCGAGGACCGTGACCTGCCCGTCGGGGAGCACGACCTCGATCGCCAGGACATGAGTGCTCGTGACGCCATACGCGAGGCAGTGCGGACCGCCTGAGTTCGTGGCGACGTTCCCGCCGACCGAGCACGACTGCTGGCTCGACGGATCGGGGGCGAAGTGCAGACCGAGATGGGCGACGGCGCGGCTGAGGTCGAGGTTCAGCACACCGGGCTCGACCCACGCGACGCGAGAGTCGACATCGACCGAGAGCACCCGGTTCATCTTCGTCGTGACGATCACGACGGGGTCGTCGAGCGGGACCGCTCCGCCGGCGAGGCCGGTGCCGGAGCCTCGCGTGACGAACGGTCGCCCGTGCGCGACGGCGATGCGCACGCAGGCCTGCACCTCCTCGGTGCTGAGCGGGAAGCACACGACCGTCGCGTGGCCCACAAGCCCCGACGCGTCGCGGCCGTAGAGCGAGAGCTCGAGCGACTCGGCTCGCACCCGGTCGGGGGCGAGCGCGGCGCGAAGATCATCGACGAGCATGTTCAACGCCGCCAACGTAGCCCCCTAGTGTCATGGGGCATGGACGACCAGCACGAGTGGTTCTCGTTCGAAGACCCGGACGAAGAGCGCACCTGGTTGTTCGACGTGACGTTCCTCCTCAGCAGCTGGACGTGCATCTGGGGCGCCGGGTGCCAAGGAGTCCTCACCGGTCCCGCGCCCGAGCTGAACCAGGGTTGCTGCTCGTACGGCGCGCACTTCCGCGACGACGCGGACTACAAGCGAGTCATCCGCTACGCGAAGCGGCTCAAGCCCGAGCAGTGGCAGTTCCACGACGTCGCCAAGAAGCGCGGCGGCTTCGCCATCCAGCAGAAGAACGGTGACTGGAAGACACGGCTCGTGAAGGACGCCTGCATCTTCCTCAACCGGCCCGGCTTCGCCGGCGGCGAGGGGTGCGCGCTGCACGCGGCAGCCGGCGCCGCGGGCGAGCGCTTCGTGGACTGGAAGCCCGAGGTCTGCTGGCAGCTGCCCATCCGTCACGTCGACAGCACCGACGAGAACGGCCACGTGACCTCCACCATCCGCGAGTGGAAGCGCCGTGACTGGGGCGAGGGCGGCCTCGAGTTCCACTGGTGGTGCACCGAGGCGCCCGACGCGTTCGTCGGGAAGCAGCCCGCGTACATCACCTTGGCCGACGAGCTGCGAGAGACCGTCGGTGACGAGGTCTACAAGGCGCTCGCCGAGCACCTCGACGAGGTGAGCAAGCGGAGCCGCAAGGCGTTCCTTCCGCACCCCGCGGTGCGGCGCGGCTGAGCTGTAGCTACCGGGCGAGACGCCGGCGGTCCTGCTCGCGCAGCACCCGCTTGCGGATGCGGATCGCGTCGGGCGTGACCTCGACGAGCTCGTCCTCGGCGATGAACTCGATGGCGGTCTCGAGCGTGTGCACCACCGGCGGCGTGAGCTTGATCGCGTCATCGGCCGCGTGGGTGCGGATGTTCGTCTTCTGCTTCTCACGTGTGACGTTCACCATCATGTCGCCCGCTCGTGAGTTCTCACCGACGACCATCCCCTCGTAGACCTCTTCGCCCGGCCCGATGAAGAGCGTGCCGCGGAGCTGGAGGTTGTCGAGCGCGTAGCCACTCGACGCGCCGGCCCGGTCAGCGACCATGGTGCCGGTCTGGCGATGCGGCAGCTCGCCCGCCCACGGGATCCATCCTCCATGGTGCTGATGCAGGAGTGCGGTGCCGCGCGTCGCGGTCATCAGGAGTGAGCGGAAGCCGATGAGGCCGCGTGCCGGCGCCTCGAACGTGACGATGCTGCGACCGGGATCGCCAGGGCGGAGGTCGATGACGCGGCCACGGCGCGGCGCGAGGGCTTGCGTGACAGTGCCGACATGCTCCTCGGGGACATCGACCACGCCGCGCTCGAGCGGCTCGCACTGCTTGCCGTCGATCTCGCGGGTGATGACCTCGGGACGGCTCACCTCGAGCTCGTAGCCTTCGCGACGCATCGACTCGATCAAGACAGCGAGCTGGAGCTCACCCCGCCCGGCGACCTCGAGCACATCGGGCGACTCGGTGTCGGTCAGCTCGATCGACACGTTGCCGAGCACCTCGCGCTCGAGACGCTCGCGGAGGTGCCGAGAGGTGACGTAGCGGCCGGCTTTGCCCGAAGTCGGCGCGGTGTTGACACCGAACGTCATGCGCAGCACCGGCTCGTCGACGGTGAGGCGTGGGAGCGGGCGGGCGGCGTCGGGGTCGGCCAGCGTGTCGCCGATCTCGACCTCGGGGAACCCGGCGACGACGAACAGATCGCCCGCAGGGAGCTCGTCCGAGTCGACGCGGCCGATCCCCTCGAACGCCATGAGCTGCGCGAGCTTGCGCTTCAGGGGCGACACTGCGATGCCGTCCTCGCCGACTTCGGTCTCCTCCTCGCACAGCGCGACCTGCTGGCCCCGGCGAAGCGTGCCTTCGACGACACGGCCGATCGCGAGCCGACCCAAGTAGTCGGACGCATCGAGGTTCGTGACGAGCGCCTGCAGCGGCGCCGTCGCATCGCCCTGCGGCGCCGGGATCGTGTCGAGGATCGTGTCCAGCAGCGGCGCGAGGTCGTCGGATCGGCCCGGGATGCCGACGCCCTTCATCGAGCGACCGTCGCGAGCGATGGCCGAGACGATCGGGAACTCGATGTGGTGATCGGCGGCGTCGAGGTCGAAGAAGAGCTCGTAGATCTCGTCGAGCACCTCGTCGAGGCCGGGCGTCGCTGCGGTCGACCTTGTTCAGCACCACGACGGCGGGCAGATGCTGCGCCAGCGCCTTCGAGAGCACATAGCGGGTCTGCGGCAGCGGACCCTCGGCCGCGTCGACGAGGAGCACGACGCCGTCGACCATCGCGAGCGCCCGCTCGACCTCGCCACCGAAGTCGGCGTGGCCGGGCGTGTCGACGAGGTTGATCTTCGTGCCTCTCCACGTCACCGACGCGGCCTTGGCCAAGATCGTGATGCCGCGCTCGCGCTCCTGGTCGTTCGAGTCCATGACGCGATCGACCAAAGCCTGGTTGGCACGGAACACACCGGAGGCGCGCAACATCGCATCGACGAGGGTGGTCTTCCCGTGGTCGACATGGGCGACGAGCGCGACGTTACGAATGGCGGGGGGAGGCATTGGCATGAGTGCGCCCCACAGACGGGCGCAAGGAGCTGGAGAGGTGGGAGCTAGTCGTCCTCGTCGTCGAGGTCGTCGTCGTCGTCGAACTCGACGCCGTACTTCGCGGCGAGTGCTGCGTACTCGTCGTCTTCGGTCGTCGTCGTGTTGGGCGTGTCGGTGTCAGGGCGACCGAAGACGCCGAACGCCTCGGGACCGGACTGCTTGAGCTTGCGGGCTTCTTCGAAGCGCCGGTGGCGACCCTTCTTCACGGGCGTGCTCCCCGGGCGGACGCGACAATGGGAGGCTCAGTGTAGCGCCCATGTGGAGCCTTCGGTCGGATGTCGCGTGGCGAATTTCGCGGCGCAGAGGCCGGTTGACCAGGACCGATCGACGTATCGTCGGCGCCCATGGCAGCGCCTTGGTGGCAGTCCGCGGTCGTCTATCAGGTGTATCCCCGGTCGTTCGCGGACGCCAGCGGCGACGGCGTCGGCGACCTGCGGGGCTTGGCGCCGGCTCGACGACCTGGCCTGGCTCGGGGTCGACGCGGTCTGGCTCTCGCCGATCTTCCTGTCGCCCATGGCCGACTTCGGCTATGACGTGGCCGACTACCGGGAGGTCGACCCCCTGTTCGGCACCCTCGCCGACCTCGACCGCCTGCTCACCGAGGCTGCACGACGCGCGGGGATGCGCGCTGCTCCTCGACCTCGTGCCCAACCACACCTCGTCCCAGCACCTCTGGTTCCTCGAGAGCCGCTCGTCCGGGACAACCCGAAGCGCGACTGGTACGTGTGGCGCGATCCCGCGCCCGGACGGCGGCCCGCCGAACAACTGGATCGCCGCCTTCACCGGCAGGCCGGCCTGGACGCTCGACGAGGCGACCGGGCAGTACTACCTGCACTGCTTCCTGCCCGAGCAGCCCGACCTGAACTGGGCGAACCCGCAGGTCGAGGAGGCCATGCACGACGTCGTGTGCTTCTGGCTCGACCGGGGCATCGACGGCTTTCGGATCGACGTCGTCCACCTCATCGGCAAGGACCCGGCGCTCCCCGACGATCCTCCGGACCGCGTCGGCGTCCCGCATTTCGCGATCAACGACGACCCGAGCGTGCATCCCCTCCTGCGCGGCTGCGCGCCGTGATGGACCGGTACCCAGGCGACCGAGTGACGGTCGGCGAGGTCTCACTCCTCGACCAGCGCGGATCGCGGCGCTACTACGGCGACCACGACGAGCTTCACCTCTCGTTCAACTTCCCGCCACTTCTGTCAGCCGTGGGAGGCGAGGCCGTGGCGCGCAGCGATCGACCGCACGCATCGAGGCGCTCGACCGGTCGGCGCGTGGCCCACGTGGGTGATCGGCGAACCACGACTCGGTGCGGCCCCGCACCCGCTACGGGTCCGACGCGCGGGCGCGGGCCGCGGCGGTGCTCGTGCTCACGTTGCGGGGCACGCCGTTCCTCTACGCCGGCGACGAGCTCGGGCTCGAGGACGCGGTGGTGCCGCGGCTCCCACGTGCTCGATCCGGGGGGTCGGGACGGATGCCGCGCGCCGATCCCGTGGGACCCCGAGCCGCCGCATGGGTGGGACGGCGCGACCCCATGGCTGCCGTTTCCGCCCCACGCCGGCGAGAAGTCCGCGGTCGTGCAGCGCGATGACCCCGCGTCGACGCTTTGGCTGCATCACGACATGCTCGCCCTTCGTCGCGAGTCCGAGGCGCTCCGTTCGGGTTCGTTCGCGTGGCTCGATGCGCCCGACGGCGTGCTCGTCTACGAACGCGCCGCGGAAGACGATCGGCGGGTCGTGTGCGTGAGCTTCGTGTCAGAGCCGCGCGAGGTGGACGTGCACGGGACGATCCAGGTGTCGAGCGTGCCCGGCCGAGCGGGCGAGCCGTTCGACGGGCATCTGCTACCCGATGAGGCCGTCGTCCTCGCCGTCTTGATTCCGGGGCGTCGGGCACGTCGACGTGCCCGTAGCGCGGCTCGAGCAGCAACCCGCCCGCGCCGTCGAACGCGAGCCGCGGCTTCTCCCTCGACGAGACGGCGGATCTGATCGCCGACCAGCTCCGCCGCGCCATCCGACTCGCAAGCGCGCGTCGTCGGCGTCGACCAGGAGATCGACGAGGTCGCTGCGGGTGGCGAGCAACGTCGTGTCGATGTGGAGGTCGCGGGCGAGCTGGCTCACCCACGCCGAGACGAGCGTCACCGCCGGCCGCAGGTCGCGGGGGATCTCCTCGGTGTCGGCCTGCGTGATCTCTTCGGACGGGAGGGCCGAGCCGACTTCGATCGCGTGGAGGAGCTCGTCGACCAGCGGCTTCTTCAGCGCCCTCTCGTCGAGCCCGCGCACCCGGCGCAGACCGGCGAGATCGGACGGCGGGCGCTGCGCGATGCCGAGGATCGCGAGGTCGGGGAGCACGAAGCGCACCGGCTGATCGAGAGAGGCGGCGCGCCGCTCACGCCACGCGGCGACCTCCTGGGCGACGCCTCGGCTCGCCCCGCGGAGGTGACGATGGTCTTTGATGCGCAGCCACGCTCGGCTCGGGTCGGGCGGGCCGACCGGGCGCGTCCGCTGCTCCTCGCACTCGTCGAGGGCCCACTCGAGCCGACCGACCTCCTCGAGCTTCGCGACGAGCTTCTCGCGAAGCTCGAGCAGGTGGGCGACGTCCGACGCGGCGTACGCGCACTGCTCGTCCGAGAGCGGCCGGGCGAGCCAGTCGGTGAGGCGGTCGCCCTTGGGCAGGCGGATCGAGAGCTCGGACGACAGGAGGTTGGTGAGCGCGGGCGAGCTGTAGCCGACGAAGCCGGCGGCGAGCTGGGTGTCGAACAGCCTCCGGGGCACCGTGTTGCAACCGCGCTGCAGCACCTCGAGGTCTTGCTGTGACGCGTGCAGGACTGCCGTCGCATCGCTGTCGAGGAGCGCGGCGAGCGGCTCGATGTCGACGGCGAGAGGATCGACGAGCGCGATGAGGTCGTCGACCGCGAGCTGCACGAGCGCGACCTTCGGGTAGTAGGTGCGCTCGCGATGGAACTCGGTGTCGAGCGCGTAGGCGGGCGCGCCCGCGAGGTGGGAGATCACGTCGGCGAGCGCGTCGTCAGAGGCAACCCAGCGGACGGGAGGCTGCGTCACGCGGCGATCACGACGGGCTCAGGGATTGGAGCCCGTCACTACGTCGTTGCCCTCTCGCATCCACGCGAGGGTTCCCCCGGCGACGTTCACGGCCTCGATCTGCTGCTCCGCGAGGAAGTCCGCAGCGACCGCACTGCGGCTGCCGCTACGGCAGATGAGGTAGAGCGGGGTGACTCCTGGGAGCTCGGCGACGCGGTCGGGCAGCTCGTCGAGCGGGATCAGCTGCGCTCCCGACACGTGGCCTTCCTCGTACTCGTCGGGTCGGCGCACATCGACGAGCGCAACGTCGCCCGCCGCGCGCAGCCGTGCGAGCTCAGCGACGTCGATCTCTGCGTGCACTCGAGTCAGGCTATCGGTAGGTCGCCTGGGGTGTCGGCGTCGCGGAGGGCTTCGTCGTGCTGCAATCGCATCTGCACGACTGCGAGGCCCTCGACCGCGCGGTGCGGAGCGCGCTCCCCTCGTCGAGCTCGTTGCGCAGGTGGTCGAGGCACCGACGGCGATACGCGGCCAGCAGGGGCTCGAGGCGGTCGCTGCGAGGGATGACCGCGTCGGCGTCGTCGGTGAGCGCATCGAGCAGCTCGCTGACCGCTGCAGGGGTGATGCTGACGAGGTCGCAGGCAGCGACGACGACGAGCTCGGCATCGGTCTGCTCGAGCGCGGTGACGATCCCCGCGAGCGGGCCTTGGCCCGCGGCCCGGTCGGGACGCGCGTCGAGGCCGAGCGCTGTCAGCCGATCGAGGTCGCCGCCGACCGCGAAGACCGGCGCGGCGCCGGCCGCCGCGAGCGCGTCAGCGACCCGAAGTGCGAGGGCACGGCCGTCGATCTCGATGAACGCCTTGTCGGTGCCCATCCGCGAGCTCGCGCCGCCCGTGAGCACCACCCCGGCGAACCTCATCCGTCAGCGCTCGGCAACCGGGTTGAACACGCGGGTCGTGCTCGGCGGGTCCTTCACGAGCAGCGCGCTCGGACGGATCGGACGAGGCACGAGGTTGCCGCCGCAGTTCGGGCAGACGCCGTGGAGCACCTCGTCGGCGCACGTCTCGCACCACGTGCACTCGTAGGTGCAGATGCGCGCGTTCGGGCTGTCGGGAGGCAGGTCGACGTCGCAGTTCTCACACGAAGGCCGCAGCTCGAGCATGTGCCCATCGTGACGCAGTCGGTGAGCGGAAGGTAAAACTCTTCGGGCCGAGCCGAGAAAAGCTGAGCCGCACGCTGCACACTTCTCGGCCAGTGAGCTACTTCCAGGCCATCGTGATCGGGATGCTGCAGGGCATCACCGAGCTGTTCCCGATCTCGAGCCTCGGGCACAGGGTCCTGATCCCGGCGTGGCTGGGCTGGGACAGATCGTGAACGCGCAGTCGGCCAAGGAGTCGTTCTATCTCGCCTTCGTCGTCGCCCTGCACGTCGCGACGGCGATCGCGTTGCTCGTGTACTTCCGCGCGGACTGGATCCGGATCATCGGCGGCTTCTTCCGCACCCTGCGGACTCGGCGAATCGAGACTCCCGACGAGCGGATGGCGTGGCTGCTCATCGTCGCCACGATCCCCGCGGGGCTCACCGGCCTCGCGCTCGAGCACACGCTGCGCACCCTGTTCGCCAAACCGCTGGCCGCCGCGATCTTCCTCACGCTCAACGGCGTGATCCTCCTCGTCGGCGAGCGGTGCGCCGTCGGACTCAGGTCCGCAAGCTCGTCGCCGAACACCCGACCGCCCACAGCGAGACCGAGGTGGGCCGGCGCCTCGACACCCTCGACTTCAAGGAGGCCGGCGCCGTCGGCGTCGCGCAGGTCGGCGCGCTGTTCGCGGGCGTCAGCCGCTCTGGGATCACGATGGTCGCCGGCCTGGTCCGCGGCCTCGACCACGAAGACGCGGCGCGCTTCTCGTTCCTGCTCGCGACGCCGATCATCCTCGCCGCCGGCGTGTACAAGATCCCCGACCTCGCCGGCCACCTCGGCGACGGCGTCCGCGGCCAAGCCCTCGTCGGCAGCATCTTCGCCGGGCTCGCTGCCTACGCTTCCGTTCGGTTCCTGATGCGGTTCTTCGAGACCCGCAACCTCATGCCGTTCGCGATCTACTGCCTCGCGTTCGGCGCCATCTCCATCATCCACTTCGCCTGACGCTGCCCTGCCTCACTCGCTTCACCCTCTGTGGGCGATTGCAGGCACCCGACCGGTGAGCAATGCTGGCCTTCTGGGGTTGAGGGGCGTGAGCGATGCTCGGCGTTTGATCTGACACCGTGGAATCTGTTCGGGTCGCGCTGATCGTGCTGGGGCTTGTGGATGTTCGTCGTCATCTTGATGTTCGCCATCCGACACGAGAGCAAGTCCTGGTACGACTGAGCTCAGAGCACTAGCCCGAGCGTGGGCACTCCGGTCGGGTCGCATTGCATGAGGAAGTGTCTTTTGCTCGTTGTGATGGAAGCTCGGCGACAAGCGTGGTGACCTGCTCATATCGCTCACATCCATTCACACGGTCTCAGACGGTTTCACGACCTACTGAGGAGTGGCTAGGGGGAGTAACCAACGAAGGTTCACGCCGGCACGGTGCACGCCGACGACGATCTCGTCCCGTCGACACGCAGATCGGCACCCTCACGCGGTGACGTCATCGCCCATATGCCGTCATGCTCACGCATCCCAGCTGCCAGACACTCGTCGTGGACGAGACATGGCGCGCTCACCTGCGCGCTTGCTGCTGAGCTCGCCGACCTCGGGAACCACGTCGGCTCTGGATGCTCACGAAAGGCAGCGTCGGCACGCCACGCCGAGCGCCACGGTGAGCCACTCCTAGCGCATCATTCGTAGACGCTCCGCTGAACCCGTCGCCACGCATGTGTGGTGCTCCGAATGCCGTCCGGTGCGTAACGCGCCGACATCTGGATGCGCTTTCCCCTTTGGCGGCGGTGATGGCCCCGAGGGACACCGCCAGGCTCGTGGAGCACGGGTCCTTAAGCCCCCTCGGGGCTGTCGCGCTGCGCGGCGACGTGAAGCTCACGAGCAGCTCGGCCGGCGGTTCGACCGCGTGCGGATCGAGTGCGCGGATCGAACAAGCGTACGACAGACGGTTCCCGCGTACGTTTGGGCACGAGCTCGGGGCGGGGACCTTCGCCTCTGGCTCGCGTCGTCGTGATGGCCGAACATTCGCGACAGGGCAGCCTGCTCAGCACTGTTGCCGGGGAGGCGCCCCGGGCGGGTCCGGGTCACCGACCAATCTCCCTACCTCAGTGGTTGGGGCCGGGGATCCGTCGGAAGCGGTGGCCGGCTCGGTCGCCTCGGGGGATGGCGGCTGAGCCGATCGCCGGCAGTCGGGCCGATCTAGACGGACACGTCCTCGGAGATTGCCCGCAACCCGAGACTTCTCGATCGAAGAGGATGGCTCGATCAGACTGTCCGCGGCGAGCAGCTGTGTTTCTTTGAAGCTGCCGATTGGTCGTGCCATCCCGGGTTCGGCATTACTCCGGGGCCACCGTGCCGGTTCCCGTGTTGCGCATCGTCACCGTCGGGTCGCCCCGGTAGAGGATCGTCCCGGTGCCGGTCAGCGTCGCGTCGAGCGTGGACGTGGCGTGGACCCGGATCGTGCCGGTGCCCTGCAGCTGCGCCGTGCCGTCGGTGGCGACGAGGTCGTGCAGGTCGAGCGTGCCGGTGCCCGCGAGCACGGCCGTCACCCGTTGGACAGTTCCGGAGACCACCAGCGTGCCGTCCCCCGCCAGCTCGGCGCTGAAGTCGGCGCTCGTGACGCCGTCGACCGTCACGGTGCCGGCACCGCCGAGTTCCACGCCGTCGAGCGACGGCACCGAGACGGCAACGTGCATCGGCGCCTTCGTCGTGAAGCTGCCGGTGTCGTCGATGACGAGGCGGCCGGCTCGGACGACCGTCGTGACCCGGCCGACGAGATTGTCGTCGCCGGTCACCGCAACCGACAGCGGCGCCCCGACGTGGATCACCACAGTGTTCGCACCGGCAAGCTCGACCCTGGCGAACGGCGCCACCTCCCGGTGGTCGGTGACCGAGACCCCGGAGCCGCCCGTCGATGAGGCTGACCGTGTCTCCCGGCCGCCGCCGATCGCAAGCACGAGTATGAGGGTGGCGACCAGCAGCGCCGACAACGGCCCACGGCCAAGCGCTTCGAAGCGGTGCAGACCACCGGCGAGCACCCGCCTGATTGGTCAGAGCCATCGACGCACCTCCCGGCCAGCTTCACTGTCTTCTCGTCCGCCGCTCGGAGGTAGAGCCGAAGGACCCGGACCCTGACCGAATCAGTCCCGGCTGCGCTGTCGCCCGCCTCTCGACGCGGCCGCCGACATTCGACCCTGGTCCCTCTTCAACCTCGGAGGCTGAGTCAGCACCCAAGAGGCAGCGCCCTTGGTCCCGCGGCGCCATTGGGTGGGGACGCTGTACTGAGGGATCGAGGTTCTTGCCACACAACTGGCAAATCCAGCTATCACGCTGAAAAGACTTCGAGGTTGGTGCGCCCGCCGAGTGCATCGGCTCGAGGATGCCGCCGAGATAGGTGAAGGCCCCGCCGGGCGGTCGGCAGGTCCTTCGAGTTGTTCAAGGGGACCGGCAGGTCAGACGCCTACCCCGACTCGGGCACGCCGGCGGGGTCGCACTGCATGAGGAAGTGGGCGCAGCGTTCGGCTTCGTCGTCCTCGCCGATGCGCGCCGCGGTCTGGCCGAGGCCGCGTAGGGCGCGCAGGAACCCGCGGTTCTCCTCGAACTGCCAGCGCACGTAGCCGCTGCCGCGCCACCCGTTGGCCCGCAAGCGGTCGAGCCCGCGGTGATACCCGACGCGGAAGCACGCATACGCCTCGGTGTCGTCGCGAGCGAGCATGCCGAGCTGCGCCCACGCGTCGAGGTAGCGCGGCCAGCGCGCCGCGACGGCTGCGACCGCGTCTCGGCGCGACGACTCGTCTCTTGCGAGCGCGTCCGCGAGCGCTGCGCGCGCGTCGCCAGGCTCGAGGTCGAGCACCGTCTCGGGCGGACCGGATGCGGACAGGTTGATCGGACGCGAGTCGCTCACGAGCCCGAATGTAGGTGCTCGATCGCCTGGAGCCACCGTTCGGAGAACGCGTCACCGTCGACATCGGCGACCACGTTGCCGTCAAAGGTCACGCCGTCCCATCCGACAGCAACGGCAGCGGCGAGCGGATCGTGATGGAAGTTGAGGAGGTCGAGCGGGAGCTTCGGGTGCTGCTCAGCGAGCCCCTCGCGTCGATCGACGCCGTACGCCTCGGCCTGGCGCGCCATCAGCTCGCCGAGCGGTCCGGCCCCGCGGAGGCGAGGCAGATGGGCGGCGCGGAGATGCACCTTCACGGTCGCGGCGAGCGGGACGATCGTCAGCTGAGCGAGGTCGCTCACGATCTTCGCGGCACGAGTGTCGCACTGGACGTTCCAGTCGTACTCCTCGGGCCACTGCGGATAGCCCGCATCGGGCCGGCGATAGCCGCCCCCCATCACGACGACCGGCACGGTGTCGAGCATGCCCGGCCGAGCGATCTCGAACAGACCGAGGTTCGTGAAGGGTCCGATCGCGATGACGGTCGCGCCGCGCTCGGATGCTCTGCTCCATCAGATCGAACGCGGCGCCGGTCGTTGACGGCATCGATTGGATCGCGTGACCCCAATAGCGCGCGTCATCGGGGAAGCCGCCGGGCTGCCTCAACGTCGTCATCGAGTGCTCGGCACCCGCGGCGACAGGGATGCCCGAGCGCCCCGCGAGCCGCAGCACCTCGTGCACGAAGCCGGCGCGGCGGCCGCCTTCCTCGTGAGTGGTCGTGATGCCGGTGATCTCGACGTCCGGCCAGCCCAACAGCATCGCGAGCGCGCAGACATCGTCGGGATCACCACCGATGTCGGTGTCGAGATGCACCAGCACGGCGTCAGTGTCTCAGTAGCGTGCCGCGCCGTGCTCGCGGTCTCGTTGCCGGATTGGCTCGATCAACACACCCTCCGCAACGTCGCGCTCGGCACGATGGCAGGCCTCGCCGTGCTCGCGCTCCTCGTGGCGTGGCTGGTGAGGAAGGTCGTCGTGAAGCTCATCCTCGTCGTGCTCCTGGTGGGGGCAGGGTTCGCGATCTACAACCAGCGCGAGGAGCTCGCGACCTGCGCGAAGGACTGCGACTGCAAGTTCTTCGGCATGGACGTCACGCTGCCCGAGGCCGCCGCCGACGCCTGCGCGATCGTCAACCACCAGTAGCGACGGCGAGACGCACGATCGCGGCGAACTCATCAGGGTGCGTGGTGTGGGCGCCGTGCCCCGCGTCGTTGATGGTGACCATCGTCGGGTTCGCCAGCGTCGAGAACAGGAGCTCGGTCGACTGCCGGTGATGGGCTGCCCCGTTCTCGCCGCGGGCGGTGACGACCGGCACCACGACCGCGGTCGCGTCGTACGGCGCCGTCCTGCCCAGATCGGTGATCTCGCCGACGAGGGCGGGCCCTTCGGCGCGACGGCTCTCTCGCGTCGCCGTGGGCAGGCGCTCCCATCGCTCGTCGCCGATCATCCGGCGCATGAACCGCTCGGAGATGTCGGCCGGATCGTCATCGGCGCGCGATTGCCTCACGATGCTGTACCCACCTGAGGTGGGGGGCCACCAATCGGCCCACGGCATGGGCGCCTCGAACACGACGACGGCCCGGACCAGATCGGCACGCGCTTGCGCCGCCGCGAGCGCGACGTTGCCCCCGTAGCTGTGACCGACCACGACAGCCGGACGCTCCTGCATCACGAAGAGCAGATCATCGACCTGGCTGGCCAGCGTGAACGGAGGCCCGACGTCGCTCGAGCCTGCGTATCCCCGGCGGTCGTACACGACGGTGTGCAGGTCGCGCAGCCGGCGCACGAGCTTCGAGAAGCTCGCCGCGCGATCCAATGATCCGTGCACGAACACGACCATTGGCGCGTCGTCCGGTCCTGCCTCCTCGACCCACAGCCCGGCCATCGGCGCACCCTATGCTCCCAGCGATGGAGCTCTTGCTCATCCGCCACGCGCTGCCGATCCGCCGAGAAGACGTCGAAGGCCCCGCGGACCCGGAGCTCTCCGAAGTCGGCCGTGATCAGGCGATGCACCTCGCGAACTGGCTGGCCGACGAGCGGCTCGACGCCGTGTACTCGAGCCCCATGCAACGAGCGCGCGAGACCGCCGCGCCGCTCGCCTCGATCCACGGGCTCGAAGTCCTCGTCGACGACGAGCTCGCCGAATACGACCGCAACAGCCACTGGTACGTGCCCGTCGAGGAGCTGAAAGCAGCGGGAGATCCGCGGTGGCGCGAGATCGTGGCGGGCGAGTGGGGCGACATCGAGGTCGACCCCGAAACCTTCCGAGACGTGGTGCACAAGGCCGTCGAGCGGCTCATCGACACCAACCCCTCGAAGCGGATCGCGGCGGTGTGCCACGGCGGCGTGATCAACGCCTACCTGTCGAAGATCCTCGGCATCGACAACCCGACCGGGTTCTTCTACCCGAACTACACGAGCATCCACCGGGTCATGGCGGCCCGGAGCGGCGAGCGCACGGTGCACACGCTCAACGAGACCGCGCACCTCCGCGGCACCGGGCTCATCTCCGGGCTCTACGGATGATCGATCTGCTCGAGTTCCTCAGGCGGTCGCCGTCGCCCTACCACGCGGCCGAGTCGGCTGCCGCAGCGCTCACGCGAAGCGGGCTTCCGCCGGCAATCGCTCGGTGAGCCCATCGACGGTGCGCCGGGCGGCGCCTTCGTGGTGCGGGGCGGCGCGATCGTCGCGTGGCACGTGCCCGCCGACCCCGCTCCGGGGTTCGTCGTGATCGGCGCGCACACCGACAGCCCGAACCTGCGCATCAAGCCCCGCCCCGACGTCGGCAGTGCGGGCTACCGCCAGCTCGGCGTCGACGTGTACGGCGGCGCGCTGGTCAACTCGTGGCTCGACCGCGATCTGGGCCTCTCGGGTCGTGTCGCGCTGCGTTCGGGAGAAGTCCGGCTCGTCGAGGTCGATCGCCCGCTCCTTCGGCTGTCCCAGCTCGCGATCCACCTCGACCGCGACGTGAACGAGCAGCGGGGTGGTGCTCGACCGCCAGCAGCACGTGGTGCCGATGTGGGGCCTCGGCACTCCCGAGGACGGCGCGTTCGCCGGGTTCCTCGCGAAGGAGCTCGACGTCGCCGCCGACGACGTCGTCGCGTGGGACGTCATGACGCACGACCTCGCGCCCCCTCGCTACTCGGAGTCGACGGCGAGCTCATCGCGTCGGGGCGGCTCGACAACCTGGTCTCTGTGTGGTGCGGCACCGCCGCGCTCGCACGCGGCGAGTCGTCGCGCATCGCGGTGCTGGCGTGCTTCGACCACGAGGAGGTCGGCAGCGAGACGAGCACGGGCGCGGCGAGCCCGTTGCTCGGTGACGTGCTCGAGCGCATCACCGTCGCCCGAGGGCGGCACCCGCGCCGACCACCTCGCCGCGCTGTCGACGTCACTGTGCGTGTCCGCGGACATGGCCCACGCGGTGCATCCGAACTATCCCGACCGCTACGAGCCGAGCCACCTCGTGCACCCCAACCGCGGGCCAGTGATCAAGACCAACGTCGGCCAGCGCTACGCGACCGACGCCGCGACCGCAGCCGAGTTCGTCGCCGCGTGCGAGCGCGCCGGCGTGCCGTGGCAGGTGTACTCGCATCGCAGCAACATGGCGTGCGGCTCGACGATCGGTCCGATCACCGCGATGCGGCTCGGCATCGCGACCGTCGATGTCGGCAACCCGATGCTGTCGATGCACTCGGCGCGCGAGATGGCCGGGCGCGACGACGCGGACTACATGGTCGAAGCGATGACCGAGGTGCTGCGCGGCAGCGTGATTCGACCGTGAAGTCATCGGACGTCACGCGTGCGATGGCAGCCGCGATCTCGACTGCTGCAGAGCTCGACCTGCCAGCTGACGACGCGATCGTCATTCAGACCTCGAACAAGGTCACCCTGCGTCTGCTGCCTTGCGATGTCCTTCGCCCGAGTCGCTCGTGCAGGGCAGGAGGTTCGCGAGCGTTCGAAGTCGACCTCGCCCGACGGCTCGCTCGCGACCGAGAGCCCCGTGGCCGCTCTCGAGCCTCGAGTGGAGCCGCGCGTCTACGAGCGCGACGGCTTCGCAATGACGCTGTGGACCTACTACGAGCCCAGGACACCGCAGGACGACGTCTCGCCAGCCGACTACGCGCAGGCCCTCGAGCGGCTGCATGACGGCATGCGAAGGCTCGACGTCGCGGCGCCGCACTTCACGGATCGAGTCGCGGAGGCCCAACAGCTCGTGGCGAGCGGAGACCGCACACCGGCGCTCGCCGACGCAGGACCGAGAGCTCCTGATCGGGCACCCTCCGAGACCTGCGACACGCGGTCGGCGAGGGCGGCGCGGCCGAGCAGCTGCTGCACGGCGAGCCACATCCCGGGAACGTCCTCGAGCACGCAGAACGGGCTGCTGTTCATCGACCTCGAGACGTGTTGCCGTGGGCCGGTCGAATTCGACCTGGCCCATGCGCCCGAGGAGGTGAGCGAGTGCTACCCGGGTGCTGATCAAGAGCTCGTGAGCAAGTGCCGGCAGCTCGTGCTCGCGATGGTCGCGGCGTGGCGCTGGGACCGAGACGACGAGTTCCCGAACGGAGAGCGCGCAGGCCGAGCAGATCCTGAAGCTGCTACGCGACGGGCCTCCGTGGCCCACACTCGGCGACCTGCGCGACAGCAGCTAGTTGCGCGGCACCGAGCTCCAGGAGACGTCCTTGTCGACCCGCACGTCGCCGGGCAGGCCGAGCACGCGCTCGCCGAGGATGTTGCGCATCACCTCGGACGTGCCGCCCTCGATCGAGTTCGCCCGTGACCGCAGGAACGCCTTCTGCAAGGTGCTCGCTTCCATCGCGTGCTCGGGGCGACGCATCGTGTACTCGCCGTAGAGCATGCCGTTCGCGCCCATCAGGTTCATCGTGAACTCGTAGATCCGCTTGTTCGACTCTGCGTAGGCGAGCTTGCCGGTCGAGCCCTCGGGACCAGGCGTGCCCATCTTGCGGGCGGCTCCGGCCCGGAGGTTCGTGAGCCGATTGACCTCGGCCTCGATCCAGAGCTTCATCAGCTCGTCCTTCATCGCCGGATCGCGCTGCTCGTCGGGCGTGTCTTGCCAGACCTTCACCGCGGCCCCGATCGCACCCGAGCCCTTCGGCGCGATCGCGCCACCGATCGACACACGCTCGTTCATGAGCGTGGTGAGCGAGACGCGCCACCCTGCTCCCGGATCGCCGAGGCGCTCGGCGTCGGGGATGCGCACGTCGGTGAAGTACACCTCGTTGAACTCGGCCTCGCCCGTCAT
Organism: uncultured Acidimicrobiales bacterium; assembly: GCA_963726495.1. Classification (GTDB taxonomy): domain Bacteria; phylum Actinomycetota; class Acidimicrobiia; order Acidimicrobiales; family DATKAS01; genus DATKAS01. The sequence continues at coordinate 136,297 of CAVSCP010000006.1, forward strand.
CTGACGCAGCGGACGCACTTCGACGCCCGGTGCCTGCATGTCGACGACCCAGGCCGTGAGACCCGCGTGCTTCGGCACGTCGGGATCGGTGCGGAACACGAGCAGGCCCCAACGGCTGATGTGCGCGAGCGTCGTCCAGACCTTCTGACCGTTGACGATCCACTCGTCGCCGTCACGCACTCCGCGGCCTGACAGACCGGCGAAGTCAGACCCCGAGCCCGGCTCGGAGAAGAGCTGGCACCACACCTCTTCGCCGGTGAACAGCGGGCGCAGGTACCGCTTCTTCTGCTCGTCGCTGCCCCACACCTCGACCGTCGGGCCGCACATGCCGTAGCCGATCGGGTTGCGGTAGTAGGGGTTCGGGCCGCCGGCCTCGAAGATCCGCTCGTTGATCGTCTTCTGGTGCTTGGGGTTGACGGCGAGGCCGCCGTCGCCCTCCGCGAAGTGCACCCACGCGAGCCCGAGGTCGAACTGGGCACCGAGGAACGCGACCGCGTCGGTCTTCGACGGCGGGAACTCGGAGAGCAGCTTGTCGATGGCCTCGTTGACCCGGGCCTCTTCGGAGTCGATGGTGCGCGCTTCGACGGTCGTCATGGACGGGAATCGTACTCAGCGGGCCGCCGCGCCCCAGTTCGCCCCTAGTTGAGGTGGGCCAGGAGCCGCTTCAGCTCGGCGCGCTCGCTGGCCGGGGAGCCCGGCAGCAGCACCCGCAGCCGGATCACCCACCTGAGCGAGTCGGCGTCGCCCCTCTGGGCGTAGATCGCCTTCAGGTTGGCGAGCATCCGAGACACGATGGCGATCGAGTCGCTCGGCTCGAGCGGCGCGGCGCCGTACATCCGGGCCCGCTCGGTCGCGTCGAGCACGCGGCCACCGTTGAACGGATCGAGGTACACCCCACTGCGCTCGTCCCGGACGATGAAGTGGCCGGGGGCGCCGATGCCGGTGAACGCGACGCCGAGCCGCCGGCCGACCTCGATCAGCACCACCGACAGCGTGATCGGGATGCCCCTGCGGCGGTCGAGGACGCGGTCGAGCATCGAGTTGTCCGGGTCGTAGTAGTCGGCGTCGTTGCCGCGGAACCCCTCGCTGCCGAAGAGGTGCGCGAGCACCCCGTCGCGCGACGCCTCTGGGCACCGTGCCGCGAGGTCATCCAGGCGGGCGAGCTGCGCGCCGACGTCGAGGCCGGGGTGCGCATGCGCGGCGATGAGGAAGGCGGCTTCGTCCAACGGAACGGACGCGGCCGGCTGCTCCATCAAGTCCGCGAAGCGCTGGCTCGGCTGCATCGGACGCGCACCGTACCCGGGTACCTTCGGATCCATGTTCCCCGGCGCGCACGCGGCGACCGATCCCGACAAGCCGGCCGTCATCATGGGCGGCTCGGGTGCGGTGATGACCTTCAAAGAGCTCGACGACATGGCGAACCAGGTGTCGCAGCTCTTCTTCGACCTCGGCCTACGCCCAGGCGACCACGTCGCGCTCTGCATGGAGAACCATCCCCTGTTCCTCGCCATCGCGTGGGGAGCGCACTACGCGGGCCTCTACTACACGGCGGCGAGCTCGCGCCTCACGACCGCGGAGCTCGAGTACATCGTCGACGACTGCGAAGCCCAGGTCTTCATCACGTCCGCGTACAAGGCCGAGCAGGCCGCCGAGCTGTCGATCCCGAACGTTCGACTCAAGCTGATGCTCGACGGCATCGTCGACGGATACGAGCCGTTCGAAGCCACGGTCGCCCGCTATCCGGCCGAGCCCCTCCCCGACCGAGTCGAGGGCAACGACATGCTCTACTCGTCGGGCACGACAGGACGGCCCAAGGGCGTGAAGCCGCCGCTGTCGGGGGCACCGCTCGGCACGATGACGCCGCTCACGGGCCTCGTGTCGATGCTGTTCGGCGTCGACTCGTCGTCGGTGTACCTCTCCCCTGCGCCGCTGTACCACGCCGCGCCGTTGCGCTTCTCGATGTCGTCGCAGCGCCTCGGCGCGTCTGTCGTCGTCATGGAGCACTTCGATCCCGAGCAGTTCCTCGCGCTCGTCGACCGCTACAAGGTGACGACCACGCAGGTCGTGCCGACGATGTTCATCCGCATGCTCAAGCTGCCGCCCGAGGTGCGGGCGAAGTACGACCTGTCGTCGCTGAAGGTGTGCATCCACGCGGCCGCGCCGTGTCCGGTCGAGGTGAAGCGCCAGATCATCGAGTGGTGGGGTCCGGTGCTGCACGAGTACTACGCGGGCACCGAGGGGAACGGGTTCGTCTACTGCAACTCCGAGCAATGGCTCGCGCACCCTGGCACCGTCGGCACCGCGCTGTCGGGCCAGCTGCACATCGTCGGCGACGACGGCACCGAGCAGCCGCCGGGCGAGCCGGGCACGATCTACTTCTCCGAGGGCGCGCAGTTCGAGTACCACAACGATCCCGAGAAGACGAAGTCGTCGTACAACGAGCGGGGTTGGTCGACGCTCGGCGACGTCGGCTACCTCGACGCCGACGGCTACCTCTACCTCACCGACCGCAAGGCGTACATGATCATCTCGGGCGGCGTGAACATCTACCCGCAAGAGGCGGAGAACGTGCTCTCGATGCACCCGAAGGTGTTCGACGTCGCGGTCTTCGGCGTGCCCAACGAGGACTTCGGCGAAGAGGTGAAGGCGGTCGTGCAGCCCGTCGACATGGCCGACGCCGGTCCCGAGCTCGAGCGCGACCTGATCGCCTACTGCCGGTCACAGCTCGCCGACGTGAAGTGCCCTCGCTCGATCGACTTCCGAGACGAGCTCCCCCGCCACCCGACCGGCAAGCTCTACAAGCGCCTGCTCAAGGACGAGTACTGGGCCGGCCACGGCCAGAGCCGCATCATCTGAGCCGCCGAGATTGGGCACTTGCGAGGCGACATGCGACGGCAAGTGCCCAATCCCGAGCGCACCCGGCGAGCGCATTGCGCCGCCGGCGACTACAACCTCTCGATGACGTCGGTGGGGGCCATCGGGAGGAAGGGCACGAGCTTCACGTAGACGACGGGGCAGCCCGAGGCCTTCACCTGTGCCGCGCTGCGACGACCGGCGAAGGAACGGAACAGCTCGAACCGCTCGACATCCCACCGGTCGACCACGTCGCCCGATCCCGCGACGAAGCCTTCGTCCTCCATCGCGATCTCGAGCGCGGGGAGCTCGGCTGCGTCGATCTCGCTCGCGAGCCTGCCCAGCGCGACGTCGACGAGCATCCGCACACCCGCGCTGTCACGCGCTCCGGGCGTTCCGAGCGCGCCGCGCAGGTCTTGCTCGTGCACGATGATGTCGTAGACCGGCAGCGGTGGATCGATCATCGGGATGAGCGCTTCGAACGCGGGCGCTTCGCGTTCCCACTCGGCGAGCAAGCGTGTCGCGATCGCAGCCGGTGCGCGACGCGAGCTGCGCGGCCGTCCACGGATCGGTGCCCGCGCCGTCGACGCGCCCGGCGAGCACATCGGTGGGGAGGCCGACGAGATGGCACAGGAGGTCGCGGACGGTCCAGCTCGGACACGCGGGCACTCGGTGCCGAGAGCGCGTCGGCATCGAGGTCGCGGACGAGCTCGGTGACGCGCCCTCGTCCTTCCCGATAGATCTGCTGCGGATCGGCCTTCACGCCGTGATCACCGTCATGCCGAGATCACAATCAGACGGGTCTCGGTCATCTCGCGCACGGAGTAGGCCGGGCCCTCGCGAGTGTTGCCGCTGTCGCGCACACCGCCGTAGGGCATCTGGTCGGCGCGCCACGTCGGCACCTCGTTGACGAGCACTCCACCGAAGTCGAGCGTGCGGGCCGCCTTGATCGCCTTGCCGAGGTCGGACGTGTAGATGGCGGCCTGCAGGCCGTACTCGGTGTCGTTCGAAAGCGCGATCGCCTCGTCGAGGTCGTCGTAGGCCTGGATGGTCACGACCGGGCCGAAGACCTCCTTCCGGCACACCTTCATGTCGGGCTTCACGTCGGACAGCACGGTCGGCACGAGCACGCCGTCTGCTCCGACCTCGCCGCCGACGACGACCTTCGCGCCGCCGGCCGTCGCCTCGTCGATCCACGCCGTCACTCGGTCGCGCTCGCCGGTCGAGATGAGCGACGAGACCTCGGTCGCCTCGTCGAGGGGGTCGCCGACGACCAACGTGCGCACCCGTTCGGCCAATCCGGCTGTGAAGTCGTCGACCAGGGCACGTTGGACGTAGATGCGTTGCGTCGAGATGCACGACTGCCCGGCATGGCTGAACCCGGCCACGCGGATCTTGTCCGCGGCGGACTGCCAATTGCCGTCCGACTCGATGATCACGGGGGCGTTGTTGCCGAGCTCGAGGCCGACCTTCTTGCGGGGCGCCCGGGCCTTGATCCCCCAGCCGACCTCCGGCGAACCAGTGAACGTGATGAGCGCGATGTCGGGATCGTCGACCAGCGCGTTGCCCACCGTGGACCCTCCGCCGGTGACCACATTGAGATGGCCGAGCGGGAGACCACATTCTTGGAGCAACATCTGCGCCAGGGTGATGGCCGAGAAGGGCGTCTGGCTGGCCGGCTTGAGCACGACCGGGCAGCCAGCGGCGATCGCGGGTGCCACCTTGTGGGCGACAAGGTTCAGCGGAAAGTTGAAGGGGCTGATGGCACCGACGACGCCGATCGGCACGCGGAGGGTGAAGCCGAGCTTCCCCTCACCTGGCGCGGCCGCGTCGAGCGGCACCATCTCCCCGGCAAGCTTCCGGGCCTCGACGGCGGCGAACACGAACGTGCCGACCGCCCGTTCGGCCTCGACCCGCGCCGTACGGATCGGCTTGGCGGCCTCCTCGGCGATGATCCGCGCGAACTCCTCGACCCGCTCCTTCAACCGCGCCGCGGCGGCGTCGAGGATCTCGGCTCGCCGCCACGGCGGCAGCGTCTCGGCAGCCTTGGCGGCCGCGACGGCACGACTGACCTCGGCAGGCCCGCACGCCGGCACGCGGCCCAGCTCGGCTCCGTTGAACGGCGAGTGCACCGCGATCGTGTCGGTGCCGGTGAACTGCTCGTCGCCGATGGGCACTGCCCTGGTCTCTGACACCGCTCCCCCTCACTCGACGTTCCGTGAATCCCGGAGGTGATCCCCTTGGCTGCGACTGACCAACCGCTTTCCGCGATCCTCGAAGACCTGCTTGGTCCCGACCTCCCGATCGCGATCCGAGCCTACGACGGAAGCCGACTCGGCCCGCCTGAGGACGAAGCCGGCGCGACGATCATCGTCCGCTCGCCCGACGCGCTGCGCCGAATCGTCACCGCGCCGGGCGAGCTGGGCTTCGGCCGGGCGTACGTCGCGGGCGACCTCGACGTCGAGGGCGACATCTACGAAGCCTTGAAGCTCGGTGACGCGCTTCCCCACTTCAAGCTGAACCCGAAGCAGTGGAGCGCGCTCGTGAAGCTCATCGGCGTCGAGGGCCTCAAGCCGCTGCCTCCCCCGCCGGAGGAAGCCCGCCTGCGCGGCCGCCGGCACTCGAAGGAGCGCGACGCCGCGGCGATCCAGCACCACTACGACGTCTCGAACGAGTTCTACGAGATGGTGCTCGGCTCGACCATGACCTACTCGTGCGCCGTCTTCGAGAAGCCGAGCGATCCGCTCGACCGCGCCCAAGAGCAGAAGTACGAGCTCATCTGCCGCAAGCTCGACCTGCAGCCGGGCCAGCGGTTGCTCGACGTCGGGTGCGGCTGGGGCGGAATGGCGATGCACGCCGCGAGCCACCACGGGGTGCGGGCGGTCGGCATCACGATCTCCCCGTCGCAGGCCGAGAAGGCGCGCGAGCGCGTGGCGGCCGCAGGGCTCTCCGACCGGGTCGACATCCGCCTGCTCGACTACCGCGACGTCGTCGACGGGCCGTACGACGCGATCAGCTCGATCGGGATGTTCGAGCACGTGGGCTTGGCGAAGCTCGGCGAGTACTTCGAGCGGCTCCGCGAGGTGGTCGTGCCCGGAGGCCGGGTGCTGAACCACGGCATCAGCCGTCCCTGGAAGAAGGGCTCCGGGCGCTTCGGGCGCTCGACCTTCATCGACCGCTACGTGTTCCCCGACGGCGAGCTGCACGAGGTCGGCGCAGTCGTGTCGGCGATGCAGCAGCACGGCCTCGAGGTGCGGCACGTCGAAGGGCTGCGCGAGCACTACGCCCTCACGCTTCGGCATTGGGTTGCGAACCTCGAAGCCAACTGGGACGAAGCGGTGCGGCAGGTCGGCCTCGGCCGCGCGAAGGTCTGGCGCCTGTACATGGCGGCGTCCGCGCTGAACTTCGAGAAGGGTGGGAATCAGATCCACCAAGTGCTCGCAGTGCGGCCCGACGGTGGCGCATCGCACATGCCCTTGCGACCTGATTGGGGCGCATAGCCAGATAGGTTCCGCTCAGTGGTGGAGTTCGCGTTCCTCGATCATCCCGGTCCGATCCCGTTCGCCCACCGCGGCGGCGCGGGTGAGTGGCCCGAGAACACGATGCCGGCGTTCGAGGGCGCGGTCCGCCTCGGCTACCGCTACGTCGAGACCGACGTGCACGTGACCTCCGACGGCGCGCTCCTTGCCTTCCACGACGACGTCCTCGATCGGGTCACCGACCACGAGGGCGACATCGCCAAGCTGCCGTGGGAGGTCGTGCGCACCGCGAGGGTCGGCGGACGCGAGCCCATCCCGCTGCTCGAGGAGCTTCTGGGGACGTTCCCCGACCTGCGCGTCAACATCGATCCCAAGCACGACGCTGCGGTCGCTCCGCTCGTCGAGGTGATCGAGAAGCACGATGCCGTCGACCGCGTCTGCATCGGCTCGTTCTCGGGCAAGCGCGTCGCCGAGCTGCAGAAGGCGCTCGGGCCGCGGCTGTGCACCGCGCTCGGCCCGAAGGCGGTGCGGCGGCTCGTGGTCGCGTCGCGGGGGATCCCCGTGGGCCGGTTCGGCCAGCCCTGCGCACAGGTGCCGCCGGCGCGGGGATCGGTCACGGTCGTGAACCAGCGCTTCCTCGACGCCGCGCACAAGCGGGGCATCGCGGTGCACGTGTGGACGATCGACGACGCGATGGAGATGGAGCGACTGCTCGACCTCGGCGTCGACGGGATCATGACCGACCGGCCCGCCGTGCTCAGAGCCGTGCTCGAGGGCCGCGACCAATGGGTTTCATGAGCGTGAGCCGCGGGTCTCATGAGCTGATGGAGCTGCCGCTCACCCCGATCGACTTCCTCCTCCGAGCGCGGCGCCTCTTCCCCGATCGAGAGGGTGTGATCCAGCACGAGGGCGGAGCGCGCGCTCGGGTCTTCACCTACGCCGACATGGCCGAGCGCGCCGCGCGCATGGCGCAGGTCCTGCAGAACGACTTCGACGTCCGGCCCGGCGACCGCGTCGCGTGGCTCTGCGGCAATCGCCACGAGCTGCTCGAGGCCTACTACGGCGTGCTTCTCGCCGGCGCGGTGCTGCTTCCCCTCAACATCCGCCTCTCGGTGCACGAGCTGCGCGGACAGCTCGACGACAGCCGCGCCTCGGTGCTCGTCCGCGACGCGACGCTCACCGAGGTCGACCACCCGGTGCGACAGGTCACGCTCGGCGACGAGTGGGAGAGCAGACTGGCCGCACAGCCCCACTCGTGGATCGAGCCCCCGAACGTCGACGAGCGTGCCGTTGCCGAGATCTTCTACACGAGCGGCTCGACGGGGAAGCCGAAGGGGGCGATGCTCACCCACCGCGGGCTGTACCTCCACGCGGTGCACTCCGCCCTCACGTTGAACATCAGCGGCCACGACGTCGTGCTGCACACGATCCCGCTCTTCCATGTGAACGGATGGGGCACCCCGCACTACGTGACTGGGCTCGGCGGCGTGCACGTGATGCTGCCCCGCTTCGACTCCGCCGAGGTGCTCCGCCTCGTCGAGGCCGAGCGCGTCACGCGGCTGTACCTGGTGCCCGCGATGATGACCGCGCTGCTCAACGATCCGACGTTCGAAAGCCGCGACCTGACGAGCGTGCAGCAGCTGTCCGTCGGCGGCGCGCCGACACCGCCCGCGCTCCTCGCCGAGGCCGAGCGCCGATTCGGGTGCGAGTGCATCTGCGGCTACGGGATGACCGAGAGCGGTCCGCAGATGACGAAGGCGATCGACAAGCCCGGCGAGCCCCGATCAGCCCGACGCCGCAGCACGACCGGGATGCCGATCCTCGGCGTCGACCTGCGCATCTTCGACGATGACGACCACGAGCTGCCCGTGGGACGGCGTGACCGCGGGCGAGATCAGGTCGCGGTCGAACCACGTGATGGCGGGCTACTGGGAGAGCCCCGAAGACACCGAACGCGCGCTCGAAGGCGGGTGGCTGCACACCGGTGACGTCGCCACGATCTCGCCGGACGGCTTCTTGACGATCGTCGACCGCAAGAAGGACCTCATCATCTCGGGCGGCGAGAACATCAGCTCGGTCGAGGTCGAGAACGCGCTCACGGAGCATCCGGCGGTGCTCGAAGCCGCAGTGGTCGGCGTGCCCGACGAGCGATGGGGAGAGGTGCCGCGCGCGTTCGTCGCGCTGCGCTCCGGTTCTGACGCGTCCCCCGACGAGCTGGTCGCGTTCGTGCGTGCGCGCCTCGCGCACTTCAAGGCGCCCAAGGACGTGCGCATCGTCGATGCCTTGCCCCGCGGCGGCACGGGCAAGGTGCTGAAGACCGTGCTGCGCGAGGCGGACGTAGCGGCGAGCTAGCTCGCTGGCTTGCCGCACGCCGACCATCCAGCGCACGCCGAAGCGGTCCTTGCACATGCCCCACTTCGGGGAGAAGAACGTCTCCATCATCGGCTGCGTCGCTTCGCCGCCCTCGGCGAGCGCGTCGTACACCTTGTCGGCCGTGGGGATGTCGGGGGCTTCGTGGTACACGTGGATGCCCTCGACGCCCCGGTAGCCGCCGGTCGGGTCGTCCGATCCCATGAGCAGGCGTCCGTCGATGTTGAGCGCCGCGTGGATGATCAGGTCGGCCTGGTCTGCGGGCACCTGCTCGCCGGGCATGTCACCCATGCGCAGCAACGTGAGGTCGCCACCGAAGATCTCGTGATACCGCGTGAACGCGTCACTGCATGACTTGTCGAACATCAGGTATGGGTCGAAGCTCATGCCTGAGTCTTCCCCTTCTGGCCGCCCGGAACCCCAGCTGTCATCGCGGCTCTCCCGTCTCCGGGTGCGTGTCGATCTGGGCCTTCTGCAGCCGGCCCGAGTAGTCGACGTACACCGTCTTGACCTGGCTGAACTGCTCGATGCCTCGGGTGCCGGCCTCGCGGAACCCGTTGCCGGTGTGCTTGGTGCCGCCGAACGGAAGCGGGATCTCGGCGCCGATCGTCGGTGCGTTCACGTACACGATTCCCGTGTCGATGCGGTCGACGAGCTGCAGCGCGGCGTTGATGTCCCGCGTGTAGACCGCGGCCGACAGCCCGTACTCGGATGCGTTCACGACGTCGACGGCCTCTCCTCGTCGCCCACCTCGATCACCGACAGCACCGGCCCGAACACCTCTTCGCGGGCGATCGTGTGGTCGGGACGCACACCGGTCAGCACCGTCGGAGCGACGAACGCGCCGCCCTCGCAGCCCTCGACCTCGAGCACGTGCCCTCCGGTCACGACGGTGGCGCCCTCGGCGACCGCGCGCTCGATCATCCCGATGATGCGCTCAGCCGAGCGGCGATCGATCACGGGACCGACGTCGGTCGTGGCGACCGTCGGATCGCCGAGCACGAGCGCCTCGGCCCGCTTCGCGACGCGTTCGACGACTGCGGTCGCCACCGCGCGGTGCACCACGAGGCGCGACGTCGAGGTGCAGCGCTGGCCCGACGTGCCGAATGCGCCGAACAGCGCGCCTTCGACGACGAGGTCGAGGTCGGCATCGTCGAGGACGACCATCGCGTTCTTGCCGCCGAGCTCGAGCGACACGAGGCGGGGGCCGGTCTCCATCGCCCGTGCCGCGACGAGCCGGCCGGTGGGCACCGAGCCCGTGAACGAGAGCGCTCCGACGCCGGGGTGCACGGCGAGCGCCGCACCGGGCTCGCCGGCGCCGTGGACGACCTGGAGCAGCGCGGCCGGGATGCCCGCGGTCACCAGCGCGTCGACGAACGCATCGGCGCAGAGCGGCGTGTGCTCGGACGGCTTCAGCACGATCCCGTTGCCGGCGAGCAGCGCCGGGAAGCACTTCCACGACGGGATCGCGACCGGGAAGTTCCACGGCGTGATCATCCCGACCACCCCGATCGGCTGTCGCGTCGTCCAAGCCATCTTGTTGGACAGCTCGGAGGCCACCACGCTTCCCAGCGCGGCGCGGCCTTGGCCGGCGACGAACCGACCCATGTCGACGGCTTCTTGCACGTCGCCTCCCGCCTCGACGAGCACCTTGCCCGCCTCGCGCGCGACGAGCTCCGCGAGCTGGCCCTTGCGGTCGGCGATGACGTCGGCAGCGCGGGCGATGAGGTCGGCGCGCGCAGGGATCGGGCGGCGAGCCCACTCCCGCTGCGCCTCGCTCGCCGCGCGACCGCGCGGTCGACGTCGGCCGCGGTTGCCGCGGTGAACGTGCCCAGCACCTCCGCCGGACGGGCCGGGTTGACGGAATCGAATGTCGCCATCGCCTCATTGTGTCCCGTCCTCCCCGGGCTCCCCCTAGCGTGCCGTCGCGGTGGCAGAGCCGCTCGTCCCGTTCGCGACTCGCTTCGCGCCGACCGCGATGGTGTCGACGATCGACCACCTCGCGACCGAAGCCGGGCTCGGCGTGCTGCGCGACGGCGGCAGCGCGGCCGACGCGGCGATCGCGTCGAACGCGGTGCTCGCGGTCGTGGCTCCGAACCTCTGCGGGATGGGCGGCGATCTCTTCGCACTCGTGTCACGAGACGACGAGCCACCAGCGACGCTGAACGCCGCGGGGCGCGCAGGGTCGGGCGCCGATGCCGCCCGGCTCCGAGCCGAAGGCTTCGTCGAGATGCCGTTCAAGGAAGACATCCGCTCGGTCACGGTGCCGGGCTGCGTCGACGGATGGCTCGCGCTCCACGAGCGGTTCGGGCGACTCGGTCTCGATCGCGTGCTCGCTCCCGCGATCGGCTACGCCCGGGACGGGTTCCCCGCGTCGACCATGCTCGCGGCGTCGATCCCGGTGCTCCCTCCGCGGCCCGGATCGGAGGATCTGCGCGGCCCGACCGGCCAGCGCGCACCTGGCGAGGTGATCCGGAGACCGGGCGTCGCCCGTGCGCTCGACTGCGATCGTCTCGGACGGACGCGCCGGGTTCTACGAAGGCGAGTTCGGCGAAGGGCTCCTGAAGCTCGGCAACGGCGAGTACGCCGCGGCCGACTTCGAGAGCCCGGGGGCGCGATGGGTCGACCCGATCAGCGTCGAGGCGTTCGGGCACATCCTTTGGGGGATCCCGCCGAGCTCGCAGGGCTACCTCCTCCTCTCGAGCGCGTGGATCGCGGATGGCCTGCCACTTCCTGACGACGCCGACGATCCGCTCTGGGCGCACCTGCTGATCGAGGCGTCGAAGCAGGCGGGCCACGACCGGCCCGCGGTGCTCGCACGACGCGGCCGACGGCCGCGCGCTCGTGAGCACCGAGCGCCTCGCGCCGCGTCGCGCAAGCGATCGCCGTCGACCGCGCCTCCCATCTCGGTGTCGGCGCGAGAGTCGGCGACACGACCGCGCTGTGCGTCGTCGACGGGGACGGCGTCGGCGTGTCGCTCATCCAGTCGAACGCCTCGGGCTTCGGGAGCCACCTGTTCGAGCCGTCGACGGGCATCAACCTGCACAACCGCGGGCTCGGCTTCTCGGTCGAGGAAGGGCACCCGGCCGGAGTACGCGCCGGGACGGCAACCCCCACACACGCTCACTCCCGCGATGGTCACCGACCTCGACGGCCGGCTCGCCGCGGTGCTCGGGACGATGGGCGGCGACTCGCAGCCGCAGATCCTCTTGCAGATCCTGGCCCGCACGTTCGGGCTCGGCGAGTCACCGTCCCGAGCGATCGCAGCAGGACGGTTCCGCCTCTCGGCAAAGGAGCAGACCACGGGGTTCGCGATCTGGACCGACCCAGCGGGCACCGCCGTCGCCCTCGAAGGGCACGCGCCCTCCGGCATGGGCGGGCGGGCTCACGTGCCCGCGGGCACGAGGTCGCCACCACCGCCGCGTTCGACCACGGCTTCGGTCACGCCCACCTCATCGTCGTCGACGACGGACACCTCGCCGGTGCCGCCGACCCGCGCGCCCGAACGGGTCTCTGCTCCGGGCTGTAGCGGCGCTACCGTCGCGGCGCAGTGGGCATCCTCCTGGTTGGGGCGACAACCGCAGAGGGCGGGACGATCGACGTGCGCATCGACGCAGGTCGCATCGCCGCGGTCGGCGCGCTCGAGCGGCTGCCCGACGACGAGGTGCACGACCTCACCGGATACGTCCTGCTCCCGGCGCCCGCCGAACCCCATGCCCACCTCGACAAGGCGCTGACCGCGGACCGCGTGGTCAACCGCACGGGCGACCTCCTCGGCGCGATCGAGGCGTGGCACGCTGCCTGGCCCACCCTCACGAAGGACGACATCGTCCGAGCGCGCCCGCCGCGCGGCGCTGTCCGGTGTCGCGAACGGGCTCACCGCGATCCGCTCGCACGGCGACCTGAGCAGCGTGATCGGGCTGCGCAGCATGGAGGCGCTCGTCGAGGTCCGCGACGAGCTCCGCGACCTCGTCGACATCCAGGTCGTCGCGCTCATCGCGCTTCCGACTGCGGGGCTGGCGGGCGCGAACCACCGCGCGCTGCTGCGCGACGCGCTCGACCTGGGCGTCGACGTCGCCGGCGGGTGCCCGCACCTCGACGACGACCGCCTCGGCTGCCTCGAAGCCTGCTTGGAGGTGGCAGCCGCGGCGGGCCGCCCGATCGACCTCCACATCGACGAGACCCTCGAATCCCGAGGTGCTGGGGCTGCGTGACTTCGCCCGCCTCGTCGTCGAGCACCGGCTTCCCCCACGGCGCGACCGCGAGCCACTGCGTGAGCCTCGGCATGCAGGAGGAGATATGTCCAGAAGGCCGTCGCCGCTGAAGTCGCCGAGGCCGGCATGGCCGTCGTCACTCTCCCCCAGACCAACCTCTTCCTGCAGGGCCACGGCCACGTGACAGGCATGCCTCGCGGCCTGACCGCGCTCCGGCCCCTGCTCGACGCCGGCGTGACCCTCGCGGGCGGCGCCGACAACGTGCAGGACCCGTTCAACACGATGGGCCGCGCCGACCCGCTCGAGACCGCTGCGCTGCTGGTGATGGCTGGCCACCTGCTCCCAGACGAGGCCTACGCCGCGGTCAGCGCGGGCGCACGCGCCGCGATGGGTCTCGAACCGGTGTCGATCGCGGCTGGCTCGCCGGCCGAGCTGCTCGCGGTGCGAGCCACCACCCTCCGCGAGGCGATCGCCACCGCTCACCCCGACCGGCTCGTCTATCACCGTGGCCGCCTCGTGGCCCAGACCCGGTCGACCACCGTCTTCGCCGACACAGTCCTCGCCGACACAGAGCGTTCACATGACTGAAGCAGTTCCTACATCGGCCCTCCCTAGGGTGCCTGGCGTGGAGACCCTGGCTCCCGAGGCGGAGCGAACGCGTCCGAGCGCGGACGCCTCTCTCGTCTTCGACAACATCTCCAAGGCGTTCCCTGACGGCACGGTCGCGCTCGTCAACGTCTCGTTCGACGTGCGCCCCGGGGAGTTCGTCACCGTCGTCGGCCCGTCCGGCTGCGGCAAGTCCACGCTGCTGCGGATCGCGTCGGGCCTCACACCGACCTCGAGCGGGGTCGTCCGGGTCAACCGCGACAGCCTCGGCTACGTGTTCCAGGACCCGACGCTGCTGCAGTGGCGCACCGTTCGCCGCAACGTCGAGCTGCTCGCGGAGCTGCACGGCGTCGGCAAGACCGAGCGCGGCCGGCTCGCGCAGGAGGCGATCGACCTCGTCGGGCTGACCGGCTTCGAGGACAAGTACCCCAAGCAGCTGTCGGGCGGCATGCGCATGCGCGCGTCGCTCGCGCGATCGCTCACCCTCAGCCCGAACGTGTTCCTGTTCGACGAGCCGTTCGGCGCGCTCGACGAGATCACCCGCGAGCGGCTCAACGACGAGCTGCTCACGTTGTTCTCGTCCAAGGGCTTCGCGTCGCTCTTCATCACTCACTCGATCTACGAGGCGGTCTTCCTCTCGACCCGGGTGATCGTGATGTCCGGCAGGCCCGGGCGCATCGTCGGCGACTTCGAGGTGCCATTCGGCTATCCCCGCGCTCCTGAGCTCCGGTTCGAGCCGAGCTTCGCCGAGCTGACCGGAGAGGTCTCGCACACGCTGAGAGGGGCCCACTCGTGACGTCGGTCGACGTGCGCCCGGTGCAAGACGAGCTCGAACAGGCGCTGCTCGAGCCACCGCCTCGGCGTTCGGCGTGGAAGTCGTTCCTCGTCGAGGTCATCGGACCGTTCATCGTCTTCTGGATCGTCATCGGCGTCTGGTACTTCATCTCGCTATCGCCTGCTGAAGCCTCACCGCCGGTTCCTCATGCCACCGCCTCACCGAGTGCTCGACGTCGCGTTCCTCGACAGCCGCAACCGCAACGAGCTGCTGCAGGGGCTGTGGAGCTCGACGAAGGTCGCGATGGTCGGCCTGGCGATCGCGATCGTGCTCGGCATGCTCTTCGCGATCCTCATGAGCCAGGCGAAGTGGATCGAGCGCTCGCTCTTCCCCTATGCCGTCGTGCTCCAGACGATCCCGATCCTCGCGCTCGTGCCGCTGATCGGCTTCTGGTTCGACTTCAACTTCCGCAGCCGCGTGATCGTGTGCGTGCTGATCGCCATCTTCCCGATCATCAACAACACGCTGTTCGGGTTGTTATCTGCTGACCAGGGCCAGCACGACCTCTTCACGCTGCACGACTCGAGTCGATTCACGCGCCTCTGGCGCCTGCAGCTGCCCGCGGGCATGCCCGCGATCTTCGCGGGCTTCCGCATCTCGGCCGGCCTGGCCGTGATCGGCGCGATCGTCGGCGACTTCTTCTTCCGGCAAGGCCAGCCGGGCATCGGGAAGCTCATCGACAACTACCGCTCGCGCCTCGAGTCCGAGAAGCTCTTCGGGGCGATCATCCTCTCGTCACTGCTCGGTCTCGTCGTCTTCTGGATCTTCGGGTTCATCGGGAACCGCGTCGTCGGCTCGTGGCACGAGACCGCCCGCAAGCAGTCCTCGACGCACGTTTCAGCAACACCAACAAGGAGGGCACATGCGCAAGACCACCAAGGCGGCCTGGCTCGCGGTTCCGCTGGCCGGCTTCCTGCTCCTCGCCGCGTGCGGGGATGACAGCGGCTCGTCGTCCGCGACGACGGGCGGAGGCGGCCACGACCGCGGTGGCGGGGCGGCCACCACCGGCGGCGGCGCGGCGACAACGGGCGCAGCCGGGGGCGACGCGACATCGCTCGCCAGCGTGTGCCCTGCGACCGTCGTCGTCCAGACCGACTGGAACCCCGAGGCCGAGCACGGCGGGCTGTACAAGCTGCTCGGGCCGAACCCGAGCGTCGACACCGACAAGAAGATCGTGACCGGCGAGCTGACGGCGAGCGGCGGCGTCGACACCGGCGTCAAGATCGAGATCCGCGTCGGCGGCCCCGCGATCGGCTTCCAGCAGGTGACCGCGCAGATGTACACCGACGACTCGATCCTGCTCGGCTACGTGAGCACCGACGAGCAGGTGCAGCACTCGGCTGACAAGCCCACGGTCTCGCTGATCGCGCCGCTCAAGAAGAACCCGCAGATCATCATGTGGGATCCGGCGACCTACCCCGACGCGAAGACGATCGCCGACCTGCCCAAGGACACGACGCTCCTCGTCTTCGACGGCGGCGTGTTCCCCGACTACCTCGTCGGCAAGGGCATCGTGCAGCAGAGCCAGATCGAGGGTGGCTACGACGGCACCCCCGCTCGGTTCGTCGCCGCGGACGGCAAGCTCGCCCAGCAGGGCTTCGCCTCGGCCGAGCCCTACATCTACGAGCACGAGGTGCCCGAGTGGGGCAAGCCCGTCGCGTTCCAGCTGATCCACGACACCGGGCTCGAGATCTACTCGCAGACGATCGGGACGAAGCCCGAGAACATCACGAAGTTCGCCGACTGCTTCAAGAAGCTGATCCCGATCATGCAGCAGGCCGACGTCGACTACGCGAAGGACCCGGCGGCGACCAACACGCTCATCGTCGAGCCTCGTGAAGCAGTACGACACCGGCTGGGTGTACAGCGAGGGCGTCGCCGACTTCTCGGTCGAGCAGCAGGTGAAGCTCGAGCTCGTCGGCAACGAGGACGGCTACTCCGGTGGCATGGACGAGGCCCGCGTGCAGGGCGTCATCGACAACCTGCTCCCGATCTTCGCCAAGCAGAACGTCACGGTGAAGGAAGGCGTGAGCCCCGCGGACATCATGGATCTGCAGTTCGTGGACAAGAACATCCAGTTCTGATCACGATCTGATCCGTTCGCCGTTGTCGCCGCCGCTGGCGGCGAGATCGTCACGGAGCCGGCACTCGGGGGGGTGCCGGCTCCGGCGCGTCCGGGCTCAGGCGCGGTCAGGCCGTGACGACGGCGGCGCGCACGGGGCCGGCGAGCAGCTCGAGCGCGCGCTCGGGATCGGGGCCGAGCGTGTGCCAGGCGAGAGGAAGGTCGAGGCCGGCGTCGGCGAAGGCGCCGAGCTGGCTCACGACGTCGTCCACGGTGCCCGCACACGCGAACGTGTCGATGAGGTGCTCGGACACGGCCGCCGCGCCGGCCGCGGGGCCGTCGGACGCGACGGCGGCACGCACCGCGGCCACTGCGTCGGGGTCGGCGCCCGACGTCTCGACCACGACTCCCTCGACTCGCCACAAGTAGTACGCCAGGACCTCGCGCACAGCGGCGCGCGCCTCCGCTCGATCCGCGCCGACGCTGCACAGCACGTTGGATGACACGAGGAGATCACCGAGGTCGCGGTCGGCCCGAGCGGCTCCGACAGCGAGACGCTCGCGTGACCAGCGGACGTAACCGGGGCTCACGAGCGCGCCGAGCTGCACGCCGTCCGCGAGCTCGCCTGCGGCCTCCATCATCCGCCCGTTCACCGCACCCACGTCGATGCGGATGGGTCCGGCGGGGACGAAGTCGAGGCGGTTGTCGGGTCGAGCCGGGAACGTGGTCGGCTCGAACCCCAGCTCCTCCCCCGCGAGCCATCGCCGCAGCGCGCGGACGGTCTCGACGACGTGCGTATACGGCTGCCATTGGTCCGGCTCGTAGCCGAGCGCGCGCATCGTCCACACCGCGGCGCCGACGCCGAACGCGACGCGCTCCGGACCGCCGATCTCCGCGAGCGTTGCCGCCTCCATCGCGAGCACGGCCGGATGGCGCGTGACCGGGTTCGCGATGCCGATGCGCACGCGCACCCGTTCAGTGGTCGCGAGCGTCGCCGCTGCGGCGCTGAACACCGCGCGGTGTTGACGGCTCTCGGGCAGCGACACCTCGTCGAACCCGAGCGCGTCGGCGCGCCGCGCGATCGCGAGCGTGTCGGCGAGCGGCCCCTCGTTCGAAAGAGACAACCCGAGCCCGACGAACGCCACGTCAAGCCGTCGCCTGCTGTGCCCGACGGAGGATGTCGGCGCTCGCGAGGATGTGCTGCTCGCACTGCTCGATGTCGTTCATCGGGAGCATGAACAGGTCGAAGCTCGGCGCGAGTGCCGCGATCCGGCTCGCGCACTCATTCGGGCGTGCCGGCGATCGCGTACTCGTCGACCAACGCGTCGGGGAGCAGCGCCGCCGCCGCGTCGAGGCGTCCGGCCAGCATCTCGGCGCGGATCGCGCCGACGCGCTCGTCGGTGAGGCCGGCGCGCTCGCGGATCGCCGAGCGGCGCGTCGAGCGCCATGTAGGAGAAGTGGCCGAGCACACGCTGCCGTTGCTCGGGCGCGTACGCGAGGTACGCGGACCACGCGACCTTGCAGCCGTTCGCGCGGAGTCGGTGAGCCGCGCTCGGGAGCGACACCGGTGCCTCGGCGGACAGCACGATCCAGTCGGCTTCGGCGGCGGCAAGCGCCTGCACCCGGGGGCCGCGCCCGGCGATCGCGATCGGCACCGGCTCCTTCGCCCAGGGCAGCCGGGCGCGCACCGACCTCGCCGCCCCCCAGGAGGGTGCGGTTGACTTCGAACGCGTCGCGCAGCGCGGTGTAGGGCCGTTCGGGGACGAGCCCCAGTGGGGCGAGCACGCGACTGCCTCCGACGCCGAGGCCGTGCCACACACGACCCGGCACGAGCTCGGCGAGCGTCGCGATGGCGGCCGCCGTAGTGACCGGGTGACGCGAGAAGGGGTTCGTGATCGCCGGGGCGACGATCATGCGCTCGGTGCCGAGCACGACCGCGGTGAGCGCGACGTACAGGTCGCGGTCGGTGCCCTCGTCGGCGAGGAAGCACACCTCGGCCCCTTCGCGCTCCGCGAGGCGAGCGAGCTCGACGATCCGCGCGACCGGCTGCACCGGCTCGAACCACACGCCCCACGGGAAGGCCATCGGTGCTCTCTAGCATGTCGCTCGATGACGACTGGCCCGCCGACCTCGAGACCTGGTGTCCACCGAATGGCTCGCCGAGCACCTCGACGACCCGAACGTGCGCGTCGTCGACTGCCGGTGGTACCTGCGACCCTTCGACGACCGCTGCGGCGACGACGAGTACCGCAAGGGCCATGTGCCCGGCGCCGTGCACCTGCGTTGGGACACGCAGCTCGCAGATCCCGACCGCGCCGCGTCGATGCTCGCCCCTCCCGAGCGCTTCGCCGCGGCGATGCGCGCCGCTGGCATCGGAGACGACACGTTCGTCGTCACCTACGACGACCACCACGTGCCCGTCGCCGCACGGGTGTGGTGGGCATTGCGTTCCTACGACCACGACGCAGTCGCGGTGCTCGACGGGGGGATCACTCGCTGGACAGCCGAAGGGCGTCCGCTCTCGAACGAGACGCCGACATTCCTTCCCGCGACGTTCACCCCTCGCCTGCGCGCGGACCGCTACGCGACGAAGCAGGACGTGCTCGACGCGCTGCAGTCAGGGTCGGCAGCACTCCTCGACGCCCGGATGGACAAGGCGTACGCCGAGCGCGAGCGGGCACATCCCCGGCGCTCGACGGCTGACCGGTCTCGGGTTCCTCCGCGACGGGGAGCGCTGGATGGACGCGTCCGATGCGGAAGCGCGCATAGGTGAGCTCGGCCTCGAGCCCGACTCGCCTGTCATCGCCTACTGCGGTGGCGGCGTGGCCGCGACCGGCACCGCGCTCGGCTTCGTCCTCGCAGGCCGGCCCCAGCCGCGGGTGTACGACGGCTCGTGGACAGAGTGGTCCGCCGACCCCGACACCCCGAAGGCTGTGCATTGATGAAGGCAGTGCACTGATGCGCAGCGTGGTCGTGACTGGCGGAGCAGGAGCGATCGGCGCCGCGGTCATGGAGCGGTTCCGCGCCGAGGGCGACGCGGTGCTCGGTCTCGATCTCCGCGCCGCCGACGACATCGTGGCGTGCGACGTGGCCGACGAGCACTCGGTGGCCGCTGCGTTCACCGAGGTGCGCAGCCGGCAGGGCCCCGTCGAGGTGCTCGTGCACTCGGCGGGCATCACCGGTCGAGGCACGGTCACCGAGGAGGACCCCGCCACATGGCGACGCATCCTCGAGGTCAACCTGACGTCTGCCTATCTGTGCTGCCGCGAGGCGATCCCCGACATGACCGGGCTCGGACGGGGTCGCATCGTGCTGGTCGCGTCGGTCAACGGGAGGTTCGGCGGCAGCGCGCTCTCCGGTCCCGCGTACGCCGCGTCGAAGGGCGGCCTGCTCACGCTCGGCCGCTTCCTCGCTCGGGAGCACGCGGCGGCCGGCATCACGGTGAACTCGGTCGCGCCGGGCCCGCACGACACTCCGATGTGGACGGCCCTCGACGCCGACCGCCGTGCGCGGATCCTCGGGATGCTCCCGGGTGGCGACGGACCGGGCGACCCCGCCGACCTCGCGGCCACGATCGTCCACCTGTGCTCGCCCGAGGCGCGCTACATCAACGGCGCGACGATCGACATCAACGGCGGGCAGTGGATGGGCTGACAGCCCGCACGAACCAGCCGCGCAACGGGAATCGTTGCGCGGTAGGGTGATCGTGTGACCGTCGACCGTGCTCGCCGCCCCCGCCAGCCCTCCGTGGGCGAGCGGGTCGCGCTCGCGGCTACCCGCGTCGGCGGCCAGAACGAGCTCGCGCGGCTGCTCCAAGTCTCGAAGTCCGCTCCGAGCCGGTGGCGCACCGGCGCGGACCATCCCTCGCCCGAGGCCATGCGAGCGCTGCTGGCGCTCGACTACGTGCTGGCCCGGCTCGCCGAGGTCATGACGCCCGAGCAGATCCAGGTCTGGCTGACGAGCCCGAACCCGCACCTCGCGGGCGCTCGCCCAGTCGACGTCGTCGTGTCTCGCGGTCCGCTCGCGGTCGACGACGCAATCGTCGCGTTCGAAGACGCCGCGCCGGTGTGATCGTCTGGCGCATCGCGCCGATCGACACTCGGGCGAGGGCGCGGCCGGCCCTTCCATCCCCTGTACGTGCCTGCGCCATCGGGTCGGCATCGGCTCGACAACACCGACCTCTACTCGGTGCTGTACGCGTCGGGCGAGCCCGCCGGCGCGGTCGCCGAGGCATTCGCGTCGTTCTCGCGGTGGGGTGAGTTCTTGCTCGACCATCCCCGAGGCGCGCGCCGGCGTCTCATCGCGCTCGACGTCCCGAACGACCTCGCCGTCCTCGACCTCGACGAGGCTCGCGCCCTCGTGCGACGCCGGCTGCGCCCGAGCCAAGTCGTGACCCGCGACCGCGCGGTCACGCAGGCGTGGGCACGCCGAGTGTGGGAGGAGGCCGAGTGGGCAGGCGTGCGGTGGTGGTCGTATCACGACCCCCGGTGGACGACCCTCGGCCTCTGGGCGACCGGCGGGATCTCGGTGGCGAGTCTCGAGGAGCTGTCCGCGACCCATCCCGCGGTGCTCGAGGCCGCCGAGGTCATGCTCCGCACCTGGACATGACCGGAGGAAGATGAGGCATGGCGACGAGCTGGGACGCCCACGCGCTACGCGGCCTCGCTCCGCCGTGACGACGAGCGGTTGCTGCGGGCCGCGCAGCGTCGGCTCGGCGCGCCCGTCCCCTCGTGTCCCGACTGGACGATGGCCGATCTCGTGTTCCACGTCGGCCGCGTGCACAGCTTCTGGGGTCAGATCGTCGCGGGACGGCTGACCGACGCGCGGGACTCCGTCGAGACCGAGCGTCCGGCTGACGACGCGCTCCTCGACTGGTTCCGCGAGACCTGCGACAGCGTCGCCGACGTCTTGGACCACGCGGACCCTGGCGACGAGGTCTGGTCGTGGTCGGCGCAGAAGGACGTCGCGTTCGTGCAGCGCCGCATGGCGCAGGAGGCGGCCGTGCACACATGGGACGCGGTCGGCGCCGTCGGGGCACGGGAGCCCATCGATGCGGACCTCGCGGTCGACGGCATCGACGAGTACATCGACCTGTTCATGCCCGTCTGGGTGAGGCAGCCCGTCGACCCTGGGCCCTACTCGGTGTCGTTGCGAGCCTCGGATCGGCCCACTCGCTGGTGGCTCGAGGTGCGCCACGGCGAGCTCTCGACCTCGCGCGGCGGGCTCGTCGCCGATGCGATCGTCTCCGGCACCGCCTCGGACCTCCTCCTGCTCCTGTGGGGACGGGCCGAGCCTGCGGCGCTCGACCTCGAGGGCGAGCCGACAGCGCTCGACCGGCTGCTCGCCCGCACGATCATCAACTGAGGCTCAGCCGGACAGCGTCACGCGGATCGGGAGCCGCTTGTGCTCCTCGCTGTCGATCTCGACGACGAAGTTGTACGCGTCGGCCTTCTGGAAGACGACGCCATCGAGGTTGAGCGCGACGACCACGATCTGCTCGTCGCCCGCAGGAAGCAGGGCCGGACGGCCGACGGTGAACTGCCCGCTGACGCCGTACATCTTCCCGTCGTCCGATGGCGCACCGGGCGGCGCGTCGCCGAGCGCGACCCGTCCCCCGTCCGAGTCGTCGAGGCGCACGTCGAAGCGGTGCATGGTGTTCGTCGCCGTGTACGGCACGTGGATGATGAGCCCGAGCCCGATGCGGGCATGGCGCACCGGCAGCTGGGGCGTGGTGATGACGTTCCAGCCCGCACCCTGCGCGTAGAGCTTCCCGTCGACCGCGACGACAGAGTCGGCGACGAACGCGTCGAGATCCATCAAGCGAGATCCATCACGCGGGAGGCTCGGCGCCTCGTTGCGCGGTGATGCGCGTGTAGTGCTCGGGTTGGCGGTGGCGCGCGAAGTCGAAGACTGTCGTCTTGTAGCTGTCGCAGAGCGACAGGTCGCATCGAGCGACCGCGACTTCGTCGCCGAGCGTGGTGCACAGCGCGGCGATCTCTCCGCTCGGCGCGATGATCGCCGAGCCGCCGATCATCGGCACCCCTTCCTCGTCGCCCGCCTTCGCGACACCCACGACCCACGTGCCGTTCTGATAGGCGCCCGACTGCATCACGAGGTGGTTGTGGAAGTCGCCCAGCCGGTCGTGCTCGGGTGCCGGCGGGTTGTGGACCGGCGTGTTGTAGCCGATCAGCACGAGCTCGGCGCCCTGCAGCCCGAGCACCCGGTAGGCCTCGGGCCAACGACGGTCGTTGCAGATCGCCATGCCCACGACGCCGCCGAACGCGCGCCACACCTGGAAGCCGTCGGGCCCGACCTCGAAGTAGCGCTTCTCGAGATGCTGGAAGGCGCGCCACGGCTCGTGCTGGTCGTGGCCGGGCAGGTGCACCTTCCGGTAACGGCCGATCTCACGCCCGTCGCGGCCCACGAGGACCTGCGTGTTGTAGCGGTGCCCCTCGGGCGTCTTCTCCGCGAAGCCGAGGCAGAACCCGACGCCGAGGCGCGCCGCTTCGTCGAACAGCGGCTTCGTGTCGACAGACGGCATCTCGGTCTCGAACCACGAGTCGATCTCGGCCTCGTCCTCGAAGAACCATCGCGGGAAGAACGTCGTCAGCGCGAGCTCGGGGTAGACGACGAGCTCGGCACCGCGACCGTGCGCGTCGTGCAACAGCGCCAGCATGCGCTCGACGACGTCGGCGCGCGAGTGGTCGCGCTGCACCGGTCCCATCTGCGCGGCTCCGACGGTGACCGCACGACCCATCTATGCCTCCTCCCGCTCGGCCAGCTCGAGCAGCACTTGGAGCAGCACGTTTGCTCCCGCCTCGAGATGCTCGGGATCGGTGTGCTCGGCCGGGTTGTGGCTGATGCCACCACGGCTCGGCGTGAACACCATCGCCGCCGGACAGACGCGCGCCATCATCTGCGCGTCGTGCCCCGCTCCCGACGGCAGGCGGTGCACCGAGTAGCCGAGCCGCTGCGCGGTCTTCTCGACGAGCAGCACGGTGTCGGGATCGAACGTCACGGGATCGAACCGCGCCAGCGAGCGGCTGCTGATCTCGACGCCCTCCTTACGCTCGAGCTCGCGGCAGAAGTCCGCGAGCGCGGCCTCGGCGTCGGCAAGGGCAGCCGCATCGGTGTTGCGGAGGTCGACTGTGAGCACGGCGCGACCCGGGATCACGTTCACGAGGTCGGGATGGAGGTCGAGGCGCCCGACGGTCGCGACTTGGTGCCCGCCGAGCTCGTTCGCGAGACGACGCACGTACGTCACGATCTCGGCGGCGGCCTGCCCGGCGTCGCGCCGCATCGACATCGGCGTCGTGCCGGCGTGGTTCGACTGACCGACGATCGTCAGCTCTTGCCAGGAGATGCCCTGCACTCCCTCGACCACGCCGATCGTGGTGTCGCGCGCCTCGAGCACGGGTCCTTGCTCGATGTGGAGCTCGACGAACGCCGCCGGCGCGGGTCCCGGGCACGGCAGCGGACCGGCGTAGCCGATGCGCACGAGCTCGTCGCCCACAGTCGGGCCGTCGATGGCCGCGACGTCGAGCGCCTCCTCGAGGGGGATGCCACCGACGTAGGTCGAGCGAGCCCATCATGTCGGGCTGGAAGCGCGAGCCCTCCTCGTTCGTGAAGAACGCAACCGCGAGTGGCCGTCGCGTGGTGACGCCCGCACCTTCGAGCACCTCGACGACCTCGAGGCCGGCCAGCACGCCGAGGTTGCCGTCGTAGCGACCTCCGGTGCGCACGGTGTCGATGTGGGAGCCCGTCATCACCGGCACGCCCGGCTCGCGTCCGGCGCGCGTGCCGACGACGTTGCCCATCTCGTCGATGCCGACGTCGAGGCCGAGGTCGCTGCATCCACGTGACGACGAGGTCGCGGCCTTCCTTGTCGGCGTCGGTCAGCGCGAGGCGGTTGTTGCCGCCTCCTTCGATCGGGCCGATCTCCCCGAGCGCGGCAAGCCTGCGCATGAGCCGGGCACCGTCGACGCGCAGGTCGCGCAGGTCGGAGGCCGCCGGCATCACGGACACGGCACTCAGGGACGCGGCAGCGTGAACGCGCGCACCTCGACCAGCGACGCGCCGACCGCAGCGACGGCGGCCTCGAACATCGCCTTGCCCCGCTCGGACGTCGCGCCCGTCGGGTCACCGATGTGGCCGCTCGGGCCGAAGTCGTTCGACAGCCATCCGAAGCTCACCTGGCCGCCGAACCTCACGTACCGGTTCTCCGCGAGGTCTTCGGGCACGTTGCGGAACCCCGCGTCCATGTCGACGAGCTCGGGTCGCAGGTGCAGCATCATCGAGGTCTCGCCGATGCCGCCGTGCACACCCATCCCCCGCTCGTCGGCCGGGTCGGTCTCGGACTTGCCTCCCTGGTCGGGCGGCACGAACGGATGCGCGAGGAACGTCATCAGCCCGTACTTCAGGCGGAGCTCGCGACAGGCGACGTTCAGCAACGACGAGTTGCCGCCGTGACCGTTCAGGAACACCACGCGCTTCGCCGGGAGCGTCGCCAACGATCGCCCGATGTCGTCGAGCACAGCGAGGAGCGTCGTCGCGGACAGCCAGACGGTGCCGGCCGACCAGGCGTGCTCGTTCGACTTCGTGTACGCGAGGGCCGGGAGCAGCCAGAGGTCGAGCTCGTCGCCCCGCTCCTGCACCACTGCCTCGGCAACTTCACCGGCGATCACGTAGTCCGTCGAGAACGGAAGGTGTGGTCCGTGCTGCTCGATCGCGCCGAGCGGCTGCACGAGGATCGAGTCGGGGCCGATGAGGTCGGCAACCTGCGGCGCGCGAAGGTCGGCCAGGTGTCGGGTCGCGTGTCGTGTGCGGGACGCCATTTCAGGCATCGTACGATGCCCGATGGACTACGGCGCGATCGTCGTCGGGGCAGGGCACAACGGCCTCATCTGTGCCGCGTATCTCGCGAAGGCCGGCATCCCGACGTTGCTCGTCGAGGCCCGGTCCGACGTGGGTGGGTGCGCGTCGACGGTCGACGCGCTCGGCGCTCGCGTGAACATCTGCAACTGCGACCACGCCGTGTTCCGCACGACGCCGGTCATCGACGAGCTCGATCTCGGCGCGCCACGGGTTGCGCTACCTCGACGTCGAGCCCGCCCAGGTGCAGGCGTCGTGGGACGGCGACGCGGCGTGGCCCGCCTTTCACGACGTCGACCGCACGATCGACGCGCTCGAGCTGATCCACCCCGACGAAGCCGACGGCTACCGCCGCTACTGCGCGGCTGCGATCCCCGTCGCCGAGCTCGTGCTCGAGATGGCGTGCGAGCCGCCGAGTCGCCGGTGGCGTCCTCAAGCGCCTCGCCGCCCGACGAGCACGTGGCGCCGCGACGATGCTCCGTTGGAGTCGCCTCACCGCGGCCGACGTGCTGCGGTCGTTCTTCTCGCGCGAGGTCGTGATGGGCCCCGCGGTGACCACCGGTCCCGCGGTGTGGGGGCTCTCGCCGTTCACCCCTCACACGGGCCTCGGCGCGCTCACCTACGCGATGAAGCACGCCGGACGCGTCGGGCCGTCCCGTGGGTGGCAGCGGGGCGGTGCCGGCAAGCATCCTCGGCGCGTTCATCGGCGCGGGCGGCACGCTGCGCTCGGGCGCGCGAGTCACCGGCATCGTCTGTGAGGGCGACCACGTCCGCGGCGTCGAGCTCGCCGACGGCACCGTGATCGAGGCGCCCCTCGTGGTCTCGGCGTGCGATCCTCGCGAGACCTTCGTGCGCTGGCTGACCGGCGCTCCCTGCGTCGGCGTCAGGGGTGATCGAGCGTTGGCGCCACGCACCGGTCGAGGACGGCTACGAGTCGAAGATCGACGCGATCGTCACCGGCATCCCCCGCTTCCGGTCGCTCGACCACGCCCAGTTCAGTCGGCTCGGCGTGGACGAGCCCGCGATCGGCACGACGATCGTGGCGCCGGCCCTCGCAGACATGGCCACCGCGCACCGGCTGATCGACCAGGGCCTCATCGCGGACCGACCCATGTTCTTCGCCAACATCCCCTCGGTGCTCGACGAGACGATGCGCGTCGGCGACTCGCATGTGCTCAGCCTCGAGACGCTCTACACGCCCGTACGCGCTGAAGGGCGGATGGGAGCAGTCGAGTGAGCCCGAGCGGTGGCTGCAGCGCTTCGCCACGCTGGTGGAAGGCACGTTCCTCGACACCGTCGAGCGCTGGCGGGCGATGACACCGCTCATCTACGAGCGGGAGTTCAACCTTCCCGCGGCCACGCGACCGGGTTCGGCGGTTCGCCGCTGTCCGCGATGCTCGGCCGGCCGCGCGAGCTCACCCGCTACGAGACCCCGGTGAAGGGCCTCTACCTCACCGGCGCGGCGACCTATCCGGGAGCGGGCGTGTGGGGCGCGAGCGGACGCAACGCGGCGACGGTGATCTTGCGCAGCTGACGATTTCTTCGGTGTTTCTCACTGCAGGGCGTATGGGGCACGTTGCGCCAAGAGATCCAGCCGGCCCGGCTCAGGCGATCGGCTCCTGGCTGCTCCAAGGGAACTCGATCCACTTGTCGGTCTCGCGCCAGACGTACTCGCACTTCACGACCGATCGCGGCTTCTCGTAGAGGACCGCGCAGCGCACCTCGCTGACCTTGCCGACGCAGAAGTCCTTCACGAGGGCCAGCGTGTGGCCGGTGTCAGCGACGTCGTCGGCGACGAGCACGCGTGCCTCGGTGAGGTCGACGAGCTCAGGGGTCGGCGGAAGGATCATCGGGACGTCGAGTCGCTCGTCGATGCCGGTGTAGTACTCGACGTTCATCGTGTACAGGTTCTTGACCGAGAGCGCGTAGCCGAGGGTCGCGGCCACCAGCAGGCCTCCACGGGCGATGGCGAGGATGATGTTGGGCTCGAACCCGTCCTTGTGGACCATCCGGGCGAGATCGCGCGACCCCTCACCGAAGTCGGGCCACGTGAGGATCTCCTTCTCCACACTCATTCAGCGAACCTACTCGCGAGCGCGATGTCCTGAGGGCGCACCGGCACCCGTGTGAGCGCCGCGCCGGTGGCATCTCTGATCGCGGCCACCACCGCGGGTGTCGCTGCGATGCACGGCGGCTCCCCCACGCCCTTCGCACCGAGCGGCGCCTGTGGATCGGGCTCCTCGACGAGCGACACCAGCACGTCGGGAGCGTCGAGGGCGGTCGGCAACAGGTAGTCGGTGAACGACGCGTTGCGGATGAGCCCGTCGGTCACGACGATCTCCTCCATCACGGCGAGGCCGAGGCCTTGCGCGATGCCTCCTTCGATCTGGCCGACAACCGAGAGCGGGTTGAGCGCACGGCCGACGTCCTGCGCGGTCGCCATCTGGATGACCCGCACGAGGCCGAGCTCGACGTCGACGTCGACGACCGCGCGCTGGGCGACGAACGCGAACGCGACGTGGCACGCACCCTGGCCGCGCTCGTCGAGCTCTTCGGTGGCGCGGTGCCGGTAGGTCACGGTCTCCTCGAAGTGCTGGCGGGCGGTCGCGTCGGCGACGGAGACCCGCGCGCCGTCCACAGTGTCGACGACGTCGGTGCCCTCGATCGCCAATCGCACCGGGTCGACCCCCATGCCTGCAGCGACATGCTCGAACAGCCGCTCGCGCACCGCCGCGGCACGCCATGTCGGTCGCGCCGCCGGACATCCACGTCTGGCGCGACGCAGAGGTCGAACCCGCCGACCCGATCGTGGTGTCCGCCGGCTCGAGCACGACTTCGTCCACGCCGAGGATCTCGCGTGCGATCTGCGCGGCGATCGTGACGAACCCCTGCCCGACCTCGGCCGTCGCGAGCTTGAGCGAGACGGCGCCGTCGGCGAGCCGGCAGCGCGCCGTTGCGGAGTCGTCGAACCCTTCGGAGTACATGAGGTTCTTGATCGCGAGCGCATAGCCGACGCCACGCTTCACGTGGCCGGAGTCGGCGGTGCGGCCCGCGCCGCCGGGACGAGCGAGCCACGCGCCATCGTCGGCCTCCGGGGGGAGCGGCAACGCGGCGGTCTCGCGCAGGCAGCGCACCGTGGGCGCCACGCTCTCGAGCCGTTGGCCGGTGACGAGCAGGTCGCCGGTCTCGATCGCGTTGCGCAACCGGATCTCGACGGGATCGAGCCCGCACGCCAGCCGCGAGCTTGTCGATCTGGCTCTCGTGCGCGAAGCAGGCCTGCTGCACACCGAACCCACGCATCGCTCCGCACGGCGGGTTGTTCGTGCGCACCGCCCATCCGTCGATGCGGGCGTTCGCCAGCCGGTACGGGCCCTGCACATGCGTGATCGCGTTGATGAGCACCGCGCTGGACGTCGATGCGTAGGCGCCCCCGTCGAGCACCACTCGGCACTCGAGGTTCACGAGGGTGCCGTCGGCGCGCGCGTGGTGCCGCATCCAGATCGTGCCGGGGTGCCGATGCACGTGGCCGAGGAACGACTCGTCACGGCCGTAGACCATCTTCACCGGACGGCCCAGACCTCAGCGCGAGCAGGCACACGTGCACTTGCAGGCTCACGTCCTCGCGCGCCCCGAACGCGCCGCCCACACCGGCGAGCTGAAGGCGCACTCGTTCCTCGGGCAGACCGAGGCACTCCGCGATCTGACGGCGATCCTCGTGCAGCCACTGCGTCGAGATGAACAGCTCGACGCCGTGCCCGTCGCTGTCGGGCAGCGCGAGCGCGGACTCGAGGCCGAGGAAGGCCTGGTCCTGCATGCCGATCTCGTAGGTGCCCTCGACCACGACGTCACCGGCGACGCCTTCTGCACCGCACTCGATGCGCTGGTGGCGGAAGACGTTGCCGTCGGGATGGATCGGGGCCGCCTCGATGGCTCGCTCGGGATCGGTGAGCGGCTCGAGCACCTCGTACTCGACGATGATCGCCTCGCACGCGCGCCGGGCTGTCTCAGGATGATCAGCAGCAACCGCGGCGATCGCCTGACCCGCATAGAGCACGGTGTCGGACGCGAACACGGGCTGGTCCGCGCTGATGAGGCCGTAGGTCGCGCCGGGCACGTCCTCCGCGGTGACGATCACCTCGACGCCGGGGATGCGCCACGCAGGGCTCACGTCGAGCCGGCGGATGCGGGCATGGGGATGCGGCGACCGCAGCGTCTTCCCCCACACCATCCCTTCGGCCCAGAGGTCGGAGGAGAACGCGAAGCGTCCCTGCACCTTCGGTGTCGCGTCGGGACGCGTCGGGCTCGCGCCGAGCACGGCGCGATCGCCGACGACCCGAGTCCCAAGGTCGGTCGTCTCGGTGTCGGTCACGAGCCGTTCCGCTCTCGGGCCGCGGCTTGCACCGCCGCGAAGATGCGTCCGTAGCCCGTGCAGCGGCACAGGTTGCCCGACAGCGCCTCACGGATCGCGAGCGGATCGGGGTCGGGCACCCGGTCGAGGAGGTCGTGCACCGCGACGATGAGACCCGGCGTGCAGAAGCCACACTGCACCGCGCCCTCGGCGACGAACGCGCGCTGCACGTCGCTCAGCGAGCCGTCGCACGTGAGGCCCTCGACGGTCGTGATCTCGCGATCGACGACCGACGCCGCGAGCACGAGGCACGAGCACGTCAGCGTGCCGTCGACGACGACGGAGCACGAGCCGCACTCCCCCTGCTCGCAGGCGCCCTTCGCTCCGGGCAGGCCGAGCCGCTCGCGCAAGACGTAGAGGAGGCTCTCCCCCGCCCACGCGTCGTGGACGTCATGCATGCTCACCGTTGATGGTGAGCCGGTAGTGCTCGCTCACGCGGCCGCCACCCTGCGCAGCGCGCGTGCTGCCATGACTTCGACCGCCCGCCGCCGGTATGCCGCGGTCGACCGGTGGTCGTCGATCGGCCTGACCTCGGCCGCGACTCGTAGACCGAACTCGTCGGGGTCGGCGCTCACGCCGCCGTTGGCCTCGGCCCACTGCTCCGCATCGCGTGCTCGGATGATCGTGGGGCCGACCGAGCCCGCCGCGACTCTCAGCGCCGCCGCGATCGACGACGAGCGCGAGGTTCGCGATCGCGATCACCATCGCGTTGCGCACGCCGACCTTCATGAACTCTTGCGGCCCCTTCGGCAGCGCCACCACCACCTCGGTGACGAGCTCGCCGGGTTGCAGCGCGGTGCGCTTCGGCCCGACCAGGAAGTCGTGGATCGACAGGACACGCGAGCCGTTGAGCGACCGCATCACGATCGCGGCGTCGAGGGCCGAGAGGACGGGCAGCAGGTCGCCCGCGGGCGACCCCGTGCCGAGGTTCCCTCCGATCGTCGCCGCGTTGCGGATCTGGGGCGAGCCGACGGTGCGCGCGGCCTGCGCCAGGGCCGGCAGCGACTCGGCCAGCGGCGGCTGCATCAGCTGCGAGCACGTGACACCGGCGCCCAGCCGCACGGTCTCGCCCTCGATGTCCCACCGACGCAGCTCGTCGACCCGGGCCAGTGCGACGACGTCCTCGGGCCGTCGATGGCCGAAGTTCACCTCGACCATGAAGTCGGTGCCACCCGCGAGCACGTGCGCGCCGGGATGCTCGGCGAGCGCCGCGAGGGCGTCGTCCAGCGTCGTCGGGCTCAGCACGGCCATCGGGGGATTCTTGTCGGTCCCAGCCGACCGTTTGCTCACTGGGGGTTCGTGGGCCTGCGGTTTCCTCCGCAGTGAGCAAACGGTCCTGCGCGACACTCCCAGCCGTGATCCGGATGCCGGCCGACGATCCGCTCGGCGCGCTGAAGATCGGACCCGCCGTGCTCGCCGAGGGCGCGGCTGACGGCGCCCTGGCCGGCACGACGTTCGTCGCGAAGGACCTCTACGACGTCGCGGGCTACCCGACCGGAGCGGGCAACCCTCAGTGGGAAGCGACCCACCCGGTGCCGACGACCACCTCCTCTGCCGTCACCCGCCTGCTCGCGCGGGCGCGACGCTCATCGGCAAGAGCCACACCGACGAGCTCGCCTACAGCCTCTCGGGCACGAACGTGCACTACGGCACGCCGGTCAACAGCGCCGCGCCGGGGTGCGTCCCAGGAGGTTCGTCATCGGGATCGGCGTCGGCAGTGGCGGGCGGGCTGTGCGACTTCGCGCTCGGATCGGACACCGGCGGCTCTGTGCGCGTGCCGGCGAGCTTCTGCGGGATCTTCGGGCTGCGGCCGACCCACGGCCGCGTCGCTGCGGATGGCGTCGTGCCGCTCGCGCCGTCATTCGACGCGGTGGGCTGGTTCGCCAACAGCGGCGCTGTCCTGATGCAGGTCGGACGCGTGCTCCTCGACGCGGACTTCGACGAGACCGCGCACCTGGCGGCGACCAAGCTGGTGCTCGCTGACGACCTGCTCGCGGCGGTGCCCGATGAGGTCGCCGCGGTGGTCGAGGCGGCAGCGCGAGAAGCGGCCACTCGTCTCGACCTGCAGCTCGAGCGTGGTTCCGTCGCGGACGGCGACATCGCCTCGTGGGCCGACTGCTTCCGCACGCTCCAACGCGGCGAGGCATGGGCATGCCATGGCGACTGGATCACCGCCACGCGACCGTCGTTCGGCCCGGGCATCGCGCAGCGCTTCGCCGACGCATCGCACGTCACCCCTGAGGAGGTCGCGGCCGCTCAACGGCGGCGTGTCGAGATCCGAGACCGGGTCGCTCGGAGCACCGCGGGCGGCGTCGTGTTCGCTCTGCCACCCGCACAGGGTCCGGCCTATCGCGTCGACCTCGAAGGCCCAGCGAAGGAGGCCGTGCGGGCGGGCGCGTTGGCACTCACGTGCGCTGCCGGCCTCGCGGGCACGCCGCAGGTGACCGTTCACGGCGGCACGGTCGACGCGAAGCCGGTCGGGCTCGGCCTGCTCGGGGGCCCACGGGATGGACGAAGCGCTCCTCGCGATGGCCGCCGCGCTCGACTAGGGGATCTGGAACCTCGCCGCGACGCGGCGGTGCCACGTGAGCATCTCGTCGACTCGATCGTCGGCGAGGGCCCCGTCGCGCACGACCACCCGACCGGCGACGACCGTGTGCTTCGCCGCGCTCGGCCCGCACCGCAACCACGCCTCGACCGGATCGCTGATCGCGCCGGCATGCGCGATGTCGCCGGCGACCGGCCACACCACGAGATCGCCGACTGCGCCGACCGTGAGCTCACCGATCTCACCGGCGCGGCCGAGGCACCCGGCGCTGCCGCGAGTCGCGATCTCCAGCGCGTCACGCGCGCCCGTCGACGCCGGACCTCCGCGCAGCCTCCCGAGGAGCATCGCGTTGCGCGCCTCCATCCAGAGCGAAGCCGAGTCGGTGGACGACGACCCGTCGCATCCGAGACCGACGGGTGAGCCAGCCGCGCGCATCGCGGCAACGGGAGCGATCCCGCCCCCGCCGATCATCATGTTCGAGCTCGGGCAGTGCGCGACGCCCACGCCCGCCCGGCCGAGCCCCGCGACCTCGGCCTCGTTCGGGTAGATGCAGTGCGCGACCCAGCTGCGATCGGTCATCCACCCGACCGACTCGAAGTGGTCGATCGTGCGCCCGCCGAACTTCTCCGCCGCGAACCTGTCTTCGTCGGGGTCCTCGGCAAGGTGAGTGTGCAAACGCACGTCGAGCCGCTCGGCCAGCTCTGCGGTCCGCACCATCAGCTCGGAGGTCACGCTGAACGGCGAGCACGGCGCGAGCGCGATCCGCACCATCGCACCCCGCGCTCGGTCGTGGTGCAACGCGACCAAGCGCTCGGAGTCGGCGAGGATCTCGTCGTCGTCCTGCACGACCGAGTCGGGCGGGAGCCCACCGTCCTTCTCCGACAGGCTCATCGACCCCCGCGTCGGATGGAAGCGCATGCCGAGCTCGGTCGCGGCTCGGATCTCGGCGCTGATCAGGTCGCCACCGCCCCGCGGATGCACGTAGAGGTGATCGGTGGACGTCGTGCACCCCCCGAGAGCGAGCTCGGCGAGCCCGATCCATGCGGACACGTACGCGGCTTCCTCGTCGAGCCGGCTCCAGAGCGGATAGAGCGCCGTCAGCCAGTCGAAGAGCGATGCGACCGTCGCGGGCCGATAGGCGCGCGTGAGGTTCTGGTAGATGTGGTGATGGGTGTTGATCAGCCCCGGCGTCACCAAGCACCCGCTCGCGTCGAGCACGACCTCGGCCGTCGGCATCGCGTCAGCCGAACCTCCGACAGCGCTCACGAAGCCGTCGGTGACCGCGACCCATCCACCCGCGATCTCACGGCGCTCGGCGTCCATCGTCGCGACGAGATCCGCGCCTCGCACGAGCAGATCGACAGGTGCGTCGGCCACGCGTCAGACCCGCATGCCGGCGACGGCCTCGACCTCGATCTCCACCTTCCATGCGGGGTCGAGCAGCGCCTTGACCACGAGCGTCGTGTTCGCCGGGCGGGTGTCCGCGAACAGCTCGCCGTGCACCGCGCCGATCTCGTCGAAGTCCTGCGCCTCGACGAGGAAGATGCGCGTGCGAACGACGTCGGCGAGCGTGGCGCCCGCTTCGCGGAGGGCGGCCTCGATGATCTCGAAGCACCGCCGCGCCTGCACGGTCGGGCTGGGGTCGACATGCCCGTCCGGCCACTGTGGCGCGGTGCCGGCAACGAAGATGCGGTCGCCCACCCGCACCGCTCTGCTGTATCCGACGATCAGCTCGTACGGCCCGCCCGACGAGACGAGCTGCCGGTGTTCGCTCACGCGTCCTCCCTGTTGCACGGGCGCTCACGCGCCCTCCTGTTCACACGGCCCAATCTGCAAACGCGTCGATCATGAGCCGGACATCATCGCCCAGCGGGTACAGGATCGGGCACGTACTTCCGGCGGCGACGTACTCGGCGACCTTCGCGCGGCACTCGTCGGGCGTGCCCGAGGCGGTGATCATCTGCACGATGTCGTCGGGCACGAGCTTCGACGCGGCGACGACCTGCTCGTGGGTCGCCGGCCACGTGAGCACCTTGCCGATCTCGTCGAGCAGCGACTCGGGCACGCCACGACGCCTTCATGATGTGGGGCTGCTGGCCGAGGTACTGGGTGACGAGGAGGCGCGAGCGCATCGAGCGCGCGGCCGCGATCTTCGTCGAGCGAGCACACGACGAGCTGCGGCCGGTCGATCGTCGTCGAGCGTCGCGTCCCGCCTTGGCCGCGCCCCTCGCGAGATGCTCGAGCGCGGTCGCGTTGTACGCGGGAGACACGAGGTAGTTGAGGACCACGCCGTCGGCGATCTCGCCCGTGAGCTCCATCATCTGCATGCCCGTGGCGCCGATGTAGATGGGGACGTCCTTCGGCTCGCGCTCCTGATGCACGTAGTCGAGCTCGACGCCGTCGAGGTGCACGAACTCGCCGTCGAACGTGACGGTCTCGTTCGGCGAGCAGCGCCGCGGACGGCCTCGACGATCTCGCGCATGGCCTTGAGCGGCCTCGCCCGGTCGACGCCGACCTTCCGCGGCGAGCGGGTCCCACCACGCGCCGATCCCGAGGATCACGCGACCCGGGGCGAGGTCGTCGAGGGTGGAGAACGTCGACGCGAGCAGCGCGGGGTTGCGGGTCCACATCGCGACCACGCCGCTGACCGACCTTGATGCGCTCGGTGACCGCAGCGAACGCGGCCATCGGCACCGTCGCCTCGCGCACCAGCCGGCTCTCGGCCTGCCACACCGCCTCGAACCCGCGCTCCTCGGCGTACCGCACGTAGTCCATCGCCTCGCGGAGCGGGTGGGCGTCCTGGAGGTACAGCGCGACGGGTGCGGCCATCAGTCGGTCATAGCAGCCGGTGGAGGCGCCTGGCTTGCTCGGCGGCCTGCGCGCGCACCTCGATCGGGTCGACCCGGGTCGCGACGCCGTCGCGCAGCACGACCTCACCGTCGATCTCGACGTCGACGGCACGGACGTCGGTGGTGAAGGCGAGCGACCACGGATCCATCGCGTCGTACGACCACCGCACGACGTCGCCGCGGGCCTCCGGCACCAGCTGCCATCCGTTCTCGAGCCACGACCACGCCGCCTCGGGTGAGGCCTCGACGTCGTCCTCGCGATGACGTACGAAGGCGAGGCGGAACTCGTCGAGCATGTCTGCCCCGATGCCGTCGGTGCCGAGCACGATCGGGTTCGATCGCGACGCGGGCCTCGCGTAGCCGACGGCGTTGTTCATGTTCGAGCGCGGGTTGTGCGCGATCGTGCCCGGCAGGTCTTGTTCGAGGTGCACGGCGTGGACGAGCAGCCACGACTCGTCTGCGAGCGCGGCGAGCCGCTTCCCCGCGTCCGAGTCGACCGTCCCCTCGGCGACGTGGATGTGGACGCCGACGCCGAGGTCGCGCGCGAGGCCGGCGGCCGCCTCGAGCGTCTCGTCGCTGCACGTGAACGCGGCGTGGACACCGACGAGCCCTCGTCCCCCGCCGCGGAGGAACCGCTCGTTCTCGGCCAGCCCGCGCCGAGCACCCGTCGGCGCCGTGGCGGTCGGTCACGCCGTAGGCGCACACGACCCGCACGCCGACCTCGGCGGCACGCGTCGGCGATCACGTCGAGCGAGCCCTCGATCGCGTGAGGGCGACTCGTGATGGTCGACGATCGCAGTCGTTCCGCACTCGAGCGCCTCGAGCGCGCCGAGCATCGCCGACCACCTCAGCATCTCGAGGTCGAGCGCGACGTCGAGCCTCCACCAGACCTGCTCGAGGATCTCGACGAACGTCGTCGGTGTGCGCGGTGGCGAAGGCATGCCGCGAGCGAGCGCCGAGTACAGGTGATGGTGCGCGCAGACGAGCCCGGGCGTCGTCGCGCTCACGCGGCGAGTCACTCGTCGGTGTCGGAGCCCGACGACGCGCCGCGGCGCATCGGCAGCGTGGAGCGCCATGCGCCGTCGAGGTCGTGCAAGGCGGCAGCCACCGCGCCCGCCGTGGGCACCAGGCCGATCTCACCGACACCCTTGATGCCGTACGGCGCGTTCGGCTGCGGAGACTCGACGAGGATCACCTCGACGCGCGGCATGTCCTTCGGGCGGATGATGCCGAGGCTCTTCAGCGTCATGTTCGTCGGCCGGCCCTCGGCGTCGGCCGGGAAGTCCTCGGTGAGCGCGTAGCCGAGACCCATGTGCACCGAGCCTTCGATCTGGCCCTCGCACAGCAGAGGGTTGACGGCGCGGCCCACGTCGTGCGCAGCGACGACCTTGTCGACGTTGCCACTCTCGCGATCGACGACGACGAGCTGCGACGCGTAGCCGAACGTCGAGTGGATCACCGGGTGCTCGAGGCCCTCGGCGAGCGAGTTCGTCCAGTCGACGCGGTACTCGCCCTCGTAGTCGACGCCCGGCTTGCAGCCAGCGGCGCGCGCGGCCTCGCACGCCGCCTTCACCGAGCCCGCACCCATCAACGTGCCTCGGCTGCCGGTCGTCTGGCCCGCGCCGAGCTCGCGGGACGTGTCGACGAGCACGCGGATGCGCGTCGGGGTCGACCTGCAGCTCCTCGACCGCGACCTGACGGGCCACGGTGTGCACGCCCTGCCCCATCTCCGTCCAGCAGTGCCGGACCTCGATGGTGCCGTCCTCCTCGAACCGCACGACCGCGCGCGCGATCTCCTTGAAGCCGTTGCCGAGGCCCGAGTTCTTGAGCCCGAGGCCGAGCCCGACGGCGGCTCCCGAGGCGACTGCGTCGTCGTAGGCCGGCTTGATCGCGTCGAGGCACGCACGCGCGCCGAGGCAGCCGTCGTCCATGATCTGACCGGGTCCCCACACCGAGCCCGGGGTCACGACGTTGCGCGCACGGATCTCCCAGCCTGAGATCCCGACCGCGTCGGCGAGGCGATCGAGCACGCCCTCCATCGCGAACTGCGCCTGGTTCGCGCCGAAGCCGCGGAACGCGCCACACACCGGGTTGTTCGTGCGGGCCGCGATCGAGTCGACGTCGATCGCCGGCACCACGTACGGACCACTGGCGTGCCCTGCCGACCGCTCGAGCACCTTCATCCCGACCGAGGCGTACGGGCCGGAGTCGCCGACCATGCGCGCCCGCAGCGCGGTGAGCCGTCCGTCGTCGTCGCAACCGGCCCAGTACTCCATCCGGATCGGGTGCCGCTTCGGGTGGATCAGCAACGACTCCTCACGCGAGAGCGTGCACTTCACGGGCCGCCCGGTCAGCCACGACGCCAGCGCGGTCTGGGCCTGGTTGGACATGTCCTCCTTGCCGCCGAACGCGCCGCCGTTCGCGACGAGCTCGACCGTCACGCGTCCCGCGTCGATGCCGAGCACCGACGCGATCTGGTCGCGGTCGTCCCAGACCCCCTGGCCTCCCGACCACACGTGCAGCCCATCGGACCCGTCGGGCAGGACCACCGGCGCGACGAGGGTCGACTCGGGCTCGAGGAACGCGTGCTCGATGCGCTGGGTCTGGAACACCTCGTGCACGACGTGCGCGCTCGCCGCCAGCGCGGCATCGACGTCGCCGCGCGCATACGTCGACCGCGACAGCACGTTGCCTTCGAGACCCCACACCGCGTCGTCCGCGCCGGACGCGATGGCCTGCGCGCGGATCGACGATCGGCGGCAGCGGCCGATAGTCGACTTGGACGAGCTGTGCGGCGGCGCGGGCGGTCTCGCGGTCCTCCGCGACGACCATCGCGAGGACGTCACCCAGATAGGAGGTGCGCCCGCCTTCGGGGATGAAGATCGGCCAGTCCTTGTGGATCAACCCGACGCGGAGCGCGCCAGGTATGTCGGCGGCGGTGAGGACGCGCACGACACCCGGCACCGCGGCCGCGGCCGTCACGTCGATGCCGACGACGTCGGCGCGGGCGTGCGCCGCGAGATGAAACGCGCCGTGGAGCATGCCGGGAAGGACGAGGTCGTCGACATACGGCTTGTCGCCGAGCGAGAGCTCGAGGCCCTCGTAGCGAAGTCCGCTCGTGCCGACACCGCCGCACGCGGGTGGTTCGACGTCGCCACCCGTGCGCGAGCAGCTCGATCGCATCGAGGATCTTCACGTAGCCCGTGCACCGGCAGAGGTGCGCGCCGAGGTGGCGCGCCGCGTCTTGACGCGTCAGGTCGGCGCCCTTCTTCGCGATCAGCGCCTTCGTGCGCATCACGATGCCGGGCGTGCAGAACCCACACTGCAGGGCGCCGGTCGACGCGAAGACCCTCGCGTAGCGATCGCGCTCCTCGGTGGGCATGCCTTCGAGGGTCGTGATCCCCCGACCGGCGGTCTTGGCGAGCGACGTCTGGCAGCTCACCTGCGCCTTGCCGTCGAGCAGCACCGTGCAACACCCGCACTGCCCCGACGGCGAGCACCCGTCCTTCGGCGAGAGGACGCCGAGCTCCTCGCGCAGCGCGGCGAGCAGGTGGGGATGGTCGCCACGGCACGACACCGAGATGCCGTTGAGCACGAAGGAGACAGGTTCGGCGCCGATCACCCCAGTCTAGGAAGTGTCACCGGCGGGAACGGCCCCCGAGCGCGTCGAGCACGATCGCAAGGTTCGCGTCACACCAGGCCACGGCGGTCCAGTGCGACGACGCCCGGTAGCGATCCTGGGCGTCGACGAACCGGTCCGCGGCCTCGTTCAGACGGCCCTCCTCGGCGAGCAGCACCCCGAGGTTCTGATCGCACCACGCAACCGGGAGCTCGACCTCGGCCGCGAGGAACCCGGCGCGCGCCTCGCGCACCCGCTCCATCGCATCACTCGAGCGCTGCTGCTCCCACAGCACGAACGACTCGTTGAACGCAACCGACGCGAGGTCTGCGGCGCTGTTCGCGAAGCACGCGCGCGCGTCGGCGAAGTGGTCGAGCGCCGCGTCGAGCTCGCCGGCCTTGGCACGGAGCACGCCGAGATCGTTGTCGCAGACGCCCGCGTCGCGGAGCTGATCGGCCTTCGTGAAGAGCTCACGCGCGCTCACCAGCAAGGTGACGACGTCGCGGTCGCGGCCCAGGCTGTGCAGCACCGCGGCGAGCTGCTGCTCGCACGCGGCGAGCTCGGCGGGGTCGCTCTGCCCGTCGAGCAGCTTGCGGCGAGCGGCGGCGAGGCGCTTGCTCGCATCGAGCGGACGCCCGAGCGCGAGGAGAAGCCGCGCCGCGAGCCGATCGCACAGGATCTCGCCCTGCGAGTCGCCTGAAGCGAAGAAGGCCTCACGCGCCTCGTCGATCGCCTCGAGCGCCTCGTTCGGCCGCTGCCGACCTTGGAGCCCGACCGCGAGGCGCGCGAGCGCCCGGGCCCGGCGCGCGGGATCGTCCGTGTGGGACTCGTCCCGGAGCCTGGCCAGCTCGTCGAGCGCGTCGAGGTTCTGGCCGTCCCCGTCCGCGCCCGTGTGATCCACCGCAGCCCCTTCTCTCCGCTCCGCTGGCCGGGCAGTCTGGCACCGGGAGCCGTGCCGCGTGCTCAATGTCACCTCGTCATGACAGAACCATGGCGGCCGCGATATGGTGCGCGCCTTCCGGCTCCACCTCACGCCCCCGGGGGTCCCGAATGAGCCGTCTCCCCAAGCTGGTGATCTTCGGCCGACAAGGCGCGGGCAAGGGCACGGTGGGCCATCGCGTCGCCGCCCACCTGGGCATCCACCACATCTCGACCGGCGAGATCCTGCGGCGGGAGATGGCCGAGGCAAGCCCTCTGGGCCTCCAGGTGCAGGCGTTCGTCGACCACGGCGAGCTCGTGCCCGACGACGTGATGCTGAAGGTGATCGAGCACCGCATCGGGCATCCCGAGGTCTCCCGCCGCGGCTTCCTCATGGACGGGTTCCCCCGCACCGTCGAGCAAGCCGACGGGTTCGCCGCGATCCTGGGTGACGAGCCGCTCCAAGCCGCGATCCAGATCGAAGTGCCGACCGACGTGGTGCTGGCCCGCATCCTCGGCCGCCGCGTCTGCCCTGTGTGCGGCACGACGACCTCGGCGCCGCGCGAGGTCGTCTCGGTGCCGTGTCCTCGCGGCGACGGCTGGGCGGTGCGGCGCAAGGACGACACCGAAGACGCGGTCCGGCGCCGGCTCG
Source organism: uncultured Acidimicrobiales bacterium (assembly GCA_963726495.1). GTDB lineage: Bacteria > Actinomycetota > Acidimicrobiia > Acidimicrobiales > DATKAS01 > DATKAS01. The sequence continues at coordinate 176,581 of CAVSCP010000006.1, forward strand.
CGCTGTACGACGAGGAGTCGGGACCGTTGGTCCGGTGGTTCGCGGACCGTGGCCTGCTGGTCACGGTCGACGGCGCAGCGAGCCCTGAAGCCGTCTACGAGGCGACCCTCGCCGCGCTCCGCCCGGCGCTCTGGGGCGACAGTCTGGCAGTGGGCTAGTGAAGGGCGCCGCAGTGCGGCGCCGGGTGCGCGAAGCACCGATTGTCGAGCGAAGCGAGCGGGAGCCGCCCGAAGCGAAGCGGAGGCCGGCTACCGGACAACGATCTTCTCGATCCCCGGCTCGGGCTCGGGCAGCTTCGGGTCCATGCGTTCGAGGGCGTGCACGACGAGCTCTGACACCGCGACCGTCCGCACCCACTTCCGGTCGCCGGGGACGACGTGCCACGGCGCCCACTTCGTCGACGTCTCCGTCAGCGTCTCCTCGTACGCGTGGTTGTACTGATCCCACATCGCCCGGTCGTCGAGGTCGGCCTTCCGGAACTTCCAGCTCTTCTCGGGATCGTCGATGCGCCGCTGAAGCCGTCGACGCTGCTCGTCCGCCGAGATGTGGAGGAAGACCTTCACGATCGTCGTGCCCTCGTCGCACAACATCCGCTCGAACTCGCGGATGTGACGGAGACGCGGCCGCCACACCGACTCGGGCGCGAGCGCTCGCACCCGGACCGCGATCACGTCCTCGTAGTGAGATCGGTTGAAGATGCCCATCTCGCCGTGCGCGGGGCAGACCTCGTGCACGCGCCACAGGAAGTCGTGCGCGGCGTCGCGACCGACGGGCGCCTTGAACGAGGTCACCCGGCAACCCTGCGGGTTCACACCTGACAGCACGGTGCGGATCGTGCCGTCCTTGCCCGAGGCGTCCATCCCCTGCAGCACGAGGAGCAAGCTGCGGCGCTGCTCGGCCCACAGCCGGTTCTGCAAAGTCTGCAGCCGAGCCAGCAAGTCGCGGTGCAGCTCCGCCGCCTCGGGCTTGCCGGCGAGGCCGAGACGGTCGGCCGGATCGCGGCTCGACAGAGCAGCCGGAGCACCGGGCGCGACACGTGTCGACTCGAACATGTGAATGACGTTACGACCGGTCGCGCCGCCACTGAATGCTCATCGACGGCAGGTACGGTCCGACCGACTGGTGCGACGGGGGTCGCGCCGCAACAGGGGGCAACGATGAGATTGAGGCATGTTCGTCCGCGGCATCGCGCCGCGCTCGCACTCGGCGCCTCGCTGCTCGCGTTCGGGTTGCTCGCCGCCGCGTGCGGAAGCGACGACAGCGGGAGCAGCGCGGGCACCACAGCCGCCGGAGGCGGCGGCGCCAGCACGACAGCCGGAGGTGGAGCCGCAACGACGCAGCGGCAGCGGCCGAGACGCCGACGCCGGGCGGCAAGCTCGTGTTCGGCCTCGAGGCCGACACCGGCAGCCCGTGGGAGCCGTCGAAGGCGCTGCTCGCGATCTCGGGTCACACCGTCATCGCGGTCGGTGTTCGATCCGCTCGCGCTCGCGACGGTCGACGGCAAGGTCGAGCCGTACCTCGCCGAGTCGATCACGCCGAACGCGGACTACACGGTATGGACGATCAAGGCCCGCTCGGGCGTCACGTTCCACGACGGCACGCCGTTCGACGGCGCTGCGATCGTCGACAACCTCACTCGCCAGTTCAAGTCGTTCCTGACCGGGAAGGTGTTCTCGGACGTGGCGACCAATGCTGACGGCTCACCGCAGATCGTGGTCGACCCCGCGGACCCGATGTCGGCGCAGATCACGATGAAGCGCTCGTGGGTGCCGTTCCCGATCTACCTCACGGGCCAGATCGGCTACATGGCGAGCCCGACGTGGATGAAGCCGCGGCCGACAAGGACCCGGCGCTCGAGTCCAAGCCGGTCGGCACGGGTCCGTTCGTCTTCAAGGACTACAAGCCGGGTGAGTCGTTCGACGCGACGAAGAACCCGAACTACTGGAACAAGCCGTACCCGTACCTCGACGAGGTCGAGTTCCGCGTGATCCCCGACGGCAAGACGCGCGCCTCGGCGCTCGAGGCCGGCGACGTGAACATGATCCACACGGACGACGGCGAGAACATCGCCAAGTTCCGCAGTGAGGCCGACCAGTTCCCGATGACCGAGGTGTCGGCGTTCGGGGAGACGGGCTACACGCTGCTGAAGGTCGACGACCCCGGCGAGCCCGCTGTCCGACGCGCGCGTGCGCTGCGCGATGGCGTACGCGACCGACGAGCAGGCGCTCATCGACAAGCTCGGTGCCGGCATCAACAAGGTCGCGAGCGGTCCGTTCTCACCGACCCAGGTCGGCTACTTGCCCGACACGGGCTACCCGCTGAAGCAGGACATGGCCAAGGCGCAAGAGCTCGTCAAGTCGTACAAGGCCGACCACCCGGGCCCGCTGAACATCAACCTGTCGACGACGCAGGACGCGACCGCACTCGTCATCGCTCAGGCCCAGCAGGAGTTCTTCAAGCAGGCCGGCTTCGACAACGTGCAGATCAGCCAGATCGAGCAGGCGAAGTACATCCTCACGGCGCTGCAAGGTGACTTCCAGGCCTTCCAGTGGCGCAACCACGGCGGTCTCGACCTCGACGCCCAGTACATCTGGTGGTCGTCCGAGAACGCGCTCCCGGTGGGTCAGCTCGCGCTGAACTTCGGGCGCATCAAGGACCCGGTGATCGACAAGGCGCTCTCCGACAACCGCGGGGCTACCGACCCGGCGGTGAAGAAGCAGCTCGCCGAGACGGTCAACAAGGAGTTCGCGACCCAGTGCTACAACATCTGGGGCGACTGGGACCTCTGGGGTCTGCCGCACACGCCCGACGTCCACGGCATCGAGGACTTCACCCTCCCGTCGGGTGACAAGGCGTGCCTCTGCAACGGCATCGCCGGCGTCTTCAACATCCAGTCGGTCTGGATCAAGCAGTAGCCCACCCCGCGTAACCAGCGAGAACACGCGCTTCGGCGGGCGTCCCATGGGGGCGTCCGCCGTTCGCGCGCACACGCCACGCGTTGACACCGCGCCAATGCCGCAATAGGTTCCGCGCCATCGTGCGTGTGGCGGGGGTCACATTCCACGGGTCCGCGACAGGGGGTGAGCTGGCAGAGGGAACCAGCCGCACGGACGGATAGCAGCAATGGACTGCGGGCGAGGGGCCCGCGTGAGTGGGGGAGTCTGCGTGAACCGACCGATCTCGAAACGACGCCGTACCGGCGCGCTCCTGGTTGCCGGGGGCCTCGCTTTGGCCCTCGTGGCCGCGGCGTGCGGGAGTGATGACAGCGGGAGCAGTGCCGGCACCACCGCAGCCGGCGGTGGAGCAGCGACGACAGCGGCGGGCGGTGCCGCGACGACGGCAGCTGCCGCAGCCGAGACGCCAGTGGCCGGGCGGCAAGCTCGTGATGGGCATCGAAGCCGACACAGGAAGCCCGTGGGAGCCCTCCAAGGCGCTCCTCGCGATCTCTGGTCACACCGTGATCCGGTCGATCTACGACTCGCTGACGATCGTCACCGACGAAGGCAAGGTCGTGCCCTACCTCGCCGAGTCCGTCGAGCCGAACGCGGACTACACGGTCTGGACGATCAAGGTGCGCTCCGGCGTCACGTTCCACGACGGCACGCCGCTGAACGCGGACGCCGTCATCGACAACCTGAACCGTCACCTCGAAGTCGTTCCTCACGGCCGCGGTGCTCACCGACGTCGCGAAGGACGCCGAGCGGCGCCCCGCAGATCGCGAAGGTCGACGACCTCACCGTCGCGATCACCATGAAGCGGCCGTGGGTGCCGTTCCCGCTCTACCTCTCGGGTGCGATCGGCTACATGGCCAGCCCGACGTGGCAGGCAGCCGCCGACAAGGATCCCGCGCTCGAGTCCAAGCCGGTCGGCACCGGTCCGTTCGTCTTCAAGGACTACAAGCCGGGCGAGTCGTTCACGGCGACGAAGAACCCGAACTACTGGAACAAGCCGTACCCGTACCTCGACGAGGTCGAGTTCCGCGTCATCCCCGACGCGCTCACTCGGTCCTCCGCGCTCGAGGCCGGTGACGTCGACCTGATCCACACGACGAACGGCGACACGATCAAGAAGTACCGGGGCGAGCCGGATCAGTTCCCGATGACCGAGTGGACCAAGTTCGGCGAGACGGGCTACACGCTCCTGCACGTCACGCAGGAGGGCTCACCGCTCACCGATCCGCGCGTGCGCTGCGCGATGGCCAACGCCACTGACAACCAGGCGATCATCGACAAGATCAACGCCGGCATCTCGCAGATCGCCAACGGGCCCTTCTCACCCGGCCAGCTCGGCAACGAGGCGGAGAACGGGTTCCCGCTCAAGCAGGACATGGCCAAGGCGCAGGAGCTCGTCGCGAGTCGTACAAGGCGGACCATCCCGGCCCGCTCAACATCAACCTCTCGACGACCCAGGACGCGACGAACCTGATCATCGCCCAGGCCCAGCAGGAGTTCTTCAAGGAAGCCGGCTTCGACGACGTGCAGATCAGCCAGATCGAGCAGGCGAAGTACATCCTCACGGCGCTTCAGGGCCACTTCCAGGCCTTCCAGTGGCGCAACCACGGCGGGGTCGACCTCGACGCCCAGTACATCTGGTGGCACTCGTCGAACGCGCTCCCCGTCGATCAGCTCGCGCTGAACTTCGGGCGCATCAAGGACCCGGTCATCGACCAGGCCCTCGACGCGAACCGCGGCGAGACCGACCCGGCCAAGAAGAAGGAGCTGGCCGAGACGGTCGACAAGCAGTTCGCGACGCAGTGCTACAACCTCTGGGGCTCGTACACGGTGTGGGGGCTCGCCCACACGCCGAAGGTGCAAGGCCTCGAGGACTTCGTGGCACCGTCGGGCGAGAAGATCTGCCTCTGCAACGGCATCCAGGGCGTGATCAACATCAGCTCGATCTGGATCAAGCAGTAGCGCGACGCCGCGACCGCACGACGGGCGCCCCGAGCGGGGCGCCCGTCGTCGCGCGTCTGTAACGGGGCTGCATTGACACCGTGGCAACTGCAGTCGTAGGTTCCGGTCGACCATGCATGTGGCGGGGGTCACATCCTGCAGAGGGCGTCCAAAGGGGTGGGCGCAGCACGCCTGAGGGCTCTCGCCCAAGCGTCCACACAACAGAGGGGGAAGTGTGCATCGATCGTCCGGAAGATCTCGCCGAGCTGTCTTCGGCATCGCCGGGGCGTTGCTCGCCTTCGGCGTGCTCGCCGCCGCGTGCGGCAGTGATGACAGTGGCAGCAGTGCCGGCACCACCGCGTCAGGCGGCGGGGCGGCAACGACCGCGTCGGGCGGCGCGGCCACGACTGCGGCAGCGGCCGAGACGCCGGTGGCGGGCGGCAAGCTCGTCGTCGGCATCGAGGCCGACACCGGCAGCCCGTGGGAGCCGTCCAAGATGCTCTGCGCGACGTCGTGCTACGTGACCATCGGCAGCGTGTACGACACGCTCACGTCGGTCACCGAAGACGGCAAGTTCGTGCCGTACCTGGCCGACTCGGTCACCCCGAACGCGGACTACACGGTCTGGACCTTCCACGCTCGGGACGGCGTCAAGTTCCACGACGGCACGCCGTTCGATGGCGGCCGCGATGGTCGACAACATGAAGCGGCAGATCGCGTCGTTCCTGACCGGCAAGGTCTTCAGCGACGTCGCGACGAACGCCGACGGCTCGCCGCAGGTCGTCGCTCACCGATCCGATGACGATGACGATCACGATGAAGCGACCCTGGGTCGTCTTCCCGCTCTACCTCGCCGCCCAGCCGGGCATGATGGCGAGCCCGACGTGGCTCGCGGCGGCCGACAAGGACCCGACGCTCGAGTCCGAAGCCCGTGGGCACCGGTCCGTTCGTCTTCAAGGACTACAAGCCGGGCGAGTCGTTCACCGCGACGAAGAACCCCGACTACTGGAACAAGCCCTACCCGTACCTCGACGAGTTCGAGACCCGGGTCATCCCCGACGCCCTGACCCGCGCCTCCGCGCTCGAGGCCGGCGACGTCGATCTCATCCAGACCACGAACGGCGACACGATCAAGAAGTTCCGTGGCGAGGCCGACAAGTTCCCGATGCTCGAGGAGACCGACTACGGCGAGACGGGGTACACCCTGCTCAACGTGGGCGACCCGACGTCACCCCTCGCGGACCAGCGGGTGCGCTGCGCGATGGCGTACGCCACCGACAACCAGGCGATCATCGACAAGGTCGATGCCGGCGTGCTCGAAGATCGCGAACGGTCCGTTCTCACCGGCGCAGGTCGGCCACCTCGACGACAGCGGCTTCCCGGTGAAGCAGGACATGGCCAAGGCGCAAGAGCTCGTCGCGAGTCGTACAAGGCCGACCATCCGGGCCCGCTGAAGATCAGCCTGTCGACGACGCAAGACGCGACGAACCTGATCATCGCCCAGGCCCAGCAGGAGTTCTTCAAGCAGGCCGGCTTCGACGACGTGCAGATCACGCAGATCGAGCAGGCGAAGTACATCCTCACTGCGCTCCAGGGAACCTTCCAAGCGTTCCAGTGGCGCAACCACGGGGGCTACGACCTCGACAGCCAGTACATCTGGTGGACCGCGGACAACGCCCTGCCCGCCGCCTCAGCTCGCGCTCAACTTCGGGCGCATCAAGGACCCGGTGATCGACAAGGCGCTCGCCGACAACCGCGGCGCGACCGACCCGGCACAGAAGAAGGCCGACGCCGAGACGGTCAACAAGGAGTTCGCGACGCAGTGCTACAACCTCTGGGGCTCGTGGACAGGTCTGGGGGCTGCCGCACACTCCGAACGTCATGGACGTCGGCGTGTTCATCAACCCCGACGGCTCGAAGCAGAGCCCCGGGACCGGTGGCACCTTCAACCAGCGCTCGGTCTGGATCAACCCGAACGCCTGACGCATGACACGACACGTCTTTCGACGTGCCGTGAGGGAACCTTAGGGAGGGAGAGGTGACGGCATGAGATACGTACGCCAAAAGCTGATCCAGCTGGTGATCGTGGTGTTCGCCGTCACCTTCCTCACCTTCATCTCGATCAACCTGTTGCCCGGGGATCCCGCCATCTTCAAGGCGGGCCCCGGTGCGACAGACGCGCAGGTCGAGCAAGTGCGTCACGACCTCGGCCTCGACAAGCCGATCCCCGTCCAATACGGCATCTGGCTGAAGAAGATGGCGACGCTCGACTTCGGCGTCTCGCTCGGCTTCAACACGCCGGTGAGCGAGCTCGTGCGCAACCGCTTGCCGGTGACGCTCGTCGTGCTCTTCTACTCCTTGATCCTGTCGCTCATCATCGCAATCCCCTTAGGGGTGTTCAGCGCGTATCGCTCCGGCAGCACATTCGACCGAGCGAGTAGCACCATCGCGTTCGGGTTGTTATCCGTGCCGAGCTACATCATCGGCGTGGTGCTCCTCTACTTCTTCGCCGTGAAGTGGGGGTGGTTCCCGGCCATCTCCAAAGACGTGAGCCTGTTCCAAGAACCCGGGCGAGCACTTCAAGGCTTACGGCCTCCCGGTGATCACGTTGACCGTTGCCCAGATCGCCATCTACATGAGGTTGCTCCGCACCGACATGCTCGCGACGCTGCAGATGGACTTCATCACGATGGCCCGCGCGAAGGGCATGTCCACTCGGCACATCCTCTTCCGCCACGCGTTGCGGCCATCGCTCTTCTCGTTGATCACCGCGGCGGCCGTCAACGTCGGTACCCTCATCGGCGGTGCCGTCATCGTCGAGCAGATCTTCGCTCTCAACGGCATGGGTCAGCTCACGGTCGAAGCCATCGGCCGCCGTGACTTCCCGGTGGTGCAGGTCTGCGTGACGATCTTCGCCGTCGGGTTCGTGTTCGTGAACTTCTTGGTCGACATCGCATACGCCTTCATCGATCCGAGGATCCGCCATGCAAGAGCTCTCGCATAGCCACGGCCACACTCTCGACCCTTCGACCCAGGACACGCCCCTCTTCGGGGCCGAGGTCGATCTCGCGCCTGGCGAGATCATGCCGCTGGGCGTCGTCACCGACTCGCTCGACGGGGCCTACGTCAAACCGAAGAAGCGCGGTCGGGTCACGTTCTGGGTCGCCTCCGGCTGGATGGCGCTCGTGATCTTCCTCGCCGTGTTCGCGGACTGGCTGCCGTTCGTGCACTCGTACAGCGCGGGCAGCGTGCTCGACGGCAAGGAGCCGCCCTCGCTCTCCCACTGGATGGGGACCGACGTCAACGGGCGCGACATCTTCAGCCGGTGGGTGTACGGAGCACGCGTGTCGCTCACGATCGGCTTGGCGGCGATCGTGTTCGGGCTGCTGATCGGAGGCTTCCTCGGGCTGCTCGCGGGCTACCACCGCAAGCGCACCGACACGCTCATCGTGACGGTCATGGACATCCTGCTGGCGTTCCCGGCGCTGGTCCTCGCGCTGATGCTCGTGACGTTCGGCCAGGCGCCCGACGGCGGCGATCGCCACATCTCGCTGGGGCCGATCCACTTCACCTTGAGCCGGTTCGCGCTGGTGGTGTTCGTGCTCGGCATCCTGTCGATCCCACCGCTGACTCGAATCGTGCGAGCGAGCACGCTCTCGTTGTCGAACCGCGAGTTCGTGATGGCGTCTCGAGCGCTCGGAGCGAAGAACAGCCGCGTCATCAGCCGGGAGATCCTCCCGAACGTGATCCCGCCGATGCTCTCGTTCGCGCTGACCGGTCTCGCTGTCCTGATCGTCGCGGAGGGGGCGCTCGCCTTCCTCGGCCTGTCCGTACGACCGCCGACCCCTTCGTGGGGGTTCATGATCTTCGAGGGAAAGAACCCACTGCAGACGGGGCAATGGTGGATCGCCTTGCTCCCCGCCCTCTTCATGTTCCTCACGATCCTCGCGATCAACATGATCGGTGACGTCGCGGCCAAGCGCTTCTCCATCCGGGACGCTGTCGGGTGAAGAAGGGACAGCTCTCCAAGAACATCGCGGATCACCGCACCGCGACGGGCCCGCTGCTCGAGGTCGAAGACCTCAAGACCCACTTCCGCACCGATCTCGGCATGGTGCGCGCCGTCGACGGAGTGTCGTTCACTCTCGACCGCGGCAAGACGATCGGCATCGTCGGCGAGTCAGGGTCGGGCAAGACGATCCTGTCGCGCTCGGTCATGGGACTGCTGCCGAGCCGGAACGTGGTGCGTGAAGGCCGCGTGGCGTTCGAAGGCCAAGAGATCGGCGACCTAGCCCCGCCCGCGATGCGCGAGATCTGGGGCACCGAGATGGCGATGATCTTCCAGGACCCGATGACGTCGCTCAACCCGGTGATGAAGATCGGACGACAGATCACCGAGTCGCTCAAGTACCACCTGCACATGTCGAAGAGCGACGCGAGGCACACGGCAGTGTCATTGCTGACGTCGGTCGGCATCCCCGAGCCGACTCGGCGGCTCGACGAGTACCCGCACCAGCTGTCCGGCGGCATGCGCCAGCGCGTCACGATCGCGATCGCGCTCGCCTGCGGCCCGACGATTCTCTTCGCCGACGAGCCCACCACTGCGCTCGACGTCACGGTCCAGGCGCAGATCCTCGACCTCCTCCAAGATCAGCAGCGAGACCGCAACATGTCGATGGTGCTCGTCACCCACGACCTCGGCGTCGTCGCGGGGCGCACCGACGACATCGCCGTCATGTACGCGGGCAAGATCGTCGAGAAGGCACCCACGACCGCGCTCTTCTCGAACGTGCGCATGCCCTACACCGAGGCACTGCTCCAGTCGATCCCCAAGCTCGAGAACAAGAGCCACACGCGCCTGCAGGTCATCGCAGGCCGCCCGCCCGACCTGATCCATCCGCCCAAGGGTTGCCGGTTCAGCCCGCGCTGCCCCTACGCGCAAGACCGTTGCCGCGAGGAGGAGCCCCCGTTGCAGGAGGCCGAGACACCAGGGCATCTGTTCGCGTGTTGGTACCCGGTGGGCACCCCCGAAGGCGCTGACGCGCTGGCCCGCAACCAGGCCGCGCTCGCGGGCAACCGCGCATCGAATGGTGCAGCCTCGACGCCGACGACCTCGACGCCGACGACCTCGACGCCGACGACCTCGGCGCCGGCGGAGGCCTAGGTGGCAGGCACCGGCACCGCCCACCTCCGCGACTCCCCCGACACCCTGCTGCGTGTCGAGGGGCTCGTCGTCGAGTTCCCTCTCGGCAACACCGGCCTGCGGGTGAACGCGGTCTCGGGCATCAGCTTCGACGTGATGAAGGGCGAGACCCTCGGGCTCGTCGGCGAGTCGGGCTGCGGCAAGTCGACGACCGGTCGAGCGATCATGCAGCTGCCTCATCCGACGAGCGGCAGCATCATCTTCGACGGACACGAGATCACCTCGCTCGACGACGAGGATGTCCGCAAGCTCCGCCCGCAGATGCAGATGATCTTCCAGGATCCGATCTCGTCGCTGAACCCGCGTCGCAAGGTCCGCGAGATCGTGGCTGAGCCGCTGGCGATCTGGAAGGTGGGCACCGAGCAGGAGCGGGCCGCGCGGGTGAACGAGGTGCTCGAGGACGTCGGCATCGATCCCGCGATCGCGGCCGACCGCCGTCCGCATCAGTTCTCGGGCGGCCAGTGCCAGCGCATCTGCGTGGCCCGCGCGCTCGTCATGGACCCGAAGCTCGTCATCTGCGACGAGCCCGTCTCCGCACTCGACGTGTCGGTGCAGGCCCAGATCCTCAACCTGCTCGAGGACATGAAGGCCCGGTACGGCCTCACCATGATCTTCATCGCCCACGACCTCGCCGTCGTGAAGAACATCAGCGACCGCGTGTGCGTGATGTACCTCGGCAAGATCTGCGAGGTCGCGCCGCCCGACGACCTGTACCTCGCGCCGGCGCACCCGTACACCGACCTGCTGCTCAGGTCGATCCCGGTGCCCGACCCGACCGTGAAGCCCGACCCGGAGGGCCGCATCACGGGCGAGCTGCCGTCGCCGGTGTTCCCGCCCAGCGGATGCCGGTTCCGTACCCGCTGCCCCAGGGCGGCGGACAGGTGCGCCGCCGAGGAGCCACAGGTCCGCGATCTCGGTGGCGGCCACTTCGTGGCCTGCCACTTCCCGATCGGTCATGCCGCAGCGCCGCCGACCGTGGTCACCGACACCGTGCCCGTCGCGGCTTCAGTGGGCGACGCAGCCACGAACGGGGACTCGCACACGAGCTGACCGCTCCGAGACGGGAGGGCCAATGGCCCAGATGGTGCGTGTCCGCACGCGACTGACTCGAGCAACGCGGCGAGAGCAGATCATCGACGCGGCGGTGAGGGTGTTCCACGGCCGAGACCCGGCCGACGTCACGTTCGAGGAAGTGGCCGACGCTGCCGGCGTGTCGCGGGCGCTCGTCTACAACTACTTCGGAGATCGGCGCGGGCTCGTCGCCGCGGTGTTCCAGCGTCACACCGATCGCTTGCACGCCGCCGTGGTCGCCGGGTTCGACGGCAACGAGTCGTTCCGGGAGGCGATCGAGAAGGTCGTGCGCCAGCACTTCAGCTACGCGCGCGACAACCCTGACGGCTACCGCAACGCGACCGGCGACGGGCCGTCACGTCACCCCGAAGTGATCGAAGAGCGCCTCGCGATGCTGGGGGCCGCGTTCGGCGGTGGCCCTGAGGCGCGGCTGGTCGCTCGGTCGGTTCTCGCGCTCGTCGAGGCGGCCGCGTTGCGGTGGCTCGAGCGCGGTGACCTCGAGATCGAGCGCGCGATCGAGGTGACGACCGAGCTCATGTGGGGTGGCATCGAGGCGACCGAGCGCGTCGGCCTCCACCACTACCGCGTCTGGGCCCACGAATTGCAGGACGTGTAGAGGCGGGTCAAATGGCGGCGCAATGCGCCGCCGGGTGCGCGAAGCACCGATTGTCGAGCGAAGCGAGCAGGAGCCGGCGAAAGCGCAGCGGAGGACGGCTACTGATTCGTGTAACGCGGTGGGCGCTTCTCGAGGAAGGCGCGCATCGCCTCCTGATGGTCGGTCGTCGCGCTGGCCATGATCTGCTGACGGTTCTCGAGGTCGATCGCCGCCTGCATCCCTGGGATCTCGAGCGCCGACCACATGCCCTCCTTCGTGAGGGCGACTCCGAACGGCGTGTTCTTCATCACGAGCTCGGCCTCGGCGTAGGCGGCATCGAGGATGACCTCGTCGGGCACCACGTCGATGACGAGACCGAACTTCTGCGCCTCGGCCGCGGTGAAGATCCGGCCCGTGAGCATCAGCTCCTGTGCGTGCGCGGCGCCGATGAGGCGGGGCAGCAGCCAGCTGGTGCCGATGTCGCACGCCGACAATCCGATGCGGATGAACGCCGCGTTGAACTTCGCCGACTCCGCCGCGATGCGGATGTCGGAGCCGAGCACCAGTGCGAACCCTCCGCCGGCGGCGGGACCGTTGACCGCGGCGATGACGGGCTGCGGCAGGGAGCGCAGGTGCGGGATGAGCGCGGCGATCTGCTTCTGCACGGCGAAGCCCGACTGCGTGGGGCCGAAGCCCTCGGTGTGGGGTGCCCGTCCGTAGCCGCCGAGATCGAGCCCGGCGCAGAACCCTCTCCCCTGCCCGGTGAGGACCACGACGCGGCAGCTGGCGTCGGTGGCGACGTCGTCGAGCGCGTCGTGCAGCTGGCCGATGAGCTCGGCCGTCATCGCGTTCAGCTTGTCGGGCCGGTTCAGCGTGATGAGCCGCACGCCTTCGCGTGGGGTCGAGACGAGCACAGGGTCCATGTCGGGGAACCTACAGTGCGCCCATGTCGGCCGACCACGTCCACGACGCCGAGACGCTCCCTCCCCCGACCTTGCAAGAGGTCAGCGACGGCATCTTCGCCTACGTGCAGCTCGACGGGTCGTGGTGCCTGAACAACACCGGGTTCCTCGTCGGCCGCGACGGAGTGACCGCGATCGACACCTGCGCGACCGAGGGGCGCACCCGCGCGTTCCTCGACGCGCTGGGTGGAGTGACGAGCGCCCCGGTGCGGGTCCTCGTGAACACTCACCATCACGGCGACCACACCCACGGCAACTGGCTGCTGCCCGCCGCCGCGGTTGTCGGTCATGAGCTGTGCCGGCACGAGGTGCTCACCACGGGTTCGATCACGAAGGGCTTGTGGCCGTGGGTCGAGTGGGGCGAGATCGAGGTGTGGCCACCCTTCGTCACGTTCGACGATCACCTCTCGGTGTGGGTCGACGACCTCGAGGTCTCGTTGCAGCACATCGGGCCCGCCCACACGACGAACGACGTCGTCGCGTGGGTCGCGGATCGCTCGGTGCTGTTCACCGGCGACCTCGTGTTCAACGGAGGCACGCCGTTCGTCGTGATGGGATCGGTCTCGGGCTCGCTTGACTCGGTCGAGCGGCTGCGCGGGTTCGGCGCCACCACCGTCGTGCCCGGGCACGGCTCGGTCTGCGGGCCCGAGGTGTTCGATCAGCTCACTCGTTACTTCGAATTCGTGCAGAGCGTCGCTCGCGGAGGGCAAGGCCGCAGGGCTGTCTCCCCTCGACGCCGCGCTCCAGACCGACCTGGGCGAGTTCTCCGAGTGGCACGACCGCGAGCGGATCGTCGGCAACCTGTACCGCGCGTACGCCGAGCTCGACGGCGCCGAGCGGGGCGCGCAGATCAACGTCGTCGCAGCGCTCACCGACATGGTCGCCTACAACGGCGGCCAGCCGCTTCGTTGCCTCGCGTGATCACACGCGTCGTCCGCTCCCCGCTCCCTGTCGATCTGGGGCCGACCCTGGCTCCGTTGCGTCACGGTCGATATGACCCGACGACCCGGATCGGCGCGACCGGCGTGTGGCGCGCGATGCGCACTCCCGATGGTGCCGCGACGGCACGGTTCACCGGTGGCGGACACGAAGTGCAGGTCGACGCGTGGGGTGTCGGAGCGGCGTGGGTCGTCGAGCACGCACCTGACCTCGTGGGGGCGTGCGATCAGCTCGACGGGTTCGCGCCGGACGATCCCTATGTCACCGAGCTCGCGCGCAGGCATGCGGGGCTTCGGGTCGCGCGGTCGCTCTCGGTCAACCCTCTCGTCGTCGCGACGGTCATCGGGCAGCGGGTCACTGGCATCCAGGCCGCCCGGTCGTGGGCCTCGATCGTGCGGCGGTTCGGCGAGCGCGCTCCCGGGCCGGCCGGGCTGGTGCTCCCACCCTCGCCTCAGAGACTCGCGGCGCTCCCCTACTACCGGCTTCATCCGAGCGGCATCGAGCAGGGACGCGCCGACACGATCCGGCGGGCGTCGATCGTGGCCGACGCGCTCGAGCGGGCGGTCGCCGTGCCCTCGGTGCTCGACACCCGGCTGCGCAGCATCCCCGGGATCGGGCCGTGGACCAGCGCCCTCGTCTGCGCGAGCGCGGCCGGCGACCCCGACGCGGTGCCCGTCGGCGACCTCCACCTGCCCGGGATCATCTGCTTCTCGCTGACCGGCGATGCGAGCGGCGGCGACGAGCGCATGCTCGAGCTGCTCGCTCCGTACGCGGGCCACCGCGGTCGTGTGGCCCGCCTCATCCTCATGGGCGGCACCGCCCCGCCCCGCCACGCCCCCCGCCAACGCCTCGTCCCCATCGCCGACCTCTGACCCCACCTGCCCCCCGAGTTGCCGGACAGATTGGTAGGTCGGGGCACTCATGCTGCCCCCGACCTACCAATCTCCGAAGCGGGGCTCGGCGTGCCTCGAGAGCGTCGAGGCGCTCCCAACGAAGTACGGGTCGGTCATCGCACTCGTGAATGTGAGGGGCGCCCAGCCGAGGACGACGAGGTCATCGCGACGGATGTGGTCGACGATCGAACGCTGACCTCTGCATCCCGTGGTACTCCCACGAGTCGACTTCGATCGCGATCTTCAGCTCCGGGTAGGCGAGGTCAATGCGGACCGGCTTCCCGTCGGAGCAGCATCCGAAACTGTTGGCGTCGGCAACGGAAGTCCCGCCTTCGCGATCGCCCGCACCGCTCGGGTCTCGAGGTCGCTCTCGCCTGGGTCATAGCCGGGCGACCGTTCAGCGAGCGCTTGTGCATCGATCGAAGCGAGCGACCCGGTCCCGGGTGCAGTCGACCGACGGCACGGCGGACGTCATCGAGCGTGCACAACTTCCGACGGAGCAGATCGTCGAGCGCGCGACCGAGCTCGTCTTGCCGCAGCTGCCCCGACACGTCGATGAGGGCTCGTGCGGCGGTCACGGCAGCGATACCGCGGCCGCGTCGTGAGATCCGCGTCGAACAGCTCGCGCGAGCGATGGCCTACGACGCCGTCGAGACCGATCTTGCGCTCGATGGTGGCGACCAGATCGATCTGCTCGGGCTGTGTGAATCGGCGGAAGCCTCCACAACGAGGCCGCAGTGTGATGCGAGGCGTAGGCCCCAGGCCCGGCGGCAAGCACCGCGCCAGGACTGCCTGCTCCCAGGAAGGGGGCGCACCGGCGAGCGCGTACACGCCCGGACGGATCTCGAAGAGGATGACACGCCGCAGCAACGCAGCGATCTCGGCGTCGGTGAGTCCCGCGCCGAGCGCCTGAGCGCGGGTGACGAGCCCACGTTGCCGTCGGGTGAATCGGTTGATCTTCTGCATCTGCACCGCCACGACGCAACACGGTGACAAGGGGGTGTGACATTCCCTCCGGATTGGTAGTTCGGGCGTCTCAGGCGTGCCTCGAGCTACCAATCTCGCCGAGGGAGGGGCGCCGAGGGAGGGGGAGGGCTGGGGAAGGGCGAGCGTCAGGGGACGTAGCGGCCGAGCCAGGCCGCGCTGCACATCGCCACCATGAGGACGCTCGACACGACGAGCGTCGGGAGCTCGATGCGCCAACGGCGCGCCAGCATCGCCATGGCGATCACGACCGGGAACGCGTTCAGGCCGTACCGCTCGAGTGAGTTGAGGTTGCGGGCCGACAGCGCACTGAGCACCACGATCGCGGCGTACGCGGTGTACGACGGCGGCAGCCAGCGGATGCACAGCACCACGAGCACGACCAGCGCGATCGCGAAGGGCGCGTGCAGCCCGTCGAGGAACCGCTGCGATCCGAACAGGTCACCGATCGCGCGGCCCAACCCCCGCACGGGGTCGAGCCACTGGCCACGCAGCTCGCCTTGCTGGTGGATCGGATCGAGGTTGCCGATCCAGAGCAGAAACGTCGCGAAGCCGACGACGGGTGCGACGATCGCAGCCGCCCGGGCGACACGATCGCGTGACGTCGCCCGCCTCCATCCCGTAAGCGCCTCGATCGCCGCGGGCACGGCGAGCACGACGCCGAACGGCCGCACCAACCCAGCCAGCAACCCGAGCGAGCGCGGCCCACCACCAGGAGTGACGCCGAAGCGCGAGGAACATCCCGATCGCGCAGACGAGGTACAGCGCTTCCGCATAGGCCCACACGAGCACGAACGCCGGGGGCGCGAGGGCGAGCAGCGAGGCGCTGAGCACCGCGGTGCGACGGTCCGCGAGGTCGAGGATCACCAAGCGGTGGAGCAGCGCCGCGGCAACGAGGGCGCCCACGTTCGCGACGAGCAAGAGTGCGAGCCCCTCGTTCCCACCGAGCACCCATCCGAGGCCGCGACCGGACAGCGGATACAGGGGGAAGAACCGCAACGCCGCCTCGGGAAGCGCCCCGTAGCCCTTCGTCGCGATGTCGCGGTAGAACGCGCCATCCCACGCGAAGAGCCCTTGGTGGAGCTGGATCGTCAGCTCACCGGGATGCGAGTGCGCGCGCCAGAGCCGAGCGATGCCGTACGCGATCGCGACCAAGACGCGCGCGACGATCCACGCGGGCAGCGCGGCACGCAGATCCTCGGTGACGCTGCGTCGAAGGCTGGTTGCCGTCACGTGGACGGCGGGAACTCGAACAGCCACGCGTGCTCGAAGTACTTGTTGCCGTTGTCGGTCACGCGAGCAACACCCTGCGGACGGGCGCGCAGCAGCGCGCTGTTCACCGCTTCGCATTGCCCTTCGAACGTGCGATAGGTGCCCGCCCACACGTACCAGATGGTGTGATCACCCGCGCGCTTCAGCACCTCCTGCGCGATCGCGTCGGGATCGGCCGCGGCGTTGCGATCCTCGTAGTCGACCCAATCGACCCGGTCGGTCGGGCCGAGCGTCGGGTACGCGAGCGTGACGACGTCGCCGCGCAAGTGGCCGCGTGCCGGAGGGCCCGAGCTGGTCGGGGCAGTAGAGGACGATGTCGCCGGGCTTCGCGTTCGCGTTGATCGCCGGCACGACCTCCGCGCCGAGCTGCGTGCGCTCGACCGTGACGTTGCGGTAGCCGCCCAGCAGGCCGCCCACCACGAGCAGGCCGACGATCGGCGAGCCGCAGCCAGTCCGCGAGGAACCGCGTGAGGCCAGCTGCGGCAGCGAGCAGCAGGAACGGCACGAACACTGCCGCGTACCGCGACTCGTACGTGCCCGAGGTGACGAACACGGCCGCGGTGCCGAATGCGAGCGTGAGACCGGTGACCGCCAGCTCGGTGCGCACCTGAGGCACGGTGCCGAGGTCGAGGCCGATGTGGCGGCGGTCGCGGGCGACCCCGAACAGCGCGAGCAGCACCAGTCAACGCGAGGATGAACCCGACGATCTGTCCCTCGGCGCCGATGCCGCCGAGGTCGTTCGCGGTGATCGTGAGGATCGCGGACGGGCGGATCGGCCTTGCCCACGGCGAGCCAGTGTGGGCGGCTTGGTACGCGAACGACGGTAGCCACGGCACGAACGCGAGGCTGCCGACGGCGACGGCGACAAGCAGGTGTACGGCCCGTCGCCGCGTCACACGGGAACGCAGCCGCAACGCGAGCAGCACCACGGTCGCCGCGACGAGGTACAGCGCCCAGTAGTGGGTCAGGACGAGCGCGCCAGTGATGAGTGCGACGGCGACGAGCCAACCGATGCCGTCGTCCTCGAGGGCGTTCATCACGCAGAGGTAGCCCGCGAGCGCGAGCACGACGACCATCGAGTACATCCGGGCTTCGGTCGCGTAGCGGAAGGCCCAGGGGTTCAGCGCGAGGAGGACAAGCGCGAGCCACGCGACCGTTCTTCCCCCGACCCGTCTCCCCGCGAGCCACATGAGCGGCAGCGCGAGGACGGCGAAGACGCCCGACAGCGCCCGCACCGAGCGGTCGCTCTCGCCGAACACCGCCATCCATCCGTGGAGGAGCCAGTAGTAGAGCGGCGGATGGCCGTCGTGACGCAGCGCTTCGGGGATGTCGCCGACGGGAAGCTTGGCGATGTTGACCGACAACGCCTCGTCGAGCCAGAGGTGCGACTGGGTCCAGAAGCGGAGCACGACTCCGATGGCGACGGCCACGCCGATGGCGATCCAGACGGCGACGATCCAGCCGTGAGCAGGGGATGTGGTGGGGTCTCCGGCAGGCTCGGCAGGGGGCGCCGTGGCCTGGGTGTTCGTGACCGCCACGGCGCGCAACGGTAGCCTTCGCACCTGTTGCGGCCCAATCATCCGCCGCTCCCCACCCACCCTTTCAGCACCCAGCGGGTGCACCACCGACCTGCAGGAGCGCGCCGACCGCGATGGCCGACACCGAGACGCCGACAGCGGCGACAGACACACCGCCCGGCCCAGAGGCGGGCGAGGTCGTGATCATCGGCGCGGGGCCTGCGGGCCTCACCGCCGCGTGGGAGCTGACCAAGCGCGGTCGCACTGCAACGGTGCTCGAGGCCGACTCGGTCGTCGGTGGCATCAGCCGCACCGTCGAGCGCGACGGCTGGCGCTTCGACATCGGCGGCCACCGCTTCTTCACGAAGGTCCCCGAGGTCGAGGCCGTGTGGCACGAGATCCTCGCCGGACGAAGACTTCCTGCTGCGCCCGCGCCTGAGCCGCATCTACTACCAGAGCAAGTACTTCGACTACCCGCTCCGGGCGATGAACGTGCTCAAGACGCTCGGCATCCGCGAGTCGTTCCTCTGCGGATGCTCGTACATCGGCGTGCGCATCAAGAAGCCGAAGGACCAGACGACGTTCGAGGGCTGGGTCGCGGCGCGGTTCGGGTGGCGCCTTTACCGCATGTTCTTCAAGAGCTACACCGAGAAGGTCTGGGGCATCCCCGCCGACAAGCTGCCCGCCGACTGGGCCGCGCAGCGCATCAAGAACCTCTCGCTTCGGCAAGGCCGTGATCAACGCGATCCTCCCGAAGCGCAACCAGAAGGAGATCACCTCCCTCATCGAGGAGTTCCAGTACCCGAAGTACGGCCCGGGGATGATGTGGGAGGTGTGCACCGACAAGGTCGAGGCCGCGGGCACGAAGGTGCTGATGGAGACCGTCGTGACCCAGGTCGAGCACAAGGACGGTCGGGCGGTCGCCGTCACTGCCGAGACCGAAGGCGTCGCCACCACGTACGACGCGACCGCGGTCATCTCGTCGATGCCGATGAGCGCGCTCCTGCGGGCGATGGATCCGCCGCCGCCGGCCGAGGTGCTCGCCGCGGCCGATGCGCTCAAGTACCGCGACTTCATCACCGTCGCGCTCGTCGTCCCCGACAAGTACTCGTTTCCTGACAACTGGATCTACGTGCACTCGCCCGACGTCATCGTCGGTCGCATCCAGAACTTCCGGAACTGGTCGCCGTACATGGTGAAGCCCGGCTACACCTGCCTCGGGCTCGAGTACTTCGTGAACGTCGGCGATCGCCTGTGGGAGATGGCCGACGATGACCTCGTGAAGCTCGGTGCGTCAGAGCTCGCGCACATCGGCCTCGTCGACGCCGATGTGGTCGAGGCCGGATACGTCGTGCGCACCCCCAAGGCGTACCCGGTGTACGACGGCGGCTACGAAGCCAACGTCAACGTCATGCGCGAGTGGCTCGAGCAGCACGCGACCAACGTGTATCCGGTCGGCCGCAACGGCATGCACAAGTACAACAACCAGGACCACTCCATGTTCACCGCGATGCTGAGCGTCGAGAACATCCTCGGCGCCCATCACGACACCTGGTCGGTGAACGTCGAGCAGGAGTACCACGAGGAGAGCTCCCACTCCGCCGGCACCGGACGATCGGCGCCAGTCACCGGATGAACAGATGACCGCCACCACGGCCGCCGACCTCGGTTCGGGCCATGCCGGGTCGGTCAACCGTCATTTCCCGTGCTTCGACGGGCTCCGCGCGATCGCCGCGATCCTGATCGTGATGCACCACTCGGGCTTCGCGTCGGGCGACACGTTCCGCTACGGCTGGGGCGCGTACGTCGGCCGCATGGACATCGGGGTGCCGATCTTCTTCGGCCTCTCCGGCTTCCTGCTCTTCCGGCCCTACGTGGCCGCGCAGTTCGCGGGCACGCCAGCCGATCGCCACCGCCGACTTCTGGACTCGCCGCGTGCTCCGCATCTTCCCGGCCTATTGGGCGGCGCTCTTCCTGCAGGTGATCCTCGGCGGGATCGTCGTGCACAGCTTGTTCGGCCTGCTCGTCTACATGAGCCTCACGCAGATCTACTTCATGCGGTTCGTGATCGGCGCGATCACGCAGTCGTGGAGCCTCGCGACCGAAGTGAGCTTCTACGTCTTCCTTCCCTTCTGGGCGAGGTGGATGCGCAAGCTCGCGGGCACGAGCACGATCAACGTGCAGGCGATGCGCCTGCTCGGCTGGCTCGGCGTGCTCGTGGTGCTCTCGTACGTGTGGCGTGGCTTCATCTACTGGGTCGACCCGAGCTGGAAGCCCCTCACCTACTACTGGCTCCCTTCGCTGATCGAGCTGTTCTGCGTCGGGATGGCGCTCGCGGTGATCTCCGCGTGGGCCGATCACCGCTCGGTCGTGCGCGAGATGGGCGACGCGATCGGACGTCACCCCGCGATCTGCTGGGCGATCGCCCTCGGCCTCTTCTGGTTCGTGTCGACGCAGCTCGGCCTGCTGCTCGGCCTGTTCCGCGCGAGCGACTCGCGAGAGATGCTGCGCCAGACGATCTACGGACTCGTCGCGTTCTTCCTGATGCTGCCAGCGGTCTTCGGCAACCAGCGTCAGGGGCTCATCCGGCGCTTCCTCTCCCATCGGTTCATGGTGTTCATGGGATCGATCTCGTACGGCGTGTACCTCTGGCACCAGTTCTTCATCACCCACATCCAGGAGTGGTTCGGATGGGGTCAGTGGGAGGCGCCGTTCCCGCAGCTCTTCCTCATGACGATGGTGCTCAGCAGCATCACCGCGTGGATCAGCTTGAAGTTCCTCGAACGCCCGCTGATGGGACAACGCAAGCGGGTGCTCGCTCTCATCGGGAAGGCCTGAGCCGTGAGGATGAGCCGGCGGGCGTCGATGCGATTGAACGACGCGCTCGACCGCTGGGTCCCTCCGGCGCTTCGCGACTCGTGGATCTTCGCCCGGGCCGCGAGGTCGATGTACGGCGATCTCCCGATCCCGATCGACGAGCTGAAGGAGCGTGCGTTCACGCTCTCGCCCGAGGAGTACGGCGACTTCTACCGAAGCCTGCAGACGCGGTTCGAGCAGGGCGACACCGACCTCACACCTGCGTCGCTCGACTCCGTCGTTGCATCGGTTCTCGGTCAGTCGGTGCTCGACGTCGCGTGTGGCAAGGGCTACCTCGCGTTCAGTGCTGGCGAGCGACCACCGCGTCGTCGGTGTAGACGTCGCGCTCGCGACCGGCGACCGAGCGATACGCCACCGCGGCGCGATCCTCTGCGAGGCGAACATCGAGCAGCTGCCCTTCCGCGACGACTCGTTCGACACGGTCGTGTCGACGCACACGCTCGAGCACGTGCAGCACCTCGGCAGCGCGCTCGCCGAGCTCCGCCGAGTCGCCGCCAAGCGTCTCGTCGTGGTCGTGCCGCGGCAACGCCCGTATCGGGTCACGTTCAACCCGCACATCCACTTCTTCCCGTACGAGTTCTCGCTTCTCGCGTGGACGGGCACCGACCGTCCCTACCGGTGCGAGCTCGCGGGGGAGACTGGCTGTACGTGGAGGAGCAGACAGGTTGAGCACCCTCGTGGTCGTGCCGGCGTACCAAGAGGAACAGGCGCTTCCGGGCACACTCAAGGAGCTGCGCGACGTCGTGCCCGAGCTCGACGTCCTCGTCGTGGACGATGGCTCCCGTGACGCGACCGCGAAGGTCGCGGCGGCCGCCGCCGATGTGACGGGTGGCCCGCCTGCCGTTCAACCTGGGCGTGGGCGCCGCAGTGCGCACAGGACTCCGCTATGCGGTCGACCACGGCTACCAACGGGTGGTCGTCGTCGATGCGGACGGCCAGCACGACCCGGCCACGATCGCGACCTTGCTCGCGCGCGCTCGACGACGGCGCCGACATGGTCATCGGCTCACGGTTCGCCGCTCGGCGGGATCGTCGTTCGAGGTCGGGCGCACCCGCGGCCGAGCGATGAAGTCGCTGCACCGTGTCGTTCGCTGGCAGACCGGCCAGTCGTTCACCGACACGACCTCGGGGTTCCGGGCCTTCGACGCGCCGGTCGTCGCGATGCTCGCCCGCGACTACCCCGTCGAGTACCTCGCCGACACGGTCGAGGTGCTCCTCATGGTGTGCCGGGCCGGCTACAAGGTCGTCGAGGTGCCGGTGGCGATGCGCACCCGCGCCGGCGGGCAGCCGAGCGCTCGACATCTGCAGCTCGCCTACAACTACCTGCGCTTGATGATCGGGATCGTCGCGTCGGCATCGCGCAAGGCGATCCCACCGCCGCCAGGCAGGCCATGAGGGACAACTCGTGAGCACCCGCGCCCACGTCCTGCTCATCGTCGTCGCCGGCGTGAGCGTCGGCTACATCTTCTGGCTGCTCCGCCAGCACCAGCTGCGCTCGAAGTACGCGCTGCTGTGGCTCGGCATCGGCGTCGTGCTCGTGCCCCTCGCGGTGTTCCCCGGCGTGCTGAACACGGTCGCCGACTGGCTCGGCGTCGCCTACCCGCCCGCCGCGTTCCTGTTCCTCGCCGTCGGGTTCTTGTTCTTCGTCGTCGTGCACTTCTCGTGGGAGCTCTCCCGGCTCGAGCGGCGCGTGCGCACGCTCGCCGAAGAGATCGCCCTGCTCCGAGCCGAGGGAGGGGCAGGGGCTAGCGTCTCTGCCGATGAGCACCCCGAAGGCTGACGCCGCGCTCATTTGCGCGCTGGGTTGCTCTGATCACCGCCGTCGGGCTCGTCGGCCGCGTGCTGTACGTCGTGCTCGTGACACGCCACCAGACGGTGTGGGGCGACGCGTACTTCTACCACGAGAGCGCGAACCTCATCGCCGACGGCAAGGGGTTCATCAACCCGATCGACTGGATCGAGAACCACGTCCGCATCCAGGCCGCCGACCATCCGCCGCTCTACCTCTTGTACCTCGCGGGATGGTCCATCCTCGGCGTCACGAGCACGACCGGACAGCTGCTCGTCTCGACGTTGCTCGGTGCCGCCACGATCGCGGTGACCGCCTACGCGGGCAAGGAGATCGCTGGGCCGAGAGTCGGCCTCATCGCCGCCGGTCTCGTGTGCATCTACCCGAACGTGTGGGCACCGGACGGCATGCTCCTGTCGGAGACGATGGCGATCCTGACGGTTGCGCTGACGATGCTCCTCGCGTACCGGTTCTGGCACCGTCCGAACCTCGCCCGCGCCGCGTGGATGGGACTCGCAGTCGGGCTGGCGACGCTCTCTCGCTCCGAGCTCGTCCTGCTGTCGGTGCTCGTGATCGTGCCGCTCGTACTGCTGGTGCGCACCGTCTCGTTGTGGCGGAGGGTCGGGTGGATCGGCGCGGCTGCCGCCGCGTGCCTCGCGGTCGTCGGCCCGTGGGTCGTGTTCAACATGACGCGCTTCGACCATCCGGTGTACCTCTCGGCCGGCTACGAGATCACGCTCTCGACCGCGACGTGTGATCTCACCTGGTACGGCGAGTTCACCGGCTACTGGAACATCCAGTGCCCGATCCAGGTGCTCCAACGACACGGGGTCGACAGCCAGGGCACCGATCAGTCGGTGCTCGCGAAGCTCTTCCGTGACGACTCGATCGACTACATCCGCAACCACGAGAAGCGGCTCCCCTACGTGGTGCTCGCGCGGTGGGGCCGCATCACCGGCCTCTACAAGCCGCTGCAGCAGACGTCTCTCGACCACTTCCCGGAGGGTCGCAACATCTGGGTCGCCAGAGGCGCGCTCGCGGGCTGGTACCTCGTCGCTCCGTTCGCGATCGGCGGCGCGCTCGTGCTGCGTCGCCGCCGCATCCCGGTCTTCCCGCTGCTCGGCCCGCCGATCGTGGTCTGGATCGCGGTCACGATCACGTTCGCCACGACTCGTTATCGCGCTTCGGCCGAGGGGGCGCTGTGCCTGCTCGCGGCGGTCGGCGTCGACGCGCTCATCGGCCTGTACGAACGGCTCCGCGACGATCCCGAGGACGTGCCGCCGGTCGACGAGCCCGAGCGCGAGCTCGTCTCTGCCTGACCTCGGCCCCTAGCGCTTCGGGCGCTTGGCAACCGCGAAGAGGACGAGGGTCGTCGGGTCGATCGCCTCGGTGATCGAGAACTGCTCCGCCGTGATCGGCGGCGCCTCTGACGCCTTGCGGTTCAGGAACGGGTAGGTGACCCGGCGGGCGAAGGCGTGGAGCCCGACGAACCACGACCGCGGCAGCTTGTGCCGAAGTCCCCACGGGTCGAGCTTGAGGAGCGTGCGAGCGAACTTGCGGCGACGCTCGAAGTCGGCCTTCACCGCGGCGTCGCCGTCGAGGCCGAGCACGGTGACGTCCTCGAAGTGGCGACCCAGCATCTGACGGAGGTCGTCGGGCTCGAACAGGTACACGTGGTACGGGTTCTCGAAGTCGGCGGGGGCGTTGGGCGTGATGAAGAACGCAGCGCCGTCGTCGTCGAGCACGCGGGCCGACTCGGCGACGTGGCCTTCGGGCTCGACGAAGTGCTCGATGAGGTGGGACGAGCAGACCCAGTCGACGCTGCCGGTGCGGACGGCGATGCGGGAGCCGTCACTCGCCGCGGTTCGGAGGTCACTGCGCGCCTCGTGGGCAGCGATCGCGGTCGCCGGGTCGTAGTCGACCCCGAAGACCGTGCGGCCGCCGCCGAGGAAGAGCGCGCTGCCGTCCCCGAGCCCACACCCGATGTCGAGGAACCGGCCGCCGCCGATCCGGTCGAGGACCTCGCGGTACCCGGCCGAGTGGAGCGCCAGCAGCGAGTCGGGCGTCTTGCCCTCGATGGGGCGCTCTCCGGTGAGTCGCAAACCTGTGCACCTTTCGGGGCGGATGGAGCCGGTAGTTTACGGACCCCGTGGCCGACACCCGCGCCGACACCCTGGTCAAGCTCGGTGACCTCGCCGCGTCGGCGGGCCTCCGACGCATCCACATGCTCGCGTGGCGCGACCTCGCGGACGTCGAAGCGGGCGGTTCCGAGCTCCACGCGACCACGGTCGCTCGGCTGTGGGCCGAGGCCGGCATCGAGGTCACGATCCGCACGTCCTACGCGCAAGGCCACCCACCGGAGAGCAACCGGGACGGCGTGCGCGTCATCCGCAAGGCGGGGCGCTACCTCGTCTTCCCCCGCGCGATCTTCAGCGAGGCGACTGGCCGGCACGGCCAGCGCGACGGGCTCGTCGAGATCTGGAACGGGATGCCGTTCTGGTCGCCGCTGTGGGCGACCGGGCCGCGCGTGGTGTTCCTGCACCACGTGCACGGTGCGATGTGGAAGATGGTGCTGCCGCCGAACCTCGCCGCGTTCGGCGAGACCGTCGAGAAGCGCATCGCGCCGCCGATCTACCGCCGCAGCCGCATCATCACGCTCTCTCAGTCGTCGCGCGACGAGCTCATCCACGATCTCAAGCTGAAGCCCTCGCGGGTGTCGGTCGTGCCGCCCGGCATCGACCCGCGCTTCACCCCAGCTCCAGAAGGCGGCACCGAGAAGTCGCGCACCCCACTCGTCGTCGCGGTCGGCCGCCTCATGCCGGTGAAGCGGTTCGACGAGCTCATCAAGGTGATGGCCGAGGTGCGGGCCACCCATCCCGACGTCGAGCTCACGATCGTCGGCGACGGCGCCGAGCGCGAGCACCTCGAGGCGCTGATCGACGACCTCGACGCGTCCGACTGGGTCTCGATGCCGGGCCGGCTGTCCGACGACGCGCTCGTCGAGCTGTATCGCCGCGCGTGGGTGCTCGCCAGCGCGTCGGCCGCCGAGGGCTGGGGCATGACCGTCACCGAGGCGGCCGCGTGCGGCACGCCCGCGGTCGTCACCGACATCGCCGGCCACCGCGACGCGGTGCAGTCCGGGGTCACCGGGGTGCTCTCCGCCGACATGGCCGCGCTCGCCGCGCGACATCGCACGCGTGCTCGATGATCACGACACGCGTGCAGCAGATGAGCGCAGCCGCGCTCGCGTGCGGGCGAGCTCACGTGGGAGGCGACCGCGACGGGAACGCTCGCCGCACTCGCCGGCGAGGCAACTCGACTCCGACGCCCCGGGCGCGCCAGCTGATGCCCGCCCGCTGGCGCGGGCGTTGCCAGCACATCGCCCTTGCCCTCGTCGCGTACGTCCCGCTGCTGTTCACGCATCGCGGCGAGGTCGGCGCGGACACCAAGACGTACCTCTACCTCGACCCTGGCCGCCTGCTCGCCAAGGCGCCGTACATGTGGGACTCGGGCACCGGGCTCGGCACGGTCACCCACCAGACGCTCGGCTACCTGTTCCCGATGGGCCCGTACTACTGGCTCATGCAGACCCTCGGCTTCCCCGACTGGGTCGCGCAGCGCATCTGGCTCGGCACGATCCTGTTCGCCGCAGGCGCGGGAGTGCTGTTCCTCATGCGAGCGATGGGCTGGCGCGCATCGGAGCCCACGCTCGCGCGTGGGATGGTCGTTGCCGCCGCGGTCTACATGCTCTCGCCCTACGTCCTGGACTACGCGGCGCGCATCTCGGTGATCCTGCTGCCGTGGGCCGCGCTGCCGTGGCTCATCGGCATGGCGATGCGCGCGGCACGCGAGGGCGGATGGAAGTGGCCCGCGTGGTTCGCGGTCGTGATCGCGCTCGTCGGCGGCGTGAACGCGACCGCGCTCCTCTTCGCGGGCATCGGCCCGGTGCTGTGGCTCGTCTACGCGATGTTCGTCACGAAGGAGATCGAGGTGCGGCGCGCGATGGCCGCGATCGGTCGCATCGGTGCGCTCACGCTCGGCGTGTCGTTCTGGTGGATCGCGGGGCTGTGGGCGCAGGGCAAGTACGGCATCCCGATCCTCCGCTACACCGAGACCTACGAGACGGTCGCGAAGGTCTCGAACGCGCCCGAGCTGCTGCGGGGCCTCGGCTACTGGTTCTTCTACGGCGACGACAAGCTCGGCCCCTGGATCGAGCCGAGCGTCGCGTACACCCAGCACCTCTGGCTGATCGGGGCGGGATACCTCCTCGCGATCGGCGGGCTGCTCGCCGCCGGCGCGCTGCGCTGGAAGCAGCGGGGCTTCTTCGTCGTGCTCCTCGCCGTCGGCACGCTGATCGCGGTCGGCGCGAACCCCTTCGATCATCCGTCGCCGTACGGATCGATCTTCTCGAGGTTCGCGCACATGGACCTCGGGCTCGCGCTGCGATCGACGCCGC
This sequence comes from uncultured Acidimicrobiales bacterium, assembly GCA_963726495.1. Lineage (GTDB taxonomy): Bacteria > Actinomycetota > Acidimicrobiia > Acidimicrobiales > DATKAS01 > DATKAS01. The sequence goes on from CAVSCP010000006.1 coordinate 204,031, forward strand.
GGGCTGTCCCTCTCATCATCCTGTCGCTGGCCGTGCTGCTCGGCGCCGGCACGCGCGCCCTCGCCCGTTGGCGCCCGACGCTCGGCCTCGGTGTCGCGATCACGGCGGTCGCTGTCGCGGTGGTCAACCTGCCGCCGCTCTTCACGGGCCAGATGGTGGCGAACAACCTGCAGCGACCCGAGGACATCCCCGCGTACTGGCAGCAAGATGCCAGCTACCTGCAGTCGCAGGGCGACGCGACCCGCGTGCTCGAGCTGCCCGGGCTCGGACTTCGCGTCCGTACCGATGGGGCAACACGGTCGACCCTGTGCTCCCCGGGCTGATGGACCGCCCGTACGTCGCACGCGAGCTGATCCCCTATGGCAGCGCGCCGTCAGCCGACCTTCTCAACGCGCTCGATCGACGCCTGCAGGAGGGTTGGTACGAGCCTTCGTCGCTCGCCACGGTCGCCGCGCTCATGGGCGTCGGTGAGATCAACCTGCGATCCGATCTGCAGTACGAGCGCTACCGCACGCCTCGCCCGCGCAACCTCTGGTCCGAGATGGAAGCGACGCCCGGGCTCGGCACGCCGAAGACGTTCGGTGACCCGGTGCCGAACATCGGCGATCCCGAAGCTCCCCCTCATCGACGAGGTGGCGCTGGGCACGCCTCCGAACGCGGCGGACCCGCCGCCGGTCGCCGCGTTCCCGGTCGAGAAGCCTCGCGACATCGTGCGGGCGGAGAACGCCACCGGCGTGATGCTCATGGCGGGCAGCGGCGAGGGGATCGTCGACGCGGCCGCCGCGGGGATCATCGGACCGGATCAGCCCGTGCTCTACTCGGCGTCGTTCGCGAACGACCCTGACGGCATGCAGCGTGCGCTCGACGACGACGCGCACCTCGTGCTCACCGACACCAACCGCCGGCAGGCTCGGCGGTGGGGCACGGTCCGCGAGAACGTCGGCCTGACCGAGCGAGCCGGTGAGACGCCGCTCGTCGACGACCCGACCGACAACCGCCTCGACGTGTTCCCGGGCGCGGGAGACGACACGAAGACGACCGTCGAGCAGCGCGGCGTGGCAAGCGTCGACGCGACCGCGTACGGCAACCCGGTCAGCTACACGCCCGACGATCGTCCCGCGAACGCGATCGACGGCGATCCCCGCACCGCGTGGAGGGTCGGCGCGTTCTCGGACGTCACGGGCGAGCGGTGGCAGGTCGAGCTCGAAGCGCCGGCCACGACCGATCACATCACCGTGCTGCAGCCGATCACCGGCTCCCGCAACCGCTTCATCACGAAGGTGCGGCTGAAGTTCGACGGTCGTGATCCCGATGGATGTCGCGCTCGACGTCTCGTCGCGCTCGCAGCCCGGCGAGACGATCGACATCGGCAAGCACACGTTCACCGACCATGTCGATCGAGATCCTCGACACCGACGTCGGCTACCGGCCGAGCTACCGCGGCATCAGCCCCGTCGGCTTCGCCGAGCTCGACATCGCGGGCGCGAAGGTCGACGAGGTCGTGCATCTCCCGACCGATCTCCTCACCGCGGCCGGCCCCTCGTCGATCGACCACCCGCTCGACGTCGTGATGACCCGTCAGCGCAGCAACCCCGCGGAGCCCGCCCGCACCGACGACGAGGAGACCTCGATCCAGCGAGCGTTCGACGTGCCGACCGCCGCGGAGCTTCACGGTCGGGAGGCGATGCTCGGCTGAGCGCGCGTGCGCCCGACACCGTGCTCGACGAGCTGCTGGGCCGGCCCGACGCCAGCCGAGGGCGGTGTCACGGCCACGTCGACGGCTCGGCTCGACGGCGACCTCGGCGCGCTGGCGTCGTCGGCGATCGACGGCGACCCGACGACCGCGTGGCAGACGCCGTTCGCGTTCGTGCAAGGCAACGTCGCCACGTACACGTCGGCGAGCTCGTTCACGTTCGACCACCTCGACCTCGACCGTGTTCGCGGACGGGCGCCACTCGGTGCCGACCGAGCTCACGATCACCGCTGACGACGGCAAGCCCGTCGTCGTGCCCGTCGCGCCGATCAAAGACGATCCCTCGCAGCGAGAACGCGACCGCGTCGCAGCGCGTCGCGCTCCCTGCGCCCATCACCGCGAAGAAGGTCGCGATCCAGCTGTCGGGCATCCGACCGGTCACGACGATCGACTACTACTCCGAGACAAAGGTGACGATGCCGGTCGCGATCGCCGAGTGGGGCATCGACGGCCTCTCGGTGGCGCCGCTCGGCTCGACGGTCGACACCGGCTGCAAGCCGTTGCTCGAGGTGAACGGCGAGGCGGTCGACGTGCGAGCCACGGGTGCGACGGACGATGTGCTCGCCCGTGGGGCGATGGCCCTGACGCAGTGCGACGGCAGCGACGTGTCGGTGCCGAAGGGCGAGGTGCGGGTCGGCACCGCGGTGGGCAAAGACGCCGGCGTCGACCTCGACCGCGTGCTGCTCCGCTCGGCTCCCGGCGGTGGCGCGTTGAGCGAAGCGTCTGAGACGTCTCAGGTGTCGAGCGCGGCCCCGGCGGTCACGGTGGTGAGCGAGGGCCGCGTCTCGTACAAGCTGCAGGTCGACGGGGCGAGCGCGCCGTTCTGGCTCGTGCTCGGGCCAGAGCCAGAACGACGGTTGGAAGGCGACGGTGAAGGGCGGTGGCTCGCTCGGCACTCCGACCCTGATCGACGGCTATGCGAACGGCTGGTACATCACGCCAACGGGTTCGGGGCCGATCGAGATCACGCTCACCTGGACGCCGCAGCGCGTCGTCTGGATCGCGATCGGGCTCTCGGCACTCGCGCTCGCCGTGTGTCTTGCCTTGATCGCGGTGGCGTGGGCTCGCCGCAGACGCCAGGTCGTCGTGGCCGAGGACGCTGAGGGTCCCGCGCTCGCGACGTGGCGCACCTACGGCGGCGCAACCCCTTCGACCGCTGTTGTCGCCGGCGCGACCGTGGTCTCGGGGCTCGTCCTCTGGTTCCTCGCGGGGATCATCGTCGGCGGACTCGCCGCGCTCACCGTGCTCGCCGGGCTGCTGTGGCCGAAGGTGCGTCCTGCGGTGATCGCGCTGGCGCCCGGCGCGCTCGCGCTCGCAGCCCTCTTCATCATCGTGAAGCAGTGGCGCTACTCGCTCGAGCCGTCGTTCGACTGGCCGACGTTCTTCGACAAGGTGCACGTGCTCGGGTGGATCGGCGTGTCGACGCTCATCGCGGATCTCGTCGTGCGCGAGGTTCGCGCGCGATCCACAGAGTTGTCCTCTTCCTCTACACAGGACGCGAGTCGTACGATCGAGACGTGACGTACGAGGTGATGCTCGCAGACGAGACGATCGAGCGAGTCGACGACGCCGACGCGTATCAGCTCGAGGGACCGCTCACGACGTTCTTCCGCACGACGCCCGGTCGAACCGTCGTCGACTGCTGGAGCACGCGGCTCGCGAGCTACCGCACCGTGGACATCCGCCGCATCCGCGTCAGTCCTGCGGACTGACGCGCCGGCGGGCCTTGCGCTCGCTCTGACGACGCTTGTCCTGCAGTCGCTTCTCGACCGCGGACTTCGACGGCTTCGAGGGCCGACGCGCGGGATCGACGTGCAAGGCCGCTGCGAGCTTGCTCTTCAACCGCTCGAGCGCGAGCTCGCGGTTCTGCGCCTGCGATCGCCGATCGGACGCAACGACACGCACGACCGGTCCGAGCCGTTCTACGAGTCGCGCCCGCTGGCGAGGCCCGAGCGAGGGCGACGATTCGACGTCGAATCGCACCTCGACCTTGGTGTTCGCCGTGTTGGCGTGCTGGCCGCCGGGGCCGCCGCTCGCGGTGAAGCGCCACTCGAGCTCGTCGGCGTCGATGACGCAGGACGGGGTGACGCGCACGCGGTCGGGCACAGTGCAGGATAGGAGCCATGCGCAGCGAACCCGTGGTGATGGTGCACGGCTGGGGCGGCAGCTTCCTCCGCACGTGGCAGGAGCCGGGTTGGGAGGCGCTGCTCGCCGACGCCGGGCGCGACGTCATCGGCGTCGACCTCCTCGGGCACGGCACCGCCGACAAGCCCCACGACCCCGAGGCCTACGCCGACCTGACGCCTGCCGTCACGGCCGTGCTCCCCGATGTGCCCGTCGACGCGATCGGCTTCTCGCTCGGGTCGATGACGCTGCTCGAGCTCGCCTGCCGCACTCCCGAGCGCCTGTCGCGCCTCGTGGTGTCAGGCGTCGGCAAGACGCTGTTCGAGACCGACCGCTCCGATGTGATCGCGAAGGCCGTCGAGGGCGATGTCTCCGAGGACGACATCACGGCGCAGGTGTTCGTGCAGTACGCGTCGTTCCCGGGCAACGACCCGAAGGCACTCGCCGCGTGCATGCGGCGACCGAAGACGGCGATCACGCCCGAACGGCTCGCGGCGGTCACGTGCCCGGTGCTCGTCGTGGTCGGCGAGCGCGACTTCGTCGGATCGGGTCAGCCGCTCGTCGACGCGCTACCCGACGCGCGTCTGGTCACCCTCCCGGGCACCGACCACTTCGCCACTCCGAAGGACTTCAGGTTCATCGACGCCGCGCTCGAGTTCCTCGACGCCGTCCCCGCTTGACCGGCTGAGCGACGACGCCAGCGCGACCGGTCGCGGTCCACACACAGACCGCCCCGGCGATGTGGAACCCGACCAGCAGCACGGGCACACCGGTGAAGTACTGCGTGTAGCCGATCGCAGCCTGCACGAAGATCGCGTAGACGAGCCAACGGGCCCGCTGCTGCGTGCGCGCGGGTGCCGACGTGCGCCGCATGAGCCACAACGCGAGCAGCGTGAGGGCGAGGAAGAGCATCACGCTGACGCCGTGGAGGCGTGCGACGTCCGGGATGAAGAAGCTCAGGCGTCGCACGTCCTCGTCGCCGCCATGCGGCCCGCTCCCCGTCACGATCGTGCCGGTGAAGAGCACGAGCACCGCGGCGCCGACCAGCACCCACACCGCGGTGGCAACGTCCTGCACGACGACCCGCCGGCGTGGGCCGCCGCGTTGGCAAGCGCGGTCGTGCAAGACCACCGCGTCGGCGAGCAACGCCATCGACAGCAAGAAGTGCGCCATCACGAACGGAGGCGAGAGGTCGACGAGCACGGTGACGCCGCCGAGGACGATCTGCGCGAGCACTCCCGCCACGAGACCCCACGACAGCCAGATCAGGTCGCGGCGACGCGGCACCCTCCACATCGAGCCGAGCACCGCGAGGATCACGGCGACGGACACGAGGCCGGTGATGGTGCGGTTCGTGAACTCGACGAGCGCGTGCTTCTCGAACGGAGCGACGAGGCGGCCCTTCTCGCAGTTCGGCCAGTCCGGGCATCCGAGGCCGCTGCCAGTGAGGCGCACGGCGGCGCCGCTGACGACGATCGCCGCCAGCAGCAGCAGCGCGCCGAGCGTCAGCCGCCGGTAGGCGCCAGGGCTGATCGACGGTCGCGCCACCTCCCGATCGTACGGGTCACCCATTGCGGGATGTATTCGACCTCGTAGAACGGTGCGAAGGCCACGAGCGACAGCGGGAACGGGAACGTGATGTACATGACCATCACGGTCCCGGCGTGGAAGAGCCATGCGCCGATGACCCAGGCGTTGCGCCACTTCCCCCCGAGGAGCGCGATCGGCGCGCCGAGCTCGACGACCAGTGCCGCGATCGCGATCGGGCCGAAGACCCAGCCGTGTCGCACCAAGAACGCGCCGATGGCCGAGTACGGATCACCCATCACCGCCTTGCGGACGTTGTCGAACGCGATCTGGTTGCGCAGCACGTCGCCGTGCACCCATCCCCAACCGCCGTTCGAGATCTTCGCCCACCCCGCGAGCATGTACGTGATGACACACAGCACCGACAGCAGCACCGCGGGCCATCCGTACCGAGCGCTGCTGGCCGGCGCGTCGACGTCGCGCGCCGCGGCACGTCGCCGGTCGAGCGACAGCGCGTCGGCCGCGGGCACGAGGGCGAGGACGATCACGTACAGCACCATCAGGTTCTCGGTGTGGAACAGCTGACCGAACGAGTCGTGGTACGTCGTGACCACGAGGAGAGCGAGCGCGGCAAGCGGCGCGACGACCTTGTGATGCCAGCCGAGCGTGAACGCCACGCAGAGCGGCACCGTGACCAGCAGGAGCGTGTGCCACACCGCGGGCGACAGCGGGCCGTCGAGCAGCCCGCTGATGCCGACCGGATGGAACCGGCTGTCGGAGAAGGCCGCGTACTTCCACAGGTCGGGCACGCGCACCGCGGCGTACACGGTCGCGAACGCCCCGACCAGGATGCGGATCACCGCGAGCCGCTCAGGCGGCGCGTCGCGGAGGTACCAGCGCTCGAACGCGCTCACGACGGCACCGGGCACCGCGCGTGGATCGTGCGGTCCTCTGGCACCCGACCGCCTTGGAGGTAGTCGACGACATCCCAACGCTCGGTCACGACGAGCACCTCGCCGCCCGCGAGGTCGGGCTTGCCCTCGAGGCGGTGCGCGACCGCGTTGCACAGCTCGTCGCTGCCTCCGTCGCCGCGGTTGATGGCGTTGGTGACGGTCGCGGACGCAAGGGTCGTCTCGCTGCTGCCGCTGATCAGCTGTGACGACAGGCGCTTGATCTCACCCGACGGCATCTGCACGACGACCGACGACAGCGGTTCGACCCGGTGCCGGGGGAACGAGAACATCGGGTAGTTCGACAGCGGGAAGCTGTCGTGGTGCGCGCCCCACGTGAACGGCCACGCGACGAGGACGACCATCACGGCCCCCACCACGTACGCCCGCACGCGAACCGCTGTCGTCATCTCTCAGCTCTCGAACGACTCGGCCACGGTCTTCCTCGCGTCCCTCGCCACTTCGAGCCAACCGTAGGTGCCCTGGTCGAGCAGCTCGCGTCCCGCGCGCGCGACGGCACCGAGCGCGACGAACGCGAACGCCCCGCCGACCGACACGCGCGCGACGCCTGCACTCGCGAGCTCGGCGATCGAGGGGAGCCCCGGCACGGTGAGCACGTTCACCGGCTTGTCGACCGCGCGTCACGACGGCACGGATGTCGTCGATCGCGCTGAGCGCCGGGGCGTACAGCACGTCGGCCCCCGCCTCGGAGTAGCGCTGCAGGCGCCCGATCGTGTCGGCGAGGTCTTCGATGCCGTGGAGATGGTTCTCGGCACGAGCTGTGAGCACGAAGTCGCCGTCGCGGTGCGCCGCCTCCGCTGCGGCGGCGACGCGCTCGGTGGCGAGCCCGATGTCGTAGATCGGGTTGGCGGAATCGCCGGTGAAGTCTTCGATCGAGCAGCCGGCGAGCCCGATCGCCACCGCGTTCGTGACCGTGTCGGCGGCGCCCGCCGGGTCGTCGGCGAAGCAGTTCTCGAGGTCGGCCGAGACAGGCAGCTCGGTCGCGCCGACGAGCGCAGCGGCGTGGGCGAGCGCCTCGTCGCGGGTGACTCGGTAGTCGCGCCGGCCGAGCGTGGCGGCGAACCCGCTGCTCGTCGTCGCCAGCGCTTCGAACCCGAGCCCGGCGAGGAATCGAGCGCTGCCCACGTCCCACGCGTTCGCGAGGAGCAAGGGCTGACCGGGGCGATGGGCGGCACGGAACGTCGCGACCTTCTCAGCGGGCGTAGCCATCCCCTGAGACTAGGAACCGTGCGGCTCGCTTCATCTGCGATTCGAAGAACGCGTCGTAGTCGTGGATCACGTTGTGCAGGTGGCCGAACAGCTCGAAGCTGATCGTGCCGAAGAGGTGGGTCCAGGCCATGAGCCCCCGCCCCAGGATGTCCTCCGGCAGGTCTTCGAGGCCGGCCGAGTCGGCAAGCCTGATCAGGTCGCTGCGCACCTCGCTCGACATGGGCGTGTCGGGGCCTTTGAGCGAGATCTCGCCCGACTGCACGCCGTCGTACATGATCCGCAGCGCGACCAGGCTCACCCTCGCTGCGGGAGCGATGGTCGCCTCGGGCGCCCGGTAGCCCGGCACGGGGCTGCCGTACACGAGCGCGTAGTCGTGGGGACGGGCGACAGCCCACTCCCGGATCGCGACGGCGAGCGCCAGCCATCGCTCCGCGACCCCCGGCCCCGCCCGCTCGACGGCGTGCTCGGCCTTTGCGCCGACCGTGTCGTAGGCCTCGACGATGAGCGCCGTGAGCAGCTCGTCACGGCTCGCGAAGTACCGGTAGACGGCCGACGACGCCATGCCGAGGGCGCGCGCCACGGCCCGCAGCGAGAGGTCGGAGCCCTGCTCGGCGAGCTGTCGGCGGGCCTCCCGCTTGATCTCGTCGGTGATCTCGGCTCGGGCGCGGGCCCGGGCGGTCGTCGGGGCGCTGGCGGTTGGCATGTGCGCATTCTGCACCGAATCGAGAGCAGTGGCAACAATCACGAGCACTGCTCTTGATTTGGAGAGCCGAGTGCGCGACTATCGCTCCATGACGAGAGCACCGCTCACAGAAACCGAAGCCATCCAGCCCGCAGCCCGCTACGTCGCTCCGACCCGCAGCGCCGCCCTCATGAACCGCTCCATCCGCCGGCTCGTGCGCATGGGCATCAGCGTGTGGGGCGCCCGAGATCTGCGCCTCAGGGGCCGCAAGAGCGGCGAGATCCGCTCGACCGTGGTGAACGTGCTCGACCTCGACGGCGAGCGCTTCCTCGTCGCCCCTCGCGGCACGACCGAGTGGGTGAAGAACCTCCGGGCCGCGGGCGAGGGCGAGCTGCGCGTCGGGCGCCGAGTCGAGCCGTTCACGGCTGGCGAGCTCACCGATGCCGAGAAGCTCCCGGTGCTGCGGGCATACCTGAAGCGCTGGAAGTGGGAGGTCGGCCAGTTCTTCCAGGGCGTCGGCCCCGATGCTCCCGACGCCGACCTGATCGCGATCGCTGCCGGGCTACCCGATCTTCCGCCTCACCGATCGATCCGGCGCCGAAGCTGCATGAGGGCGGCCGCGTCGCCGGGGCCTTCGCGCTCCGCCAGGTGTTCGGCTACCGCGTCGCGATGGGCGCGATCGACGTTGCCCCCGTACTTGAACTTGGCTCGCACGCCGCTGATCTCGATGCGCAGCCCGGTGATCGCCTTCAGCCGTGCGCCGTGCTCTGACGGATCGACGACCCGTTCCTCGGGCTGCAGCGCCCCGAGCTGCACGCGCAGCACCGCGGCGACCTCGTCGGGCTCACGCATCACGCTGGCTCGGCCTTCGATCTGCACGGCCGCGTAGTACGTGGTCGGGATGCCGTAGGCCGGGTCCTCCTCCCCCACCACCTTCCAGCTCGAGGGGATGAACGCCCAGTCCCCCGCGACGCAGAGCAACACGTTCGGGTTCTCCTCGATCGCAGACCAGATCGGGTTGTTGCGCACGAGGTGCAGCAGCACCTCGTCGCCCGAGAGCACGAACTGCGTCGGCACGACGACAGGAACCTCTCGTCCGCGCCCGCCGGCGACGAGGTCGCCGAAACCGTGCGTCGCGACGAACGCCCGCCACTCGGTGTCGTCGGTCGATGCATCCCACTCGTGGATCAGCACGCCTCGATCATCGCGTGCGACGGCAGGATGGGCGCATGATTCGGATCGGCCTCGCCACTCTCGTGGTGCGCGACTACGACGAGGCGATCAGCTGGTACGTCGACCGGCTCGGCTTCGTGGTGCACGAGGACACCCGGCTGAGCGACGAGAAGCGCTGGGTGGTGGTCGGCCCGGAGGAAGCCGAGACGAGGCTGCTGCTGGCGAAGGCGACGGGGTCGCAGGCGGAGCGAATCGGAGACCAGACCGGCGGCCGCGTTGCGTTCTTCTTGCGCACCGACGACTTCGAGGCGACGCACGAACAGATGGTGCGCGCGGGTGTGCAGTTCGTCGAGCTCCCGAGGGCCGAGCGATACGGCACCGTCGCAGTCTTCGTCGACCTCTACGGCAACCGGTGGGATCTCGTCGGCTCGTAGGGTGAGGGCGTGCCTCGTCGCATCGCGTTCCTCCGGGCGATCAACGTCGGCGGTCACGTCGTGAAGATGGACCACCTCCGCAAGCTGCTCACCTCGTTCGGGCTCGAGAACGTCGAGACGGTCATCGCGAGCGGCAACGTCGTCTTCGACGCGAAGGCGACATCGACTCCGAAGCTCGAGGACCAGATCGAGGCGGGGCTGCTCGCCGAGCTGGGCTACGAAGTCGTGACGATGGTGCGCACGCCGAAGGAGCTCGCCGAGGTCGTCGTCCATCGGCCGTTCAGCCTCGAGACGTCGGTGGTCGGGTTCCTCAAGCGTGCGCCCAGCGCGGCCGCGACAAAGGAAGCGCTCGCCTGGGACATCGGCGAGGAGGAGATCGCCATCCGGGGCAAGGAGCTCTACTGGCGCCACGGCGGCCGCATGAGCGAGTCGGCGCTCGGGAAGATCAAGATCGAACGCACGCTGGGCCCGCTCACGATGCGCAACTTGACGACGGTCGCGAAGATCGCGGCGAAGTACCCCGCCTAGCCTCACCGGGTGCTCGCTCGGCGGATCGGCCTCGGTGTCGCGGCGTGGGTCGTCGCTGCGACCTCGCTCGTGGTGTTCGTCACCCGGCCGGAACGGTGCCCGACGGTCACGCCGACGAACGTGAGCCACGCAGCGGCGGCCGCCGCTCATTGGTACGACACGAACCAACACGACGACGGCAGCTGGATCTATCGCTACAACCGAGCGACCAAGACCGACCTCGGCAACTACCACTACACCCGCCACTCCGGCGTGCTGCTGGCGCTGTATCTGTTCGGCGACATCCCGACCGCCGACCGAGGGACGGAGTTCGCGCTCCAAAGGCTCCACCCCGAGCTCGGCGGGGCGGCCTTCGGCGACGGCCGCACACTCGATACAGGCGCCAGCGCGCTGCTCGTCACCGCGCTCGGCCAGCGGCGACTCGACACCGGCGACCCCAAGTACGACAAAGACTTGGCTGATCTCGGTCACTTCCTCGTGGGGATGGTCGGTCCCGACGGCAAGGTGTTCGCGAACTGGCTCCCGGCCACCCAAAGCGCGGTCGGCACGTTGAGCTTCTCGACCGGCGAGCTGTGGTTTGCCCTCACCCGTCTCGAGCGCCTCTTTCCCGATTCGGGATGGCGCGAGCCCGCCGAGCGCGTGGGGCGGTACATCATGCAGCACCGCGACGACGCCGAGAACATCTTCCCGCCGACCTCCGACCACTGGGGCGCGTACGCGCTCGACGAGATGCAGCACTGGGCGACGCCGCCGTCGCCCGACCTCGTCGCTATGACCGACGCGTACGCAACGCGCCTCGCCGGGATCTTCGGCGTGCAGGTGCGCTGGGAGTCGCAACGCACCAACCAGGGCGTCAACCTTCTCCTCCGCGGCCACCAAGCCCTGCCGTCTGGCCTGGGCACCCTCGGGGAGGGCCTCGGCGCGCTCGCCCGCTACGAGATCGCCCGCGGCCGATCCGGCGAGGCGGTGGCGATCAGGGACCGGATGCAATGCGCGGTCGGCATGCTCGTCGCCCGCCAAGACACCTCGGCCGACCCTCAGGCGAACGGCGCCTGGTTCGACTCGAACATCACACAGATGGACTACCAGCAACACGCGCTCGAGACGCTCGTCGCGTATGGCTGACTTCACCGCAGCGACGGTGCTCGTCGAAGGCCTCGCGGTCGCCGCGGCGACCAATCCACCCCGTGCGTGGTCGGCCCTTCCCGCTCGACCGGACCGCGTGCCGGCGGCCGCGGTAGGCGCGGTGACGGCGGTTGCCGCAGTGGTCGTGCTCGCGGTGCTCGCGTCGCCACTGCTCGATCTGCTCGATGTGAGCGCGTCGACGTTCCGCCTCGGTGCCGGGCTCGTGATCACTGTCGTCGGCGCGCACGACTTGCTCGCGGGCGCGCCGAAGCCCGAGCCCGCCCTCCGGGGGTGGAAGGCAGGCTTCGTGCCGATCGCCTTCCCGCTGCTCGTCAACCCGGCGCTCGGCGCGGGCGCGCTCGATGGCTGGCGCTGACCACGGCGTGGCGACCCCCGTCGTCGCCACCCTCGTGGGGGTCGCCATCCTCGTCGTGCTCTCAACGACAGCTGAGCACGCGCGCGTCGTCCGTGGCGCGGGACGCTTCGTCGGCGCGGCCCTCGTCATCCTCGGCATCGCCCTCGCGGCGGACGGCGTGTTCTCGCTGTAGCTGCCCAGTTCGGGATTGGTAGCTCGGGGCACGTATGTTGCCCCCGACCTACCAATCTCGGCCGCTATTCGAGGAAGTCGCGCTCGATCGTCACGTCCGCCCGCCGCAGCTCGACGAGGAGCCGCGCGCGGAGCTCGCCGCGCAGCTCGCCGTCGGTCTCTTCGTGCCCCGTCCACGCGAGGCGGAGGAAGTCGAGGTTCTCCCAGATCGGGGCAAACGGGCGAGGGTCGTCGGCATGGCGGGGCACGAGGTGCCAGTGCAGGTGCGGCACGCCGTTGCCGAGCATGTCGTAGTTGAGCTTCACGGGAGCGAACGCCCGGAAGACCGCGTGCGCCACCTCGGCCATCTCGTGGAGGAACAACGATCGCTCGTCGGCGGCGAGCAGGTGCAGCTCGCGCACGCAGCGCCGAGCGGAGAAGAACGTGTAGCCGCGGTAGTACTGGATGCGGTACAGCTGGACGTAGCCGCTCTGCAGCCGAGCGACCGCCCAAGGGTCGTCACCAGCCTCGCTGCGAGCCTGGATCTGGCACACCTCACACCCGTCCATGGCGCGAAGCCTGTCGCGTAGCGTGCGGGCGTGCTCAGCGCCTTCGACGACTACCCCATCCACCAGACCGGCGATCCGATCGCGCACACGGCGTCGGGCGACCTGAACCACTACGACCGCTACTTCTTCAACGGGTACACGACCGACGGCGCGCTGTACTTCGGCGCTGCGATGGGTCTCTACCCGAACCGCCGGGTCATCGATGCCGCGTTCAGCGTCGTGCGCGACGGACTGCAGGTCTCGGTGCACGCCTCGGCGCTCGCGACGGCGGACCGGGGCCACACCACGGTCGGCCCGATCGCCGTCGACGTCCGCGAGCCGCTGCGCACGCTCAACCTGAAGGTGGATACGCCGGAGCACGGCATCCGCGCCGACGTGACGTTCCACGCTCGCACCGTCGCGGTCGAGGAGCCGCGCTTCCACAACGTCGCGGGCACACGCGTGGTCATGGACTACACCCGCCTCGCGCAGTGGGGCACGTGGGACGGGTGGATCGAGATCGACGGCGAGCGCGTCGACCTCCACCGCGACAGCACGTGGGGATCGCGCGATCGGTCGTGGGGGATCCGCGGCGTGGGCGAACGGGCGCCGGGCGCGCCCGCGCAGATGGCGCCCCAGTTCTACTGGCTGTGGGCTCCGGTGAACTTCGACGACGTGTGCACGCACTTCGACGTGAACGAGCACGGCGATGGGCAGCAATGGCATCGCAGTGGCTATGTGATCCCGGTGCTCGGTGATGCCGCGACCGATCCCGTGCTCGACACCGGCGGACTCAGCGTCTCGGCCGAGCCGATGTCGAGCGTGCAGTGCACGATCGACTGGGAGCCGGGCACTCGTCGCGCCACTCATGCCCGCATCGAGATGTCACCCTGGAACGCGAGCCCGCTCACGGTCGACCTCGAGCCGATCGTCACGTTCCAGATGATGGGGATCGGGTACTTCCATCCCGAGTGGTCGCACGGCGTTTTCAAGGGCGATCTCGCGGTCGGGGGTGAGCGGTGGAAAACAGCCGAGCTCGATCCGCTGGCGATCCAGAACATCCACATCCAGGCGTTGTGCCGCGCTCGCCTGACCGGTCGCGGCGAGGAGCGGGTCGGGATGGGCATCCTCGAGCAGCTCGTGCTCGGCGTGCACGAGCCGTCGGGCCTCACCGGATTGCTCGACGGCGCGCCGTGAGGCGGAGCGCGTGAGGGTCTGCGTCTTCTGCGGGAGCAGGCCGGGCAACGATCCCGCGATGGCGACGCTTGCCCGTGAGCTCGCGCACACGCTCGTCACACGCGGCCACGGCGTCGTGTTCGGGGGAGGCTCGGTCGGGCTGATGGGGGTGCTCGCCGACGAGGTGCTCGCTGCGGGTGGCGAGGTCATCGGGGTGATGCCGAAGCACATGGTCGATCGTGAGGTCGCGCACGCGGGAACGGAGCTGCACATCGTCGACACGATGCACACGCGCAAGGCGCTGATGTACGACCTGTCCGACGCGGTGATCGCGCTGCCCGGCGGGTTCGGCACGCTCGACGAGCTGTTCGAGGTGCTCACGTGGAACCAGCTGGGCCTGCACGCGAAGCCCGCGGGCCTGCTCGACCACGACGGCTACTTCGCGCCGCTCGTCGCGTTCCTCGACGGCGCGGTCGACGCGGGCTTCCTCGAACGCGAGCACCGAGCCCTGCTGCTCGAAGCCTCTGACCCCAACGCGCTGCTCGACGCGCTCGAGACGTGGCAACCGCCGACAACCTCGAAGTGGATCACCGCCGAAGACAGATGACCCAGGCGATCACGTGTGGCGGATCGTCATGCCTCCGTCGACGACGAGCACGGCGCCGTTCATGAACGACGAGGCCGGCAGCACGAAGTTCAGCGTGCCGTGGGCGACCTCCTCGGGCTCGCCGTAGCGGCGCAGCGGCACCTTGCGGTGCGCGTAGGTCTCCTTCGCCTCTTCGGGGATGCCTGCGGTCATGCCCGTGCGGATCGGGCCGGGACAGATGCAGTTGACCGTCACTCCCGTGCGGCCGAGCTCGACCGCGAGGCTCTTGGTCAGGCCGATCACGCCGTGCTTGCTCGCGGTGTACGCGGCGAGACCACCGGTCGCGATCACCCCCTCGGTCGACGCGATGTTCACGATGCGGCCCGCCCCGGATGCCTGCAGGTACGGCAACGCGGCGCGCACCAGACGTGCGTGCGCATCGAGGTTGACCGCGAACGTGTGGCGCCACCCGTCCTCGAACGTGGCCTCGTCGGTGGTCGCGCCCCCGAGCACGCTCACCCCGGCGTTGTTCACGAGGATGTCGATGCCCCCGAACTGGCCGACGACGTCGTCGACGAGCTTGTGGATCTGCGCCGGGTCGCTCACGTCGGTGACGTATCCCGCGGCCTCACCGCCCGCAGCACGTGATCTCGTCGACGACGGCCTTCACACGGTCGGCGCCGAGGTCGACGACCGCGACGCGCGCGCCTTCGTCCGCGAAGAGGTGCGCGGTCGCGCGACCCATGCCGCTCGCCGCGCCAGTGACGATCGCGACCTTGCCCGCGATCGAGCGCGACAGCTTCGAGAGTCGGGGCTCGGTCAAGTGTGCTCCTAGGTGCGATCGGGGATCGGGAAGTGGACGCCCGGCAGGCCCTGCTGGTTGATCGTGTCGGGCAGCGGCGCCATGCCCGGATAGGTCTCACCGATCGCCGAGGGCACGTTCCACAGATGCCACGGCACCTGGAACTGGTTGGCGCCCATCACGGCGGAGTAGCCGCCGTCGACGAGCAGGTTCGCGCCGGTGACGTACGCGGCTTCGTCCGACGCGAGGAACACGATCGGGCCGACGAGGTCCTTGTCCTCGCCGAGGCGGCGCAGCGGGGTGCGTCCCTCGACCCACGGCGTGAGCCCGAGGTCTTCGAAGATCACGCGGGTCATCTCGGACACGAAGTAGCCCGGTGAGAGTGAGTTCACCCGCACTCCCCTGTCGCCCCACTCGGTCGCGAGCGAGTCGCGTGAGGTTGTTCACCGCGGCCTTGGCGGCGTGATACGCCGGGTTGACGTACTCGGATCCGCCGCTGCCGAGCATCGACGAGATGTTGATGATCGAGCCCGAGCGGCGCTCGAGCATGTGGCGCCCGACGGCCTGCGCGTAGCTCCACACGCCGAACAGGTCGACCTCGATCGTGCGGCGGAACGTGTCGGCGTCGACGTTCTCGCTCGCGATGCCGCGCGTGTCGCTCACGCCCGCGTTGTTGACGAGGACATCGATCTTGCCGTGCGCCGCGATCGCCTCGTCGACGACGCGCTGCACGTCCGCGAGCACGGTGACGTCGCCCGTGTGGGCCGTCGCCTTGCGACCCTTCGCCGCGATCTCGGCCGCGTTCTTCTCGAGGAGGTCGGTCGAGCGCGCGGTGAGCGCGATGTCGGCGCCGGCATCGGCGAGCGCGTGTGCGAACACGACGCCGAGGCCGTAGGAGCCGCCGGTGATGAGCGCCGTCTTGCCCGTGAGATCGAACATCGCGGCGCAGGATACGCCTAGAGGGCTCCCGCCATGCGGGCCGCGTCGAGGGTGTTCTCGAGCAGGCACGCGATCGTCATCGGGCCGGTGCCGCCGGGCATGGGCGTGAGCCATCCCGCCACCTCGACGACCGCATCGAAGTCGACGTCGCCCACGATGCCCTCGGCGGTCCGCGAAACGCCGACGTCGATCACCGCGGCTCCGGGCTTCACGTGGTCTCGAGTGATCATGTGCGCCGAGCCCGCCGCGGCCACGATGATGTCGGCGGCGCGGCACACCTCGAGCAGGTCGGGCGTGCGCGAGTGCGCCATCGTCACCGTGGCATCGGTGCCCTTGCGAGCGAGCAGCAGCGAGACGGGCAGCCCGACGAGCAGCGAGCGCCCGATCACGACGGCCCGCTTGCCCGCGATCGGCACCTCGTACTTCGCGAGCAGCTCCATCACACCGCGGGGCGTCGCGCCGACATGGCCCGGCACTCCTTGCACGAGCCGGCCGAGGCTGGCATCGGTGAGCCCATCGACGTCCTTCGCGGGCGGGATGAGGTTGATGACCGGACGCGAGTCGAGGCCCGTCGGGCAGCGGCAGCTGCACGAGGATGCCGTGGACGGTCTGGATCCGCGGCGAGCGCGGCGACGACGTCCTCGACCTCGGCCTGCGACGACGTCGCGGGCAGGTCGGTGTGCGCGCGAGGTGATGCCGACCTCCTGCGGACGCCTTCGCCTTGCCGCGGATGTAGCGCTGGCTCGGAGGGTCCTCTCCGACGAGCACTGTCGCCAGTGTGACCGACGGCGACCCGGCCGCTCGCAGCGCCTCGGCAACCCGCGCGCGCGTCTCGGCTGCGGTCGCGGTGCCGTCGATGATCGTGGCTGTCATCGGCGGGCAGCGTAGTGATGGCAACCTACGGCCGTGCGACGACCGAGCAAACCTCGCGGTCGGTGGGATCGCGGCGGCGCTCGGCGTCGTCTTGTTGGCCACCGCGAACCGCTACGGCTTCCATCGCGACGAGCTCTACTTCATCGAAGCCGGCCACCACCTCGCATGGGGCTACGTCGACCAGCCACCCCTCACCCCGTTGCTCGGGCACATCTCGCAGGCTGTGTTCGGCGCGTCGCCTCGCGCCCTGCGCGTGCCGTCGGTGCTCGTCGGCATGGCGCTCGTCGTGCTCTCGGCGTCGCTCTGCCGGCACTTCGGGGGCACGTCGAGGGCGCGCATCCTCGCCGCGGTGTGCAGCGCAGTCGCTGCCGTCCTCCTCGCGGTGACTCACATCTTGAGCACCACCACCTTCGACGTCCTGGCGTGGGTGCTCGTGCTGTGGTTGGTGACGCGCCTCCTTCAAGGAGCCGATCCGCGCCTCTGGGTCGTCGTCGGGCTCGTCGTCGGCATCGGGCTCCTCAACAAGCACCTCGTCCTGTTCCTGGTGGCGTCGCTCGGGGTCGGGATCGTGATCGGCCGCCGATCCGACGTCCTCCGCTCGAAGTGGCTCCTCGTCGGCGCCGCGCTCGCGGTGCTCATCTGGAGCCCGAACCTCATCTGGCAGGCGACCCACGGATGGCCGCAGATCGACATGGCTCGTGCGATCGCGCGAGAGGACGGCGCCGAGAACCGGGCCGAGCTCATCCCGCTCCAGCTCCTTCTGCTCGGGCCCCTGTTGCTTCCCATCTGGGGCGCCGGACTTCTGTGGCTCTGGCGCAGCGACGAGACGAAGGCGCTGCGCCCGCTGGCGTTCACCTATCCGGTGCTGCTCGTCGCGGTGTTCATCGGAGCGGGCAAGAGCTACTACGTCGCGCCGATCCTTCTCGTGTACCTCGCGGCGGGATGCGTCGTCGTCGATCGTTGGATGACGAAGCCGCGCCGAGTGATCGCGGTCGGGCGCGTTGGTGACGGTCAGCGCAGTGACCTCGGCCATCATCACCTTGCCGCTCCTCCCGGTGAAGGACGTGGGCGGCTCCCCGGTCGCGGCGTTGAACGACGACGCGCTCGAGACGATCGGCTGGCCCGAGTTCACGGCACTCGTCGCCGACGTGGTCGAGACGCTGCCCCCCGACCAGCGTGCAGAGCGCGATCCTCTTCACCTCGAACTACGGCGAAGCGGGGGCGATCGACCATCTCGGTGGGGCGTTCGGGCTTCCCCGTGCGTACTCCGGCCACAACTCGTACAGCGACTGGGGCATCCCGCCCGACGGCGCGGGCCCGGTCGTGGTGATCGGATTCACGCAACGCGCCTACGTCGACGCGTACTGGAACGGTTGCAGCGTTGCCGCGCACGTCGACAATGGAGTGGGCGCCGACAACGAGGAGCAAGGCGTCCCCATCTGGGTCTGCGCCGGCCCCAAACGACCGTGGGCCGACATGTGGGGCGATCTGACCTCGTACGGCTGACCGGTACCCTCATCGACCGTGTTCCCGGCGGCGATCGTGTTCGACTTCGACGGCACGATGGTCGACACCGAGACTGCGGTGTACGAGGCCGTGCGACGCACGTTCGCCGACTTCGGCCTCGAGCTCGCACCCGACGCCTGGATGCAGGCAGCGGGCACCATGTGGGGCGCCAGCTGGGTCGACGACCTCGTCGACGCGACCGGCGGAGCCGTCGACGCGCACGAGGCTCGGCGCCGCAACCGCGCCCACAGTGCGCAGATCAACGACCGGACGGTGCTCCGCCCGGGTTTGCAGGCACTGCTCGACGAGATCCGCGTGCCCACGGCATCCCGATGGCGATCGCGTCGAACTCGGCGTCCGACTGGATCGAGTACCACCTCGACCGGCTCGGCCTCACCGACTACTTCCCTGTGCTCGCGACGATCGACCGGGTCGAACGGGGCAAGCCCTTCCCCGATCCCTTCCTGAAGGCGTGCCGCGCTGCTCGACGCCGCGCCGGCGAGCAGCGTCGCGTTCGAGGACTCCGAAGCGGGCACGCAATCGGCTGCGTCGGCGGGCATGTTCGTGATCGCCGCGCCCGGCCCGATGACGGCCGGCCACGATCTCACCGCCGCACACCTGCGTATCGACGGGTTCGAGGGGTTCACGCTGCTCGACGTGGCGCGCGCCTCTGACGCCGCCCGGTCGTAGCCTTTGCCCGTGGCACCGAGTCGTGGAGCACGGGGACGCACCCGCAAGGTGCTGGTGGTCAAGCACGACGACAACGGCGCTCGCCGCGTGCCCGACGAGCTCATCGTCGAAGAGCCTCTCGAGATCCGCCTCGACGACCACCTCGTGACGACGACGATGCGCACACCAGGGCACGACTTCGAGCTGGCGGTCGGCTTCCTCCACGCCGAAGGGCTGCTCGCCGGCGCGCCGGTGAAGACCGTGCGCTACTGCGGCACCGGCTCCGCGGTCGAGACCGAGTTCAACGTCGTGAGCGTCGAGACCGGAGGGGTCGCGCCCGAGCCGACTCCCCGTCTGACCACCACCACGTCGTCGTGCGGGCTGTGTGGCTCCGAGAGCATCGACGAGCTGTGCGCTCGGCTCACCAAGCTGTCGTCGCCGCCGGTCGATCTCGACGTGCTCGCCAAGGTGCCCGGCCGCGTGCTCGCCGAGCAGACCTTGTTCTCCGCGACGGGCGGAGTGCACGCCGCGGCGGCGTTCGACTCGAGCGGCGCGCCGCTCGTCGTGCGGGAGGACATCGGACGCCACAACGCAGTCGACAAGGTCGTCGGGCGCATGCTCCTCGACAATGCAGCGCTCGACGGCGCGCTCCCGCCGAGGGCCTCGGGCTCTTCGTGAGTGGGCGCGCCAGCTTCGAGATCGTGCAGAAGGCATGGGCGGCAGGCTTCGCGACGGTCGTCGCGGTCTCGGCGCCGTCATCGCTCGCGGTTGACACCGCGACAGCAGCGGGCATCACGCTCGTGGGCTTCGCACGTGAAGATCGGCTGAACATCTACGCCGGATGACTTTCTTCCCTGGTACGCACGCGGTAACGTGCGGCAAGTGCCGCGTCCGAGCGTCGACGAACGACGCCGCGAGATCCTCGAAGCCACCTGCAAGGTCGTGATCGAGCGAGGGTTCGCCAACACGCGCATCGCCGACGTCGCGAATGAGCTCGGCGTGTCGAGCGGACTGATCCACTACCACTTCGAGTCGAAGGGCGCGCTGTTCGCAGAGGCGTTGCGCTACGCGTCCGAGTCGGACCTCGCCCGTCTCGCGTCGACGGTCGCAGAGGGCGACACCGCGATCGAGAAGCTCGAGCGCATCTTCCAGCTCTACTCGCCGAGCGAAAGCGAACCCGAGTGGTTGCTGTGGATCGACTCATGGGGTGAGGCGATGCGCAGCCGCGAGCTCCGCGACATCTCCCAAGAGCTCGACCTCGCGTGGAAGCACACGATCGAGCAGATCATCCTCGAGGGCGTCGAGTCGGGCGAGTTCCTGTGCGACGACCCGAACGGCGCCGCGTGGAGGCTCACCGCGCTGCTCGACGGCCTCGGCGTGCAGCTCACCGTCCACGAGGGCGTGGTCGACGCGCGGCGAGATGATCGACTGGGTGCGCGAGGCCGCGGCGAAGGAGCTCGGGCTCGCGTCGCCGGCCACGACCGGAGCCGCGCTCCGCCGAGTGCGTTAGAGCACGACCACCGAGCGGAGCACCTCGCCCCGCTCCATGCGATGGAACGCCTCCTCCACGCCCTCGAGCGGGATCGTCTCGCTGACGAAGCGGTCGAGGTCGAGCCGACCGGCGAGGTACACGTCGATCAGCATCGGGAAGTCGCGGCTCGGCAGGCAATCGCCGTACCAGCTCGGCTTCAGTGCGCCGCCCCGACCGAAGAACTCGATCATCGGCAGCTCGATCGTCATCGTCGGGTTCGGCACGCCGACCTGCACGAGCGTGCCCGCGAGATCGCGAGCGAAGAACGCCTGCTTCATCACCTCGGGGTTGCCGACGGCCTCGATGCAGACGTCGGCGCCGTTGCCGCCGGTGAGCTCCTTGACCGCTTCGACGGCATCGACCTCGCGGCTGTTGACCGTGTGCGTCGCGCCGAACGACTTCGCCCACTCGAGCTTCCGGGGATCGATGTCGACCGCGATGATCGTGCGGGCGCCGGCGAGCGCGGCACCCTGGATGGCCGCGTCGCCCACGCCCCCGCAGCCGAACACCGCGACCGTGTCGCCGCGCTGCACGTTGCCCGTGTACATCGCCGCACCGAGGCCGGCCATCACGCCGCAGCCGATGAGTCCGGCCGCCTCGGGCCTCGCGCTCGGGTCGATCGGCACGCACTGCGTCGCCGCGACGAGCGTCTTCTCCGCGAACGCGCCGATGCCGAGAGCGGGCGACAGCGCCACGCCGTCGAGGGTCATCTTCTGCGTGGCGTTCGCGGAGTTGAAGCAGTACCAGGGGCGACCCTTCGCGCACGACCGGCACGTGCCGCACGGCGCCCTCCACGCGATGACGACGGTGTCGCCCGGGCTCACGTTCGTCACGCCGTCGCCGACCGCTTCGACGACGCCCGCGGCTTCGTGCCCGAGCAGGAACGGGAAGTCGTCGTTGATGCCACCCTCGCGGTAGTGCAGGTCGGTGTGGCAGACGCCGCACGCCTTCACCTTCACGAGCGCCTCACCGGGCCCGGGATCGGGGACCGAGATCGTCTCGATCGTGACCGGTTGCTGCTTGGCCTTCGCGACCACTGCCCTCACCTCGTGCGCCATGAGGCGGAGAGTAGCGTCGCGTCGCGTGAGCCGAGCGGGGTGCACCGGTGCGCGCGACCGTCGCTGACGCGCCCGCCGCTTCCCGCCGCCGCGACTGGGTCCTCCTCGACGACACCCACCCCGCCGCAATCGTCCTCGGCGTCGCGATCCTGATCTGGATCGTGGTGTTCGGCATGCTCGTGTGGCGGCGCCACGAGCTCTACGGCACGATCGACTTCGACCTCGGCATCCACGACCAGTCGATCTGGCAGCTGTCGCACGGCCACTGGTTCACGACCGTGCGCGGGCTCCCGATCTTCGGCCACCACGCGACCTTCGGGTACTTCCTGCTCGTCCCGTTCTACTGGCTCGGTGCCGGACCGCAGTTCATCGACCTTCTCCAGGTCGTCGTGCTCGCGCTCGGCGCCGTGCCGATCTACGTGCTCGCACGCGATCGGCTCAGGAGCCCGTGGGCCGCGCTCGTGCCGGCGCTCGTCTGGCTGCTGCAGCCGTCGGTGCAGTGGTTCACCTGGGAGACGTTCCATCCCGAGGTCATCGCGATCGTGGCCGTGCTGTGCGCGTACCTCGCCGCGGAGCGCAACCGCATCGGGGCCTACTGGGTGTTCGTGTTCCTCGCCATCATCTGGAAGGAGGACCTGGCGCTCCTGTTCATCGGCCTCGGGCTCCTCTACCTGCTGCGGAAGCGCTGGCGGCTCGGCGCCGCGACGATCGCGGTCGGCGCGATCTGGTTCGCCGCGTTCGCGATGGTGATGGTGCCGCATCTCGCCGGAGGCCGGACGGTGTACGGGCCGCTCTATGGCACGTTGGGCGACTCGCCGGGCCAGGTCGCGAAGACGGCGGTCACCGATCCCGGCGCGGTCGCGAGCCGGCTCAAGCAGAACGGCGCGGGCAGCTACGCGGTCGAGCTGATGGCGCCGATGGCGTTCACGCCGTTGGCCGCGCCCGGGTTGCTGTTGTTGGGCAGCGCCCCAGGCGATCGTGAACCTGCTCTCGACCGCGAACTTCACCTGGGACGTCCGCTACCACTACGCCGCGCTCCCGGTCGTCGCGCTCGCGCTCGGCATGGTCGAGGGGATCGCCTTCCTCGATCGACGCTTCCGAAGACGAGCCGGCCCGCGTTGGACGGTGCTCATCGTCACGCTCGCGTTCGCGCTCTTCGCCACGCACGCGTGGGGACCGTCACCGGTGAGCGTGCGCTACCACGACGGCTACTGGCCGATCGCGGGAGGGCTCGACACCGCGGCGAAGTCGCACGCGGTCGCGGAGATCCCGAACGGACGCCGCCGTGAGCGCGGACTACAACCTCGTGCCCCACCTCGCGCACCGCCAGCTCATCTACACGTTCCCGAACCCGTGGACCTCGAGCAACTACGGCGTCGACGGGACCGAGCATCCCGACCCTGGCGCCGTGCAGTGGCTCGCGGTGAACACGTTCCTGCTCGACCTCCCGAGCCGCACGTTGCTCGACTCACTGGTCAGCAGCGGCCAGTTCGTCGTCGACTCCTACGACCAAGGCGTGGTGGTCGCCCACCGCGTGAAGCCGCCGAACTGACGCTGGAGATTGATGATTTGGGGCAGGCGGTTTCAATCGGTGAGTGCAACGAGAGCTCGGCGAGTCGTTCGGATGGTGTTATCCATGCGAGGGTTTGGCGGGGTCGGCCGTTGAGGCTGTCGGCGGCGGCGTGGAGGTCGGCGGCGGTGTGGACGGAGAGGCCGGTGCCTTTGGGGAAGTACTGGCGGAGCAGCCCGTTGGTGTTCTCGTTGCTGCCGCGCTGCCAGGGCGAGTGCGGGTCGCAGAAGTAGACTGGCGATGCCGGTGTCGATGCTGAACTGGGCGTGCTGGGCCATCTCGATGCCTTGGTCCCAGGTGATCGAGCGGCGTAGCGCTTCGGGCAGGGTCGCGATCTGTGGCGGCCATCGCGTCGCGGACTGCTCGGCGCCGTGGCCGTCGGGCAGATGCAGCAGCATCACGAACCGGGTGGTGCGCTCGACCAGCGTGCCGATCGCGACTGTGTTGTTCTTGCCGATGATGAGGTCGCCTTCCCAGTGGCCGGGCACGGCCCGGTCTTCGACCTCGGCGGGCCGCTCGGAGATCATGACCATGTTCGGGATCTGGCCGCGCTGCTCGACGCGGCCTTGGTGCCGGCGTTGGGCCCGACCGGTGCGCAGGCAGCGGTCCAGCTCGCGGCGCAGCTCACCGCGGCCTTGCACGTACAGCGACTTGTAGATCGTCTCGTGGGACACCCGCATCTCCGGCCGGTCCGCGGAACTCGAGGCGAAGCATCGCCCCGATCTCCTGGGGTGACCACAGCAACAACAACAGCGCCTCGACCCGGCGGCCAGCTCCCGACACGCCAGCTTGGCGGTCTCACAACTGAAGGCCCCTGCTCGCTTGGGTGGGGGCCTTCAACGTCTCCCCGTGCAGCAGCCCACTCCGTCACCCAATCCCGGAGAGCGACGGAGCCCGACCGGGACGGACGAGCCCCCGCCCGAGACGACGACCACCCAGGAGGTCGCCGCTCCCCCCGGCCGAGAGCCGCCCGCCTCATCGCCCCGCCTTGGGGCTCAGATGATTTCGCAGTCAGCCCGACGGGTAACGGGCAGCGAGCCCCCGGGCCGGCTGCACACCTGTGTGGTTCTCCATGCCCGCGTTGACGATGACGTAAACCCAACCCGTTCTCCGCCAATTCACGAGCGCCGACGCACCCTCATGGGATGGCCGTGGACTCGTTCCAATCGACCGATCGTCGTTGCCGTGAGGCCGCCGAACTCATGGCGGGCAGAACGGGGACGATCCAGGAGCGCGTGCAGTCCGCGAAGTAGCCGCACTTCTTGACCCGGGTGACGATCTCGGTCGGCATCGAACAAGTGTACGACGACTTGAGAGACGGGCCATAGCCCGATGCGACACGCGGCGGCCGCTTCCGCGCGGCCGTGTGTCACCTCGACGAGGTCTTGCGGAAGAGGTAGTTCGGGTTCCTCATGACGAGCTCGTAGTGCGGGAGGGCGGTGGAGTTCCTTCATGAGCCGAGTGAGGCCGAACGGATCCGAGTCGGCGCTGTCGTCGAACAGGATCAGGCCGCCCACGTCCAAGTGACGGTCGGTGTTGTCAAAGTCCCGACGGCAGTACTCGTAGGTGTGGTTGCCGTCGATGTAGGCGAAGCTGATCGTCCCGCCGAGCCTGGGCAGCCTCACCATCCAGGGTCGTCACTGTCGCGCCGTCCTGCCAGCTCCGAAAGAAGTCGTCCGAGGTCATCCGAATCGCAATCGGGGGCGTCTCCCGCGAGAAGAAGGCAACGTTCCGACGGAACGCGTCGATCACGAACTCGGTGTACTCGTCCATCGTGATCGTCGAGTCGCCGAGCGTCGGCGCGGTCTGCGATCGCTCGAAGGTCCAGGGGTCGACCGCGAAGATCTGGTTCGACCGCCCATGCTTGTGAAGCAGGTACCTAATCGCATTCGTGGACAGGCCGCAGAAGCTGCCGATCTCGATGATCGGGCTCGTCGTCGGCAGCTCGCGGACCGCGAGGTCCATAAGGAACAGGTTGCCGGGATTCTGCATCCCGGCGTTCGCGAACAGCAACCACATCAGGTACTCGTCGTCGAGGGTCTTGCGGGTCAGATAATCACGGCCGAAAGCCACCGCCATCCGCGCCTTGTCGTACAGGTTGACCTGAATCGCATCCCCTTCCGGCATTGAGGCGAGGCTACGCGGCGGGACAGACGTCGAGCGGGGATGTCGCCGGCCTGTTTCACACCTCGCACAGACCTGCGACTACCGGGACCGTGACCATGTGCGGCCCGACAGTCGATCATCAGCCCGACGTCACAGCTTCAGGATTCGGGCGGCGTCGGGGTGGACCATGTCGGCTCCCGTCCGCCACTGCATCAGCCAGCCGCGGGTGCCGTTCGGTCGCGCCGTGCTCTGATCGAACACGATTGGCGCGGACTCGAGGACGGTGCCAAGGGGATGTTCTGGCCCGTCGTGATCGAGGTCGATCTCGCTGTATTCGTACAGATCATCGAGGGAAGCTCCTTTGCACAAGCACGCAGGCGCCGGGCTGGCGAGTAACTGAAACCTCGACAGGCAGGGTCATCGTCCGATGCCCGCGGTCAGGAATCGGTCGTAATCTCGCCGTGTGGCACGGCGGTGGGTAGTTGTCTTGGCGGCGATGGCGCTCGCGGTCGCAGCATGCACCGGCGACGGCGCCCAGCCGGCCGACCGTGCACAGCCGAGCGAAGTCGATCGGCCACTCGCGGCATTTTGCAGCGAGCCTGGGGTCAGGTCGGTGTACGTCCCCGTCGGTCCGGTCGTCGGCAGGCTCGCCGCAGACCCGGCGACTCGACCCTTCGTGTATGCCGCAGTCATCCGGTGCGAGCGTGTGAAGCCCGGGCCGCCGATCGCTGGCGTGACGTCCTGACGATCTGCGGTCACGGTTCGTGAAGTGCGCGTGCTGCACGGTCGCAGCTCGCGTGGCTGGGGTTGCTGTCGGCACGGACGGCGGCATCACATCAGCACGCGCGGCCTTCAATCCGTCCATCGGGGAGACGTCGAGCTCGTCCTCGTTCACCAGCCACCGGAACCACGCGCGGAGCCCTCTGAAGCGGGAGCCGGCGGTCCCTGTGCTCCTGGTCGCGAGCAGGTGGATCATGAACTCGGCGAAGTCGTCGCGCGTCTGTCGTGTCGGGTCGGTCGGCCGGTCCTCGGCGACGCACCACTCGGAGAACGACTGCACCGCGAGCCGGTAGGAGTCGACGGTGTTCGGCGACTTCCCCTCGGACGCGAGCCAGCGCTCCCACGACTGCCGGAGCGGCATCGGTCAGCGGGCATCACGCCCGTCTTCGGGTTCGGTATGCCCACCCGTCGGTGCATGACCGGTCGTTGTAAATGCAGTGACTTACCGTTGTCGGGTGACCTGCACCGGCTCTGACCAGCGAAACAACTGAATTCTGACTATGGCCGTACTTCGTAGACGTTCACAGTGAGCGCTGTACCTAGTACGCCTTCCCCAGGTCACGTGTGAACGTTGTGGGCGGTGTAATGCGTTGACCGAGGAGGGAGCAGATGCCCGAGATGCCTGTGCCTGTCGTCGAGATCGGCGATGCAGAGATCGTGACCGGTCTCGAGCTGAGGTTCGTATGCATCACCAGACCCGGCCCGGCCTCGGTCCCCCAGGTGGCAAGCGTGCACGCCTTCGCCCACCTGCTCCCGGTCGCCAGCCTCACTTGGGCGGTGGGTCACGACGAGGAGGGCGATATCGGTCTCGTGTACGTCCGGCCTGACTGGCGACGACGCGGCGTCGCGACCGCGCTGATGAGCGTGGCCGTAGACCTCGCCGACGCGAACGGCTGGCCGGCGCCGCGGCACGTCGCACGGCGGACACCCCAGGGAGATGCCTGGGCACGTCATGTAGGTGGCGAACTGCCGAACCTGGAGCTCTCGGATTCGGACCCCGAGGGCGAGAGGGCATACAACAGGCCGGGAGACTGGCCGGGGAGTTCCTGTAGAGACTCATGCCACGGCCCGATGCCGTCCGACCACGATCTCGCCCCGCTCGACGCGCAGCCGGCGCCGGCCCTGCCATCCGAGCCCGGCCCAGATGCCCTCGGGTTCCTCGAGCCCGGTCGCCAGACATTCCACCGCGAACCAGGCACGACGCACACACGGCCTTCGCGCGCGCTGACGACTTGCCACGTTCAGGGGACCAGGACAGCTCGCCATGCTCACGGCACGCCACGGGCGAGCACCCCAAAGCCGCGCCGCACCCAACCTCAGCCCAGCCCGTTCGCAAAGCATCAATGATTTCTCGACGCCCCGGAGCTACGCCCTTACAGTGGGCGGTGGTGGCGGCGGGCGGGAGGCAGGGAGTTATCGTGCCGCTGCTCCGCGACGCAGGGCGGGTCGTCCGAGTGCCGTGGCGAGTGGTGCCGTTCCTCGCCCACCCGATCCAGACCGTGCGCATGGTGCGGAGCGCCGATCTCCAGCGAAGTCCGTACATGTCGTTAGCGTTCCCGCTGAGCCCGCCGCGCAAGCCGTGGCGTCTTGTCGTCCCTGCGGCGCTCGCGGTCCTGCTGCTCGCGATCGTGGTGCCTGCGGCCCGTCTTGTGCTGGTCGTTGCGCTCGCGGTCGAGGCATTAGCGGTCGCGTTTTACCGCTGGTGGAACAGCTCACGGCAGCTCCAACGACGCGGCCTGCCCCCAGGTCAACTCGCGATCCCACTGTGCACGTCCTTTCTCGAGGACGGCTTCTACCGTCGACAGTGGAATCACTACGGGCCGATCTACACGACCAACATGTTGTATCAGCGGGCGGTCGCGGTCGGCGGAGTCGAACTGGGCAGGCGTATCCTCCGCGAACACCGCGACGAGCTTCGTCCCCCGGCATTCAGCGACGGCGACCGCGTCGAGGGCGGCGCTGTGCGGAACCAGGTGGGCGACCGTCATCGGGCCAGCCGCGCCGTGTTCACGCGCGCATTCGCCCCGAGCACGGGAGAGGCCGCTCGACCGGCGATGGAAGCGGCGGTCAGGCGTCACCTTGCGACCTGGTTGGCCGAAAGCGCCGATATCGCGTCGCCGGAATCACCGATTCGCAGCCGCCTGGAGCTGCTGGTGCTTGACGCGTGGATCACTGTGTTCCTTGGGGTTGATCCGCGAACCGATGCCACGTTGCACGCGCGCCTGGTCGAGCTCTTCTCGCGCTACGACTCTCTCTTTCCTGAACGGGCGGACCCAGACGACCTGGTCGAGCAGTTCGCGATCATTCGTGAGCGATCGCTGCATCCCGACGAGTTATCGGCGAGCGCTCTGCGCGCGCTCGCTGAGCAGGTACCGGAAGCGCTCGACGACCCGGTGGTGACGAGCAATCTCGTCCACATGCTCGACACGTCACGACAAGATGTCGCTGGGCTCCTCACATGGCTTGTCTACCGTCTGGCCCATCATCAGCAATGGTGCGACCGGATACGTCAGGCCGGCGCCGACGACGAGCCCGCGTCCTGGGTGGTTTCCGAGACGATTCGCCTCTCCCAGAGCGAGTTTGTGCTCCGAGTGACGCAGTACCCAGTCGTTGTCGAGGGCTACACGAATCCCCGCGGGATGGTGGCTGCGGGTCCTGGTGCGCGAAAGCCACCGCGACCCAGACGTTTTCGCCGATCCTGAGCGATTCGACCCGTGCCGGTTCGCGCGCGGGATGCCACCTCGCTCCGAGTATTCCCCGTTCGGCCTCGACGCGCACGCCTGCATCGGTGAGGCGCTCACGAGGCTGTTTGCGATTGTCGTGGCCCGCGAGTTGAGCTTCGGGTGCCGCTTAGAAACGACGGCCGACGGACCGGCGATATTCACCGAGCACAGCCATTGGGCGCCGTCACCCGAATTTCGACTGCGCTTCAAAGCCGCGGACCCGACGCCGACTTCGTAGACGTTCACAGTGAACGCTGTACGTTCGGTGCCGTCTCCCAGGTCAGTTGCGAGCGCTGTGGGGGCTGAAATGCGTTGACCACGCCACCCGGTCGCTGCCGACGACGATCTCGCCCCGGAGCCGCCGCCGCTCACGCCACCCGACACACCACGCCTCTGCCGTGCGAGGCCGGCACTGTTCAGAGCCCGGTACGGTTCGCCGATGGGCGTGCCTGATTTCTCCCGCATCACGTGGGTGAACGATCAGGAGTTCTCGATCGACGACTGGCGCTTTCGCATGCATCCGGGCGACACCCGTGGGCCACTCGAGACCACGGACTCGTTCTGGATCCTCAAAGCCCGGACGATGATCGACGACTACGGGCAGGTGTTCGCGGACGCCCCCGGGTTCGCCGCCGACCGCGTGCTCGAACTCGGCATCTGGGCGGGCGGCAGCGTTGCTCTGTGGACCTCATCGCCAAACCCGGCCGTCTCTCCGCTATCGATATCAGCGACTACGGCGACCCCCCACTGCTCCAGCAGTTCCTACGACAGCACCCCGAGGTCACAACGCACTGGCGCATCAGCCAGGAGGACGGCGCGATGTTGCGCCGGGTCATCGATGAAGGGGACTCGGCTCCCTTGGACCTCGTGATCGACGACGCATCGCACCTGTATCGGCTGAGTCGCCGCTCTTTCGAACTGCTCTTCCCGCGCCTTCGTCCCGGCGGTCTGTACGCGCTGGAGGACTGGTACTGGTCATTCCTGCCGGAGGAGAAGACCGGCGATTCACTCCGCGCGACTCAGGTACCGCTGGTCCGTCTCGTGTTTGACCTCATTGGGATGATGGGGAGCCAGCCCGGCCTCATTGCCCGTATCGAGGTGTACAGGGGCTTCGTCATCGTCGAGCGCGGCGACGCACCCCTCGACGACCCGGTGGTACTCGACGAGCTCATCAGAAGGCGTGACCGACCCTCGCTGCAGAGGCGTGCCGCCCAGGTCAAGGGCAAGGTCATGCGCGAGTTTGTTGCGTTGCGTGAACGGGTTAGCAGCAGATCCTGACACGAACAAGCGGAAGGCCCTTGACCGGGCGACCGACTCCGCTGTCACGGACCTACGACGGCGCCTCTCGCACGTAAGGCCGGCGGTGGTGGGGAACGCGACGCTCGCCGCTCACCGGCACGACGTCCTCCTCGACCGGCTAACGGAGGTCGTGAGCTCGGGCGCGATGAACTCGGCGAGCTCGTCCAAGTTCGCGCCGAGGGGCTTGAGCGGCTGACCGCGGGTGACGGGCTCGCCGCGGACGACACCCAGTTCGTCCCATTCGACGAGCCCGGTGCCGCTCGCACCATCCGGGCCCGCTCAGATGCCGTCGCGGTCGTCGAGCCCGGCGCGGGCGGCGTCGTTGGCCACGCAGACGCAGTCGAACTCGATCATGCGGAACTGTGGGTCACGGCCGACCGGGAAGAGTCCCGACACGCTGAAGCCGTGCTTCTCGAATTGACGGATCGACTCGTCGAAATGCGGCATGCCGTTGTAGATGGCGTGCACAGAAACCTCCGACTGGAAAGCCACCGTTCTTGACAGCACGTCCATCGCGCCTGACAAGATCGAGGTCCCATCCTTGCGTATCCATCTTCAAGTAGATGCGCCGCGCCTTCCAGTCGGGCAGCAACTCATCCAGGATTCCATCCAGGCGACGCACGGGGACGTGCTCGATATGGTCGAGCTCCGCACCTCGCTCGAACTGATGGAGTCCGTATGCGTTCGGGTTGAGGAAGGAGCTGAGGGACGCTTCCTTCGTCACGTTGATGTCCGCAATACCATCTTCGGATCCAAGAGCGATGTGCACGGCGTCCCACCGACCGTCGCCCGCGCTCTTACGGGCGCAATTGCTCGAAGTTCGCTGCACCGGTTCGAACGAGATGATCTGGCCCTCGAAGCGGTTGCGGCGGAGCCCTGTGCCGTACTCTCCGACGTGCGCGCCGACGTCAAGCACCGTGTCCACTTGCAGGATGGAGAAGAGCCAGTGAAGTTGGAGGCCGAGAAGGCTCTCCGCCATGACGGGCTCTACTCGACGGCGGCCACCACCCTAAGGACCTCGAAACCGTGATCGCGCAGCAGGTTTCGCAGCCGATACTTCACATCGTGGATTCCGGGACCGTTCATGCCGGCCTGACGGTGCCCGCCCGCTCGGCTGGGGCTAGCGCGAACGCTACTGCTGTGCACTCTGAGCTCCACCCGCAGCACTACTGCTCTTGGTGACGCGAGCGTTGTGGTGGTTGACCACATCGCCCACCTCCTCCCGTCGAGCGCCACCCCGACGCCGCTCGACAATACGACCGTGCTGTGACCCTGCCGTCTATCTCGCCGGCATCGTCGACCCGATGGCACCTCCGCGCGCGAGCACGGCGCCTTCTTCGAGCACGGTCGACGCTACGAGTCCGCTTGCGGGGGAGCTGCTGCCCCTGGTGACGACGAATCGTGTCGCCGCCGCCGAACTCAACCGAACGCATAGGTCGTTCGGACCTACTTCCAGTTCCTTCACCCATTCAGGAACGGTAAGTGGAGTGGTGTCGTGGTGTCTGTGAGTGACCACGACGGTCACCAGGAGAGAGACAAACACCATGAAGAAGTTCATCCTCGGCGTGCTCGCCGCTGCGGCCGTGGCCGCGCCCATCGCCGCCGTGGCCTCGCCCGCGGCGGCCCCCGGCAGCACCACCGCCGCCATCGGCGTGGCGGTCACCTCCGAGGTGCCGACGGCCCCGCCCGCGCTGAACAGCCAGTTCACCACGATGGTCATCACGGCCAGTGGCGTGAATCACTGGAACTTCGGCGACGATGCCCACACGACTTTCTACGACGCTCTCGGCGTCGAGCAAACGAACTTCCCGTACACCGTGGGTGATGTCGTCTGGTACGGTGTCATTACGCGCCGCTCGTCGGCGAGGGCACCCAGGTCGGCGGCATGCTCTACCGCATCGACGGCGGCACGTGGACGGCGCTCGACCACCCCACCACGATCGACGGCAACGGCAAGGTCGTGCACGTCGAGGTCGTCATCAACGACCGTCCCGGCAACTACGACGACAACACTGGCACGATGAGCGTCGCGGTTGTCCGCACCAAGGCGTAACACCGCCGGCGACAAGGAGTAGCCGCCTTTCTTGTGGCGAACCCGAAGGGACGGCTTCGGGCGTCCCTTCTTCGCGTCGCGGGGCGGATGCCCAAAACGGTGGCCCACCGTGCAAAGGCCTCGCCCCGTCCGCCGTGGGCGGGGCCGACGGTTTCCGCCCGCCTCTTTCTTTAACGCCGTGACGTGTGGTGACGTGACGTCCAGTTCGCGCTCTGGCCGGCGGCCGGCATGAACAGCGTCGAAGCGTGAGCGCGGAAGTCATCCTCGAGCCGATGCACTCGGCTCGCGTGCGCGACGCCTTCCGATTACGGTCGATGCGACGACGTCGCCACGTGTGCTGAGCGGCTGCTGAATCGAGCAGGGTCGACGCGACGACATCGGCGAGTGTCTTGATCAAGATGCCCCAGGTCACGGCAGACGCGAACCGACGGCCTTCCGAGGCGTCCAGTGCGCGCCGCTTGTGGCTCTGTGCTCGCGAGCGTCCCGACGACGCCCTGCCCAGATTCTTGTGGGCCTGGGGTTTCCTTGAGCCCGCCCGAAAGGACCCTGCCTCGCATCACGCCGCTCGCTGATGGGATTTGATTCGGTCCTGGTCGTGGCGCGTTCGGGGGAAGTAGCGATCGTGGAGTACTCGCGTCCCGGGACTGGGGTTGTTGCGCACGTGGACGGCGGTGAGACGACAGCACCCGTGGCCATGACACTGCCGATCGGGCCCTCGCTCGGCCACGCCTGGAGTCTGGGCGAGCCGGGGCGTTCGCGGAAATCGTGCGCGACTTGGCTGAGCTCGAACCGCACACGATCGTCGAGTTTGGCTCCGGGCCATCATCTGTGCGTCTGGCGCTGGCGCTTCCAACGGCCCGCATCCAATCGATCGAGAGCGACAAGACCTACCTCGAGCACACGCGCGGGCCTGGTGCGCGATTGTGCGGTCGGCGAGGAACGACTCACTGTCACCTTGCGGCCACTGCGGCTCCGGCGAATCGGCGGTGCGATCTACGAGACCTATGCCGAGGGGCCCTTTCCGGCTTCCATCGACGCGATCGTGATCGACGGACCTCCGAGCTGGACCAGACGTGGGCGAAGCGTGCTTGCACGACGTAGCGCACCGCCTGCGTGTCGGCGGCGCGCCGACCTCGACGACTACGAGCGCAAGGACGAGCGGCGCATCGTGCACAACTGGACGGCGGCTAGACGCGTTCCGTGTGTCGGAGATACCGGTGGGTCACGGCGTGTGTGTGCTCGAAAAGCAATTCGCAGTCGAGCGGCACATCCCCGTCCACGTCGTCGTCGACACCTGGCTTGCGCATACGCGTCGGCGCGTGCGCCAGTGGGCCGGCTGGGTCGCTCGCTCCGAACCAGTGTGACTTGGCCGCAGTGACCAGGGAGGTTGGCGCCGTTTCACAACGTTCACGACACGTTCTCACTGCTCACAGATGCCGGGACTTATAATCGTCGCACGAGTCGTGTCCCTCGTGATCCCACCCCCACCTCCGGCGCCATCCGGTGGTCAAGAGTCACGTGGAGCTATCGCAATGGCCACTCCCAAAGCGTCAGTCATCGTCCCGATGTACAACGCGTCGCACTACGTCCTCGAGCAACTCGAGGCTCTCGCCTCGCAATCGGTTCCACCCGATGAGTATGAGGTCATCTGGGTCGACAATGGCTCGACTGATGCAACCGCGACGATGATCGGCGCCTCTATCCGCCACCGCCCGAACATGCGCCTCGCGACGGCACCGGAAGTCCCGACGTCATACTTTGCGAGGAACATCGGTGCTGCCCACGCAAGAGGCGATGTGTACCTGTTCTGCGACGCCGATGACGTGGTCAACCACCATTGGGTTGCGAGCATGACGGCGGCGCTCAGACAACCGATCTCGTCGGCGGCGCGATCGGTGAACTCACCGTTCAACGACCCACGAGTCCGAACCTCTGGCCCGAGTCGGTCCCAGTTCGCCACGACTTTCTTCCGTCTGCCATCACGGCGAACCTCGGAGTCACTGCTCCCGTCTTCGAAGCGGTTGGCGGGTTCGACGACCAGCTCGCCAGCGGCGGCGACGTCGATTTCTGCTGGCGAGCCCAACTCTCCGGGTTCCGGTTGGGCTTCTGCCAGGACCGGTAGTCGCCTACCGCAGTCGGCGGTTCCCCTTGGCGAAACTAAGCCGCCAATTCTTCTACGGCCACTGGTTCGCGGTGTGGGTCGCACCATACGAGCGCTTCGGCGCGGAATCCCCAAGGGCGATACCGACGCTGCGGCGACTGGTGAACAACGCCGGGTCGGCGATCGTGCAACCGCCCCGCAGTTTCCACGCACGCCAGTTCTGAGGGAGTTGGGAGTGTTGTGGTCCGCGTTTCCCTCCGACAGCCCATCACTAACCCACTCGCTGGCTGGTCCGCCGGTTCGCCCGCCGTCGCTGGAGTGAGACGCCGGGAGCCACCTCCAGGATGTGGTAGTAGCTGAAGGCCTCCAACGCTTCGGAAACGGACGGGCCTCGCGCTTCGCTCATCGGCGAAAGACGCTATCCCGTGAATGTTCGCGACGGGAGTCGCGTCGCTCCCACTGACTTCTCGCGAGAGCGGGAGCTGCGTCTGTCGGTCAGTCCGTCACACGCGATGCGTTCCCGACTCAAGACCTCTTGCGCAGACGGGTTTGGGCTACGGACGCCGGAGTCGAACCGGTGTCCCCAAACGTCTCACCAACTGCAGACCTCTCGCCGGCCCGCCGCGCCTCCCGCCGCTTCCGCCCGTAGCAACTGTGAGGGTAAAGCCACAGAGCGTGGTTTGTCACCAGGGAACGCGCCAGACGCCGTCGGCCGCTTCGCGCCCTCGAGGCATGTGCCGCTACCCCAAGGCCCCGCCCCGTACGCCGTGGGGCGGGGCCTTGGCTGCCGCCACGTGATCACACCGTGGCGACGGCTTCAAGCCGATACACACCGGGCGACGGACGCGAGCCTCGGCTGCCGTGCCTTGATCTGGTTGGTTTGCGTGCGATGCGTCGTGTGCATGCACCGTGTCGTGGCAATGGCGTCGAGGACTTGACGGGATTCCTGGCGGGTCGGCGGAACGAGTCCCAGCCTTTGGGGCCATCCCCGCCCGGTCGGGCCAGTCGCCACCGGCCTGGTCGGCGATCGCTATAGAAGCGACTCCCACGTGTCGGCCAGCTCGATCGGTGATGCCTGACGGCATCATCGGGATCGCGTCGGCGAGGTCGTCGAGGTTGCGTGCGCCCATGCTTCGAGCCGACGCCGGAGAGGATCGAACCGGGCCACGGCATCGCGACGCCGGAGAGGCTGAACGACATCGTCGGGGGAACGACGTCTGAAGCTCGATCACGACGGCACGGGTCGGGCCACGGTCTCGGGTAGGCAGTCGCCGATCCCGGCCAGCCGCGACCGGGGTGAACACCGGGAACTCTTTCGGCATCATCCCGGCGCCGTCGCCGACCATCCGACCGACGACTGCGCCTTGGCGAAACCCAGCGTTGATGAGGGTGCGCAGATCTTCGTGCGCGTCGTTCTTCCCACGGCTCCCGAAGATCGCGTCGACCTCGTCGATCAGCAGGCAAGCTCGGATGTCCTCGATCGACCTGAACATGTACGACGAGCGAAAGCGAGGTGACGAGCCGGCCTCGCGGGCCAGCTGCTCGATCAGCTCGAGCAGCCGCGTCTTCCCACACCGTTTGCATCAGGCGACTCTCACGGTGAGCCGGGGTGAGTCGTGAACGCTTCGAGCGTGTGAGTGCGCCCGACCAGACGTCGACGGCCTCGCCTTGCGCCTGGGGTCCCTGGCGAGATACCGCTGCGACTCTCGTCCGCGAACGCCGCGAGCAGCTCGCAACCGTCCTCCTCTGGGACGTCGTCGAACGTGTCGGCCGTCGGCGCCGCGGTACGTGCCGTTCGGACGGCGCAGCTCGTCGGTGGCGAGCGTGCAGGTCGTGAGCGCGTGACCGTGTGCGAGTCAGTCGTCGAGGCCGCCCTTGGCGGGCGCGCATCGGCGTGAGGGAGATACACGTAACTCGTCGTAGCGTCAACGCGCGGGCGAGGAACATCATCGAGCCGACGCGAGAGCCGTCGTGCACCGGCTTGTTTCGAGCATGAGTCGGAGTCGAACGTGAACGAGCACCTGTCGGCCGACAAGTGCTGAGCAACTTGCTTCCCAATCGGCGAGCGCTGTGAGTCCGTACGATCGTTCTCGACCTGCGCCAGGTCCAGAGGCAGCAATGTATCGCCGGCACGCCGAGCACCGATATCGGTCGGCATCGGCCTTCCTGACGCCTTCGGTGATGATGATCGGGATCGTCGGGTCGCCGAGGTGGTGGAGCATCGACGGGTGCACGTCGATACCCATGCGTATCCCGCGGGGTGTCTCGTACTTGGCGATGCGTCCGTCGATCCAACGCGGCTCGTCGGGCCGGAGCTGATGACCCCACACTTCGCCCGTCGGGCCGTGCAACGGGATGACGAGCGCCGGTGGCCGACGTTGCGCCTTCGCCGAACCCGAACCGTTGGATCTGTGCTTTCGTGTCGGCCGACACATTGACCGCGTTCGCTGGCAACGGCACGGGAGCAACAACCGACGCAGTCAACCTCTAGGCCTGCTGTCGAAAGCGCCGACCGAAAGCTCCCGCCACGAGAAAAACGACGACCAACCCAGGAGGTCGCCGCTCCCCCCGGGCCGAGAGCCGCCCGCCTCATCACCCGCCTTGGGGGGGCGCTCAGACAGATTCGCAGTAACAGCCCGACGGGGTGAAAGCGGGCAACAGCCTGCGGGGGCCGACTGCTTGCCTGCGGGGGGGCGGGGGAGACTCGGGGGCAGGTCTGTCCCGCCGCCCCCGTACCGGAAGGTGACCGTGACGTAAAACCCAAATCCTGCGGGGGCGCCGGTCGCGAGGCCGCCGTTGGGGGAAAGATTGCTCACTTCGGGGCGATGGCCCCGAGGGACACGTCGCCAGACTCGCTGAGATCACGAGTCCCTAAGCCCCCACGGGGGGGGCCGTCGCCCAGCGACCACACCCTAACGCTGCAGGTGAACCCTCCCCCCCACGCTCCACGCGGGCTGTGGAAATCCTTCGCCTTCTCGCATGTGTCGGGGAGGAGCGCCTTCAGGTCCTTGTCGCTGAGCACCACGGGTGGTGTCACGTCGGGGCCCGTGGCGAGCAGAAGCCGGACCATCGGTGAGACCTCGAGGCTCGTCCTCGTTCACCACGCCACCCGGAACCACCGGCGGAGCCCTCTGAAGCGGGAGCCGGCGGTCCCTGTGCTCCTGGTCGGCGAGAGCAGGTGGATCATGAACTCGGCGAAGTCGTCGCGCGTCTGCATCGTGTCGGGTCGGTCGGCCGGCCTCGGGCGACGCACCACTCGGAGAACGACTGCACCCACGAGCCGGTAGGAGTCGACGGCGTTCGGCAACTTCCCCTCGGACACGAGCCAGCGCTTCCACGACTGCCAGAGCGGCATGCGCGTCAGCTGTTGTGCCCGCCAGGTTGGTGACGCGGCTGACGGGTGGGCCGCCGATGGCGGTGTGGTGGCGGTGATGGTTGTAGCGGTGGAGCCAGCGGTCAAGGGCGCGGGTGCGTTGGCTTCTGAGTCCAGAGCCGGGCGTAGGCCCATTCGTCGAGCAGGGTGCGGTTGAACCGTTCGACCTTGCCGTTGGTGGCGGGCCGGTAGGGCCGGGTGCGGGTGTGGCAGATGCGCGCCGAGCGCGGCGGTCGAAGTCGCGGCTGCGGTAGCAGTTGCCGTTGTCGGTGAGGATCCGTTCGACGGTGATGCCGTGCGTCGGCGAAGAACGCGACGGCTCGAGTCCAGAACGCGGCCGCGGTGGCGCCTTCTCGTCGCCGGCGAACTCGCTGTAGGCGAGCCGGGAGTAGGCGTCGATCGCGGTGTGGATGTGGGTGTAGCCGACCGCGGTCGTCGCGTGCCGTGGCGCTCGCGTCCGGCGGCTCGGCCGTGGACACGCCAGCCGCCGCCGTCGGGGATCCGGCCGAGTTTCTTGAGTCGATGTGGACGAGCTCGCCGGGACGGGTCGTCTCGATCCGGCGGATCGGCTGCCCGGGTCGCCCGGTCGAGTGATCGAGCCGGTTCACGCCGTGACGGACCAGCACCCGATGCACCGTCGACGCCGGCACCCCCACGATGCCCGCGAGACGGGCCGGACCGAGCTTGCGGTGCTGGCGCAGACGCGACGATGCGCCGCTCCACGCGCGGCGGCGTCTGGTGCGGGCACGTCGCGGACGACTCGAGCGGTCCTCGAGCCCCGCCACGCCCTCGTCCTGATAGCGACGCCACCACTTGTGCGCGCGATGGCGCGAGATGTTCATCGACTCCGCCGCATGCGCGACCGTCCAACCGGCCTCGATCCGCTGACACAGCCGAAGTCGACCTTCGGGCGTGAGATGGAGCGTTACGGTGCACGAGAGCCTCCGGTGCGAGTGTGTTGCCTCAGCAGCTCCACACTCGCCCAGGGGGCTTCACTCATCCGCGGACTGTCAACAACGTCCCTGGGCACAACACCTAGCTACGGGCGCAGGGCTACGGGCGTACCTCGTAGAAGGCGTTCACGGGGTGGTCGATGGCGAGGCGGCGGAACCTCGTGAACCCCGCTTCGGCGGTCATCGTGCGGGCGAGCGACTCGGGCAGGCCCAACGTCCCCAGGCCGGCGCCGCCGGGCTCGGACAGCGCTGACGACATGCAGGACATCACCGACACGCCGTACATCATCGGGGCCATCGGGTTCTTCTCGATGTTCTCCGCGAACGAGTCGCGTCCCTTGATGTCGACGAGCAGCCAGGTGCCCTCGTCCTTGATCGCCGAGCGGATCGTGTCCATCATCCCGACCGGATCGGTCATGTCGTGGATGCAGTCGAACGTCGTGACGAAGTCGACGGACCGATCGCTCGGGATCGGGTCGCGCCGCGCGTTGTGGAACCCGGCATTCGCCAACCCCTTCTTCTCGCGTGACGACTCGGCACGAGCGAGCGCGTGCTCGGAGATGTCGTAGCCGTCGAACGTCGACTTCGGGTACTGCGCCGCCATGGTGAGCACGGCGATGCCGGCGCCGCAGCCGATGTCGATCGCCTTCGCTCCCTCTTCCAGCATCGGCACGACGCCATCCAGAGCAGGCAGCGCGACCGGCACGAGGAAGTTGCGGTACCACGGCCCGAAGCTCCGCTCGATTCCGGCCGCACCCTCGGGCCCGAACGCGTCGTAGTCGAGGCCGATGCCGGTGCGGAACGACTCGGCGATGGGCTCGAGCGTCTGCATCGTCTGCGGCAGCCGGTGGAACATCCCCATCCCGAACGCCGGATGGTCGGGATCGGACAGCACCGCGATCGCCTCGGGCGTCATGCGTGAACCGCTCGACGCCGTCCGCGTCCTCTGACCACGACAGCAGCTTCGCCGCGGCCTGGTTGTGCGCCCACTCCCGCACCCACCGCTCGTTGAGGCCGGAGGCGTCGGCGAGCTGTTGCGACGTCCATCCGCCCACGGGCGCCGTGGCCAACGCGCGATACAGGCCGAGCCGGTCGCCGAGGTGCACCATCCCCGACGTCATCGCCCCCTCGAGCTTCGAGAAGAGGAGGAATGAGTAGGCCTTGAGCTTGTCGGGATCGATCGCGGCGCCGTCGCCGCTCATGCCCGCACTCCCGCGAGCAGCCGCTCCCGCGTCGCCGAGTCCGTCGCCGCATCGATGACGGTCCACGCCATCGCGAGCGCGCCGTCGACCACAGCTTGGTCGGCCTTGGGCGTGATGCACGCGGCGGTGAACTCGGGCTGGTGGTTCGAAGCCGGGAAGCAGTCGAGGCCGAGCATCGGGTGGATGCTCGGCATCGCGAGCGAGATGTTCGCCATGTCGGTCGATCCGGCGAACCTCTGGGCGACCTCCTCGGGCAGGTCGGCGAACTTGCGCCCGAGCGACTCGGCGTTCGAGCGGTAGAACGCGGCCAGGCCCTTGTCGTGCTCGAACTCGCTGTAGGGAGGCCCGGCCTTCTCGACGTCGACGGTGCAGCCGGTTGCGAGCGCGCCCGCCTCGAAGCAACGCACGACACGCGGCTCGAGCTCGTCGAGCTGCTTCAGGTTCTTCGCCCGCACGTACCAGCGTCCCGATGTCTCGTGAGGGACGACGTTCGGCGCGTCGCCCCCGTGGAGCACGATCCCGTGGATGCGGTCGGTGTGCTTGATGTGCTGGCGCAGCAGCCCGATCGCCGTCTGCGCGACCGTCAGCGCGTCGGCCGCGTTGAGCCCGAGCTCGGGATAGGCCGACGCGTGCGCGGTCTTGCCGTGGTAGCGCACCTCGAAGTCCTGGATGGCCAGGCACGGCATGTGGTCGAGGTCGTCGGACGACATCGGGTGCACCATCATCGCCGCGTGCACGCCCTCGAACGCCCCCCGCTGGAGCATGAGGATCTTGCCGCCGCCCTTCTCCTCCGCTGGCGTGCCCATCACCTTCACGGTGATGCCGAGGTCGTCGGCGATCGATGCGAGCGCGAGACCCGCGCCCACGGCGGCTGCCGCGATCACGTTGTGCCCGCACGCATGGCCGACCGACGGCAGGGCGTCGTACTCCGCGCAGATCGCGATCGTGAACGGACCTGACCCCGCCGTCGCCACGAACGCGGTCGGGATGTCGCAAACCCCGGCCTCGATCGTGAAGGGCCCGCTCGAGCGCGTCGGCCACCCACGCGGCAGCGCGCTCCTCCTCGAAGGCGAGCTCGGGATGGGAGTGCACCGTGTGCGACAGCTCGACGAGCGCGGGGCCCGCTGCCGTCACCTCGCGCTGCGCGACAGCCTTCATGTCCACGGGGGCATCCATGGCGCGAACCTAGCCACGACCCTGCCGCACGTACCATCGACGCGTGACATCGAGAGCCGGGGTGGCCGTCGTCGCGGTCGTCGCTGCCCTCGCGCTGGTCACCGCCGGATGCAGCAAGGTCATCGACGAGAGCCAGATCCCCGTCGTGACGGTGCCCGACACCGGCTCGACGCCCCCGACGAGCGACGGAGCGGCGACCACCGCGGCCGGCGGGCTCGATCCCAACGCGCCGATCACCCTCGGCTCGGTCTCTCTCGACCCGTGCAAAGACGTCACGGGTGCGTGGTGCGGATCGGTGGACGTGCCGCTCGACCGCAGCCATCCGGACGGCGACCAGCTCTCGATCGGCGTCGAGCTGCACCCCCGCACCGACGTGAGCACGAAGTCCGAGGGCACGATCGTCGCGATCGAAGGCGGCCCGGGTTTCTCGTCGACGGGCTCGCGCGACTCGTACCTCACGCTGTTCGCGCCGATCATGGACCACCGCGACCTGCTGCTCATCGACGACCGCGGCACGGGCCGGTCGTCTCCTCTGAGCTGCAGCGCGCTGCAGCAGGGCGACGACTCGATCGCCGCCGCGAGCGACTGCGCGAAGCAGATGGGCAACTCCGCGGACGACTACGGAGCGGCAACCGTCGCCGACGACCTCGCCGATGTGCTCGGCGCCCTGAACGCGGGGCACATCGACCTGTACGGCGACAGCTACGGCACGTTCGTGGCGCAGGCGTTCGCGGCCCGCCACGGAGACCTGCTGACGACGCTCGTGCTCGACAGCGCGTTCCCCGTCACCGGAGGCGACCCGTTCCACGCGTCACGGGTGCCCGCGATGCTCAGAGCGTTCGACGCCGTGTGCGCGCGGAGCACCACGTGCGCGGCACAAGGGACCCCGACGTCCGATCGCATCACTGCCCTCCTCACGTCGCTGCGCCAGATGCCGGTCCGGGTCACGACCACCGACCCCGATGGCAATTCCGTGAACGTCTCAGCCGACCCGTCGAGCCTGCTCTCGTTGCTGCTCTCGGCTGCGACCGACTGGACCGTCTACCGCGAGCTCGATGCCGCTGCGGCTGCGTGGCTCGCGGGCGACCGCCCGCCGCTCGTCAGGCTGCTCACCCACGACCTCACGACGACGAGCACCGACTCACTCGCGTCGTACTCGGCCGGCGTGGCGCTGTCCGCGACTTGCTCGGACTACCCGACCGTGTTCGACGAGTCCCACTCGACGACCGACCGCCTGTCCGACATCGACCGCGCCTTGGGCGTGCAGCAGAGCACGCATCCCGAGACGTTCGCTCCGTGGACCGCGACCGAGTGGCAGGCATCGACCGCGAACGAGCTCGATCAGTGCGCGACGTGGCCGGCGTCGGACCGCAACGATCCTCCGGCAGGAACCTCGCCGGACTTCCCCGACGTGCCCGTGCTCGTGCTCTCGGGCGACCTCGACACACTGACGCCGCCTTCCGAAGGAGACGCCGCCGCGAAGCTCTTCCCCAACGCGACCTTCGTGCAGGTCGCGAACACCGGGCACGTGACCGCCCTCGACGACTCGTGGGGATGCGCGTCGACCATCGTCGACGACTTCATCACGAACGCAGCCGTCGGAGACACGAGCTGCGCCGAGACCATCCCGGAGATCCGCACGGTCGACAAGTTCTCGATCCACTCCACCGACGCCACCGCGGCGACCGCGGCGCCCGGCGACGCGTCGACCGCGCTCGACCGTCAGATCGCGACCGTCGCTGTCGCCGAAGTCGGTGACGCGATCGCGCAGTGGGGCGTGATGACCGGCGACAACGGAAGCGGCCTGCGCGGCGGCAAGTTCACCGTCGACGACAGCACGTCGACGTTCACGTTCCAGGGCGCCAAGTTCGCCGACGACGTGAGCATCGACGGCACCGC
This sequence comes from uncultured Acidimicrobiales bacterium, assembly GCA_963726495.1. Taxonomy (GTDB): domain Bacteria; phylum Actinomycetota; class Acidimicrobiia; order Acidimicrobiales; family DATKAS01; genus DATKAS01. The sequence goes on from CAVSCP010000006.1 coordinate 247,006, forward strand.
GACCCTCGATCAGACGAGCGGCAAGGTCGACGCGCAGATCAAGGTCACGAGCCCCGAGGGCACCTCGGATGTCGCCGCATCGTGGGACGCGAGCATCGCCGACGCCCAGGCCATGGCCCGAGGCACCGTCGAGGGCCGGCCCCTCAGTGTGACGCTTCCCGCTCCCTGACTGCGGCGCCGATCGGGCCCTCAGGTCCCACCGACGCGCCCGCTCGTCGCGCGCGATCTGGCGCACGACGTTCATCGCGGGGATGCCCGTCACCCCGCCGCCGCCGTGCGTCGCCGAGCCCGCCTGGTAGAGACCGGGGATCGGCGTGCGGAAGTCGGCGTAGCCGGGTGCGGGCCGCATGTGGAACAGCTGATCGGGTGACAGCTCGCCGTGGAAGATGTTGCCGCCGATGAGGCCGTACTCGTGCTCCATCTCGTGCGGGCCGATCACCGTGCGGTGCAGGATCGACGACGTGAACCCCGGCGCGACCTCGTCGACGCTCGCGATCACTCGATCCGCGTAAGCATCGAGCTCGGCGGGCATCGGCTTGTCGGACCACTCGTGCGGCACCCACTGGGTGAACATCGAGACGATGTGGTGCCCTTCGGGGGCCAACGTCGGGTCGAACACCGACGGGATGCAGATGTCCGCAAACGGGCGCTGTCGCGGCGCGCCCGGCCACTGCCTCTTGGAACGCACCCTCGACCTCGTCGAGCGAGCGGGCCAACACGATCGTGCCGCCGTGCACCTCGGGGTCGAACCCGGGCTTCGAGCGTGAACTCGGGCAGCCGGTCGACCGCGACGTTCACCTTCACCGTGCCGCTACGCGTGTTCCACCGCTCGATGTCGCGCACGAAGTCCGCCGGCAGATCGTTGCGGTCGACGAGGTCGAGGAACGCGATCTTCGGGTGGACGGTCGTCACGACGGTCGGCGCCCGCAGCTCGTCGCCCGATGGCAGGACGACACCGGCGACCTTCCCGCCCTCGACGAGGATCCGCGCCGACCGGCGAGTCGACGCGGATCTCCGCACCGAACGACCGTGGCGGCATCAGCGATCGCCGCGGAGAGCCCGCCCATCCCGCCACGCGGGAACCCCCACGAGCCGAGCGAGCCGTCGCCGACGTCACCGACCTTGTGGTGCGCCATCACGAACGCGGTGCCGGGCGACCGCGGGCCGGCCCACGTGCCGATCACGCCGCTCACTGACAGCACACCCAGCATCTGAGGCGACTCGAAGTAGTCGTCGAGCAGGTCGGCGATGCTCATCGAGAACAGCCGGGTGACGTCGGCCGTGCCGCGCACGCCGAGCCGCCGGAGCTTCCACGCGAGGGCGGCCTGCGCGGCCAGGTCGCCCGGCCTCCGGCTGCCGACCGGCGGCGGCACCGCCGACAGCAGCGGGCCGAGCACCTCGGCCAGGCCTTCGAGCCAGGTGTCCCAGGCCTCGATCGCGTCGGCATCGCGCGCCGAGAACTTCTCGATCTCGCGGCGACGGCGAGCCTTGTCGCTCGGCAGCTGCAGTGAGCGCCCGTCGGGATAGGGAACGAAGTACGGGCCCTGGGGGTACACGTGGTAGCCGTGCCGCTCGAGCTGCAGGTCGCGCACCAGTGAGGGCGGCAGCAAGCTCACGACGTACGAGAGCATCGTCACCTTGTAGTCAGGACCCCACGGCTGCTCGGTGACCGCGGCACCACCGACGAGCGGCCGGCGCTCGAGCACCACGACGCGCTTGCCGGCGCGGGCGAGGTAGGCCGCGGCGACGAGGCCGTTGTGACCGCCGCCGACGACGATCGCGTCGTAGTTGCTGGAGTCCGGCACGGAGGACGAGGCTACGGTGCGCCGAACATCAGCACGGGGTCAGGACGGCAGAGCGTCGGGATGGCAGGGGGCGGGATGAGGGCGGTCGGTGACACAGGTGGGCTGACGTGGACGCTCGAGCCGAGCCACTTCCCCGCGGCGCCCACCCGTTGGGGTGCCGAGATCGCGGTCACGCGGCAGACCCAGGTCTTGACCCGCGTGTTCGCCGAGGCCGGTCTTCCGATCGAGACGCTCGGGCTTCCGCGAGTTCGACGGCCGCGTCTACACGACGATCGTGCCGCTCGGGGGCAAGGCCCGAAAGCCACCGCCCAAGGTGCTGCTCCCGGTGCTGCTGAAGGTCGTCCCCGAGCTGCGCAAGCGCGTCGCCACGAGCCGCAGCTGGGCTGCTGACGACCGCCCCACGCAGATCATCGACGAGTGGCTCGGCGGCAAGGAGCGCAAGCTCCGCACCGAAGGCAGGAGGCTGATCGCCATCGACGCCGACTCGCTGTCGGGGCCGAAGCTCGCGGACCTGATCGACGAGGTCTTCGCGTACGCGACCGACGCGTGGTACTGGCACTTCCGGCTGCACGCCGCCGGGGTCTGGCACATCGGCGTGCTCGGCCGCGAGCTCGAGCAGGACCATGGTTGGACCGACATCGAGTTCGCGCAGCTCTTCACCGGCCTCTCTGACGCGAGCACCGGGCCGGGCGAGGCACAGCAGCGGATCGTCGAGCTCATCGAAGGGGCCGAGAGTCGTGAGGCGCTCGAGTCGGCGACCTCGCTCGACGACGTGCGAACGATCTCGCCGGAGGTGCGGCGCGCGGTCGACGACTACCTGGACTCGTACGGCCTCCGCGCGGTGCGGTACGAGGTCGCCTACCCGACCGTGGCCGAGCGACCCGACTGGCTGCTGAGCCAGCTGCAGTCACACCGTCCTCGTGTTCACGACGACGATGGCGCACGGCGCCTCGAGGCCGAGAAACACCTCTTCGAGTCGCTCGGAGACACCCCCGAGACGCGCGCCCGCCTCGAGTCGGCGCGGCGGACCTTCCCGGTGCGCGAGGGCAACGAGGCCGCGACGGTCGGGCTGCCCATCGCGGTGATCCGACGCGTCGGTCTGGCCGCCGGCCGCCGGCTCTCCCGCGCCGGCAACCTCGAACGGCCCGAGGACGTGTTCGACCTCACGGTCGACGAGGTCACTGCGATCCTGCGGTCGTCGCCGATCGTGCCGCCCGACCCTGCGCTGCGCGCTCGCTCGCGGCGGGAAGCCCGCGAGGCCGCGGACAGCCGCGAGGCGCCGCCGACCGTCGGGCCGGCGTCGAGCGGGCTGCTCGAGGCACCCGACATGAGCGGCTTCCCCGACTCGATCGTCCTCGGCACGAACGCGATGGTCTGGTACACGACGAAGATCTTCGGCGCGCAGTCGTCGCGGGCCGAAGGATCGACCGACGTGAGGGGTGACGCGGTCTCGCCCGGTGTCTACGAAGGCCCTGCGAGGGTCGTGCTCGACGAGGCCGAGCTCGACCGCATCGAGGCCGGCGACGTCCTCGTGTGCCCGATCACGTCACCGGTCTGGTCGATGGTGTTCCCCGCGCTCGGCGCGCTCGTCTGCGACGCGGGCGGCCCGTTGAGCCACCCAGCGATCATCGCTCGCGAGTTCGCGATCCCGGCGGTGGTGAACACGGGCAACGCGACGAGCGTGATCACCGATGGTGCGAAGGTGCGCGTCGACGGGGACGCCGGCGTCGTGACGATGGTGAAGCCGGGCTAAGACGCGGCGGCGTGGCTGGCGGTCGCGTCGAGCCAGCTGGCGTGGAGTCGCGCGTAGACGCCACCGTCCGCGAGCAGGTCGTGATGGCTGCCCCGCTCGACGAGGCGGCCCTGGTCGAACACGAGCACGACGTCCGAGCGCTCGGCAGTCGACAGGCGGTGCGCGATCGTCACCGCCGTGCGGCCCCGGGCAAGGCTCTCGACCGCCCGCGAGACGGGCCTCGATCGCGGCGTCGACGGCAGAGGTCGCCTCGTCGAGGATGAGGCAGACAGGGTTCGCGACATAGGCGCGGGCGAGAGCGACGAGCTGGCGCTCCCCCACGGACAGGTGCTCGCCCCGCTCACCCACGCGCGTCTCGAGGCCATCGGCCAAGCGAGTCGACCCACGCCTCGAGGCCGAGCTCGACGAACGCGAGCCGCACGGCGTCGGCGTCCGCGCCGGGCCGGCCGAAGCGGACGTTCTCCGCGATCGTCGTGTCGAAGAGGAACGCGTCCTGAGGGACCATCACGAGCGACGACCGCAGCGACGTGCGCTCGACGTCGCGCAGGTCGACACCCGAGACGAGGATGCGGCCCTCGGTGGGGTCGGCCAGGCGTGTGAGCAGCTTCGCGAACGTGGTCTTGCCCGACCCGGTGGCGCCCACGACCGCGACGCTCGTGCCGGGATCGATCACGACCGACACGTCGCGCAGCGCGGGCTCAGGGGTCTCGTTCGAGCCAGGACGAGGGCGATACGAGAACGACACATGCTCGACCGCGATCGACGGAGGGCCCGGCGGGAGCACGACGCCGGGATCGGGCTCGACGATGTCGATCGGCGTGTCGAGCAGGTCGAGCACCCGGCGCCAGCCGGACACCGCGGTCTGGGTCTCGTCGAGGATCTCGGTGACCTCGGCGACCGGCTCGAGGAACCGGTTCACGAGCAACATGAAGCCGACGAGCTCGCCCGCGGTGAGGCCCGATGCCGGGCCCATGATCACGCCGACGACCACGACCGCGCTCACCGTGAGCACCGCGAACAGCTCGCCCGACGGGAACATGAGCGCGTTGAGCGTGCTCGCCTTGACCCCTGCGCTCCGCTCCGCCTCGATCGCCTTGCCGATGTGCGCGGTCGTCGACTCGGTCGTGCCGTAGCTGCGGATCACCGCCGCGCCCATCACGACCTCGGACACCGCGGTGAGCAGGTCGGCGACGCGGATGCGGAGGATGTCGTACGCCGCGATCAAGCGCTTCTGCAACACGCGCAGCAGGAACGGCAGCGGCGCACTCGTGCACAGCGCGACCAGCGCGAGCTTCCAGTTGAAGACGAACATCGTGATCAGCACCGCGACGATCACGAGGCCGTTCACGACCCACGCGATGCCACCCCACTTGAAGAACTGGCTGAGCGTCTCGACGTCCGACGTCACCCGGCTCACGAGCGAGCCGCGCCGCTCCTCCGCATGGTGGGCGATGGACAGCCGGTGGATGTGGCGGAACGCGCGGGTGCGCAGCCCGAACAGGGCGTGCTCGCCGGCGCGGGCGAGTCGGCGCGCGGCGAACATCGTGCACACCGTGGCGACGACCGCGATCACTGCGCCGGCCACCGACAACGACACGACGCGGGCGACGTCCACCTTGCCGTCGTTGAAGCCCTTGTCGATGACCTGCTGCACGAGCACTGGGATCACGACGCGCCCTGCCGCGCCCACCGAGGCCAGCAGGATCGTGCTCCCGATGCCATCTCGGAGCTCGGGGCTCGCACGCCACCCCCGGCGCATGATCCCGAGCACCGACGCGGGCGGTCCCTCAGCGATCGGGTCGAACGTCTCGGCCGGCGCGCTCATCGGCTCGCCCGCTCCTTGTCGTACGACTCGACCAGCCGGCGGTATCCCGCCTCCCGGGCGAAGAGCTCTCGGTGCGAGCCGTAGCCGGCGACGCGGCCCCGCTCGATGAACAGCACATCGTCGGCCAGCGCGATCGTCGAGGGACAGCGACGCGATCGTGATGACCGTGCCGGACAGCACGCTCGCGAGGCCGGTGAGGATGCGGGCCTCGGTCGTCGGGTCGACGCTCGAGGTGGCGTCGTCGAGCATCAGCAGCTGGGGCTCGCGGGCGAGTGCGCGTGCCAGGGCGACGCGCTGACGTTGCCCGCCCGACAGCGTCACGCCGCGCTCCCCGATCACCGTCGACCAGCCGTGGGGCAGGTCGTCGACGAACTCATCCACCTGCGCGATCGCAGTCGCCCGGGCGATCGCGTCGTGATCGATGCCGGCACCGAGGTCGATGTTGTCGAGCACCGATCCGGCGAACAGGAACGGCTCCTGGAAGACGAGCGCGACCGAACGACGGAGCTGCGCGTCGGCCAGAGCGTTGAGCTCGACGCCGCCGAGGGAGATCGTCCCCTCGTCCGGCAGCACCAGGCGGTCGAGCATCGCCATGAACGTGCTCTTGCCCGAGCCCGTCGCGCCGACGACCGCGACGATCCGCCCCGGGGGGATGGTCACGTCGAAGTGGTCGAGCACGTCGCGCGCGCCCTCGTAGCCGAACGTCACGTCGTCGAACCGCACCCCGAGCGGGCCGCTCGGCAGCGATGGCGCCGCCGCGCCCGCGACACCGAGGTGGCGGGCCCGGTCCACCTCACCGGCCAGCACCGCGCGCACGCGATCGTCACCGGCCACCGACCTCGGCAGGTCGCCGAGCACGAAGCCGATGAGCCTCAGCGGCCAGACCATGAACCCGAACAGCGTCACGAAGCTGACGATCTCGCCGGCGGTCGCGGCGCCCTGCGCCACCCGCCACACGCCGAGAGCGACGAGGAGGATCGTGGCGAGGGACGGCAGCGAGTCGAGCACCGCATCGAACCCGGCCCGCAGCATCGCGACGTCGATGTTCGCGTCGCGGAGCCGCTCGGCCTCGACTGCGAAGCGCGCGGCCTCGGACTCCTCCGCCCCGAGCGCCTTCACCACGATGACCCCGTCGACGCTCTCGTGGACCACGTTCGAGACGTCGCCGATGAGGCTCTGTGCGCGCGCCGCCGGTCCCTCGGTGCGGCGCTGGTACACGACGTTCAGCGCGGTGATGGCCGGGAAGAGCAGGAGCGCGACGACGCCGAGCACCCAGTCGGTCGCGAACATCCACACCGTCGCGATCACGACGAGCATCACTGTGCCGCACGCGTAGGGCAGGGGGCCGAGCACCTGCGACGAGGCCTCGGCGTCGGACTGCACGTGCGCGAGCAGCTCGCCCGTGGGGTTCATCTGGAAGTACGCGAGAGGCTCGTCCTGGTAGCGGTCGACCACTCGTTGGCGGAGGATCGCGGCAACGCCCATCTGCGTGCGTCCCACGTTGACGCGGCGCAGCACCACTCCACCGGCGCGCACGGCGCCGACGACGATCAGCGCGACGACGCCCCCGATGACCGCGTCGACGCCGACGTGGCCGTCAGTGAAGCGGGGCGTGATGACGTGGTCGACGATCCAGCCGAACACGAACGACTGGGCGACCGTGCCGACCGCGAAGATCGCCGCACCGCACACCGCGATCGTGAACGTCTTGCGCTTGAGCGCGACATGGCGTCGCACCATCTGCGCGCCGCGTCGCACCATCGCGCCGCTGACCCCTTCCACGGGCGCGTCGAGAGAAGCAGCGACATCGGGCACGTCTGCCATTCTCCCAGCCGCGGCGCCCTCGGCGCAGGAGATTCGGCCCGAAGATGGCACCCGTGACAACCTTGCGGTGTGGAAGCCGCTGACTTCGGCCTGCTGCTCCTGAGGGTCACCGTCGGCCTGACGGTCATGGCCCACGGGTACAACAAGCTCTTCGGCGGAGGGCGCCTGCCCGGGACCGCGCGGTGGTTCGAGAGCATGGGCCTGCGCAACGGCTGGCTGCAGGCCCGGATGGCCTGCACGACCGAGCTGGGCGCCGGGCTCCTGTTCGCCCTCGGCCTCCTCACTCCCCTCGCGGCAGCGGGCCTGATCGGCCTGATGACCGTCACGATCCTCGTCGACCATCGGTTCAACGGGTTCTTCGTGTTCCGAAAGGGCGAGGGTGTGGAGTACGTCACAGTGCTCGCCGTCGCGGCCGCGTCGATCGCCGCGATCGGGCCAGGGACCGCGTCGCTCGACCACGCCTTCGGATGGGACGACCGCAACGGCTGGACCAGCCTCGCGATCGCGGTCGGCATCGGCGTCGGCGCGGCGGTGCTGCAGGTCGCCCTGTTCTGGCGCAACCCGCGCAAGGTCGCGAGCACGTGAACGAGCGGCGAGACCGAGTCCGGGTTCCGGTGGAGCGCGGGCGCGATCGGGCTGCTGGTCGCGGTGATCCTCATCGCGCTGATGTGGGCCTACATCCTGTCGCCGTGGTCGAAGACCGGCGACCTGCCCACGACCTTGAAGGACAAGAGCTACGCCGCGACCGCCGAGCCGCTCTGCGCCGCGACGCAGACAAAGATCGACGCCCTTCCCAAGGCCTACACCGCAGAGTCACCCGAGGATCGGGCGGCCGTGCTCACGAAGGCGGACGCGATGGTGGCCACCCTCGTGAAGCAGCTGCACGGGCTGGAGCCGAAGGTCGCCGAGGACCGCCAGTTCACCGACCAGTGGCTCGCCGACTGGGACAGCTACCTCGCCTCGCGCGTGCGCTACGCCAGCATCCTCGCGACCGGCAAGGACGATCGCTTCACGGTCGAGGCCGAAGGCGGACATCCGATCACCGAGCGGATGGACGGCTTCGCGGTGCTGAACGACATGCCGTCGTGTCAGGTGCCGCTCGACGTCGGCTGAGGGCCCGGGCGATCGGAGCGGGGCCAGCCCTGGCCGTCCCACTCGCGGATCGGCTTCGCCGGAGCGCCCGCGGCAACACAGTTGTCGGGCAGCGTGCCCGAGACGACAGAGCCCGCCGCGACCGCGACATGCCGGCCGATCTGTGATCCCGGCAGCACGACCGTGCCGTGCCCGAGCCATGACCCCGAGCCGATCGTGACGGGTCGCTCGGCTTGGGTCTGCCGCGAGATCGGGAGACTCACGTCCTCGTAGCCGTGGTTCTGGTCGGTGACATACACGTAGTGGCCCGTCCAGACGTCGTCGCCGATCTCGATGGACAGATGGCCGACGATGCCGCTCCCCTTGCCGATGAGGCAGCGGTCGCCGATCGAGATCACCGGGTCGCTCACCGGAACCTGGCCCGGGACCATTCCCGCCGAGAGGCTCACATGGGGCCCGATCAGCGTCCCCTTCCCGATGTGGATGTACTGCTCGTTGAAGATCGCGACCGCGGGGAAGCAGATGACACTGCCCTCGCCGAGCCGGCCGAACCGCCTCCCCCGGCGGCTGCGAGGACCGATCGAGCCGAGCTCGACGACCGCCTCCCATCCCCACTGCACGACCTCGGCCGCGCCCCGCTTGAGCGCGCCCCGGACGTGGTCGATCGGGCGCGGCGGGGGGTCGTCCCGATTCAGCACCCGCGGGAAGGTACTTTCCGGCGCATGGCTGAGCACGGAGTGACGGTCGAGACGACTTCAGGAAAGCTCCTCGGGGACGCGCACCGCGGCGCCGTCGTGTTCCGAGGCATCCCGTACGCGGCGCCGCCGGTCGGGCGGCTGCGGTTCCGTCCGCCTCAGCCGACGACGCCGTGGACCGGCGTGCGCGAGGCGCTCGCGTTCGGTCCGATGGCGCCGCAGAACCCCTCCGCGTTGGAGGCGATCGCAGGCAACACGCCGCTCGGCCAGAGCGAGGACTGCCTCACCCTCAACGTGTGGACGCCGGGGTGTGACGACGCGAAGCGTCCGGTGATGGTGTGGATCCACGGCGGAGGGTTCACGACCGGCACCGCCGCGAGCCCGTGGTACAGCGGCACCCACATGGCGCTGCAGGGAGACGTCGTGATCGTGACCGCGAACTACCGGCTCGGCGCGTTGGGCTTCACGCATCTCGCCGACCTCGGCGGCGAGGCGTGGGGGTCGTCGGCGAACTGCGGGATCCTCGATCAGGTCGCGGCGCTGTCGTGGGTGCGCGAGAACATCGCGGCGTTCGGCGGTGATGCGGGCAACGTCACGATCTTCGGCGAGTCGGCGGGCGGTTGCAGCGTGGTGACGTTGCTCGCGACGCCGTCCGCGAAGGGGCTCTTCCACAAGGCGATCGCGCAGAGCGCGTCGTTCGGGCAGGTGCGCACGCGCGAGGCCGCAGGCGAACGGGCCGAGCTGCTCCTCGTCGAGCTCGGTGTCGACTCCGCGCATCTCGACCACCTCGCCGAGATCCCGCTCGAGCAGATCCTCGAGGCGCAAGGGCGGTTGAGCGCGCGGCGCACTCGCCGCGGCGTAGGCGGCGCCGACATGCAAGCGTTCAGTCCGGCACCGGACGGCACCTCGCTGCTCGAGATGCCGCTCGACGCGATCGCGGCGGGCTCGGCCGCGGACATCCCCGTGATCGTGGGCACGAACCGCGACGAGATCAAGCTGTTCGCGGTGTGGGACGTCGCGCTGCAGAGCATCGACCGCGACGGTGCGATCGCGGGGCTGCGAGGCGTTGCCGGTGACCACGCGTCGCGGCTCTTCGACGCGTACGCGGCGACGCGACCGGACCAGCCCGCGAGCGAGGTCGCGATGGCGATCGCGACCGATGAGACGTTCCGGCTCGCGGCCGTGCAGATGGCGGAGGCGCAGCACGCGGTCGGCAACCCCGCCTACCTCTACCTCTTCACGTGGCAGAGCCCCGCGCTCGACGGTCGGCTCGGCGCGTGCCACGCGCTCGAGATCCCGTTCGTGTTCGACAACGTCCACCAACCGGGCGTCGAGCTGCTCACGGGGAACGGCGACGACCGGGCTCCCCTCGCCAAGGTGATGAACGCCGCGTGGACCGCGTTCGCCCGAACCGGCTCGCCCGACCATGCCGGGATGCCGGCGTGGCCGTCGTACGACCCAGCGTCGCGGTCGACGATGGTCTTCGACCACCAGGTCGAGGTCGTCGACGATCCGCTCGGTTCCGACCGTCTTGCCTGGTCGGAGGCCCTGCGTTGACCGTCGCCTGACCATCGCTCGGAGCGGGGCTCAAGGCCCCCTAGCCTCTCGACCGAAGTGTTGAGAGTGAGCCCGATCCGCCGCCCGGCTGTCGCGGCCGCCCTGGCGTTCGGCCTCCTGATCGCGTCGACCCTCGCTGATCAGGCTGGCGCGCAGGACGTGCCGAGCCCGCCGAGCTCCGACCCGTCGCCGACCACCACGGTCGTCGACGCTCCGTCGACCTCCGAGCCGACGACGACGAGCGCGAGCACGACCGTCGGGTCAGACACGACGGTCACGACCGTGGCTGCTCCCGATCGTCCCGAGGAGACCACGACGACGGCTGCGGCCGACGCAAGCACGTCGGTGCCCGACACGTCGGTCGTTCCCGCCTCCTCCCCCGGACGGCGTCGTCGAGGGCCAGACCGAGAGCGTGCCGATCGTGCCCGCGGTGCTCGTCGAGCTGCCCACGCGAGGCAGCCGGCCGGCGAAGGTCGTGGCCGGAGTGCCGACGCGGGTGACCGCGCTCATCCGCGCCGCCCAGGACGCGAACCGCGAGATGCAGGCGAGGCTGAGCGAGGCCGAGATGCGCAACGCGGTGACCGGCCACGCGGTCGACACCGCCAAGGAGCGCGTCGACAAGCTTTCGGCGAAGCAGCGGGCCGCGCTGGCACAGCTGAGCGACGCCCGGCGGGTGTTCGAAGACCGGGTGCGATGGGCCTACACGCGTGGGCCGACCGCGAGCCTCGAGGGGTTCTTGCAGTCGAGCAATGCCACGCAGCTGCTCGACCGGCGCGCGCTCGTCGAGGTCGTGCTGGAGGGCGACTCCGACTCGGTCAGCCGCTATCTCGCGCTCCGCGACTCGGTCGACGGCGCAGTGTCGACCGCCGACGACATCCTGAGCCAGGCCGAGCACGACCACGCGTCGACCCAGATCGCCGAGGACGCGGCGCGCGGCGACGCGGCGCTCACGACGTTGACCGTGGGCCTTTGGCAACGTGCCCAGCGCGGCCTGCGCGACATCGTGTTCCCGGTGGTCGGCCCGCACACGTTCGGATCGGACTTCGGCGCACCGCGGATGGTCGGCACTCCCGATCAGCACACGCACGAAGGCAACGACATCGCGGCCCCGCTCGGCGCGCAGCTCGTCTCCGTCGAACCCGGGATGGTCGTGGCGATGGGCACCGATCGACTGGGCGGCATCAAGCTGTGGCTCGCGGGTCGGAGCGGGACGTACTACTACTACGCGCACCTTTCGAAGTTCGCCGACGACGTGCACGAAGGCGACATCGTGCCCGCGGGGACGGTCGTCGGCTATGTGGGCAACACCGGGAACGCGGCGGGAGGGATCCCCCATCTGCACTTCGAGATCCATCCGAACGGTGGACCTGCGGTGGATCCGTATCAGTACCTCGCGGCTGCGGATCGTCGGCAGAAGACCGCGACGTGGCCGTGAAGTCCGGGAGCTCCGGATACCAGCGCTCCTCGCTCTCGAAGAGAGCAGGGTCGACCGCGGTAGCGCCGCACGAGATCTCCGGGGTCGACGCGAGGGCGGGTTGAGCGTGGGTGCGCCGAAGCGACCTTCGCGTGGCCGGAAACCGCCGGCGCGGCGGTAGGTGCCCCGCTTGGTGCGGTCGGGCGGAGGCGGATCAGCGGTGGGCGATCCCGAGCAGATGCGCCGAGACCGGCATGAACTCCGGATCCGACTCGACCTCGCGCGCCGCCCACAGCGCGGCATCACGCCACTCGGCGTCGTCCGGCTCGGCGCCCCGATCGCCCCACAGCCACGCCGGGCCTTCGACGCCGACGACGCGCACGTCCTCCAACCCGGCTTCCCGCATCTCCTCCGCGAGCTGCGGCGGCGAGTGGAAGAACGCGGTCGTGAACCATCCCGGCGTGCGATCGGCGTTGCGGTGCGTGCCGGCTTGCAGATCGGCGGCGACGATCGCCCGGAAGCGTGCGTCGGTGATCATCCCTTCCCTGAAGCCGCTGAACATCGACGCCAACCGGGATATCGCCGCGGCGACCACGGTTCCCCCCGGACGCACGACCCGCGCCGCCTCCTGGAGCACTGCCACTCGATCGACGCGGTCGAGCAGGTGATAGAGCGGCCCGAGCAGGAGCACGTTGTCGAACGTCGCGTCGGCATGCGGGAGCCGCGCTCCTTCACCGAGCGCAACCCGCCCCGGCACGAGGGCCGCTGCCTGCGAGCAATGGAGCGGCACCGGATCGAGCAGCGTCACGCGCCACCCGTGCTCCGCCATCCACGAGGCGTACCGCCCCGGTCCCCCGCCGACGTCGAGCACTCGGGTGGGGGGCGGCAGCAGGTGCTCGACGAGCAGCGCTTCGGTCCGCAGCCGCTCGAGCGACCATCCCGCGAGCCGCGCCTCCTCCTCACCGGCGGAGTAGTGGTCGAGCATGTCCCGGTCCATGACGAACCGTACGAGCGGCGGACCTCGCCAGGGTGATCCTTTTCGGAAGCGCCGACCGGGCACCATGACGAGGTGCTCCGCGCCATCGCCGTCGCCGTGGTCGTCGCCGCCCTCGCGGCGGGCTGCGCCTCAGACGACTCCAACGCCTCGTCCTCGACCACCGCAGCGAGCGCGGGCACGACCGCCGCCTCGCCCGACACGACGGCCGGCGCGCCCGACACGACGGGCACGACCGCCGCGTCGGGCACGCTCGACTGGAAGCCCTGCAAGACCCAGACCAGGTTCGACTGTGCGACGCTCGACGTGCCGCTCGACTACAGCGACCCGTCGGGCAAGACGATCTCGCTCGCGCTCATCCGCAAGCAGGCCGGCGACCCGTCGCAGCGCATCGGCTCGCTGCTGATGAACCCCGGCGGCCCTGGCGGCAGCGGCGTCGAGTTCTTGCCGCAGGTCCTCTTCGCCATCGACAGCTCGATCAGCGACCGCTTCGACCTCGTCAGCTTCGATCCCCGAGGGGTCGGCGAGAGCGACCCGATCGTCTGCCTCACCGACCAGCAGAAGGACGCCTACGCCGCCTTCGACGCGGTCCCGACTCCTGCCGAGATCCCGACGCTCGAAGACCTCAACAAGCAGTTCGGTGCCAGCTGCAAGGCGAAGTACGGCGACGAGCTCTCACACTTCGGCACAGTCGACGCCGCACGCGACATGGACCGCATCCGCGAGGCGGTGGGCGACGACAAGCTGACCTACCTCGGCTTCTCCTACGGCACCCGACTCGGCAGCGTCTACGCGCAGCTCTTCCCCGACAAGGTGCGTGCCCTCGCGCTCGACGGTGCGGTCGATCCCGACCCCGCGGCGACCGACTTCCCAGCCAAGCAAGCCGAAGGGTTCGAGCAGGCCTTCGACGCCTTCGCGAAGGACTGCGACGCCAACCCGCAGTGCCCCGCCGGCCCCGACGCCGCCGGTCTCTACGACCAGCTCCTGAAGCAGGTGGACACCAAGCCGATCCCCGCGGCCCACGACAGCCGCGTGCTCACGCAGGGCTACCTCGTGTCTGGCGCCATCAGCGCGCTCTATGCGAAGGAGCTGTGGAGCCCCCTCGCCACCGGCCTCCGCCAAGCGCAGCAGGGCGACGGCAGCCTCCTCCTGCAGCTGGCGGACTCGCTCTCGGGCCGAGCGAACGACGGCACGTGGAACAACCAGTGGGACATCAACACCGCCGTGAATTGCCTCGACGACCCTGAGCGCGACACCACCCCCCAGGTCGAGTCGCTCGCGACCGATCTCGAGAAGACGTCGCCCCGGTTCGGGGCGGTCATCGGGTGGACCAACCTCACGTGCACGTACTGGCCTGTGCCTCCGGACCCGATCCCCGTCGCGACCGCGGACGGAGCGCCTCCGATCGTGGTGGTCGGCACGACCCGCGACCCGGCGACGCCGTATGTGTGGGCCGAGCGCATGGCGTCGACGTTGAAGTCCGGCGTGCTCATCACGCGCGACGGCGACGGCCACACGGGCTACATCGAGAGCCCGTGCGTCGCGCAGATGGTGAACGACTACCTGATCAACCTCACCGTGCCGCCCGCCAAGGCGTTCTGCGCGAGCTGAGGCGAGCTAGCCTTCGCAGTCGCCTCGGCGGCCTGCACCGGCGAGAGCCCTGCGTCCTTGAGCTTGGACGTCGGCGTCTGGTTCGACGGCATGTTGTACGGCTGCGTGTCGATCTCGTCGAGCTCGATCGCGCCCGACAGCACGCCGCGCTTCCACTCCTGGTGCTCGCCCTCGCGCTCGTGGAAGTCCGGCATGATCTCGGTCGCGAACATCTCGAGGCTCTCGCAGATGTCGGCATGCGAGTTCTTCCCCGCCTGGTTGAGCAGGATCACCTGGTCGACGTTCGACTCCTCGAACGCGCGGAGCCGTCTGCGCACGGTGTCGACCGAGCCGATGAGCCCGGAGCCGACGGTCGCGGCCTGACCCTTCGGCGTCTCCTTCCAGGCGAGGTACTCCTCCCACAGGTTCACGGTGCCCGGATCGACGGGGCCGTGCGTGTTGTAGAAGACCAACGCGAACTGGAAGAACGTCCAGCCCTCGGCGCGGCGCTGCGCCTCCTCGTCGGTGTCGGCGAGCATGAACCCTGACACCACCGCGATGTTCGGGTTCGTCTGGTAGTCGCACAGCTTGTCGAGGTGCTTCGTGTACGCGTTGTAGTACGCGTTCACCCACGCGTGCGCGGCCTCGGCCGACACGAACTGGAAGCCGAGCGCGCCCATGCCGCGCCGTCCCGCCATCTCGATCGTGTCGAGCTGGCTGCACGCGACCCACAACGGCGGATGCGGCTTCTGCAACGGCTTCGGCACGACGTTGCGCAGGGGGAAGTCGAACCACTCGCCGTGGTACTCCCAGCCCTCCTCGGTGAACATCGGCAGGACGCACTTCACTCCGTCTTCCCACACCGAGCGCTTGTCACGGAACCGGCGATCGAACGGATGCAGCTCGGTGACCGAGCTCGCTTCACCGATCCCCATCTCGACGCGGCCCTTGCTCACGAGGTCGAGCGTCGAGACGCGCTCGGCGACCCGCGCCGGGTGGTTCGTCGTGAGCTGGATGATGCCGTGACCGAGGCGGATGTTCTTCGTGCGCTGACTGGCCGCCGCCAAGAAGACCTCAGGCGCAGAGGAGTGGGAGTACTCCTCGAGGAAGTGGTGCTCGACCTCCCACGCGTAGTCGAACCCGAGCTTGTCGGCGAGCTCGATCTGGTCGAGCGCGTTCTGCACGAGCTCGAACTCGGACTGCTCCTCCCAAGGTCGTGGGAGCTGCAGCTCGTAGAAGATGCCGAACTTCAAGGTGACCTCCCCCAGGTCTGCGTGGGTCTGAGCGTACCCTTGCGCCGTGACGGCCCCGTCAGACGCCCCGACCTACGGATCGCGCAGCCTGTGGCTCGACACGGTGCCGGGCTCGCTCGAGCCCCGGCCTGCCCTGCCCGGCGACCTGCAGTGCGACGTCGCGATCGTGGGGGCCGGGTACACGGGCCTCTGGACCGCGTACTACCTGCGTCGCGCCGATCCGTCGCTGCGGATCGCGATCCTCGAATCGGAGATCGCGGGGTTCGGCGCGTCGGGCCGCAACGGCGGCTGGTGCTCGGCCCTCTTCGCCGTCGAGTCAGCGCGGATCGCGAGCGAGCACGGACGACCTGCAGCGATCGCGATGCAGCGGGCGATGTTCGACACCGTCGACGAGGTCGGCAAGGTCTGCGCCGACGAAGGGATCGACTGCCACTTCGTCAAGGGCGGCACGACCCACTTCGCCACGAACGAGGCCCACGTCGGTCGCCTGCACGCCCGCGTCGACGGAGCGCACGCGCTCGGCTTCACCGACGACGACGAACGATGGCTCGACGCCACCGCCGCCCGCGACCGCATCGACGTCGTCGGCCAGCTCGGCGCGGCGCACACCCCGCACTGCGCGGCGATCCATCCGGCCCGGCTCGCACGCGGACTCGCCGACGCCGTCGAGCGCGCCGGCGTCTCGCTCTTCGAGCAGACGCGCGTGCAATCGATCGACGCGGGCACGGTGCGCACGGAGCATGGCACCGTCAGAGCCGACGTCGTCGTCCGCGCGACCGAGGCGTGGACCGCGACCCTCCCCGAGTCGCGCCGCGCGGTCGTGCCCATCTACTCGTTGATGCTCGCGACCGAGCCGCTCCCGACCGAGGTCTGGGACGAGATCGGATGGACCGGCCGCGAGACGATGTCCGACGGACGGCACCTGATCATCTACGGCCAGCGGACGGCGGACGACCGCATCGCGTTCGGGGGCCGCGGCGCCCCCTACCACTTCGGCTCGGCGATCCGGTCCGACTTCGATCAGGTCGAGTCGGTGTTCGTCGACCTCCGGCGTGTGCTCGGCGAGCTCATCCCCCAGACGAACGACGCGCGCATCACCCATGTGTGGGGCGGTCCGCTCGGCGTGCCGCGCGACTGGCACCCGTCATGCGGCTACGACCGCGACGCGGGGCTCGCTTGGGCGGGTGGGTACGTCGGCGACGGCGTGTCGACCACGAACCTCGCCGGCCGCACGCTCGCCGACCTCATCACGGGCGCCGACACCTCGATCACGCACCTGCCGTGGGTGCAGCACCGGTCCCCCGACTGGGAGCCCGAGCCACTGCGATGGCTCGGCCACCGCGCGCTCACCGGGCTCGCCCGCAGCGCTGACCGCGTCGAACGCCGCACGGGCCGGCCCGCGAAGCGGATCGCCGTGCTCGAGAAGATCTTGGGGGCTTAGCGAGCGGCGAGCGAGTGGGCGGCCGCAGCCCGCGTGATCGCGTGCTGGGTCATCTCGAGCAGCGCGAGCTTGACCGACTGACGGGTGCGCGCGTCGCACAGCACGATCGGCACATCGCCGGGCACGTCGAGCGCCTCGCGCACGTCGTCGATCTTGTGCTCGACGACACCGTCGAAGCAGTTGACCGCGATGATGAACGGAAGGTCTCGGCTCTCGAAGTAGTCGACCGCCGGGAAGCACTCGTCGAGCCTGCGAGTGTCGACGAGCACGACGCCGCCGATCGCGCCACGGACGAGCTCGTCCCACATGAAGAAGAACCGGTCCTGTCCGGGAGTGCCGAACAGATACAGGATCAAGTCGCTGCCGAGCGTGATGCGACCGAAGTCGAGCGCGACCGTCGTCGTGGTCTTGCCCGCCTGGCGCTTCGAGTTGTCGTCGACGCCGACGCTGACCGACGTCATCGCCGCCTCAGTCGACAACGGGACGATCTCGGAGATGGCGGCCACGAACGTCGTCTTGCCGGCACCGAAGCCGCCCGCGATGACGATCTTCACCGGTGTGGGCGCGTGCCCCGCCGACCGATCAGAGGGCACGAAGGCCATTGAGCACCCTTTCAAGGAGGTTCAGGTCATTCGGGGCTTGCTCGCTCCCGCTTGCACCACTCATCTCGACCAAGCCCTCTGCCGCCATGTCGCCAACGAGGACTCGAGCCACCCCGAGCGGCACCTTCAAGTGAGCCGACACCTCGGCCACCGACAACGGCGAAGCGCACAGCTCCGCGATCGCCCTCTGTTCCCATGCGAGACCCTCGCGCGCTCCGGCCCTCGTCGGTGACGATGACCAGTGCCTCGAGCGGGATCTCCGCGCCGGCGGAACGTGTGCGCCCGCCGGTCATCGCGTAGGGCCGCACGAGGCGACCCGGACCGTCCTCACCGAGCTCCTGCGGGCGCACGGCCGATGTCGTCGCGAACGGCGGGAGCTGGAGTGGCTGCAGGAGCGTCTTGCGCTGCGGCGGCTGCGGCACCGCGGGCGCGGGGCATCGGCTCCTCCGAGGGAGTCGCGTACGTCGCGAGCGCTTCGCTCACGACGTCGGGAAGAGAATGCTCGTGAGGCTGCGACGTCGGGCGTCGCCGCTTCGGGCTCCTCGGCGTCCTTCGCCGTGCCGGCCGTGTCGCGGTCCCACAGCTCGTCGTGCGACGCAGAGCGCGGGATGTCGAGCGGCAAGGCCGCGCGCAGGTTGCTGCCGCGGTCGCCGCGCGGAGGAGCGTCCCCGTCCCCCGCCAGGTCGGCCAGAACCCGGTCGTTCACGCCGGAAGCGCCCCTTGGAGCTCGGCCCGAAGCGCCGGCGTCAGGACGGGACCGGCACGCTCGACGAGCACCGCCATCTCGTAGCCGACGAGGCCGACGTCGCAGCCAGCCTGGGCCACCACCGCGAGGCAGGACCCGTCGCTGATGCCAGTGACGAAGAGGAACGCACGCTCCATCTCGATGATGATCTCGTGCACCGCGCCGCCGCCGAACGGACCGGCGACGCCGTTGGCGAGGCCGATCAGGCCCGACGCGACGGCTGCGAAGCGGTCAGCAGCCTCACGGTCGAGGCCCTCCGACACGGCCATCGGGAGCCCGTCGGACGACACGACGATCGCGTGGGCGACGCCGGGGACCCGCTGCACGAAGCTCGAGACGAGCCAGCTGATGTTGCGGGCATCGGGGCTGAGGCCCGTCATGACTGCTCTCCGTTCTCAGCATTCGCTGAACCATTGGTGCGGGACTTCAGGGCGTCGCTGAGGCGACCCTGGGTGAGGCCGCTGCGATAGCTCGACAGCAGCGAACGGATCTCTTCGGGCGAGCGGCTCGATGCCCGGGCCGACGACTGGTCGGCGAACGCCGACGGACGATGAGAACGACCGCGCACCACTCGCGTTGCGCCGGGGCAGAGGCGAGGGAGCCGGCACGTCGAGCGGGCTCGACGGAAGGATGTCGCCAGAGTGGCCCTCGCCGTTCACGCCCTTCTCGGCCGCACGGCGCTTGGGGAGGCCGCTCGAGGTCAGCGGGGAGCCGTCCTCCGAGGTGAGCCCGGCGAGGGCTGCGTCGACCTCAGGCGAGGCGGGGATGGCCTCGGCGAGCGTCGCCGCGGCAGAGACGGTCGCGAGCGGCGCCTCGGGTGCCCTGGCGACCGGCACGGCTGGCGTCGACGGCGGCACATCGGACCACGGGCCCGAGGTCGTGTCGCCGACGTCCCAGCCGGTGGTCACGGTCTGACGGTCGGACTCGACGCCTTGGTCGGGGCTGATCTCGATCAGGCGCTCCCAGACGGCGTCGGGCTCTTCCTCGGCCCGCGTCCATGCCGGTGCCTTGCTCGCCGTGCTGACGAGCGGGCCGACCGGCGGCTGGGGGTCGAGAGTGCCGAGCAGCGTGAGCGACGTCGCCTCGTTCGGATCGGGCGTGAACCCGTCACCCGACGACGGGCGCCGTGAGCAGCGACGGCGGCAGGTCCACCAGCGCGGTGAGCCCGCCGACCGCGGCGCTCGTGAGCTCGACGGTGATGCCGTAGCGCTTGGCGAGCCGGCCGACCACGATGAAGCCGAGCGAGCGGGACAGGGTGAGGCCGGTCACCGGCGGATGTGCGAGGAGCTCGTTGGACTCGGCCAGCTGCGGCGGCGTCATGCCGATGCCGAGGTCCGACACCGACAGGAGGTAGCCACCGCCCTTGCGGCGACCGATGACCTCGACCCGAGTGCCCGGAGCCGAGAACTGCGTCGCGTTGTCGAGCAGCTCGGACAGGAGGTGGGCGACGTCGGCGGCGGCATTGCCGAGCACGTAGACGTCGTCGAGCGCAGCGACGTGCACTCGGGAGTAGTCCTCGACCTCACCGACGGCGGCGCGCACCACATCACCGAGCGCGACGGGCTTGCCCCAGCGGCGAGGAGCCTCGATGCCCGCGAGGACGAGCAGCGACTCTGCGTTGCGCCGCATGCGGGTCGCGAGGTGGTCGAGCTTGAACAGGTTCTCGAGCGCATCGGGATCGGTCTCGGCGGCTTCGAGCTGGTCGAGGAAGCCGATCTGACGATCGAGGAGGCTCTGGTTGCGGCGAGCGAGGTTCACGAAGAGCTCGCCGATGCCCTTGCGGAGGAGGTTCGACTGCTCGATCGCGACCGACACGGCGGTCTCCTGGATCGAGGCGAACGCCTCCGCGAGGTCACCGACCTCGTCCTTGGAAGTTCGTTCGACGGGAGTCATGTGCGGCATCGCCACCGAGCCGTCTTCGCTCGGGTTGCGGAGCGCCTCGACGAGGCTGGGCAGCTGCTCGTCGGCGACTTCGTGCGCAGCGATGGCCAGGCGGCGGAGCGGACGGGTGATGGCCCGGCTGAGCACGACCGCCGATGCGATCGCGAACGCAGCGGCCGAAAGCGCGAGGAGCCCGTAGGCGATGACGTCGCGGTGTGCGGCGGACTGCTGCTCACTCGCCTGCGAGAGCAGATCGTTCTCGACCGTCGTCTCGACCTGGCGACCGAGGTTGAGCGTCGTGATGCTGTCCTGCTGCCAAGACGTCGGATCGAGCGTGATGGGTGCGCCCACTCCCGAAGTGATGACTTCGTTGACACCGTCCGTCGTCGCCGAGACGGCGGGACCGGTGATCGTGCGGCGGTAGAGCTCCTTCTGCTCGGGAGTCGCGAGCGAGAGGAACACACCGAGCTGCGTCTGGTGGTCGAGCTGCGAGCGCACCAACGAGCTGTAGTGCTGATCGGTGAGCACCCCGCCGCCGAGGCTCTCGGTGATCAGCGAGAACGAGTCGCTGCTCGACTGCTTCGCCTTGGAACCCGCGACGTACGAGCTGAACGAGCCGGACAGCGAGTCGTCCGGGCTCTCCTCTGCGATCAGGGTGTTGAGGTCGAGCAGCTGGCTACCCGACAGCGCATAGAGCGCGATCGGATCGGAGCCGTTCTTCGCGAGCTGGTCGACCGACGGGCGGATGATCTGGTAGCCCATCATGCGGTCAGCGGTCAGCGTGAGCTTCGCACTGAAGTCGTCACTGAACGATCCCGTGTCGAAGCTGACCAGCGCGTCGTGCAGCGCGGTCATCGCCTCGTCGGTCGCGGCGCGCTGCTGCTTCAGCGGGTCGCCACCCTGCAGTCCGCCGGTCGTGATGAACCATGCGGACCAGTTGGCTTCGAGCTGGAGATCGGTCGCGGCGTTGGTGACCTTCGACGCGAGCACGGTCAGCTGGGCGGCTTGCGCGGCGTTGTGGGCATCGCCGTTGCGTTGCGCGACGCCGAGCCCGGCAAGGCCGAGAAGAGCGGCGAGTGGCACCGCCAAGATGGCAACGAGCTTCCAACGAACCTTCATCGGATGTGATCACCCCGTCATGCGGTAGGTAACGGTGACCTATCGACCTCCCACGGGGCACTCTTAAGGCAACCGGCAGAAGACTCACGAGGCGCCGAGGGCGGCCGATCTAGACAGGGCATGAGCACGGCCACCACCGCGGCTCTCCGCGGCACGCTCCAAGACTTCGGCGCAGAGGAGATCCTCCAGTTCCTCGCGGGCACGAAGCAGTCGGGCGCGCTCGTCCTGAGCGGCGACTCCCACAGCATCCTCTGGTTCGTCGACGGCGAGGTCTACGGGGCCGACGCCACCACGAGCCTTCCCCTCAAGGACGCCTTCGAGGCGGCCGGCCTGGCGGACGAAGCGCAGCTGAGCTGCCGCCTGGGTCGAGTCAGCGGGCGGCGTCCCGCTCGCCGAGGCGCTCGAACGCCACGCGGGGATCGACCGTGCCGAGACCGATCGGCTCGTCCTCTCGCGCATCGTCGACGCCGTCTTCGAGCTGACCGTCACCTCGGCGGCGGACTTCGAGTTCCGCGGTGGCGAGCGTCACCCGCTCGCGGGTGGACGTCAGCACTCGGTCGCGAGCCTGATCACATCAAGCCGCGAGAGGCTCGAACGTTGGCGGGAGGTGGCGACGGTGCTGCCTTCGATCGCGGCGGTCGTCACGCTCGCCGATGACGTGCCGTCAGACGGGCCAGACCTCGTGCTCTCGCCAGCCGAGTGGCGCGTCGTCGCTCACCTCGACGGTCGTCGTTCGATCGCCGACATCACGCGCCTGCTCGGTGCGAGCGCGTTCGACGTGTGCGCGACGTTGCATCGGCTCGTGACCGCGGGCGCAGCTCGCGTCGTCCCTGTCTAGGGCGTCGACGGAGTGAGCAACACCGTCGTCGGGACCGTCGGAACGGTCTCGACGGGAACCGTCGGCGCCGTCGTGGGCTCGGTCGGTGCGGTCGGAGGAACCGTCGTCGGTGCGACCGTCGTCTCGGCCGGCACCGTCGTCGAAGTCGTGGTCGTCGTGGTGCCCGGGCCACTGCCGTCGCAGTTGATCCCCTCGCTCGGACGGTAGCGAGCTCGCACGACATCGACCTTCTTCGTGCCGTCGAGGTACACGCGCGTCCGCTCGGTGACGACCGACGTGCACACGCCGCTCGGCGCGGACGTCTGGTTCGACTGGTCGACGCTGGAGAAGTACTTCGTCGAGAACAACGTGACCGTCAGGCTCGAGTTCGTGTACGAGGGCCAGATCAGGATGCCGTAGGGCGTCGTGTTGCGGATCTGGAGGTCGGGGCCCGGCCACCCGAGCGTCGCCTCACGACCATACGGATAGCGGGAGATGTAGAGGCTGTGGCTCTGGTACTGCACGAAGTCGAGCCCCGCGAAGAACGACACGTTGAAGAGCGTCGTCGCGAACTGTGACACCCCGCCCCCGACCTCATCCTCGTGGACTCCCTCGGCGATCGCAGGCGCGAACACGAAGCCCTTCTCCTCGGTGCGCTGCCCCACCAGCTGGTTGATCGAGAAGACCTCACCAGGCCGGATGATCGTTCCGCGCACGAGGTCGGCCATGCGGTGGATGTTCGTGACGCGGGCCTCGCCGGCCTTGTGCTTGGTCGTGAAGCTCGCGACGACCTCCTTGAGGCCGAGCGCGTTCAGCTGATCGGTCGACAGCGCGGGCGGCACCTCTTCGAGCGGGAGGTCGACCGGACTGGTCGGGCGGGCGTGCAGGGCGGCGAACAGCACGTCGGGCGCGGTCGGCGCGCAGCACTTCGCCCCGGGATGTCCGGGCGCAGGGGTGGGCACGCCGTTGACGATCGAGATCGATGCGTCCTGCGGAGGGGTCGCGGCCGCGGCGAGCTGCTTGGCGAGGGCGTCGTTCGTGACAGTCGGGTCGAGGCCGACGGTGAGGCCGTCCGCGCCGGCCTTGCCCACGAGGAACGACCGAAGCGTGGGCACGTCGAGCGACATCGTCATGTCACCCGCCTTGACCTCGATCGGCTTCGAGGTGAGCTCGTTCGCCTCGTCGACGAGCTTCTGCGCGTCGTCGAGGGAGTACTTCGGCTGCACGGTGTGGCTCGCGACCTCGATCTTCATGTCGTTCTTCGAGTACCCCAACGAATGCAGCCCGGCGACGACGTCCGGCGTCTCGATCCCGAGGCCGGGATGGCCCGCCACCGCGACGAGCTGGCCTCCCTGCTGCGCGAACGAGGGCTCGACCGGGCCCGCCGGTCTTGCCGGCGAGCAGACGGTTCACCTCGGCGGTGGCCACGTTGTCGTCGACGACGACGGGCGGCGCGACGTCGGCATCCGAGACGTACGACCACACCCACCGGAAGAACCGGCCGACGGGGAAGCCGTTCTCGCCGTGGTCCATGACCGCCTTCACCGTGGCGGGCTCGTCCACGGAGAGGCCCAACGCGCCCGCCGTCGAGCTGACAGTGACGTCACCAGCGACCACCGTCACCGGCACCGCGGCATATGCCGTCGCGAGGCTGTCGACGACCTCGGTCACCTCGGCACGCGTGTCACCGCCCACAGCGTGACCTGCGACGTTGAGGTTTTCTGGGGCGCGATCCCCACGGGCGCTTGTCGATGCGATCCACCCGGCGATGGGAGCCAACGCCACGATGACCGCGCACAGCACCAACGCGGCGCGTCGCGACAGGCGCACCGAAGGCACCCAGGGATTCTTCCATGGGCACCACCCCATTCTGTAGGCGCGCCGGTAACGTCGCCGCCCGTGTCGACTCCCGAGGGCATCGATCAGGCCAAAGTCAGCACCTGGCTCACCGACCACGTCGCCGGGCTGAAGGAGCCTTTCGAATTCACCTTGGTCGCAGGCGGTCGGTCGAACCTGACGTTCAAGGTCGACGATGCGCAAGGCCGCTCGGTGATCCTTCGGCGCCCGCCTCTCGGCTCGGTGCTCGCCACCGCGCACGATGTCGGCCGCGAGCACAAGATCATCGCGGCGCTCGGTCCGACGCCGGTGCCGGTGCCCGACGCCCTTGCGATGTGCGACGACATCGACGTGAACGGCGCGCCGTTCTACGTCATGTCGTTCGTCGACGGGATCATCGTGCGCGACGTCGAGGTCGGACGCACGACGACCACTCCCGAGACGCGTGCGGTGATGGGCAACTCACTCGTCGACGTGCTCGCGGACCTGCACAGCGTGGACCCGGACGCGGTGGGCCTTGGCGACCTCGGACGCAAGGAGGGCTACATCGAACGTCAGCTGAAGCGATGGTCGACGCAGTTCGAGGCCTCGACCACCGCGACCTCCCCCTTGTGAAAGAGGTGCACCGCCGCCTCGCCGAGCGCGTCCCCGAACAAGGGAAAGCCGCGATCGCACACGGCGACTACCGGCTCGACAACTGCGTCTGCCGCCCCGACGGCCCGCTCGCCGCGGTCCTCGACTGGGAGCTGTGCACGTTGGGCGACCCGATGGCCGACCTCGGCATGCTCGCGATCACCTGGACCGAGGCCGGCGACGTGCGCACCGCGCGGCCCGACGCGGCGACCCAGCTGCCCGGGTTCCCGACTCGGGCGGAGGCGGTGGCGCGCTACGGCGAGCGCACCGGCCGCGACGTGAGCGAGCTCGCGTACTACTGCGCGTTCCAGTACTGGCGGCTCGCGTGCATCTCCGAAGGCGTGTACGCGCGCTACGCGGCCGGCGCGATGGGCGACCAGCGCGATGTGGACGTCGAGGTGCTGTCACAGGGCACGCCGCGGCTCGCGGCGCTCGCTTCCCAGGAGCTCGACCAGCGCTGATTCTTCGTCGCCGTCCTCCGCTTCTCTTCGGCCGGCTCCTGCTCGCTTCGCTCGACAATGGGTGCTTCGCGCACCCGGCGGCGCATTGCGCCGCCCTCAGCCGAAGGCGCCGCGCGCGGCCCCGAGCCCGACGGCCTTCACCACGTCGACGACGATCGGACCGTCCCGCTCGACCCTGAGCCACGCGCGCTGGCCCTCGGCCAGCTTGCGGCTGCGCTCGCCGTCGAAGGCGAGCACCCCGGGGCCGGTCCACTCGACGACCTCGCCGAGGTCGAGCTTCGTCGCCCGCTCTACCGAGACCATCACGAACGCGCCGGGCGCGAGCGGCACCGACAGCTCTCGGCCCTCGCCGAACGCGATCGAGACGGGACGCGGGTCGTCAGGATGCAGCACGCCGGCCAGCCCGCACATCCCGAGCGCGCTCGAGCTCGCCCGCGACACGACAGCGCCCGCGAGTCGCGTCGACTCGAACAGCAGCATGGAGCCCACGAGGCCGCCGGCGAGCAGGACCGCGTCGATCACCGCGAGGTCCGTGCCCTCCCCCTCGATCTCGAGGTGGACCACAGGCGCCGGCTCGCCCACCTCGCCGACCGCGACGACCCCGGAGGCGAGCAGGCCCGCGGCGATGCCTGCGAGCGTCGGCTCGACGGTGAGAGGGAACGCGTTGTTCGTACCGGTCGAGATCGGGATGACCGGCGCGGACGGCCACCCGAGCGCGACCCGCGGTTCGTGCCGTCGCCACCGAGCACGACGACGGCGGCACACCCGACCTCGCCCATCGCACGCGCCGCGGCGATCGTGTCGCGCACGTCGTGGTGCCGGGGCGCGACGAGGTCTTCGACGAGGTGGTCGAGCTCGACGGGCTCGGCCGCACGGCGCACGATCCGCGGCCCGTCGCTCAGGACGACGAAGCGCTCTGCACCACACTGCGCCGCGCCGATGAGCACGCGGCGCACCGCGGTCACCTTGTCGTTGAGCGTGGACGTGGACGCGTTCGCGACGAGCCGGCGGATGTCTCTTCCGGAGGCGGGGTTCGCGATGAGGCCGATCGGCGCGGGCACGGGCGCCGACGCTACCGAACGTGGCCCTAAGGTCCCGGCGTGCTCTGCGCCGTCGGGGACCTCGTCGAGGACGTCGTGGTCTGGCTCTCCGGGCCACCCGGCGTCGGCACCGACGTCCACGCCCGGGTCTTCCGCCGTCGCGGAGGAAGCGCGGCGAATGTCGCTGCGCTCTGCGCCTCCAACGGCACCGCGTCTCGCTTCGTCGGCCAGGTGGGAGACGACGCGCTCGGGCGAGCGCCTGACCGCAGCGCTCAGCGCGGCCGGTGTCGACGTTCGCATCGAGCGAGGCGCCACCGGCAGCCGCACCGGCACCGTCGTGGTGCTCGTCGCTCCCGACGGCGAGCGCACGATGCTCACCGACCGCGGCTCCGCCCTCGACCTGGCCGTCGTGGACGACCGATGGCTCGACGACGTCGACGTGCTCCACCTCCCGTCGTACTCGCTCACCGCCGGCCGCCTTGCGCAGACCGCGATCGAGCTCGCGCGTCGCGCCAAAGCGCGACACGCACTGCTGAGCGTCGACGCGTCGTCGATCGCCACGCTCGAAGAGTTCGGCTGTGGGCGCTACCTCGACCTGCTCGCCGATCTCGAGCCCGGCGTGCTCCTGATGAACGGAGCGGAGGCCGAGCTGCTCGACATCTCGGATCGCGCCCCGAAGGGCGTGGCGCTCGCGGTCATCCACCGCGGTCGCGACAGTGCCATCGCGATCGACGGTGGTGGCCCGATCGCCGAGGTCGCGCCGGTCTCGGTCCGCACGGCAACAGACACGACCGGAGCGGGCGACGCGTTCGCGGCCGGCTTCCTCCCTGCGCTGCGCGGCGGCGCTCCGGTGGACAGCGCGATGGCAGTGGGCCACGCGTGCTGCGGCCCGCACCCTCACGGTGCCGGGCGCGACGACGGAGGCGAGGAGATGACCTCGATCCTCCTCTCTCCCGAGGTCGCGTCCGCGATCGCCGAGCGCCGAGCCGTCGTGGCCCTCGAGTCCACGATCTTCTCGACCTTGGGCTTGCCGAGCCCCGCGAACGCGCAGGCCCTCGAGCGCTGCCTCGCCGCGGTTCGCGCGGCCGGCGCTGTCCCGGGGGTCACCGCGGTGGTCGACGGCGTCGCGCGCGTCGGGCTCGAGCCATCCGAGCACGAGCGCGTGCTCGCCGGCTCTCGCAAGGTCGCCGCCCGCGACTTGCCCGTCGCGGTCGCGCAGGGCTGGTCGTTCGGCGCGACGACGGTCTCGGCGTCGCTGGCGCTCGCTGCGAAGGTGGGCGTCGGCGTGTTCGCCACCGGGGGCATCGGCGGGGTGCACCGAGGCGTCGAGGCCACGGGAGACGTCAGCGCCGACCTCGGCGCGCTCGCCGCGCACCCGATCGTGACGGTGTCCGCGGGCGCCAAGGCCTTCCTCGACCTCGCCCGCACGCTCGAGCACCTCGAGATGCTCGGCGTGCCCGTCCTCGGCTTCGGCACGGACGAGCTGCCGGCGTTCTGGATGCGGTCGAGCGGGCTGCCGCTCGCGCACCGCGTCGACACCGCCTACGAGGCCGCGGCCGTCGCGACCGCGGCGTGGGAGCTCGGCTACCACGGTGGCGTCCTCGTGACCGTTCCCATCCCCGAAGCCGACGCCCTGCCGTCCGAGCTCATCGTCGATGCCCTCGCCGCCGCCGAGCGCGAGGCGACGCGTGCGGGGATCACCGGTCCGGCAGTGACGCCGTTCGTGCTCGCGCGTGTCGCAGAGGCGACCGAAGGTCGGAGCCTCCCCGCGAACCTCGCGCTCGCAGAGCACAACGCGGGGATCGCCGCGCAGATCGCGGTCGCACTCGCAGAGGTCTTGTGACGGGCGTGAGCTGAGGCCGGTCAACGCCGGCGGCGGAAGCCCTTCCACCGGCTGTCTTCGAGCTCGCGCCCGTAGAAGTCAGCCATCGCATCGTCGGGCTCGAAGTCGTCGCGCGGACCGAGAGGCGACGGATCGACGATCGCACGCCGCAGCTCCGCGATGTAGGGATCGTCGTCGTCGAGCAGCTCGGCGGCGGGCACCTGCATCGTCGGCGGACCGCCGTCGTCGGCCCAATCGAGCGTCGCCTGACCGGCGGTCTTCGTGTCGACGGTCTTCGTGTCGACGGCCTTCGCGCCGACGACAGCCTTCGCTTCGACGGACTTCGCGTCGGCGGCCTTGGCGAGGCCGTTCGGCACGCTCTCGACGGTCTCGAGCTCTTCGATCACGATCGCGGGGAACTCGCCGGTCACCTCGTCTTCAGGCGAGAAGCCTGATCGACGTTCTCGACCGCAGCGGCGACCTCCGGCTCGTTGCGTCGCGGGCTCTCACGTCCGCTTCGGTCTCGTCCGCGTCTTCATCCGCGGGCGACTCGTCAGCAACTTCGACGTCTTTGTCGGCCTCATCGCCGTCGTCGACTTCGTCGATCGCGTGGACGGGCGGAGGCGGCGCCGGCGGCGCCGGCGGCGTGCCGCCGCCCATCGCCTCGGCGGTGGGCACCGAGTCGACGGGCTTGAACTCGGGCACCGGTGCTTCGCGCAGCGCGTCGGGATCGGTGGTGAGCCGCTGCAGCGCCTCGACCGTCGCGAGCACGCGCTGGCGCTGGATCGCGATGTGGGCCTCGAGCCGCCCCGCATCGGTGCGCAGGCGCTCACGCAACGCCTCGAGCGCGCTCACCTCGGTGCGCAAGCGCTGCCTCAGGTCTTCGGCACCCTCGCGCGCGTCACGCTCGGCGTTCGCGAGCATCTCGGCGACCGTCGCCTCGGCTTCGCTCACCTTCGCAACCGCATGGTCGTCGGCCTGCTGGCGCGTGCGCAGCGCGTAGGCGTCGGCCTCGCCGCGAGTGGATGATGCCTGACGGTCGGCGTCGGACTGCGCGGCCGCGGCCTTGCCTTCGGCTTCGGCCATGAGCGCGGCTGCCCGCGTCTCGGCTTCGCTCACCGCCGCGTCGGCGGTGCGCTGCGCGAGCACGAGCGTGCGCCGCAGCGCCTCGTCGGCGTCGCCGGCTTCCCTCGCGCGCGCCTCGGCCTTCTCGGCGCGCTCGAGCGCGTCTTTCAGCTTCTGGTCGAGCTCTTGCGCCGACCGTGCGACTTGCTCGAGGAATGCATCGACTTCGTCCGGGTCGTACCCCCGGAACCGCTCGCGGAACTCGACGTCGTCGAACACCTTGGGGGTGAGCTCCATGGGGTTCACTGTACCGACGACCCTCCTACCCACCGGGCATCTCGCCCGACCCCCCAGCATCGGCAGGATCTGGCCCCGGCTTGACCGTCAGGCGCCGCAGTGCAGGATCAGCCCCTTCACGACGATCTGGAGAGCGAGCAGGACGATGATCGGCGACAGATCGAGGCCCATGCCACCCATGGCGATCATGGGCATCACCCGGCGCACCGGGCCCAGGACGGGCTCGGTGAGGCCGAAGAAGACGTCACCGATCGTGCCGAGCACCCCGGACGAGCGCGGGAACCACGAGAGGATGATCCTCCCGAAGATGATGAAGATGTAGACGTTGACGAGCGTGCAGAGGATGGTCACGGAGGGCCCCGAGAATCAGTCCCGGAGCCCGTGCTCCTGGATGCGCTGCCGCTCCTCCGCCGACACTTCGACGTCGTGTGGCGTGAGGAGGTACACGTGCGTCGCGACCTTGTCCATCTTCCCGCCGAGGCCGTAGCAGAGCCCGCTGGCGAAGTCGATCAGCCGCCGCTCGAGCTCGCGGTCCGCGCTCTGGAGGTTCACGATCACCGGCTGGCCGTCCTTGTAGCGGTCCGCGACCTCTTGGGCCTGACGGAAGGACGCCGGGATCACGACGTAGGGCTTGGCCGGAGGTTGGGCGGCAACGAGGTTGACGGCGGATTGCGAGCTGCGAGGACGGATCGTCACCGCGGGGACGTCGGTCGTCTCGCGGGTCATCGTGCGCACCGTGCCCGACGAAGTGGCATCAGGACCCGGCCGCTGGTTGGACGTGCCACGGGCTCCGGCGGTCGCGGGCGCGGGGACGTCGGCGGCGTGCTCTTCGAACTCTTCGTACTCGTCGTCGGGCCCGAGACCCAGGTACAACATCGCTCGTCGCCACATCGAAGCCATGATGGTCGCCTCCTCGCGAACGCCAGGTTACCGGTGTGCACCCGGCTGAGCGGGACGGGTGCCGAACAGCGCGGTGCCCACGCGGACCATCGTCGAGCCCTCCGCCAGCGCGGCCTCGAGGTCATCGGACATCCCCATCGACCGCTCGCGCAGCCCGAAGTCGTCGGCGAGCGCAGACAGCGAGCGGAACGCGCGCCGGCTCGCGTCGAGATCGGCCGCGGGTCCGACGCACATGAGACCGCGCACGTGCAGACCGAGATCGCGACATGACGCGACGAGCGCTCGGTCTCGACTGGTGCGCAGCCGCCCTTCTGCGGCTCGTCTGAGGTGTTCACCTGCACGAGCACTTCGGCACCGGGCGCCCGCTTCGCGATCTCGACAGCCGAGGGCTGGCGGTCGACGGACTGCCACAGCGCGACGTGTGGCGGCGATCAGCCGCACCTTGTTCGTCTGCAGCCGGCCGATGAAGTGCCATCGCACGGCCGCTCGTTGCGCAGCGTCGAGCGC
This sequence comes from uncultured Acidimicrobiales bacterium, assembly GCA_963726495.1. GTDB lineage: Bacteria > Actinomycetota > Acidimicrobiia > Acidimicrobiales > DATKAS01 > DATKAS01. Next base: position 277,974 of record CAVSCP010000006.1, read on the forward strand.
GTCGGCCTTCGAATGCAGGTCTTGCGCGTAGTTCTCGCCGAGGTCGACCAGGCCCGACCCGAGCGCGTCGAGCACCACGTCCAGGCCGAAGCCCTTGGTCACCGCGACCAAGGTGACCGTGTCGGGGTCGCGGCCGGCGCGTGCGATGCGATCGCGCAGGACCGGCGACCGAGCTGCGGAGCGCTTCGCTCACGGCTCGGTCATCCAGACGACCATCGCCTGGCGTCCTTGTCTCCCCGCGCCCGGTGCGACCAGTACCCGGGCGTGCACGCGGTGCAGTCGTCCCAGGGCGAGTCGACGACCGTGACGCCACGCGATCGCAGCACGTGTGCGATCCCCGCGCGCAGGTCGAGCGCGGGTGAGCCATCGCTCGTGCGTGATCGCACCTGCGGGCCCGCCACCGCGCGCGACGCGGTCGAGGTCGTCGGCGCCGAACTCGTAGCACTCAGCGTGGATGCACGGTCCGACGACGCCGCGTCACTTCGGAGCTGCCCATCGCGTCGAGCGTCGCGGTGAGCGTGCCGGCGACGAGGCCCCGCCACCCGGCGTGCGCGATGCCGACCACGCCGTTCGACCCGACGAGCGCGACCGGCGCGCAGTCGGCGACCTGCACGGCCAGCACGGCCCCGGAGCCGCGGTCACCGCCGCGTCGGCGTCGACACCGGCGTCCCCCGCCGGGCTCGGCGACCCGGACGACCGTGGCGCCGTGCACCTGGTGCATCCACGTCCAGGGCAGGTCGACCACGGCACGCCGGCGGGCGTCGAGGCCTGCCCGGGCGAGGCTGATCGCCAAGTCGCCGTCCGCGACAGAGGTGGCGACGATGTGGGCGCTGCGGGCGCCCGCCTTCAGCTCGAGGACGGGCCGGACGCGCCACGGCTACTTCAGGAACGACGGGACGTCGAAGTCGTCGTCGCTGCCCATCGAGGTCGTCGTCGTCGGCGGCGAAGAGGTCGGCGACCCGCTCGTCGGCGACGGCCGAGCACGGTCGGCACGCACGCGCTCGCCGCTGCCCGTCCCACCGGTCGAAGCCGGCGGCGATGACGGTGACGCGGACCTCGTCGCCCATCTCGTCGTCGATGACCGCGCCGAAGATGATGTTGGCGTCGGGGTGGGCGACGCCGTGGATGACCTCGGCCGCCTCGTTGACCTCGAACAGGCCGAGGTCGCTGCCGCCGGAGATGTTGAGCAGGATGCCGCGGGCGCCTTCGATGGACGCCTCGAGCAGCGGGCTCGAGATCGCCGGCGCGCGCCGCGGCGAGCGCCCGGCCGTCGCCGCGACGCCGTAGCCGATGCCCATGAGCGCGGAGCCGGCGTCGCTCATGATCATCTTCACGTCGGCGAAGTCGGTGTTGATGAGGCCGGGCGTGGTGATGAGGTCGGTGATGCCCTGCACGCCCTGCAGCAGCACCTCGTCGGCCATCTTGAACGCGTTGAGCACCGACGTCTTCTCGTTCGACACGGTGAGCAGCCGGTCGTTCGGGATGACGATCAGGGTGTCGACCTTCTCCTTGAGCTTCTGGATGCCCTGCTCGGCCTGCACCGACCGACGACGGCCCTCGAACGCGAACGGCCGGGTGACGACGCCGATGGTCAGCGCGCCGATGCTCTTGGCGATCTCGGCGATCGACCGGCGCGCCGCCGGTGCCGGTGCCGCCGCCCTTGCCGGCGGTGATGAACACCATGTCGGCGCCCTTGAGCGCCTCCTCGATCTCCTCGGCGGTGCTCCTCGGCGGCCTGCTCGGCCCACCTCGGGATCGCTGCCCGGCGCCGAGGCCGCGGGTGAGCTCGCGGCCGATGTCGAGCTTCACGTCGGCGTCGCTCATCAGCAGCGCCTGCGCGTCGGTGTTGACGGCGATGAACTCGACGCCCTTCAGCCCGGCGTCGATCATGCGGTTGACGGCGTTGACGCCGCCGCCGCCGATGCCGACGACCTTGATGACCGCCAGGTAGTTCTGCGGGTTGCCGGCCATGGAAGGAACCTCCGAAATGCGCTGGGTTGGGTCGGAGCGAGGATCGTGCTGGTGACCCTCAACCTCCACTAAAGGTCTAGAGTTATGTCAACCTCTCGTTGTGCTTGACGTTGTACAGGTCGATGACCCTTCGGGTCAAGCATCGTCATCAGACCGATACATCTCTCATGCGTGCGCGAGCACCGGCGCTTGGGGAGCTCGCACGTCGAGCACGCCGATCGCCGTGTTCGGATCGAGCTTCGTCGAGCACCGCGATCGCGGCGAGGTACTTCGCGGGAAGGTTGGTCGGAGGACCGAGGCGGATCGTGCCCTGCGGTGCGAGCTCGAGCGCGACCGAGCCGTCGGCATCCCATGTGACCGCACCGACCCGCTGCTTCAGCGGAGTGGGGAGCACAGTCGCCGCGTCGATCGCCGCGAGCTGCGGAGTGTCGACCACCGCGCCGATCGCCACGGGCGGGGTCGGGCCGGTCATGAGCAGCACGCCGGAAGGCAGCGCGGGCGTGTCGCGCGATCGCGTGGCCCTCACCGTCGATGAGACGGAACCCACCCGCCTGCAGCGGCTCGGCGACCGCAGGGACGCGCTCGACGACGTCGACGTGGACGGTGCCGGGATACGAGCGATGCACCGAGGCCGACGCGACCCACGGCAACGCCTCGACTCGGCGCGCCGCACCTGCGGCATCGAGGTACACCATCGGCTCGCCGCGTCCGATGTTCGCGGCGCCCCGCACCTCGGCCTCGGTCGTGTGGGCTTGCCCGCTGACCACGACGTGATCGACATCGAGGAACGAGCTGTAGGTGAACGCCCAGACCAACGCGAGCGCGGCAAGGACTCCGACCGCGATCAGCAGCCGACGCAGACGCCGGCGTCCTTCTTCACGACGGACCTCGATGCGGCGCTGGCGCAACCGGGGATCGATCGCGGGGCGCGGCGCTTCCTCGACGTCGACGACAGTGCTCATTCGAAGCCCACCAATCGGACCTCGGGCTTCAGCACGATCCCCTCTCGCTCGCTGACTCGCTCGACGACCGCGTGCATCAACGCCAACACGTCGTCGGCTGACCCTCCGTCATCGGCCTGGATGAAGTTCGCGTGCTTCTCGGAGACGTGCGCCGTGCCGACGCGGAACCCCTTCAACCCGGCCGCGTCGATGAGACGGCCGGCCGAGTCGCCCTCGGGGTTGGTGAACACCGATCCGGCGTTCTGGCCACCGGGCTGGTTCGCTCTCCGCCACCGCACGATGCTCGCGATCTCCTCTTCTGCTCCGGCCGCGTCACCGTGGCGCAGCTCGAGCTCCGCCCAGACCACGATGTCGGCGGTGGTCAGCGCCGAGTGTCGGTAGCCGAGGTCGAGCTCGGCGGCCGACACCACGACATCCTTCCCGCTGCCGAGATCCACGACGCGGATCCTGCGGAGCACGGCAGCCATGTCCGAGCCGTGCCCGCCGGCGTTCATCCGCACCGCGCCACCGATCGAGCCCGGCACGCCGACCGCCCACTCGAAGCCGCGGAGCCCGGCCGCGGCGGTCGTTCGGGCCACGACGGGGAGGCTCGCCGCTCCCCCTGCTCGAACCGACGTGCCGTCGATCTCGACCGTCGCGAACGCGTCGCCCAGCATCACGACGAGGCCGTCGAAGCCACCGTCGGCCACAAGCGTGTTCGACCCGCGCCCGAGCGCCACGACGGCGATCCCCGACTCTCGGCAGGCCGACGCGACGACCTCGAGAGCGGGTTCGTCGGGCACGACGACGCGAAGCGCGGCGCGCCCGCCGACCCGGTAGGTCGTGAGCTCGCCGAACGGCGCGTCTCTCGTCGCGAGATCGCCGAGGATCGCAGCGGCCACTTCGATCGACTCCGCCATCAGCCCGCGCGCGCCGCAAGCAGCTCGAGGAGCACATCGGGCAAGGTCGTCAGGTCGCCGGCCCCCATCGTCAGGCAGAGGTCACCCGGCCGGAGCTCGGACTTCAGGTAGGTGACGACGTCGGCCCGGTGCGGCACCCAGGCGACCCGCTGCGTCGGATGTGCGTCGAGCACGGTGTTCGACGATCAGCTTCCCTGTGATCCCCGGACGCGGCGCCTCGCCGGCGGAGTACACGTCGGTGATGGCGAGCACATCCGCGCCGATGAACGCGTCTTCGAAGTCCTGCCAGAGCGCGGCGGTGCGGCTGAAGCGGTGGGGCTGGAAGACGCACACGACGCGTTGCCAGTCACCCTCGTTCGCAGCTTCGATCGCCGCCGCGACTTCGCTCGGCAGGTGCGAGTACTCGTCGATGAACGTCACGCCGCCGGCACTCCCGCGGAGCTCGAATCGGCGGGCGACCCCGGCATACCGCCCGAGCGCCCGCACCGCCGCCTCGGGTGCCGCCCCGAGCTCGATCGCCATCGCCATCGCTCCGGCGGCGTTGCGCGCGTTGTGCAGACCGGGGATGGGAAGCGACACCGGCCACGCCCCGCCGTCGCGCCGTGCGAGCGTGAACCGCACTCCCCCGTGTCCGGTCGTCACGTCGACCATCCGGTAGTCGGCCGCCTCGTTGGTGCCGTAGCCGACCGCGCCCCGTGCCGCGCCGAGCTCGGCCGCGAGCGGGTCGTCGACGCAGACGACGTGTGGCCCGGGGGCTTGGTCGAGGAAGCGGGTGAACGCGGCCCGCAGTGCGGCGAAGGTGCCGTAGTGCTCGAGGTGGTCCGGCTCGACGTTCGTGACCAGCACCGCTTCTGCGGGCAGCTCGAGGAACGTGCCGTCGCTCTCGTCGGCCTCGACGACGAGAAGGTCGCCACGGCCGTCCCACACCGCACCGGTGCCGATCTCGTTGAGCTCGCCGCCGATGATGAACGACGGGTGCAGCTCCGGCCTCGACCAGCACGAGCGCGAGCATCGACGAGGTCGTCGTCTTCCCGTGGGTGCCTCCCACGGCGACGCCGCGCTTGGTCGCGACGATCGCGGAGAGGATCTCGGCGCGCCGCAGCACGGGGATGCCGCGCTCTCGGGCCGCGACGACCTCGGGGTTCGTGGGCGGGATCGCCGTCGACACCGCGACCACATCGACGTCACCGACGTTCGCGGCATCGTGACCGACGCGCACGTCGACGCCGAGGGCGCGCAGCCGGTCGAGGAAGGCGGAGCCTTTCAAGTCGCTCCCGGAGACGCGGTGTCCCATCGCCGCGAGAACCGTCGCGATCGCGCTCATTCCCGCGCCACCGATCCCCACGATGTGCACGGCCAGCGGCGAACCGGCGAGGTCGATCGACGGACGGTCATCCACGCGCCTGCTCCTCGACGAGGTCAGCGACGCGCTGCGCGGCGTCCGGCCGCGCCACCTCCTTGCATGCACGCGCCATGGAGTCGAGCCGAGCCGGGTCTGCGAGCAACGACTCGAGCGCCGACTGCAGGCGTGCGCCGCTCACCTCCGCGTCGGTGATCACCTCCGCCGCGCCGACGTCGAGCAGCACGCTCGCGTTCGCAGTCTGGTGATCTTCCGCCGCGCCCGACCACGGCACCAGCACGCTCGGCACCCCGATCACCGCGACTTCGCTCACGAGGCCCAGCTCGCGCGGCAGACGACGACGTCGGCGGCTGCCATCGCGGTCGGCATGTCGTCCTCGTAGGCGACGATCTCGTACTGCAGGCCGCCGGTCGGAAGCGAGGGCGCACCCGCGCGCACCGCCTCGATGTTGCGAGGGCCGACGACATGACGGACGGCGAGATCTGCACGCGCCGCCCAGAGCCGGACGAGCTCGAGCGCAGCGTCGTTGATGCGCGCTGCGCCCAACGAGCCACCAGTGACGAGCACGGATGACCGTAGCTGGCGTCGCGGCGCGGACCTTCGCGCGGTCGACGTCCAAGACCTCCTTGCGCAGGGGGTTGCCGGTGACGACGGCGTGCGGCAACGGCGTTCCCTCGAACGACACGGCGACCGCCTTGGCGACCCGCGCCGAGAGGCGGTTCGCGAGGCCGGGCCGCTTGTTCTGCTCCATCACCACGATCGGCACCCGACACACCCAGGCCGCGAAGGCGCACGGGACGCTCGCGTAGCCGCCGAGCGCGACCACCACACGCGGCCGCAGGCGGCGCACCAGGCCGAACGCGCGGGCGGCGGCGACGAAGAGACCCCACAACGCGCCGACGTTGGCAAGCGTGATCCGGCGCTGCAGCCCGCGGCCAGGCAGGACGTGAAGCGGGTGCCCGGTCGGAGGCACGAGCGTCACTTCGAGCCCGCGCTCGCTGCCGACCCAGATGATCGTGTCCGCACCATGCCCACGAGCGACGAGCTCAGCCGCGAGCGCGAGGCCGGGGTTCACGTGGCCTGCCGTCCCTCCCCCGGCGATGACGGCGAACGTCTCGCTCATCGGGCTCGTGAGCGCGCGGGGCTTCCCTGGCGAGCGATGTTCAGGAGGAGACCAGTCGCCGCCATGGTGGTGATCAGTGCCGATCCACCGAAGGACACGAACGGCAACGGCAGCCCCGTGATGGGAAGCAGGCCGACGACGGCGCCCATGTTCACGATCGCCTGCACGAGCACCCAGACCGTCACGCCCGCGGCCACCAACATGCCGTAGCGATCGGGCGCGCGGCGGGCCGCCTGCAGGCCGAGGATCCCGAACGTGAAGAAAAGGGCCACGACGACGAAGCAACCGACGAAGCCGAGCTCCTCTCCGATGATCGCGAAGATGAAGTCGGTGTGCGCCTCGGGGAGGAAGCCCCACTTCGCGCGGCTCGCGCCGAGACCGACCCCTGCGATGCCACCGGACGCGACGCCGACGAGCGACTGCAACGTCTGCCACCCGCGGTTCAACGGGTCGTCCGAGGGGTGGAGGAACGAGAGCAACCGGGCGCGACGGTAGGGCGCGCTCATGGTCAGGAACGTCGCGGCGCCCGCCATCACAGCGGTTGCCAGGCCGAGGGGCGCGAGCGGAGTTCCCGCGATGAACAGCATGCCCACCACGATCGCGACGGTCACGATCGCGGTGCCGAGGTCGGGTTGGAGCATCAGCAGCCCACCGGTGGCGCCGAGCACGATGAGCACCGGCCACAACGTGGCCTTCACGTCGCCCATCCGGTCGGCGCGCCGCGCGAGCAGATCCGCGGTGTACAGGAGCAGCGCGAGCTTCATGAGCTCGGCGGGCTGCAGGCGCCACGCGCCGTGACCGAGCCAGCTGCGCGAGCCGTTGACCGTGAGGCCGACACCGGGCATCAGCACGACGACGAGGAGCGCGAAGCCGACGAGCAAAGCGAGCGGAGTGAGCTTGCGCCAGAGGTGGAAGTCGACGCGCGAGTGTCACGAACATGGCCGCGAACCCGAGCGCAGTCCAGATCGCCTGTCGGTTGAAGAACGTCCAGGACGAGCCGTAGTCGTGCAACGCGCTCACCGACGATGCCGACAGCACCATGACGAGGCCGATGAGGTTGAGCACGACCACGATCGCGAGGAGGGCGACGAAGCGCCCGGGCACCGCGGCGGGGCGCGGACGACTGGCCGGATGGCGCGTCTTGCTCCGCTGCTGCTCGCGGCGCCCCGCGCTCGCCCTCGACCTCGGCCGGGTCGCCGTCTTCGTCGCCATCAGGAGCCCACCAGCTCGCGGACGGCGCGCACGAAGTCGTCACCGCGCTCTGCGTAGCTGCGATACCAGTCGAACGACGCGCAGCCGGGCGACAGCAGCACGGCATCACCGGCGCGCGCGACGCGACGAGCGGCGGCCACGGCCTCGTCCATCGACGCCGCCTCGGTCACCGGCACGCGCCGGCGAAAGGCGGCGGCGACGTCAGGCGCGGACTCGCCGATCGCGACGACCGCCCGCACGTGGTCCGCCGTGTCGGCGAGCGCCGACAGGTCGAGGCCCTTGTTGCGGCCACCCGCGATGAGCACGACGTGCTCGAACCCAGCCACCGCGGCGGCGGTCGCATGGGGCGCGGTCGCCTTCGAGTCGTCGTACCAGCGGATGCCGTCGGCCTCGGCCACGAAGGCAACGCGATGCGGGAGGCCGCGGAACGAGGTGAGCACGTCGCGGACACCGTCGAGCGTCGCCCCGGCCTCGAGCGCGGTGGCAGCGGCGGCGAGCGCGTTCGCCACGTCGTGCGGCAGCGCACGCGGGAGATCCGCGACGCCGACGACGACTTCACCGCGCGGCGGTGGTCAGCTCGCCCTCACGCACTCGGTAGTCGCCGTCGGACGCGCCGAACGTGAGGTGCCGGTGCCGGCGCGATCGACAGCGCGTGCATCACCACCGGATCGTCGGCGTTGCCGATGGCGACATCGCCGGCCGACTGATGCTCGAAGATGCGCGCCTTCGCGTCCGTCGTACGCGCCCACTGATCCGTGCCAGTCCAGGTGGTCGGGCGCGAGGTTCAACCACGTCGCCACCTTCGGCGCGAACCGCTCCGCCCATCGGAGCCGGAACGACGACGCCTCGACCACGAACACCTCGACGTCGGCATCGAGCGCGGCGACGAACGGCACATCGGTGTTCCCGACCGCGAGCGCCTTGCGACCCGACGCGAGCAGCATGTCGGTGACCATCGTCGTGACCGTCGTCTTGCCGTCGGTGCCGGTGATCGCGATCACCGGGCGGCGCGTGGTGTCCCAGTCGGTCGCGAGGTCGAGCTCGCTCATGACCGGAAGGCCGCGCCGGCGCGCTTCGGCGATCGCAGGGTGACCTTCCGGCACACCGGGGCTCGGCACGATCACGTCCACCGCGTCGAGGACTGCGGCGAGCGCACCGTCACGCGGAGCGACGAGCACGCCCTCGCCTCGCGGTTGGTCGTCGGCGCGGACGACCTCGTGGCCACGCGCCTCGAGCGCGTCAGCAACGGCTTCGCCCGTCACGCCCATGCCGTACACCAGGGCCCGCATCAGTCGGCCACCCCGATGTGGATGAAGTCCGCGTAGTAGAGCCCGAGCGCGAGCGCGGTGCACAGGCCTGCGAGCAACCAGAACCGCACGACGACGGTCGTCTCGGGCCATCCGGCGTGCTCGAAGTGGTGGTGCACAGGCGCGATGCGGAAGACGCGACGGTGGAAGATGCGGAAGCTCGCCGACCTGGATGATCACCGAGAGGGTCTCGGCGACGTAGAGCCCGCCGACGATCGGCAGCAGCAGCGCGGTGTTCGTCGCGAGCGCCAGGCACGCGAGCGCGGCGCCGATGGCCAGCGAGCCCGTGTCGCCCATGATGATCCGCGCCGGCGCGGCGTTCCACCAGAGGAAGCCCGCGCAGCCGCCGAGCATCGCCGCGGCGACCACGGAGAGGTCGAGCGCGTGCGGCAGGGCATAGACGTGCGGATGGCGGAAGGCCCAGAAGCCGATCACCACGAACGCGGCGAACGACAAGATCGCGGAGCCGGACGCGAGGCCGTCGAGGCCGTCGGTGAGGTTCACGGCGTTCGTGGTCGCGAGGATCAGGAGGACCGCGAGCACCGACCACCCGAGGTTGCCGAGCTCGAGGCCGGGGTGGTCGAACCGGGTGAAGCCGAGCCGGGTCTGGCCGCTCGTGAAGAGCAGGTACAAGACGACGAAGCCGATCGACACGACGAGGAGGCCGATCATCTTCGTGCGCTTGTTGAGCCCGAGGTTGCGCGCGTTGCGCACCTTGATCCAGTCGTCGAGGAAGCCGACCACACCCGCGCCGATCATCGCGAGCATGACGAAGAGGCCGGTGCGCGTGAAGATCACGCCGCTGCGCAGATGGGCGACCGCGTAGCCGACGCACGCGGCGCCGACGATCGCCATGCCGCCCATCGTCGGCGTGCCCGCCTTGGCCTCGTGGCCCGGGCCCGCCGTCGCTCGCGCTCAGGATCGGCTGGTGCACGGCGCGCGCGCCGAGCCAGCCGATGAGGACCTTGGTGCCGATGAGCGCGGCGACCGCCGCGACTCCCGCGGCGACGAGGAGCGCGATCACCCGCGGCCTCCGCCGAGACGGGCGAGCTCCTCCCGCGCGACGACGCGGTCGTCGAACGGCACCACCGATCGTGCCGGTCGTCTGCGTCGTCTCGTGGCCCTTGCCCGCGATCACGACGACGTCACCCGGACCGGCGCTCCCGAGCGCGAGCGCGATGGCGCTCGCGCCGGTCGGGCTCGACCACGAGCCGCGACGACGGAGCGCCCTTGACGATCTCCGCGATGATCGCCGCGGGCTCCTCGCTACGCGGGTTGTCGGACGTGACCACCGCGACGTCCGCGCCTGCAGCGGCCGCGGCGCCCATGCCCGGGCGCTTCGTGCGATCGCGGTCGCCGCCGGCGCCGAAGACGAGCACCACGCGATGCCCGCGGCGACCTCACGAGCCGCCTCGAGCACGCGCTCGAGGCCATCGGGAGTGTGCGCGTAGTCGACGACGACGCTGAACGGCTGCCCCTCGTCGATCGGCTCGAACCGCCCTGGCACCGGTCCAGCGTTGCCGATGCCCGCCACGACCGCGGGGATCGGCGACCCCCACCTCGACCGCTGCGGTCGCGGCGCCCAGGGCGTTGTGGACGTTGTGGCGCCCGCCGATCGGCACGGTGATCACCTGGCCGCGCCAGGTGAACCGGCTCGCGGACGCCGAGAGGTGCAGGTCGGACACGTCGGCCAGGGAGAAGGCGACCGTCGGGATCTCGGCGGCATCGAGCAGCAGGCGCCCGTGCGGGTCGTCGGCGTTCACGACCGCACGAGCGGAGAGCGCGGGCGTGAACAGCGCGCGCCTTGGCCTCGAAGTAGCGCTCCATCGTCCCGTGGAAGTCGAGGTGGTCGCGCGAGAGGTTCGTGAAGACGGCGACGGCGAAGCGCGTGCCGTCGACGCGGTGCAGCGCGAGCGCGTGCGACGAGACCTCCATCGCCACGGCGTCTCGTCCCTCGTCGCGCCACGCGGCGAAGGTGCGTTGGAGGTCGGGCGCCTCGGGAGTCGTCCGGGCGCCCGTGAGCGTGCCGATGACCCCGGTCGCCCATCCGTGCGGCTCGGAAGATCGACTCGAGGAAGTGCACGGTCGTGGTCTTGCCGTTCGTGCCCGTGACGCCGACGACGGTCAGGTCGCGCGAGGGATGACCCTCGAGCGTCGCCGCGAGCCGCGCCATCGCGACGCGCGCGTCGGCGACCACCACCTGTGGCACATCGAGAGGCAGCACGCGTTCGACGACGAGCGCGACCGCGCCCCGCTCCACGGCCGAAGCGGCGTAGTCGTGACCGTCGGCGATCAAGCCGCGGACGCATGCGAACAAGGCGCCGGGGATCACGCGGCGCGAGTCGTACGCGACCGAGCTCACCTCCACATCCGCGAGGTCGGGACCCGCGAGGGAGAGGGTGAGGTCAGGAGACTCGTCGAGGAGCCGCGCGAGCCGCATCGCGCTACGGGGTGGTCGAGGGAGCGGACGAGCTGGGCGACGTCGCGGTGCTCGGACGGCGGCGGGGGCGCCCCACCGGCGTCGGCGAGATCCGCCGGAGTCGGCGCCGTGCCCGGTGCGACCTGGGGGGTCTGCACCGTCGCGCCCGACGGGATCGGCGCCGCGGGAGCCACGCGCAGCTGGCGCACCGCGAGGTTCGCGAGCTCGGCGAACAGCGGCGCGGACACGACGCTCGCGTAGATCGACGTCGACGGCTCGTCGATGACGACGATGATCGACACCTGCGGGTTCTCCGCCGGGAGGTAGCCGGCGAACGACGAGACGTAGGCACCCGTCTTGTATCCGGGGATGCCGTTGTCGTTCGGCTTGCGCGCGGTGCCGGTCTTGCCGGCGACCGTGTACCCGGGCACTGCCGCCCGGAAGCCAGTGCCGTCCTGCGAAGCGACCACGTTCTGAAGCATGGCGTTCACCTTGGCTGCGGTCTCGGCAGACACGACTTCGGCGCTGCGCCGCAGGCGGGGCGTCATGTCGCGCGCCCGCGCCGTCGATGGTGGCGTCGACGAGGCGAGGCGCGACGTACTTGCCGCCGTTCGCGATGACGTCGTAGACCTCGAGCATCTGCATCGCGGTCACCGAGATGCCCTGCCCGATCGGGATGCTGCCGATCGACGTTCCCGACCAGTCCTTCGGGTCGAGCATGAGGCCCGCCGACTCGCCGGGGAAGTCCAGCGCGGTCTTGTCCCCCAGCCCGAACTTCCGGAGGTACTCGTCGATGCGCTGCTTGCCGAGCATCTGGGCGATCATGATCGTGCCGATGTTCGACGAGCGGGTGACGATGTCGGTGACCGACCAGCTCGCGACCGCGTGCGGGTCGTGGTCCGAGAAGAGGTGGTCCGACACCTGCAGGTGATCCGGCACCTGCAGCACCGTGTCGGGGTTCACGAGGCCCTCCTCGATCGCGCCGGCCGCCGTGATGACCTTGTTCACCGAGCCCGGCTCGAACACCGCGGTCAACGCCTCGTTCGCGCTCGACACGACCGGCTGCCCGGTCTTCGGGTCGACGTCGACGTTCGCCATCGCGAGCACGTCACCGGTGCGCGGATCTTGGATGATCGCGCGGGCGCCGCGCGCGCCGACTGCGGTCACCTGTCGCAGCAGGGCCTGCTCGGTGGCGAACTGCAGCGACCGATCGATCGTGAGCACCACGTCGTCGCCCGGCGTCGCGCGGCTCGATGCTCTGACGTCCGACCGGGATCGTGTGGCCCTGGGCGTCGCGCTCACGCACGAGCTGGCCGGGCACGCCGGCGAGGCGCTCGTCGTACTCGCCCTCGACCCCCGACACTCCCTTGTTGTCGATGTCGACGCGACCGACGATCGAACGCGCGAGCTCGCCCGAGGGCGACTCGCGGCCGGGCTCGTCGATCAGGAACACACCCGAGAGATGGAGGCCGGCGATCCGCTGGGCTTCGGTGTCGTCGATCTGGCGAGCGACGTACACGAAGTCCGCCGGCCGGCTGAGCCTCGTGGCGAGGGCAGCGGCGTCGGCGCCGAGGATCGGCGCGAGGAGACCTGCGGCCTTGCCGGGATCGGCGACGAGTCGTGGATCGGCCCACACCGTCTTCTTCGGGACCGTCAGCGCGAGCTCGGCGCCGTTGCGGTCGAAGATCGTCCCCCGTTCCGCGGGGAGCACGACCGCGCGGACCCGCTGCGCCTCACCGAGGCGCGGTGTACCGCGCCGCGTCGACGGTCTGGAGCATCCCGACTCGCACCAAGACCGCGCTGAACGCGAGGACGGTGACAACGAGCGTGCATGCGAGCCGGCGCGTCGGACGGCCGGGCTTCCTCGGCGACGAGAGACGGCTGGCGGGCCGGCGCTGCGCGACGACTCGGGTCGCGGCCGACGAGCGGGGACGACTGATCGTCGATGCCGTCAACGCCCGTGCCGTGCCGTGCTCATTGGGCCGGCCTCACGGAGCCGAGCCCACGTAGGGCTTCAGCTGGCTCCAGGTGCGGCCGGCGCCGGAGGTCGCGGCGTCGGACTCCTTGTCATCGGGGAGCGCTTGTCCGGTGGCGCTCACGACTGCGACGACTTGATCGAGGCTGGGAGCGATGTAGGTCACCCGATCGGGTTGCACCATCCCGAGGCGGTTCTGCGCCACGGCGACGATGCGCTCGGGCGACTCGAGCTGCGCGACCTGCGCGCGCAGCTGGTCGAACTGGTCCTGCTCCTGGCTCACTTGACGATCGAGCTGGTCGAGGCGCTGCTGGCCCTGCACGAGGATGGTCTGGAACACAGCCGCGGCGAAGAGCGCGGCAAGGGTCACCGTCGCGCTGATGAACGCGATGCCAGCCACGCGACGGCGCGTGGGGCGAGCTGCGATCCGCAGCCGGGCCCGAGGCGCGACACGCTCGCGCTCGGGCCGCGCGTCAGGGACGACCGCGAAGCCGGTGGGCAGCGCGAAGTCGCTCACGCCGCGCTTCTCCACGGCGCGCAACCGGGCGCTCTCGGCACGCGGGTTCGACGCGACCTCTGCTTCACTCGGTGTCCACGCGCCTTGCTTCAAGAGCTTCACCGTCTGCACCGCGTCGCAGACGCACGGCAGGCCGGGCGGGCAGGTGCATCCCCCGGTCGCCGCGTAGCGGAAGCGGTCCTTCACGATGCGGTCCTCACCCGAGTGGTAGGCGAGCACTGCACAACGTCCACCGGGCGCGAGCGCGTCGATCGCGTCGTCGATCGACGCACCGAGGATCTCGAGCTCACGGTTCACTTCGATGCGGATCGCCTGGAACGTGCGCTTCGCAGGATGCCCACCGCGTCGACGAGCGGGCGCGGGGATCGCGTCCTTGACGATCTCCGCGAGCTCGGCCGTCGACTCGATCGGCCGCGCGGCGACGATGGCCTTTGCGATGCGAGCGGCGAAGCGCTCGTCACCGAAGCCCGAGAGCACGTCCGCGAGCTGCTGCTCGGGATAGCCGTTGACGATGTCAGCCGCGGTGAGGTCGCCGTCGGGATCCATCCGCATGTCGAGGGGTCCGTCGTGGCGGTAGCTGAAGCCACGCTCGCCACGGTCGAGCTGCGGTGAGCTGACCCCGAGGTCGAAGAGCGCTCCGCTGAGTGAGGGGATGCCGAGCTCTGTCATGACGATGCCGAGGGTGTCGAACCGTGCTCGGCGCAGCGTCACCCGGTCGCCGAAGGCCTCGAGAGCCAAGGCTGCGGCAGCGAGTGCATCGGGGTCTTGGTCGAGGCCAACCACGGCAACCATCGGGTTGGCTTCGAGGATCACCCGTGCGTGTCCTCCACCGCCGACCGTCGCATCCACCACCATGCCCGGGGGCACGGCCTCGAAAAGCCGGGCGATGCGTTCGGCCATGACGGGGTGGTGGAGAAAGCGGTCGCTCACGGTGCCTCGCTGCTCGGCGACCGGGATTGCCTGTCGCTTGCCTGCAGCCCCCCGGCCAGCAGTTGCCGCCGGGATTTCTCCCCGACTGGCGAGACGGAAGCGGGCGGAGTTGGGGCTGTCCATCTTCGCTGGCCGGGAGACTGCAGGCGAGCGACAGGTCGCTGCGCCGTGCGTGGTGCGGATCGGTCCTCTGGGTGCTCCCTTCGAGAGAACTGGGTGGGGGTCAGGGGGGTCAGACGTTCGGGGTTCAGCTGGGCTCGGAGAGGAGCGCATCTCCGGAACGGTCGACCGCTTCCCAGCGGGCGGCGTCCCAGAGCTCGACGCTGGTGAAGGCGCCGATGACGATGACGTCGTGCTCGAGGCCCGCGAAGGCCCTGAGCTCGGATGGGATGGCGATGCGGCCCTGGGTGTCGGGCTTGACGAAGGCGGCACCCGACGAGAGGGATCGGAGTGCACTGCGGCTGATGTCGCCGCGCTTGGCCTTGTCGACCATCTCCTCTGCCTCTCGCTCGAAGTCCTCTGGTGTCCAAACGGCGAGACAGCCATCGAGTGCCTTGGCGACATAGCCCCCGGCCGCGAGCCGCTCCCGGAATGCCGCGGGCAGGACGACCCTGCCTTTCGGATCGAGCGAGTGCTCGAACCTGCCCACGAACATCGGCGCTGCTCCGTTGTGCGGTCGCTCGGGGCCACGTCTCCGTGGCGCTTCCTGTCTGCCTCATTCGGGTTTCCAGGGAAGCCACGCTGCCGCCCCTTCGCCCCACTTCGTGCCACTTTAAGCCCCACCCCCCCACACGTCAACACCTTCCTCCCTCCACGCTCCAATGGGCGCGCGCGAGCACCAGATGGGCCACGCGAGAAGGTCAGCGGCTGGTCAGCGCAGCGAGGAACGCGGCCTCGAGGCCGGCGAGGTCGGCGACGCCGACGGCGACGCGAGCAAGACCGTCCGCCACTTCGCGCCACTCACCCGCAGCGAAGATGCGCGCGAGCTCGGTCGAGTCCCACGTGCGCAGCACCGCGCACTGGAACCGGGCGCCGGCACGCGTGCGCCGCTGCGAGATGCCGACGACCTTCGCGTCGTCGAGCAGCACCTCGCCCGGGCCGACGCCCGCGAAGCAGATCGCGCTCGACCACGGCGTGCGGATCATCTGGCCGGTGTGCACGGCCCCGACGCCGAGCGCGTCACGCCACGTCTCACCGAGCCAATGCGCGGCGCGGCCGACGTCGTCATCCCAGAGTGGATCGCCACGCGGCAGCAGCACGTCGATCCACAGCACCTCGCCCGGGCGCACGAGCACCGCGCCTCCTCCGCTCCGGCGGCGGCACACCTCGAGGCCAGGCACGTCGATCCAGGGCTGCGCGCTGCCGAGGACCAGCGCGGGAGCGGTCGCCTCGAGGATCCACGCCGCGCGCTCGACCGGATCGGGAAGGTCTCGTGAGTGGAGCTCGGTTGCCGAGCCGGTCAGACGCGCGACCGACCACGACCCGGTCACGCGGAGAGCGACGTGCGTGCCTCGAGATAGGGGGCCCAGTTCTCGGGGACACGCCCGACCGTCACCACGACCCACGCGAGCGCACGCGGAGCGGACGGGCGACGAGCGAGGTGCATCGTCGTCTCCTCGAGGAGGCGGTCGCGCTTGCGGATGTTGCAGGCGCGGCATGCAGCCACGACGTTCTCCCACACGTGCTGGCCACCGCGGCTGCGCGGCATGACGTGGTCGATCGAGTCGGCGTGCTCACCGCAGTACTGGCAGCGATGCTCGTCGCGAGCGAACACCGCGCGCCGGCTGAGCGTGCAGCGACGTTGGAACGGCACCCGCACGAAGTAGCGCAGCCGGATCACCGACGGCACCGAGAGGCTCAGGTGCTCGGACCGCATCAGCTCGCCGTCGGCATGGAGCACTTCGGCCTTGTCGTCGAGCACGAGGCACACCGCACGGCGCGCGGGCACGATGCAGAGGGGCTCATACGTGGCGTTCAGCACCAACGCACGGCCCATGACTCCGCCCTACCGAGATTGGGGGGGCCAGGCCCTTCGCCGTGCTGGACCAGCGCTCACGAGGTGACATCCTGCCACTCGCGACACCACGTGAGATACGAGATCACGTCCGTGGTCGCGGGTCTGTGACGGGGGTCGCCGTACTGCGTCTGCATGCGGAAGTCGAGGTAGTGCCGGTCAGGAACGGGCAGGAAGGGCCGACGGTGCCACCACCCTCGCGGCGTCAGCCGCACCCATTGGCGCAGCGCGGTCGACCAGAGGCGCGGACGGCGGACGACCGCGGCGATCACACGCGGTGCGCTTGCAGCTCGGCCCAGGTGCCGGTGTCGGCGCGAGGTTCCTTCGGCAGGCCGAGCACCATCTCACCGAGGATGTTCCGCTGCACCTGGCTCGTGCCCGCGTAGATGGTGCCGGCACGCGCGGCAAGGAAGGTCTGCACCCACGAGTTCGACGAGTTCGGCGCGCCGGGATCGTCGGTCTGGAACGCGCTGGCCGGCTCACGACCAGTCGGGGCGAGCGCATCGGCCCCGAGGATGTCGACGCTGAGCTCGGTGATGAGCTTGTGGTACTCGCTCCAGTACAGCTTCGAGATCGACGCGTCAGGCCCGGGATGCTGGCCGGCGAGGAAGCGGGTGAGGACCCGCAAGCCGTTCCACCGCATGATCTCGACCTTCGTGTAGCACTCCGCGAGGCGCTGACGGATGACCGGATCGCGGTCGAGCCCGCGCTCACGAGCGAGCGCCATGAGACGGTCGACCTCCGCGCGAAAGCGCATCGGCATCGTGGCGGCTGCCTCGCCGCGCTCGTAGCCGAGCAACGTCATCGCGACGGCCCATCCGTTGTTGATCCCGCCGAGCACGTTCTCCTTCGGGCAGCGCGCGTCGGTGAAGAAGACCTCGTTGAACTCGGAGTCGCCCGTGATCATCTTGATCGGACGCACCTCGACACCGGGTTGGCGCATGTCGACGAGCATGAACGTGATGCCCTTGTGCTTCGACGCCTCGGCGTCGGTGCGGGTGAGCAAGAAGATGTGGTCGGCGAGATGACCCGACGACGTCCAGATCTTCTGTCCGTTGATCACGAACTCGTCGCCGTCGAGCACCGCGCGGCACCCGAGGTTCGCGAGGTCCGATCCGGCGTTCGGCTCTGAGTATCCCTGGCACCAGATGTCTTCGCGGCTCAAGATCCGCGGGAGGTAGTGCTGCTTCTGCTCTTCGCTGCCCCACTGCAAGATGGTGTTCCCGACCATCTGGATGCCGAACACGTCGTTGCTGACACCAGACGGCACGCCGGCCTTGGTGAACTCCTCGGCGACGATCACCTGCTCGAGCGCGCTGAGACCGGCGCCGCCGTACTGGGTCGGCCAACCGAGCGCGAGCATCCCGTTCTCGTAGAGGGTGCGCCGCCACTCGAGCGCGAAGTCGTTGACCGCGTCTCCCTCGAGCGCACCGGTTCCCTGCCAGCCGGCGGGCAGGTGCTCGGCGAGGAACGCCTGCACCTTCTCGCGGTAGGCCTCGGCTTCGGCGGAGTAGGTCGGCTGCATCCGCGCAGGCTACCCGTCGGTCACTCCGCCGAACTGAACGCGCGCAAGCCGACCGCGGCGGCTCCGACCAAGGGACCATCGGCGCCGAGGCCACCCGGCACCACCGTTGGCTCGTGCAGGTACTCGATGCGCGCGTGGCGATCGAGCTCGGCCTGTGCCGCCGCGAAGAACGGCGCGCCGAAGCCGAGAGCCACCGAGCCGGCGACCGTGGCGAGGCGAAGGTCGAGCAGTGCCATCACCGACGTCAGCGCACGCCCGAGGAGCAGCCCTGCCCGCTCGATCGTCTCGAGCGAGGCCGACTCGGGAGCAAGGCCGGTGATCGACCTGATCGACGGGCCCGAGATGAGCGCTTCGAGACAACCCCGGCCTCCGCACACGCACGGTCGGCCGTCGGGCTCGACGACGACATGGCCGATGTGCCCCGCGTTGCCAGAGTCGCCGTCGAGGAGGCGACCGTCGACGACGATGCCGCCACCGACACCGGTCGACACGACCATGCCGATGTAGCTCCGCACGCCCTGGGCCGCGCCTCGCCAACCTTCGGCGAGCGCGAGCGCCTTGGCGTCGTTGTCGACGGCAGTCAGCAAGCCGACCCGATCTTCGACGCGGCCGCGAAGCGGGAAGCCGCGCCATTGGTGGATGTTCAGCGGTGACACCTCTTCACCACCGGGCGTCATCGGCCCGCCGCACCCCACGCCACACACCACCGGGTGATGGCCACCGTCGGCGGCCGCACGAAGCGTCTCGTCGAGAAGGCCACCCACCCTCGTGAACAGCGCTTCGGCGTCGGCTCCGTCGGTCGGCACCTCGTGGCGGCGCAGCACCTCTCCGTCGAGGCTGACCAGGCCGGCGGCCAGCTTGGTGCCGCCGATGTCCAGCGCGACGACGACGTCCACGCGGCAGGAACGTACTGCCGCGACGGCCGTTCGGAGCGCGGCGGGCCTACGCTGGCTGTTTCCGTCCGTCCCTTTGCAGACGATCACGGCAGGAGAGCACGCCTCGTGGCCACACAAGAGACGGAGGCAGCCCTCGGGCGGCCCCTCGAGAGACCCGCACCGACCTTCTCAGACGTGTTCGAGCGGATCACTCGCAACGTGGAGCGCGTCATCCAGGGCAAGCCCGAGGTGATCGAGCTCGCGCTCGTCGCGCTCGTGGCCGAAGGGCATCTGCTGATCGAGGACGTCCCGGGCGTCGGCAAGACGAGCCTCGCCAAGGCGCTCGCCGCGTCGATCGACTGCACGTGGGGCCGTGTGCAGTTCACGCCCGACCTCCTCCCGTCCGACGTCATGGGCGTCACGGTCTGGAACCGGGGCTCGAACGAGTTCGACTTCCGGCCCGGCCCGATCTTCGCCAACATCGTCCTCGGCGACGAGATCAACCGCGCGTCGCCGAAGACGCAGTCCGCGCTGCTCGAGGCGATGGAGGAGCGCCAGGTCACGGTCGACGGCACGACGTATCCGCTCGACTCGCCGTTCATCGTGATCGCGACCCAGAACCCGATCGACCACGAGGGCACCTATCCCCTGCCCGAGAGCCAGCTCGACCGGTTCCTGCTGCGCGTCGCGATGGGCTACCCCGATCGCGCCGCCGAGCTCGAGATCCTCGACACGCACGCCGCGTCGAGCACCCTCGACGAGCTGCGCCCCGTCGCCACCGCGGCGGACGTGCGCGCGATGACGCAAGCAGCGCGCCTCGTGCACGTCGCGCCGAGCCTCAAGGCGTACCTGGTCGACCTCGCCGAGGCGAGCCGTCGCCACCCGGGCCTCGCGCTCGGCATGTCGCCGCGCGCCACGCTCAGCCTGCAGCGCGCGACGCGCGCCTACGCCGCGGCCCAGGGCCGCAACTACGTGCTGCCCGACGACGTGAAGGCGCTCGCGGGCCCGGTGCTCGCGCACCGACTCATGCTCACCCCCGAGGCGCAGATGCAGGGCTCTGACGCCGCGGCGATCGTCGCGGACGTCCTCGCCAGCGTTCCCGTGCCGTCGGGTCGCACGGCTTGACCAGATGATCACCCGGGCAGGGTGGGCAGCCCTCGCCTCCGCGCTCGCGCTCGTGATCTGCGCCCGCGTCTTCGGGATCTACGAGCTGTACGTCGTCGGTGCCGCGGTCGCCGCCCTCGTCATCGTGTCGCTCATCACGGTGCGGGCGACGCGGCTCCGCCTCGAGGTCGCGCGTGAGGTCGTGCCCGTGAAGGTGCACGCGGGCAGCGACGCCGCGTGTCGAAGTCCGCGCCACGAACCTGGCCCGACGCCGCAGCCCGATGCTCCGCCTGCGAGATCCCGTGTCGGGCACCCGGGGCGCCCTGCTGCATCTCGCGCCGCTCTCGCCAGGAGGACGGGCGCGCGCTGCCTATCGGCTCCCCACGGCCAAGCGCGGCGTGGTCAGCATCGGCCCCCTCACGGTCCAGATCTCCGATCCGTTCGGCCTCACCGCCGTCACGACCGCCGCGGCTGCCGCCACCGATCTCACCGTGTACCCGCACGTCGACACGATCCGTTCGCTCTCGCAGACCCACGGACGCGATCCGCACGCGGGCGCCGATCACCCCAACGCCCTCGGTCGCCTCGGCGAGGACTTCTACGCGCTGCGCCCCTACGTGGTGGGCGACGACTTGCGTCGAGTGCATTGGCCGTCGACCGCGCGCCACGACGAGCTGATGGTGCGCCAGGACGAGCTGCCCTGGCAGGGACGCGCGACCGTGCTGCTCGACGTGCGACGGGGCGCGCACACTCCCGACAGCCTCGAGCAATCGATCTCGGCCGCGGCGAGCATCATCACCGCGTGCTGGCGGAAGCGCGACCTCGCACGGCTGCTCGTCACCGACGGCACCGACACGGGCTTCGCGGCGGGCCACGCGCACGTCGAGGCGATCATGGAGTACCTCGCGACCGTGTCGCTGAGCGGCACCGCGTCGATGCGCGCGGTGATCGAGTCGCTGGCACGCACCGCTGGCGGCGGTGGCGCCCTCGTCGTCTTGGTCGCGAACGTCCCGACCGCGGAGATGGATGCCTTCGTGCGGCTCCGTCGCCGGTTCTCGTCCGTGACCGTCGTCGCGTTCGGTGACCGTCCGAAGGGCGAGCCGAAGATGGGCTCGCGCGACGGCTCGACGAACGTCATCGTCGTCGGCAAGGACACGACGTTCCCCGAGCAGTGGGACATCGCGATGAGGCCGCACGTGCGGTCCACTCTCGTGCGCACGCTCGCTACGGGAGCGGCAGCGGAATGAGCCGGTCTCGCGTCACCCGCACCTCGGCCGAGCTCGCACTCGTGGGCGTGTCGCTCGCGAACGTCATCGGGTTCATCCGCGTGTTCGCGGACTTCACGTTCCTCCCCGTGCTCGCCACGACCGTGGTCGCCGCGCATCTTCTCGCGGTTGGCTGCCGCCGCCTCGGCTGGGGGACGATCGTGTCGTGCGTCGTCTCCGCGGGCGGGCTCGCGATCGCCGCCCCGCTGCTGCTCGTCCGCGACACCACCTGGTACGGGCTCCCCACGCACCTCTCGTGGACGACGATCCGGCTCGAGCTCGTCGACGCGTGGAACCAGTTCTCCACGGTGAAGGCGCCGGTGCCCGGTGAGGCCGGGTTCCTCGCCGCCGCGCTGATCGCAGTGTGGGTCGCGGCATGGCTCGCCGACACGTTCGCGTTCCGCTTCGACGCGCTGATCGAGGCGATCGTGCCGACGGCAGGCGTGTTCCTCTTCGTCTCGGTGCTCGCTCGCCCCGACTACCGGCTCGTGTCGTGCGCGCTCTACCTCCTCGCGGTCTTCGCGTTCGTGGCGATGCACCGGGCGTGGCTCGACGAGCGCGCCCCGGGATGGCTCGCCGACAGCTCGAGCTCGATCGCGCCCACCGTGCTGCGCACCACGTTGAAGGTCGGCGCGGTCGCGGTGGTCGCCGCGCTCGTGCTCGGGCCCGCGCTGCCCGGGCGCCGGCGAGGCGCCACTCTGGGACCTCGACACGAGCAGTGGGGGCGGCACCCGCGTGACGCTGAGCCCGCTCGTCGACATCCGAGGCCGGCTCGTCGATCAGACGAACCAGGTCGCGTTCCAGGTGACGAGCCCGACGCCCTCCTATTGGCGGCTCACGGCGCTCGACACGTTCGACGGCAAGATCTGGTCGTCGGAGTCGAAGTACACGGGCGTGTCGGGTGACCTCCCTCGAACGGCCGCACCGATCACGACCGGCGAGACCGTGGTCCAGACGTTCACCATCAAGGACCTGTCATCGATCTGGCTGCCCGCCGCGTTCGCGCCGATCAACGTGAGCGGCGGTGGGAACGTCGGCTTCGACGTCGACTCGGCGAGCCTCATCACCGACAAGCAGTCCGCGCAGGGGCTGACCTATCAAGTCACGTCGGTGATCCCGAACCTTCAGCCTTCGCAGCTGCGAGAGCGCGGACACGATCTCGATCAGCCCGGAGCTGCGAGCAGCGCTACCTGCAGCTGCCCCGCGACTACCCGCAGAAGCTCCGCGACCAGGCGGTGGCGATCACCGGCGAACGCGTCGTCCGAGTACGACCGGGCGCTCGCGCTGCAGAACTTCTTCCGCGACAACTTCAACTACGACCTGTCGGTGCGCGCCGGCCACGGCGAGGACGCGATCGAGAGCTTCCTCGAGCAGCGTCGCGGCTACTGCGAGCAGTTCGCTGGCACGTACGCGGCGTTCGCTCGTTCGATCGAGCCTGCCCGCCGCGTGTCGCGGTCGGGATTCACGCCGGGAGAGCTGACCAACGGCGTGTACGTGGTGCGGGGGCAGTTCGCGCACGCGTGGCCCGAGGTGTACTTCGAGGGCATCGGATGGGTGCCGTTCGAGCCGACGCCCGGACGCGGCGCACCGGGAGCCGAGAGCTACACGCACGTCGCCCCGCAGCAGGCGGGCGCCGCCGACTCGGCGACGAACGACTCGACCGCGACGACGGCCGAGCCGGGCGGCGCGTCGGCGACGGTGTCGATCCCGACGGGCGAAGAGCTCGCGGGCCTGATCCCCGGTGGCGGAGGCAACATCGAGGCCGTGGGTCTCGCGGGCGCTCACCGGCCGTCGGTCTGGCCGCATCGGCTGCTCGTCGCGCTCATCGGGGTGCTCGTGTTCGGCCTTCTCTGGATCATCGTCGTGCCGCTCGCCCGACGCCGCCAGCGCCACAACCGGCGCAAGGCCGCGACGACGCCGTCGGCGCGGGTGCTCGTCGCGTGGGAGGAGGCGGCCGAGGCGTTCTCGATCGCGGGCATCCCGCCGAAGGGCCCCGAGACCTACCGGGAGTTCGCCCAGCGCGCCTCGACCGCGACACCTGTGCCCCGTTCCGCGATGCGTGCCCTGGCCGACGACGCGTCAGCAGCGCAGTTCTCGGGCGACCCGCTGCCCGAAGACGTCGCCGAGCGAGCCGAGGCCACCGTGACCGAGATCGAGACCGCGCTCAGCGGGTCGACGCCCGTGGCCCGCAAGGTGCTCGGGAAGTTCGATCCGCGGCCGCTGCGCAAGCCCGCGGCGAAGCGCAAGGTGCAGGAGGCGGAGCACCCCGTCAGGGTGTGAAGCGCAGCGCAGCTGCGCTCATCGTGCTCGAGCGCCGATCGTCGAGCGAAGCGAGCACTCAGCTCGCGCTCGAGCGAGCTGAGCTTCGCTCACTCGTCGCGCTTGAAGCGATCGCGCATGCGCTGGCCCGCGTTGCCGAACGCGTCGCGCACGCCCTTGGCTCGCATCGAGCGAGTCATCTGCTCCATGCCGGCTTTGCCGAGCTTGCGGGCGTTGCGCTCGATGAAGAGCAGCGCCACCAGCATGATGACGACGCCGACGAACGCCAGCAGGAAGTGCACCGACAGCGTGAGCAGCAACATGACGACGCCGCCGAGGAACAGCAGCACGCCCCACTTGATGTTGCGGAAGGCGTGGCGGTAGATCGTCGTCTGGCTGACCGAGCGCGCGAAGTCGGGGTCGGACTCGTAGAACTGCTGCTCGATCTGATGGAGGATGCGCTGTTCGTCTTCAGAAAGCGGCACGCTCACAACCCCTTGGGCCTTCGACGGTCGGCCCGGCGGCCGCCCGCGTGGGTCATCTTCTCATAGGCAGGATCGGCCGACAACGCGTGCCCCTTACGTTTTCACGACGGCTTCTGGCCGCCAGGATCCTCTGACGCGACTGTCGGGTCCCCACTGCTGGGCGCCGCGACGGGCGACGCGCACCCCGCCTGGGCCCGCCAGGCTCGCCGGAGCGATCGCCTCGGTCCCGAACTTGCGGCGGATCGCGTCGATCGCCTCGCTCGCCTGTTCCCACGGTCCGTCATCGTCCGCATCGATCCCGAGCGTGAGCTGTTCGACGCCCTTGCTCGAGAGCCCGGAAGCGCTGACTCCCAGCAAACGCACACCTGACGCCACGTCGACCTCTCGCAACAACGCCGTCGCGGCGTGGAGGATCACGGGACCGGTGTCGACAGCATGAGGCACGGTGGAAGCCCTCGTGATGGTGCGGAAGTCATGGAAGCGCAACTTGACGGTGATCGTCCGACCACGCACGTTGGCCGCGCGAAGCCGGCTCGCGACGGAATCACACAAGCGCACGAGCTCACGTTCGAGCGCCTCGTGCGTGTGGAGGTCGGACGGGAAGGTCTCCTCGTGGCCGACGGACTTCAGCGGTCGATCGGGCTCGACCGGGCGATCGTCGATGCCGTTCGCCAGCTGGTGGAGGTGGCGGCCGTTCGCCTGGCCGAGCGCCCCGACGAGCGACGCCTCGGGCAGTGCGGCGAGGTCTCCCACGGTCGAGACGCCGAGCCGGCGGAGCCGTTCGAGCGTCGCGGGCCCGACTCCCCAGAGCGCCTGCACCGGATGGCCCTGCAGGAACCCGAGCTCGTCCTCCGGGGCCACGACGACCACTCCGGGGCCGGGCCGGACGCCGGCGGGGCTCACCTTCGGCTTCGCGGCCTCGGACGCGAGCTTCGCCACCAGCTTCGTGCTCGCGACACCGACCGAGCAGGCGAGGCCGAGCCGTTCGCTCACCTCGGACCGGACCTGGGCCGCGATCTCGCCTCCGGACCCGAGCCGGCGGCGCGCTCCGGTGACGTCGAGGAAGGCCTCGTCCAACGCGATCGGCTCGACGAGCGGCGTCACCGCGTGGAAGATCTCGTGCACCTGCGCACTCGTGTCCGAGTAGAGCTGGTAGTCGCCGCGGAGGAAGAGCGCGTGCGGGCACAGCCGCTTCGCCGCGCACGGAGGGCATCGCGGAGAACACGCCGTGCACACGGGCTTCGTATGACGCCGCCGCGACGACACCGCGCTCCCCTGCACCACCGACGATGACGGGCCGACCGGCGAGCGATGGGTTGCGTCGCACCTCGCACGCCACGAAGAACGCATCCATGTCGACGTGGAGGATGGTGCGATCGCTCAAGCGGCGCCTCACCTCACCGTCGGGTGACCTTCATCGAGGCGCGGTCTTGGCCGACGACGTGGTACGCAAACCCGCGTTGCAGCTCCCACCGCTCGGACAGCCACTCGAGCAGCGGCTCGCGCACCCACGGGCTGCACGCGCGGAGGTGCTCCTCGTGCTCGGCCGCGGTGACGAACCGCGCGTCGACGACGATGCCGTCCGGGTCGTCGAGGGTGAGCTCGCCGCTGAACGCGACCGCACGGTGCGCCTCGACCCGCAACCGCCATCCCATCTCGGGAGCGAGGATGCGCACCTCGTACACCGGCCCCACCCATTCGGTGACGACGAGGCCGGTCTCCTCCTCGACTTCACGCGCCAGCCCGGCGAGGAGGTCTTCCCCCTCCTCGATCACACCGCCCGGGGTGCTCCAGTCGTGGCTTCCGTCACGGCGCCGGTTGCGCACGAGGAGAAGCCCATCGTCGCTCTCGATGAGCGCGCCACCCACGAGCCAATCGCGCACGGGGTCAGTCTGGCACCGGTCATGATGCGAGGATGCACCCGAACACCGATGCACCCGAACGTCGGCCGCGTCGTCGCGGCGGGCCGAGAGCTCGGCGTCGACGTCGAGGTCCACACCTTCCCCGAGGGCACGAAGACGGCAGCCGATGCCGCCGCCGCGATCGGCGTCGAAGTCGGCCAGATCGTGAAGTCGCTCGTGTTCACGATCGACGGCGACCCCGTGCTCGCGCTGGTCAGCGGATCGAACCAGCTCGACGAGAAGAAGCTCGCGGCCGAGGCCGGTGGCGCGAAGTGCAAGCGGGCCGACGCGGACCAGGCCCGCGAGGCGACCGGGTACCCGATCGGAGGCGTGCCGCCGTTCGGGCACGCGAACCCGCTCCGCGTGTTCGTCGATCGCGACCTGCTCGCCTACGACGAGGTGTGGGCGGCGGCGGGCACGTGGAACGACGTGTTCCCCGTCGAGCCGAACGCCCTCGTGACCGCGACGAAGGGTGCGGTCACCGACATCAAGCGCGAGTAGCGGGCTTGCCGCGACGCAGCAGGCGGTCGCGGATCCCCCACCACGTGACGAGGCCGAGCGCCTCGACCACGATGCGGCTCGACATCTTCGACGTGCCGCGCACGCGGTCGCTGAACGAGATCGGCACCTCGACGATGCGGCCTCCGTTGCGCTGCACGGCGTAGGCCATCTCGATCTGGAAGCCGTAGCCGTCGGCCCGGATCTCGTCGAGGTCGATCTTCTCGAGCGCCGTCGCGCGATAGGCGCGATAGCCGGCGGTCGAGTCGCGCACGGGAAGGCCGAGCACGAACCCGGCGTAGCGGTTGCCCCAGCGAGACAGGAGCCGGCGGTGCAGCGCCCAGTTCGGGATGGTGCCACCGGGCACGTACCGCGACCCGATCACGAGGTCGGCGCCCTCGTCGATCGCGGCGAGCAGCGAGGGCAGCGCGGCGGGATCGTGCGAGAGGTCCGAGTCCATCTCGATCATCACGTCGAGCTCACGAGCGAGGCCCTCGCGGAAGCCGGCGCGGTACGCGGACCCGAGACCGGACTTCGCCGCGCGCCTCAGCACTGACACGTTGCCGAGCTCGCGCCCGAGCTCCTCCGCGAGGTCGGCGGTGCCGTCCGGGCTGCCGTCGTCGACGACGAGGATCTGCGCGTGCGGCACCGCGGCGCGCACCTTCTCGAGCACTTCTTCGATGTTGAGCGCCTCGTTGTACGTGGGCAGCACGACGAGGGGACGCACGGCGGCGCAGCCTACGATGCCGCCCGTGAGCGCCAACGGAGCCGACGACCGCTCCGCTGCGCTGTCCGCCCTGCCTTCGTCTGGTGCGAGGGCACTCGCGTTCATCTCCATCCTCATCGGCGGCCTGTGTGGAGGGTTGATCGGCTACGGCTTCGTCGACCTGCAGTGCCAGGGCGACTGCTCGACCGCGGCGGCGATCGGCGCGTTCGTCGGGGCGATCGTCGCCGCCGTCGGCACGGCCGTGATCGCCGTGCTCGTCCTGCGGGCCATGGGCGAGTGGCGCCAGATCCTGGCCGAGCGCCAAGACGACCTCCCCGAGTAGACGGCCCGCTCGTTTTCTTGGTGTTTCTCACTCCCGGCGAGTGAGTTGCACCAAGAAATCGCGCTCAGGGGGCGGAGGCGATCGCCTTCTGGGCGATGCGGATCGCGTCGTCGTCGAGGTCGAGGTGCGTGACGAGCCGGACGACGCCGGGGGCGAGCGTGCCGCCGAACACCCCGTTCGCCTCGAGGTGGGCGAGCAACGCGTCGGCGTCGGGCGGACGGAACACGACGAGGTTGGTGCGGACGGCGTCGGGATCGATCGCCCCGGGCCAACGACTGGCGACGGCTTCGGCGATCACGTGCGCGCGCTCGTGGTCCTCGGCGAGCCGGTCGACGTTCTCGCGGAGCGCGATGAGGCCGGGCGCGGCGAGCACGCCGGCCTGGCGCATCGAGCCGCCGAGTCGCTTGCGCTCGCCGCGGGCGCGCTTGATCACCTCGCGCGGCCCGGCGAGCAGCGAGCCCACCGGCGCGCCCAAGCCCTTCGACAGGCAGCACATCACCGTCGTCGCGGCGCTCGCGTACGCGCGCCACGCTCACGCCCGTCGCGACCTCTGCGTTGAAGAGGCGCGCGCCGTCGAGGTGGACGGGCAGCCCGAGCGCGGCGATCGCGTCGATGGCCTCGACCGCCCACGGCGTGCCCGAGCTCGCCATGTGGGTGTTCTCGACGAAGACAGCGCTGACCGGCACCTGATGGTGTTCCGCGAGATCGATCGCGAGCTGCACGTCGTCGAGCGCGAGCTGGCCGCGCGAGTCGTCGACGGTGTGCCACTGGATCGACGCGTTCATCGCCGCGGCGCCGTTCTCGAACACGACGACGTGCTGCGAGCCGCCCGCGACCACGGCGGTGCCGGGCACGCCCAGCACGCGCAGCGCGATCTGGTTCGCCATCGTGCCCGACGGCACGAAGACCGCAGCCTCCTTGCCGAGCCGCGCGGCGAACTCGGCCTCGAGCTCGTTGACCGTCGGGTCTTCGCCGCAGCCGTCGTCGCCGACCACCGCCTCGGCCATCGCGCGCCGCATGGCCGCTGACGGCTTGGTGACGGTGTCGGACCGCAGGTCGACGAAGCCGTTGCTCTCGGTCACGCCCGCAACCTACCGCCGCCTACGGTGGCGCCGTGGTTGAACAGACCGGTGGTGGCCGCGCCGAGCTCCCGGCGCTCCTCGCGCTCGCGACGCAGCTGGCGAACGACGCGAGCGCCCTCCTGATCGACGGCCTCACGCGGGCTCGGTCGAGCGTCACCACGAAGTCGACCGCCACCGACATGGTCACCGAGATGGACCGCGCTGCCGAAGCGCTCATCGCCGACGGCATCCGCGCCGCACGCCCCGACGACGGCATCGTCGGCGAGGAAGGAACGGCCGACGCCGGCACGAGCGGCGTGCGCTGGGTCGTCGACCCGATCGACGGCACCACCAACTACCTCTACGGGCTCGCCGGCTTCGGCGTGTCGATCGCGGCCGAGGTCGACGGCGACGCGGTCGTCGGCGTGGTGGCCGATCCGATGCGCGGCGACCTCTACACCGCGACCAAGGGCGGTGGCGCGAGCCTGAACGGGGTCCGCATCCGGGTCTCCGCACTCACCGACATGTCGACGGCGCTGATCGGCACCGGGTTCTCGTACGACCCCGATCGCCGTCGCCGCCAGGCGGCGGTGCTGCTTCAGGTCCTCCCCGAGGTGCGCGACATCCGCCGCTTCGGCGCCGCTTCGCTCGACCTCTGCTACGTCGCGGCAGGCCGGTTCGACGGCTACTACGAGAAGGGCCTCAGCCGTTGGGACTATGCCGCGGGGGCTCTCATCGCCGCTGAAGCCGGTGCTCGGCTGGGCGATCTCGACGGCGGACCACCGTCGACCGACTTCATGCTGGCCTCGGCAGTCGGCCTCTTTGAGCCGCTCCGCGACCTCCTCGGTCGCTCCGGAGCACGCGACGCGTGAGGTGACGGCGCGCCGACCGCACTCATGCGGCACCATTGGGGGGTGGGAACCCGCATCCTCACTGTCGAGGACGACGAGCGCATCCGCACTGCTGTGAAGATGGCGCTCGAAGACGAGGGGTGGGTCGTCGAGGAGACGGCGAGCGGCGAAGACGCGCTCGAGGCGTTCGGCCGGCAGGCGGCGGACGTGGTCCTGATCGACATCATGCTTCCGGGAATCGACGGGTTCGAGCTGTGCCGGTCGCTGCGGAAGTCGAGCGACGTGCCGATCGTGATGGTGACCGCACGCGCGGACACCCACGATGTCGTTGCCGGCCTCGAGGCAGGTGCGGACGACTACCTCACGAAGCCGTTCGCGCCCAAGGAGCTCTCCGCCCGCATTCGGGCGTTGCTCCGCCGTGCTCGCAGCGCGGAGCCCGGGCACGCGCGGCTGCGGTTCGGCGATCTCGAGATCGCGCCCGACGAGGGGCTCGTGCTGCGCGATCAACACGAGATCCATCTGACGAAGACGGAGTTCCGTCTGCTGTGCGAGCTGGCGTCGAGCCCGGGGCGGGTGTTCAGCCGCGAGACGCTGCTCGATCGCGTGTGGGGGTACGGCTACTTCGGAGACGGGCGGCTCGTCGACGTGCACGTGCGGCGTCTGCGCACGAAGGTCGAGGCAGATCCGGCGAACCCCCGCCATGTCGTGACGGTTCGGGGGCTCGGATACCGGCTGCAGCCTTGAGGCGATAGGGATGGCCGCTCCGCGCCGTTTGCGCCTCAGTCGCTTCCGTCCCCGACGGCTGGGGCTCCGCGCCCGCATCACGATCACGTTCGCGCTCGGCGCGCTCGCACTCAGCGTGTTGCTCGCCGGCACGACCTACCTCGTCGCCCGCCAGACCCTGATCCGCCAGCGCGAAGCATCGGCGCTGCGCCAGACATACGTGAACGCCCGCGTCATGCGCGACTCGCTGCGGTCAGCCGATCCCGAAGTGCCCCAGCTGCTCGCTTCGCTGCAGACGCCGGCAGGGTCGTTCCCCCTCGTGCTGTTCGGGGATCGCTGGTTCCCGCTCACGCTCGAGTACGGACGTGACGCGCTCCCCGCCGAGCTGCGCCGAGCGCGTCGCCGCGGGCAGCGCGGCCCGCATGCGCTACTCGCTCCGCGGCGACACGGTCCTCGCCGTCGGGGTGCCGCTCGTCGACATGAACGCGAGCTACTTCGAGATCGTCTCGCTCGCGGAGCTGCAGAACACGCTGCGCTCGATCCGCCTCGTCCTCGTCGGCGCCGCGGTCGGCACGACGTTGCTCGGCGCACTCCTGGGTGTCTGGGCGAGCCGTCGCGCCGTGCGTCCTCTCGCCGACGCGGCGCGCGCCGCGCAGGCCATCGCCGGCGGCAACCTCGACACTCGCCTCGACGTCACCGACGACCGAGACCTCGCGCTGCTGACGACGTCGTTCAACGAGATGGCGTCGGCCCTTCAGAACCGGATCCAGCGCGACGCCCGATTCGCGAGCGACGTGAGCCACGAGCTGCGCTCTCCCCTGATGACGCTGTCCGCCTCGATCGAGGTGCTGCAGTCACGGCGCACCGAGATGCCAGAGCGCGCGCAAGCCGCGCTCGACCTCCTCGTCGCCGACGTCGCACGCTTCCAGGGCCTCGTCGAGGACCTGCTCGAGATCTCCCGCGTCGATGCGGGCTCGGCGCGGCTCAACCTCGAAGAGGTCAGAGTCGCCGAGCTCGTGCCGAACGCCGTCGAGGCCGCCGCCGCGGATCAGCACATCCAGGTGACAGTCGCGCCCGAGGTCAACGGCGACACCGTGAGGGCAGACAAGCGGCGGATGGTCCGCGTCCTCGCGAACCTCATCGACAACGCACGCCTGCACGGTGGCGGCGCGAGCCGGGTGTCGGTCGAGCACGTCAAGGGCAATGGCCACGGTGACACCGTCCAGATCGCCGTGGAGGACAGCGGCCCGGGCGTGCCCTCCGAGGAACGAACCCTGATCTTCGAGCGGTTCGCCCGCGGCGCGAGCAGCGGGCGGCGTGGCATGGGCGATGGCGTCGGCCTCGGCCTTGCGCTCGTGGACGAGCATGTGCGCCTGCACGGTGGCCGGGTGTGGGTCGACGATCGCCTCGATGGGCAGAGCGGCGCACGGTTCGTGATCGAGCTGCCGCTCGTGTCGTCGTCATCGTCGAGCCGCAAGGACCGCAAGGCAGAGCGCAAGGCGAGCAAGGTCGGAGCCGATCGATGAGGGCTCGACGCTCGCACCTCCTCGTCCTCCTGCTCGTGGTTTGCTTCGTCGCCGCCGGCTGCGGAGTCTCGAGCGACGCCGTCGCCGCGCGACATCCCGGCGCGCGATGTGCCGTTCGACCTCGTCGCCGCGGCATCACCGACCGACACGCCGACCGCGGGCGGCGACTCCGGCCAGGTCTTCCTCGTCGGCCCCGAGCGGCTCGCCGCGGTCGGGCGTCAGCTCTCGCCGCGCGACGACGCCCTCGTCGCGATCTCGACGCTGCTGCTGGGGCCGACACAGGCGGAGGCCGCGCAGGGCCTGCGCACTGCGATCCCGAGCGGCACGCGTCTGCTCGCCGCGGACCTCAAGGACGGCGTGCTGACGATCGACCTGTCGAAGGACTTCCTGGTCGTTCAGGGCTCCGAGCAGCGCACCGCCGTGGCGCAGCTCGTGTTCACTGCGACCGGCACTCCCGACGTCGACAGCGTGCTGTTCGCGATCGAAGGCACCCAGAAGGAGGTGCCGGTCGACGACGGCAGCCTCTCCGCGCAGCCGCTGACACGGTTCTCGTACCCGTCGCTCGACCCGATCCGGCTGCCTCCGCCGACGCCCGGTGGCGCGTTGCCGACCACCACGACGACCACGACGACGATCGCCCCCGCGACAACCGCCGCGGCCCCGCCGCCAACCGAGGGGAAGCAGCCCTAGCCACACCCGCACCCGAGATTGATGGTTTGGGGACCGGATGACGCCCTTCAATCATCAATCCCTCGGGGGGCTACCCGAAGAAGACCTCGGCGACGCCGTGGTACAGGGCAGGGTCGACGGTCTTGAGGCTGCCGACCGCCTCGTGAGAGCGGCACCCGCACGATCTCGCCCGCCCTGCAGCGCCACCATCTGCCGAACGCGCCGTCGTGCACGGCGTCGATGGCGGCGATGCCGAACCGGGTCGACGAGCACCCGGTCGAACGCCGTCGGCGTGCCGCCCCGCTGCACGTGGCCGAGGATCGTCACGCGGGTCTCGTAGCCGGTGCGCGCCTCGATCTCGGCCAGCGATCGCTGTCCGATGCCGCCGAGGCGCACGTGGCCGAACTGGTCGACCTCGCCGCGACACGAGCGCCATCGTGCCCTCCTTCGGCATCGCCCCCTCGGCGACCACGACGATCGACGCGTAGCGCCCTTGGCTCGTGTCGGTGGCGGATCAGCGTCGCACACTGCCTCGATGTCGAAGGGCTCCTCGGGGATGAGGATCATGCGTGCGCCCCGCCGGCGATGCCCGACCACAGTCGCGATGTGGCCGGCGTGGCGGCCCATGACCTCGCACACCATCACCCGGTCGTGGGACTCGGCGGTCGTGTGCAGCCGGTCGATGGCGTCGGTCGCGATCTGCACGGCGGTGTCGAAGCCGAACGTGAGCTCGGTGCGCCGACAGGTCGTTGTCGATCGTCTTCGGCACGCCGACGACACCGACACCCTCGCCGTAGAGCTTGTTGGCCACGCCGAGCGTGTCCTCGCCGCCGATGGCGATGAGCGCGTCGATCCCCTGCGTCGGCGAGCGTCTGCTTGCACCGCGTCGACGCCGCCGTCGACCTTGAAGGGGTTCGTGCGCGACGAGCCGAGGACCGTGCCGCCCCGGGGCAGCGTCCCCCGCATGACCTTCACGTCGAGGGGCATCGTGCGGCCCTCGATCACGCCCCTCCAGCCGTCGAGGAAGCCGACGAGCTCGTCGCCGTAGATGCGTCTCGCCCTTGCGCACCACGGCGCGGATGACCGCGTTGAGCCCGGGCAGTCGCCTCCACCGGTGAGCATCGCGACTCGCATCGTGCTGCACCTTACGCGGGCGCGTCGGTCGCCTGTACCCTGCCGCGCCGATGCCGGTCGTGGTCGCCATCGACGCCGGGACGACGGGGGTGCGCGCCTTCGCGATCGGCGACGACGGGTTGCCCCGCGGCCGGTCGTACCGAGAGTTCACCCAGCACTTCCCGCAGCCCGGATGGGTCGAGCACGACGCCGACGAGATCTGGAAGGTGACGCAGGAGACGCTCGCGCGAGCTGTCGTCGAGCCTCGACGAGCCGATCGCGGCCATCGGCATCACCGACCAGCGCGAGACGACCGTGGTCTGGGATCGACGCACCGGCCGGCCGCTGCACCGAGCGATCGTGTGGCAGGACCGGCGCACGGCCGAGCGTTGCGACGAGCTGCGCGACGCAGGGCACCTCGACCTCGTGCGGTCGCGCACCGGCCTGGTGCTCGACCCCTACTTCTCGGCCACGAAGCTCGAGTGGCTCATCCGACGGGTCGGTCGAGCACGAGCGCCGACCTCGCGTTCGGCACCGTCGACTCGTGGCTGCTCTGGAACCTCACGGGTGGCGCGGTGCACGCCACCGACCTGTCGAACGCCAGCCGCACGATGCTGTTCGACATCGCGCGCGCTCGACTGGTCGGACGAGCTGCTCGACCTGTTCTCGGTGCCTCGCTCGATGCTGCCCGAGGTGCGGCCGTCGAGCGGACGGTTCGGCGCGACGGTCGACGGCACCGGCGTGGCCGCGGGCATCCCGATCATGCGGCATCGCCGGCGACCAGCAGGCGGCGCTGTTCGGCCAGGCCTGCTTCGCGCCGGGCATGACGAAGAACACCTACGGCACCGGGTCGTTCGTGCTCATGAACGTGGGCGCCGACCTGCCCTCCCCCGGTCGACGGGCTGCTGACGACCGTCGCGTGGACGCTCGACGACGGGTCGCGCGCGCGTACGCACTCGAAGGGGCCATCTTCGTGACCGGCGCGGCGATCCAGTGGCTGCGCGACGGCCTGGGCATCATCGCGACGGCGGCCGAGATCGGCCCGCTCGCGGAGTCGTGCCCCGACACCGAAGGCGTCTACATCGTCCCCGCGTTCACCGGCCTCGGCAGCCCGTAGTGGGATCCGTACGCGCGCGGCACGATCGTCGGCATCACCCGGGGCACCGGCCGCGCGCACCTCGCCCGCGCGGTCGTCGAGGCGATGGCGTACCAGACGCGCGACGTGGTCGAAGCGATGGAAGCCGCGTCGGGACGCGGGCGAGTCGCGCTGCGCGCCGACGGCGGCGCTGCGGTGATGGACCTGCTGCTGCAGCTGCAGGCCGACCAGCTCCAGGTGCCCGTCGCCCGTCCCACCGTCGCCGAGACCACTGCGCTCGGGGCCGCGTAGCTCGCCGGGCTGGCCGAAGGGGTGTGGAGCTCGCTCGACGAGCTCGCCGAGCACTGGCACCTCGACCGCGAGTTCACGCCCCAGGCGAGCGCGGCCGCCGCCGACCAGCGCTACGCGGGATGGAAGCGAGCCGTCGACCGCTCCCGCACCTGCCGGAATTCTGGGTCCACTTCCGCGCGTGAGAACGAGCCAGCGGCAGCCGAGGGCGGTCCAGCGGTGATCGGCGATGCGGGCGAGCGCGCTGAGCTCCCGACGCTCGCGGGCCCGGAACGGCCGCCCCTTGCGGCCGAGCACGAGCTCGTGACCGGCATCGGGGAGCATCGCCCAGGCGACGTCGTCGGGGCCGGCATGGCCCGCGGCGACCGCTTCCGAGACCTTGCTGCCCTCGATGAAGGCGACGAGCCACGCCGCCTCCGGAGGCGACCCCACCGCGTGGATCAACGTGCTGTCGGACGGCCGCAGCACCGCGCCCCAGTCCGCGTCGAAGTCCGCGATCGCGTCGGTGCAGAGCACTTCGAACAGAGCGACGACGTCGGGCGCCTCGACGAGCCTCGCTGCAGTCTCGAGTGCGTCGAGCCGCGCGTCGCGCGTCGGGTCGTTGATCGATCGCACGTCCTCGACGTCGACGTCCTCGACCTGCGCGATCTCGTTGACGAGCAGATCGACGAGACCGGGCTCGGGAAGGGCGACGATCAGCTCGTCGATCGCGCGTCCCGCTCCCCGCTCGAGGATCTCGATGCCCACGACGTCGCCGCGCACGGCACCGATGCGGCTCGCGACTTGGCCGAGCGCACCGGGGCGATCGGGCAGCCAGACCCGCACCGCGTAGTGCTCCATCACTCGTGCACCCTACGGACCCTTCGTGAACGCCGTGTTTCTCGGGCAGCGGAAGGGGCGGCGCAGTGCGCCGCCCGGGTGCGCGAAGCACCGATTGTCGAGCGCAGCGAGCAGGAGCCGGCCGAAGCGAAGCGGACGACGGCGACTCACAGCTTCGGCAACGCCTTGCGAAGGTTGCGCACTGCCTGGTTGATGCGCTGCTCGTTCTCGATGAGCGCGAAACGCACGAATGCGTCGCCTCCTTCGCCGAACCCGATGCCCGGAGACGTCGCCACTTCGGCTTCCTGTACGAGGAATGACGCGAACTCGAGCGAGCCCATCTCCTGATAGGGCTCGGGGATCGGCGCCCACACGAACATCGTGCCCTTGGGCTTCGGGAAGTCCCACCCGATGCGGGCGAGCCCGTCGCACAGCGCGTCGCGCCGACTCTGGTAGATCGCGTTCACCTCGTGCGGGTAGTCCGAGGCTTCGTTCATCGTCACGGTCGCCGCGATCTGGATCGGTTGGAACGTGCCGTAGTCGAGGTAGGACTTGAGCTTCGCGAGCGCGGCGACGACTTCGGCGTTCCCGACATGAACGCGATGCGCCATCCGGCCATCGAGAAGCTCTTCGTCATCGAGTAGAGCTCGACTGCGCACTCCTTCGCGCCGTTCGCTTGCAGGATCGACGGCGGCCGGTAGCCGTCGAACCCGACGTCTGCGTACGCGAAGTCGTGCACCACGATGACCTCGTGCTCGAGCGCGAAGTCGACCAGCCGCTGCATGAACGCGAGATCCACGCACGCGGTCGTCGGGTTGTGGGGGAAGCTCACGACGATCACGCGTGGCCGCGGCCATCCGGTGCGGAACGCGTGGTCGAGGCTCTCGAAGAACGCGTCGCCAGATTCGATGTCACCCGAGGCCATGCCCATGGGCACCTCTCGGATCTCGGCCCCGGCGAAGAGGGGGCCGTAGATGTGGATCGGGTACGACGGGCTCGGCACGACGGCGGCGTCGCCGGGCGCGAGCAGCACCCACATCAGGTGGGAGAAGCCCTCCTTCGCCCCGATCGTGTTGATGATCTCGGTCTCGGGATCGAGCTCGACGTCCCAGTTGCGGCGGTACAGCGCGGCGACCGCTTCGCGGAGCTTCGGGATGCCCTTGCTCTGCGAGTAGCGGTGGTTGCGCGTGTTGCGCGCTGCCTCGGCGAGCTTGTCGACGGCGATCTGGGGAGAGGGGATGTCGGGGTTCCCGAAGCCGAGGTCGATCACGTCTGCACCTGCGCGCCGTGCCTCGATCTTCAGCCCGTTGATGATGGTGAAGACGTACGGCGGCAGGTTCGTGATCCGGCGGAACTCCATGAGTCGAGGGTACCCGGGGCACAATGGCGCCCATGGCTCATTCCGGGAGCGCTGACGACTCGGGTCACGACGGCACCATCGACGTCGTCGTCGAGATCCCGCGCGGCAGCCGCAACAAGTACGAGTACGACCACGACAAGGGCGTGATCCGTCTCGATCGCCGGCTGTTCTCCGCGACGGTCTATCCCGCTGACTACGGGTTCATCCCCGAGACGCTCGGCCTCGACGGCGATCCGCTCGATGCGCTCGTGCTGCTCGAAGATCCGACGTTCCCGGGCTGCTGGGTGCGATCGAGACCCGTGGGCATGCTCGTCATGACCGACGAAGCGGGCGAGGACGCGAAGATCATCTGCGTCCCTCCCGACGACCCGCGGTGGGACGGCATCAAGGACCTCACCGACCTCTCCGAGTCGTTCCGCGCGGAGATCAAGCACTTCTTCGACGTCTACAAGCTCATCGAGCCCGGCAAGGAGTCGACGACTGGCCAGTTCGAGGGCCGGGAAGCGGCGTGGAGAGAGATCCACGCCGCGAGGGTGCGGGCGGTCAGCGCTCCCAGCTGAGCGCGTTCGACGCGATGAGCGCGGCGCCCATCGCACCGGCGCGCTCGCCGAGCACCGCAGGCACGAGGTGCGGCCGCGGCCGGTGCGTCGACGCGTAGAGCAGCCCCTCGTAGAGGCGGCGGATCGGCTCGAGCAGCAGGTCGGACTCCTCGACGAGGCCACCGCCGAGCACGATCACCTCGGGGTCGAAGAGGTTGGTGAGGTTCGCGAGGCCGAGCGCGAGCCACCACGCGAACTCGTCGAGGATCTCGCGCGCGGCCGCGTCACCGGCACGCGCGGCTGCGGTGACGTGCTCACCGCGCACGGCTTGAGGGTCACCACCCGCGGCGTCGACCACTCCGGCCGCACGGCCGCCGAACGCCGCGTCACGCGCGAAGCCGAGCGAGCCCGCTGCCCGATGCGTACCGCTCCCAACAGCCCCGGCGGCCGCACACACACGGTGGGCCGTTCGGGTCGACGACCATGTGCCCCGGCTCGGACATGAAGCCGTTCGCTCCGCGTTGCAGCACACCGCCGCTGACGACGCCGCCCCCGATGCCTGTGCCGAGCGTGATGAGCAACGCGTCGGACGCGCCCGTCGCCGCGCCGTGACGCCACTCGGCCTCGGTCGCGCAGGTCGCGTCGTTGTCGACCGTGACGGGCACGCCGAGCCGCTCGACGAGCATGTCGCGGATCGGCATCTCGGCGACGCCGATCAAGTTGGGCGCCGCCCGGAGCACGCCGTCGCGGTCGACGAGGCCGGGTGCCCCGACACCCACCGCGCCGATCGGTGCGCCAGCGTTCGCAGCGAGCGCCTCGACGACTGCGGCGACGGTGTCGCACAGGTTCTCCGCACCTTTGGGCGTCGGCGTCCGCTCCTCGACGACGACCGACCCGTCCATGGCGAGGCACAGACCAAGGCACTTCGTGCCGCCGATGTCGATGCCGGCGAGGAGCGACCCGGAGTCCAGAGACGACGCGCGGTCAGAGGATGGGTCAGTAGCGGAGGAGGGCACCGATCCCTCCTAGCACGTCGAGATCCGCGTTCTCCACACACACCTCGACACGACACGCGTGCGTCACCGCGTGTTCAATCGCATGTTCGACGACATCGGACGTCTGCTCCATGGGCTCGCTGCACAAAGGGCAGCGCCGCCCGACCTTCGCCAGGTAGCCGCACGGGCGGCAGTGCCATCCCGGCGCCTGAAACCCCTGCGACACGAGCAGAAGCTCGACCCGCCGCTCGACGAGGGCATGCAGCGTCTGCTCCAGACCTCCGACCCCACGGCGTCCGGCGCCGACGGCGTCGCGCAACCGCCGCACGAGCGCCTGCTCCTTCCGACGTTCCACCGTGCGCTCGACGTCGAGCGCGGCGCGGCGCACTTGGTCGTCGCTCGCTTGCACCGACAGCGAGATGCGATCGACGAGGCGCTCTCGAAGATAGGGATGAAGCGACGCGGTGATCTCCGCCGCGATCTCCGGAGGTGCGCCGACCGCGAGGTGATCGAAGGGCTCGTCCTGGAACAGTCGGAATGCGACCTCCGCGGCGTGGCGGAGATGCTGGTGCCGCACCTCTTCGTCCGCATCGAACACGTCGGTGCGCTCGATCAGCTCGCCGAGCTCGACGACGAACACCCGCGCCCGCTGGCTGTCAGCGAGCAGCAGACAGAAGCGCTCGTACTCATCGAGCACCGACTCGAGCTGGCGCACATGGGGCGCGGGCTCGATGACGACCTGGCTCGACACTCGCACCGGAAGCTCGATGACCTCCCAGAAGCCCTCCGCGCTGCACGAGAACATCGCGACACCGCGCACATGCGAGCGATCGATGCCTCCGCGCACGTGGTGCTCGATCCGCGCGAGGTCCGCGTGCACCGACTGATGCCCGTTCTCCTCGGATCGAGCGCGGCGCAGCAAGCTCTCGAGCTGGTGCACGTAGTCCTGGTGGCGAGGGAAGCGGCGGCCGTCGACATCGAGGTAGCACGTGGTGACGGGTGCGGCCTGGCCTCTGAAGCGGGAGAGAGTGCGGACGGTCTCGCTCGTGAGCGCTGGCACGACACCTCCTGGGCCGGGGAGCTGGCGCCGAGTGCCAGATGCTACGCGGACGACGCTTCTTCGCGCTCCGGTCACCGAGTTCCGGGGAGGACGACGACGCCGGCGCGCTCCGGCGGCAACGACACCGCCCACTGCAGCACCTTCGGGTCGTCGGTCATGTAGACGACATGCACCGAGTCGGCGAGGTGGTCGAGTCGCAGCAGGAGCGCGTCCAGATCGGCTGCAGCGACGTGCCGGTACACCTCGTCGAACACGACCGGCAGCGGGTCGGCGAGCGGGTGCTGCCCCCGCGCCGCGAGCCATGCGAGGAGATGAGCGGTCGACCTCGTCTGCCATCGTGCCGTGCGAAGCCGGATCCGACCAGCTCGGGTTGCTCGGGTGGCCGTTCGACTGGGCCGCTTCGTTGAGCGCTGCGCCGACGCGCACCCGGGCCTGAGCGAGGGTCTGCTCCGCCTCGTCGTAGCGGACCGACAGCTCGACGAGCTTCGCGTCGGCCTCGCTGAGCGTCAGGTCAGCGGCGTCGCGAGCGGCGCCCGCGGTGCTCTCGGCGACGACCGCGTCGTCCCTTGCGCGCTGGGCCGCCGCGAGACGAGCGGCTCCGTCGCCCAACGGTGCGACAGGCGGCTTCGCTGCAAGCGGCTCGGGTGCGACGACGGGAATGACCACCGCCGTCGGAGGCTTCGGCTTCGCGGCGACTGGACGCGGCGGGGGCGGCGCGGGAACGGCCTCGGCCCGAGACCGAGCGGCCGACAACGCTGCCTCGGCTTCCACGAGCTCGGAGCGCGCGATCTCGAGTCTCAGCTCGGCGCTCGGATCGGTTGCTCCCATCGACGACCGCAGCAAGAAGTCGGAATATGAATCGAGGCCGAGCCGATCGAGCACCGCCCGCTCGGCCGACTTCGCTTCGTCGAGTCGACGGCGCGCGGCGTTGCCTCCGAAGCGCTTGCTGGCGCGATCGTCGGCCTCGAGCGTCGTCTCGTGGGCGGCCTCGAGCGCGGCTCTGTCTTCCGCGTTGAGCCGGGCGGGGTTCGCGGCTCGAGCCGACTGCTCGACTTCGCGCCGGGCGGCGACCACGCGCTCGTCGGCGGCGGCGAGGTCTTGGGCCCGAGCCTCGCGCTCGGCCTCCCAGGGGTCGCCGACGTCCTCGACCTCGTCTTCGACTTCGACCTCGATGGCCTCCGCCTCGATCGAGTCCAGGGTGGAGTTCGGCTGCAGCGTCTTCTGCCTCGATGAGCCGCGAGTCGTTCGCGTCGGCCAGGGCGTCGACAGTGCGCTCGGCCGCTTCGCGCGACGCGATCGCGGCGTCGAGCTCGTGCTCGGCTTCGTCGAGCCGTGCCTTCGCCTCGTCGCGCCCGATCGTCGCTGCCCGCAGAGCGGCTTGCACCGCGGTGACGACTTCGAGCGCGCCTTGGGCTTGCTGCTTGCGCGCGTCGACGAGCTCGCGGTGCTTCGTCGCGACGTCGTCGGCCGCCCCAGCGGCGAGCGCCTGACGGCCCGAACGCCTCCGCGGGGATGTCGTCCGCGCCGAGCACGAGCGGGAGCTCGGGATCGACTTCGAGGAGGGCGAAGCTCGCCCGGTCGAGGTCGAGCACGATGCCGTGGACCTCGAAGAACCCCGCCGCCGGGCTGCCGCCCGACAACGCGCCGGACAACGCGTGGAGCACGCTGCTGCGCGTGGTCTCGTCGGCCTCGACGATCGCGAGCCGGGGATGAAGGACGAGCGTGCGCCCATCGGTCGTGCGCAGCTCGGCGAGCCTCATGACAGGTCGATGTGCTCGATGGTCGACTCGGGATGTTCACCGTTCGTCGATGGCTTCGGGCTCTCGGCGGACTGCACCACCAGCCTCGCCAGCGTGCCCACGGTCGCGACGGCGTTGCGCACCGTTTCGGGGTTCTCCACGACCTTCTCGGCGACCTCGAGGAACGCCCGAGCGGCCGCGATCATCTCGAGGGCGGCCTTCTGGAGGTGGGCTAGCCCATCCGTCGGCTCACTCGTGGCCACTATGTCCCCTTCATCCGGCACGTCCCCTTCATCCGGCTTCCCCGAACACGACCTCGAGGCGGCCACGGTCGACGACCGCATCGACCACCCTCCGACGTCTCAGGGAGTCAGGTAACAGGATCGCGCGCCGGTGGCCGCCGATGCGGACAAGCAGCTCGTCGCCCTTTCGGCTCAGAGCCACCTCGTCCTTTTCGGCGAAGGGGAGCTCGATCGTGAGGACCCACGCGCCGTCTCGCTGTGACACCTGCAGCGGCGTGCCCTCGTGCATCGCGATGGCGGGATCACGGTCGCCGTAGAGCTCGCGCCCGAACCCATCGAGGGCCTCGATTCCGGCGAGCTCGCTCGAAGCCAAAGGCACCCGAAGCACCGGAAGAGGGGCGAACGCGGCCTCGATGTCGGCCAAGTGGCTCGCATGGGACTTCTTCCACGCGTCGAACCAGGGATCGGTGATCTCGTCGGGCAGCATGCGGTTCGCGATCACGGCGTCGACCTGGTAGCCGAACAACGACAGATAGGTGTACGTGCGACGCGCTTCGGCGATCACCATGCGCTCCGGGTTCACGACAAGCCGCACGCTGGTCTGCGTCGGGTCGTTCAGCACCTTCCGCACGGCGTCGATGCGGTCGTAGAAGCGCTGCAGCGCGTCGAACACCTAGACGTCGGGGACGGGAAGCGACGTAGAGCGCGACAACGCGGGGCCCACGAGCCTGCTCACCTGACGAGAAAGCGGGAACAGCCGGTCCATCCACCACGACAAGACCTCGGGCAGGGTGAGCAGACGAAGCGTCTCGGCGGTCGGCGCGCAGTCGACGACGATCACGTCCCAAAGTCCCGACTCGAGGTGGTCGCGCAGGTCGCCGAGAGCGAACACCTCGTCGAGACCGGGCAGCACGGACAGCTCCTCGGCCTCGATGGCCTGCACTCCCACCCACTGGAAGAGCGTCGAGAGATAGGCGCGCAGCTCGGACCACGACGCTTCGAGACGGGCTTGCGCATCGAGCTGCTGGCCCGACACCCGATCGGCGATCTCGGTGGGCTGCGCGCCGAGCTTCATGTCGAACGCATCGGCCAGCGAGTGCGCGGGATCGGTCGACAGCACGAGCGTGCGATGCCCGGCAGCCGCGCACCGGAGAGCCGTCGCTGCTGCTGACGTGGTCTTGCCAACCCCACCTTTGCCGGTGAGCAGCAGGACCCGAGCCACTACTGCTCGACTCGGGCTTTCAGCTCCCACAGCGTGTGCAAGATGCGCACCTCGGCGCGGCGCTTCACGAAGCCGGGCAGCGGTACGACGACTTCGATGTTCAGGTCGTACGTGACGTCGGTGGCGCCGGGATGAGTGGCCGACGGCGTGAAGACGTACGAGCCGTCGAGCCGCTTCATGATGTCGCCTTCGACGAGCGACCAGGCCAGCCGCTCCGGGGCCCCGGAGTAGTCGTAGCGAAGCGTGTAGTTCGCGGACCGCCCCATCGCGGCCGCAGTGAACTCGACCTCCTGAGGCCGGTCGCTGCCATCTCGCGACCGCACCACCGCGCGCTTCAGGTCCTTGGCCCATTCGGGATAGCGCTCGAACTGGAGCGCGGTCTCCCAGCACTTGTGCGGCGGAGCGTCGATCGTGACGTGCTCGGTCGCCTGTTCGGTCATGGCCTCATTCTGCTCCAAGAGACCCAATCGCTCGAAGTTCCCTGCGCAGCGCTCATGAGGTGACACGGGCCGCGAAGGTGCCGTGCCGCGCTCCCCAGAGGCCGCACAGGCCGAGGCCGTACACGGGCACCAGCATCCCGAAGGCGAGGCTCGTGAACGGCCGGGCCGACGCGGTGGCGAATGCGACCACGACCTCGGTGCCGAGCGACCCGAGGAGGTGCAGCTGCACGGGCCGTGGGGCGGTGCCGGCGAGGAAGTAGAGGCCACCGATGCCGATCTCGACCTCGCGGCTGCGACCGACGGCGTAGAGGAACGCCGCGAAGAAGATCACGCACCCGACGAGGAACAGGACGAGCGAGACGGCAAGCGCGACGCCGGCGAACAGATCGGGGTCGATCGCGGCGGCGATCGCGGTGACCGCGAAGAGGGCGGTGCCGATCCACGACGCCTTGATGATCACGCGCGGCCGTCCACTCGGCCCTCGAGCGCGTCGCCCAGGCGAGCGGCGAGCCGCTCGTAGTCGAACTCCTCGATCGCTCGTGTGCGCGCGGCGTCGCCC
The DNA here is from genome assembly GCA_963726495.1 of uncultured Acidimicrobiales bacterium. Taxonomy (GTDB): domain Bacteria; phylum Actinomycetota; class Acidimicrobiia; order Acidimicrobiales; family DATKAS01; genus DATKAS01. The sequence goes on from CAVSCP010000006.1 coordinate 321,926, forward strand.
ATCCGCCTGCGCAGCGCGTCGTCGTCGAGCATCGGTGCGAGCGCGGCCGCGACGGCAAGCGGATCGTCGCCGTGGACGACGCGCCCGGTCACGCCGTCGATGACCGCTTCGTCGGAGCCGCCGCTGTGCCCGGCGACCTGTGGCACTCCGCACGCGGCCGCTTCGAGGAAGACGATCCCGAAGCCCTCTTGCTCGAGCCCGCCCCACCGGTCGCGGCACAGCATCGCGAACACGTCAGCAGCCCCGTACACCGAGGGCAGGTCGTCGTCGGACACGCGGCCCAAGAACCGGATCGGCGCTTGCTGCTCGCGGGCGATGCGCTCGAGCCGCTGGCGGTCGCGGCCGCCTCCGGCGATGGCCACCTCGAGATCGGCGCGAGTCGCGGCCAGCCTCGACGCGGCGCGGATGAGCGTGTCGAAGCCCTTGCGAGGCACGAGCCGGCTCACTCCCACGATCAGCCGCCCGTCGGGGTCGAGCCCGAAGCGCTTGCGCACGTCCGCGCGCTCTGTCGCTTCGAGCGGACGGAACCGCTCGCGTCGACGCCGGGCGGGATCACGACGATCGGGAGGGAGCCGCGCGCGGCTCGGCGCGCCTCGAACGCCGGGTAGCCGCCGGCCGCGACGATCACCCGCGCGCCGCGGAGCACCGAGCGCATGACTTGCTGGCTCACGGGCAGGCGGCCGGGCACGGTGACCTCCGCGCCGTGGAGCACGAGGCCGTACGGCATGCCGAGGCGCGGACCGAGCAGCCCGACGGGAAGCGCCGGATCGAGCACCACGAGCTCCGCGCCGACCTCGCCGCGCGAGGCGCGTGATGCGCTGCGCGAGTGGTGGTGTCGGCAGCAGCACGCGATCGCGATCGCGCACGACGCGGAACCGCTGCTCGGCATCCCACCCCGCGGCATCGGGATGCGGCGTCGTGAGCACGGTGACGTCATCGGGCGGAAGCCGCCGCCACAGCTCCCAGAGGTACGACTGGATCCCACCGAGCTTCGGCGGGAAGTCGTTCGTGACGAGCAGGTGCCTCACAGCTCGGCGTGCACCAGCGGGCTGGCGTCGTGGGCGACCAGCGCGAGGAGGTCGTGCCGTCCGAGGCGGTCGGCGGCCCAGCACGCGTGCGCGCGCGAGGAGCTCGTCGTCGTGCCCGAGGTAGGTGCGCAGCGTCAGCTCGACCTCGGGGTCGTCGCCGTCGCCGTGTTGCCGAGGACGACCAGCGCGTTGCGGCGGAGATACCGCACGGCCCGGTCGGGGATGTACCAGCGGCCGTGACGCGCGAGCAGGGTCTCGTCAGACGCAGCGAGCAGATCGAGCAGGTCGACCCCACGCGCCGCGGTGGGCTCGTCACCGCGTCGGTCCGCGACGATGTTCGGCGGGCACACCTCCTGGCACTCGTCGCATCCGTAGATGCGGTTGCCCAGTGCGGCTCGCGTGCTCGCGAGGAAACACCCCCGGCGACTGCACGAGCCAGGCGAGGCACCGACGAGCATCGACGACGCCCGGGGCGACGATCGCACCCGTGGGGCACCCGTCGACGCAACGACGGCACGACCCACATCCGTCGGCCACCGGAACCTCGTTCGCTCGCAGAGGAGCGTCGGTGACGACCGATCCGAGCACGAACCACGAGCCCTGGCCCGGCAACAAGATGTTGGCGTTCTTGCCGAACCAGCCGAGGCCCGCTCGGTAGGCCGCCTCGCGGTCGACGAGCGCGTTGTCGTCGGCCACCACCCGGGCCTTGAAGCCCGCGGCCTTGAGCTCGGCCGCGACGGCGCGCAGCCCGTCGCCGAGGAGCTTGTAGTGATCGCGCTGCGCGTACCTCGCCACGACGGCCGTGGGACGCGTCGAGGTCGGAGCCGTCGCGGCGATGCGATAGGAGCGTGCCCCGACCACGATCGCGCGTGCGCCTTCGAGCGCGGCCTGCGGATCGGTGGAGCGGGCGGGGTTCTTGTAGGTGAACGCCATGCCGCCGTGCAGGCCTTCGCGCTTTCGCGACTCGAGCGCCTCTCGGGCTCGGGTGAAGGGCGTGGCGGGAGCGACGCCAACCGAGTCGAGCCCGGCCGCGCGGCCCGCCGCGAGCACTGCGTCGGTGAGCGCCGCGTCGATGAACCCCTCAGCGATCACGGCCACGTTGCGCACGGTACCGGCCCGGCTGCCCGCCGGTTCTCGATCAGCGAGTGGCGTGCCGGAGCGGAGGCACCAACCCGGCCTCACCGAGCAGGCGCACCGTGCGGGCCGTGTCGAGATCGAGCACGACGGCACTGCCTTCGGGACGATCACACAGGAACGTCACGACGCAGTCGTCGCACGTCTCGGTGTCTCGCATGATGCACTCGTCGCAGCTGATCGTGAACCCGGCCACCGTGTCCTCCTCGTCTCACCTCCGCGTGCGAGCAGTGTGCACGGGGGGTGTGACATTCACGCGAGGTCAGCCGGCGGCGAGCAGCTGCTCTGCTGAGATGACGTTCGCCCCGAGGCGCCGGGCGCCGGCGGCGACCTCGCGATCGGATGACGCCACCACCACCGCCCGCTCGCGCGGCATCGTCGGCACGAGCCGCAGGATCTCGTCGTCGGCGGTCGTCCCCGTCTCGGTGAAGAGCACGGTGACGGGCTGCCCCTTGGTCGCCGCGATCGACCCGGCCTGCGTGCCGTCGAACACGATCTGGAACTCGGCCCGCGTGCTCGCGTGCAACCCGATCAGGCGATCGAGCAACCGATCTCGTTGGTCGGCGAGCGACGCGAGATCGGGCCAGCCGCGCTTCGCGACGTTGTAGCCGTCGACGATGACGACGACGTGGCGCACGCGGAGCAAGTGGCGAGCGGCCTCGACTGAGTCGTCGCGGACACCTCCGGGCAGCGCCTCAGGCCGCCTCGCGTGCTTCTGCGGACGGATGCGCCGATCCTGCGCCGCCGCGGCGTCGAGGGCGGTCGAGGGCTGCGCTTCGGGCACCGCCCGCACCGCGTCGTCGAGCGAGCGGGCCGCCGCTGCCAACGCCTGCCGTGCGTCGCGCAGCGCGTCGGTGACGTCGCTGAGATCAAGCGCCTCGACCGGTGCCGGGGACGCGACCGGCGTCGCGGAGGGCGCTGCCGTCGCGACCTGCCGCTTCAGCTCGTCTCGCTCTTGGGCCCACGCGTCTGCCGCAGACTCGAGCTCGCGCACTCGCTTGCGAAGGTTGTCGACGTCCCACGTGACGTTGTGCGCCGTGGTCTCGGCCTGACGCTTCGCGACGCGCTCCTGCTCGAGCACCGCTCGCGTGCGCTCGAGCTCGCCGGTCAGGTCGTTGACCCGCTCCTCGGCCTTCGTGCGCGCGGCCTCGGCCGCCTTGAGCTTGCGCTGCGCGCTCTTCTCGGCCTTCTCGGCCTGGGCGTCAGCCTCGGCCTGCGCACCCTCGGACGCGAGCCGCTCGAGGTCGGCCTCCCACCCCTCCGGCCGCGTCAGGAAGAGCACGCCCGCCTGGTCGAGGACGCCGAGCGCGACGACACTCGCCACCCGTTCGCGGAAGGCGTCGTCGGTGTCGAGCACCTTCCGGACCGCGGGCATGGCACGCGCCGGCATCTTCTGGAACTTCAGGAACGGCTGCAGCGACTTCGGCGATCCGGCGGGGTCTTTGATCGCGACGACGAGCGCAGCCTCGAGCGCGTCTCGGATCAGCTCGTTCGGGATCATGCGGAGTCTGCGATCTCTTCGGTGGTCAGGGCCTGCACCGCGCCCGCGGGGCCGCACCATCGGCACGTCACCGATTCGATGCGCTCGTCGAGCACCTGCTCATCTTCGATCGTCAGCTCTCCGGCCACTGTGAAGTGGTGGAACGCACTCGTCCGCCGGCTGGTGACCACGTCGAACCGCGTGAGGTTCCCGCACGCAGTGCAGCGATAGCGGGTCGGCTCCACGGGCCCGCATCGTACTGGGCTCACTCGCCTGTCGAACACGTGTTCTTGCTCTCGAACGCCTGTTCGCCCTATCGTCGCGCTGTGCAGCGCACGTTCGATGACCTCGGCACCCCGCTCTCCGAGGTCACGTTCTGCGTCGTCGACCTCGAGACGACGGGCGCCAGCGCCGCGCAGTGCGCGATCACCGAGGTCGGCGCGATCAAGATCCGCGGCGGCGAGTGCCTCGGCACGTTCCAGACGCTGGTGAACCCGGGCATGCCCATCCCGCCCGAGATCACCGTCCTCACCGGCATCACGCAGGCGATGGTGATGCCGGCCCCGCGCATCGAGTCCGTGCTGGCCGCGTTCGACGAGTTCAGCGCGGGCACGGTGATCGTCGGCCACAACGTGCGCTTCGACCTCGCCTTCCTCGCGGCCGCCCGCCGGGCGTGCGGATGGGCCGCGATGTCGAACCCCTGGGTCGACACGTGCGCCCTGGCCCGCCGGCTCGTGCGCGACGAGGTGCCGAACTGCCGGCTCTCGACGCTCGCGAGCCGCTTCCGGCTCTCGCACCAGCCGTCCCACCGCGCGCTCGACGACGCGCTCGCGACCGCCGACCTCCTCCACCTGCTGCTCGAACGCGCCGCCGCGTACGGCGTCCTCGGCCTCGACGACCTGCTCGCGCTCCCCCGCATCAACGCGCACCCGCAGGCGGCGAAGCTGCGGCTCACCGATCGCCTCCCCCGACAGCCGGGCGTCTACCTGTTCCGCGATGCGGGCGGGCGGCCGCTGTACGTCGGCAAGGCCGCCAACCTGCGTCAGCGTGTGCGCTCGTACTTCTCGAGCGACGATCGCCGCAAGATCGGCCAGCTGCTGCGCGAGACGCAGCAGATCGACCACATCCCGTGCACGGGCGCGCTCGACGCGGCGGTGCTCGAGCTGCGACTGATCCACCGGCTCCAGCCACGGTTCAACCGTCAAGGCAAGCAGTGGGGCAAGTACAGCTACGTGAAGCTCACGCTGAACGAGCGGTTCCCGCGCCTCGCTGTTGCGCGCACTGCCCGCGCCGACGGCGCGCGCTACATCGGTCCGCTTCCGTCTGCAGCGGCAGCCAAGCGCGTGATCGAGGCGATCGAGACCGCGATGCCGTTGCGCCGTTGCACCACCTCGCCGGGCAAGTGCGAGCGCACCGCTCCCTGCGCGCCGGCGCAGCTCGGCGTGTCGACGTGTCCGTGCTCGGGCGCGATCTCCGAAGCTGCCTACGGGCTCATCGTCGAGCGCACCGTGAGGGGGATCACGACCGAGCCCGACGTCCTCCTCGAGCCGCTGCGGCAGCAGATGACCTCGCTCGCGGACGCAGAGAGGTTCGAGGAAGCGGCCGACGTGCGCGATCGGGCCGAGGCGCTCGCCGGCGCCCTGCGAAGGCAACGACACGTCGAGCGGCTGCGCGATGCCGGCACGGTCGTCGTCGAGCGTCCCGGCCACTTCCGCGCCGAGGTGCAGAACGGGGTGCTCGTGCGCTGCGCCCCGCTCGATGCCGACCCGACCCTCGACGGGTTCGGCATGCCCGAGGCCCCACCGGCGAGCCCCGAGCCGAACCTGCCCCTTCGCGCCGACCTGGTCGACGAGATCGGCTGCATCGCACGCTGGCTCGATGCCGAAGCCGACCGGGTCAGGGTGGTCCATTGCGACACCGGGCTGGCCTCGGCTCTCCCCCGCATCCCTTCGCTCGTGGCCCGGTCGCCAAACCGAGACCACGGCTTCGACCGCGCTCGATAGCCTCGTGTCCGTGGGACCGGTGCTTCTCCTCTGGGTCTTCGCGGCGGCGTGCGTCGCGACCACCGTGTGGTTCGTCCATCGCATCCGAGTGTCGAACCGCGTCGGTGTTCGAGGCCGAGGCACCGCACCGATGCGCTGGCTGTTCGACCCGTGCTGGGCGGCTCGCCTGCACCGCCGGCTGCGGCGCGTCGTCGCATCGGTGCGTCCGTGGATGCCGCGGCGTTCGCGACGTCACGAAGACCCACCGCCGATCGCACTGCTCGCACGCGACGTCGAGCTGCACGCCGTCACCCTCGACCGCGACCTCGTCATGGCCGCCCACGCGCCGAAGTCGCATCGCCGCCTCATGCTCGTCGATCTCACCGAGCAGGTCATCTCGCTCGAGTCGCTCGCGGCCCGCGTCGTCACGCTCGGCTCCGCGCAGCAACAGCTCACCGAGCCGACGCGCGAGGCCATCGCGCGGATGAACGCACAGCTCGACGCGCTCGAAGAGGCACACGACGAGATCGCACTTCTCGAAGCCCAGCTCGGCCTCGACAACCACCAGTCGCTCCCGCCGACGGGCACCGACCTGCCTTAGCTAGCTGCGGTCGATCACTGCGCCTTGGTGGTCGAGGTTGAGCACTCGGGCCTGACCTGAGACTGGCAGTGCGGCCGCGACCGCCTTGGCCTGTGCCGGCGCTGCCATCGCGGCGATCGTCGGTCCCGATCCTGAGAGCCACGAGCACCAGGCGCCGGCATCGACCGCGGCTTCCATCGCTCGGCGGCTCTCCGGCGCCGCGGCGAGGCGGATGTCCTGATGGAGCCGGTCTGCGGTGGCCGAGCGCAACGCGGCCACGTCGCCTGCCGCAATCGCGGCGACGAGGAGCGCGGTGCGACCCACGTTGAACGTCGCGTCCGCGAGCGACACCGACGCGGGCAGCTTGCCCCGCGACTCCTCGGTGGACGTGCGGGCGGTCGGCACCCACACGACGATCGACGGCTCGAGACCGAGTGGCACGCGCACCGCACGCCCACCCGAGACTGCGACGACGCCGCCGTAGAGCGACGCGGCGACGTTGTCTTCGTGCCCTTCGAGCGCGGCCGACTGCGCCAGCGTCTCCTCGGCGAGGCTGCTCACGTCGGCCGACGTGCGTTGCTGCGCGAGCGCCGCGAGCACACCCGCAACCCGCGCCGCGCCCGAGAAGCCGAGTCCCCGTCCCATCGGGATCTGTGAGCGCACCGAGATCGGACCCTCGCCGCCCGCCGCGTTGAATGCGACGAGCGAGGGATGCCCGTCGGCGAGGCCGTCGCCCTTCTCGAGCTTCACGTCGAGGTACATGCCGAGCGCGAGGCCCAGCGCGTCGAAGCCAGGACCCATGTTCGCCGATGACGCAGGGACCCTGACCAGCACGGAGGCGGAGGCTAGTGGTCGCCGCCTACCCCTCTAGTGGTCGGTGACGTCCTGCTACTCGTCGGTGCCCTCCTGGCCGGAAAGTCGCGTGAGCGCGTCGGCGATCACCGCCGCGCCCTCTTCGGCCTCTTCGAGTGAGATCGACAGCGGCGGGGCGACGCGCAAGCAGTTGCCGTAGAGGCCGCCCTTGCCGACCAACACACCTCCGGCCTTGCACGCTTCGAGGCACGCGGCGGCGCGCCGCGGGCTCGGCGTGTGCCCGTCCTCCTCGACGAGCTCGATGCCGATCATCAGTCCGCGGCCGCGCACCTCGGCGACCATCGCGTACCGATCGGCCAACGGCCGAAGCCGCTCGAGCAGGTACGAGCCCACGCGCAGCGCGTTGCCCTGCAGGTCGTTGTCGAGCAGGTACTGGAGGTTCGCCATCGCGCCCGCGGTGGCGAGCGGGTTGCCGCCGAACGTGGAGAGAGAGTTCGCCGGCATCGCATCCATCAGGTCTCCACGCGCGACGAGCCCCGCGATCGCGAGCCCGTTGCCAAGGCCCTTCGCGAACGTCAGCGCGTCGGGCACGACGCCGTGCGCCTCGTAGCCCCAGAAGTGCTCGCCGGTACGGCCCCACCCCGTCTGCACCTCGTCGGAGATGAAGAGGATCTCGTACTCGTCGAGGACCTTCTTCATCGCGCCGAAGAACCCGTCGGGCGGCACGCAGAAGCCACCCACGCCTTGGATCGGCTCGGCGATCATCGTCGCGACGTCGCCGGAGGTGGTCGTCTCGATGACGTTGCGCAAGTCCTCGGCGCAGGCCTCGACGAAGCCCGCGTCGTCGAGGTTTCGGAACGGCGAGCGGAGCCGGTAGCCGTTGTGCACGTAGTGCACGCTGAACGGGCTGAGGCTGCTGGGCGACCACCCTCGGTTGCCGGTCACACCGATCGTCGCGAACGAGCGGCCGTGATAGCTGTTGCGCAACGCGAGCACTTGGTTCGACTTGCGGTAGGACGATGCGAGCAGCAACGCCGTCTCGTTCGCCTCCGAACCGGAGTTGACGAAGAAGACCTTCGCGTCGGGGATGCCGGAGAGCCCCGCGATCTTCTCGGCGAGCTCGACCATCGGTCGGATGAGGTAGAGCGTCGAGCTGTGCAGGAGCTTGCCGGCCTGCTCTCTGATCGCGTCGACGACCTCGGGCACCGAGTGCCCCGTCATCGTGGTGAGGATCCCACCGAAGAGATCGAGGTAGGTGCGGCCCTCGTTGTCGGTGACTCTGCACCCCGCGCCGCTCACCAGCTCGATGGGCGACTCGTAGTACAGCGTCAACCACGACGGCATCACCGCACGATGCCGCTTGAGCAGCTCCGGCTGACCCATGGATCCCTCCTTGCAGCGCAGGTCTACAGCGCAGACCTACAGCGCAGCGCTCGAGACTGCCACGAGGCGGTCGAGCGCGGCACTGGCTTTGCCTTCGTCGATCGACTTCGCCGCGATGGTGATGCCCTCGGCGACCGACACTGCGGTGCCGGCCGCGACGAGTGCGGCACCCGCGTTGAGCAGCACGACGTCGCGCGGCGGACCGGTCTCGCCAGCCAAGACGGCTCGGGCGATGGCGGCGTTCGTCGCGGGATCCCCGCCCCGAAGATCCTCGGCCTTCGCGAGCGGGATGCCGACGTCCTGAGGGTCGAGCACCCACGTGCGCATGTCGCCGTCATCGAGCTCGTGCACCGTAGAAGTCGTCGTCGTGGTGAGCTCGTCGAGGCCGTCGTGGCCGTGCACGAGCAGCACGTGCTTCGACCCGCGTGCGGCGAGCACCCCCAGCATGAGGTCGGCCATCGAAGGGTCGCTCACGCCGACGAGCTGCCGTCGAGCGCGCGCCGGGTTCGCCAGGGGGCCGAGGAAGTTGAACGTGGTCGGGATCGCGAGCTCGCGACGCGCGGGCCCCGCGTGACGCAGCGCGGGATGGAAGCGCGGCGCGAAGCAGAACCCGATGCCGGCCTCCTCGATGCAACGCGCGACGCCCGCGGCATCGAGCTCGAGCGCGACGCCGAGCGCTTCGAGGAGGTCCGCGGCACCGCACGAAGACGACGCGGCGCGGTTGCCGTGCTTGCACACCGGCACGCCCGCGCCGGCGACGACGAGCGCCGACAGCGTCGACACGTTGATCGTGTGGCTGCGATCGCCGCCGGTGCCCACCACATCGACGAGCTGCTCGTGCACCGCCGGCGACACCTCGACGATCGCCGCGACGGCGAGCATCGCGTCGAGGAACCCGTCGAGCTCTTCGACGGTCTCGCCCTTCATCCGCAGCGCGACGACGAACCCGGCGATCTGCGCGGGCGTCGCGGCTCCTTCGAGGATCTCGGCCATCGCGGCCCTCGCCTCGGCTTGGGTCAGGTCACCGTGACCCGCGAGCCGGCCGAGCACCGTCCGCCATCCCCCAAGCGCCTCGAGGCTCGGCGGCTGCTCCCCCACGAGCGGTCTCCCCAGTGCAGTTCGGTCGGATGCGGTTCGGTCAGGCCGTGCGGCGGCGCTGGCGGACGATCCGCCGTCGCTCCCGCTCGGTGGCGCCGCCCCAGATGCCTTCCTTCTCGCGATGCGTGATCGCGTGCTCGAGGCAGGACTGTCGGACGGTGCAGTCGGCGCAGATGCTCTTCGCGGTCGCTTCCTCTTCTTCGCTGACGGGGTAGAAGACCTCGGGATCGAGACCGCGGCAGGCGGCCTGATCGCGCCATGACGACGAGTTGCTCAAGAGGGGTTCTCTTCCGGAGGGGTCCGAAGGGGCCGGGTTTTCACGCTCCCGAGGGAGCCGAATCTCATGGTAGGGGCGGATTTCCGCTTGCGGCCAACCCAAACTGTCAGGGCCGGGGGTCGGAAAGCAACGCGGCCCTTGTCGCGCCCGGGAGGGCCGCTCGCGATCGCGCCAGTCAGCTGACCGACTCGAGGCCCTGAGTGAACCGGCTGGCGTGACTCTTCTCCGCGCGGGCGAGCGTTTCGAACCACTCGGCGACCTCGTCGAAGCCCTCGTCACGCGCGGTGCGAGCGAAGCCTGGGTACATCTCGGTGTACTCGTAGGTCTCGCCGACGATCGCCGAACGGAGGTTCTGTTCGGTCGAGCCGACCGGCTCGCCTGTCAGCGGATCACCGACGCTCGCGAGGAAGTCGAAGTGCCCGAACGCGTGACCCGTCTCACCTTCGGCGATGGAGCGGAACAGCGCCGCGATCTCCGGAAGACCCTCGATGTCGGCCTTCTGCGCGAAGTAGAGGTAGCGACGGTTCGCCTGGCTCTCGGCGGCAAACGCGGCCTTCAGGTGCTCCTCGGTCTTGCTGCCCTTCAGGTCAGCCATTGATGTCGTCCTTCCTCGGCGGCGAACGCGGCGAATGCCCTCGGGATCGTTGCCGCGGCATACGCATCGACATGCGCACTGCGCTCGCTGTCGGGCGCGCCGCCCATCCAGATCGGCGCCCTGACCGCAAGAGCGACGCCCAGGGCATGTGCACGGCCGAATGCCTCGACGTCGAGCCCGAGTCGGTCACGGTACCGGCCGAGCCAGACATTGCGACGTTGCCGGTACGCAGCGGCCGGAACGCCGAGGACGAGCAACCACGCGAGGTCGAGGGCACCGTTCCGCGCGGACGCGAGCTGCCAGTCGACGAAGGCCGGCTCGGCGCCACGCTCCAGGAACATGAGGTTCGGCGGACCGGGGTCGCCGTGACACAGGGTCGCGGGCAGGGCGGCCGCGGCGGTCATGAGCGCCGCCAGGTTCGCGGTGACGAGCTCGGCGGCCTGCACGTCGTCGTCGGTCGAGCGCGTCGCGGTGGCGATCGACGAAGCGCGGGAGGCGGCCTTCGAGGTTCTGCTGCCACCGTCGCGCTTCCTCGTCAGAGACTCGCCACAGCCAGTCGAGCCGGCCGAGCTCCTCGCTCCCCTGCCACTCACCGTGCATCGCCACGAGCGCATCGATCACCGCGTCGACGCGCTCGTCGCGCAGGCCCTCCAAGAACGTGCCCGCCGCCGCGGGCGCGAGATCTTCGATCACGAGCAGGTCGTCCGATGCGAAGAAGCACCGAGGCGTACGCAGCCGAGAGCCGCGGCGCGAGCTCGCGGTAGAAGTGGGCCTCCCGCGCGTACATGCCGAGGGCGCGCTGGCGCTCCCTGACCGCCGCGTCGACCGCCGGACGCTTCGCCACCAATGTCGAGCCGTCGTGCAGGCGCAGCCGCACGAGATCGCCCGAGACGCCGCCGCCTTTCAACGGCTCGACGCCCACCGAATGCACCGGTCGCCCCAACACCTCACTGAGCCACGGCGCAGTGAGCACGGCTGGTGATTCCGCCGCCTCCACGCGCCGATCCTAGGATGGCCTCCGATGTCGCTCCCCCCGTTCGATCGCCCGACGGCACTCGCGCGTCTCGGCGACGAGCACTTCGACGTGCTGGTGGTCGGCGGAGGCATCACCGGCGTCGGCGTGGCCCTCGATGCAGCCACTCGTGGGCTCCGCACCGCTCTCGTCGAGCGCTACGACTACGCGTCCGGCACGTCGTCGAAGTCGTCCAAGCTCGTGCACGGCGGGCTGCGCTACCTGCAGCAGAAGGAGTATCGGCTCGTCTACGAGGCGCTCGCCGAGCGGCAGCGTCTTCGCAAGACGGCCCCCCATCTCGTACGCGTGCTCCCGTTCCTCATCCCGATCTTCTCGCGTGACGGGCTGATCAACCCGAAGGTCGCTCGAGCACTCGGGTCGGCGATGTGGATGTACGACCTCACCGGCGGCATCCGCATCGGCAAGCTGCACGAGCGGCTCAGCAAGGCCGAGGCGCTGGCCCACATGCCGACGATGCCGGCCGATCGGCTTGCGTCGGCCTACCTGTACTACGACGCACAAGCCGACGACGCGCGGCTGACGCTCACGATCGCGCGTACGGCGGCATCGCACGGCGCCGCGGTCGCGAACTACACCACGGTGAAGCGCTTTCTGAAGGACGCCGATGGCAAGGTCGTCGGCGCGGTCGTCGCCGCCGACGGGAACGAGATCGAGGTGCGCGCCAAGTCGGTCGTGAACGCGACCGGCGTCTGGTCCGACGAGCTGCGGGCATTGGACGAGGGAGTGCATCCCCGATCGATCCGACCGGCGAAGGGCATCCACATCACGGTGCCGTGGCACAAGACGCAGAACGACATCGCGGCGGTGATCCCCGTGCCGAAGGATCGTCGATCGCTCTTCGTCGTCCCCTGGGGCGACCTCGCCTACGTCGGCACCACCGACACCGACTACGAGGGCCCGCTCGACGATCCACAGTGCACGAGCGATGACATCGACTACGTGCTGCGTGCGGTGAACGCATCGGTCACGACCGGCGTCACCGCGCGCGGACATCCTCGGCACGTGGGCGGGTCTGCGTCCGCTCGTGAAGGACGCGACCAGCGAACGCACCGCCGACCTGTCCCGACGTCACAGCGTGCAGCGATCCGCGAGTGGGGTCATAAGCATCATGGGCGGGAAGCTCACGACGTACCGGCGGATGGCGGCCGACACCGTGGACGAGGTTGCCCAGGAGCTCGACATCCATCGCCGCAGCTCCACGAAGCACGTCGTGCTCCTCGGCGGCGACGGCTTCGACCCCGACCGGCCTCGCGACGGGCTCGATGCGCACCTCGCCTCGCGCTATGGCACCGAGGCCGACACGGTCGCATTGCTCGCCGCGAGCGATCCCGACCTCGCGCGCCCGCTGGTGCCCGGCCTGCCCTACGTCCGCGCCGAGGCGGTGCACTCCGCGCGTCACGAGATGGCGCGCACGCTCGACGACATCCTGAGCCGGCGGACCCGCGCTCGTTTGCTGGGTCGCGACGACGCGGCCCGCATCGCCGACGACGTGGCGGCGCTCGTCGCTCCCGAGCTCGGGTGGTCCGACGCCGACCGCGAGCGCGAGGTTGCCGCGTTCCGAGACGCCGTCGCGCTCGAGCGCACCTCGGCGGCGCTGCCCGAGACCGCGCTCGACGCCACGATCGGCGCATGACTCCCGTCCCTCCGATCGCGCTCGAAGGAGTCGACGGCTCGCCGCGGTCTCACATCGACGCACGACGGGTGACGGTCGGCGAGGCGACGCTCGGCCGGCTCCGCGACGCATGCGCGGAAGTGACGACCGATGTCGCCGAGGTCGGCGAGGCGAGCCGGGACTGGTGGCCCCTGGCGATGCAATGGGCGCTCGAAGGCGAGGTGCCCGGGCTCGCCTCGGTGATCGCCCGGCCCCACAGCGCTGACGAGGTCGCCGCAGTGCTCGCGTGCGTGCAACGCCGACCTCGTGCCGGTGACGGCGGCCGGTGGTCGCAGCGGGGTGTGCGGGGCGAGCGTGCCCATCCACGGGGGCGTCGTGCTCGACCTGTGCGGGCTCTCGGGCATCGTCGACGTCGACGACGACTCGCTCGTGCTCGATGTGCGCCCCGGCACCTTCGGCGAGCCGCTCGAGGCCGACCTCCGCCGCGACCACGGCGTCACGCTCGGCCATTGGCCCCAATCGGTGGCGATCTCGACCGTCGGCGGATGGCTCGCATGTCGGGGCGCAGGCCAGCTCTCGACTCGCTACGGCAAGATCGAAGACATGGTCGTCGGCCTCGATGTCGCCCTCGCGGACGGCCGCAGGATCACCACGGGCGGCGCGCCACGCGCAGCAGCTGGTCCCGACCTGACGCAGCTCTTCGTCGGCTCGGAAGGCACCCTCGGCGTCATCACCGGCGCACGGCTCCGAGTGCATCCGGCGCCCGCCGCGGAACGCCGCGACGCCTGGAGCTTCTCCGCGTTCGGTGACGGGCTCGAGGCGTGCCGCCGAATCCTGCGCCGAGGCGCGACGCCTGCCGTGCTCCGGCTCTACGACGACGTCGAGGCGAACCGCAGCTACCAGACCGGCGACCGCCACGTGCTGCTCGTGTTCGACGAGGGCGATCCGGCGTTGATCGACGCGGTCATGCGCGTGGTCGCCGAGGAGTGCGATGGCGCGGGCGGTGAGCGCGCCGACGTCGGGCTCGTCGATCGGTGGTTCCATCATCGCAACGAGGTGAGCGCGCTCGAGGCGCTGACCCGGAAGGGGTTCGTGGTCGACACGATGGAGATCGCCGCTCGTTGGCGCGACCTCCCGAAGATCTACGAAGCGACCTGCGCCGCGATCCTCGGCGTGCCCCACGCCGCGAACGCGACGGCCCACCAGTCCCACGCCTACAGCGACGGCGCCTGCCTCTACTTCACGTTCGCAGGCCGGCCGCCGACCGACGAGCGCGAGCCCTTCTACGTCGCGGCCTGGGACGCAGGCACCCGAGCCGTGCTCGCGAACGGCGGCGCGCTCGTCGCATCACCACGGCGTCGGCCTCAACCGCAGCCGGTTCATGCGCGAGGCGCTCGGCGCGAGCTTCGAGGTGCTGCAGTCCGCCAAGTCGGCGCTCGACCCGAACGGCGTCCTGAACCCCGGGAAGCTCGGGTTGCCGTCGCCATTCGGCGAGGTGAGCTGGCCGTGAAGCTCGATCGCGCTGCGCTGATCGCGGGGATCATCGTCTCGCTGGTCATCTGCGTGCCCGCCGCGCTCATCGGGCAAGCGCTCGACGACGCATCATCGAGCGACAGCCCGTCGACGGCGGTGTCGTTGCTCGCGGTCTTGGTGCTTGCGGGGCTCGTCGTCGGCGCCACGATCGCAGCGCGACAGCAGTCGGTCGATGCCCCGCTCGTCCACGGCATCGTGACTGCGATCGTCACCTTCGTGTTGGTACAGGGAATTGGTGTGCTGCGTCGGTTCGTGACCAGCGAGGAAGTGTCGTGGTCGCGCATCCTGTCGAGCGCCTTGCTCTCGATGGTGGCGGGCACCATCGGCGGGTTGATCGGCGGTCGCCTACGCCACGAAGCCGAGCAACGACCTTGAGCATCCTCGTCGTCGACGTCGGCACGAGCGGCGTGCGCGCCGCGATCGTCCGTCCTGATGCGACCGTCGAGCACGTGCACCATCGCGAGGTGCTGCCCGCGTCGCCTTCCCCGGGCTTCGTCGAGTTCGACGCGCGCGAGATGGCCGACGCTGCGCTCGCGGTCGCGACAGCTGCGCTCGCCGACGGCGGACCCGTCGAGGCGGTCGGCATCGCGAACCAGCGCGCTTCGACGATCGTGTGGGACGCGACGACCGGCGAGCCCGTGGCGCCTGGCGTTGGATGGCAAGACCTGCGCACTGCGGGGATGTGCCTCGTGCTCGCGGCCGAGGGCACCCGCTTCGCGCCGAACCAGTCGGCGACGAAGCTCGCGTTCCTGCTCGACATGGCCGATCCCGATCGGACGCGCGACGACCTCCGCTTCGGCACGGTCGACACGTGGATCGCGTGGATCCTCTCCAACGGGTCGGTGCACGTGACCGACCAGTCGAACGTCGGCGTCACCGGACTCGTGCGCAACGACGGCAGCGGATGGGACGAGCACGTGCTCGACGTCCTCCGTGTCCCTCGCGGCGTCCTTCCGTCGATCGTCGATTCGACGGGGATCGTCGGCAACGCGACCGCCCTGGCTGGCGCTCCGCCCATCGCGGGCATCGCGGGTGACCAGCAAGCGTCGCTCATCGGTCAGGGTTGCGTGCGGCCGGGCCTCGCGAAGGCGACGTTCGGCACCGGCGGGATGCTCGACATGTGCCTCGGCTCAGAGCGACCGGCGTTCGAGCGACGCGGTGACGGCGGCACGTTCCCGATCGCGGCCTGGCGGCAGGACGGTGCGATCACGTGGGGCGTCGAGGCGATCATGCTGACCGCCGGCTCGAACGTCGAGTGGCTCCGCGACGACCTCGGGCTGATCGACACGGCGGCGCAGTCGCACGACGTCGCGTCGCAGTGCGCGGACACCGAGGGCGTCGTGTACGTCCCCGCGCTCCTGGGCCTCGGCACACCGGTCTGGGACTACGGCGCCCGCTCCTCGTTCTTCGGGCTGACCCGCGGCTCGAGTCGTGCTCACCTCGTGCGGGCTGTGCTCGAGGGAGTCGCACACCGAGGCACCGATCTCGTCGAGGCCGCCGAGACCGACACGGGCCTGGCGATCGACCACCTCAGGGTCGACGGAGGCATGTCCGACAACCCGACGTTCCTCGCCGCGCTGGCGAACGCGAGCCAGCGGCCGGTCGAGGTCTCCCCGGTGGTGGAGGCCACCACCCTGGGCGCCGCGTTCCTCGCCGGCCTCGCCGTCGGCACCTGGGAGGGCATGGATGACATCGCCGCGACCTGGCGACCGCGTACCGTCATCGAGCCTTCGGGCAAGCTCGACCGGGCGAGGTGGCTCGACGCGCGGACCCGGGCGGAGGGCTGGGTTGCGGAACTCTCGGCCCTCGACTTCTAGAGTGCCCCGGCGAACAAGGAGACCTCGATGACCCGACGCCGTGCCCAAGCCCTCGTGGCCGGCACCGCTCTCGCGCTGGCAATCGTGCTCGCCGCATGCGGCGATGACCCGAGCGACGAGGGCAAGCCCGCGGGCGGAGCGACGACCGCGGCCGCGGCGACCACCGCGGCCGGCGGCGGGTCGGCGACCACGGCGGCCGCGGGCACGACGGCGGCGGCTGCAACCACGGCGGCGGCGGGTACGAGCGCTGCGCCGACCAGCACGACGACCACTGTCGCCAAAGCATCGGGCACGGCCGACATCGTGGCCGTCGACTTCGCGTTCAAGCCGCAGAACATCGAGATCACCGTCGGCACGAAGGTCACGTGGACGAACAACGACACGACGACCCACCAGATCGTGTCGAAGGGCGATCCCTTCCCGGGCGACGGCACCATCGACGTCGGCGAGACCTACAGCGTCACGTTCGACACGCCGGGCACCTACGACTACTTCTGCGGCATCCACAACTCGATGACAGGGAGCATCGTCGTCTCATGACCTCATCTTCCGAGCCATCACGCCGGAACCTGCTGGTTGGCGCGGGCGTCGGGGCCGCGGCGGTCGCGATCGGCGCGATCCCTGCGTTTGTCGGCATCGCCCACGCGCAGTCCGACAGCAACCTCACCCCGGCGGACCTGCAGCTGACGCAATTCCATCGCTCCATCGAGTTCGCGTTCGTCGAGATCTACGGCATGGCCCTCGACAAGAAGCTGTTCGACGACGCGCAGACCGCGTACGCGGTGCAGTTCCAGAACCATCACGACGAGCACGCCGCGGCTGCTGGTTCGCTGGCGGGCGTCGGCGCGGTCGGCACCAACGGGCAGATGGTCAACGCCTACGCCGGCCGGGTGCGCACGGCCAACACGGTCGACGCGCTCTTCGACGTGCTGTTCGAGCTCGAGTCGAGGGCGGCGTCGACGTACCTCCTCGCGTGCGGCACCTACGTCGCAGCCGCGAGCGGCAGGCTTCGCGGCCGCTGTGCTCTCGATCGAGGCACAGCACGCCACCGTGCTCGGTTCAGCGGCGAGCTTGCCCACTGCGACCTACATCCCCGCCTTCGAGTCGATCGTCGGGGCGTTCCGGCCCGCCGAGTTCCCGGTGCTGGCATGAGCGACATGGGGATGGGCCGCGACGAGCTCCGCCGGCAGATGCGCGACGCGCAGGCCGAGCATCTCGAGACGATGGGCGGGTTCCGCGAGGCGATCAAGCGCTTCGCTGGCGGCGACCCGGCGTTCAACCGACGCGGGCTGCTCGTTGCCGGTGGCGGGGTCATGGCCGCGATGCTCGCCGCGTGCGCCGACCACACCGCGAAGCCGCAAGTACCCGAAGGTGGTGCGCAGACTCCGACGACGGTGACGATCGCTCCGCCGCCCGTCAACGACGTGACGTTGCTGCGCACCGCGTCGTCGATCGAGATCCTCGCGGTGCAGACCTACCAGAAGGGGATCGACTCGGGCCTCCTGACGACGCCCGCGCTCCTCGATGCCGCGAAGCTGTTCCGCGACCAGCACCACGACCACAACGACCTCTTCACCGCGGCGACAACCGAGGCCGGCGGTGAGCCGTACACCAAGCCGAACCCGTACATCCAGCTGAAGGCCGTCGACACGATCCTTCCGTCCGTGACGAAAGAGGTCGACCTCGTCAACCTCGCCCTCGAGCTCGAGGACACCGCGGGCGGCAGCTACCAGGTGTGGGTGCCGCTGTTCTCGACGCCCGAGCTGCGCCAGACCATCCAGTCGGTGGGGGCCACCGAGCGCCGCCACTCGATCATCCTCACGGGGGTGCTCCCCGAGGAGGAGCTGTTCCCGTCGCCGTTCGGCAACGTGACCCTCGCCGTCGGCACCGCGTCGTACGTCTGAGCGTTCGCCGGCCCGCTCCCTTGGCGCGCCGCGTGCACTTGCAGCCAGCGGCCGCTGTTTCCCGGTCGCCACGCGCGAGTGAGGCTGGCACACTGGTCACGACGGTGAGTCGGCCGGGTGGTCGCGGCACGAGCAGTCGTGTCGAGGAAGGTCGGGACTCCGCAGGGCAGGGTGCTGGCTAACGGCCAGTCGGGGTGACCCGCAGGAAAGTGCCACAGAGAACAGACCGCCGATGGGCCGGTCCGGGCGACCGGTCGGCACAGGTAAGGGTGAAACGGTGCGGTAAGAGCGCACCAGCGTCCGGGGTGACCCGGGCGGCTCGGCAAACCCCACCCGGAGCAAGGCCAAGCAGGGGATGGGCTGCCCGCCCAGCACCTTCGGGTGCAATCCCCAGGTAGGCCGCTCAGATGGATGGCCACCCGGGCGCCGGCAACGGCGCTGGACAGAATCCCGCCTACAGGCCGACTCACCGTCACCACGGCCTCTGACCTGGGATAACAAGGCTGAGAGGCGTCAGCGTAAAACGGCCGTGACACAGGGCGCCGGACACGGCGAGATGCCTCCGCCTATGAATCGCTAGAGGGTCGCCGGCGCCTTTCCCTTTCGGGGGCCGACGAGGGGAAGTCCGCGGCCGCGGGGTTCGTCGGCCCCTGCGGTCGGGGCTCCCCGTAGGCGTCGGCCTGGCTACTGAGAGGGTCGCAGTTCGTTGATGCGCTGCATGACGACCTCGTTCAACCGGAGCAGGAAGGCGTGCAATGCGAAGAGCTCCGCGGCGCACGAGGCATCCTCGAAGTGCCGTTCGAGGCGTTCGTCGGCGTCAGTTTGAAAGTGGAGCGCGTAGTTGCGCATCTCGCGAAGATGCCGAGCCTGGGCATGCAGGTCGTCCGCGCGCCCGACAGTCCTTTGCCCTTTCGGACCTCGTCGAACAGTGCGCGTTGCGTCTGCGCGAGCGCTGTCCGGTCGACGTCGAGTTTCGTGGCCAGGTCGGGCGCAAACTTTGCCAATCCTCGAGCCATCACCAGCGAGGCCGCTTCGCTCACGAGACCAACCAACCCAAGACACGCGAGGTAGAGGCCCGCTCGAAACGCTCGGAGCGCTTCATTGAGCGCCTTCAGCACAGCCGGAGGTAGGTCTAGGGGCTCCAGGTCGTGGGCGAACTCGTCGAAATCAAGAAGTGACGGACGTTGCCCGGCTCGCACCGAGTCGGCGCGGGAAAACTTGAGGGCCACACTCTCGTGGATGTGCGGAACGAGTAGGGAGATGTCGCCTCCGCTGCCGCCGCCGGGGACCAAGACCTCAACGTTGCCGAGTCGGTATCCGGGGTCTTGGCGCCACGAGGGGACCAAGACGCCTCCGGCCACCAGGTCACCCACAACCTGCCTCACCGCGTAGGCGGCCCGGAGGCTCTCGACGACGGTCGCCGCATTCGGGTCAGCCAGAAACTCGGCCTGACTCGGTAGGCCGTTTCGAAAGTCCAGAGTCCGGTCCGCTGCTGCATCCGGGCCAAGACCTTCGCGGCGTGAAACTCATTTACGAGGTGGAGCAGCGCCTCGGGCGACGTCCCCAGCTTCTCGAGCACGAAGCGGCGCGCTTCCATGAGAGTGCTCGCCGGCACGTCCTCGACGGCGGCCTCCACCCAGTCCAGGATGGTCGGAATCGGCTCCACACGAGCCACCATAAGGGGGTCGGACAGCGGCAATTCCCCCATCGGGAGGACACTCGTACACTTGTTCGATGCCGACCGAGATCGTCACCCGGACCGAGAAGTGCGCCTACTGCCTGACCGACACCGTCGTCGTCACCGTCGAGCAGCTCCTCAGCACGCGCGGCGACGTCGTCGCGTCGACCGTGCTGACGAAGGCGCCGTGCACGTGCGCGGAGTGCATCGGCTCGAGGATGACGCCGCGGTAGCTGGACTTTGGGTTGCGCCACGGTCATCCCGGGTACCGCAGCGAGGTGCCGGTTCTCATCGTCGGTGAAGTGGGGGGTCTCACTGAGGCGATGTACTTCGGGCACCGACTGTGGCGAACCGGCGTAGGTGCAAACGTGTCGAGCCGTCTCGCCGATATCAGAGGTGTGCCGGCTCGCCCGCAGGATGCGAGTGAGGCAAGGGACAGCGGCGGACAGCTCCTGACGCCACCGTCACGCGCCCCGTGACGGTCGGGCGCAAAACGCGAGTGCACCGAAGCGCCGAGCGCGGGATGCTGTTGGCGCGGAGGCATCAATCTGAGCCCCAAGGCGGGGCGATGAGGCGGGCGGCTCTCGACCGGGCTCGGGGGAGCGGCGACCTGACGGGCGGTTGGTCGTCGTGTCGGGCGAGGGCTCGTCCCGTCGTCGTTCGCGTGCACCGCGTTGCGTGACGTGACCTAGGCATTTCCTGAATCACTGTTCAGGCGCGCCGTAAAACGCGCGTGAAACAAGACGCCGAGAAACGGCGGGAATCAGTGAGAACCGACGAGCAGCGAAACCGGAGGTCAGATGCCGTTTCTAGAGCTTCGGCCAGGTCACAGAACCGTGGGCAGAAGAATCCCGCCTACAGGCCGACTCACCGTCACCACCAGCGGGAACCCAGCGTTCGTGTCTCTGACCTGCAGATTTAGCGCTTACCGGTTGTCGACCGTCCTCAACGTTTCTCATCGTTCTGAGGCCCGCCTGAGGCCCACGGCCCTTGGTCGACGATGGATGCTCTATCCGTACGGGCCGTAGCCGGTGTTGCCCATGGCCGCTCGCAAACGCAGCGGTCCCGCTCACGATGAGTTACTCGAAGCGGCTTTGGGTGACGGCGGCTCTTAGCACGGCGAGAGACCGCACTCGTTGGGTGTGTTGAGGGTGACTGTCCCACCGTTGAAGATGACGGACCCCGGCGGCACGGTGAAGATTCCACCTGCTGTGACATTCGCTGAGTTGTGGGTGACCGAACTAGTGCCGTTGAGGATCACGGTCGTCGGTCCAGCCGAGGGCACCTGGAGAATCCCTCCTCCGACTGCTGCGGTCGCCGAGTTCTGGGTGATGGTGGCTTGGCCGTTGAGGGTCACCGTGGCCGAGCCCGGCGCGGTCGTCGCGTTGAAGACACCGCCGCCGCTCGGCGCTGAGTTGTGAGAGACCGAACTGAAGTCGTTGAGAGTTACGGCGGCCTGACCGTTCAATGTGTTGAACGTGTTGTTCAGGATGCCGCCGCCGGCCCCGCCGGCGGTGTTGCCGGTGATGGTCGCGTGCTGGTTGACCGTCAGGCTCGTCGGCGCTCCTTCGGCGTCCACTACAACTCCGCCGCCCGCGCCGCCAGCGGCGTTGCCCGCGACTTGGCTAGTCGCGTTCATCACGACCGAGGCGGCTCCGACCACGCCCGCGGTCGCGATCCCACCACCGACATTGCTCGCGGTGTGTTGCTTTGCCGGCTCATATCGCGCGACAGAGAGAGTGCGCGGTGAGAGAGGTGTGTTCATTCGCACCCCCACAGACGCGCCCGACGCTTCGCAAGCGTCAGGTCGATCGCGATGCTCAGCGCCCGAACGCCCACGCCACCATCAACGGGAACTCCTCACTACACAATCGCGAGCAAATCGGCAGATATGGCGCGGTGACATGATGTGGCCAGCACGAACGTCGGCGAGGCGCCAATGCCAGCAAATGAACGACAAGCGGAGGCGTGGAACGGACCCGAATCCGCGCACTTCGTCGCCCACGCTGACCGATACGACCGCCAACTCGAACCCTTCACCCAGGCCCTTCTGGAACGGGCTGGGCGTGGCACGAACCAGGTCGTGCTCGATGTCGGCTGCGGGTCGGGCGCGACGACGCTTGCCGCGGCCGCCAGCGCCGAACGCGTCGTCGGCGTCGACTTGTCGCAGCCGCTCGTGGAGTTGGCACGACGCCGAGCGCGGGTTGCAAGGATCACCAACGCGGAGTTCGTGATCGCTGACGCACAGACTCACGACTTCGTCGCCGGCACGTTCGATCTCTTGATCAGCCAGTTCGGACTGATGTTCTTCGACGATCCCGTGCGGGCTTTCACCAACATCCGACACGCGCTCACCGCCGACGGCCGTGCCGCGTTCGTCTGTTGGCAGGGACTTCACGCCAACGAGTGGCTGATGCTGATCGCCGATGCGGTCCGCCGACACGCCGAGCTCCCCGAGTTCGGAGGGCTGATCCGGGGACCGGGCATGTTCGCGTTGTGTAGACCGGACGAGATCACGACGCTGCTCGGCGCCGCCGGGTTCGATCAAGTGGAGTGCGACTCGTACACGCCCACGATTCTCCTCGGAGGCGGCGGCAATCTCGACGATTCAGTCGACTTTCTCCTCGGTGGAGGCATGCCCCGCGGTCTGCTCGGTTTCGTGGACCCGAGCGACCGCAATGACGTACTCCGAATCGTGCAAGCCGAACTCGCCGATCGATACGAAGAAGGGGTCGGGATCCGCCTTCGGGCAGCGGCGTGGGTGGTCACCGCCCAGGCATAGCGTCTGACGTGTTCCGCCATGACGCAGCAGTGTCAAACAAAGTCACCGGAAGGCACCAGATCGGCAGTTCGGCGCTACTCCATCGGCGGGGGTGGTGCCGGTGCGATCCTCGCAACGGCGTCGGCGACCGCACGAGCCCGCCCGCCTGCAAGCTCCCCTGCGATGATCCCGCGGTCCGCTTCCGATACCGGCAAACTCTGACCAACACGAAGGAGCCCGCCACATGACCGAACAGATCCCCAGGCGGTCAGCCGCCGTCACACCGCGTGGTGTGAACCACCTCGTGCTCAACGTCCGGGACATCGAGGAGTCGCATCACTTCTGGAGCGACCTGCTCGGCTTCCAGCAGGTGGGCGAGCTCCATCCGCGCAGCGACGGCATCCCGAGCATGACGATGCGCTTCTACAGCGGGGTGGTGGACGACGTGAACCACCACGACATCGCGCTCGTCGAACGTGAGGGCTTGCCCAAACCCCCCGACGAGTGGTCGATGTTCGACGGCGTCTCGGCCATCAACCACATCGCCATCACCTATCCCGACCGCGCCTCGTGGCTCGAACAGGTCCAGTTCTTGAAGGAGCAGGGCGTCAAGATGAACCTGCGCGTCAACCACGGCATGACGCACAGCGTGTACATCAACGACCCCAACGGCTATGGCGTCGAGGTGCTCTACGACCTCCCGGAGGAGGTGTGGATGAACGACATCGACGGCGCCCTCAACTACGCCGACGTCCTCCCCGAAGACCAGCTGCTCGTCGACGACACCAATTACCTCACCGACTTCACCAAGGCCTGAGGTTCCCCTCGACGAACGAGACTTCGCCTCACACGTCGTCCGCATCGCCAACGTGCACGGCTGTTGCTCCGGTGCTCGCTCAGGAACGCTCTCTGCTGCCCCGCGAGGTCGCTGTCCGGTGGGGTGTCGACTTGGACGATGTCGAGGTGCTGATCCGATGCGAGCTGTGAGCACCACGGCGGTTATGGAATCTGGGGCGGGCTCGGTGGGCGCAGTCGGCGCCGTCTCCGCATCGAACGCGGGCTGGTCGTCGCCGGCCGTCACCGAGGCAAAGCGGCCTGGAAGGGTGTGCCGGCTCGCCCGCGTTGCGAGTGAGGCAAGGGACGGGCGAAGCCGGCCGGCACCCCGAGGTCTCGCCCTTGGCGGAAGGGCGGACCCGTCGCCGGGCGACGGCGGATTCGCCCCGACAGCGGCGGACAGTACCTGACGTCACCGTCACTCGCTCTCAGGCGTCAACCTGCGTCAACCTGCCTCGAGCCCGGCGAACGCAGAATTAGCCCGCCGCGTAGCTGTGGGAGTGGGTGTGAAGCGGCGGGCTAACTGATGCGGCTGTGGGTGGGGACCACGGGCGCGTCTTCGGGACTGTCCTACCACGCGACGATCAAAGCGCAAACATCGCACGTGCACCGAACCGCGGTGTGCGGGATGCCTGTCGGCGGAGTGACCGATCTGAGCCCCAAGGCGGGGCGATGAGGCGGGGCGGCGATCTGCGCGGTTGTTCAAGCCTCGTTCGATGAACTCGGCGCCGGGCCATCAGGCCAGATGTGACCAGGAACACCCGATTTGTCCGTGCCGGACCTGAACGTGAGACGTGCTCGAGAAGTCGCCATGCACGCGTGCCGGGTGCATCGGCTCGAGCTCGACGTCACGTCACCACACGTCGCGCGGTTAAGGGAAGAGGCGGCGGAACGCGAAGGCCCCGCCCCGGCGGAGGGCGGGGCCTTCGATGTTCAGAGGAGCGGCGGATACGAAGTCCCTGAACGCTCGGCGGGCGGAAGACGCGAGAGGTCGCCTCTACTCGTCGGTGCCAGCTCCTGCTGCTTTGTCTTCTTCCGTGAGTTCCTGCTTGGGAATGTTGAGCTCTGCCATCGCCGCTTCGAGGTCCTCGTCCTCGAGCTCCTCCGGCGGAACGCCGGTGTGCTCTTCGACCTGCTTGGCCTGGCTCGCGGACATCTTGTGAACTCCGAACGCGACCATTCCGCCGGCGAGCATGATGCGTCGTCTCGCCCGTCGCCTCCGGCGACGAACCATCCTCCGTGGCCTCAGACCCATGCCTGCTCCTTCCGTTCGCCGCCCCACGCGAGAGCGCGCGCAGTCGGACGTTAGGCCGCTCGGTCCGACCGGTGCCGGGGAACAGGTCGACTCACCGTCACGACGGCCTCTGAGCAGGAGAGAGGTGCCCGGGCGCCAGGTCGACGTCGGCGGCTGAAAGACTGATGCCGTGCCCATGCGCGAGGACTGCGCCCACTACGAGAGTCGGGCCTACGACGACGACGGCGAGGTGGCTCGTTTCTGCACCCTCGGTCTCGCGCCCGAAGCGCCGTGGCGTTGTCCCGAACACTGTCCGAGCTACGAGCGGATCGTGTTCATCGC
Organism: uncultured Acidimicrobiales bacterium; assembly: GCA_963726495.1. Classification (GTDB taxonomy): domain Bacteria; phylum Actinomycetota; class Acidimicrobiia; order Acidimicrobiales; family DATKAS01; genus DATKAS01. The sequence goes on from CAVSCP010000006.1 coordinate 347,044, forward strand.
GGCGGACTTCGAGCAAGGTTCCCTGTCGAACACGCCGCCTGTCGAGGACGAACCCGATGCTCCTACCGAGGACATCGTCTCGGTGCTGGCCGACGCCGAACAGATCGTGAATGACGCCGAGCAATCCGTGATCGCTGACCTCGAGCGCCAGCAGCCGAAGCAATCGTGGTGGCGTCGACGTCGTCGCGGCCCAGGCGATGACGGTGACGACTTCCGTCTCAGCAACCGCTGACGCCGGCATCGTGCGCAGGACCGTACTGTCGGGCCGTGGCAGAACCGCGCGGTCAGACGCTCCTCGAGACGATGTTCTTCATCGAGCTCTACACGCTGAACCGCGCGTGGAACGGGCTCACTGACGAGGAGCTTCTGTGGGAGCCGATGCCGGGTTGCTGGACGGTGCGGCCAGTCGAGGAGATCCAGACCGCAACACCGTTCGTCGTCGGGACGTGGGCCGCTGACTTCGACGCCGATCTCGTCATGGCCGCCATCGAGGGCAAGGCCATTGAGCCACTGACCTCGATCGCATGGCTCTTCTGGCACGTCGGGTCGCAACCAGGGCGGGCAGCACAGCTCGACTTCCTCGGCGGCGACCACACCGCAGACAGCGGATGGACCTCGCCGTACATCGCATCTCATCCGATCTTCACGACCGCCGAAGAGGCGGTCGGGGCCATGAGAGCAGGCTGGCGCGAGCTCGACGCGGCCCTACGGTCGTCGAGCGACGAACAGCTCGAGCGGCCGGTGCGGTTCTGGGGTTACGGCGGACCTGGCCCGATGGGCACGGGCGCCCAGGTGATCGCATCGATCTTGAACGAAGTCAGCCACCACGGCACACAGATCTGCGTGCTCCGTGACCTCTACCGCCTCCGCTCCGGCGCTTCGATCGAACGCCGCACCGAAGTGAGCGTCGACCCGAGCCAGTCCGAATACGTCGGTCTAACGCACCGCCTCAGTCGGGATCGCGTCGCGGTCAGGGGGCGCATGCTCTCCCGCGACACCGGAATGCGGCGGCGCTGTCGTCACGGGGTGGCCAGGGCCGAGGTCCTTGGCCCCGAGTGCTTCACACATCGCCTGCCATTGCCGCCGCGACCGTTCCTGTTCGGCAGCGTCGACGCGTCGCCCTACAAATCGCGCGCGACCGCGCAACCGGCCGCGCAGACGGCGCCAATGACGACCCACGCGCAGCACAACGAAACGACGGTCACAACACCGCCCACGTCGCGAGACCGACCTTCTGGTCGACACACCACACCGCACAGCAGCGTTGCACGTCTGTCGTCATCGGTCGCGGATGTCCGGTGCTGGGCTCCAAACCACGCGAGGACGCCCGGCCGACCTACGACACGAGGCCTAGGAACGACCGGCGGACGGCCGTGTCAGATCCTGTGCGATGAACAGCAGAACGACGATGAACATCCAAACGCTCCACGCAGTCAGCCCCGCCGACAACGCCAGCATCGCCCCTCGCCCTCCATCGACCAACGTGGCCCCAGGGAGGGCGGCGTCGTCGCTTCACGCTCATCGCCCGAGCGACGACCACCGCCCCCGCCCGCCCCCTGGAGGTGCCGGAAGGCTACGACAGATCTCTGGTCCGTGCCGAGGGAGGCGCCTCGCCCTGAGATCGCCGCGAAGATTGGCCCATGGGGAAGCTTCGAGTCCACGACTTCGCGATCTCGGTCGACGGGTACGGCGCGGGACCGAACCAAGGCCTCGACGCCCCGCTCGGCGAGCGGGGCATGCTGCTGCACGAGTGGGTCTTCGAGACCGCACGTTCGCGTGCGCTCCAAGGACTCGAGGGCGGCGACACGGGCATCGACGACGACTTCATCGCTGAGGGGTTCGAGAACATCGGCGCCACGATCATGGGACGCAACATGTTCGGACCCGTCCGCGGTGGCGTGGCCGAACGACGAGTGGAAGGGATGGTGGGGCGACGTCCCGCCGTACCACCACGACGTGTTCGTGCTGACCCACCATGCGAGAGAGTCCTTCACGATGGACGGCGGCACCACGTTTCACTTCGTCACCGACGGCATCGAGTCGGCGCTCGAGCAGGCACAGGCTGCCGCGGGCGCTCGGAACATCCGTCTCGGTGGAGGCGTCGACACGATCAAGCAGTACATGCGCGCTGGGCCTCGTCGATGACCTCCACATCGCCATCGTGCCGGTGCTGCTCGGCAACGGAGAGCGTCTGCTCGACGACCTCGGCGACGCGTCCACTCGCTACGCCGTCACCGAGTGGGTCGCTTCCCCGCGGGTGACCCACGCGCGCCTCACGCGGATCGACGGCTAGCCGCTCAGCACCGTCTGCGTTTGCGTCGTGAGGACGACGAGCTTGTCGTTCTCGTCACGCACCTGCGTCTGCAGGACGATCGTCGACCGACCGACATGCACCGGCGCACACTTCGCCGTGGCCCGACCCGATGTGACCGCACGCAGGAAGTTCGTCTTCGATTCGAGCGTCGACGTACGAGCCCCCGAGGGAAGGTTGAGAAACGCGCACACCGCACCCGCGGTGTCGGCAAGCGTCATGAGCGCTCCGCCGTGCAGCACGCCCGCGGTCGTGCAGAGCTCGGCCCGATGATCGAGGGTGGCGGTCACGCCATCGGGCGAAGCCTCGGTGATCTCGATGCCGAGCGTGACCGCGAAGGGAATCGTTGCGACGATCTCGGGGAGTTCCACGGAGCGGAACGGTACGCCGACATTCCCCCTGACTGTCTGCACGTCGAAGCCATGGAACTGCAGCGCCGCCTCGAGGGTGGTGTCGCGGTCGTCGACGAGGAGCACCGTCGCGCCAGCCATGGCGACTCCACCTTGGCACGTACCCTGGAGCCCATGAGGAGGCGACCGTCGCACGGCACGCTGACCTGGGCATGAGCGAGCTCGTGATGGCAGCCGTGCAAGCCGCACCGGTGTTCCTCGACCCGGGCGCCTCCGCCGAGAAGGCCTGCCGCCTGATCGAAGAGGCGGCCGCACAAGGTGCCGACCTCGTGGCGTTCAGCGAGACATGGCTGCCGGGCTATCCGCGCTGGATCAACGCGCCGATCTCGGTCGGGCTGAAGCGTGAGCTCGGCGGCCGATACCTCGGCGGCGTCGGTCACTGTCCCGGGCCCCGAGGTCGACCAGGTGTGCGCGGCAGCGCGCCGTGCCGGTGTCGACGTCGTGATCGGCGTGGCCGAGCTCGATCCGGTGTCACGTGGCACCACCTACTGCACCCTCGTGTTCATCAGCGCCGACGGCGACATCCTCGGCACCCATCGCAAGCTCAAGCCCACCTACGGCGAGCGCTTCGCGTGGGGCGAGGGCGACGGGAGCGGCCTGCGCGTGCATGATCGGCCGTACGCGCGGATCAGCGGGTTGAACTGCTGGGAGCACAACATGGTGCTGCCCGGCTACGCACTGATGGCGCAGGGCACCCAGCTGCACGTCGCGGCGTTCCCCGGTTACGAGAGTGCGAGCGGTGGCACCCGCCAGACGCTTCTCTCGCGTGCGTTCGCATCGCAGGCAGCCGCGTACGTGATGCTCGTCGGCGGCATCCTCTCGGCTGACGACATCTCCGACCCCGTGGTGCGTGAGGCCGTCGCGATGCTCGCGCCGTTGACCGGCGACAGCTGCATCATCGATCCGACCGGAGAGGTGATCGCCGGCCCATGCTCGGGCGAGGAGATCCTCTTCGCGAAGGGATCGCTCTCGCTCGTGCACACCGCGAAGGCGCTGTGCGACGTGGGCGGTCACTACTCGCGACCCGACGTGCTCAGGCTCACGATCAACCGCGCCCCGCGCGGCGCCTCGTCGAAGTCGACGACGACACCGACTAGGTCGAGCTCGCTCGGGTCGTCAGCTTCGTCGGCCCGTTGCGCTCTCTGGCGGAGCCACAGCAACGCCCCACCGGCGGCGGCAGTCGCGGCTGCGATCGGGATCGCAGCTGGCAGGCCACCGTCTCCCCCGCCCTGGTTGGCTGGCGCAGCATCGCCACGCGCCGGCGCTGTGGACGTGGTCGCTGCCGGCCGCGTCGACGTCGTGGCCGGCTGTGTGGTGGTGGTCGACGGCTGCGTCGTGGTCGTCGTCGATGGCACTGTCGTCGTGGCGGGCTGGGTCGTGGTCGTCGCAGGCTGCGTGGTGCGTGGTCGCGGCGGCTGGTCGTGGCGGCGGCGGTCGTCGGCGGCGCAGTCGTCGCGGCAGCCGTCACGGGCGCAGCCGGCACTCCTCCCCCGCGGAGCTCTTGCACCGCGCCCTGCATCTGGTTGCGCACGTAGGGATAGAAGGCGTTGCCCGGGCATGCCGTCGTCGACATCTCTCGATGGCCGGCGATCGTCGAGGTCGTGACCCGTGCTCCCGCCGGCCACTTGTTCGAGCCTCTCGACACGAACGTGACCTTCGCTCCCGCGGACGTGTCGATCGAGTAGCGCTGCGCGAGCCAGGCGAGGGTCCGGTTGCCCGCGTCGAGGGCGGCAGGTGTCGGCGTCACGGATGTGAAGTCGCCGATGAAGCACACGAGCTGATCGAAGCCCTGACTGCCCCCTGTCGCGTCCGCGGCGACGGGCCCGGCGAGGCTGCCCGCACGCCCTTCCCACACGCCGCCTTCGCGGTCGACGAGGAAGTTGTAGGCGATGTCGTGCCATCCCTTCGGTCCAGTGTGGAACGCGTACATCGCGGCGAGGATCGAAGGCACCTCCGCGGCGGTGTGCGCGGTGTTCTCCGCGGTGTGGTGCACGAGCAGGAAGCGCACCTCCTCCGCCGCCAGCGGACCCGTCGGCGGGCCCGGCGCCCACGACTCACGTGGCCAGATCGCGAGCCCAGGGGCAACCGGTGCGGGAGCCCGCGGTGAGACGACACGACCGAGGTCGAGTCGGGGCACGACGGCCGCCGCTGCCCCTGCCGCGAGCAGGCCGCGACGCGTGAGGCGCGGCTGACGCTCCTCAGCCATGTGTGCAACGGTACGCACCGCGACACGAGGAGGAGCACATGGTCATCACGGGACCGATCACCGGCGGCGAGCACGGCTGGGCATTCGGAGGCCCGCTGCTCGACTTCGCAGCGCTCGGGTACTCGAGCGAGGAGTACTTCCTCGACGGCACCGCGAGCCGCTACGCGCCGAAGGAAGGCACCGAGCTCGACCGCGACGGGAAGTGGGACGTCGAGCCGTGTGAGTCCGCGCCGTTCAAGACCCGGTTCGTCGTCTACCGGCCGATCGACACGACGAAGTTCAACGGCACGGTGATCGTCTCGTGGAACAACGTGAGCGCGGGCCACGACCTGTTCGGCGGCGACAGCCGTGAGCTCCTCGAAGGCGGCTACGCGTTCGTGGGCGTCACGACGCAGCGAGTCGGCGTGCATGGCATCGCTCCGATGAACCTCGGCCTCGTCGACTGGGACAAGGATCGCTACGGCTCGCTCTCGATCTCGAGCGACGACTACTCGTTCGACATCTTCACTCAGGCCGCGCGCGTCGTCGGGCCCGATCGCCCGCGCGACGGCATCGACCCGATGGGCGGCCTCGACGTCCGCCATCTCGTCGCCCTTGGCGCGTCACAGTCGGCGGGGCGGCTCGGCACCTACGTGAACGCGATCCACCCGCTGACCCACGCGTTCGACGGCTACCTGTTGCAGATCTACTTCGGGGCCGGCTCGCCCCTCGAGGTCGGAGAGTTCGTGGTGAACCTCAACGACCCCGACATGGGCAACGAAGGCAACCGAAGGCTGCGCCTGCGCGGCTCGAACTTCGTCCGCGACGACCTCGACGTCCCGGTGATGATCGTGAACTCCGAGCTCGAGGCCATTGCCTGCTTCCCCGTGCGGCAGCCCGACACCGATCGCCTTCGGTGGTGGGAGTCGGCGGGCACCTGCCATGTGTCCGAGCAGGGCCAGGGCGCTCGGTCGCCGAAGTACGTACGCGACTTCGGCGCTCCGATGCAGGTCGCGCCGGGCATCAACCGAATCCCGATGGTCCCGCTCTTCGACGCCTCGATGAGGCACATGCACGAGTGGATCAACGGCGGCCCGCCTCCCCCGAGCAGCCCAGGATCGAGTTCGCGGGCGATCCCGCCGAGATCGTCCGAGACGCCGATGGCATCGCGAAGGGCGGCATCCGCCTGCCGCAGGTCGAGGTGCCGATCGCCACGAACAGCGCGATCCCCCGCGTGGCCGACATCTTCGGGATCCTCGGCGGCTCGTCGCACCCGTTCAGCCGCGACGACCTCATCGCTCGGTACGGCGACCGCGCCCAGTTCCTCGCGAGGTTCGAGGCCGCCGCGAAGCAAGCAGAGGCGAATGGGGTGCTGCTCGCCCGGGACGTGCGGGCGCTCGGCGACGAGGCCGCAGCCTCCTGGGATGCGGTGGTCGGCGCCGGCTAGCGGCCCAGCCGCTCTGAGATCCGGCGGAGCGCCACCGACACGATCGACGGCGAGACCCCGAGCCCGGCCGCGACCTCGCGGCCCGTGGAGCCTGAGGCGAGCCGGAGGGTGATCACCTGGTCACGCGGTCGCAACCGTTGGAGCTTGCGAGCGAGCACATCAGCGGCCTCGACAACTTCGTAGCCGGGCTCGATGGCGGGCTGCTCCATGTCTTCGGGTGCGACCGGCACGATCGCGACGCGATTGCGCCGACGCCAGCCGGTCAGCCTCCGGAGCTCGTCGAGCGCTGCTCCCCGGCCGACTGCGTACGCCTTCGAGGGATCTCGACGGATGCGAGGCCAGTGGCGTGCGAGTCGCTCGAGCGCGGCGGCCTCGCACTCCTCGGCGATCCACCCTCGTACCCCGACAGAGCGGGCGCCGGCGATCGCCGACGCCATCGCGTCCGTGAAGTCAGGTCGGTGGTTCTGGTGGTCCAAAGCGGCCCCCCTGTGTTGCCGCCCGGACCGCCATCAGGATCTCGATCAAGCCGAGGACGGTAGCGAACCTTTTCAGGGTGTTTGGTGATCCTCTGACATCTGCAGGTCAGCCCTGTGGACAATCAGCCGCGGCGGTAGCGGAGGATCGCAACCGGCGCGAACGCGGCGACCAGCACGGCCGACCAGACGAGCGCGGGCAGCAGGTAGTGCCCGCTCGGGTGTCCGAGCACCTCGACCGATTGGTCGCCGAGCGTCAACGACCGCACCGCGTCGACCATCGGAGTGATCGGCTGGTGCTCGGCGATCCAGCTCATCCAGCCCGGCATGGTGTCGGTGCGCACGTACGCGCTCGACACGAACACGAGGGGGAAGACGAGTAGCGACATCCCCTGCGCGGCTTGCGCGTTGCCGGCCACGAGGCCGAGCAGCACGAAGAGCCAGCTGAACGCGAAGCCGAAGACGAGGCAGAGCGCGAAGGCGCCGAGCGCCTCGCCGATCGAGCCGTGGAGGCGGAAGCCGACCGCGAACCCGATCGCGGTCGTGACCGCGAGCATCCACGCGAGGAGGACGGTCTCACCGAGGGCTCGCCCTGCGAGCACTGAGCCCCTCGGGATCGGAAGGCTGCGGAGGCGGTCGAGGAAGCCTTGCTCGACGTCCTCGGCGACCCCTGCGGCAGCGCCCGTGCCCGCGAAGAGCACCGTCGTGGTGATGAAGCCGGGGACGAGGAAGTCGACGTACGAGACCGAGCCGCCCTCGATCGCGCCTCCGAAGACGTAGCGGAAGATCAGGAGGAACATCGCGCCTTGGATCGTGCCGACGACGATGAGCTGAGGGGTGCGCATGAACTTGTAGATCGTGCGCTTGGCGATTGCGAAGGTTGCAGACACGAGAGCTCCTTTCGTCAGGCCGCGGCGTCGTGGCCGGTGAGGGAGAGGAAGACCTCGTCGAGCGTCGGGCGACGCAAGGCGAGGTTGTCGACGTCGATCCCGCGCTCGTCAAGTGCGCGGGCCGCCGCCATGAGCGGTTCGGTGCCGCCAGCCACGCTGACCGACACCCGGCGCGTGGCGATGTCGACCGACGGCTCCTCCGCTCCGAGCGTGTGCAGTGCCTGGGCGACCTCGCGAAGCCTTGACACATCGCGGAGGTGCACCTCGACGACGTCGCGGCCGGCCAACGACTTCAGGTCGTGCGGTGTGCCATCGGCGATCACCGAGCCGTGGTCGATGATCACGATCCGGTCGGCGAGCTGATCGGCCTCGTCGAGGTACTGCGTCGTGAGGAGCACGTCTGTGCCGTGCTCGACGAGCTCGCGGATCGTGTCCCACAAGTCGATGCGGCTGCCCGGGTCGAGGCCAGTCGTCGGCTCGTCGAGCAACAGCAGCCTCGGCGAGCCGACAAGGCTCGCGCCGAGGTCGAGCTTGCGGCGCATCCCTCCCGAGTAGGTGCGCACGAGGCGCGTTGCCGCGTCGGTCAGGCCGAGGCGAGCGAGCGTTGCGTCGGCATTCGCCTTCGCCTGTCGACGCGACTGTCCGTAGAGGCGGGCGACGAGCTCGAGGTTCTCACTGCCTGTCATCGCGCCTTCCACGGCGGCGTACTGCCCGGCGAGGCCGATCAGCGCCCGGACCTTTGCGGCGTCGGTGGCGACGTCGTAGCCGCCAACGCGCAGCGTGCCGCTGTCGGGCCGGATCAACGTGGCCACGCTGCGGACGAACGTGGTCTTGCCCGCGCCGTTGGGTCCGAGCAAGGCCACGACGTGACCGGGCTCGACGACGAGGTCGAGGCCGGTGAGCGCTTCGACCTTGCCGAACCGCTTCGAGAGCGCGCGCGATTCAACGATCGGTGTCATGTGTCTCTCCTCTGATGACGCGCCGCGCGACAGCGGCGCCCCTTTAGGTCTGGTGGAAGGTGGCCCAGTCCTCGATGCCCTCGAGCGACCGGTCGGTGATCTCCTGGAGCAGCTCTTGGCAGAAGCCGAGCTCGGCTTCCATCAGCCGCTCTCTGTATTCGTCCTCGAGCAGGAAGAGCCGGGGCAGGTTGATGGTCTCGGTGCTCGCGCGCGTCGCCCGCGACTGCGCGAGGCGCACCTCGAGCGCCGAGCAGCGGTCTGACAGGAGACGACCGGCGTCTTCGGGCGGTAGGCCGGGGAGCAGCGAAAGGGCGGCTTCGAAGCTGAGGTACTCCTTCACCGGCGTGGAGACCAGCTCGGACAGCCAGTCGACCAGCTCACGCTTGCCGGTGTCGGTGATCGCGTAGATCGTGCGCTCGGGACGCTTGCCCTCTCGCACGGTCTCGGTCGGCACGACAAAGCCGCGCTTCTCGAGCGACTCGACCACGCTGTACAGCGATCCGAAGTTCAGCCGGATGCTCTGGTCCTTGGCCCGGAATCGCAGCGTCTGCGACACCTCGTAGGGGTGCATCGGTCGCTCGTAGAGGCACGACAGCACCGCCAGAGCCAAGGGATTGGACCGTCCGCGTCCGGGCATACGGCCAATGATACTCTGATCAGAGTATTTGTCTACGGGTGCTCGGAGTGAAGCACGTCACGCATGCCCGAGCCGAGCGCGGCCACGCGGTCGTCGACCATGTCGGGCGTACGCCACGCCACGAAACCATCCGGGCGCACCAGGGCAGCGCCGGCATCGCCGATGCCATACGAGTCGGTGAAGCCTTCGACGTCGATCTCCTCGCCGACTGCTCCCACGCTCGCGGCCGCGTCGAGCCACGCGCGGCCGCGCGGCGAGGCCAGCACGACGAAGGCGGTGCCGAAGAGGTCGAGCGTGGAGATCCGGCGCCCGTCGCGCTCGATCCACAGGTGCGGGGCGCGAGTGCCAGGCATCCCCTGCGTCGCTCGCGGGTCTTCGTGCACGGTCTCGTCGTTGCCGTAGACGTAGCCGAGCTCGATCTCGAGGTCCGCGACGAGAGGCTGGTAGTCAGTGGCGCCGAGGTACGTCGCGGTGCGAGTCACGTAGCGCGTGTAGGCCTGCTCGACGGTGAGGCGCCCGACGGGCCGTCGTTCGTCGCTGTACGACGCGAGTAGGCCCTCCCCCGCCTCGCCTCGCACCGCCCACGCGAGCTTCCACGCGAGGTCGTACGCATCGTGGATCCCGGTGTTGCCTCCGAACCCGCCGTTCGGCGGCATGACGTGAGCCGCGTCGCCGACGAGGAACACCCGACCGTCGGAGTAGCGCGCAGCGACGTCAGAGCTCGCCCGCCATCGCGCCACGCCGTCGATCTGCACGGGAAGGTCAGGTACGCCTGCGGCGGCGCGCACGAGCGCCACGAGCGTCGCCTCGCTCGTGTCCTTCGCCGCGTCGGCGATGTCGGGACTCGTCGCAGGATCACCGATCGTGTTCACCACGAGGAAGCCGCGCTGGCAGTCCTTGTCGACCCGGAAGAACCCGCCCATCGTCTCGTTGCTGATGTAGATCACGCTGAGCGGCTTGCCGAGCAGCTGCGGCGCGAGATCGGCCGTGAAGTAGATCGTCATGCTGTTCGAGAACACACCGCGACCCTCGAACGCGATGCCGAGCGACTCGCGCACCGGGCTGTGCGCGCCTTCGGCCGCGACCAGGTACTGCGTGCGGATCTCCCGAGTCGCGCCACCATCCACGTCGGCGACCGTCACCGTGACGCCCGTCCGCGTCCTGGGCGAAGCCGACGACCTCGCTGCCTTCGACGACCTCGGCGCCGACGTCCTTCGCGCGGTTGCGCAGGATCGGCTCGAGGCCGCGCTGGCTGATGAACAGGCGCCGGCAGGGGCTCAGCGTGTCGTCGACCCCGACGTTGAGCCCGGGGATGATGTCGGCCAGCTTCCGCCCCGCCAAGGTGTCCATGCTGATGATCGCGCCCTCGGGGAGGAACTCCTTCTCGGACTGCGACTTCACCTCGTCTTCGATGCCCGCGGCGCGGAACAGCTCGATCGTCCGGAGGTGGAAGTGGGCCGCCCGGGGCAACGGCGATCCGCCGCGAAGTCGCTCGACCACGAGCGACGGCACGCCGTGCTGCGCGAGGAACATCGCCGTGGACAGCCCGACGAGCCCTCCGCCGGAGATGACGACTGGGAGCTCAGCGATGTTTCTCTCGTCACACCCCGAAGAATCGCGCGATCACACCGGCCACGTCGCCCGGCTGCTCGTAGGGCGCCATGTGCCCCGCGTCGGGGATGATCTCGAGCTCCGCTCCCTCGATCGCGGCGCGCCACGCATCGCGCGTACGGCTGTGGCACGTACCGGTCGTCGTCGCCCCACACGAGCAGCGTGGGGTTGGTGATGCGGTACAGCCGCTTCGCGACCTTGCGATCGGGGATCGGGAACAGCACCTTGCCCGCGGTGCCGAGCCGACGGTTGTTCGCGATGAGGAACGTCTTGATCGCCTCGGTGTCGTTGAAGTCGAGGCCCCCCGGCCATCAGCGCGGTGCCCGCAGCGGCGTCGTGGAACAGCAGCGGCGGGAACTCGAAGGGAAGCAGCGAGTAGATGTCGGTGATCGGGTGGTCTTCGAGCCACAGGCCGAGCGGCGCGATCAGCACGAGCTTGCCGTAGAGCCCCGGCGCGGCGGCCGCCATCTCGGCCGCGACCATGCCGCCCATCGAGTGACCGATGAGGTGCGGCTTGTGCAGGCCGAGCGCCTCGACGATGTCGGCGCCGTGCAGCGCGAAGTCCTGCATGTCTTCGAGCTTCTCCTCGCCGCCTTGCTCGCCGTAGCCCGGCCAGATCGGCGCGTACACCGCGAAGTGCGACGGCGAGCGCGCCGAGCATCGGCTCGTTCGCGAGGTGGCCGGTCGCCCCGTGGAAGCTCACGACCGACCCTTCGGCCTGACCGGACGCCGGCGCACCGACGAGCACCTCGCAGGTGATGCCGCGACGAGTGGTGATCGTGGTGCGCTCGAGCGGCGGCGACGTCACGTCGGTCATTGCGGGACGTCCGCGTGGCGACGCGCGTCGGCGAACGTCTCGTCCGCGTGCACGCGCTCCTCGTAGCGGATGGATCCACCAGCGGTCGTCACCCTCGTGCTCGGGCCACATGTTCCGCAGGCTCGGCATCACCTTCTCCGCGAACAGCTGTGTCGAGTAGCGCGTCTTCCAGTCGGGCTGGTTGCCGTTGTGCATCAGGCAGAAGACGTGGCCGAGGCGCAGCGACGTGATCATGTCCTCCATCCGCTCGCGCACCGTGTCGGGGCCGCCCGCGATCACGAACCCGCCGTCGACGAGGTCCTTCCACGTCAGCTTGGTGAACTTCTCGCGCATCTCGGCGCGGAACTGGTCGAGCACGCCCGCCTTGATCGTCGAGATCGTGCGATACCCCGGAGGATCGGAGAAGCCCGGGTACACATGGAGGCACCGATTGAAGAAGTAGAGGATGTGCTCGGCGTAGAGCTTCTCGGCTTCTGCATCGGTGTCGGCGACCGCGATGATCTGCGCGAACGCGGCGCGGTACGGGGAGTCGTCCTTGTCACGCTCTGCGACACGCTCCCAGTACCCGTCGAGGAGCTTCTTGCCTGCGAGGTACCCGCCGAAGCTGAGGTACGAGTAGTTGTAGTCGTAGTCGAGGCAGAAGTCCCACGTCTCGATCGAGCCGCCGCCCGGGATGTAGATCGGCGGGTGCGGCTGCTGGATCGGCCTCGGCCAGATGTTCACGTAGCGCAGCTGCGTGTACTTGCCGTTGAACGCGAACGGCTCGGGCTCGGACCACGCCTTCATGATCAGCTCGTGCGCCTCGCGGTACTTGTCACGCGTGAGCGCCGGGATCTGGCCGTAGCAGAAGTTCGTGTCCATCGGCGTGCCGACCGGGAAGCCCGCGACGAGCCGACCGCCGCTGATGCAGTCGAGCATCGCGAACTCCTCGGCGACACGCACCGGCGGGTTGTACAGCGCGATCGAGTTGCCGATGACGCAGATCGCAGCGCGACTGGTTCGGCGTGCGAGCCCCGCAGCGATGATGTTCGGGCTCGGCATGATGCCGTAGCCGTTCTGGTGATGCTCGTTGACGCCGATGCCGTCGAACCCGACCGACTCGGCGTACTCGAGCTGGTCCATGTACTCGTTGTAGACGCGGTTCGAGACCTTCGGGTCGAACAGGCGGCTCGGGATGTCGACCCAGACCGAGCGCTCGGTCTGGCGGAAGTCGTCCGGCATCAGAGGCCACGGCATGAGGTTGAACCAGGTGAACTTCACAGTTGCACCGTACAACTACCCGCGACGAGGCTACGGAGATCGAAGTCCCCTCCCAGACCGGCAAGCTCGCCGTCGTCACCGGCGCGAACAGCGGCATCGGCCTCGAGACCGCGCGCCGTCTCGCGCTCGCCGGCGCCGACGTCGTGCTCGCCGTCCGCTCCGTCGAGAAGGGCAACCGCGCGGCGGACGACATCCGCGCGACGGCACCCGAGGCGACGGTCGAGCGTCAGCGAGCTCGACCTCGCGAGCCTCGCCTCGATCGAGGCGTTCGCCGCGTCGATGGTCGCCGACGGCCGGCCGATCGACCTGTTGATCAACAACGCAGGCGTGATGGCCGTGCCGAAGCGCCACACGACTGCAGATGGGTTCGAGCTGCAGCTGGGGACGAACCACCTCGGACACTTCGCACTGACCGGCCGGCTCCTCCCGCTCTTGCGAGCCGCGACCGCGCCGCGCGTCACGACGGTGAGCAGCGGCGCGCACCTCATGGGCTCGATCCACTTCGACGACTTGCAGCTCGAGCGCGGCTACCGCGCGTGGACCGCGTACTCGCAGTCGAAGCTCGCCAACCTCCTGTTCGCGCAGCAGCTCGAACGGCTCAGCACAGCCAACGGATGGGGGATCCTCAGTGACGCAGCCCACCCGGGCTCGACGCGGACGAACCTCCAGAGCAGCGGCCCGAGCTTGGGACAGGAGGGCAGTCTGCGCAGCAGGATGATCGAGGTGCCCATGCGACTTCCCGGGATGTCACAAGACGCGCCGAGCGGTGCGCTGCCCACCCTCTACGCAGCGACGAGCCCTGACGCCGTCGGGGACGGCTACTACGGACCGAACGGGTTCATGGAGATGACCGGTCGGGGCGTGACGACGGCCCGGCGCTCGAAGCGGGCGCGTGACGCCGATGCTGCGGTGCGGCTCTGGTCGATGTCCGAGGCGCTCACCGCAGTGCGCTACCCGTCGAGCGCGGCGGCCTGATGGCCCAGAACGTGCTCGGCGGCGAGCTGGTCCCCTGCTCGCTCGACCCGTTGACCGGCTTCTATCGCAACGGCTGCTGCGACACCGGCGGCGACGACCTCGGCGTCCACGTCGTCTGCGCGCGCGTCACGGCCGAGTTCCTGGCGTTCAGCAAGGCCGCCGGCAACGACCTCTCGACGCCGCAACCGGCGTTCGGGTTCGCCGGCTTGCAGCCCGACGACCAGTGGTGCCTCTGCGCCGATCGCTGGGTCGAGGCGTTCGAAGCGGGCGCCGCGCCGTTCGTGGTGCTCGAGTCGACGCATGCCCGCGCGCTCGAGTGGATCTCGCTCGACGACCTCCGCGCCCACGAAGCGCTCCCCTAGGGCGAGCAGCAGCCCGGGTCGTCGTCAGGGTGATCGTCACCGTCGAGCCTGCCGGCACGTGCGCACCCGCCGGCGGGTTCTGTGTGAGCACCGTCCCATCAGTTGAGCTCTGCGGGTCGTAGGCCAGATGCACGCCGAACCCGGCGTCCTGCGAGGATGCCTGTGGCGTCCTCCTGAGACTGGGCGCCGACGACGTCGGGGACGTCGACCTTGGGCACCTGGCCGACCGCGATGGACACCTTGGTGCCGGGGTCGACCGCGCTGCCGGCGGTCGGGAGCTGTGACACGACCAGCCCGTCTCGGCTGTCTCCCTTCGGCAGGAACGCGGGGAGCACCGTGACGTCGAGGCCGAGGTCGGTCAGCTTCTGCTGCGCAGCCTGATAGGGGAGGTTGAGCACGTCCGGCATGGTCAGCTTCGGCACCGTCGTCGTCGTGCTCGTCGTGGTGGTGATGATGGGCTTCGCCGTTGTGGTCGGCGAGGTCGTGCTCGCTGTCGTGGCCGCGGTCGCCGTCGTCGTTCGTCTTCGTCGTGGTGGCGACGACCTTCTTCGAAGCGGAGGTCGACACCGAGCTCGTATCAACGGTTGCGGCCACCGTCGTCTCGACGGACGTCCGTGACCACGGCGGCGCGCGCTTGGGTGTCGGTGACCCGTGTTTCGGAGGTGCCGAGCACGGTGGGAGGCGTCGGAGTGCACGTGTCGAAGGCCGGGTCGGTGAGGGCCTTCCCGCCTTCTCGGGACGGCGGCGGTGCCAAGGGCTCGCTCCAACGCATCGTCGGTGACCCAGAGGAGCCGCGTCTGCGGTGACGCGCTGCGGCTGTCGTCCCACGTGACTGCGCTCCAGTGACCGAAGCGCCCGTCGTACCGCAATCCCGCGAGCACGACGACATCAGTGCTGGGGATCGTCGCGACCTCTGGTCCTCCCGGGCAGTCGTGCGCCTCGAGCCCACCGAGCACCGAGAAGGCGCGATGCGACGCCGGCGCGACGAACACGAGCGCGAACACCGCGACGGCCGCGACCACAGCGCCACTGAACCCGGCCAACATCCGCACGCGGCGTGGAGGCCTGTTCGTCCCTTCGGACCCAGTCGCTCCGCTCTCCATCATCTCGCACCCCGCTTACGAACCGATCGTCTCACAGGCGGCTCGATGCGTGCTGTGTGATGCTCGTCATATGGCCGGACGCGGACCGCGCGGTCGAGACGGCAGCCGCACTGCGCAGGTGGCTCGAGCACGAGTACGGCGGCACCGTGCTCGACGCGGAAGCACCCCGCTCGATCGGCACTGGCTTCTCGACGCTCATCGACTACGTCCGGTTCGCGGGCCGGGACCTGCCGCCCGAGTGGACCGGCCCTCTCGTCGCCCGCACCCACAAGACCGTGGAGGAGGCCGCGGTGGCACGGCGCGAAGCCGCGATCCAGGAGTGGTGCGTCGAGCAGGCGTACCCGGCGCCGCGAGTGATCGCGGTCTTCGGTCCCGGTGAGCTCGGTGACCTCCCGGTCCAGGTGATGCAGCGAGGGCCGCACGCGACGCTGTTCGACGCGGTGAAGCGAGCCCCGTGGCGAGCGCCGCAGCTTGGTCGACCGTCTGGCCGCGCTCCAAGTGCGCCTCCACGCGTTGCCCATCGAGGGGTGGCCGGAGCCTGACGGCGAGGGCCTCGCGGAGAGACGCCTCCGACTGGTTCGGCGTTGGCTGGCCGCGCACGAGGACACCGACCTGCGCGCCGCGCTCATGCGAGTCGAGCCACTGCTGCCCGAGCTCGACGCGGGCCCGAAGGTCGCGTGCCACGGCGACTTCCATCCGCTCAACGTCCTGGTCGATCGCGACGAGTCGATGGTCATCGACTGGACCGATGCCGCGCTCGGCGATCGCCACGGCGACGTCGCGCGCACGCACCTTCTCTTCCACTTCGGCGCCGCGCTCGCGACGTCGAACCGCGCGGCGAAGGCGTTGGTAGGTGCATCGCAGGGGTGGCTCTCGAAGCGGTTCCTCAACGCGTACCAGCGCGTCGTGCCGCTCGATGCCGAGCGCTTGCGCAAGTGGGAGGCGGTGCACCTGCTCCACGGCTGGGCGCAGGTCGTCGAAGCCCACGACGCGGGTGGCCAGCTCGCCGATCGCGTGCCGGTCGAGCTCATCCCGTGGATCCGCGAGCGCTTCGAGTCGGCGCTCGCCTGACAGCGGCGGGGCTCCTCTGCTCGGCACAACGCCGGGTGCACGGCTCCCCTTAGGGTGCCGGTGGTGGGGCCGCTGACCGACGACGAGCGCTACTCCTTCGACCTGCAGGGCTTCCTCGTGCGTCGCGGGGTGCTGGCCCCGGCCGAGCTGGCCGCCCTCCACGAGGCGATCGACGGCCTCGGGCTGGCGCCACCGGGCGAGACGATCCAGAGCCAGCGGTTCAGCGGCCACCTCCCGCGCGCCGTGGCGTTTCAGCGCCTCATCGATCATCCGGCGGTGTTCGACATGGTGGTCGAGCTGTGCGGTGTGCACGTCCGCCTCGACCACGCCTACGGCATCGTGATGGCGCCGGGCACCAGCGGGCTGGGGTTGCACGGCGGCGCCACCCCGTTCGATCCCGCGCAGTACTACCTGGTGCGGGACGGGAAGATCCGCTGCGGCCTGGTCGCGGTCCAATGGGCGCTCGTCGACCATCCGGCCGGAGGCGGCGGCTTCTGCGGCGTGCCGGGGAGCCACAAGGCGGGCTTCGCCCTGCCCGAGCGGCCTGACGGCCGGCTGGCGGTGGAGGTTCCGCTGGCCGCCGGCGACCTCGTGGTGTTCACGGAGGCGCTCACCCACGGCACGCTGGCCTGGCGGGGCCCGGAGATCCGGCGCACGCTGCTCTACAAGTATTCGCCGGGGAGCTCGACGTGGGCGGAGGACCAGCAGTGGCCGGCGGCGCTGCTCGAGCAGCTCACCGAACGGCAACGGCTGCTGCTGCAACCACCGTCGGTCGCGTACCACCAACCGGTCATCTGACCGGCTCAGGCTCAGTCTACCGCGGAACGAAGACGCAGAACTCGTTGCCCTCGGGGTCGGCGAGGACGTCCCACCAGCGGTCGTCACCCTTCGGCAGCACCATCGAGGCGCCTCGAGCGATGAGCTCGGTGGCATCGCCCCATACGTCGATGTGCATGCGGTTCTTCACGACCTTCTCCTCGGGCACGGGGATGACCCAGATGAGCGGTCCACGTCCCGTCGGATCGACGATCGGCACCGACTTCTCTGGCGGCCGCCGCTCCCCCGGCTCGAGGTGGCGGACGTAGCCCATCGCGTCGCACCACCAATCGGCGAGCGCCTGGTGGTCGCGGGCGTCGAGGCAGAGGTCCTTGAACCGCGCCGGCACGAGGATCCACGGTACTTCTGACGCTGGTTCCGTACCCTGACTTCGTGCGTCGTGTGATCGCTGCCGTGTTGCTCGTCGTCGTGATGTGCGCGGGCTGCAAGACGAACGGCGCCACGCGAGCAGGAAGACAAGACGCAGCAGCGGTTCGACTGCACGGCCGCGAACCTCGCGGCTGCGGGCGGCGGGGCGAGCACGACGATCCAGTGCTGAGCCCAGGACGGTGACCGCGGCGCGTGTGTAGCGTCGCCGCATGAAGTACGGACTCGCCTTCGTCAACACGATGCAGTGGACCAAGGGCCCCGGCGCGATCGAGCTGGCCCGCGCCGCCGACGACGCGGGGTTCGAGTCGCTCTGGACCGTCGAGCACGTCGTCTACCCCGACGACTACAGCTCGCCCTATCCGTACAGCCCCGACGGGAAGATGCCGGCGCAGGCGTCGACGCCGATCCCCGACCCGCTCATCTGGCTCGCGTTCGTCGCGTCGGTGACGACGTCGATCCGGCTGGCGACGGGCATCTTGATCCTCCCCGAGCGCAATCCCGTCGTGCTGGCCAAGGAGCTCGCGACGCTCGACGAGCTGTCGGGCGGGCGGGTCGAGCTCGGCATCGGCGTCGGCTGGCTCCGCGAGGAGTTCGACGCGCTCGGCATCCCCTGGGAGCGTCGCGGCGCTCGCAACGACGAGTACGTCGCGGCCATGCGCGCGCTGTGGGCGTCAGACGGTGCGAGCTTCGAGGGCGACTTCGCTTCGTTCACACGCGGTCTCGTCGAACCCGAAGCCACCGCAGGGCCAGATCCCGATCGTGATCGGCGGCCACTCGCGCGTGGCATGCGAGCGCGCGGGCCGGCTCGGCAACGGCTTCTTCCCCGGCAAGGGCTCCCCCGACGAGCTGCGCGAGATGATCGACATCGTGCGCCAGACCGCCGCCGCGCACGACCGCGATCCCGACGCGATCTCGATCACGTTCGGCAGCCCCGCGATCTTCGGCGACGACCCGGTCGGCGCCGCCCAGGAGCTCGCCGAGCTCGGGGTCAGCCGCGTGATCGTGCCTGCGTTCTTGCTCCGCAAGCCCTCCGAGCGTGACGCGATGGAGGCGTTCGCGGAGCGGGTGATCAAGCCGACCGCGTCGATCGGCTGAGGCGCCCCGTTGCCGGGCTCAAACCGGTGTCTGTAGTCTGCAAGCATCTCGACAAGGGGGAATGCAGATGTCTGAAAAGCCTTCGTACCTCGGGCTCCTCAACGCGGTCTCGAACGCGGAGAGCCAGGCCGAGTGCTACTTGAACGCGTGGGCCGGGGTGACTCCGGACGACGGCGTCCGTCACGTCATCTCGAGCGTCGCGATCCGCGAGGGCGAGCACGGCAAGGCATTCGCCAAGCGTCTCTGCGAGCTCGGCTACACCCTGCTCCCCCGCGAGGACCCGAAGTTCGACGACAAGATGGAGATCGCCTCGTCGACGTCGCTGACCGACCGCGAGAAGTTCGAGAAGCTCGGGCTCTCACGTGACTTCGATCCGTCGCAGCCGGACGTCTTCTCGAAGTTCTTCGACGACAAGACGATCGACATCCAGACCGGCGCGTTGCTCGGCCGCTACATCGCCGAGGAGCGTGACAGCGGCCGCATGCTGCGCGGCTGCTACGACCAGCTGTGTGCCGCCGAGAACGGCCACGCAACGAGCAACGGCAACGGCGACCTGAGCGTGCAGCTCGGCCGCATCGAAGACCTGCTCGAGAAGCTCGTCGCCAAGAAGCGCTAGCGAGCCCAAGCGCTCGACGGTGGCCGCGACGCGGCTCTGCCGCGTGTCCTCGCGCTCCGCGTCTTGCATGCTGTGGCGATGAGCGGGCGCCCCGACTGTGAGCTCTGCACCTTCGGCGAGGCACCGGGCACGCTCTTCGCGTTCGACGCGTCCTCGGTGACCGCACCACTCGACGGACCCGTGACCACGTTGCGCGTCGTCTCCCGCCATCACGTGCGAGAGCCGTTCGAGCTGCCGGGGCTCAGCCGAAGGCGCTTCTGGGAGGAGGCGCTCATCGCGGCGCGTGCGCTGCGCGAGGTGACCGGCGCGGAGCGGATCTCGTATGAGATCTCGGGTGCTTCGAGCTCTCACGTCGAGCTCGAGCTCAGTGCCGAGGACTGCGATCGGTCGAGATCCGCGACACGAGGCGAGCTCGCATCGACGATGCAACGGCTCGCGGAGCCGCAGACCGAGCAGTCCGTGATCCGCGACGTGCCCGCGGTCTACGACGAGATGTCCGAGTGGTGGGACGCGCAGGCCGAGGATGGCTTCTACAACGCGCACTACGACCGGCCGGCGGTGCTCGATCTCTGCGGGGAGGTCGACGGGCTGCGGCTCGCCGACATCGGATGCGGGTCGGGCGTACTACCTCGCCGAGCTCATCGGCCGGGGTGCCCAAGTCGTCGGCGTCGACGGGAGCGCTCAGCAGCTCACAAGGGCCCGTGCCCGTGTCGGCCCCGACATCGAGCTCGTCGAGCACGACCTCGAACGTCCGCTGACGATGCTCGACGACGCGTCGTTCGACGGCGCGGTGATGCCGCTCGTGTACCACCACATCGACAACCGCGTGGGCCTGCTGTCGGAGGTGCGCCGCGTGCTCCGGCCGGGCGGGTGGCTCGTGCTGTCGACGAGTCACCCGACGTCCGACTGGTTGCAGTCGGGCGGCAGCTACTTCGCGGTCGAGCGCGTCGACGCCTTGTTCGACGGGCTCGGTGGCCGGTGGCGGGTGCCGTTCTGGCGGATCCCGATGGGTGTGCTGCTCGACGAGGTCTTGGCCGCCGGCCTCGTGCTCGACCGGCTGGTCGAGCCGGTGCCGCCCGCCGACCGGGAGGCGGTGAGCCCCCGCATGCATCGACGACTCAACCTCGAACCGGCTTTCGTCGCGCTGCGGGCCCATCGACCTGCTTAGGAGCGCCGACACGCCTTTGGTACCTTGCCCTCGTGCCGGGGGGTCGGGGGGTTCGCTTGCGCGCCATCGTCGCGTCGGGCCTTGCTGCTGACCGCGCTCGCCCTGACTTCGTGCGGCGGCGACAGCAAGACCGCAAGCGACAACATCATCGAAGCGGGCCAAGTCAACATCCAGCTGCCCGACGGCTACACGCTGAGCAAGCCCGGCGACCAGGTGGCTGCGCCACCGTCGAGCGCGGCGGCCGCGGGCGGAGGACAGGGCGCCGCGCAGGTGGGCGAAAACGCGGCAGGTGCGGCCGCCGGAGCCGCGACGACGGCTGCACCGAGCGACACCATCCCCCTCGCGCAGCAGGACCCAGTCACCAAGTTCTTCACCGCGTTCGGCACGTTCCGCTCGTGCCTGAAGAACCAAGGCCTGACGTTCCTCGGCGTGCCCGATCCGAACAAGCCCGACTCGCCCGCCAACGACCCCGCGTACATCAAGGGCCTCCAGACCTGCGCCGCGCAGAGCGGCATCGTGCAGGCGCTGCAGGAGATGCAGACCGCGCAGAACAACCTGACGCCCGACCAGATCGAGGCGCAGAACAAGCAGTACCTCGCGTGGCGCGACTGCATGATCGGCCACGGCTGGAAGATCCCCGAGCCGAAGCCCGACTCGAAGGGACGCCTCCTGTCGTTCGGCGCTGACAACAGCACGCCGCAGATCGACCCGCCGGCGGGACAGAGCGGCGACATCTTCGACAGCAGCGACTTCGCAGACTGCGCGAAGCAATCGCAAGCGGAAGCTGGGGCATCGGGCGGCGGATGAGCTCATCGAAGAAGAAGTGGATCGGCGCGGCTGCAGCCGTCGCGCTCGTCGTCGTGGGCGTGGTGGTGTTCACCTCGCGCGACAAGGGCAGCGCGTCCGACAAGGACCTCATCATCACCGCGGCCGTGAAGCGCCAGACGCTGCAGGACAAGGTCACGCTGAGCGGCACCCTCGGCCGAGTCGAGCAGCGCAAGGTCAACGCCCCGGCTGAGGGGCGCATCAGCCGCACCTACCTCGACGACGGCGCCGACGTGCAGCCCGGTCAAGCGATCCTCGCCATCGACGGCCGCGACTCGGTCGCCGAGCCGGGCGACTTCCCCTTCTACCGGCCGCTCGACGTGGGTGCGCAGGGTCCGGACGTGAAGCAGCTCGAGCAGATCCTGGCCGCGGCGGGCTACAACCCCGGACCGATCGACGAGCTGTACACCGAGCAGACGCGGTTCGCGCTCGCGCAGTGGCAGGCCGATCACAACTATCCGGGCGCGGCATCGCGCACAGCCAAGACCGTGACCGTGAGCCTCCAGCCCAACGGCAACGGCTACAAGATCGGCGCGCAGAACACCGCCGCGGTCACGATCGGCCCCGACCTCGGCACCCCGTCAGGGCCAGTCGGGCGAGCCAAGCCCCGTCAATCGGGTGGAGGCCTTCCCCGTCTCTCGATCCGTGCGCTCAGCCAGAAGACGCAAGAGGGCGCGCCCGCGCAGTTCATCGTCGAGGTCGACCGCGACATCACGTCGCCGATCGACTTCACGGTGAACCTGAGCGGCGTGGCCTCGGAGTCCGACGTCGTCGCTCCGGCCGGGAAGATCACGATCCCCGCGGGCGCCCGGCAGGTGCCGCTGAACATCCCCACGATCGCCGACGGCGTCGCGGAGGGCGACGAGGAGCTCACGGTCAACCTGTCGACGGTGACACCTACGACCTGGGCGACTCGCCTGCAGCAACGACGGTGATCACGTCGCCGAACGACCTCCCCGAGATCACGATGACCGGCGGTGGCACCGTCGCCGAAGGCGGCAAGGTCACCCTCGCGGTGAGCGGCGGCGACGCCGGCGGCGACGTGCAGGTCGTGTTGCAGATCAGTGGCACCGCGACGTCCGGCACCGACTTCAACCCGATCACGCCGGTCGTCACGCTGAACAGCGCATCGAGCGCGACGTTCGACGTGCAGACGCTCACCGACTCGATCATCGAGCCCGACGAGACGATCATCGTGAGCGTCGCGCAGTCGCCCAACTACAAGGTGGGGAAGATCTCCTCCGCGGTCATCACGATCCAGGGTGCGACGGGCGACGCGGCCAAGCCGTTGCTCACGTTGTCACCGCTCACGACGAGCGTGACCGAAGGCAGCCCGATCAACTTCAGTCTCAGCGCGAACAGTGCAGTGGCCGCCGACGTCGAGCTGCTGCTGCAGTTCAGCGGCACCGCATCCGACGGCATCGACTACCTCCGGCCCGCCGGCCGGCTCGTGCTGCCCGCCGGGCAGTCGTCGATGCAGGTCTCGGTGCCCACGGTGCAAGACGACCTCGTCGAACCCGACGAGGTGGTGTCGGTCGCGCTCGCCCCGAGCGACAAGTACACCGTCGGCAACCCGTCGGGCGGCACCGTCACGATCCAGTCGGACGACTTGCCCGAGCTGCAGCTCGTCGGCGGCACGGTGCGCGTGCTCGGTGGCTCCGCGTCACGACTCGCGATCGTCGCCGATCAGCCTCCCTCGCAGGACACGACCGTGAACTACTCGGTGCAGGGCAGCGCGCAGCCGGGCCAGGACTTCCAACCGCTCGCCGGCACCGTCGTGCTCCACAAGGGACAGACGGCGGCGGGCATCGCCGTGCTCACGGTCAACGAGGACGTCACGTTCCACCCGACCGACATGATCGTCGGCACGTGGCCCACACGGCTCGGCCAGATGATCGTCGACGAGGGGCAGTTCGTGCCCTCGGGCACCGCGCTCTTCTCGCTCACCGACTCGGGCTTCACGGTGACGTTGAAGGCCACGGCATCCGACCGCACGAAGCTGCAGGTCGGGCCAGCAGGTCACGGCGACGCTCGTCGGCGGCACCGAGACCGCACAAGGGACGATCTCGCAGCTCGACGACAACGCCACGGTGAAAGCAGACACCGGTGAGCAGAGCTACGAGGGGAAGGTCGAGCTGCAAGGCGATCTCGGAGCGGCCGACGGCGCCCTCGTCTCGCTCGACGTGGTGATCCAGGAGAAGGCCGACGTGCTCACCGTGCCGATCGCGGCCGTGAAGCAGAACGGCGAAGGCCAAGACGTCGTGCGCGTCATCGATCTCGACCACGGCGGCAAGGTCACCGAGGTGCCCGTCACGACCGGCCTCAGCGAAGGCAGCTTCATCGAGGTCACCCAGGGGTTGAAGGGCGACGAGGTCGTGATCGTCGAAGTCGACACGCCCAAGCCCTGATCTGATGACCGCGCTCTGATGACCGCGCTCCTCGAGCTCGAGGGTGTCACTCGCACTTACGGCGTCGAGGTGTTGGTCCACGCGCTGCGCGACGTGTCGCTCACGATCTCGGCCGGCGACTTCGTGTCGATCGTCGGTCCGTCTGGATCGGGCAAGTCGACGATGCTCGGCCTGCTCGGCTGTCTCGACCTGCCGAGCGAGGGAGTCATCCGCGTCGGCGGCGTCGACGTCACCACGCTCGATGACGCGGACCGCTCGAAGCTGCGAGGCCAGTCGATCGGCTTCGTGTTCCAGCAGTTCCACCTCATCCCCCATCTGACCGCGCTCGGCAACGTCGAGACCGCGCTGCTCTACCGAGACATCCGTCCATCGGCGCGGCGGGACCGCGCCATGCAGGCGCTCGACCGGGTCGGTCTCGGCCCGCGCGCGCACCATCGTCCGGTGCAGATGTCGGGTGGCGAGCAGCAGCGCGTCGCGATCGCACGAGCGATCGTCACCGACCCGTTGATGGTGCTCGCCGACGAGCCCACCGGCGCGCTCGACTCGACGAACGCAGCGAACGTGATGGAGATCTTCCGCGACCTGCAGTCGCCGGAGCGCGCGGTCGTGATCGTCACGCACGACCTCGGCGTCGCTGCCACCGCGCACCGCAAGATCTCGATGCGTGACGGCGAGATCGTCGGTGACGAGTCGTGAGCGGCTTCAGAGACCTGCTGAGCGTCGCGTGGGCGGGCCTCACCGCCCGCCTCATCCGCACGTTCCTCATCATGTTGGGACCGATCGTCGGCGTTGCCGCGATGGTCGGCGCCGTCGGTCTGACCGAGAGCGCGAAGGGCGACCTCAAGCAGAAGCTGTCCGAGCTCGGGACGAGCCTGATCGTCGCCAAGGCAGGCGGGTCGTTCGGCGAGCAGAACCCCACGCTCCCGGACGACGTCGTCGACAGAGTGGAGCGCGTGGGATCGGTCACCGGCGCGTCAGCAGTCGCCGAGATCAACGGGGTGGTGTCGATCCCCTACCAAGGCGCGGCCGACTACTTCCAAGCGTTCCCGGTGCCAGTGCTCGCGGCCGACACGAACCTCCCTCGTGTGCTGCAGGTGCCGGTGGTCGAGGGCCGGTGGTTCGGCCAGGCCGACCTCGGCGCGAAGATCCACGCCGCCGTCATCGGCAAGCAGCTCGCGAAGCAGTACGGGTACCTGCCTGGCGAGGTGCGCACGATCCGGTTGAACGGCCTCGACTACGGGATCGTCGGCGTGCTCGGCGACGTCGAGCTCGATCCCGGCCTGAGCAACGCGGTCTTCATCACACTCGACTCCGCGAAGGCCGACTTCGGGGCGAAGGGCGACCCGACGAAGGTCTACATCCGCAGCCAGGACGGCAAGACACCGCAGACCGCGACGATGATCCCGACCGCGATCGCGCTCGGCGGCACCGACGAAGTCGCGGTCGACGTGCCGAGCGACGCGTTGAAGGCGAGCGCGCAGGCAGACAAGACGTTGCAGCAGACCGCGCTGTTCGCCGGCTTGCTCGCGCTCGCGGTCGGTGGCCTCGGCATCGCGAACGTGATGTCGATCTCCGTGATCCAGCGATCGTCCGAGATCGGCATTCGGCGCGCGATTGGGGCACACGCGCAGCACGATCGCGGCGCAGTTCCTCCTCGAGGCGATCTTCGTCGGGCTGTTCGGCGGCCTCATCGGCGCTGCGCTCGGCGTCGCGATCGTGCGACTGATCTCTGCGCTCGCGGGCTGGGTCGTCGTCATCGACTACGGCCGCATGCCGCTCTGGATCGGCCTCGCGGTCGGCGTGTCGGTCGTCGCGGGTCTCTATCCGTCGGTGAAGGCCGCGCGACTCGAACCGTTGGAGACGCTTCGTCTCGGCTGATGGGAATTGCGCGTCGCCGGACGGTGTCGTCACCGTCACATTCTTGAACCTTGCAAGCGATTGCTTTACCTTCGGCGTCGGTGCCTCCATCGCACCCACCACACCGGGGGCTCCGCAGTGGGTCGCCGCTCACCCCACCCCAACGGGCGGCGACCCACGAACCCCGGTGTGCTTTGCTGCAGCGATGGACGCGCTCGAGGCGATCGCCCTTCGCCGATCCACGGGTCGGCTGACCGAACCCGCCCCGACCGCCGCACAGCTCTCCACGCTTCTCGATGCCGCGGCGTGCGCGCCCGACCACGGCACGCTGCGCCCGTGGCGGTTCATCGTGCTGGAGGCAGAGGCCAAGGACGACTTCGGCGCCGTCCTCGCGGACGCCTACCTCGAGCGGTGTCGCGCTGACGGCACCGAGCCCGTGCCCGCGAAGCTCGACAAGGAGCGCACGAAGCTCGGACGCGCGCCGATGGTCGTCGTCGTCGCGGTCGAGCCGGTGGCCGGATCGATCCCGACGATCGAACAGGTGAGCGCGGCCGCGGCAGCGACCCAGAACATCTTGCTGGCAGCGACGGCGCTCGGCCTCGGCTCGATGTGGCGCACAGGCGACCCCTGCTACGACCCGAAGGTGCGCGCCGCGCTCGGCCTCTCCGAGACTGCGTTGATGCTCGCCTTCGTCTACCTCGGCACCGCGCCCACCGACGCACTCGAGCAACCCCGGCCCGCGCGGCACGCCGACGGCAACGCGCGCGTGCTCAATCGAGGTGCGCAACCTCGTTGAACGTGCGGAGCAGCGGACCGCGGCGACCGATCACGATGCGGCTGATCGAAGCGGGGTCGAGGTGCGTGCGCCATGCGACTTCAGGACCGACACCGAGCGCCCAGGCCACCGCCGCCTTGATCGGCGAGACGTGGCTCACCACGACGACGGTCGTGTCGCGCGCCTCATCGCACAGGTCGTCACACGCGGCGTGCACGCGGCGCGTGAGGTCGGCGAGCGACTCGCCACCCGGCGGCGCGAACGTCACGTCCGCGCGCCACTGCTGCCAGATGGCTTCGGGCACCTGCGTCACCGGCACTCCGTCGAACTCGCCGTAGTCGAGCTCGGCCCACCGCTCGTCGATGTCGACGGGCAAGCCGAACATCTCTGCGGTCTCCACGGCTCGGCGAAGCGGACTCGACACCACGCGGTCGGGGGGACCGACAGCGCGCGCGACTCGGCCGGCTTGCTCGACTCCGAGAAGGTCGAGCGGCGGATCCTTGCGACCGAGGAGCAGGCCGGCGGCGTTCGCCTCCGTCCGGCCGTGGCGCACGACGACGAGCACGGATCAGGCCGGCACGGTCAGGAACGAACCACGATGCGGCCGCACGGCTCGCAGTAGACGATCGCGTCGGGAGGCTCTCGCCGGATCCGCTCGACCTCCATCGCAGCGAGCGTGGTGTGGCATCCGGTGCACTGGGTTCCGACGAGCTCGCTCACCGCGACGCCGTCGAGCCGCGCCCGCAGCCGCTCGTACTCCTTCAGGGTGGGAGCCGGGATGGCCGTCGCCTCGGTGGCGCGCTGCGCTTCGACCGACGTCAGCTCGGAGACCACGTCGGCCTCGGCCGCGTCGAGACGTTGCTTCGCGGTCGCCCGCCGGTCGACGAGGTCCGTCTGCTGCTGCTCGAGCACCGTGAGCTGCGCGCCGACGGGCTCGGCGAGCTCCATGATCTCGAGCAGCTCGTCCTCGAGCGCGCGTTGGCGTCGCTTGAGCGCGTCGCCCTCCTCCATCAGCGTCTGCAGCTCGCGTGGCACGGTGCCGGCGGAGAGCTTGCGGTCGGTGTCGCGGCGCTTGTCCTCGATCGACGCGACCTCGACCTCGAGGCGGCTCTGACTGCGCGAGAGGTCGGTCTGACGGGTGCTCAGCTTGTCGAGATCGGCCCGCAGGTCGTTGAGCACGGAGTCGATGGCCTGCATCTCGGCTCGCTCGGGCAGATGAGCACGACGGTGACGCAGCTGGTCGAGCCGGGTGTCGGAGCGCTGCGAGCGCGAGCAGGTCGGTCTGCAGAGTCACGGCGCCACCGTGATCGGAGGGCCGCCGTTCTGCGGGACCAAGACCGGGAACGACCCCACCGTGATCGACGGATCGTCGCCCGCTCCCGTAGGCACCTGCTGGTCGGCGCCGGTGTCGGGAGGCGCGGTGGTCGGGCCACCGCCTCGCTCCGACGACGTTGAAGCGCCCGCAGCTCATCACGATGAAGTTGGTCGGCACCGACGGAACCGGACGGCTTCGGGGCAGCGTCGTCGTCGTGAGTGCCGGGTCGATCGTCGTGGTCGTCGTCGACGTCGTGGTCGTCGTGCGATGCGGACGCGTCGAGTTGTCGCCGATCGTCGATGTCGTGTTGCCGCTGAACCCGATCGAAGTCGGCGGGTCGTATCCGCACTCGACGAACGGGAGGTAGAGGCGCGCCGGTCTGCGCTCGGGGAGTTCGGGCGGCACCGTGAACTGCAGCACGGGCTGCCCCGCGAGCGCCTTGTCCATGAACTCGTGCCACACCTTGGCGGGATACGAGCCACCGGTGACGTTGATGCCGCCGACGTTGCGCATCGGTATTCGGCCTTCGGGAGCGCCCATCCACACCGCGGTGACGAGCTGCGGCGTGTAGCCGACGAACCACGCGTCGGCGTTGTCTTGCGATGTGCCGGTCTTGCCCGGCGACGGGGCGATCACCGAGCGCGGCTCGCTTGCCGGTGCCGCTCTTCACGACGCCCTGCAACATCTGCGTCGCGAGGCTCGCGACTGTCGGGTCGACGGCCTGCTCGGCCTTGGTGTCGTCGTGTTGGAACACGACCTCGCCTGTGCTGTCGAGGATCTTCTGCACGTAGTAGGCGGGATGCCGTCCTCCGTCTGCTGCGAGGACGCCGTACGCCGACGCCATCTCGAGCGGCGAGATCTCCTCCGAGCCGATGCTCATCGACGGCACCGGATCGAGCTTCGCGGTGACGCCCATGCGGCGTGCGGTGTCGATCACGCGGTCGAGGCCGACGATCATGCCCGAGTCGCACGAACGCGCAGTTGATCGAGAGGGCGATCATCTTCGAGATCGGCCCGACGCCGGCGCCCTCGCTCGAGATCACGTAGTCCGGCTGCCCGCCCGGCAACGGGAACCGGCAGGGGCTCGTGCCGTCGATGA
Source organism: uncultured Acidimicrobiales bacterium (assembly GCA_963726495.1). Taxonomy (GTDB): domain Bacteria; phylum Actinomycetota; class Acidimicrobiia; order Acidimicrobiales; family DATKAS01; genus DATKAS01. Next base: position 375,919 of record CAVSCP010000006.1, read on the forward strand.
TGTCGGTGGGCCGTACGCCCGCCTCGAGCGCGGCGACGAGCACGAACGTCTTGAACGACGAGCCCGGTTGCCGCACGCCTTGCGTCGCCAGGTTGAACTTCGCGTTCTCGAAGCCCGGGCCGCCGACCATCGCCTTCACCGCGCCGGTCTGAGGGTCGAGCGCCACGAGCGCGACCGTGAACTTGCCGCCCGTGTCGGGAAGCTGGTCGTTGCGGGCCTGCAGCGCCTCTTGCTGCATCTTCGGGTCGAACGTCGTGTAGATCTGCAAGCCGCCCTTGAAGACCGCGTTGTACCGCTCTTGGGCGGTGTCGCCGAGCCGCACGTCGTCGAGCAGCTGCTGCTTCACCGCTTCGACGAAGTAGTCCTCGGGAGGCGCCGCGGCGGTGCTCACCTGCGGCGTGGTCGGGATCGGCGTGGCGTCGATGAGGTCGGCCTGATCACGAGTGAGCTTGCCGACGTCGACCAGTCGGTTCAGCGCGACGCGCCGACGGTCGGTCGCCCGAGCGGGGAAGCGGAACGGGTCATAGCCGACGGGGTTGCGGATGAGCCCCGCGAGGAACGCCGCCTGCGGGTAGCCGAGCTGCCCGACGTCGGTGCCGAAGTACAGCTCGGCCGCGGCCTGCACGCCGTAGGCGCCGTTGCCGAAGTACACGGTGTTCAAGTAGCGCTCGAGGATCTCGTCCTTCGTCATCGTGCGCTCGAGGCGAACGGCGTACACGGCCTCTTTGATCTTGCGGTTCGCGTCGCGCTTCGGCGTGAGGAGCGCGTTCTTCACGACCTGCTGCGTGATCGTCGAGCCGCCCTGGGTGACGCCGCCGGCCGAGACGTTCGCGAGAAGCGCGCGGATCAGCGACCGAGCGTTGATGCCGCGGTGCTCGTAGAACTCGGCGTCTTCGACCGCGAGGACGGTGTCGATCACGGGCTGGGGAACCTGCGAGAGCGCGACGGGCTTGCGGTTCTCCTCGGCCTTGAGGACGGCCATGACCGAGCCGTCCGCGGCGTACATGACCGAGCGCTGGGCGAGCGGGTTGAGCTCGGGAAGCGACGCTGTCTCGACGTGCGCGGTGGCGAGGCTTGCCGCCTGCGGCACGATTGCCGCGGTCAGGGCCGCGACGCCGACGCCGGCAAGGACGACGACAGAGGTGAGTCGGAGAAGGGTGCCGGGGGCGCGCACAGCCCCTCCAAACTACCCGCGGCCTTCTCGTGATCCGGGTCGCGTTGGCTCGTTGACCAGGGTCGGGTTGCTTGGCGACCAGGGTCACGGTGCAGTCACCCGGCGATATCGTGCGCCGATGGCCCATGCTCACCCCTTCCGCTTCGGCGTCCAGGCTTCCGCACCGATGTCGGGGAAGGAGTGGAGCGAGCTCGCACAGCGCATCGAAGACCTCGGGTACTCGACCCTCACGATGCCCGACCACTTCGGCAACCAGATGGCTCCGATGCCCGCGCTGATGGCCGCGGCCGCAGCGACGACGGTGCTTCGGGTCGGCGCCCTCGTCTGGGACAACGACTACAAGCACCCGGTCGTGCTGGCCAAGGAGCTCGCCACGATGGACCTGCTGTCCGACGGTCGTCTCGAGGTGGGCATCGGTGCCGGATGGGAGCGCGCCGACTACGACTGGTCGGGCATCCCCTACGACCCGCCGGGCGTGCGCGTCGATCGGTTCGAAGAGGGCCTTGCGGTCATCAAGGGCCACTTCACCCCCGGCCCGTTCTCCTTCAGCGGCCAGCACTACACCGTGAGCGGGCTCGACGGCCTCCCCAAGCCGGTGCAGCCGCACATCCCGATCCTCGTCGGCGGCGGTGGCAAGCGCGTCCTGTCGATCGCCGCCCGCGAGGCCGACATCGTCGGCATCAACGGCACGATGGCCGCGGGCGCGATCGGCCCCGAAGCCCTCGCGTCGATGACACCTGACGCGGTGGACGAGAAGGTCGCGATCGTGAAGCTCGCGGCAGGCCCCCGATTCGAGTCGCTCGAGATGAACGTCCGGGCGTTCTTCGTGAGCGTCACCGACGATCGCGAAGGGCTCGCGGCGAGGCTGGCGGGTGGCTTCGGCATGACTCCCCAAGCTGCGCTGCAGACGCCGTTCGCAGTCGTCGGCACCGTGGCGCAGATCATCGAGACCCTTCAAGAGCGCCGAGAGCGCTGGGGGTTCTCCTATGTGATCGTCGGCACCGGCGACGTCGAGCCGTTCGCGCCAGTGGTGGCCGCGCTCACCGGCAAGTGAGCCCGACGCCCTCGCTGGCGTTCGCGGGCGCAGGCTGGATCGCTGCCGTCCACGGTCTGGCGGCCAAGCAGCTCGAGCTCCCGATCACTCGTGTGGCATCACGCCACCGCGAGAAGGCGAAGGAGATGGCCGCGCGCATGGGCGCCATCGCCTGCAGCTACGAAGACCTCCCTGCGGGAGCCGACGTCGTCGTCGTGTGCAGCGCGCCGCAGTGCCATGCGGCGCACGCGCTCCATGCGATCGAGGCCGGCGCCGCGGTCGTCATCGAGAAGCCGTTGTGCACCACGCTCGCCGACGCCGACGCCCTCGTCGAGGCCGAGCTCGCCGGAGCGCGCATCGGCTACGCGGAGAACCTCGCCTACGCCCCCATCGTGCAGCAGCTCCTCGCCGCGGTCGCCGACATGGGCGAGCTCCAGCACCTCGAGGTCCGCACCCTGCAGAGCCGGCCCACGTGGGGCGAGTTCCTCACCGAGGCGTGGGGCGGCGGGGCGCTGTTCGACCTCGGCGTCCATCCGATCGCCATCGCGATGCTGGCGACGCGCTCGAAGGTGGTGTCGGTCTCGGCGACGCTCGACGGCGCGGACGACCATCCGACCGATGAGCACGCCGAGGTCACGCTCACGTTCGACGGCGGGTTCGCGGCCACCGTGGTGTCGAGCTGGCGAGGCGGTGAGGTTCCCGAGTGGAGCGTGCAAGCGGCGAGCAGGACCGGAGTGATGCGCGCAGAGCTGCTTCCGACCCTGCTGCTCGAGCACAACGGCGACGAGATCCCGATCGCCCCCGTCACGGGGTCCATCCCGCAGCTCGAGCAGTACGGCTACGTCGCGCAGCTCGAGGCGTTCCTCGTCGCGTTCGGGGGCCACTCCCGTCCGCTCATGGACGCCGCATTCGGTCGCGACGTCCTCGACGTCGTGTGCGCGGCGTACGCGTCCGCACGGGAAGGCGGCACGGCCGTACCGGTCCCTTTCACTGGCCCTCGCGACAGAACGCCGCTCCAGCTCTGGCGTGGCTGACCGCAGTGACGCGACGGCGGGTGGTCGTCTCGGGACGTGTGCAGGGCGTGTGGTACCGCGACAGCTGCCGCGACCGAGCCGAGATGCTCGGCGTGCGCGGGTGGGTCGCGAACCGCAGCGATGGTGCGGTCGTGGCCGAGCTCGAGGGTGACGAGGGCGCGGTCGACGCGTTGATCGCATGGATGCGCACCGGTCCTCCGCGTGCAGTCGTCACGAAGGTCGCTGTGAGCGAGCTGTCCGGCAGCGGCGACTGGGTCGGGTTCAGGGTCATGTCGACACCGCCGCCATGAGATGCGCGTCCTGTGCCTGAACTTTCCCGATACCGGGTACGGGTGAGCAACATGTAGTGCTGGTCATCGAACATGCATTCGGGCTCCGGCATCAGCCGGGGTTCCTCGTACAACTGCTGGCGGACGATCGCTGAGGATTTGGCGCTCTGCGGCCCTTTGGTTGCACGGTTTTCGAGTCGATAACTGGCAGACATGGGCTGAACAGTGAAAGATGAACTAGACAAGACGTAACCCCAAGCAGATGTGAGGTGCGATTTATGAAGAAGGCGCTCTCGGCGTTCGGTGTTCTCGGCGCCGCCCTAGTGCTCCTGACTGCTCCCGTGAGCGCTCAGGCCCCGGGCAACATCACCGCGACGATCACTGCGGCCCCGTCCAGCCCGACTGCCGGGACGCAGATCCTCGTCACGGCGGTGTTCTCCATCCCGTCGTTGAGCACGACACCAGCTGAGGTGAGCATCAGCACGAGCGGTGGCGGCACTCCCGCCCTCGTCTCGTTCACGCCTGGGCTGTCTTCGTGCGTGACAACGGCCAACTCGGTCAAGTGCACGTGGTCGACGCCCGACTCGGCGGCTCCTCAGACCCTCGTGGTCGAGGTCCCGGCGACGGCGAGCGGCATCACGTTCAACGCCAACGCCGGTCCCCCAGGCCAGGCCACCTCGAAGGCCACGACGTCCGTGAACGTGGTGCAGCCGACGACCACGACCGTCGCGGGCTCCACGACCACTGCGACGACCGTCGTACCGGCGACGACTGCTGCCCCGGTGACTGAGGCCCCGACGACGACCGCTGCTGGCACCCTGCCGGCGACGGGTTCCAACAGCGAGGCTCCTCTCGTGCTCGCCCTCGTGGCGATCGCCGCTGGTGTCCTGCTGGTCGGAGGCGCACGGCTGCTGAAGTCCCGCAGCTAGCCCCGACACATCTGACCTGACGGAGCCCGGGTGCCGGTGACGGTGCCCGGGCTCCGCCGCGTCACGGCACCGACGGCGCGGGTCGAAATGGGGAGCGACTCCCGATGTCCGGGACAATCGACGGGCGCAGGCTCGTCGTGACATCCCCAAGACGAAGGAACTCTCAGATGACGAATCACAGACGCTTCCCGGCGCGCGTCCTCGCGTGCGCTGCGATGCTCGCGGGAACGCTCGCGCTCGCCGGCACCGCCGCCGACGCGCAGACATCCAACGGCGGCGGGAACGGCGGCATGGGCAACATGCCCGGCATGAGCGGCATGGCTGGAATGCAAAGCAGCACGATCACCCGAGGATCGATCTTCGACCTCGTGCGCGCTGCGATCGCGACCGCGCCGTTCCACAGCCTCGATGTCGCGATGAGGTTCGGCGGCTACACCGCCGAGGTCGCGGACAAGGCGGGGATCACGTGCATCGCCGACCCGACAGTCCCGAGCGGGGAGCGATGGGCGTGCACTTCCTGAACCCCGGGCTCATCGACCTCAACGACGACCCGAACGTCAACGACACAATCGACGCCAGCAAGCCCGAGCTGCTGGTGTACGAGCCCGACGGCGCAGGCCACTTCAGGCTCGTCGCGCTCGAGTACCTGATCCTGCAGAAGGAGTGGGACGCCACGCACACCGGCCCACCGTCATTGTTCGGCCAAGACTTCATGCCCACGGACGCCAACAACCGCTTCGGCCTCCCTGCCTTCTACTCGCTTCACGCGTGGATCTGGAAGTTCAACCCGAGCGGCACGTTCGCCATGTGGAACCCGAACGTCCACTGCCCGACATGATCTGACTCATGCTTCACGCAGACGCGGGGTCTCTCCGGATCGGCATGAACGTGACGGGAGGCCCCGCTCTCTGCAAGAAGTCGAGGATCAGCCGAGCGGTGTCGAGCGGCTTCTCGATGGGGAGCAGGTGCGAGGCGCCCGGCACGATGGCGAGCTCTGCGGCTGGGAGTGCCTCGTAGAGCGCGCAGGTGTGATCGAGGCGGATCGCGTCGTCGTCGCCCGCGATCACGAGAGCGGGGTTGGCGATGCGGCCCAGGTCGTCGACCGTCAACGTCGGCTCGGTCGCGAACATCGTCTCGGTCTTCTCGAACACCACTGGGAAGTGCTCGCGCCCGTCAGGCGATCGGCGGCCATAGGCGTCGGCGATCATCTCGACCGCCGGGGAGTCCGCAGCAAGCGGCAACGCCATGAGGCCCGAGTGGTGGAAGTTCGCACCGATGGTCACGAGCTTCCCGACGAGCTCAGGGTGATCGAGCGCGACGAGCAGCGCGGCGTTCCCGCCGTCGCTGAAGCCGACCAGGTGCGCGGGGCCACCGACGACCATCTCGAGGACGCCGAGCACCTCGACCGCCATGTCGACGTAGTGGAACGGCGCGTCGGTGTCCGCCGTGCGGCCGTGGCCCCGTCGATCGAACGCGACGACGCGGTAACGCTCTGCGAGCGTCGGTCCGACCGTGCCGAGCAAGTCATCGCAGCTCGACAGCCCCCCGTGCAACAGGAGGACCGTCTCTTCACCTGACCCTGTCTGCTCGACCCACGTGGGGTGCCCAGCGACGTCGACGTAGCCACCCATGGGGCGAGCGTACCGACGCCAGACCGACAGGACATGCCCTCACGCGCGACCGGCTACGCAGGGATGGCCGCATCCTTCGCGGCAGCGACCTGCTCTCCGAGCTGGTCGAGCTCGGTGGCGTCCACCGACTTGCGGAACGTCGGGAACACCTCTTCCTCTTCTTCTGTGACGTGGTGGGAGATCCCTGCCTCGAGCATCTCCAGCGCGCCGTCGAAGCCGGGCTCGTTCGGCGACAGCTTCTCCACATCTCCGAGGACCTTGCGTGCGCCTTGGTGTTCGGTCTGCGCCTCTTCGACCATCTCGGTCCCGCCGGTGACCTGCTTCGAGATGGCGGGGTAGACGATCGTCTCTTCGACCTCCATGTGGAGTTTGAGGGCGTCGGCGAGCTTGGTCACGAGACCTGCGCGAGCCGCGCCATTGGTCTCCTTGATCTTGGCGAAGAGGGCCTCGGCCTCGCGGTGGTCCTGTTCGAGCATCTTGATCACGTCAGCCATGGTCTCTTGGTCTCTTTTCGATGGGGTGTCCCGCTCATACCCGCACGCGGCACAGCCGAGACGGCGGGCGCGCCGCGTCATTGGTCCGGCGATCTGCGCAGACCTAGCCTGCCGGAACCTCATGACCGACCAATCGCCCAATGCCGCTCCGGAGGTTGACCTCGTCGTCGGGATCGAGGTGCCGGCTCGGCTTCCCGGATCTCTCCCGCTGCCCGCCACAGGCAGAGAAGTCGCACAGTACGTGGCCCTTCGTGCCGCAGCGTGCGTCGGTGCTGACTACTCCAACATGGCCATGCTCGACGCGGCCGGAGAGTCGTTGCGGCTGTTCCATGGCACCTTTCTCAGGCCCGAGCTTGCGGACCGGTACACAGACGTCCCGCTGACGGCACCGTTCCCGATCGCCGCGGCGGCTCGCTCCGGTCAAGCAGTGCTGCTCCCGGACCTTGCCTCCTACGGTGCGCAGTTTCCCGAGATCCTCGCCGACACGATCGCCGCTGGCGTCCAGTCCACTGCGTCCCTGCCGCTGCATCGCGAGGACGGCACGCTGGTTGGTGCGATCGGCTTCGCATGGGCCGAGCCGACAACGTTCGACGCGAAGCTGGCGAGCGCACTCAACGCCGTCGCGGACCTGTGCACAGCGACCATTGAGCGCGCCGAGCGCTACGACGCCGAACACCAGCTCATCGTCGAGCTCCATCGGAGCCTGCTGGGCACCCTTCCCACGATGGCCGGAATCGAGCTATCGGCTCGCTATCTCCCAGCCGGTCGAGACGCACTCGGTTGGAGGCGACTGGTACGAAGGCCTTCTCCTCGACGTCGGGAGAATCGCGCTCGTCGTCGGCGATGTCACGGGCCACGGCGTTGCGGCGGCCGCGGACATGGCCCTCGTGAGGGGCATGGTCACCGCGCTGCTCCACTCCGGCGTCGCCGTCGCCGATGTCTTCGGCGAAGTATCCGGAGTCTTGCGCCAACGCCCGGGGATGCTTCTCGCGACAGCCGCGCTCGCCGTCATCGACGTTTCGACCGAGACGATCACCTTCGCGACCGCCGGTCATCCCCCTCCTGTCCTGCGTCTTCCCGACGGTCAGATCCGACTGCTCGACTCCGCCAACGCACCGATCATCGGCACTGTGGGGACGCGCAGCGTCGCCGAAGTCACGGCCTTTCCAGTCGGTTCCCAGCTCGTGATGTTCACCGACGGTCTGGTCGAGCGTCGCGACCGCCCCTTCGACGTCGGCATCGCCCAGCTCGCGGGTGTCCTCGCCGCACTCTCGGACCATGTCACGCCGCATGAGCTCACTGACCTGTTGCTACACACGCTCATGGAGGCCCGCGACGGCGAGGACGACGTCGCCATCCTCGTCGTCGAACACGTCGCTCGACCCGGTTGATCCCACCGCGTGGAGCTGCTCACGTCGGAGGACGTCCTGCTCGCGACGCCACGCTATGGCGCTGAGGACTCGAACCGCCCACCCCTCGTTGTACGGCAAAGAAGGCTGAGCGGCGTGCTCAGCAGCCCGGACAGATCGAGGGGCGGCGCGGTGACTTCACGTTTCGGGCCCGCGCTCATCGGGTGTTGCTCATACTTCGACTGGCAGGGTCATCCGTGGATGTCCCACGGTCAGAGAAGGCGCCTGCTTCACCCCCTGTGGGCGATTGCAGGCACACGACCGCTGAGCAATGCTCGGCTTCTGAGATGGAGGGCGTGAGCGATGCTGGCGTTTGATCTGACACCGTGGAATCTGTTCTGGGTCGGGCTGATCGCGTGGGGCGTGTGGATGGTCGTCGTCATCTTGATGTTCGCCATCCGACACGAGAGCAAGTCCTGGTACGACTGAGCGTTTCTTAGGGTTCGTGTCCCGCGCCCGCCGCGCGCTGACCTGCGACTGTGGGCGCTGAGGGATTCGGGAACCCCCGACCCCCTCCTTATAAGGCATCAGAGGCTGAGCGCTGTGCTCAGCCGTGTTTGTCCAGGTCGGCGCTGAGCGAATCCGCACAGTCAGAGGGTCAGCGGTTCTTCGCGGTGACCAGCCACGCGTAGCCGACGAGCGGGGGGACGGCCCCGTCGACCAGCTGGGCGCGCAGATCGGCGCGGGCCTCGTCGAGTACCGCGTGCCATGCGCCCGGGTCGAGGCACGGTTCGAGCGCGGCCCGAACCGCCCACCCGAACGTGCTGCTCAGTGCGATCGTCAAGAGTTCCTCGACGCCGTCGCTCCCGTCGATCGCATAATCGCAAAGCCCGTCGCTCGGCTCGATCGCCACGTCTGACCAGCCGGCAACGGTGAGGATCTCGAGTATGCGATCGGGGTTGGCCAGGCCCATCGGGCCCGGCGCGCCGGTCTTCGGTCGGGCGGGCGGGTCGGCCAGACGCGCCGTGAGCGAACGGAGGGCGAGTGAGAACATGTAGGTCTCGCCCTCGCGCCAGCACACGAACGCGAGGCGCGCTCCGGGCGCTGTGGCGGACCGGATGTTTGTGAACGCCGCCTCTGGCTCTGCGAAGAACATCACCCCGAACCGCGACACCACGCGGTCGAACCGCGCGCCCGGCGCGGCCGCGAGCAGGTCGGCAGTCTGGGCGTCGGCCATGACAACCGTGGCGCTGGGCGCCCGCCGGCGCGCCGCTTCGACCATCGCCGACGAAATGTCGACACCGACCGCGTCGGCCCCAGCCGCCACCGCCGCGTCCAGCAGTGCGCCCGACCCGCACCCGACGTCAAGCACCCGCCGCGCCGAGCCGAGGTGGGCGGCGCCCAGTATCGCTGCGGTGAATGGCGCGAAAGCGGCGTCGAAGATCCGCTCGTTGCGCACCCACCCCTCGGCGCAGGTCGCCCAGTCGTCGCGCATCGACTCGTTCGCCATGCTCGGGCACCGCCCATCGTCGCGTCGACGCGCTCGGGTGGATCACGTTGACGCTCTCCGATCCTATGTACCGCCGGTGCCAGCCGGACCGGGACCGATGGACGGGCCCGTTGGACCCCGGTCGACGCACACCCATCGTCACTCCCGCGTGGCGGTCGACACCGCGTCGAGCGCAGCGCAGGCGGCGCGAGCGGCCGATTCGAGGGTGTGCTGCCGTCCCGCTTTCAGCGCGGCCTCGTGCACGGCGGGAGCAAGCGGCGCGATGCGCTCCTCGATGTCGGGGTGGCGCGCCCGGATCTCAAATGGTTTGTTGCTTGCCCCGCTTATTCGTCGTAGTTCCTCCGCCGCGCCGAGGAGTTCGGTCGCCTTCTCGGGCTCGCCCGCTTGAGCGACGATCACGGCCGCCGACTCCAAGGCGTGAGCGCAGCACCCGAGGTTGCCGCTACTGCGGTAGATCTCGATCGCTTCGGCGACGAACGCGGCCGCGTCGGCGAGCTCATCCCGGTCGTAGGCGATGATCCCGCGCGCCTCGACGGCGTGGGCGATACCGATCAGCCCGCCGGTCGCTCGCAGGAGTGCGTCGGCTTCTGCGGCCAGCTGCTCGGCCTCGTCGAGATCCGTCGTGAGCAGCGCGGCGTCGCCCAGCGCATTGCCGAGCCCCATCGCGTCGCCATCACTGCGGAAACCGTCGATTGCCTGCCGGACGAGTGCGTCCGCCTCGGCCAAGTCGCCGGCACCCCAAGCCGCGTCGACGCCGAAGTACATGGCCCACGCCGCGTTCGCGTGCGGACCCCGCGAGCCGGAACTGCTCGCCAGATGCCGCGTGGGATTCGGACGATGCCGCCCAATCGCCCTGTTCGAACGCCAGGTTCCCGAGCGCGGAGTAGGCGTGGCCCGCGAACCACGGTTCGACGTCGGCTCCGAGTCGCTCGAGCAGTGAGGTGATGATCTGGCGTCGCTCACCGGCGAGGCCGATGGGCACGGCCGAGGCGATCCGCAATTCGGCGAGCAGGTCGCCTCGGCTGTTCGCCCAGTTCATCGCGGCCCGCAATGTGACAGTGTCGGTGCTGACTGACTGCAGCGCCGCGTCTTGTTCCGGTCGGCGGAGCGACTCCTCCACGTAGTCGACGCGCGTCATCGCCCACTGGAGCAGCCGGTCGTTCCATCGAGCGACCTCGCCGCGCTCATCGAGTCGGGCGAGTGCGTACTCGCGAAGCGTCTCGAGCAGCCGGTACCGGTAGCCCGTCTTCCGTGATCACGATCGTGACGAGCGACTTCTCGACGAGCCGCGTGAGCAGATCGAGTACGTCACTCGCTGTCGACGACGGCGTCGGACACGACCATCTCCGCCGCGTCGAGGCTGAAGTCGGCGGGGAACACCGCCAGACGCACGAACACCTCGCGCTCCGCCTCGGTGAGGAGGTCGTAGCTCCACGCCACCACCGCTTCGAGCGTGCGCTCGCCTGCCCTCAACAGCCGGAACCGGTCGTCGAGGCGCGTCCGCGACCTGTTCGAGTGAGAGGGCCCGCAGGCGAGCAGCCGCGAGCTCGATGGCGAGCGGAAGACCATCGAGGCGGCGGCAGATCTGGGCAACGGTGGCCACGTCAGCCGCGTCGGCGTCGAAGCTCGGAGCAGCCGCCGATGCCCGGACCATGAACAGCTCGACGGCATCGGACTTGCCGGCGAGCGCCGGATCGTCCGCGACGCTGAGGGGCGGTATGCCCAACGCCCGCTCGCCGCGCACCCCGAGAACCTCGCGGCTCGTGGCCAGGATGCGCACACCGGCGCAGCGCGGGAGGTAGCGGTCGGCAAACGATGCGACCGCCGCCACGATCGGCTCACAGTTGTCGAGCACCAACAACAACTGACGGTCTCGCAGCCACGTTTCGAGCGTGTCGGCCAAGACTCATCCGTAGGTTCCGAAACACCCACCGCGGCCGCCACCAGCGGGACTACCCCTTGGCCGTTCCCCGCGCCGGCGAGGCTCACGAACCACACGCCGTTTCGGTACGACGGCAACGCCGCGGTGGCCGCTTCCAACGCGAGGCGCGTCTTGCCGCTACCTCCGGATCCGGTCAGCGTGACGAGCCGGCAGTCCCGCAGCGCGTCGAGCACCCCGGCGAGCTCGGCTCGACGCCCGATGAACGAATCGACAGGTGCGGGCAGGTTGTTCGTGGCCTTGAGCGTGCGCAACGGCGGGAAGTCGCGCGGAAGTGACGGATGCGTGAGCTGCCAGATACCGACCTCGCCGACGTCCTTCAGGTGATGACTGCCAAGATCCACCGCCGCGACCTCGGGCGCGAGCCGGCGCGTCACCTCGCTGACGAGCACCTGACCGCCGTGGCCCGCGGCCGCGATCCGAGCCGCGACATGCAGTGACATGCCGACGTAGTTGTCACCCACGACATCAACTTCGCCGGTGTGCACCCCCATGCGGACGCGGACCATCGCATCGTCGGGCCACACGGCGTCCTGCAGCCGCAGCTGCGCGTCGATGACGGCCGCCATCGCCGCGGTCGCGGCGTCTCGAACGCGACGAACATCGCGTCGCCTGCGGTGCCAAACACGACACCGCCGTGACGCGTGAACGCGTCGATGAGAATGCGGTTGTGCTGGTCGAGCAACTGCGCGTACTCCGCGCCAAGCCGACCGAGTAGACGAGTCGAACCCTCGATGTCGGTGAAGACGAACGTGACCGTGCCCGCAGGCAGACTGCGAGAACTCACGCGGCCAACAGATCGTGGCGGCGCCGCAGGTCTCGAGCGCGGCGATCGACCCTCGAAGCGGATGCAAGAACGTGAGCGTGCCCGTCGGTACCGCACGATCCGCCATGGTGAAGCGCCGAACCGTTCAGATCGCCGGCAGCCAGAACTCGAGCTGGATGTTGTCCGGATCGCGAAACACAACCACAGACCCGATCGGAGTCTCCGCGATCGGCGTGTACTCGATTCCTCGCGCCGACAGCTCGTGCTCCCACTCCTCGAGCGCCGCGCGGTTCTCGACACCGAACGCGAAATGGTCCAGGCCAGTACGGAACTCATCGAAACCGTCACACTCGCGGCCGTGATATTCGCGCACGGCCAGAACCCATCCCGACTCCGGATCGGCGAGCACCCGGTACTTGACCGTCTCGTCATCGCCGGCCATCAGCTCCGACATCCCCAACAGTCCGCTGTACCACTCGGCACTGCGATCAGCATCCGTCACCGTCAACGCAATGTGATGACCACCAGTGATCGAAGGCATTCCGCCCTCCCCGACGAAGCAACCGCGGGCGAACGGTAGCCCCACCAACGTCAGACGAGAAATGCTGCCAACCGGAACCTCTGGTCCACGCTGTGCACCCCAGAGACGGGGTGGACATTGGGCCGGTGACGACGTGACTTGGACTCGTGGGCGCTGAGGGATTCGAACCCCCGACCCCCTCCTTGTAAGGGAGGTGCGCTAACCAGACTGCGCCAAGCGCCCGTGTGAAGCAGCGAGGCTACCGCTCGACTCTGTTCGCACACGCGTCGACAGTGACGCGCAGCACGGAGCATCCGATATCCGCGCGCGGGAGCACTACCCTCGCCCCCGATGGCAGGGACACGCGCCGTTTCGGCACGTGGTGACGAGGCCGATCTGCTTCGGCGCTACCTCGACGAGATCGGCATGCACCCACTTTTGTCGGCGGCGGATGAGGTGATGCTCGCGCGGGCAATCGTCGCTGCGCGCGTCGCTCAAGACGAGATGGACAACGCGACCGAGAGACTCTCGGTCGCGAAGCGGCGTGAGCTTCGCAACGCGGTGACCGAGGGCGACGCCGCCCGACGACGCTTCATCCAGTCGAACCTCCGGCTCGTCGTCTCGGTCGCGCGCCGCTACCAGTCGAGCGGGGTCGGCATCCTCGACCTCATCCAGGAGGGCAACATCGGCCTCATGCGGGCGGTCGAGAAGTTCGACCACCGGCGCGGCTTCAAGTTCTCGACCTATGCGACCTGGTGGATCCGCCAGGCGATCGGCCGAGCGATCGCCGACACGTCCCGCACGATCCGGGTGCCGGCCCACGTCCGCGACCAGATCGTTGCCGTGTCGCGCAGCGCGCAGCGGCTCCGCGCCGACCTCGATCGAGAGCCGACCGTCGAGGAGCTTGCGGCCGACACGGGCCTCGCCCCTGACCGCGTCGAGGCCACACAGGTGCACGCGGCGGACCTGCTCTCGCTGTCGGCACCCACGGGCGAGGACGGCGACGGCGAGCTGGGCGACCTCCTCGCGGACCCCGAGGCCGAGGCGTCGTTCGATCGAGCCGCGGCCGGGCTCGACGAGCACGCGCTCCGTGCCGTGCTCTCACGGCTCACTCCACGCGAGCGAGCTGTGTTGTCGATGCGGTTCGGGCTCGATCGCAGTGACGAGCCCCGCACGCTCGCCGACATCGGTGACGGCTACAAGCTGACGCGAGAGCGCATCCGTCAGATCGAGGCGAAGGCACTCACGAAGCTGCGCCATCCGTGCACGGCTCGAATCACCGAGTCGACGATCGGGTGGGGTGAGCCGGTCAGCGTTCCGGCTCGCCGTTCTGGCTGACCGGCCTGCGCGCCCGGGCCAGCGCAACCAGCGCGCCCGCTGTCTCGTGCTGCAGCTCCGGAAGCTCCTCCCCGGGGAACCAGCGAGCCTCGACGATCTCGACTGAGACCGGCCGGATCGCATCGGGGCTGATCCCGTTCGCGAGGCGGGCGCGGAAGATCACATCGACACGACGAGGTCGGGGGTCGACGACCACGGCGGGCTCGCCGACCGTCTCGATCTCGACGCCGACCTCTTCGAGCGCCTCGCGCTTCGCCGCGACCCGCGGATCCTCCCCTCGGTTCAGCAGCCCGCCGGGGAGGCCCCAGCGCCGCCGGTACGCGTGCCGAACGAGCAGGATCGCGCCGTCGGGGCGTTCGATGACGCAGACGGCACCGACCGTGAACGTGGGAGCCAGCGTGTGCACGATCGCGACGCGAGCGCGCCGAGGCATATGGCGATAGATGCGCAGCAGGAGCGCGTGGAGGCGGTCGATCAAGGCTTCGAGCCTATGAGCGCGCTCACGCGAATGAACGCCGCGGCGGCGATGATCTCGCCGAGGAGCACCTGAGTCGCCGCGGCGATCGGCGTGCGCCGCACGTCGTGCTCGAGGACGACGAGCGCGCCGTCGAACGCGTCGAGCATCACCGCACCGGCCTCGAGGCAGACCAGCATGCCGCCCAGATAGTCCCATGGGCTGTGGCCGTTGTGGCTGCAGTCGACGAACGCGTCGAGGCGTCCGCACGCGACGGAGCACAGATCGAGCGCCGACGCCCCGAGCGCCCGGTACTGCTTCCAGCCGAACCGCCGGGGCGGATATCCCGAGAGGCCGATCAGCGACGTACCGAGCCGCGTCGCACCCGACGGGCGGATGGGCTCACCGTTGCGCGTCGCTCCCCCGCCCCGCGTGGCTTCGAAGCGCTCACCCGTCGCGATGTTGATGACGAGCGCGGCCCGCGCCCCCTTGGCGTCGACCGCGCACAGGCTCACCGCGTACCACGGGATGCCGTGCGCGGCGTTCGTCGATCCGTCGAGCGGGTCGACGACCACGACGATGTCGCGATCGGCTTCGTGCAGACCGCTCTCTTCGGACAGCACGCCCACGCCGCCGGGAAGCAGCACGCCGAGCGCGGCTTCGTCCGCCACGATGTCGCTGTTGTGCTGACCCGCGTGGGCGCCACTTCGCGCAAGGCCCCAGTCGGTCACACCGCCCAACGCTTCGATCACGGCAGACGCCGTTGCATCGAGCAGCGCGTTGAGCCCCGCATCGGTCAGCACGGCGTCGTCCACGGCCGGGCCACGGTAGCGGTGCGACGTGGCAGGCTGTGCACGTGGCCGTCATCGACGTGGCCGGCTTCGTCGCCGACCTCAAGGATCACGCCGTCGACCACGGTTTCCACGTCCACGACGAGCGCCACTTCGTCGAGACCTACTCGTTGCGCCAGGCGTGGGAGGTCGACCTCCATCCCGAGGAGGCGTGCGGCGGACCGCTCGACCTCCACCTCTCGCTCGAGGTCGACCCTCGGGCGCTGCTGGCCTTCGAGGACGCCGTGCTCGCGCAAAGCGACGACGAGAAGCCGCCCGACGAGTTCGCGTTCCCGCTGATGTTCACGTGGTCGCTTCCGCCGCTTCCGTCGCCCCCCGACCTCCTGGTGCTCGCGACCGAGCTCGCGGGCGTCGGGGGTACGCAGCTGCCGCTCGAGGTGTCCGCGATCGACTCGTTCCCGTCGGCGACCGACGCGCCGGAACGCAGCATCAACGTGGTCGCCCGCCTCGAGGTCGGACTCGATCGCGTCTACCTCGGCGAGGAGCAGCTCTGCGACACGCTCGACCGCTGCCTCGCGGTGAGCCAGTACCTCTTGGAGCGCGCACCCACCTGGATCGGCGAGGCCTGAGTCTCTGATCGATCGCTCGCCAGCGGGGATGTTGCGCCTTGACCGTCGCGTGGTACGACCGCCTTGTAGACGCGCCCGTGGTCCCCACCCACAGCCGCATCACCTAGCCCGCCGTTTCACACCCATCGCCACAGCTCGGCGGGCTAGGGCGACGGGTCAGTTGGCGTGGGCCTGCCAGTCCACCTTGTTGTTCGACAGCGACGTGTCGTTGGTGAGGTCGTGCGTGTGGGTGCCGTCGGCGTTCATGACGGCGATCTGGCAGAGGAAGTCGGGGGGAGCGCAGTCAAGAAACGCGATCTCGGTTCCGTCAGGCGACCACACGGGTGCCTCACCGAAAAGGTTCAGCGTCTGCTTGTCCGCCGGATTTGAGACATTCACGACCATTACCGGTCCAGTGCCGCCCTGGCCGTACACGAGGTGAGTCCCATCGGGTGACCAATCCGGCTTCGAGCCGACACCGAGGTCGACCGGTGCGCCCAACCCGTTCGCGTCCATGACGAAGATGTGCCTGGCTCCACCGGCTGGACGGCTGAACGCGATACGACTGCCGTCCGACGACATGACCGGGTTGGCGTCGTGCGCACCCGTCGTCACCTGCTGCGGGGTTCCACTCCCGTCCGCGTTGCGGATCCAGATCTCGCCGCCTGCGGTCGCCGGGCCACCGCCCTGATCGCCGGGGAACGACCCCGGCGGCTGCCGGACGAACAGCAGCTTCGAACCATCAGCGGACCAGCCCGGCCCCGACTCGCTGAAGCTCGCCGCATCATTGCTGATGTCAGTCTGCTTCAGTCCCTCGAAGGTCATCGTCCAGAGCTGCGCCGAACCCGTGTCCTGATCGAGACGCGCGAAGGCGATCGTCTTGCCATCGGGCGAGACACTGGGCTGGATGTCGAGCTGGCTTGCTCCGCCACCCTTGGCGCTCAGGTTCTTCTGTCCGTTGCCCGGGCGGTTCATCGAGAAGATCTGCACGAACGACGGCGGCCCCTCGCCACCGTCGGACGACACCTTGAAGAACACCAACTTGCCGTCGGTGCCCGAGAACGCCGCGTCCGCGGTACCTCCAAGCATCGCGAGGCCCGCCCCTACCACCGCCACCACAACAACGACTCGCCCCAACTTCCCGGCTGCAAAACGCATCACTAGTCCGCCTCCCGTGGATCGCCCGGGTGCTCACTCGCGCGTAGCCTCGCGCTGCGAGTGTCGCGAGGCAAGACATCGCGACGGTTCGACGCGTTACAGCGACCTGCTCGCGTCGGGCGTGAACCCGAAGGTTGTGAGCGAGCGTCTCAGTCATGCGTCGGTGGCGTTCACGTTGGACGTATACGCGCAGACGATGCCGGGACAACAGGCGGACGCTGCCGCTCAAGTGGCCGCGTTGGTCGACGTGCTGTGACCAATCCGTGACCAGGCGGGCTTCGGCGGGCCGAGACGCGCTACCGAATGTCGCGCAAATAGCAGGTCAGGAGCGGTGGGCCCGGCTGGGATCGAACCAGCGACCAAGCGATTATGAGTCGCCCGCTCTGACCACTGAGCTACAGGCCCGACGAGCTCCGGGGGAGAGACTCGAACTCTCAACACGCGGATTAACAGTCCGCTGCTCTGCCGGTTGAGCTACCCCGGAAGGGACGGCAGACCCTACCAGCGGGCACTCGCCGTTCCGAAGCCACAACCGATCTGGCACGGCGCTGTCACAGCCAGCGCATACCCTTCGAATGATGGCGCGGCGACTGGGGGCATTGGCCGTCGCCATCGTCATGGTCGTCGCCGCAGTGGTGATCCGCGCCCGCATCGACGACGACTCAGGCTCTGGCAGCGGCTCCTCCAGCGGAGGTTCGGGCCCGGTCTCGCTCACCTGCGCGAGCGAGCTCGAACAGGCGTGCAAGGCGATCCAGGCGGCCGACAGCAACGTCCACGTGACCGTCGAGGACGCCGGCGTCACGGCCTCGAGGCTCGAGACGGCCGACGCGGTGACCGGCATCGACGGGTGGCTCGTCGAGGCGCCCTGGCCCGAGATCGTGGACGAGGCCCGAGCCCGCAACGGCCTCCCCGACTTGTTCGAAGCCGACCCTCCCGTGCTCGCCCGATCGCCGCTCGTGATGGCGATGTGGCTCGACCGACTCGACGCGATCACCGCGTCGTGCGCAGGACGGAGCGCTGACGTGGAAGTGCGTCGGGCGACGTCGCGGGCAAGCAGTGGTCCACGATCGGCGGAGAAGACAGCCTGGGGCGCGGTGAAGCCAGGGTTCGCCGACCCACTCACTGACGGCATCGGCGCGCTCGTGCTCGCCCAGGCCGCGGTCTCCTTCTTCGGCACGACCGATCTGTCGTCCGACCAATTCAACGAAGACGACTTCCAACGGTGGATCCGACAGATGGCAACCGCGGTGCCCCAGAACCCGACGTTCGCCGACATGCTCACGTTCGGCCCAGCGGCGGTCGATGTCACCGGCACGACCGAAGCCGAAGCCGGGCCGGGGCTCGAATCGTCACGCGACAAGGGCAAGATCGCGATCACCTACCCTGCCCCTGTGGCGACCGCTGACGTCGTATTGGCGCAGGTCGCAGGCGCTTCGGGTGGGGAGCGGCTCACTCGCATCGTCGGCGGCGAGACAGGGCTCGACGCGCTCGCGGCCGCCGCTTGGCGCGTGCCTGGCCGCCCGCCTGCCACGGGAGTGACCACGGACGTCGAGCTGCCCGCCGACTCGGGGCTCCCCTCCCCCGGAGCGATCGACGCTCTGCGACAGATCTGGAAGGACGCGCAGTGAAGCGCGCGATCGCGTTCGCCCTCGCGCTCGTCTTCGCGATCACGCTGGCCGCGTGCTCGTCGTCGTCGGGATCGGGCGACAACGGCGACGACCTCTCGAGCGCGGACCCAGGCGATTGCATCGTCGTCGACATGGCGTCGTCGCCCGAGAAGATCACGCTGATGACCGAGCTCGCGAAGGAGTTCAACGGCTCGGACCAGGCGAAGGTCGGCGACAAGTGCGTGTTCGTGCGGCCCAGGAGCAAGGCGTCGGGCGCCGGCGCAGCGTTGCTCGCGGCCGGATGGCCGGAGCCCGACACGAACGGCCCGCAACCGGTGATCTGGTCGCCCGCGGCGAGTGCCTGGGGCGCAGTCGTGAACCAGCGGCTGATCGACGCCGGCCAGGCACCGATCACCGAGCCGTCGAAGCCGTTCATGCTCACGCCGCTCGTCATCGCGATGCCCAAGCCGATGGCCGAAGCGCTCGGCTACCCACAGAAGCCGCTCGGCTTCTCCGACATCATCGCCCTCGCCAACAACCCCGACGGATGGGCCGCGTTCGGCCATCCCGAGTGGGGACCGTTCCGGCTCGGCAAGACGAACCCGAACTTCTCGACGAGCGGGCTCAACTTCACGATGGCGCAGTACTACGCGGCGACGGGGAAGACCCGCGGCCTCACGTTGGAGGATCTCTCGCGTCCCGACGTTCAGGCGTTCTCGCAGTCGGTCGAGTCGGCGGTGGTGCACTACGGCGACACGACGCTCACGTTCCTCAACAACATGTACAAGGCCGACGCGCGCGGCACCGCGCTCACGTACGTGTCCGCGGTCGCCGTCGAGGAGAAGTCGGTGATCGACTACAACACCGGCAACCCCGACGGCATCCTCGATCCCGGCGAGGTGCCGCGGCCGCCTCGCATCCCGCTCGTGTCGATCTACCCGAAGGAAGGGACGCTGTTCTCCGACAGCCCTCTCTTCATCCTCAACGCGCCGTGGGTGACCGACGAGCAGAAGCAAGGCGCTGCGCTCGTTCCGCGACTTCGTCACGCAGCCCGACAACCAGGCGCAGGTGCTGAAGTTCGGCTTCCGGCCCGGCAACCCGGCGGTCGCGATCGGCGACCCGATCACCGCGGCGAACGGCGTGGACCCGAACGAGCCGCAGGCGTTGCTCGAGGTGCCCGACCCGAAGGTCGCGATCGGCATCCTCGACCAGTGGGACGAGCAGCGGAAGCCGGCACGCGTGCTGCTCGTCATCGACGTCTCGGGGTCGATGGGCGATCCCGCGACCGAGGACGGCTTCGAGACGAAGCTCGACCTCGCGAAGCAGGCTGCGATCGCGGCGCTCGGTGAGTTCAACGACAAGGACGAGGTGGGCTTGCGCGTCTTCTCGACCGACCTCACCAGCGACGGTGCGACGTCGCTCGACCTCGTGCCCGTCGGCCCGATCGGCCAGCAGCGGGCCGACCTCTCCCGCGCGATCGACGACCTCGTGCCCACCAACGGCACTCCCCTCTACGACGTCACGGGCGCGTCGTACGCGACGATGCTCGACGGCTTCGATCCCGCCCGCATCAACGCCGTCGTCCTGCTCACCGACGGCCGCAACGAGGACGAGGATCCGGATGACGATGCCGACCAGCTCGACGGCCTGCTCGACGAGCTGAGAGCGGGCAACGAGGGCCAGCAGACCAGGCCGGTGCGGATCTTCCCGATCGCCTACGGCGCCGACGCCGACCTCTCGACGCTCCGCCGGCTCGCCGACGCGACGACCGGCGCGGCGTACGACTCGAGCAACCCGACCGCCATCAACGACGTGTTCGCCGCCGTGGTGTCCAATTTCTGATCGTGGCCCTTCGATTCCGCGATCGGTTCTTCACTCCGCCCGTCGCGCGGGCCATGACGTCCCCGAGCGCGATCCTGCTCGCGGGCGGTGGACTGGCAGTCTCGATCGTGGCCGGCCTGCCGCTGCTCGCCGCGGCCGGCGTGGGTGCGGTGGCGTGGGGAGCGCGGGTCGCGTTCGCGGTGCCGCGGGCGCCTCGCCGCGAGCACATCGATCCGTTCGCGCTGTCCGAGCCGTGGCGAGGCTTCGTGCGCGGCGCCCTCCAGGCCCAGGCGCGGTTCGATCGCACCGTGCATGCCGCGAAGGCGGGCCCGCTCCGCGACCGCCTCGCGGAGATCGGTGAGCGAGTGAAGACCGGCGTGAGCGAGAGCTGGCAGGTCGCGAACCGCGCGCAGGAGATCTCGACGGCGCTCGAGCAGCTCGACACGAGAGACGCGCGGGCGAAGCTCGCCGCGCTCGAGCAGGACACGTCACACTCGGGCGCTCGTCGGACAGCCGCAGCCGCACCGAGGAGTCGCTCCGCGCGCAGATCGCCTCGGCGGAGCGCATGGACGCCGTCGTGAACGACGCGCAAGACCGTCTGCGCTTGCTCGACGCTCGCCTCGACGAGGCGGCTGCTCGCGCGGTCGAGCTCTCGGTCGAAGCGAGCGATGAGGGGATGCTCGGCCTCTCGTCCGACGTCGACGACGTGGTCACCGACATGGAGGCGCTGCGACAGGCGCTCGAGGAGACGAGCGACCCCCCGGCCGGAGGATGAGCACCCCGACGACCAACCGCCGCTTCGTGCGGGCGAACCTTGTCGTCGCCGCCGGCACCGGGCTGTCGCGGCTCACCGGGTTCGGCCGGGTCGCGGCACTCGCGTACGCCCTCGGCCAGACGTCGCTCACCGACACCTACAACCTCGCGAACACGATGCCGAACGTCGTGTACGAGCTGCTGCTCGGCGGCATCCTCACGACGACCCTCGTGCCGGTCTTCGTGAGCCACCTCGATCACGACGACGAGGAGGCGACCGACGCCGTCGTGAGCGTCGCGGTGGTCGTGCTGCTCGCTCTCACCGTCGTCGCGGTGCTCGCCGCGCCGCTGATCGTCGACCTGTACACGCTGCGCGTGACGGCCGTGGATCAGGGGGCCGTGCGGAGCGAGGCCACGACGCTCGCTCGGTTCTTCCTCCCCCAGATCGTGTTCTACGGCATCACGTCACTCGGGATCGCGCTCCTCAACTCGAGGCGCCGCTTCGCCGCGGCCGCGTTCGCTCCCGTGCTCAACAACGTGATCGTGATCGCGGCCCTCATCGCGCTCCCCCACGTCGTGAACGGCGACATCAACCTCGACACCGCGCTCGGCAACCACTCGATCACGCTCTTGCTCGGGCTGTCGACCACCGGAGGCATCGTCGCCATGACCGCGGTCGTGTGGATCGCGGTGGGCCATGCCGGCATCCACATCCGACCCAGGCTGCTGTGGCGCCACCCCGCGGTGAGCGAGGTCGCTCGGCTCTCGGGCTGGACCGTCGGCTACGTGATCGCGAACCAGATCGCGTTGCTGGTCGTCTCGATCCTCGCGCTGCGGGGAGAGGGAGAGCTCTCCGCGTACCAAGCCGCGTTCATCTTCTTCCAGCTCCCCCACGGCCTCCTCGCGGTCACGCTCATCACGACGTTCGCGCCCGAGCTCGCGGAAGCCGCGTCGCGGGGCGATCACGAAGGGCTACAAGGACCGGCTCTCGCTCGGCATCCGCCTCATCACGCTCGTCATCGCGCCCGCGGCGATCGGCTACGCGGTGCTCGCGCGTCCGCTCGTGTCCGCGCTCATCGAGCGAGGCGCGCTGTCGAGCAGCCAAGCCGTCCTCACCGGGAACACGCTCGCCTGGTTCGCTGCCGGGCTTCTGGGCTTCAGCATCTACTTGTTCGTGCTCAGCGGCTTCTACGCGCGCAAGGACACCCGTCGGCCGTTCTACCTCAACGTCGTCGAGAACGTGATCAACATCGTCCTCGCCATCGTGTTCGTGGGCCGATGGGGAGCGCCGGGCCTCGCCGCCTCGTACGCAGTCGCCTACACGATCTCTGCGGTGCTCGCGACGTTGTGGCTGTCACACGTCACGGGTGGCCTCGGCCTGCGCTCGCTCGCAGCCGGCGTCGCGCGCCCGATCGCCGTCGCGATCGTGATGGGCGCGCTCGTCTGGGGCCTGGCTTCGCTCGTCGGCGGTCAGCACGGCACGGGCGCCCTGACCCGCTCGCTCGTCGGTGTCGTCATCGGCGTCGCGGCGTATGTCGGAGGGCTGCTTTTGCTCCGCGTGCCGGAGGTCGTCGCCCTCCGCACCCGTTTGAGGGGCCGATAGGCTCCGCCGCATGATCAAGTACCTCAAGCGGCAGTGGGCCTACTGGACCGCAAAGCTGAGCGGCCGGTTCGATGAGCGGGCCGATCCGAAGGTACAGCTCGAGCAGGCGATGCAAGAGGCGCAGGAGCAGCACCGCCGGTTGCGCGAGCAGGCCGCGAACGTGATCGCGAACCAGAAGCAGACCGAGCTCCGCCTCAACCGCTCGCTCGAAGAGATGGGCCGCGTCAACGGCAACGCGCGACAAGCGCTGCTGATGGCGGCCGACGCGGACAAGAAGGGCGACGCCGCCAAGGCCACCGAGTACAACGCCGCGGCCGAGGCGTTCGCGAACCGGCTCATCGCGCTCGAGCGCGACGTCGACGACCTGAAGGCCCTCAGCCTCCAGTCGGCGCAGGCGGCCGACCAGGCGAAGGCTGCGGTGCAGCAGAACGCCACCGCGTTGCAGCGCAAGCTCAGCGAGCGTCAGAAGCTCATGTCGCAGCTCGACCAGGCCAAGATGCAAGAGCAGATGAACAAGGCGATGGCGTCGCTCTCGGCGACGGTCGGCGACGACGTCCCGACGTTCGACGAGGTGCGCGACAAGATCGAGGCCCGCTACGCCAAGGCCAAGGGCATGAGCGAGCTCACCGAGACGTCCGTCGAGAGCCGCATGCTCGAGATCGAGCAGGCCACCCAGAACTCAGAGGCCCAGGGTCGCCTCGACGAGATGCGCGCCCAGCTCGGCCTCGCTGCCGCCCACGAGCCTGCCGCGGTCGAAGCCCCGGCGCCCGCGCCCGCCCCCGCGAGCGGCGCCGACACACCCGCCTCGCTGACCGACACGCCTAGCCCGGCAGCACGACGAGGTCGTCGCGGTGGACGACCTCGTGCGGCCATCCCTCGGGGAGCTCTGAGGTGCGGCGTCCCATGACCTGAGACAGGTCGTGCGCGTCGATGCGCGAGAGGCCCTTCGCGAAGACCACGCCACCGGGTCCGGCGACCTCGATCGCGTCGTCGGCGAGGAAGTCGCCCTTCACGCCCACGACCCCGCCGGGCAGCAGCGACCGGTTGCCGTCGACGAGCGCGGCGACGTGCTCCCTCGTCGACCTCGACCACGCCCGCGGACGCCAGCGCGAACGCGATCCAGCAGCTTGCGCGCCGGCAGGCGGCGCTCGTGCGGGTGCACCACCGTGCCCACGCCCCCGACGCCCGCGACGGCATCGAGCAGCACGCCAGGTCGATCTGCCGCGGCGATCACGGCCCGCACACCCGACCACGACGCGATGCGCGGCGGCGGCCACCTTGGATGCCATCCCGCCGCTCCCCCGCTGCGAGCCCGCGCCACCCATCTGCTCCTCGAAGGCACGGTCGATGCCCACGACCTCCTCGATGAGCGACGCGTTCGCGTCGAGACGAGGATCGGCGGTGAGCACGCCCGGCGTGTCGGTGAGGAGGACGAGCAGGTCGGCGTTCACGAGGTGGGCAACGAGGGCCGCGAGACGGTCGTTGTCGCCGAACCGGATCTCGTCGTCGGCGAGGGCGTCGTTCTCGTTGACGATGGGAACGGCGCCGAGCTCGAGCAGTCGCGTGAGCGTCTGGCGGGCGTGGAGGTACTGGCGGCGCTCGATGAAGTCGTGAGGAACGAGCAGCACCTGCGCGGGCACCAACCCGTGGGTCGCGAGGATGTCGTCGTAGGTGCGCATGAGGCGGCTCTGCCCGGCCGCGGCAAGCGCTTGCAGCGTCGGCGTGTCGGTCGGACGCTCCTTCAGCCCGAGCGCGGCGACTCCCGCGGACACCGCGCCGGAGCTCACGACGACGACGTCGTGGCCGTCGACGCGCAGCTGCGCCACCTCCCCACAGAGCTTCTCGATGGCTGCGGTGTCGATGACGCCGACGTCGTCGGTGAGCGACGACGTGCCGACCTTGGCGACGATCGTGCTCATTGGTCGGGCTCGTAGTCGAAGCTGAACGACCCGACGAGCACCGTGTCGCCTTCGCGGGCGCCTGCCCGCGCGAGTGCCTTGCCGACGCCCAGGCGCTTCAGCCGATGGTCGACGTACGCGAGCGCCTCGGCGTTCGTGAGGTCGGAGAGCGCGACGGCGCGCTCGGCGGCGCGCCCGACCACCCGATAGACGCCCTCGGCCTCGCGCTCGACCCGCACGCCCTCGGGCACGGGGCGATGGATCACGAGGCCCTCGGCGAGGGGCTCGGCGTCGCGAGCCTCGTGCACGAGGCTCGCCATCTGACCGACGACCTCACGCACGCCGTCGCCGGTGATCGCGCTGCATCCGCGGGCCCTGCCACTCGATGCCGGAGTCGGCGACGTCCGCGCGCGAGCCGACGACGATGCGGGGCCGCTCGAGCAGGTCGGGCTGGTAGCGGCCGAGCTCGTCGAGCAGGACCCGCTCCTGCTCCGCGGGCGAGCGGCCCTCGGACGGCGCGAGGTCGATGAGCACGACGAGCACTCGCGCCCGCTCGACGTGGCGCAGGAAGCGATGCCCGAGCCCGCGGCCCTCGCTCGCGCCCTCGATGAGGCCGGGGATGTCCGCGACGACCATCTCGAAGTCGTCGTCGACGCGCACGACGCCGAGGTTGGGCTCGAGGGTCGTGAAGGGGTAGTCGCCGATCTTGGGCTTGGCCGCCGAGATCCGGCTGATGAACGTGCTCTTGCCCGAGTTCGGGAAGCCGACGAGCGCGACGTCGGCCATGAGCCGCAGCTCGAGCAGCAGCCAGCGCTGCTCTCCGCGCTCCCCTTGCTCGGCGAACGACGGCGCTCGCCTCGTGTTGGAGAGGAACCGTGCGTTGCCGCGTCCGCCTCGGCCTCCTGCCGCGGCGAGCCAGCGATCGCCATGGTTGACGAGGTCGGCGAGCAGCGCGCCACCTTCCATCGCTCGCACGGTGGTGCCCTGAGGCACGGCGACGATCGTGTCCTTGCCCCCGGTGCCGTGGCGTCCCTTGCCCGTGCCGTGGGTGCCGTCGGTCGCCCGCCGGTGGGGATGGTCGCGGAACGCCAGCAGTGACGCCACGTTGTGGTCCGCGACGAGCCACACGTCGCCGCCTGGGCCGCCGTCGCCGCCGTCGGGACCGCCTCGGGGCACGTGCGCCTCACGCCGGAACGACACGGTGCCCGCGCCGCCATCGCCACCGCGCACGTTCAGCGCGCACTCGTCGACGAACCCGGCCATGGCGGGTCAGCGTAGGGGGTGGGTCAGCGCGCGGCGGAGCCGCTTTGGTGTGACTCTCGTTATTCGACGAGTCGCACGGGGTCGCCGGTGAGCGTGGCGGACCACGTGGTGGTGTCGTTCGGCTGGGCACCCGAGTTGTACGTCATCCCGACCTTGATCCAGCAGCCGGTGTTGGCTCGCGAAGGTGCAGGTGTAGTTGGACGGGATGGGGATCGTCATCGTGACGAGACGCCCGTTGTAGGCGCCGCTGGTCATGCCCGGGATCGAGCATCCGGCCGCGGTGACCTCAGTGAGCGCATTGTCGCGGTGGTAGGTGCACGTCGGGAAGCCGCCGCTGTAGTTCGAGTCGCTCGGCGCGAGGATCGTCATCGTCACCGACCCGCTGCCGACGTCGCCGATGTCGTAGAAGTTCAGGGCGAGCGTGCGGCCCGAACCCGCCGTCGGCGTGACCCGAGCGAGGTAGAAGGTCGGCGTCGTGTCTGCGCCGGCGTTCGGCGTAGATCGGCAGGTCACGAGTCGCCGAGATCGACACACCGGTGCCGTCCGGCATCTGGCCGGTCGTGCCCGAGCTGCGTGCCCCAGCCCGCCCGCAGCGCGTAGCGGTTGTAGCCAGCGTTGCTGTTGCCCACCGAGGCTGCCGCGGTGGCCGGCGCTCGACCACGTCTGGAACGTGCCGCCGGCCGCGGTGAGACCCGCGGTGTCGGAGTTGGTCTTCACCTGGAAGATGTAGTCGCCGACCTGCACCTGGTTCGCCGGGGATCGAGCAGACCGTGACCCAACGGTGGAAGTAGTTCTTCACGTACGTCGCGTCGTTCGACGCGTTCGTCGGGTCGAGCAGCAGCTGCATGGGCTGGTTGATGCCCCGGAAGTACGTCGGCACGCACGCCGACGAAGTCTCGATCCGCGTTGTCGGTGTCGCTCCACGGCGAGAGGTCGGGCTGGCGGACGATGTAGCTCGTGTTGTTGATGTTGCCCGCGCCGCCTCCGGCGTTCTGGTCGCCGGTGCACCAGCGGGTGCCGCCGTTGTTGATGCTCTGTCCGGCGGCGCTCGTGCCGTAGCGAGTGATGTTGCCGGGCCGCTCAGGCACCACGTTCGGTGATGTTCCACGGAGCCTGGCCGCTCAGGTTCGGGATGTTGTTCTGCTGCAGGTCCGTCGGCATGTTGGCGTTGTTGCAGAAGTCCTCGGTGTACATCCACGCCGGGTCGTAGACCTGGATCACCAGCGGCTGGCCGGCCTGCACCGAGCTCACGCGCACGCGGAATGTGTAGCCGTCGGTCTTGTACTCGGGGTTCGTGAGGCTGCCGTTGCAGCCCGCGACGGTCCCGCTGTTGCACACGCCCGTCGCGAATCGGTCGCCTTCCTGCTTGGTGCCGGCAGGGCCGGAGGTGTTGAGCCAGAAGTTCGCGGACGAACCGGGCGTGCCCGGGACGCACTCGTCCGGATCCTGCCCGAGCTCGCTCGTCGGGCTGCCCATCGGGACGGGGCCCTGGAAGTCGGCGACCGCGTCGCGCGAGATCGTCTCGTTGTTGTAGCCCGACGAGACCCGCGAAGAAGTTCGTGGTCGTCGACGTGACGGTGACGCGGATGCGACTGGGCTGCGGCTCTTGGTTGGCCACGACCGTCGCGTTCACGCCGTTCGTGTAGCCATTCTGCGAGGAGACCTTCAGCGCGGTCGAGCGCGCCGTGGCGACGTCGTTCGGCATGTAGATCGAGCCCGCGAGGGCAGCTGCGTCCGCGGCGCGCTGCTCCTTCTGGCCGATGTACCACCAGTTCGCGACGTCGATGCCGAAGCCGCAGAACGCGAGGAGCACGAGCAGGAGCAGTGCCAGCCAGACCATGACGAAGCCGCCATCGTCTCCGTTGAGGGCATCGTCCTTCTCGGCGTCGGTGCGGGGAGCGGTGCGCACGGCTACGACGCCGCTGCGCAGGAGTCAGCCGGCTGGGGCTCGAGCCGCATGATCGTGTGCTCGGCGATGATCTTGCTCGAACCGAAGAAGTTCGTCACGAAGTTGTGGCGCACCTTGAGGTAGATGCCCACCGAGTCGAACTGGTCGGGTGGGACGCCGCAGACCACCATCGACGCGGCGAGCCACGTGCCCTGCGGATTGTCGAAGTGCCCGGTCGCCGGGTTCCACGTGTACTTGATGCAGTTGGTGCCGCACACCCAGCTCGACTGCCCGGCCGGGAACGGCGAGCCAACGGGATTGGTGTAGGGAACCTCGTACACCCACATCTCGAGCGGTGTTGCGAACGGGATGGCGCCGGAGAGGTTCGACTCGACGGCGAGGCGGGCCTGGTCGGCGTACGTCGTGTTGAGCGTCAGAGCGGAAGCAGTACGGGCGCCGGAGCGCGCAGCCGAGTTCGTGGAGGTGGCGGTGAGGAAGGCGAGGCCCCACTCGATGATGCCGAACACGAGCAGCATGAGGAGGGGCATGACGATGGCGGCCTCGACCATCGCCGCACCGTCATCGCCACGGGCGCGACGAGGCGCTG
Source organism: uncultured Acidimicrobiales bacterium (assembly GCA_963726495.1). Taxonomy (GTDB): domain Bacteria; phylum Actinomycetota; class Acidimicrobiia; order Acidimicrobiales; family DATKAS01; genus DATKAS01. The sequence goes on from CAVSCP010000006.1 coordinate 404,356, forward strand.
GGCCCCGTGCCGTCTTCGGAGTCAGCGAACCGAACATCTGCACCACCTAGGTATCGGCGCCAACCACCTCAGTGATGAGGTGACCGGTGCGTAGCTGCCTGCCGACGCCCAGCCGGGACGCCCGCCGTCCAACACGAAAACTGCTCCGACCTGAGTGTGGAGATCACTCACCGCGGTTGCAATGGGTAATACGACCCACTCAGCGTCGAAGAATGAGCCTGAGTTCCCCGACTTCGAAGCGTTCAGCGATCACCGTTGCATGTCACACCCCCTCGGTACTCTGAGCACCGAGGCAGGAGGACAGTTTGCACGCGTGGACCACCGAATCTGGTGTCATCCACGTGGCTCATGCCGCCGCGTGGGTCGGCGAGCCGGGCCACGTCGCTCGTCCACGCGCGGCTCGGGAGGAAGACGACGAGGTCGTGTTGGCGCCGGGAGCCACCCGAGCCCGGGGCGCCGGCAACCGGGCGACGCCCGAGGAGCCCGACCGCTTGCGCACCTGCTTCGAGCGCGACCTCGACCGCATCCATCACTCGAAGCCCTTCAGGCGCCTCGCAGGGAAGTGCCAGGTCTTCATCGCTCCCGACGACGACCACCTCCGCACTCGCCTCACCCACGCGATCGAGGTCGCCCAGGTCGCGGTCAGCGTCGCCCGGCCTGTCGGCCTCAACGTGGCCCTCACCGCGGCGGCCGCCACCGGCCACGACTGCGGGCACGGCCCGGCCGGCCATGCATCCGAAGAGGCGCTCTCGCCGTTCCTCGAGGGCGGCTACCACCACGCCGTGTACGGGGCCGATGTCGTCCTCGCGCCGCTCAACCTCTGCGCCGAGACGCTCGACGCGATCCGCAACCACTCGTGGAACCGGCCGCGCGCCGGCGACGCCCGAGGGCGAGGTCGTGGCCTGGGCCGACCGCATCGCCTACTGCTGCCACGACTTCGAAGACGCGGTGGCCGCCGGCTTGGTGGTCGCGGCCGATCTTCCCGACACGGTGCGTGACGTCGTCGGGCCCGATCGCCGCACACAGCTCCACCGGTTCATCACGACGATGGTCGACACGATCGCCGAGACGGGCCGGGTCGGCCTCCGCAGGGCCGAAGCCGACGCCCTCGAAGCCTTCCGCGCCTTCAACTACGAGCGCATCTACCTTCGGCCCGAGGCCCGAGCGCAAGCAGATCGGGTGATCGAGCTCTTGCGGTCGCTGACGTCGTGGTTCGTCGACCATCCCGACGAGACCGGCGACGGTCCTCTCGAGCCCGGGTCGCCCGAGGCGGTCGCGGCGGCCGTCCGCTACGTGAGCGGGATGACCGACCGATTCGCGTTCCGGCTCGCGGTCGAGCGGCTGGGCTGGGATCCGGTCGCGCTGCCGCGCGGGGCTGAGGCGTGGGGCCGAGGCGCGAAGGGTCAGACCGGGTTGATGTCGACGAGCTTGCGGCCCTTGCGCTGGCCGAACTTCACGGTGCCGTCGATGAGCGCGAAGAGCGTGTCGTCGCCGCCGATGCCGACGTTCACACCCGGATGGAACTTCGTGCCCCGCTGGCGCACGAGGATCGTGCCGGCGGTCACCGCGGTGCCGTCGAACTTCTTCACGCCGAGGCGCTGCGCGTTCGAGTCGCGCCCGTTGCGAGTGGAACCGCCGCCTTTGGTCTTCGACATCGTCTGCTCCTAGGCCGTGATCGAGACGATCTCGATGGTGGCGTAATGCTGGCGGTGACCCCAGCGCTTGCGGCTACGGCTCTTGTTCTTGTACTTGAAGCCGATGATCTTCGGGCCCTTGGCCGAGCCGACGACCCGAGCCTCGACCGACGCACCCTTGAGGTCGTCAGGCGTGGCGAGCACGCGGTCGCCGTCGACCAGCAGCACCGGGGTGAAGGTGACCGACTCGCCCTCGTCGATGCCGAGCAGCTCGACGTTCAGCCGCTGGCCCTCGGCGACCTTCTCTTGCTTGCCGCCTGTGGCGATCACTGCATACATAGGGGTTCGAGGCTACCGGATCGGGCCGGAAGCGAGCGAGTCGGCCCTTCGCCTGCCCGGGAGCCGCAGCGCTACTCGATGAGGTCGTGGTCGACGAGGACGCCGCGGCCCTCGCAGTAGGGGCATGTGTCGGCGAACGACTCGAGCAGGCCCTCGCCGATGCGCTTGCGGGTCATCTCGACAAGGCCGAGGTCGGAGATGTCGAACACCTGCGTGCGGGTCTTGTCGCGGGCGAGGGCGTCGCGGAAGGCAGCGATCACGGCATGGCGGTTCTCGCGGATCTCCATGTCGATGAAGTCGATGACGATGATGCCGCCGATGTCGCGGAGCCGCAGCTGCCGGGCGATCTCCTCGGCCGCCTCGAGGTTGTTGCGGAAGACCGTCTCCTCGAGGCTCGACGTGCCGACGTTCTTGCCCGTGTTCACGTCGATGACTGTGAGAGCCTCGGTGTGCTCGATGATGAGCGACCCGCCCGACGGCAGCCAGACCTTGCGGTCGAGGGCCTTGTGCAGCTGCTCGTGCACATGGTGGCGCTCGAACAGCGGGAGGCCTTCGGCGACGGGGTCGTAGTACTCGACCCGGTCGGCGAGCGCGGGGCTGATGCTCGCCACGTAGTCGCGCACCGCTTCGAACAGCACGGGGTCGTCGATGGCCACGCCGCGGTACTCGCGGTTGAACTCCTCGCGGATGACCCGCACCGCCATGCTCGGCTCGGTGTAGAGGAGCGACGGCGCCGCCGAGCGCTTGGCGAGCGCCTCGATCTGCTCCCACTGTGCGACGAGCCGGGCGACGTCCCGCTCGATCTCGTCGGTGCTGATGCCCTCCGCCGCGGTGCGCACGATCACGCCGTGCTGCGCCGGCTTCACGCGATCGAGGATGCCGCGGAGCCGCTTGCGCTCGTCGTCGTTGAGGCGCTTCGAGATGCCGTAGGTGCTCGAGTTCGGGATGAGGACGACGGATCGCCCGGGCAGCGACACCTCTTGCGTGAGCCGCGCGCCCTTGGCGCCGATGGGGTTCTTCGTGACCTGGCAGACGATCGTCTGACGGGCCTTCAGGATCTGCTCGATGCGCGCGTTCGCGCCCTTCTCGACGATGTCTTCCTGGTCGTACTGCAGGTCGCCGCGGTAGAGCACGGCGTTCTTCGGCGTGCCGATGTCGACGAACGCTGCCTCCATGCCCGGGAGCACGTTCTGCACACGGCCGAGGTAGATGTTCCCGTGGATCTGGGTCGGGTCGTCGGCCGGCTTCGACACGTAGTGCTCGATGAGCGAACGACCCTCGAGCACCGCGATCTGCGTGGCGCCCGGCCGCACGTGCACGCACATGAGGTAGCGACCGATGGGACGCCCCTTGCGCTCGCGGCCTCGCTGTCGGGCGAGCGTCTCCTCGTCGACCTCGAACGCGCTGTCTCCGAGATCGGCGGTGACGGGCTGTCCGGGCTTCGCTCCGCTCCCGCGACCCCGGCCACCTCGACGGCGGCGACGGCGAGCGGGCGTCTCGGGCGCTGCCGTCGCGTCTGCTGCAGGCCGCGCGGGCGCAGGCATCGTGTCGCCGATCTGCGGCTTGCGAGGCACGAGGACCCGCTCGGCTACCTCGGGATCGTGGATCTGCCCTTCCATCGGGCGGTCCGGGAGCTCGGGCACGTCGTCGTCCTCGTCGTCTTGAGGACCTCGGTTTGCCGCGTCAGTGTTCGACCGCTGACGGTTGCGGCCACCGCGGCTGCCACGACGGCGCTTCTTGCGGGCGGCCGTCGACGACGCGCCGTCGCCGGGCTCACCCGCGACCTCGGACCCGCCAGAGACGCTCGACCCGGTCTCAGCGGGCGGCTCCGACGGCAGGACGGCGTCGCTCGGCATCGGTTCGGACATCGGGGGTTTCCCTTCTGACGAAGCGCGTCTCCGGTGCGTCGGATGGGAGAGGCTCCCATCGCGCGCCGTCGCGCTCGATCCATTGGTGCGTGCGCAACGCGCGCACGTCATCGACTGTGGGCCACACCGCGCCGACGAGCTCGGCGGGGCGCAAGGCCCGAGGTTGGGTCGCCAGCTCGGCGACGAACGTGACGTCATCGCCCGGCTCGACTTCGGGGTCGAGGTGGAGCGCCAGCAGCGACGGTCGCAAGTCGTCGATCGACTCCTGGCCCTTTCGGGTGCGCGTCGCCATGATCGCGGCCGCACCCATCGCATCGTGTGCGGCAGCCTCGACCGCATCGCGTTCGGCGCCGACGATGGTGAGACGCCACGTGGTCGATGTGACGTCTTGTTGCAGCGATGGCGCGTGCCCATCGATCGGGGCCACCGCCACGACGTCGATGCCCACCGGGAGCGCCGCGCTCAGGCGCAGCGGCAACCCCGGCAGGTCGACGGATGCTCCGGCCACGTCGTCGACCAGGTCGGCGTCGAGGTACTCCGCGAGCGACTCATAGCCCGTCGAGAGTGCGAGGCCGAAGCTGATGCGGGGCCGGGGCGAGAACCCCTCGGTGTAGGCGAGGGGGATCTCCGCGCGCCGGAAGGCGCGCTCGAACATGCGAGCCACGTCGCGGTGGCTCGTGAAGCGGATCTTGCCGCGCTTGGTGAAACGGACACGCAGGCGGCTCATGATGCCGCCCGCACAGGGATGAGTGGTGCACTCCGGTGCCCGCCGACCGAGCGGTCCTGCCCGGTGCCCTGGCTCCCCCCGGCCGGAGGCGTCGCGGAAGCCACGACGTGCTCGATCGCGTAGCCCGTGCAGACGCCGCAGTCGTAGCAAGGCGTCCAGCGGCAGTCCTCGACGCCCGACTCTGCGAGTGCGGCCTGCCAGTCGTGCCACAAGAAGTCGGCGTGCAGGCCGGCGGTGACGTGCGCCCAGGGAAGCACCTCGTCCTCGGTGCGGTGGCGATGCACGTACCAGTCGACCGAGAGGCCATGCGCGGCCATGGCCTCGTGCCACCGGGTGACGTCGAAGCACTCGGACCACTCCTGGAAGGTGCCGCCGGCCCGCCACACGTGCTCGATGACTGCACCGATGCGCCGATCGCCGCGGCTCGCGATGCCTTCGGCGAGCGTGGCCCGAGGGTCGTGCCACTTCAGCTGCACCCCGCGTGCCGACCGGGTCGCGTCGCGGAGCATGAAGACCTTGCGCTGCAGCTCGTCGACGGTGTTCTGGCCGAACCACTGGAACGGTGTGTGCGGCTTCGGGACGAACCCGCCGACGGAGACCGTGACCGAGGCACGAGGCGTGTAGCGCTTGCCGATCGCGACGCACTCCTTCGCGAGCTCGGCGATGCCGAGCGTGTCGACGTCTTGCTCGGTGGGAAGGCCAGTGAGGAAGTAGAGCTTCATCCGCGTCCAGCCCTGCGAGTACGCAGACTCGACGGCGCCGTACAGGTCGTCCTCGGTGATGAGCTTGTTGATGACCGTCCGCAGACGCCACGAGCCCGCCTCGGGGGCGAACGTGAGGCCCGTGCGCCGCGCCGACCCGACGGTTGCCGCGATCCCGACGGTGAACGCGTCGACCCGCAGGCTCGGGAGCGAGACCGAGACCTGCCCGCGGTTGACGGGATCGTTCACGACGTCCGCGACGACGCGCTCGACACCACTGAAGTCCGCGGTCGACAGCGAGGTGAGGCTCACCTCGTCGTAACCCGTGCGACGCAAGCCCTCGGCGACCATCGTGCGCACTTGCGCCTCGGGACGTTCGCGTACCGGCCGCGTGATCATCCCCGCCTGGCAGAAGCGGCACCCGCGGGTGCAGCCTCGGAACACCTCGACGTTCAGTCGGTCGTGCACGACTTCGGTCAACGGCACGAGCTGGTTCCGCGGGTAGGGCCAGTCCGCGAGGTCGGCGATCGTGCGCTTGACGACGGCCTCGGGCACGTCCGCGTAGCGCGGCGTCACCGACACGAGGCGCTCGTCGTCGTACTCGACGTCGTACATCGACGGCACGTACACGCCAGGGATCGTCGCCAGCTCGTGGAGCACGCGCTCGCGCGACCCGGCAGTGCGACCGCTCGCCTTCCACGCGCGCACGACCTCGGTGATCTCGGAGATGACCTCTTCGCCGTCGCCGATCGCGAACCAATCGACGAAGTCCGCGAGCGGCTCGGGGTTGTAGGTGCAGTGGCCACCCGCTCCGATGAGCGGATGCTCGGGACCTCGGTCGGCCGCGCGTACGGGCACGCCCGCGAGGTCGATGCAGTTCAACACGTTCGTGTAGACGAGCTCGGCCGAGAGGTTGAAGGCGATGAGGTCGAACTCGCTCGCAGGCCGGTGCGTGTCGACCGAGAACAGCGGGAGCCGGTGGCTGCGCATGAGGGCCTCGAGATCGAGCCAGGGCGCGTACGAGCGTTCGGCGACTGCGTCGTCGCGCTCGTTCAGGATCTCGTACAGGATCTGGAGCCCCTGGTTGGGCAGGCCGATCTCGTAGGCATCGGGGTAGACGAGGAGCCACCCGACCTTGCCCGAGTCGTGGGCCGGGGCCAGGGCGCCGTCTTCGCCTCCGATGTAGCGAGCTGGCTTCTGCACCTTGGCCAGGAGAGGCTCGAGCCTGGGCCAGAGTGAGCTCATGCGAGGGGCCAGCCTACCTGCGGCGGGACCCTGGCGCCGCTGAGCGGCGCAGTGCGCCGCTCGGGTGCGCGAAGCACCGATTGTCGAGCGAAGCGAGGGGAGCCGGCCGAAGCGAAGCGGAGCGGCCGGCGGCTCAGACGAAACGGTGCATGTGCACGCTCTGGACGAGGCCGATGAGCACGAGGAAGGCCATCGTCGACGAGCCGCCGTAGGACAGCAAGGGCAAGGGGATGCCGGTGATCGGCATGATGCCCGTCGTCATCCCGATGTTCTCGAAGAGCTGGAACACCAGCATCGACAGCGCGCCGGCACAGACGAGCATCCCGAACAGGTCGCGCGACAACGTGCCGATGCGCCATATTCGCCAGGCGAGCACCGCGTAGAGGAACAGGATGATCGCGGCGCCGACGAAGCCCAGCTCCTCACCGGCGACGGTGAAGATGAAGTCGGTGTGCTGCTCGGGCACGTACGAGAGGTTCGTCTGCGTGCCCTTGAGGTAGCCCTGGCCGGTGATGCCGCCCGCGCCGAACGCGATCTTCGACTGGGTCTGCTGGTACGCAGGCGCGCCGGCCTGATCGACGAACGCGGTCAACCGGTCTCGCTGGTACTGCTTGAGCGTGTCGGTCTGCAGGATCGCGGCGACGCTGAACAGCCCGAGCAGCGTGAGCACGACGATGTGACGAAGGCGTGCCCCCGCGACGAGGAGCGTGCCCATCGTGATCGCGGCGAGCACCAGCGCGCTCCCCAGGTCGGGCTGCAACATGATCAGCCCTGCAGGCACCAGCGCGATGCCGAGGGCGATGCCGAGACGCCGTCGATCGAGGCGACCGTTGCCGGATGCCGCGAACGCGGCGAGCGCGACGATCAACGTGATCTTGGCGAACTCGGAAGGTTGCATCTGGAACGACCCGACCTGGAACCATGCCTGGCTGCCGTTCGATCTCGAGCCGAGCGGTGACACGACCAGGAGCAGCACCCCACTGCTCGCGACGAAGAGGTAGGGAGCCCACTCCCTGAGCTTTCGGTAGTCGATCGACGCGACGATCACGAGGGCGATCGAACCGACGATGAGCGCGAAGCCTTGACGCTTCACGTAGTAGAAGGGGTCGAGACCCGCGTCGGTGAGCCGGCGGTGCCGCGCGCTGTAGATGAGCGCGAGGCCGATGATGCTGATGAGCCCGGTGACGACGAGCAGGCCGACGTCGATGTGCTTTCGAGGCGACGCGGGGTCTTCGTGGAGCGACCCGAGGGTGCGCCGGTTGAGAGTGTCCGCGAGCGCCATCAGTCGACCGCCGAGGAAGAGGCTGGGTCGTCGACGAGGCCGTTGACGACGAGGGGCGCCGCGACTCCCACGGGAGGAGCCGGAGGCACGTCAGGGAGCGGCATGAACCCACCGAGGCTCTCGAACACCCGTCGTACGACGGGAGCGGCGGCCTGCGCGCCGAAGCCCGACTGCTCGAGCACGGCGGCGACTACGTACTTCGGCGAGCCGACCGGACCGAAGCCGACGAACAGGGACGTGTCGAACTGCGCTTCCTTGCCCGCGGTCTGCGCGGTGCCGGTCTTGCCCGCGAGCGGGTACTGGGAGAGCGGGAACGTGGAGAAGACGGGCGCCGCGGTGCCGCTCGCCGAGGTCACCGCTCCGATCAGCCCCGACAGGATCGGATCGCGCACGGCCGGCGGCAGCGACAGCGTCCGAAGCACGCGAGGCCCGATCTCGCGGTCGACCCGGGGCACAGTGCCCTCGCCGGTCGTCGGGTCGAGGATCCGGCTCACGATGTTCGGGGAGTACACGGTCCCGCCGTTCGCGAAGGCGGCGTAGGCGTTCGCGAGCTGCATCGGCGTCGTCAGCATCTCGCCCTGGCCGACGGCGAGGTTCACGTTGTCACCGGTGAACCACTGGCCGAACGGGAACGCGGTGGGGTTCTGGTCGTGTGCGGCCTGCTTCTGCTCGGGGGTCGGCACTCGGCCCTCCTGCTCGCCGGGCAGCGGGACGCCAGTCTCGGCCCCGAAGCCGTACGCCGTCGCCGTGTCCTGGATCGCGAGGTTGTACTGGTCGCGGAAGCGCCAGAGGTCGGCTCCGATCGAATAGAAGTAGACGTCGCTCGACGCCGCGAGCGCGGTCGGCATCGTGACCCAGCCGTTCTGCTCGCCCCCGGCGTTGCTGAACGTGCACTTCTCGCCCTTGCAGTCGGGCACCGTGTAGTGGCCGGCGTCGAGGAACCGGGTGCCCGACGAGATGACACCCACCGCGAGGCCTGCCGCCGCGGTGATCATCTTGAACGTCGAGCCCGGCGCGTACTGGCCCGCGATCGCCCGGTTCGTCAGCGGGAAGTTGTTGTTCGGGATCGAGCAGCTGCTGGTAGCGATTGGGGTCGACCCCTCCGACGAACTCGCGTGGGTCGAAGGTCGGGTACGACGCCATCGCGACGACGGCGCCAGTCGTCGGGTCGAGCACGACGACCGAGCCGCCGGGTGCTGCGAAGTGGTTGGGGTTGTCCTTCGGGCGTGCGCGTCCGCGCGTTCAGCAATGCGGTCGCGAGCGAGTCCTCTGCCAGCGCCTGCACGCGAAGGTCGATGGTGAGCTGCACGTCGCGCCCAGGGATCGCGTCGGTGCGCGTGAGCTCGCGCAGCACGCGGCCCGCGGAGTCGACCTCGAGCGTGATCGAACCGGGCGTGCCGCGCAGGTCCTTCTCGAAGATCTTCTCGACGCCGTCCTTGCCGACCTGATCTTCGAGCGTGTAGCCGTCGTTCTTCAGCGTCTTGTACTCGGTGTCGTTGATCGCGCCCGACGTAGCCGAGGACGTGCGCAGCGCGCGAGCCGTACGGGTAGACGCGCAGCGCGACTTCCTTGGCCTGGACACCCGGGAAGTCGCTCTCGCGCTCTGCGATGTGCACGACCGTCGACTCGGGCACATCTTCTGCAAGTGGGATCGGGAGGAGCGGCGAGTAGCGCTGGTCGTTCACACGCGCGTGCAGCGTGTCGATGGGCACGCCGAGGACCGGCGCGAGCTTCGCGAGGAGGATGTCGCGATCACGTGTCTTCACGATCGCCTTGCGATCGACCGTCACCACGTTCGACAAGCGGTTGTCGGCGAGGACCTGACCCTGCGCGTCGAGGATCCGGCCCCGCACCGGCGGGATCGTGACGACGCGCTCGCGGTTCGTCTGCGCAGCAACCGCGAACGTCGGCGCCGACATCACCTGCAAGAACCACAGCCGGGAGAACAGCGCAGCGAAGAGGCTGATGGCGACGATGCCGAGCACCCCCATCCGAAGATGAGGCGAGTCGCTCGTCATGCGGTTCCAGCCCAGGCCGCGGTGGCGCGCGGCTGGGTTCCTCCGCCCAACAGCATCCTTAGAGTCTGCCCCCTCGAGCCATCCCGGGGATAGTCACCGCCATACGCGGGTCTGATGCAGCGCATCCTCAGCGAACACCCAGCGAAACACCCGAATCATCGGCGGAACGAGCAGGGCGTTCAGGATCGAGACGACGGCAACCACTGAGAGCAGGCGCCTGTCGAACACATGCGTGTCGCCCAGCAACGCTTCGAGCACGGCAAACAGCACCACGCCCGCTGCGCTGGCGATCGCCGCAGTGACCATTGGCACCCACCAGGCAGCGCGCAAGATCCCCGTCTGCACACGACCGACGAGATAGCCCACGATGCAATACGAGAGCGCGGAGAGCCCGAACGGCGTCTGCAGCACGAGGTCGAACGCGATCCCGGCGATGAAGCCGGTGAGCGCGCCCCATTCGGGCCCGGCCGCGATGCCGGCGGAGATCGCGAGGAGCAACAAGATGTCACCGGTCGCGGTGAGAAGGTGCATCTCCGAGATCAACGACAGCTGCAGCAGCAGCACGACGACGATCACGAGGGTGAGTCGCACGAACGCGCGCAACATCAGCCGGTCGGCTCCCACAGCACGACCTTCACGAAGCTCAGATGGTCGAGATCAGCCGCAGGGTCGACGGTGATGTCGAGCTGAAGCGCGCCGGCGGGATGGCGGACCGTGCGCACCGTGCCCACCGGGATGCCCGCCGGGTAGAGGCTTCCCTCGAGCCCGCTCGTGATCACGACGCTTCCCACGCCCACCTTGCTCTGCGCGTCGATGAGGTCGAGCGTGAGAGGACGGTCCGGCCCGGTGCCCTTCACGATTCCTTCGTCGTTCGCGCTCGGCACCGACACGCCGACGGCGAAGGTCGGATCGGTGAGCAATCGCACCACGGAACGCTGCCCGGTGACGCGCACCACGTTCCCGACAAGGCCCGCGCCCGTCACGACGGGCATGCCGACCTTGATGCCGGCCCCCGACCCGCGGTTGATCTCGATCGTCGCGTCGAAGTTGGACGGCGCGCCCGACACCACGCGGGCCGCGACCGTCGGGACGTTGCCCAGGTAGTCGAGGTTGAGCAGTGCGAGGAGCTCCTGTCGCTGCTGCTCGGCGTCGACGGCCGCGAGCGTCGAGCCTCGAGTGTCGTCGAGCTCGGCCCGAAGCCGCTCGTTCTCCTTGCTGACCCGGTCGTAGTTGAAGACGCCGTTCCAGACGTTCGTGACCGGGTGGAACACCCGCTTCAGCGTGTTCGTCACGGGTGACACGGCATCGATCGAGGTGTTGCGGGCCGAGTCGATGAAGCCCACCCCGCGATAGTCGAGCGTGATGACCGTGATCGAGACCAGGATCAGCACCGGGAGGATGAACCGACTGCGCCCCGTGCGCCGCGACAGTGCCACCAGCGTGCGCGCCTCAGCGCTGTGCGGCCGAGAAGAGCACGCCCTTCAGGGCCTCGAACTCCTCGAGCGACTGACCCGAGCCGAGGGCCACGGAGTGGAGCGGGTTGTCGGCGACGATGATCGGCATGCCGGTCTCGTGGTTCAGCCGGGCGTCGAGACCTTGCAGGAGCGCGCCGCCTCCCGTGATCACGATCCCCTGCTCCATGATGTCGGCTGCGAGCTCGGGCGGCGTCTTGTCGAGCGTCGCCTTCACTGCGTCGACGATCGCGGTGACTGGCTCGTTCACCGCGTCGCGGATCTCTTCGGTCGACGTCGAGATCGTCTTCGGCAACCCGGTGACGAGGTCACGACCGCGGATCTCGGCTTGCAGCTCCTGCTTCATCGGCCACGCCGAGCCGAGGACCATCTTGACTTCCTCGGCGGTGCGCTCCCCGAGCGCGAGCGAGTACTCCTTCTTGATGTACTGGATGATCGCCTCGTCGAGCTCGTCGCCACCGACGCGCACCGACTGGCTCGCGACGATGCCGCCGAGCGAGATGACCGCGACCTCGGTCGTGCCGCCACCGATGTCGACGATCATGTTGCCGGTCGGTTCCTGCACCGGGAGGCCCGCACCGATCGCTGCCGCCATCGGCTCTTCGATGATGTAGGCGGGCTTCCGTGCTCCCGCGTACTCCGCGGCCTCTTGCACCGCGCGCTGCTCGACACCGGTGATGCCGGACGGCACGCAGATCACCATCCGCGGCTTCACGAACCGGTGCTGATGCACCTTGTGGATGAAGTAGCGGAGCATCTTCTCGCAGATGTCGAAATCGGCGATGACGCCGTCCTTCAATGGACGGATCGCCTGGATGTGACTCGGCGTGCGACCGATCATCCGCTTCGCTTCGAGACCGACTGCGAGCGGTCGCCCATCACGAACGTTGACGGCAACGACACTTGGCTCGTTCAACACGATGCCGCGACCGCGGACGTAGACGAGCGTGTTCGCCGTGCCCAGGTCAACGGCCATGTCCCGTCCCATGACGGACGCGAAGTGCTTGTCTCTAGCCATGACCGTCGAAAGCCTATCGGTTGCCCTCAGATGCGACCGAGGCGGGCAAAGGGGGCCGATGTCACAGCGAGGGGAAGAAGATGCCGATCTCGCGCTGCGCGGACTCGGCGCTGTCGCTGCCGTGGATCAGGTTCTCGGTGAAGATGATGCCGAGATCACCTCTGATCGTGCCCGGGGCCGCTTCGCGGGGGTTCGTCGCGCCCATCATCGTGCGGACGACCTTCCAGGTGTCTTCAGGGCCTTCCACCACCATCAGCACTGCGGGACCGCGGGTGATGAAGGACATCAGGTCGCCATAGAAGGGCTTGCCGTGGTGCTCTTCGTAGTGACGTGCGGCGGTGGCTTCGTCGATGAGGCGCATCTCGAGCGCGACGACTTTCAGCCCTCGGCGCTCGAAGCGCGCCACGATCTCGCCGACCAGCCCGCGCTCGACGGCATCGGGCTTCGCGATGACCAGTGTGCGATCCATGGCGGGCGAGGGTACAGGTGCGACCTCGTCACGAGACGAGGCGGCCCCTCGCTTCCCCGACGACGTACAGCGAACCCGTGATGAGCACCAGGTCATCTGGCAGTGCCTCGTCGAGAGCGCGGTCGACCGCCGCGCGCACGTCCTCGACCACCACGACGTCGATGTCGAGCGAGACCGCCGCGCGCGCGACGTCTAGCGCCGGGATCGCGCGTGACGTCGATGGTGCGGTGGCGATGACCAAGCGAGCGGACTGCCGCGTCGAGCGCCTCGAGCATCGCCACTGGGTCACGTCCGCGCAGCAGTCCGATGACGTAGATGCGCTCAGCGACCTCGGAGAACTCCTCGTCGACCACCGCTGCGGCAACGTCGGCGCCGGCCGCGTTGTGGGCTCCGTCGAGCACCACGTAGGGATGGCGGTTCACGATCTCGAATCGACCGGGCATCACGACGTTCTCGAAGCCGATGGTGATGAGCTCGGGTGACAACGGTCCGCCGAAGAACGTCTCGACCGCGGTCAACGCGGCCGCCGCGTTGTCACCTTGATGCGCGCCGTGCAACGGAAGGAACAGCTCGGGGTAGGACGCACCGGGCGTACGGATCTCGAGCAGCCGGCCACCGACGGCGAGCATGTTGTCGTTGCACGCGAAGTCGACGTCACGGAAGAACGCTTCGCCAGGCTGCTCCGCGAGGAACACCGGCACCAGCTCTGGGTCGGTCTCGCCGAGCACCAGCGACGCGCCGGGCTTGACGATGCCGGCCTTCTCACGCGCGATGTCGAGGCGCGTCGGCCCGGCGTACTCGGTGTGATCGAGCGCGACGTTCGTCACGATGGCGACTTGACCGTCGGCGACGTTCGTGGCGTCCCAGCGGCCGAGCAGACCGACCTCGGCGACGACGACATCGACAGCGATGTCCGCGAACCACCGGTACGCGGCGGCGGTGAGGATCTCGAAGTAGGAGGGCTCGACACCGGCGAGCGCCTCGGCATCCGCGATCCCTCGGATCGCTTCGGCCAGGTCGTCGTCGGCGATCGGCTCCCCGTTCACGGCGATGCGCTCGTTGATCCGCTGCAGATGCGGGCTGGTATAGGTGCCGACAGTCAGCCCGTGCGCCTCCAGCAGGCGGGTGGCGATCTGAGCGGTGGAACCCTTGCCGTTCGTCCCGGTGATGTGCACCAGAGGCGCCGAGTGCTGAGGGTCACCGAGCACGTGCATGAGGCGCTGCATCCGCTCGAGGGTCGGATGCGAGTGACGGTCGGCGACGACCGCCTCGAGGTTGACGTGCTCGTCCAGATACCGCAGCGCGGCAGGGAGATCCATCCCGGCGACCCCGGCCGGGGCCTAGGACGCGGCGCGGCGGGGACGCTGCTGGCGAGGGGTCTCCGAGCGCGGGACCAGCGTGGGGTTGACCTTCTCGAGCACCGTCGAGCGGTCGATCACGACCTTCTCGACATCGGTGCGGCTCGGCAGGTCGTACATCACGTTGAGGAGCACCTCTTCGAGGATCGCCCTTAGCCCACGCGCACCGGTGCCGCGCAGGTTCGCCTGCTCGGCGACCGCGACCAGTGCCTCGTCGCTGAACTCGAGCTCGACGTCCTCGAACTCGAAGAACTTGCGGTACTGCTTGATCAGCGCGTTCTTTGGCTCGATGAGGATTCGCACGAGCGCCTCTTGATCGAGGTTCGCCACCGCGCCGATCACCGGCAAGCGACCGATGAACTCGGGGATCAGGCCGAACTTCAGCAGGTCTTCGGGAAGAACCTCGTTGAGCACCGTGAGCGAGTCGCGGTCGCTCGCCATGCGGATGTCGGCGTTGAAGCCGACGCCCTTCTTGCCGACCCGGCTCTGGATGATCTTCTCGATGCCGGCGAACGCCCCACCGCAGATGAAGAGGATGTTCGTGGTGTCGATCTGGATGAACTCTTGGTGTGGGTGCTTGCGGCCGCCCTGCGGTGGCACCGATGCCGTGGTGCCCTCGAGGATCTTCAGCAGCGCCTGCTGCACGCCTTCGCCCGACACGTCGCGCGTGATCGACGGGTTCTCGCTCTTGCGGGCGATCTTGTCGATCTCGTCGATGTAGATGATGCCGGTCTCGGCCTTCTTCACGTCGTAGTCGGCGGCCTGGATCAGCTTGAGGAGGATGTTCTCGACGTCCTCACCCACGTAGCCGGCTTCGGTGAGCGCGGTGGCGTCCGCGATCGCGAACGGCACGTTCAGCATGCGAGCGAGCGTCTGAGCGAGGAACGTCTTGCCACAGCCGGTGGGGCCGATGAGCAAGATGTTCGACTTCGCGAGCTCGACGTCGTTGTCGTGCGACGTGCCGAATTGCACTCGCTTGTAGTGGTTGTAGACGGCGACCGAGAGGATCTTCTTCGCTGACTCCTGCCCGATGACGTAGTCGTTCAGGAACTCGTAGATCTCGCGCGGCTTGGGCAGATCGTCGAACTTGAGCTCGGAGGTCTCGGACAGCTCCTCTTCGATGATCTCGTTGCAGAGATCGATGCACTCGTCACAGATGTAGACGCCGGGGCCGGCGATCAGCTTCTTGACCTGCTTCTGCGACTTGCCGCAGAACGAGCACTTGAGCAGCTCGCCCCCGTCACCGAACTTCGCCACCGGACGCCCTTCCCCTCGTCGGCTCTGACTCGACTAGCCCTTGACGGCCGCGATCGGGCCGTCAGTCGTCAACGAACGTGCACTGATGACTTCGTCGATGATGCCGTACTCGCGAGCCTCATCCGCGGACATCACGAAATCTCGGTCTGTGTCGCCGTGGATGCGGGCCTCTGACTGGCCCGTATGGCGGGCGATGATCTCCTCGAGGAGGTCACGCATGCGCAAGATCTCCTTCGCAGCGAGCTCGAGGTCGGTCGCCTGGCCGGCCGCCCCGCCGTAGGGCTGGTGGAGGAGCACCCGGGCGTGAGGAAGCGCCAGCCGCTTGCCCTTGGTGCCGGCCGCGAGCAGGACCGCGGCCGCCGACGCAGCCTGACCGAAGCAGATCGTGGCGATGTCGGGCTTGACGAACTGCATCGTGTCGTAGATCGCGAACAGCGCCGTGATGTCACCGCCCGGCGAGTTGATGTAGATGTTGATGTCCTTGTCCGGGTTCTCGGACTCGAGGTGCAGCATCTGCGCGCACACGAGGTTCGCGATCGTGTCGTCGATCGGCGTGCCCAGGAAGATGATGTTCTCCTTGAGCAGACGCGAGTAGAGGTCGTAGGCCCGCTCTCCCCGGTTCGTCTGCTCGACGACAGTCGGCACGAGGTAGTTGCGGATGGGCTCGATCACACTGCGTCCTTCACAGTCTCGGTGTCCTGTCGTGTCGTCTTCGGGTTCGGTTGCTGCGGTCTCTGGTGCTTCGGCTGCGTTCGGGTCGATCTCGGCCAACGCGGGAACGAGATCGGCACGATCGATCGGTTGCCCATCAGGATCGACGATCTCGACGTTCTCGACGATCCACTCGAGCGCCTTGCGCTTGCGCAGGTCTGAGCGTAACTCCGGTATCTGCCCATTGCGCTCGATCACCTTGCGAAGCTGGTTCGGCTTCTGCTTCGTGCGCTCGGCCAGCCGCTCGATCTCACCATCGACCTCGTCGTCGTCGACCTCGACGGCCTCGGCGTCCGCGACGGCACGCAGGGCCAGGTCGACCTTGACGGCCTCACGGCCCGCGGTGCGCAGCTCCTCGACGAATTCGGGCTGGCTCTGACCGGTCGCGGCCAGGTACTGCTCGATCCCGATGCCTTGTGCCTGGAGGCGCATGCCGAGGTCTTGCAGTCGGGTGCGCATCTCGTCGTCGATCAGCGGCTCGGGGATCTCCTCGTCGACGAGCTCGCCGAGCGCCGAGGCGGCCTTCTCGCGCAGCGCCATCTGCGACTGCATGACCCGCACGATCGTGAGCCTGCGCACGAGGTCGGCCCGCAGCGCCTCGAGCGTCTCGAACTCAGAGGCCTCGTTCGCCCACTCGTCGTTCAGCTCGGGAAGCACGCGCTGTTGCACCTGCTTGACCAGCACGCGGAAGTCGATCGGGTCTTCTTCGGGATCGGGATGGCGGGCGCTGAACTGCAAGATGTCGCCCGGCTTCGCGCCGCGAAGGTGATCGTCGAGCTCGGGCACGATCGCCGAGCTGCCGACCTCGTAGAGGTAGTCGGTCGCGTCGAGGCCCGGAAGCGCTTCGCCGTCGCGCGAACCGACGATGTCGACGGTGACCTGGTCGGTGTCGACCGCGGGGCGATCGACGAGCTCGAGCTCGGCGAACTGGTTGCGCATCCGCTCGATCTGCGCATCGATCTCTTCGTCGCTCGGTCGCGGCCGGGGGATCTCGACGCGCAAGCCGCCGTAGCCGGCGACGCTGACCTTGGGTCGCACCTCGACCACTGCGTCGAACGCGACCGGCCCATCCTCGCGCCCCGCCGTGATGTCGATCTCGGGCGGCGCGATGACATCGACGTCGTTCTCGCGCACCGCCTGGGCGTAGTACTCGGGAAGCGCCTCGCGAAGTGCCTCTTCGCGGGCGACCGAGGTGCCGATGCGAGCTTCGAGGATGCGTCGGGGCGCCTTGCCGGGCCGGAACCCGGGGATGCGGACCTCGCGAGCGATGCGACGGAACGCCGCGTCCATCGCTTTGTCGAATTCCGTCTCGTCGACCTCGACCGAAACCTTGACCTTGTTGTCTTCGAGGGACTCGACGGCGCTCTTCACAGACCAGGGAGCATACCGGCGGGCTCGGTCGCGCCCCGCCGGGCGCATACGGGGCGATCTAGGTCGTTACGACCTATGCGTGAAGCGCGGTGACGCGCACCGAGATTGGCCCGAACGACCCATAGCGCCACAAGGGGGCCATCGGTACCGTCGACATCACGTGAGCGGGAACCGGGCGATGCTCCGGGAGAAGACCTTCGCGGGCGGAAGCGGGGTCAGGCTGGGAGGCGGAATCCCCAGCCACCCAACTCACCAACAGGGCCGGGGCCACAAGCCTCGGCCCTGTTCTGGTGATCCCCCGACCGTTTGCTCACTCAACCCCCCTGTGCCGTGGTCCAGTGAGCAAACTGCGGGCGGTGGGCTGTCGCCGACGACGTGGGAGGACCGGCGGTCGTTTCGAGCGCGCTCGACCCGTCGGATGAGACGCGTTGTCGGCGCATGCTGCGTGCGCTCTGGCGTCGACGTCGGCGACGGCGTGCGTGGGCCGATGTCAACCCGTCCCGCCCCATCAACCCGATGCGCCGCTGGTTCTTGGCACGAATGACCGCAGAGCGAACGATGCGCCGATCGCCATGCGTCAGACTTGGTGAGCCGGGGAGTGGCGCAGTGGTAGCGCACCTGCTTTGGGTGCAGGAGGCCGGGGGTTCAAGTCCCCCCTCCCCGACTGGTCTGATTCGCGAGCAGGTCAAGCACGACCGAGGTGAACCGGCCCTCGTCTTCGACGGGGAGGAGGTGGCGCGTCGGGCACGACCTCGAGGGTTGACCCCGGGATGCAGCCAGCCGCGCATTCAGCGGCGATCCGGTAGAAGACCCGCGTGGAGTCTCCCCGGGCGACCGCGACTGGCGTCCCGCGCAGCCGCCCCAGGTCGGCGCAGCTCAGCGCCGGTGGCGGAGCGGCGAAGAGCAGAGGCAATGTTCGACCGTTGTCGAGCATGATGCGCCGCACGCGGTCAGCGAGACTGTCGAACGTTCCCGGACGGTCGTTGACTCCGTCCATGAACAACCTGACCGCCCCCGGAATGTCTCCGTCGCGAATGCGAGCGCGGGCGCGCGAGGTCATCTCCCTGCGGTCTGCCTCTGCGGCCTCAGCCTGCTCTGGCGCGTGCACGAAGCTCATGATCGCTGGTTCGTAGAGGACCAGCCGATCGACGAGATCCGGGTGCTCCGTTGCGGTCAGGAGGCAGACCGCCGCCCCATAGGACCACCCGACGAGGGTGGCCGATCCGAGCCCGGAGCCCCGGATGAAGCCGACGAGGTCGGCGGCATGGGTGGCCATCGAGAACCTTTGGCCGTCGTCGGCCCATGGCGATGTCCCGAAGTAGCGCTGCGTGGGAGCGACCACGCGAAAGCGCGGCGCCATGAGTCGCGCATGCTCGGCCCAGATCCGGTCGTCCGTGTTCGACGCGTGCACGAGCACCACTGGAGTGGCCGTCATCAAGACAGCGCGAGTCGGAGATGCTCGCTCTCGGCACGCGTCGTCTCCCGCCCATCGACGAACACTGAGGTCGACACGGTTGCCCGATCGCCATCGAGCGCTGTCATGCGTGCGCGCAGTGTGAGAACGGAATCAACGGCTGTTGGTGCGAGGAACTCGAGCTTCAACGACACAGTCGAGTACGCGAACCGCATCGGCTCCTCGATCTCGATGCCATCGCGCCGACACGCGGTGGCAGTCGCCGTCCAGACCGCGTGACAGATGATGGCAGTGGCGATCACGCCGCCTTGCAGGCGGCCGGCGAGCCCCACGTGGAAGGGCTCCGCCTGCCATTCACATACGACGTCATCGCCGTCCCACCGGCTCTTGATCTGAAGACCGTGCTCGTTGAGACGCCCACATCCGTAGCAGTGCCAATCGACGAGATCCTGAAACGGCTGTTCGTGCATCATGTTCGTCACCGCGCGGCGCTGCGCCTGTCGGGGCTCCACTTGCTCCAACCGTGGAACGACGAGTAGTCGCCCGCCTCCCACTGCTCACGAAGTCCGGGCGCGCTCAGATCCCAGTCGGGGCGGATCTCGCTCATCGCAGCGCGCAGGTCACGCCGGAGGTCATCGATCCCTGGACGACCCCAGAACCAATACCCGTTGTAGATCGTGTGCACGACGAGCCCCGGCTTCAGCACGAGCGTGTACGGGATCATCGGATCGTGCTCGGGGTCGGTGTACTCCTGGATGTCGAGGTCCTTCTGCACGATGCGACCGGGATCCGACAGGAACGGCCACTGCGCGCCGACTGACGCGCGGAACTCCTGCGACTCATGATCCGCGTCGGTCGAGATCGTCGCGACCTGCGTGTATGCCACCGCGATCTTCGGATAGAACGCGGCGAGCTCGAGGTGCTGCTGGTGCTCCTTCGGGCAGTAGTGGCCACGAGCGAGCGTGAGGATCAGCGGGTCGTCGCCCTGTATCTCGCTGAGCTTGCGCGGCGTCTCGGTGTGGTCGGGAAGCTCGTAGTCCGGGAACGGTGCGCCGGGGACGATGTCTGCGCGCATGTGAGACCCTTCAGGTCGAGAGGAGCTGCTGGCCGCCGTCGATGTCGTAGGTCGCGCCGGTGAGCGCGGTGTTGGTCATGATGTGGACCGCGAGCGCGGCGACATCTTCCGGTCCGACGACGCGTCCGATCGGGAGCGTGGCCCGCAGCTCGTCACGCCGCTTGTCGATGTCGTCGCCGAGCAGCCGCGCCGACAAAGGAGTGTCGACGAAGCCGGGCGCGATCAGGTTGACGCGGATCGGCGCGAGGTCGAGAGCGAGGTTCGCGATCAGAGCGGGAAGCGCGGTGGTGACAGTTCCGATGAGCGCGTAGCCGCGTCGCGGACGGCGACCACTTGTGCCGCCGACGAACAGAAGCGAGCCGCCGGCTATCACCTTGCCGACCGCCTCCTGGGCGACCTGCAGCGTCGAGCGCGAGCTTGTCGGCGAATGCCTGACGCGCTTGCTCCGGCTCGATCTCGAGCGGAGGGATGTAGTGCGGGGCGCCCGCGGTGACCATCACGTGGTCGATCGGCGTCGGCGCGTCGCGGAAGAACCGAGCGAGCGCGCCTGAGTCGCCGGCGTCGAACGCCACTGCCCCCTGGGCGTCGACTTGCTTCGCGGCGGCGTCGAGTCGCGCACGATCACGCCCCGTGAGGATCACCTCTGCGCCTTGGGCGCGTGCCTGTCGCGCGGTCTCGAGCCCGATGCCGGCGCTTCCGCCGATCACGACGATGCGTTGTCCCGCGAGGGTGGCCATCGGGCCGCAGCGTAGGACCGTCGATAGCATCCGCCAATGGACATGAGGCTCGAAGTAGTGGTGATCGGCGTGTCTGACGTAGATCACGCGAAGGCGTTCTACGAGCAGCTCGGCTTCCGGCTCGACGCCGACTTCCCGGCCCCGGACGGTCTGCGCGTCGTGCAGCTCACGCCTCCCGGATCGGCGTGCTCGCTGATCTTCGGCGACAAGGTCACCGCCGCGAAGCCCGGCTCAGCAGACGGCCTGATGCTCGTCGTCGACGACCTCGACGCGGCCCGAGCCGACCTGGTCGGCCGCGGCATCGAAGTGAGCGAGATCTGGCACGACGTCGGCGGCGTCTTCCACCATGGCGGCACGGACGGGCGCGTTCCCGGCCCCGACCCCCAGAGCCGGTCGTACTCATCGTTCGCGTCGTTCAGCGATCCCGACGGCAACGGTTGGTTCATCCAAGAGATCAAGACGCGCCTCCCCGGCCGATGAGCGAGCCCATGGACATCGCGCAGCTCGCGGACCTCCTGCACGAGACCGCGGACCATCACGGTGCATACGAAGCGATCGCTCCGAAGCACGACTGGTGGGACTGGTACGCGGCGTACATGAGCGCACGCGAGGAAGGGAGCAGCTCAGACGAGGCCTCAGCGTCCGCGCGTCGCTACATGGCGGACGTCAAGCACATCGTCGTTCCCTGACCTGTTCGGGGTAAGCATGCGCGCAGGCGCACAATTTTCTGGGAGGTTCCCGTGACCACTCTGCACGACCGACCGAACACCGCGCTGCTGGTGATCGACGTCCAGAACGGCGTGATGGACGGCGCTCCCCGGCGCGACGACGTCATCAAGAACATCAACATGCTCGTCGACAAGGCACGCGCGGAACGCGTCCCCGTGATCTGGGTGCAGCACTCCGACGATGGCGGCTTGAAGGAGGGCACCGAAGCGTGGGAGTACGTGCCCGAGCTCGTCCGCACCGAGGCAGAGCCCCTCGTGCACAAGACCTACGGCGACTCGTTCGAAGCGACCGACCTCGAGGACCGTCTCGCCGAGCGACACGTGGGCCGCCTCGTCGTCGCCGGCGCACAGACCGATGCGTGCGTCCGTTCGACGATCCACGGTGCGTTCGCTCGCGGGTACGACGTGACCTTGGTCGGAGACGCGCACACGACGGAAGACCTCACGCAATGGGGCGCGCCCCCGCCCGAGCAGGTGATCGCGCACACCAACCTCTACTGGAAGTATCAGGACGCGCCCGGCCGCACCGCCGGCACCGTCGACACCACCGACGTCAGCTTCTAGAACCTCACGCTGGCCGGTAGGTGCACACGAGCACGCCGGTCGGTGCGGTGACCGTGCGGACGAGCTCGAGCGGGCGCGCGGCGCCGTCGTCGGGGAACAGGCTCTTGCCTCCGCCGAGGAGGATCGGCTCGATCATCAGGTTGAGCTCGTCGACCAAGTCTCGTGCGAGCAACGCGCGGACGAGGCTCAGGCTCCCCCACATGACGATGTCGCCGCCCTCCTGCTGCCGCAGCGAGGCGACGTCACCGATCGCGTCGTCGGCCGACAGCAACGTCGAGTTGTTCCACGTGAGGTCGCTCTCGTTCAACGTGCGCGAGGCGACGTACTTCTTGACCGCGTTCATCTGATCTGCGTACGGATCGCCGGCCCGGTCGGGCCACGCCGCTGCCATCCCCTGCCATGTGCGCCGCCCGAAGAGCAGCCCGTCGGCGGCGTTCATCCCTTCGCCGATCGCGGCGCCCATGATCTCCGGATCGAAGTACGGGATGGACCAGCCCCCGTGCGAGAAGCCGCCGTCGGTGTCTTCTTCCGGTCCGCCCGGTGCCTGCGAGATCCCGTCGAGGCTCACGAACTCGTTCACGACGATGCGCATGGCCGCGGACGCATACGACGCGCTGACGCCCGCCGGGATGGCGGGCGTCAGGCGGGGTGAGGCTGGATGGGGTCAGCTCTTGGCAGCGGTCAGCGCCTCGATCGCCATGAACGCTTGAGGGCCGGGGTTGTTCGTGTTGAGGGTGACGGCGACCAGGTTGCCGGTCGCCGGATCCCATCCGACGAACCCCTCCTGCGCAGCGCCCGTGCCCATGTGCCCGAGCACGGTGATCGTGTCGTTCGAGTACCTCTCGAACCCGAGGCCGTAGGCGTGCGTGATGCCGAACTGCGAGTAGTCCTCACCGGGCACGAAGGTCTCCATCGCCTTCTGCGACTCAGGCGACAGCAGCGTGCCGTCCTCGAGCGCCTTGGCGAACACGAGCAGGTCACGACCGGTCGACTGCAGTGCGCCTGCGGACCCACCGAGCGACGGATCGTGTGAGTGCGTCGAGTCGACGAACGAGCCGTTCGCGGGCTCGAAGCCGGGAGCGAGGTCGTCCGTGATCATGCTCGTGTGCTTCAGACCGAGCGGCTCCGCGATGCGCGTGTGCACCTCTTCGTCCCAGCTGTGTCCGGTGACCTTCTCGATGATGTCGCCGAGCACGATGTAGTTGGTGTTCGAGTAGTGGAAGGCACCGCCGGGCTCACCGACGCGGCCCGCGGCTTCCGCGACCGCGATCATCTCGTCGGCGGTCCAGTGGCGATGTGCGTCGCTCACCACTGGAGGCTGATAGTTGTAGTCGTTGAGTCCGCTCGTGTGCTGCAGCAGCTCGCGAGGCGTGATGCGGTCAGCGTCCTTCAACGTCGGGAAGTACTGCGCGATGCCCGCGTCGAGGTCGATACGACCCTCGTCGGCCAGCTGCAGCACGACCACGGCGACGAACGTCTTGGTGATGCTGCCGACGTTCCATGGCGTGTCGAGGTCGACGCCACCACTCGAAGGATCGAGCGTCTTGGTGCCGATCGTGGCCTCGGTGACTGCGCCACTCGCGTCTTCGAACGCGATGCGACCGCCGACGAACTCACCCGCCGCGTGATGAGAGTCGAGGATGCCCTGCAGCATCGACTCTCGGGCGGGATCGACAGTGGTGGTCGGGGCGACGCTGGTGGTGGGGGCCACCGTCGTCGTCGGAGCGACTGACGTCGTCGACGCGGTCGTGGTGCTCGATGCGGCGGTCTCGTGACCTGAATCGGCAGTCTCGTGAGTGGAGGAGCACGCAGTCGCGGTGAGCAGCAGCCCTGCTGCGAGTGCGACGGCGACTCGGTGCGCTTGACGGTGGACTGGCTGGAGATTCGCGTGGATGCTCATGCATCGACTGTGAGCCTTCGCCGATGCGTTCTCGACACCCCGAGGCGTGATCGCGCGTCACCGCGCACGGTCCCCCGCGAGGGGGATGCCCAGCGACTCGAGGGCGGCGGGCACGCCGTCAGGACGCACGAGGAGCGCTCCCCCTCGGAGGCCGACCGCGCGGGCCGCCATGTGATCGAGCACGCGAACCGTCAGCCGACGTGCTCTGGATGCTCACGAGCTTCGAGGCCTTCGACGCGCTCTACACGGGACGGGGCCTCTCAGTCGACGCCGTCTCGCGAGTGCTCGCGGCGACGGCCGAGCGCTCCCTTTGCCGTTAGCGGATCACGACCAGAAGCCGTCGAACACCGACTGCGCGTCAGCGAGGAGCTGGTCACACGGCCCCTCCACTTCGATGCGCGCGTTCCCGCGGGCGAAGACCTCGCGACTCGACAATCGGAGGCTTCGCCCGCCGGCCGGAACGATGTCGGCGAGCTGGTCCCCGGACAGCGCGAACACGAGCCGGCCGATCCCCGCCCAGTAGTGCGCGCCCGCGCACATCGCACAGCTCTCGCAGCTCGTGTAGAGCGTCGCCTCCTGCACGCTCGGCGGACGTCATGTGGAGCGACGCCCACGCCGCGAGCGCGAGCTCGGGGTGGCCGGTGATGTCGCCGCCCCCGACCGTGTTCGTGAGCTCGGCGACGACCTCCCCATCGCCGTTGACGAGGAGCGAACCGAATGGCTCGTTGCCTCCGTCGCGGGCAAGGCGCGCAAGCTCGAGACAGCGGCGGAGGTGCCTGACGTCGACGTCATCCACGACGGCGAACCTAGACCCGGGCCTGCTCTTGCACGGTTGTGCAAGCGCGACGCCGGGTACGTCGATCGTGTCCGAAAGGAGCCCTTCGATGAAGACGAACCTGCTCGACCTGTACGAACAAGCGAGCGATTGGACTCTGAGCAAGGTCCAGGGTGCAGCGACGAAGCTCGACGACGCGACGCCGTGCGACGAGTGGGATGTGCGCCACCTCATGAGCCACATGCTCGAGACGCAGAAGTACTTCGTCAGCGCGGCGCGGGGAGCGAAGGCTTCGCCGCCTTCAGGCGAACCTCCCGATCTCCTCAGCAAGGACCCCGTGGCCGACTTCAAGCTCGCGCAGGCCAACACGCTCAGCACGTTCGGCCAGCCCGGCGTCATCGACAAGACCGGGCCGTCGCTCGGGATCGCGTTCGCCGATCAGCTGTTGCACGGGTGGGACTTGGCGAAGGCGACGCGCCAGGACACGACGATGCCGAAGGGCCTTCCCGAGGCGGCCTACGAGATGATCCACGGACGCTTCACCGACGAGCAGCGCAAGGGCGTCTTCAAGCCCGAGGTGCCGGTGAGCGCCGACGCGTCGGCACAGGACAAGCTGCTCGCATACGCCGGCCGCGATCCTCGGGCGGCGTAGCCGGTCAGGTCGTTCCGACGAACCCGGTCTGAAACGCCCAGACCACGGCTTGGGTGCGATCACGCGCTCCGGTCTTCATGCAGATGCGCTTCACATGCGTCTTCACGGTCTCGTGCCCGATCACGAGCTTCTCCGCGATCTCGGCGTTCGACATCCCTTCGGTCAGGTAGCGAAGCACCTCGGCCTCTCGGTCGGTGAGCGGCACGACGAGCTGCGCGCCCGCGGCACCCGACTTCTTGGCGGCGACGTACCCCAGCAGCCGGCGGGTGAGCGTCGCCGAGATGAGGGCGTCTCCGGCGGCGACCGTGCGGATGCCTGCGATGAGCTCGTCGGGGGTCGACCGCTTGAGGAGGAAGCCGTCGGCGCCGGCTTCGAGCGCGTCGTGCACGATCTCGTCGAGGTCGAAGGTCGTGAGCACCAAGACTCTCGGTCGCGGCTCGTCCCACGATGAGATCTCCCTTGTCGCGTCGATCCCGTCACGTCCGGGCATCCGCACATCCATCACGACGACGTCGGGTCGAGTCGACTCTGCGAGCTCGATCGCTTGGGCGCCGTCTGCCGCCTCGGCGACGACGCTCAGGTCGCCCGCGGACTCGACGAGCACGCGGAGGCCTTGACGTACGAGAACATCGTCGTCGGCCAGGAGCACGGTGATCATCGGTCGTCCTCTCGGAGGGGCAGGCTGGCGCGAACGAGGAAGCCGTCGGCGACTGGCCCGGACTCGAGCTCGCCGCCTTCGAGGTGCGCACGCTCGCGCATGTTGACGAGGCCTCTCCCGCTGCCCTTTCCGGCGAACGCCGTCCCTGTGTTGTGCACAGTGATCACCGCGTCGCCGTTGTCGCGCGTGATGGACACTTCGATCGGGCCGGACTCGCTGTGCCGGGCCGCGTTCGTGAGCGCCTCCTGCACGATCCGATAGGCCGCCCGCTCCGCGGTGGGCGTGAGCGCGACGGGCTCGACGCGAAGGTCGACCTCGCGGCCCGTCGCGCGGATGCGGTCGCACAGGGCGTCGATGCCTGCAAGGTTCGCGGGATCGGGCGCGGCTCGCTGCTCTCCGTCCATCGGACGCAGCACCCTCAGCACCGCGTCGAGCTCGCCGAGCGCGACCCGCCCCACGTTCTCGACCTGCTCGAGCGCCTGGCGCGCGAACTCGGGCTGCTCGTCGAAGACGTGACGGCCCACGCCGGCCTGCATCACCATCACGTTCACCGCGTGCCCGAGCGAGTCGTGCAGCTCACGCGCGAGGCGCGCTCGCTCCTCGAGCACGAGACGGTCTCGCATGGCCTCCTGCTCACGGGCTTCGAGCAGCGCGGCAGCACGCTGCACCTCGCCGAGCTCGCGGCGATTCCGCGCGGCATCGCCCAGCAGCGCCGCGAGCGCCGTGGCGACGGCGATCCCGACGAACGCGCTCACGTCGATCGGCCCGCGATCGGCGATCGCGTAGACCCCCACGGTCACCGCGAGCAATCCGGCCGCGCCCCAGCGGCTGCGTACGCTCCCGAACGCGAAGACGGCGTAGAACGCGATGAACGCGGGGTATTGGGTGATGCCCACCGGGAACCCGGCGACGATGTTCACCATGAAGACGGCACACGCCGCGATCAGTGAGACGACCGGCGCCGTCCGCCACCACCACAACGACCCCGCCGAGGCGACGACGAGCAGCGCGGAGAACAAGGAGGGCTCGTGATACCAATCGTCGCTCGGGGCCCAGATGAGGATCGCGAGCCCGACGAGCGCCATCGCGACCACGAGCGCCGCGTCGAGGAGCCTCGAACGCGGTGGCAACGACCGGACCATGCCCCAATGATGCGCTGCCGCCGGGCTCGACGTCGTCCCATCCGAAGGGGATCGCCGCCGTCCCCCTTGCGAGGGACTTGCGAACAAGTGGTAGACGGCACCCGGTCCCGATCGTCGAATGGGCATGACGACACAGAGCACGACACGGCGTCAGCACGACAGACGGAGGAACCGCCATGCGGTACATGCTGCTGATCTGCGCCGACGGCACTGAGGGGCCGATCGACGCCGAGCCCGAGCTCGACATCGACGAGTGGGTCGAGCAGATGGACGGGCGAGGGATCCGCTCGATCGGCGAACGCCTCGCCCCGCCTGCCGACGCGACCACGGTCCGCGTGCGCAACGGCAAGGTGCTGCTGACCGACGGACCGTTCGTGGAGACGAAGGAGATCATCTGCGGCTTCGATCTCATCGAGTGCAGTGATCTCGACGAGGCGATCGAAGTCGCCCGGAAGCACCCCATGGCAACCTACGGGATGATCGAGGTGAGGCCCTTCTGGACGCAACCGCCGCCATCCTGACGGCCCACCGACGCGATTGGTCGGCGATCGTCGCGAGCCTCATCCGGCTGACAGGCGACTGGGATCTCGCCGAGGAGTGCGCGCAGGACGCGTTCGTCCGCGCGTGGGAGCGGTGGCCGATCGACGGCACGCCGGACAACCCGACGGCGTGGCTCACGACGACCGCGCGCAACCGCGCGCTCGATCGGATGCGGCGGGCGTCGCTCGAGCTGCGCAAGAACGAGGAGGTGGCGACGTTGCACGACGATCAGAGCGACACCGCTGCCTCTCGCGCGGTCGACGATCAGCTCTCCCTCGTGTTCGCGTGCTGCCATCCGGCACTCGCGATGGAGGCACGAGTCGCGCTCACGCTGCGATCGGTGGGAGGCTTGACCACCGCCGAGATCGCCAAGGCGTTCCTCGTCGGCGAGCGCACGATGGTGCAGCGTCTGTTCCGCGCTCGGACGAAGATCCGCGATGCCGCCATCCCGTTCCGGGTGCCGACTGCAGACCAGCTTCCCGAGCGGGTCGACGGCGTGCTTGCCGTCCTCTACCTCATCTTCAACGAGGGCTACCACGCGACCAGTGGCACCGACCTCGTGCGCACCGACCTCGCCGAGGAAGCGATCTGGCTGACCACGCAGCTGCATGCGCTGCTTCCCGAGGAGCCCGAGGTCGGCGCGCTTCTCTCGCTCATGGAGCTGCACGACGCCCGGCGCGCGACACGTGCGAACCTCGACGGGGACATCATCCCGCTCGAGGAGCAAGACCGGCGGCAATGGGACCACGCCCGCATTCGCACGGCCGTGACGAGGATCGACGAGTCCGCCCGGGGCAGATACCGAGTCGAGGCGAGGATCGCCGCGCTCCACGCGACAGCGCAGAGCATCGACGACACGGACTGGGACGAGATCGCTCGTCTGTACGACGAGCTGCTGCTCGTGGCACCGACACCGATCGTCGCGCTCAACCGCGCGGTCGCGGTCGGGATGGCGCGGGGTCCCGACGCGGGGCTTCGAGCGCTCGACGAGCTCGACGATCACACGTTGGCCGGCTATCCGTGGTTGGCCGCCGCGAGGGCAGACATGCAACGTCGCCTCGGGCAAGTACCCGAGGCGACGCATTCGTACCGACAAGCACTCGAGGTCGCGACCAACGAGGCGGACCGGCGCTTCCTGTCACGCCGGATTCGTGAGCTCAGCGAGCCGACCGCTCGGGAAGGCGAGAAGCAACCGCGGGGATGACGATGGCTGCAGCGACGAGGTGCGCGGCCATGAGCGTCGCCTTCGTCGCGCCGTCGGCCGAGAGCATGAGGTCGGGCACGAGCGACAGCGCGGTGAGCACGACAGTGACCTTGACGAAGGTGGCCTGAGGGGTCCGGGCCCGACGGCGCAGCACCGCGGCGAGCACGAGGCCGATGGCGGTGAAGAAGAGCGTGAGCTGGCCGAAGCCGAGCACGGGGATCTGCTCGCCGGGAGCGGTCTCGAGTGAGACGCCCGCGGCGTGGGCGATCGCAGCAAGGGCGGTCGTGGCGACCGCGGCGACGAGGCCGGCAACGACTCCGGCGCGCACGAGCGAGCGCGACGGCGAATCGGTGGTGGGGACCGTGGGGGCGAGGGTTGCGGTCATCGGAGGCTCCTGTCGGGTGCCGGGGTCGGCCTCTCCGGCCCCTCACCACTCCTACGAACGGGATCGCCTCAGATCGACAACCGCGGAGAGAAATTCCTTTCTCTCAGGCCTTGCGAATCTCGTCGAGGATCGACTCGTTCACGAGCTCGTCGGGGGCCGTCTCGGGTCCCATGAACGCGGCGAGCACGAGAGGGAAGAACGAAGGATCCATCGCGGCCATCTTCTCGCCGAAGAGCTCGCGCCTGGCGGGGAGGCGATCGCTGTCCTCCGCCTGGATCATCGCGAGGATGTCCGCGATCAGTCGCAGCCTGCGCATGCGCTCCATCCGTTCGCTGCCGTAGGACGCGAACCCGCCCGCATCGCGAGCGCCATCGAGCACGAGGTCGCGCACGAGCCGAGCGTCGCGAAGGCCGATCGAGAGTCCCTGACCGATGACCGGGTCGTTGTGCCCGGCGGCGTCGCCGATCAGCACCACGCCGTCGACGAACGGCTCGGGTGTCCACGTGTCGTCACCGGGGTAGGTCGCGCACGGTCCGGCCGGTGTCGCGGCCGCGACCTCAGCGCTCCACGGGTAGCAGTCGACCGCGCAGGCCTCGAGGAACCGCTTCGTGCCCTCGGGGCCCGAGAAGCGGTGCTGGCTCGAGAGCCCGCTGCAGATGTAGGACCGAGCGCGGCCTCCGCCTTGGTGGAACACCAAGAAGAACCGATCGCCCTCGCCGCAGAGGACGTCGAAGTCGTCGGGCACGCCGTCGAGACCGTCGAGCAACAGCCCCGAGATGTACGAGATCGGCTCCTGTCGCTCGAGCGTGATCCCCACCTGCTTGCGCACCGTCGAGTTCCGGCCGTCAGCGCCGACCAGGAGGCTGGGCCGCAGCTCCCCGCCCGCACCGTCGACGTCATAGCGCACCGTCTGCGTGTCGCCGTCGCCGAGCTCGATGTGCGACGCACCACGCACGACGGTCGCGCCCGCGCCTGCGGCCGCGTCGATCAGCGCTTGGCACGCGTCGGGGTGGCGCAAGTTGAGCGTGCCGCCCACTCCTGGCACCAGCATGTTCATCGGGATCGGTGCGGGTTCCTGTGAGCCCTGCGTGTACTGGTTCCAGGTCGCACTGATGTGCGCGCCGGCGTCGAGCAGCACCTGCTCGACACCGAGCTCACGGGCTTCGACGACGCCCCAGCACTGCATGCTCTCGCCCCGCACGCGGTCGGCGTACTCGGTGGTCGCCTCGAGGACGGTGACCCCGAGCCCTTCGCGCGCGAGTGCGTAGGCGAGTGAGGCGCCGGCGATGCCGCCTCCGACGATGGCGACGTCCGTGGTGGTGGGCATGCCGGAGTTCACCACGAAAGGGTCACGGTTGACGACCCGCGAGCGCGACGAGGCGATCGATCGGGCGTGCGTCGGCTCCGGCGTCGACTTCCGCTCCGAAGAGGCCGCCCTCTCGCAACGGAGGGCTGATGAACTCGGCGTAGAACGGCGTCACCGACTCGACGAACTCCACAGGAGGGTCGAACGTCTGGCCGGTCGCCGTCGCGAGGTCCCATGCGTGCACGAGGAGGTCTGCCGCGGCGATGCGAAGCGCCACGTCCGCGGGCAGCGTCGCGAACGGCAGCGTCACCTCGGCCGAGAGATCGGAAGCGCCGGCAAGAGCAGACGAGAACGCCGCGATCGCGCCGTCATACGCGGCGACGTGGTCGTCACCGATCAGGTCGGCGTTCGGATCGCCGTCGAGCGCGTCTCCGTTGAGTCCCGCAGCGAACATGTAGCCGCCACCGACGAGGTGGTTGAGCAAGTCGCGGACCGCCCACTTGTCGCACGGTGTCGGGTTCGTCAGGGCGCTCGCGGGCGTCGCATGCACGAGCGGCGTCAGCACTTCGACTGCGGTGCGGGCCTGGTCGGGTGAATCCATCGTGTCGTCCTCCTGGTCGTGTCACCTCCTTCGTTCGCCACGGTGGTACGGATCATTCGGTGACAATGGGGAGAGTGAAGACCGTCGTCCTCGTCGAAGGAGAGAGCGACAAGTGCGCCGTCGAGACGCTCGCGGCGCGACTCGGCCGCGACCTCGCCGGCGATGGCGTCGAGGTGCTCGCCATGGGTGGCGCGACCAACATCGGCCACTTCGTCCGCCGGTTGGGCTCTGAGGTGCAGCTGCTCGGCCTCTACGACGCGGGCGAGCAGCGCATCTTCCAACGGGCGTTGGGCGAGGACGACCTCGAGCGCATCGGGTTCTTCGAGTGCGACGCCGACCTCGAAGACGAGCTGATCCGGGCGCTCGGGTTCGAGAAGGTCGAGGAGGTGATCGCGTCGGAAGGCGAGCTCGCATCGTTCCGAAAGATGCAGCAGCAGCCGGCCCACCGAGGCAGCCCGGTCGAGCGCCAGCTCCGGCGGTTCATGGGCACGCACAGCGGGCGCAAGCTGCAGTACGCACGGGCCCTCGTCGAGGCGCTCGACCTCGACGACGTCCCGCGGCCGCTCGCGCAGCTGCTCGCCGGCGTAGCCGCGTAGGCTTCGGCCGAGGGGGTGAGTGCCGTGCAGGTCGAACCACTCGATGCGACGTTCGGTGCTGTGGTCCGCGACATCGAGCTCGTCGGCCTGGACGACGAGACGTGGCGAGACCTCCACTCGACCTGGCTCGAGCACGCACTGCTGATCTTCCCGGGGCAGTTCCTCACGACCGATGAGCAAGACGCGTTCGCCCTGCGATTCGGCGCGCTCGAGTTCAAGGCCTCGCCGATCTCGAACATCAGCAAGAGCGGGAAGGTGCACGCCGAGCCCGACGACGACGTCGTGAAGTCGCTGCGCGGAAACGAGGGCTGGCACCACGACAGCACCTACATGCCGATCCAAGCGAAGGGCGCGGTGTTCTCGGCCGAGATCGTCCCTGCGGACGTCGCGCCGACCGGTTGGGCCGACATGCGCGCCGCGTACGAAGCGCTCGACGACCTGACGCGTGCCCGCGTCGAGTCGCTCACGGCCTATCACTCGCTCTTCTACAGCCAGGCGCGAGCCGGGTATCTGCCGTCGAAGAAGAACGACGACGGTGGCTACAACCAGTACGGCTATCACGACAAGGAGCCGTCGCTGCGACCGCTCGTGAAGGTCCATCCCGACACGGGTCGGCCGAACCTGTGCATCGGACGTCACGCCTACGGCATCGTCGGCATGGACCCGGAAGAGTCCGAGCAGCTCCTCGATGACCTGAACGAGTGGGCGTGCCAGCCACCGCGCGTCTACTTCCACGACTGGGTCGTCGGCGATGTCGTCGTCTGGGACAACCGGCGGTTGATGCACAGAGCCACTCCGTTCGACATGACCCAGCCCCGACGGATGTGGCACACGCGCATCGCGGGCGAGCTCGAGTCAGAGCTCGCGCTGAACCACCGCTGACTTCTTCCCGTACGCTCCCGGCTGATGCGAGTGGTGGTGTTGGGCGCGGGGTTCGGCGGACTCGAGCTGACGACGCGGCTCTCTGAAGAGCTCGGAGACGACGTCGACGTCGTGCTCATCGACCGGACCGACTCCTTCGTCTTCGGGTTCTCGAAGCTCGAGGTCATGTTCGGGCGAGCGACGGCACCCTCGGTGCACCATCACTACGCCGACATCGTGAAGCCCGGCGTCCGGTTCGTGCAGGCGAACATCGACTCGATCGATCCGGCTGCCAAGCGAGTCGAGACCGATGCGGGCTCCTTCGACGCCGACATCCTCGTGGTCGCGCTCGGCGCCGATCTCGACCCGTCGGCGACTCCCGGCCTCGTCGAAGGCGGCTACGAGTTCTACACAGAGCACGGGGCGTTCGCGCTGCGCGACGTCATCGCGGGCTTCGAGGGAGGCCGGGTCATCGTTGCGGTCACCTCGACGCCCTTCAAGTGCCCGCCCGCCCCGAGCGAGACCGCGCTGCTCATGCACGACTTCCTCACGACTCGAGGGATCCGCGACAAGTCCGAGATCGACTTGGTGATGCCGCTCCCCGTGCCCGATCCCCCCGTCACCCGACGCGTCCCAGGCGCTGCTCGCGGCATTTGCGGAGCGGGGCATCGGCTGGCACCCGACCACGCTGGTGCGCGGGCTCGATCCCGATCGCCGAGTCGCGCTGCTCGGCGACGACTCGGAGATGCCCTACGACCTGTTCCTCGGGGTGCCCAAGCACAAGGTGCCGCCGGTCGTCGAGGCATCGGGCCTTGCTGTCGACGGGTGGATCCCGGTCGACCCCTTGAGCCTGCAGACCTCGTTCCCCGATGTGTACGCGGTCGGCGACGTGACGAGTGTCGGCACACCGAAGGCTGGGGTGTTCGCCGAAGGTCAGGCGCTCGTTGCCGCTGCGCGCATCGCCGCGCGAATCAGGGGCGACGCGGAGACCGCTGAGTACGACGGGCGCGGCATCTGCTACCTCGAGTTCGGCCACCACCGCGTCGCGAAGGTCGACGTGACCTTCCTCAGCGGCCAGACTCCCCGCGGAGCGCTCGAAGGACCGTCCGAGCAGCTCGCGGCAGACAAGGTCGAGTTCGGCACGAGCCGCGTGCGGCGGTGGTTCGGCCGGGAATGGAGCGTGTGATGGCTGACTTCCCCACTCCCGACGGGCTGGCCTTCAACCGGGGCCTCATCGCCGATCCCGCGGCGTTCGCCCGGGACGCCGAGGCCGCATCCTGGCTGTACCTGTGCGGCGAGGACTTCGCCTCGATGGATGGCGGCATGTCGTTCGCGGACGTGCAAGCCGCCGTCGGCGAGTCGGTGAACATCGTCGCCGACCCGCCCCATCCGTTCGACTTCGAAGTCGCGCGGCAAGGCATCGCGGTGCTCGACGACCTCCCTCGACCGACGCTCGTCACGTGCCGGACCGGCCCGCGGTCCTCGGCCCTCGTCTACCTGTACGCCGGCTTGAAGTCAGGCGCTTCGGCCGACGACGTCGTCGCGCGCGCCGAGGCTGACGGCGCTCCCTTCTGCAAGTCCGAACAGCTCAAGGACTGGGTCCGGCAGGGGCTCACCGAGCTCGCGTCATGATCCCCGCGCACCACCTCGAGTTCGTCGCCCGCAACCGGCTCTGCGTGCTCAGCTGGAACCGCGCTCCCGGCGCGACCGACGCGCCTCCCCAGACGCCCGTCTTCTACGTGACCGACGGCGACGACGTGCTCGTGTCCATCACCGACAGTCGAGCCAAGACGAAGGCGCTGCGACGCGACCCCGCGATCAGCGTGTGCGTGCTCGGCGAGGAGATGCCGTTCCCGTACGTCACGTTGTTCGGCGAGGCGCAGATCGACAGCGACCCGACCTCGGCGTTCGAGCTGATGGCCCGCGTCGTGGCGCGGATGGGACGCGAGCTCGACGACGCGGGCCGCGCGGCACTCCGGGAGCGCGCCGACCGCGAGCATCGAGTCGTGTTGCGTGTCGTTGCGGACCGATCGGTCTCGAACCTGCCCGCGCCGTGAGCGACGAGCTCGCGGCCGGAGACTTCTCGTCGTGGCTCGCGTCGATGCAGGAGGCGCTCCGCGGAGAGCACGACTCCGACGTCCCCTGCAACGGCTGCACGGCATGTTGCCGTTCATCCCAGTTCGTCCACATCGCGCGGACCGAGGCCGACGCACTCGCCCACATCCCGAAGCAGCTGCTCTTCCCCGCGCCCCAACAACCCGACGAGCTCGTGATGGGGTACGACGAGCGAGGTCATTGCCCGATGCTCGTCGACGACCGGTGCTCGATCTACGACCATCGCCCGCAGGCCTGCCGCACCTACGACTGCAGGGTGCTCGCCGCGACCGGCCTCGTGCTCGGGGACAGCGACAAGCGCGCGATCGCCGAGCGTGTCGCGCGCTGGCGGTTCTCGTACCCGACCGCCGCCGACGTGCGAGCCCAGGAAGAGGTGCGCGCTCGGGCCGATGCCCTCGCGGACCGCGTGCCGTCGGTGATGGCGCGCGCGGTGCTTGCCCTCAGGCCGGCGCCCACGGCGTGAGCCAAGGCGTCGCCGGCCATCCTTCGGCCGCGGCCATCAACGGGAAGGCGGTCGCTCCGTCGATCGATTCGCGCACGATGTCGGCGTGGCCGGCATGCCGAGACGTCTCGGTGATGAGGTGCAGGAGAACCCAACGGACAGACCATGCGTCGAGGTCGTCGGGGAACCACGGCACGCCCTTCGGCACCGGCACGGCCTGACCGAGGTCGGCGATCTTCTCGACGACGGCCGCCGTCTCGCGTGCAACCGCGTCGTACATGTCGAGGATGCTCTGGAGCGTCTCGTCACGCTCCATCCGGAAGTTGGCCTCGTAGTCGTCGGGAGTCTCGGGCTGACGCTCGAGGACGAGGTCGATCCAGTAGCGCTCGACCGAAGCGACATGCTTGATCAGACCGCCGACGGTGAGGGAGCTGACCGAATTGGCCACGCGTGCCTGTTCGTCGGTGAGGCCGTAGGCGGCGAGCCGCAGCACGAGTCGTTGCTGTTCGAGATACGTGAGGAGGCCCTCACGCTCGTCCACGAAGGTGGGTGCTTGTCCGGGCATGGACCGATCATCGCGGACTGAACCGGTCATCGAACGACCGGTTTGTCCGGGATTCACCTACGCCGTCTGCCGGTGGCGGTTGTCGCCGGGCAAGGACGAGCGAGCCGATCGTCGCCGCGATGATCGACGCGGCGAGGATCCCGATCTTCGCCTCGTTCTCCAACAGGGGCTGGTCCTCGAACGCGAGACCCGCAACGAAGATCGAGACGGTGAAGCCGATGCCCGCGATCGCACCGACTCCGATGATGCCCCGCCACGAAGCGCCTGCAGGGAGGGTGCCGATTCGCAGCCGAGTCGCGATCCACGACGCGCCGACGACACCGACGAACTTGCCGATGACCAAGCCGAGCACGACGCCATAGGTCACGCGCGACGTCACCGCGTTCGAGAGCGTCGTCGACGTGATCGGGATCCCGGCGTTCGCGAGCGCGAACAGCGGCACGATGAGGAAGCTCGTCCACGGGATGCAGCAGGTGCTCCATCCACTCGACGACCGACACCGACTCGCGGGCGAGCGTCGCCGTCTCGGCCGCGGTGTCAACAGTCGACAAGTCGAGCAGCGCATCCTCGTCGATGAGCTGGCGCTGACGCATCGGTTGCGTCGGAGCCATGAGCCCGAGGATCACGCCCGCCAGCGTGGCGTGGAGCCCGGACTCGAACACCGCGAGCCACAGCCCGACGCCCGCAACGAAGTAGAGCACCGCGTAGTGGACGCCGACCCAGCGCATGAGCGCGATCAGGCCGACGATGCACGCCGCCACGATCAACGCCTCGACGCTGATGTCGTCCGAGTAGAAGATCGCGATCACGAGGATCGCGCCGATGTCGTCGACGATGGCGAGCGCGAGCAGGAACAGCTTCAGCGAAGGCACGACCCGGCTCCCGAGGAGGCTGACGACCCCGACCGCCATGGCGATGTCGGTCGCCATCGGTATGCCCCATCCGTGTGCTCCGTCGCCGCCGGCGTTGACCGCGAAGTAGATCGCGGCCGGCACGACCATCCCGCCGACAGCGGCGATCGCCGGTAGCGCCGCCGTGCGGGGGTCGCGCAGCTCACCCTCGACGAGCTCGCGCTTGATCTCGAGGCCGACGACGAGGAAGAAGATCGCCATCAGCGCGTCGTTGACCCACTCCTGCAGGTCGAGGTCGATCGAGTGGGTGCCGATCGTGATCGCCATGTGGGTGTGCCACAGGTGGAAGTACGACTCCTTCCACGGCGAGTTCGCCCAGACCAGCGCGACCACGGTCGCGGCGACGAGCACGATGCCGCCGGCGGCCTCCTCGTGGAAGAAGTCGCGCAGGGGGTTGATCGCGACTCGGCGAGTCGTGGTCACGCGGGCTGGCGCAGCTTGAACCGTTGGATCTTGCCGGTGGCGGTCTTCGGCAGCTCGTCCATCACCACGACGCGCGCAGGGTCGCTTGAAGCCGGCGAGCCGGTTGCGACAGTGCTCGATCACGTCGGTCTCGGTCACCGACATGCCGGGCTTCGCGACCACGTAGGCAACCGGGCGGGTGATGCCGCGGTCGTCGAGCTCGCCGACGATCGCGACCTCGAGCACCGACGGGTGCTCGATGATCGTCGCCTCGACTTCCGCAGGCGCGACCCATTCGCCGCCGACCCGGAGCATGTCGTCCGAACGGCCGAGGTAGGTGTACATGCCCTCCTTGTCGCGGACATAGGTGTCGCCGGTCCGGACCCAGCCACCTCCCAACCCGAACGTCGACTCGGTCGCATCCGCGTTGCCGAAGTAGCCCGACGCCGCCGAGTCGCCGCGGACCCACAGGTGTCCGGGGACGTCGTCGGCGCGATCGACGCCATCGTCGTCGACGACGCGCACCTCGTACCCACTCACGGCCGAACCCGTCGTGCCGGGCCGCACCGCTCCGGCGCGGTTCGACAGGAAGATGTGCGTCATCTCGGTCGAGCCGATGCCGTCGAGGATCTGGACGCCGAAGCGGTCGTGGAACCGGTGCCACGTCTCTGCGGGCAACGCCTCGGCGGCGGAGACGGCGAGGCGCACCGAGCGGAAGGTGTCGTCCGGGATCGACGAAGCGTTCAGCGCGGCATAGAACGCGGGGATCGCGAAGAAGAGCGACGGCTGGTGCTGGGTGACGATCTCGGCGATCCTCGGAGGCGTCGGCGGTCGCGTCGCCTCGAGCACTGTCAACGCGCCGACGGCCATCGGGAACGTGAGTGAGTTGCCGAGCCCGTACGCGTGGAACATCGGCCCGACCGAGAAGAAGACATCGTCGGCACCGACCTCGAGCACCGATCGGGCGTAGGTGTCGGCGGTGAACTGGAGGTCGCCGTGGCGATGCATCGCGAGCTTCGGGCGGCCCGTGCTGCCGGACGTACAGAGCCAGAAGCCGGGCGAGTCGGCATCGGTCGGCGCGAGGCTCCCGTCGCCGGTCGCGCCCGAGACTGCTGCCCACTCGTCCGAGCCGGTGACGAGCCGCGGCGCGCCGACTTCCTCGCTTCCCGCTTGCCGTTCCTCGGAGACGAGCACGAGGTCGGCCTTCGCGTCTTCCACGACGACGCCGATGTCCCTCCACGGCAGCAGCGGGTTGACGAGGACGGGGATCGCGCCGATGCGCAGCGCGGCGAGGAACGACGCCGTGAACTCGGGTGAGTCGAGCATGGCGAGGACGACTCTGTCGCCCGTCTGCACCCCTCGCCCGCGCAGCCCTGCCGCCATCGCCTCGACCCGGGCAAGCAGCTCCTCGTAGGAGAGCTCGAGCCCGTTCGTCGCGCGCAACGCGGGACGTGCTCCCCCGCCGTCGCTCACATGACGGTCGAGCAGCCACTCGCACGCATTCCCGCTCACGCGCCCAGCCTCCTCATGCCGACCCTTGCGCCATGCAATCAGATCTGTGGCAAGAATGTGACGCCCAGACAAGCCGGCGCACGACGCCGCTACATGACCACGAGGGATCTCATCCATGGTTCTCGCCGACGTCCATCTCAGCGACATCATCTGGTCGATGTTGTGGCTGTTCTTCCTCTTCATCTGGATCATGATCCTCGTCCAGGTGCTCATCGACCTGTTCCGTGACCACTCAGTTGAGCGGCGTCGCGAAGGCGCTCTGGGTGATCGCACTGGTCTTCGTGCCGTTCATCACAGTGTTCGTGTACATCATCGCCCGCGGCAGTGGCATGGCCGAGCGGAGAATGAAGCAGCAGCAAGCGCTCCAGCAGCAGATGGACTCGTACGTCCAAAGTGTGTCGACCTCGGGTGGCGCCGCCGAGCAGATCGAGAAGGCGAAGTCGCTGCTCGACGCCGGCACGATCACACAGGCCGAGTTCGATCAGCTGAAGGCGAAGGCACTCGCCTAGCCGGCGAGGCACGACATGGAGCCCGGGGAGTTCGAAGGAGTCGCAGGGAGGACGCTCGAGGAGTCCACGCCTTGGTGGCCTCCTCTGCCCTCCGCGCCGGAGGGCGCGCCGAACGTCGTCGTCGTTCTCCTCGACGACGTCGGCTACGCGCAGTTCGGCTGCTACGGCTCGACCGTCGCGACGCCCACATTCGATCGGCTCGCGGCGCACGGCCTGCGTTACTCGAACTTCCACACGACGGCGCTGTGCTCGCCGACGCGCGCCTGTCTTCTGACGGGCCGCAACCACCATCGCAACGGCATGGGTCGCATCGTCGAGTTCGCATCGGGGTTCCCGGGATACGACGCGACCATGCCGAAGGCGAACGGGATGATCTCCGAGATCCTCGTGCGCAACGGGTACGCGACGTTCGCGGTCGGCAAGTGGCACCTCGCACCCGCCGGCACGATGGTCGCCGGAGGCTCGCGCGAGCGATGGCCGCTCGGTCGCGGGTTCGAGCGGTTCTACGGGTTCCTCGGCGGCGAGACCGACCAGTACCACCCCGATCTCGTGCACGACAACCACCAGATCGATCCGCCGCGCACGCCTGAGGAGGGGTACCACCTCACCGAGGACATGGTCGACGTGGCCCGCCTCTACCTCACCGACCTGCGCGCCGCGTCGCCGACGAAGCCGTTCTTCCTCTGGTTCGCGCCGGGTGCCTGCCACGCGCCGCATCAAGTCCCGCGCCAGTGGAGCGACAAGTACAAGGGCGCGTTCGACCACGGGTTGGGACGCGTACCGCGAAGAGGTGTTCGCGAAGCAGATGGCGACGGGGCTGCTCCCAGAGGGCACTGAGCTGAGCGATCGGCCGCATTGGATCGCGGCATGGGACTCGTTGACCGACGACGAGCGCCGTCTCTACGCGCGGATGATGGAGGTGTACGCAGGCTTCCTCGAGCACACCGACGCGCAGGTGGGCAAGGTGCTCGACTTCATCGACGAGCTCGGCGAGACCGACAACACGATCGTCGTCGTGATGAGCGACAACGGCGCGTCAGCCGAGGGCGGTCCGCGTGGGTCGTTCAACGAGATGTACTTCTTCAACGGCCAGCCCGAGAGCCTCGAGGAGAACCTCAAGCGCATCGACCTGCTCGGCACTCCCGAAGCGCACAACCACTACGCGTGGGGCTGGGCGTGGGCGGGCAACACGCCTCTGAAGCGGTGGAAGCGCGAGACGCACGAAGGCGGCGTCGCCGATCCACTGATCGTGCACTGGCCGCGGGGCATGGGTCAGCCGGGCGACACCCGCCATCAGTACGTGCATGCGATCGACCTGTTGCCGACACTCCTCGACGTGATCGGCATCGACGCGCCGGAGACCATCGCCGGTGTGGCGCAGCAGCCGTTCGACGGCGTGAGCTTCGCCCATACGTTCTCGGATGGCGCCGCCGCGAGCCACCACGTCACGCAGTACTACGAGATGATGAGCTGCCGGGCGATCTACCACGACGGCTGGAAGGCCGTGACCTTCCACCCGCTGATGCTGGCGCCCTACGACGGCTCCGATCCGCGCCGGCCGTTCGACGAGGACGAGTGGGAGCTGTACCACGTCGCCGAGGACTTCGCGGAGACGACCGACCTCGCCGCGAAGGAGCCCGACCGGCTCGCGTCGATGATCGACCTGTGGTGGGCCGAGGCAGAGCGGAACCAGGTGCTGCCGATCACGAACATGCCCGGGCTCCACGGCGACCGACGCCATCGACGCAACCACTACGAGTACTACGCGGGCATCAGCTCGCTGCCCGATGCGGTGGCGCCGAACTTGCGCAACCGCTCGTGGCAGATGACGGCCGACATCGACAACACGAACGGTGACGCTGCCGGCGTGATCGCGAACCACGGCGGCGCGGCCGGCGGCTACGCGATCTACGTCAAGGACGGGCGCCTCTGCTACGTCGACAACTTCCTGGGCACCGAGACGACGATCGTGCGCGCGGACGTGCCGTTGCCGAAGGCACGCGTGACCGTGAAGTGCGCGTTCGCATCCACCGGGACGTTCGGTGGGGGCGGCGACGTCGAGCTGTTCCACGACGACGCGCCGGTGGGTGGCGGCAACGTGCCGCGCACCGTGCCGATCTCGTTCGGCATGTCGGGCTTCGAGGTCGGCTACCAGCGTGGCCCGTCGATCACCTCCGACTACGACGCGCCGTTCCGGTTCACGGCCGAGCGGCTCGGCAAGGTGACGTTCGACGTCGAGGGCCGCGCGAAGCGCGATGCGGCCGCGCAAGAGCGCATCGGGAACGCCATCCAGTAGGGCAGACAGCCCCGCCCCAGCGGTTCTCGCGCGAATAACCGGCCAAAAGTGGCGGGTTATCCGTGCGAGTTCGCTCCGGACGGGGTCAGGGGCGGGCGAAGGGCTGGGGTTCGGCCTCGGGGCCGGCTCGCCGGCTTGGCGACGGGGTTCATGCGGAACGACGGATCGTGGCGGAGGATCTCGCGCCGGGCGATCGTCATCTTGTGCACCTCGTCGGGGCCGTCGGCGATGCGCAGCGTGCGCATGCTCGCCCACATCGCCGCGAGTGGCGTGAACTGCGTGACGCCCGCAGCGCCGTGCACCTGGATCGCGCGGTCGATGACCTTGAGCGCCATGTTCGGCACCGCGACCTTGATGCCCGAGATCTCGGTGGCCGCGGCCTTGTTGCCGACCGTGTCCATGAGGTGGGCGGTGTGAAACACGTACTCGCGGCACATGTCGATCTCGATGCGCGACTCGGCGATCCAGTCCTGGATCAGGCCCTTCTGCGCGACCTGGGTGCCGAACGTCGAGCGCTGCAACGCACGATCGACCATGAGGCCGAGGGCACGCTCGGCCACACCGATCGAGCGCATGCAGTGGTGGATGCGGCCTGGACCGAGGCGAGCCTGCGACATCGCGAAGCCGCCGCCTTCCTCACCGAGGAGGTTGTCGGCTGACACGCGCACATCCTCGAAGAAGATCTCGGGATGGCCCCCGGCATGGTCGTAGCCGAACACGTGCGGCGTGCGACCGATCCGCACTCCCTTCGCATCCTTCGGCACGACGATCATCGACTGCTGGAGATGACGGGCCGCGTTCGGGTCGGTCTTGCCCATCACGATGAGCACCTTGCAGCGCGGCCGCAGCGCGCCCGACGAGAACCACTTCGTGCCGTTCAGCACGTAGTCGTTGCCGTCGCGGTCGATTCGCAGACCGATGTTGGTGGCATCGGACGACGCCGAGTCGGGCTCGGTCATCGAGAACGCCGAGCGGATCTCGCCTTCGAGCAGCGGCGCGAGCCAGTCGCGCTTCACCGTCTCGGATCCGTACGCGTTGAGGATCTCCATGTTGCCCGTGTCGGGCGCGGAGCAGTTCAATGCCTCGGACGCGAAGCCGACCTTGCCGAGCTGCTCGGAGATCGGCGAGTAGTCGAGGTTCGACAGCTTCGTGCCGGGTGCGTCGGGCGCCAGGTGCGGGAGGAACATGTTCCAGAGGCCCCGCTCGCGTGCGGCGGCCTTCAGCTTGTCGAGCATCGGCGGGTCGCCGTCGTGGCCG
This sequence comes from uncultured Acidimicrobiales bacterium, assembly GCA_963726495.1. Classification (GTDB taxonomy): domain Bacteria; phylum Actinomycetota; class Acidimicrobiia; order Acidimicrobiales; family DATKAS01; genus DATKAS01. Next base: position 446,973 of record CAVSCP010000006.1, read on the forward strand.
AGCGCTTCGGCTTGCTCGTGGTACTCCTGCTCGTTCGGGTAGATGTGGTCGTCCATGAAGCTGACGACGTCTGCCAGCAGGGCCTTGCCTTGCTCGGTGAACTCGTAGGGCATGCCCTCCGGTTTACTCCCGACGGGCACCGGGTGCGAACCGACCCTTCGCTACCCTGGCAACCCTCGCGGGTGTAGCTCAATGGTCAGAGTTCCAGCCTTCCAAGCTGGCTATGCGGGTTCGATTCCCGTCACCCGCTCCCAGGTCGGGGTCCGCCGTGACGCACGAGTGACGCGCGCTGAGAACCGACCGATGGAGTTCTTTCGCGTCACCTGTCCGACAAGCCGCCGTGGGCTGTATGGTCGGACCTTCGAGTTGTGTTGCGCCTCTGAACCCCGGGCGGAGCCACATCGAGCTCCGGAGACCGCAGTGGCAGAGAGAGCAGACGCCTCTATCGCAGGTGTGACCGCGGGGTAGCCGCCAGGGCGCCGACGGCAGCCCATCACCTCTGACCCAAGTCGCAGGCGCCAACGTGGATGGCGGAGATGTCCATTGTTGGATGCCGGCGGGACGGAAGGAGCCTTCGAGATCTCGGAGGCTCCTTCTGCGCGTCACCCGCTCCCAGGCGCGCAGGCTCGGGCGAGGGCCGCGAGCGAATCGAGGCTGTCGTCGGGCGTGATCGCACGCACGACCGTCTCGTCGAGCACCGCTTCGAACTGCGCGATACCCGGCTGCAAGGCCGCCGCATCGGGACCGACCACGCACGTGTCGAGCGCCGTCGCTCCCATGCGGGCCAGATGATCTCGGTAGGAGGAGATCCCTGAGTACCGGTCGGACCTCCTCCGTGAGCCGCGCCTGCGATTGCGGCAGCAGCGCGCACCGCACGTAGGCCATCAGCGACCCGTGTACCGACGGGCCGAGCTTCGCGATGTGCTCCGGGGTCATCCAGTTGAACAGCACGCCGTCGGCCACCTCGCCCGCGACGACCGACATCTTCGGACCGAGCGCGCCCACGACGACGCGCGCCGGGAGCTCGGCCTTCAACGCGCCGACGCTCTCACGCACCAGAGCGAGCGAATGCTTCGCGTTTCCGCTGCCGACGCCGAGCACCAGACGATCCAGCGGCAGCCCTAGCTCACTGACGCGCGCAGCGATCGTCGGCGCGGGTCGTCGGTCGAGAGGGATGACACCGACGCCGAGGTCGATGTCACTCGTCACCGCGAGCGCAACGCCGAGCGACGCCAACCCGTCGGCTCCGGGCATGTCGTTGACCCAGAACGCCGTGTAGCCGAGCCGCTCGACCTCCGGCGCCAGCTCGCGCACCACCTCGTGGCCGACCGCAGCGGTGATCCCGAACCCTCGTCCCATGCCCGGCATCTTCGCGAGTCTCGACCCGCTTGCCGAGTGGAACGATTCGGCCATGGACTTCCTTCATCAGATCGTCGTGTTCGATGCGCCCGACTTGGCGGCTGAGAGTGCGTTCTGGTCGGCGATGCTCGGCGGCCGGGTCGAGCCGGAGGACGACTGGCACATGATCTACGACGCCGAGAACAAACCGCGCATGGGGATCCAGCTCGCGCCCGACCACATCCGGCCCGAGTGGCCGAACGGCATGCCGCAGCAGATCCACCTCGACCTCTACGTGAAGGACATCAGGGCCGCGCACGACGAGGCGACCTCACTGGGTGCCACCCTGCTGAAGGCGGCGGACGACCTCGACGCCAAGGACGGGTTCCAGGTGTACGCCGATCCGGCCGGGCACCCGTTCTGCCTCTGTTGGATCTAAACGAGGAGGCGACCGCCGTCGATGATGAGCGTCGTGCCGGTCACGTAGCCGTTGCCCATGAGGAACAGGACGGCATCAGCGATGTCCTCGGGTTGGCCGACCCGACCGACGGGCAGCGACTTGCCGACGGCTTGCATCGCATCCGCGTGCCGGTCGCCGAACATCCCCGACACGAGCGGCGTGTCGACGAGACCGGGGACGATCACGTTGACGCGGATCGGCGCGAGCTCGAGGGCCAACGACCGCGCCAACGCCTCGACCGCCGCAGCCGACGCTGACGAGACGCTGCTGCCTCCGGGACGAGGGCGGATCGACGAGACGCCGGAGCAGAACGTGATCGAGCCTCCCGCGGCCATCCGCGGCGCGCCGTACTTCGCGGCGAACACCGATCCCCACACGCGCGTGTCGAGGAGCGGACGCAGCTGCTCGGTGTCGGCCGTGAGCGCGCCGGGCCCGACGGCTCCCGCCGACACGAAGATGTGATGGACGACGTCGAGGCTCTCGAAGAGCGCCCGCGTCGCGTCTTCGTCGGCGCTGTCGAGCGCGGCAGTGCGCGCCCGTCCGTCGAGCACGCTCGCCGCGGCGTCGAGGCGTTCGGTCGAGCGCCCGGTGATCACGACGTCAGCGCCGGCGTCGAGTGCCGCGCGCGCTGTCGCGAGGCCGATGCCCGAGCTGCCGCCGATCACGACGACGGTGGTGCCGTGGAACCGCTCGTCCATCAGAACCCCCGGTACTCGATGGTCACGTGGCGCGATCGCAGCTGCTTCTTGATCACGGCGAGGAGTGCGAGCTCGTGGACGATCAACCGTCCGGGTCCGTCATCGTCGTGCAGGTACTCGACCATCACGTCGCCTTCGATGGACCAGATGACGCCCGGGAGCTCGACGGCCGACTCCAACGGCGCGACGTCACGACGACGAAGCGGACGCCCGCAGTAGGAGGTCGCGTAGTCGGCCAGGATCGCGTCGACGACCGCGACCCGCGCGACCGCACGTTCGAACCGCCACGCCGCCGCCCTGTCCTCAGCCTCCCGCGTCGGCACGCGCCGAGGTTATCTATGCCGCGGGTGGTGCGACGTGGGTGACTTCGACGCCGAGTGACTCAACGAGCTGCGCGGCGATGTCCGCGAGCTCCTCACTGCGATGCGCTGGCGCTTCGAGCGCGGCCGCGGCAAGCGCGCCGATCTGCGTCGAGCGTCTCGTGATCGATGATCTGTCCTCGCTGGTCCGACTTGCTGCGCGGCACTGAGATCCCCAGCTCTGCAACGACGTACGCGCCCTGCCACGTCAACGTCTGCACGAGCTGCCGGCGGGCGTGGAGGCCGCCGGATGTGCCAGCGGTCACGACGGCCACGGGCTTGCGATACAGATCACCCGAGCCGACGAGCCAGTCGAGCGCGTTCTTCGCGACTCCGGCGAGGCCGCCGGCGTACTCGGGCGCCGCCATGACCACGACATCGGCCTCGGCGACACGGCGTCGCCACTCGGTCACCGCCGCGATGGGCTCGTCCTGGCGGGTGAAGTCGAACGCGGGGATGTCGGCGAGCGCATCGAACTCTTCGACAGTCGCGCCGTACTCGATGGCGATCGCTCGTACGACATCGAGTGCAGCGCGGTTCGCGGAGCGACGTTGGAGGCTTCCGCAGACGAGCAGCACACGAACCACGACAGCCCCAACCCCGCGAGGGCCGCCCGTCATTCCATCAGAGCGTGGGAACCTCGACATAGCGGCCGAACACATCGGCAAGTGCGCCCATGACCTCACCGAGGGTCGCGTACGTCGACACCGCTTCGACGAGCGTCGGCATCAGGTTTTGCTCGGGATCGGCGGCCTCGCGCCGCACCTTGTCGAGCGCGGCATCGACCGCGACCTGATCGCGCTCGTGGCGGACGCGATCGAGGCGCTTCAGCTGCCGGGCCTCGTCTTCATTCGTGATCTCGAGCACCGGGATCGCATCGTCGTCGTTGCCCTCGGTGAAGCGGCTCACGCCCACGATCGTGCGGCGGTTCTGATTGAACTTGCGCTCGAGCTCGTAGGCGGAGTCGGCGATGTGCAGCTGGAACCAGTTGTCCTCGATGCCTTGCAGACAGCCCTCGAGCATCGAGCCGTGGCCCATCTCGTCGATCTCGGCGAAGAGAGCCTCGGCACGGCGCTCCATCTCGTCGGTGAGCGACTCGACGAAGTACGACCCGCCCAACGGGTCGGCGACGCTCGCGACGTTCGTCTCGAACGCGAGCACCTGCTGTGTGCGGAGCGCGACGCGGGCCGCCTTCTCGGTCGGCAGGGCGAGCGCCTCGTCCATCGAGTTGGTGTGCAGCGACTGCGTGCCGCCGAGCACCCCGGCGAGCGCCTCGATCGCGGTGCGGACGATGTTCACCTCAGGCTGCTGCGCGGTCAGTGAGACCCCCGCAGTCTGGGTGTGGAACCGCAGCTGCATCGACCGCTCGCTCTGGGCGCCGTACCGCTCGTTGAGCCACCGCGCCCAGATGCGCCGTGCGGCGCGGTACTTCGCGATCTCCTCGAAGAAGTCGATGTGCGCGTTGAAGAAGAACGAGAGCCGCGGCGCGAACACGTCGACCGGCAAGCCCGCTTGCATCGCGAGCTCGACGTAGGCGAAGCCGTTCGCAAGCGTGAACGCGAGCTCCTCCGCGGCAGTCGAGCCCGCCTCGCGGATGTGGTAGCCCGAGATCGAGATCGAGTGCCAACGAGGCATGTCGGTCGCTGCGAACGAGATGGTGTCGCGCACGAGCCGCATCGACGGACGGGGCGGGAACACGAACTCCTTCTGCGCCTGGTACTCCTTGAGGATGTCGTTCTGCAGCGTGCCGCCGAGCCGGGAGCGATCGACGCCCGCCCTCTCGGCCTGGGCGACGAACATCGCGAGGAGCACCGCCGCCGGCGAGTTGATCGTCATCGACGTCGTGATCTGGCCGAGATCGATGCCCGAGTAGAGGTCCTCCATGTCGGCGAGCGAGTCGATCGCCACGCCGCAGCGCCCGACCTCGCCGAGCGCCATCGGGTCGTCAGAGTCGATGCCGAGCAACGTCGGCATGTCGAAGGCCGTCGAGAGACCGTCGCCTCCGGCCTTGATGATCTCCTTGAACCGCCAGTTGGTGTCGTCCGCGGTGCCGAAGCCCGCGAACATCCGCATCGTCCAGAGCTTCGATCGGTACATCGATGCATAGGGGCCGCGGGTGTAGGGATACTGACCTGGGAACGCACCGTCGTCGGGGCCGTACACCCCGTCGAGCGGGATGCCCGACATCGTCGTGAAGTCGGTGTCGCGCAGCTTCGACTCGGCGTACGCCTCTTCCCACAGCTCGCGGTTCGTCGCCATGAGAGAACAATACTTTGACGTCCAAGTAAATGTCGCCAGGAGGGTGCGGTGTCCGCTCGCGAACCGATGGCCAAGGACCCGATCGGGCTCGCCCACGACAACTGGGTCACCCACGGCTGGGAGGACGCGGCCGACGGCATGCACCTCGTGACCTCGATCATGCGCGTGCAGCAGGCCTACCTGGGGCAGATCGAGGCGATCCTGCGCCCGTCGGGGCTCACGTTCGCTCGCTTCGAGGTGCTCAGGCTTCTTGCGTTCAGCCGGCTCGGGTCGCTGCCCGTCGGGAAGGTCGGAGAGCGGCTGCAGGTGCATCCGGCCAGCGTCACGAACGCAGTGCAGCGGCTCGAAGCCGACGGCCTCGTCTTCCGGCGCACCAACCCGAGTGACGGCAGAGGTGTCCTCGCCGAGATCACGCCGTCGGGGCGAAGGCTCGTCGACAAGTGCACGCATCAGCTGAACGCCAAGGTGTTCACGACGATGCCGATCTCGCGTGCCGACCAGCGCCGCACCTCCGCGGCGCTGACCGAGATCAGGCAGTCGTTCGGCGACTTCAGGTGAGGGACGTCAGGTGAGGACTGTCGGCGAGCAGCTCGAGCGCCGCGGCCGCGAAGGCGACCATGTTCTCCTGACGATCGTCGAGGCCGGTGAGGACGTGCTGCGTCTGCTCGGTCGGGCCCGCGACCGCGACCCAGCAGTGCCCGGCGGGGTCGCCGTAGCGGTTCGGCGGTCCCGCGGCGCCGGCTTCACCGATCCCCCACGTCGTACCGAGCTTCACCGCGGTCGAGCGCGGCGAGGTACATGGCGAAGTCCTCGGTTGCACCGCGCATGCCCTCGGGGACCTCGACCGCTCCCGCCATCCAGGCCCGACTCGCGGCGAGCGTGTACACGACGGCGCCCCCGACGTAGTACGCGGACGCGCCCGGCACCGACAGCAGCGCGGCCGAGACGAGGCCACCCGCGGAGCCCTCGGCCACGGCAACGGTCTCGCCGCGGTCGCGCAACCTCGCGCCGACGCGCTCGGCGGGCTGCGTCAGCTCGGACGGGAGCACGACCATCGCCGTAGGGTACGCGCCATGAGCAACGAGATCGGTCCCTTCAGCACCGCCGTCGAGATGCTCGCGGCGCTCGACGCGAAGCAGATCAGCTCGGTCGAGCTCGTGGAGATGCACCTCGCCCGCATCGACAAGCTCGACGAGGCGCTGAACGCGATCCCGGTGCGGACGCCCGAGCGCGCGCTCGAGGCGGCCCGTCATGCCGACGAGCTGCGCGCGGCCGGCGAGTCGCGCCCGCTGCTCGGGCTTCCGATGACGCTCAAGGAGTCGACGCAGGTGGCGGGTCTGCCGCAGTCGGCCGGCATCATGCCGTTCAAGGACTACCGACCCGAGGCCGATGGGCCCATCGCTCGCAGCGTGTTCGCCGCGGGCAGCTGCCTTCTCGGAAAGACCAACATCCCGGTCGCGCTCGGCGACTGGCAGGCCGACAGCCCGGTCTACGGACGCGGGAACAACCCGTGGGACCTCGATCGCACTCCGGGTGGCAGCACCGGTGGCGGCGCCGCGGCGCTCGCCGCTGGCTTCACGCCGCTCGAGATCGGCAGCGACATCGGCGGCTCGATCCGTGTGCCCGCGGCGTACTGCGGCGTGTACGGGCATCGCCCTTCGGAGACGGCGGTCCCCCGCACGGGGTCGTTCCCGCTGGCCGATCGGCCGAACCCGGCGATCGTGATGGGAGTGCAAGGCCCGCTCGCTCGCAGCGCGACCGACCTCGAGCTGCTCTTCGACGTCGTCGCCGGCCCGGACTCGCTCGAAGCCACCGCGTGGCGGCTCGACCTTCCCGCGGCACGCCACGATCGGTTGGCCGACTTCCGGGTCGCGATCATGCCGCCGTTGTCGCTCGCGCAGCCGTCGTCCGAGATGCAGGCGAAGGTCGATGAGCTCGCGACCTTGCTGTCGCAGAGCGGCGCGAAGGTCGGCGAGGCGATGCCCGAGGTCGACCACGAGTCGTACCTCCGCGACTACATGACGGTGCTCATCACCATCACGTCGCAAGCCCAGCCTCGTGAACGAGCGTGAGGCCGGCGCGGCTCGAATGGATCCGACCAGCCCGAATCAGTCCGCGATCGCGACAGGCCTCACCGGCGACGCGGCGAATTATCTCGCGACGCTCCATCGCCGCGCGACTGCGCAAGCGGCATGGCGCTCGTTCTTCGAGGAGTGGGACGTGCTCGTGTGCCCGACCGCGCTCGACGCCGCGTTCCCGCACCAGACCGGCGAGCAGACCGATCGCACGCTCGACATCGACGGGCGCCCTGTTCCGTACACGCTCAACATCGTCTATCCGATGTGGGCGATCTTCACCGGGCAGCCGGCGACGGCATTCCCCGCCGGCCTGAGCTCCTCAGGCCTTCCGCTCGGCTTGCAGGCGATCGGCCCGTACCTCGAGGACCGCACGACCTTGCGCTTCGCGCAGCTGCTCGAGCGGGAGTGGCATGCGTTCGAGGCTCCGCCCGCGTTCGCTTGATGGACCACCCCGCGATCGCCGAGGTCGTCCGCCAGCACGTCGTGATCGAGCAGTGGCTCTCGGGCGCAGACCGCGCCGGTATCGACTCGTTCGCCGCTGCGCTCGCGGACGAGTTCGAGATCGTCACGCCCGACGGCGAGACCGTCACCAAGCCCGCGCTCGTCGAGGGGTTCGCCGATGCGTTCGGTGCGGCGCCCGGCGTCAAGATCGAGGTGAAGGGTGCTCGGGTGATCGCCGAGACCGACGAGCTCGTCGTCGTGCACTACGAGGAATGGCAGTCGGAATGCGCGCAGCCGAACCAGCGCGTGTCGACCGCGGTGTTCGCGCCGCGCGACTCGGCACCGCTCGGGTGGGCCTGGATCGCGCTCCACGAGACCTGGCTGCACTGATGCCCGACGTGAAGCCGCCCCGGCTCGCCAGTGACGAGCGCACCACGCTGCTCGCGCTGCTGCAGTACCACCGCGAGTCGGTGGTGAAGAAGGTCGCGGGCATCGACGACGAGGTGGCCAAGTGGTCGCCCGTCGGAAGCGGCACCTCGCTGCTCGGGCTCGTGCAGCACCTCGCCGGTGCCGAGACACTGTGGGTCGTGACCCGATTCGCGGGCGAACGCGGCGCCACTCCCCCGCCGAGCGACACGCTCGAGCAGGCGGTGGAGGCGTACCGCGCGGCATGGAGCCGTGTCGGCGCGATCGTCGCGACCGAGGACCTCGAGGCGCAGTGCCGAGGGCTCGGCCCTGACGAGCCTCCGGCGAACCTGCGCTGGGTGCTCACGCATCTGCTGGAGGAGACCGCGCGCCACGCGGGCCACGCGGACATCATCCGTGAGCTCATCGACGGCGAGACCGGGCGCTAGAAGGGACCATTCGCGTGGACGACGTCGAGATCATCCTCACCAACCAGCCCGGCGAGCTCGCCCGCATGGGCGAGGCGCTCGGCGCGGCCGGCGTGAGCGTGGAAGGTGGCGGCGCGTGGGTCGTCGAGGGTCGCGGCGTCGCCCACTTCCTCTTCGAGGACGGTGCGCAGGCTCAGCGAGTGCTCGACGGCATCGGCATGCACGTCGCCGCGGTGCGACCGGTGCTCGTGCAACGCCTCAGGCAGGACGAGCCTGGCCAGCTCGGCAAGCTCTGCCGTGCCATGGCCGATGCGGGCGTGAACATCGAGGTGCAGTACAGCGATCACGACCATCAGCTCGTGCTCGTCGTCGACGATCCCGTGAAGGGCGCCGAGGTGTCTCGGCAGTGGATGGAACGTCGCTAGAGCTCGACCGTGCCCTTGATCAGCGACGTCGACGCGCCGCCGATCCAGACCGTGCCGTCGCTCCTGTGAGACGAACACCTCGCCTGCGCGACCAAGGGCGGCACCCTGGCTCGCGACGTAGGGCGCACTGAGCTGGCCACTCTCGAGCATCCACTGCGCGACCGATGCGTTGAGACTCCCCGTCACCGGGTCCTCTCTCGTCACGCCGTCCACCGAGAAGAACGCGCGTAGCTCGATCGCGGCGGGCGAGCCCACGTCGTACTTCGCGACCACGCCGACCTTCTGCTCGATGGCCCCGGGCTTGACCTTCAGCACCGCGTCGACGCTCGGCAACACCACTGCGACCCAAGCCGGGTCCGTTGTCGACCCACTGGGCGTCGACGATGTCCGTCGGCGCGATGCGGAGCCACGACGCGATCTGCTCGACCGTGCCCGCATCGACCGGTCCCGTCTTGATGCGGGGCGGCGCGCCGAACGCGAGGCGCTCCCCGTCACGCTTCACGGGCACGAGGCCCACGCCGCACTCCTGCACGATCACCTTCGCGTCACTCGGCGTGCCACCGGCCTCGAGCCAGGCGTGGCACGTGCCGAGCGTCGGATGGCCGGCGAACGCGCAGCTCCTCGGCGGGCGTGAAGATGCGGACCTTGTAGTCAGCCTCGGCCGTCGTCGGCGGCAGCACGAACGTGGTCTCGCTGACGTTCGTCCAGTGCGCGAACGCCTGCATCTCGGCGTCGCTCAGGCCACTGCCGTCGTGCACGACTGCGAGCGGGTTGCCCCTCCCCCGAGACGAGCAGAAGACGTCGACCTGGGTGAACTGGCGGCTGGTCATGTCGCATTGTGCGTGACGTCGAGCACGCGCCACGCCCAATTCGCGTCACCCGCGTCGCGGCGATGGGTGAGGACGAGCCGGTGCTGCTCGATCGCCGCCATCCCCTCCCACAACCCGTTCCACGCGTCGAACGCCTCGCTCGGCAGACCCAAGTCGTCGAGCAGGCTGCTGCGGGCCAAGCGCACCACGACGTCGTCGGCGGTGTGGGCGACCTCGACGTCGTCGCCGTGCGCGCGCAGCAACCGTGCGAAGCGATCGACGAACTCGCCGCCGAGGCCGATCTTCCCCATCACGGTCGCGTGGTACTGCATGCCGATCTGGCGCGCCGCGATCGTGCCCACGGCGCCTGCGTCGGCCGGACCGAGCACTGCACACAGCTCGGGCAGGATGCTGCGGATGTAGGCAGTCGCGTAGTTGCGCTCGACCTTCACGAGCCGCATCGGATCCCACGACGGACGCGGCAGGTCGACGGGCTCGTTGGGCGGCCGCTCGCCGGGGCGGAACCGCACTCTGTCTTCGGGCAGGAGCGGATGGTCTTCCTCGATGTAGTAGCCCTCGAGCCCCGGCTGACCGTCGGTGGTCTGCATCGTGCAGACGAAGCCCAACCGGTCGTTGCCGAGTGTGACCCCGTTGTGGCCGTGCCAGCCTCGCAGCATCGCTCGACTCACCTCGGTGGGGATGCCACACACCGCCGTGCCGTCGAAGATCCAGCGCGGCGGCACGTAGCGCACCCACGACTTCGTGTCGGACTCGGGGATCCACACGACGTTGACGCCGCCGAGCGCGTTCGAGAGCACGTGGTACTGCGCGCACGCGACTGCATGGGGCAGCCCGTCGAGCTCGAGCTTGCGCAGGCCAGGCAGGAACAGCTCGAGGTGCTGACGACGGAACGTGCGGAACACGACCTCGGCGGCCCGGTCGGTGCCTTGGCGGGTCACGAGGGCGAGCAGCAGCCCGGTGAGGTAGCGGTGGTACAGCTCTCCGATGGCGGCCCAGCCGTCGACGTCGTCGCTCACTGTGATCTCCTCGTCAGGGCGCACGCTAGTGAGAGGCCGGTCACGGGCGACGGGAAGCTGCTCCGCCGGCCACTCGGACCTGGTGCCCGCCCCGAGCCGGACGACAGGTCCAAGTGCTGGGCGCGAAACTCGACGACGGTGGCAACGCAAGACGACGTGCGGCGCATCGCGCTCGTCCCTCCCTGAAGTCGTCGAGGACGCGACCAGCTACGCCGTGCCGAACAAGGGCAAGCCGAGGCGCATCGCGTGGGTGTGGCGGGAGCGAGTGCACCCGAAGAAGGCGCGGGTGCTGAACCCCGCCGTGCTCGGCGTGCAGGTCGCCGACCTCGAGGAGAAGGAGATGCTCCTCGCGTCGGACGACGGCTCGAAGATCTTCACCGAGCCGCACTACAACGGCTACGCCGCGGTGCTCGTCCGGCTCGAAGCGATCGAAGTCGACGAGCTCACCGAGCTCCTCACCGACGCCTGGCGCTGCCAAGCGCCCGCAGCGCTCGTCGAGGAGTTCGACGCGCGCCATGAGCTCGCCGCGTCAGAGTCTCGGAGAGAGACTCGTCGAACAACCGGAGCTCTTCGTCGTCCGGAGGTTGGAAGATCGTTGCCCACTCGTTCGAAGTGGGCCCGCGTCATGGGCGAGGCGCTCCATTCGCCTGACTCATTGCGTCGCTGAGCTCGTTCGATGAGCTCCTCCAGAGGCACATCGAGGTAGTGCAGCTCGACTCCCACCCCCAGAGCCCGGGCTCCGAGTCGTTTCTCGTCCCTCTCAACTCGCGCCCAGTGGCCCCACTCCAAGATCACGCTCTGACCTTGGGCGAGGAGCTCCTGGGTGAGAGCCCACAACTGCCGCTTCGAGACGTACTCGAAACTCGTCGTCCCACACGTCGCGACCCAATTGAGCCGTCCACTGGTCCTTGTCCAATCTGATCGCGGGAATCTCAGAGGCGAGCCGGCGAGCGAGTGTCGTCTTGCCCGAGGCCGGAAGCCCACAGATCAGTACGAGCCGCGTGGATGACTTCGGCGTCAACGGCCCTTCCACACAGCCGGCCGCTTCTCCGCAAACGCGCGCAAGCCCTCCTGCAGATCCTCGGATCGCATCACAGGGCCCGCGAACTCCATCTGGTTCCGCCACGCCTCGGCATCAGTCCACTCGTACGCGCGCTGCACGATCTGCTTGCTCGCCTTCACCGCGAGCGGCCCCGCTGCGAGCACCTCGTTCGCCAGCTCGATCGCGACCGTCAGCGCCTGACCCGGCTCGGCGAGCCGGTTGACCAGACCCAGCTCGGCCATGCGCGTCGCCGGCCAAGGCTTGCCCGTCAGCGCGAGCTCCATCGCGAGGTGGTACGGGATGCGCTTCGGGAGTCGGAACAGGCCACCGCCGACCGCGACGAGCGACCGCGCTGCCTCCGGGATGCCCATGTTCGCGGTGCGTGAAGCCACGATCAGGTCGCACGACAGCGCGAGCTCGAGGCCTCCGGCCAGCGCGTGACCTTCGATCGCGGCGATCACCGGCTTCGTCGGCGGCATCGCCATGATCCCGAAGCCACCGCGCTTCGGCCCGACGCCCATGTCGTTCGATGCCGCCGCGATGAGGTCCTGTCCCGGCGGAGAACACGATGTCGGAGCCGGTGATGATGGCGCACCGCAGCGAGTCGTCGTCCTCGAACGCGTCGATCGCCGCTTCCATCGCGCGAGCGGTCGCTCCGTCGAACGCGTTGCGACGCGCCGGACGGTTGATGCGGAGGACGACGAGGTGCTCGCCGACTCGCTCAGTGAGGATGACGTCGCCTCAGAGGTTGACACTGAACCCTCCGTTCACGGGATAGGTCTGGCCGGTGATCCAGCTCGAGGCCGACGACGCGAGGAACGTGACCATCGCAGCGACGTCGCTCGGCTCGCCGAACCGGCGGATCGTGTAGTTGCGCAGCACCTTCTTCGCGAGCTCTTCGTTCTCGACCATCCGTCGCACCGCCGGCGTGTTCGTGGTCGCGATGGCGACGCTGTTCGCGGTGATCTCGTACCGGCCGAGGCTCTTCGCGAGCGCCCGCATGAGTCCCGCCGCGCCGGCCTTCGCCGCGGAGTACGCCTCGAGCCCGGGCTCTCCCACGCGGCCTGCGTCGCTGATGACCGTGATGAGACGCCCGCCGCCACCGCGCTCGATCATCCCGGGGATCACCGCGCGACTGCAGTGGAAGACGCCATAGAGGTTCACGCCGATGAACGGCTCCCACTCGGTCGGATCGGACTGCCAGAACGGCTTGCCCGTGATCGCGCTCGGGTCGGCGCCCGCGTTGCCCGCGTTGTTCACCAGGATGTCGACCGGGCCGTGATCGATCACCATCGCCTGCACGGCGTCGAAGTCGGTGACGTCGGCCTGCGCGGCGACCGCGCTGTCACCGGCAGCGTTGATCTCGTCTGCGACCTCCTTGGCTCGGTCGAGCACGAAGTCGTTCACCACCACATGAGCCCCGTAGGCCGCGAGGTAGCGCGCGGTCTGCGCGCCGACGCCCTGGCCTGCGCCGGTCACGAGCGCGGTTCGACCCGTGAGGTCGAGGAGATTGATCTCAGACATCACAGCTCTCAGACATTGCGTTCGTGACCCTTCCAATAGGGGGCGCGGAGCTCGGTCTTGAGCACCTTGCCGATGGGGCTGACCGGGAGCCGATCGATGAACTCGAACCGGCGAGGCTTCTTGTACGAGGCGAGGCGTCCGTCGAGGAAGTCGAGCAGCTCCGGACCCGTCACTGCGTGGCCCGCGCGGGTGACGATGAAGCGCGAGGGCCTGTTCGCCGAAGTCCTCCTCCGGGATCCCGATGACCGCGGCGTCTTCGACAGCAGGGTGAGCGACGAGCGCCTTCTCGATCTCGGCCGGGTAGATGTTCACGCCGCCCGCGACGATCATGTCCTTGATGCGGTCGGTGATGAACAGGAACCCGTCCTCGTCGACATGCCCTACGTCGCCCGTGCGGTAGAAGCCGTCGCGGACGACGTCGTCACCGAGAGGCTCGCGCCCGAGGTAGCCGCGGAGGACGACCGGCGTGTTGACCGCGATCTCGCCCGTCTCGCCGACGGGGAGCCGATTCCACTCGTCGTCGACGATCGCGATCTCGACGCCGTCATAGGGGACGCCACTGCTGCCGGGCTTCGTCAGCTGGTGGTCAGGGGGCATGTAGCTCACCATCCCGGACTCACTCGTGCCGTAGCCCTCCCACAGCACCGGGCCGAAGTGCTCGACGATCCACTGCTTCAACGACTGCGGCACCGGCGCCGCGCCGACCGTGAGCGCCTGGATCGAAGATAGGTCATAGCGCTCGACCACGTCGTCGGGCAGCGCCTGGATGCGCAGCAGCATCGTCGGGACACCGACCCACAGCTGCACCTTGTGACGATCGATGAGCCGCAACGCCTCTTCGGGGTCGTACGGGTCGAGGAGCACCGCGGTTCCCCCGGTCGCGCACGCCCCGGTCGCGACGGCAGCCCCCGCGCCATGGTGGACCGGCATCGTCATGAGCACCGTCGCCTCGTGCGGATGGGGAGGCACGCCACCGACCGATGCGCCATAGCGAGCCAGCCGATCGAAGTCCGCGCCGGACAGGTCGAGCGGCGGCACGCCCTTCGGCGCCCCCGTCGTTCCCGACGTGTAGAGCACGAGGCTCGGACGCATCGGCCCGAAGCGCGGTGTCGGTGCGCCCGCGCGCAGCAGGTCCTCGTAGGGGTGACCGGGGTTGTTGTCGCCGACGGTGACGAGCAGCCCGAGATCGTGCTCGGCCCATGGCGAAGCGTCGCGGTCGTTGCAGGCCAGGCCCTTCGCGCCGCTGTCGTTGATGATGTAGATCGCCTCGTCGGGGGTGAGCCGCCAGTTGACGGCGACCTGCACGACACCCAGCTTCTGCAGCGCGCGCTGGATCACGAACCACTCGAAGCCGAGCCGGAACCGCATGCCGAGCCGGTCGCCTTCGACCAGTCCGAGCGCCGCGAGCGCGTCTGCGACCCGGTCGGCGCGCTCGTTCCAGTCGCGGTAGGTGAGCACGTCGTCGCCCTTGATGACCGCGGGGGCGTCGGGCTTCTGGTCCGCCCAGAACTCAGGGGTGCCGGGCTGGGCTTCGGTCAGCATGGGCGGAGATAGTAAGAAACCTGGATGCGCGTGGCGGCACACAGGGGGCTGTACGACATCACGGGCGATCGGCCCGTGCTGCAGGGAACCCGATGCGCCTCGTGCAACACGACCTTCTTCCCAGTGCTGTCGCTCGGGTGTGAGGTCTGCGGCTCGACCCAGCTCGATGCGATCGTGCTCGAAGCCACAGGGGTGCTGCACTCGGTGGCCACCGTGCATCTCTACCAGGGCCACGACATCGAGGCGCCGTTCGCGATCGGCGAGATCCAGCTCGACGCCGGCCCGCTGATCCGGGCGACCATGGCCGAGGTCGTCGAGCGCGATGCGATCGGCGCTCGAGTCGCGGCCTCATGGGTGACGCTGCGAGCCGACGACGAGGGCAACGACGTCGTCGAGCCGCGGTTCGGGTTGGTCTGATGGCGGCGACCCTGCGCGAGCTGAGACCTGTGCACGTCGTCGGCGTCGGACTGCACCCGTACCAGCGGCCGGGAGACACGCCGTACACGGCACTCGGCGTGAAGGCGGTCGGTGACGCGCTCGCGGACGCCGGCATCGAGTGGCGCGACGTCGAGACCGCGTACACCGGCACGGCCACGACAGCGATGGGCCTGTCGCGACTGATGTACCGGCACTTCGGTTCGACGGGCATCCCGATGGCACAGGTCGAGAACGCCTCGGCATCGGGCTCGACGGCGGTCCGCCAGGCATGCATCGACGTCGCCGCCGGACTCGCCGACGTCGCCATCGCAGTGGGCGTCGACAAGCCGCTGAAGTTCGGCATGCCACAGCCCGCCGCGGGCTTGCGCGACCTCGTCGGCGGTCGCGTCGCTGCCGTTCACGCACTTCGCGCTCCTTGCGAACCGCTACATCCACGAGCACGGCGCGACTGAGGAGCAGTTCGCACTCGTCGCCGTGAAGAACAGCGAGAACGGGGCTCTCAACCCGAACGCGCAGCGGCAGAAGGCGCGGTCGCTCGAGGAGGTGCTCGCCCCGCCGCTCATCAGCGGTCCGCTCACGCGACTGCAGTGCTGTCCCGTCGGCGAAGGCGCCGCCGCGGTGATCGTCGCCTCCGACGCGGCGATCGCGCGCCTCGGGCTCGATCCGGCTCGCGCGGTCCGCGTCCTGTCGTCGGCCTCCCGATCCGAGACCGTGTACCGCGGCGAGAACTTCGACGCCGCGCTGACGCGCGAGACGGTCGGCATCGCCCTTCACGACGCAGGCGTCACGGCGGACGACCTCGACGTCGTCGAGCTGCACGACGCGTTCACGGTCGAGGAGCTGCTCTACATCGAAGCGATCGGGCTGGCTCCCGTCGGGAAGGCCGCGGCACAGCTCGCCGAGGGTCAGTTCCACATCGGCGGTCGAGTCGCGGTGAGCGCCTCGGGTGGCCTCCTTTCGATGGGGCACCCGATCGGCCCGACGGGCGTCGGCCAGATCTGCGAGCTCACCACGCAGCTGCGGGGCGAGGGCGGTGCTCGCCAGCATCCGAACGCCCGACTCGGTCTCGCGCACATGGTGGGCGTCGGCGCCGTGTGCGTCGTGCACGTGCTCGCCGCACCGTGAGTCACGGCGCGCCTGACGTTTCGTCACCCGACATCCCGGGCATGTGCAGTGCATGACACGACATGCGTTGGAGGTGTACCTCGCCGACCACTACGCCGGGTCGGTCGCGGGCCACGACCTCGCGGCGCGGGCGATGCCGGACCTGGCGCTCGAGATCGAGGCCGACCAGACGGTCCTCGAGGCGGTCATGGAGGAGCTCGGCGTGCGCAAGCCGCATCCCAAGCGCCTCGCGGCGTGGTTCGCATCGCGGGCGATCAAGCACAAGGAGCCCCACGAGCTCGTCGAGCTCGAGACCCTCGCCCTGGGCATCGCCGGGAAGCTCCTGCTGTGGAAGGCACTCGAGCAAGCACAGGACTCCGAGCCCTACCTGAGGGTCATCGACCTCAACCGTCTCATCGACCGCGCGACGAGGCAGTTCGACGAGGTCGAGCGCGAGCGCATGCGCAAGGCCGCGCAGCTCTTCGGCGTGCCGGTCACCGTCCAGTACGGATGACGCGGGCCATCTCGAGCTCGGTCGCTCCGTCGCGGTCGCGTGACTGACGCAGGCCGGTGAAGGCGAACCCGCACGACTCGTAGAGGCTGATCGCCGGCGTGTTGCCCTCGATCACCATGAGGACGACGCGCTCGGCTGCCGGCGCTCGCCGCCCACTCGACCGCTGCCTCGACGAGCGCCTGGCCGACTCCCGATCGGCGCGCCCGCGAGCTCACGAACATCGCCAGGAGAGCGACGATCGACGGATCGTCCTGCGCGAGCGCGACCACCAAGCCCGAAGGCTCGCCATCGACGTCGGCGACGAAGGTCGCCCCCCGACCGAGCCACGCGCGCCAGTCGTCGTCGCTGCGACCTTCCTCTCGCTCGAGCGTGCTGCCGAACGCGTCGGGGTCGGTGCGCAGCGCCTCGAGCCGGATGGCGCGAAGCGTGTCGACGTCGGTCGGTGTCAGCCGCCTGACGAGCACCGAGCGACGATCCCCTAGCTCTGGGTGTGACGGAGGATCGCCGGGACGATCGCGTCCATCTCCTCCCCAGGAAGCTCGTGACCGACGCCCTCCATCGAGAGGAGCTCGGCACCGGCGATGTCCTTCGCGAGCGCGACGCCGTGCTCGTACGGGAGGATCGGGTCAGCAGTGCCGTGGATGACCAGGGTCGGCACATCGAGGCTCGCGAGCTGGCTGCGCCACGGCGGAGTCTTCGGCGATCGCGACCTGATGGTTCGCACTCGACTGGAAGTTCGGGTCGCGCTCGACCTCGCGGGTGAAGATGTCGCGGATCGCGGCTTCGTCGTAGGGGTGCGCAGGCCCGTGCAGCACCCCGAAGAACGCGACACGCGAGTCGATCACCGCCTGCTTGTCGTTCGGATCGACGCCGGCCTGTGCGAGCGCCGCTGCGAGCAGCTCGGGCTTGGGGCCGGGAAGAGCGCCCGACGCGTCTTCGCCCGAGAGCACGCCGACGACCGCGCCGGGATCGGGCGTCGACATGATCGGCGTGATCGTGCGCACGCGGTCTCGGTGGCGCAGCGCGACCTGCTGCGTGATCATCCCGCCCATCGACGCACCCACGATGTGCGCCGTGTCGATGTCGTACGCGTCGAGCACCGCGACCGCGTCGTCGGCCATGTCTTCGACCGTGTACTCCGGCTCGCCGAGTGGGTAGTGCGTCGACAGGCCGGTGTCACGGTTGTCGTAGCGGATGACGAAGCGACCGGCCGCCGCAAGCCGTTCGCACAGCTCCTCGGGCCACATCAGCATCGACGCGCTGGCCCCCATGATGAGCAGGATCGGCGTGTCGGACTCGTCGCCGAACGCCTCGGTGCAGATGTCGACTTCGCCGGACTTGATCATTCGCTCGGTCATCGCCGGAGCGTAGGTCGTACTGTCGATCCATGCTCTCGAGCGCGGGCTTGCCGATCCACCCGATCAGCTGCGGGTGGCTGACCACCGACGCGAGCACGATGATCACCGGGCAGACGGGCGACTTCCGCATGCCGGTGCCCGCGTTCCTCGTCGAGCACCCGCAGGGCCTCGTGCTCTTCGACACGGGAATGCACCCCGACGTCGCCCACTCGACCGACAAGCTCCACGGTCTCGAGTCGATGTTCACACCCGAGCTCGCGCCGGACGGCAGCGTGGGGCCGCAGCTTCGGGCCGCCGGGTTCGATCCGGCGGACGTCGCCTTCATCGTGAGCAGCCACTTGCACTTCGACCACTGCGGCGGCCATGTCGAGGTGCCGAACGCGCGGCTGCTCGTGCAGCGGCCCGAGTGGGACGCGGGGCACAACGCTCGCCTCATCGAGTTCGGCGTCTACGACCCGGCGGACTTCGACATCGGCCACGACGTCGAGCTGCTCGACGGCGACCACGACATCTTCGGTGACGGCACGTTGCGCGCCGTCGTCACGCCCGGACACACCTCGGGGCACCAGTCACTCGTCATCGAGGGCAAGACCATCCTCGTCGGCGACGCCTGTTACTGCCGCCTCGCGCTCGACCTCGACGCGCTCCCCTCCTACTCCTACGACGGGGACCGCCAACGCGAGACGTTCACGTGGCTGCGCGAGCAGGAGGCCGGCGGCGCGGAGCTCGTGTTCTCCCACGACCTCGCGCAGTGGGAGTCGCTGAGCGCCGCCGATCGCTGACCGAGTGCGCGATCGGGCGCGGCATAGTGCGGCAATCGCGCGACTCGGCTGTCGCGGAGCATCGGGGGGAGTCGCTCAGCGGGGCTCGAGGATGACGACGGGGATCGTGCGGCCGGACTTCGCCTCGTACTCGCCGAAGCCGGGCAGCGCGCTCGACCTGCTTGGTCCAGATCTTGTCGCGCTCGTCGCCCTCGGCGACCCGGGCGTGCACGGAGATCGTGTCGTCGCCGATCTCGACGGTCGTGTCGGGATTGGCCTTGAGGTTGTAGTACCAGTCGGGGTTCGTCGGAGCGCCCGCCTTCGACGCGAAGATCGCGTAGCCGTCGTCGAGGCGGCTGGTACGCGAGCGGGTTGACGCGCTCGGTGCCGCTCTTGGCGCCCTTGTGGTGGAGCAGCAGCATCGTGCCGCCGGCGAACGGCCCGCCGAGCTGGCCGTGGTTGGCACGAAACTCCTCGATCATCTGCGTGTTGAAGTCCTTCACGTCGCTCATGAGACCTGTCTACCCAGGGCTACGGTGATTTCATGCCCGCACGGCTCACTCAGCCCCTCGTCCGCGAGGACGGCTCCCTGCGCCCGGCGACCTGGGACGAAGCACTCACCCGCGTCGCCACCGGACTGACCAGCACGATCGATGCCCACGGCCCCGACGCCGTCGGCTTCTTCGCGTGCTCGAAGTCCACGAACGAGGCCAACTACCTCGCGGAGAAGCTCGTCCGCCAGGCGATCGGCACCAACAACATCGACTCCTGCAACCGCACCTGACACGCCCCTTCGGTCGTCGGTCTGGCGACCATCTTCGGGCTGGGTGGTGGCACGAGCAGCTACCGAGAGACAGAGGACGCGAACGTGATCGTCCTCTGGGGCTCGAACGCGCGCGAAGCGCACCCGATCTTCTTCCATCACGTGTTGAAGGCCATCCACAACGGCGCTCGGCTGTTCGTCGTCGACCCGCGCCGCACCTCCACTGCACGGTGCGCGGACACGTGGCTCGGCATCGACACCGGCACCGACATCGCGCTCTCGAACACGATCGCCCGCGAGATCATCCATGCGGGGCTCACGCACGAGTCGTTCATCGAGCGAGCGACCGTCGGGTTCGACGAGTACGCGGCGTCGGTCGAGCCGTGGACCTTGGAACGCGGCGAGATGGAGACCGGCGTGCCGGCCGAGGCCATCCGTGACCTCGCCCACGCCTACGCCAAGGCCGACAAGGCGCAGCTGTGCTGGACGCTCGGCATCACCGAGCACCACAACGCGGTCGACAACGTGCTGTCGCTGATCAACCTCGCGCTGCTCGCTGGGCACGTCGGGCGCGAGGGAAGCGGGCTCTCACCCCTACGCGGGCAGAACAACGTGCAGGGCGGCGGCGACATGGGTGCGATCCCGAACAAGCTCCCCGGCTTCCAGGACATCGAGACCGACGGCGAGGCTCGCGGTCGGTTCGACACCGCGTATGACGCCACGATCCCGCCCCGCTACGGCATGCACCTGTCGGCGATGTTCGAGGCGATGGACCGCGGGGAGCTCAGAGCGCTCTACGTCATGGGCGAGAACCCCGCGGAGAGCGAGGCCGACGTGCTGCACGCCCGTCATCTGCTCGAGTCGCTCGACCTGCTCGTCGTGCAGGATCTGTTCCTCACGCAGACCGCCGAGCTCGCCGACGTGGTGCTTCCGGCTGCGGCTGCATGGTGCGAGGCCGAAGGCACGGTGACGAACAGCGAGCGGCGGGTGCAGCGGGTGCGCAAGGCGATCGAGCCGCCGGGCGAAGCCCGCGACGACCTGTGGATCCTCACCGAGGTCGCGCGCCACCTCGGCCGCGAGTGGCCAGAGCCGATCGCCGAGGACGTGTGGGACGAGCTGCGCTCGCTCTCGCCGATGCACCGCGGCATGAGCTACGCCCGCCTCGAGGAGCTCGGCGGCATCCAGTGGCCCTGCTTCACCGAGGACTCGCTCGAGCCGTCGTACCTCCACGGCCGCTTGTGGGCCGACGATCCTGCTGACCGAGGCAAGCCGGCCGCGTTCTCCGTCGTCGAGCACGAGCTGCCCGTCGACCTGCTCGACGACGACTTCCCCATCCGCCTCACGACCGGACGCCGCCTCGACAGCTACAACACCGGCGTGCAGAGCGGCGCGATCGCGTCACCGTTGCGTGCGGACGGCGAGACGATCGATCTCTCCCCTGCAGACGCGCGCTCACTCGGGTTGGCGAAGGGGCAGCGGGTGCGCGTGACGTCGCGGCGAGGCTCGATCGTGGTGCCCGCGCGCGTCGACGAGGGGCTTCGCCCGGGACTCGCGTTCATGACGTTCCACTTCCCCGACGAAGCCGACACCAACGTGCTGACCATCAACGCCACCGATCCGAAGAGCGGCACCGCCGAGTTCAAAGCAACAGCCGTGCGCGTGGAAGTCGCATAGATGGACCTCCGCTTCTCGTCCGATGCGCCCACCGATGCCGAGCGCGAGGCCGTCGACCGCGTGCTCGGCGCCGCGATGCCACTCGACCCACAGCTACGAGTCGCACGCGCGGACCGCGAGCGCCGAGACCTGCTGCTGCCGGCACTCCACGCGCTGCAGGACCGCGTCGGATGGATCAGCCGCGGTGGGCCTCGACTACGTCTGCCGCCGCCTCTCCGTCGCGCCGGCTGAGGCGTACGGCGTCGCGTCGTTCTACGACCTCTTCTCGTTGGAGCCTCGTGCCCCACGCGTCGTGCATGCCTGCGTCGACATCGCGTGCGCGGTCGCCGGCGGGCCCTTGGAGGGTGAGGCGAGCCCGTGTCTCGGGCTGTGCGAGCGCGCTCCCGCGGCGCTCGTCGTCGAGGCCGGTGAGGCGCCGACCGCTGCTCCCGTGCACGACGGCGAGTGGGATGCCGCCTGGTCGGTGCCGCAACGCGGGCAGCCGGGGCTCGTCCTCCTCGCGCGGGCGGGCGTCGTCGACCCGTCGTCGCTCACCTCGTACGAGTCGCACGGTGGCTACGACGCGCTGCGCAAGGCGATCGAGATCGGCGCGTCCGCCGTCGTCGACGAAGTGACGCGCAGCGGCCTCGTCGGTCGTGGCGGCGCCGCGTTCCCGACCGGCCGCAAGTGGCAGGCGGTTGCGGCGCACGCATCGACACCGCACTACCTCGTCGCCAACGCCGACGAGAGCGAGCCGGGCACGTTCAAGGATCGTGTGGTGATCGAGAACGATCCGTTCTCGGTCATCGAGGCCATGACGATCGCGGGCTTCGCGACCGGGTGCGAGCGCGGGTACCTCTACCTGCGCGGCGAGTACCCCATCGCCTGGCAGCGGATCGCGGCTGCGATCGAGGCCGCACGAGCGGCCGGCTACCTGGGCGACGACATCCTCGGGCGCGGCGTTCGCTTCGACATCGAGATGCGCAAGGGCGCGGGCGCGTACATCTGCGGTGAGGAGACCGCGCTGTTCAACTCGATCGAGGGATATCGCGGTGAGCCGCGAAGCAAGCCGCCCTTCCCTGTCGATGTCGGCCTCTTCGGCCAGCCGACGGTCGCGAACAACGTCGAGACGCTCGTGAACGTGCTGCCGATCGTGCTCGACGGCGGCGACGCGTTCGCTCGCACCGGCAGCGGGATGTCGACGGGCACCAAGCTGTTCTGCGTGTCGGGCCACGTCGGCAGGCCCGGCGTGTACGAGGTGCCGTTCGGCCCCACGTTGCGCGAGGTCATCGACCTCGCGGGTGGCGTCGGGGGCACCGGACGGCTGCAGGCCGTGCTGCTCGGCGGAGTGGCCGGGCGCTTCGTGGGACCCGAGGCCCTCGACGCGCCGCTCACGTTCGAGGGCGCGCGTGCGATCGGGGCATCGCTCGGCTCTGGCGTGATCCTCCCGCTCGACGACACCGTCGACCTCCGTCCGCTGCTCGTGCGCATCGCGGGCTTCTTCCGGCACGAGAGCTGCGGTCAGTGCGTGCCCTGCCGAGTCGGCACCGTCCGCCAACAGGAGGCGCTCGTGCGACTGACGAAGGGCGGCGACGCACGGCGCGAGCTCGCGCTGCTCGACGAGGTGGGACAGTGCATGCGCGACGCCTCGATCTGCGGCCTCGGCCAGACCGCGTACGACGCGATCGACTCCGCGCTGCGTAGGTTCGAACCGTTCGGAGCCGAGGTCCCGATGCCTGACGTCTCGATCGACGGCCGCACGGTCACGGTCGAGCCCGGGGCGACGCTGCTCGACGCGTGCCGAGCCAGCGACGTCGACGTGCCGACGCTGTGCTTCGGCGAGACGCTGCATCCGAAGAACGCGTGCCGCATCTGCGTCGTCGAGCTCGAGGGCAGTCGGGTGCTCGTGCCCGCGTGCTCACGGCTGGCCGAGGACGGCATGGTCGTGCGCACGCAGACCGATCGCACCTCGCACGCCCGCAAGCTCGTGCTCGAGCTGCTCGCCTCGACGGCTGAGCTCGACTGGGCGCCGAACGTGGCCGCGTGGGTGGACGAGTACGGAGCGTCCCCGGCTCGGTTCGGCACGGACGCGGCGACCGTGCACCAGCCGGCGACGATCGACAACGACCTCTACGTGCGGGACTACGGGCGTTGCATCCTCTGCTACAAGTGCGTCGACGCGTGCGGCGAGCAGTGGCAGAACACATTCGCCATCTCGGTCGCGGGCCGTGGGTTCGACGCCCACATCTCCGCTGAGTGGGACGCGGCGCTGCCCGACTCGGCCTGCGTGTACTGCGGCAACTGCATCGCGGTGTGCCCGACGGGCGCGCTCACGCCGACCACCGAGTTCGAGATGCGCCACGACGGCACGTGGGATGAGGACGACGCAGACCGTGACGACCACCGTGTGCGGATACTGCGGGGTCGGCTGCAACCTCGAGCTGCACGTGCAGGACAACCGCATCGTGAAGGTCACGAGCCCCGAGGACCACTCGATCACCCACGGCAACCTCTGCATCAAGGGCCGCTTCGGCTTCACCCACATCGAACCCGACTGAGATTGGGCGTTTGGGCGCGTATGCGGCGGCAAGTGCCCAATCCCGCTGAAACCGGGGCGCTGGAGCCAGCGGAGCGGTTGAAGCCGGCCTGAAATCGTGCTGTCGTACGGTCGAGCCACAGGCTCAGGCACCAGGTGGGGGTGCGTATGCGGTACGAGGTCCTCGGAGGGATCGAGGTGGTGGGCGAGGACGAGAGCGTGCTCTCGCTCGGCGGGCCGACTCAACACCGGCTCCTCGGTGCGCTTCTGGTCGAAGCGAACCACACCGTGTCGGTCGATCATCTGGTGGAGGCGCTCTTCGACGGCGCCGAAGTCGAGAACTCCGTGAAGGCGGTGCGCACCTATGTGTCTCGACTCCGCTCGGTCGTGGGCGAGGGCACTGTTGCGACCACCTCCGGCGGCTATCGACTCGCGGTCGACTCGGCCTCCGTCGATGCCGAACGCTTTGCCGAGCTCGTGCGCGGAGCGAGCGCCGCGCGAGAAGCAGGAGACGCGGCTCGGGCCGTCGCCCTTTGCGACGAAGCCCTGAGCCTGTGGCGGGGACGACCGTTCTCGCCTTTCTCGGATGAGCCATGGGCCGTCGGAAACGTCGTGCGGCTGGAAGAGCTGCGCTGGGTCGTCAAAGAGGATCGACTCCAGGCTCGCCTCGCTCTCGGTGCTCATGCCGAGGTAGCCGGCGAAGCCGAAGCGATGACACGCGAGGCGCCGATGCGCGAGCGGCCACGCGCTGCGCTGATGCTGGCGCTCTACCGCTCGGGTCGGCACGCGGAAGCGCTGCGCGCCTTCCAAACGTTCCGAGAGCAGCTCGCCGACGAAACCGGCCTCGAGCCGAGCGCTGAGCTGCAAAGTCTCGAGCACCGCATCGTCGATCGAGACCCTTCACTCGATACAGAGGGCCGGGGCCGAAGCATCCGCGGCTACGAGCTGCACGAGAAGATCGCCGAAGGCGCGTTCGGTGCGATCTATCGGGGTGTCCAACCGTCTGTCGGGCGTGAGGTCGCGGTCAAGGTCGTGAAGCCCGAGCTCGCGGACGACCCTCGGTTCATCACGCGGTTCGAGGCCGAGGCGCAGCTGGTCGCGCGACTCGAGCATCCGCACATCGTCCCGCTCTACGACTACTGGCGCGAGCCCGGCGGCGCGTTCCTCGTGATGCGCTACCTCCGCGGCGGCTCGGCGGAGGAACGGCTCGTGCGGCAAGGCCCGTTCACCCTCGACCAGCTGACGCAGCTGGTCGAGCAGGTCGGCACCGCACTCGCCGTCGCGCACGCGGCGGGGGTCGTGCACCGTGACGTGAAGCCGGCGAACGTCATGTACGACGAGGTCGGCAACGCGTACCTCGGCGACTTCGGGATCGCGCTCACCGCGGCAGGAGATCGCACGGGCGATGCCTTTCGCTCCGCCGGTTCTCCTGTGTACGCCGCGCCCGAGCAACTCGAGGGACAGGACGCGTCGATCGCGTCCGACATCTACGCGTTCGGCGTGCTCCTGTGGGAGCTCGCGACCGGCAATCCACCCTTCGAGAACGGCTCGCTTGCTTCCCTTGCGCCGCACGAAAGTCGCCGGGCCCATCCGATCCGTCCGCGACTCCCGCGCAGACCTCCCCGTCGGGCTCGATCTCGTGATGCGCACCGCCACTGCTCCTGAGCCCTCCGAACGCTTCGGGGACATGGGAGAGCTCGTCCTCGCGTGGCGGGCCGCCGCCGCCTCGCCGGCACGAGGCGTGACGACGAGCCGTCAGAGTGTCGACGCCGGGAGTGATCGGCCCCGGGCCCACGCGAGCCGCACGCTCGTCTCGCTCCAAGAGCAGCGCGTGAACCCTTACAAGGGACTGCACCCGTTCGGCGAGGCCGACGCCGCCGAGTTCTTCGGTCGGGACGCCACGACCGCTCGGCTCGTCGAGGCGACGACGAACTCGGCGTTCATCGCGGTTGTCGGCCCATCCGGCTCTGGCAAGTCGTCTGTGGTCCGTGCGGGGTTGATCCCGGTGCTGCGTCAGCGCGGCCGGTGGGTTGCCGCGATGGTGCCTGGCGCGCATCCCTTCGACGAGCTCGAAAACGCCCTGCTCCGCCTGGCGCCGGGCTCGGTGACGTCGCTGCTTCCCCAGTTGGTCGCTGACGAGCGCGGACTGATGAGAGCGGCGAAGCGAATCCTGCCGGACGACGACACGGAGCTCGTGCTGGTCATCGACCAGTTCGAAGAGCTGTTCACGCTGGCGTCTGCCGAGGACAGGGTGGGGTTCGCGGATGCGCTCGTGGCGGCTGCCACCGACCCCCGCTCGCGGGTGCGAACGGTCATCACCCTCAGGGCCGACTTCTATGACAGACCGCTTGCCGTCGGCGGCCTCGGGGAGCTGGTTCGGGATCACACGGTGGCTGTGACACCCCTCGACGGAGACGAGCTCGAGCGTGCCATCACCGGACCTGCGGATCGTGTGGGAGTGTCCGTCGAGCCGGCCTTGGTCGCAGCGCTGGTTGCGGACGCGACGACCAACCCCGCGAGCCTCCCCCTTCTTCAGTACACGTTGACCGAGCTCTACGACCGCCGCGATGGCACCCGCCTCACCGTGGATGCGTACCGCGAGCTCGGGGGGTTGCCAGGCTCAGTGGCCGGGCGCGCCGACGCGCTGTGCGAAGAAGTCGGCGACGTCGACGCGGTGCGCGGGCTCTTCGAGAGGCTCGTCTCACCCGGCGCTGGGACCGAGGACACTCGCCGCCGCGCCCGCATGTCCGAGCTGCACGGCGTACCGGCGTCGGTGATCGAGGCGTTCGGTGACGCCCGCCTGTTGGCGTTCGATCACGACCCCGTCACACGCGAGCCGACGGTCGAGGTCGCTCACGAAGCCCTCATCCGGAATTGGCCGCGTTTGAGGGGTTGGTTGGACGAGGACCGCGAGTCGCTGACCGTGATGCGACACCTGACCGACGCGGCGGATGCATGGGACGCTCGCGGGCGCGAGCCAGGAGACCTCTACCGAGGGGCACGCCTGGCTGCGGCGGCAGACCTCGTGGCCGCCAAGCCGTCACAGCTGTCGGCCCGCGAGACAGAGTTCATCGCGGCGAGCGATGACGCCGCGCAGGCGGATGACCGTCGCCGTCGACGCAACGCTCGACGGCTGCGAACGCTCACGGTCGGCCTCGCCATCACGCTCGTCGGCGCGCTCGATCGCGGGCGCAGTCGCGGTCGCACAACGCAGCGAAGCGACGGACCAGCGGAACCGGGCGCAGGCACAGAGCGCTCTCGCGGCGAGCACAGCTCGGCAAGCCACCGCGGAGGCACGCACCGCAACGCTGGGACGCCTGGCCTTCCAGGCCAGGTCACTCGCCGCGTCGAATCCCTCACAGGGTCTGCTCCTCGCGCTCGAGGCCGATCGGCTGCTCCCGGGCGACGACACCTTGGGTTCCCTCGAGGTCGCGCTGCTCGCGAATCCGGCGCTCCTCCGATCGGTGTACACGACCCCATTGCTGAACGTCGTCTTCAGCCCGGATGGAAGCCGGGTGTCCGGCGGCACGGCGGACGGACGCATCGTCGAGATCGACACCTCCACGGGCGACGACTGCGCAGGAGTGGAAGGTAGGTGACGGTCCGGTGTTCGGAGGTGCTCGGAGCCTCGGGTGGGGGCCTCGCCATTCGCCCGAACAGCCCTGAGGTTCTCCAGCGAGACGACCACGGCGGCGTGCGCGTCCTGGCGAGCGACGGCATCGCGAGTCCATTGCTCGGTGGGACCGTCCCCGTTGCCGTGGCTCCGGCAGGGGACGGCGACGGTTGCCATCGCGACCGAGCCGGTGTACGGCTCGTCGACTTCAGCAGCGGATCGGTGCTCGGCACGATCGATGGCCCGCCTGCGACGATGCTCGCGTTCAGCGGCGACGGCACGCGGCTGGCCATCGAGAGCGGAGTCGGAAACATCGCGCGTCGTCGATGTGGCAACGCGGAGAACCGTCGCTCCGCCGGTGACACTCGCCTTTCCTGCACGTATCGCGTTGAACGACACCGGGACGCGGCTCGGCGTCGCAACCCCTATAGCGCAGGCATCCTCGACGTTGCCACGGGCGAGACGCTCGGCACGCCGGACAGCGGCGACGGCACCGGCTGGCCATCGAGAGCGGGGTCGGGAACATCGCCGTCGTCGATGTGGCGACCCGGAGAACCGATCGCGCCGGCGGTGACACTCCCCTTTCCGGCGATCGATCGCATTGAACGAGACCGGGACGCGGCTCGGCATCGGAGGCTTCACCGACGGCGACGCTCACATCGTCGACGTCGCCACGGGCAAGACGCTCGGCACGCCGTCGTGACGCCGGCTACCAGGTCCATATCGCGTTCAGCAGCGACGGATCGCTGATGGGCGCCGTCAGCGGCTACGGTGACGTCTGGATCTTCGACACGGCGACAGGCGAACGGGTCGGCCCCGACCGAACGGTGCCCCTCTCCCCGCCGCCGATCGGTCTCGGCTTCACGCCCGACGACACGACGCTCTTCGTCGCCAGCAGCGGCGGCGAGATCGCCGTGCTCGACCTCGTCGGGCGCCAGAAGCTGGCTCGTCCGGCGGCGACCACCGGCTGGATCGCCACGTTCTCGCCGGACGGCACCCGGTTCGCCGTCCCGATCGATGGTTCCGACAACGACACGGCAATCGTCGACGTCGCGACGGGAAAGCTTCTGCAGACCCTGCACCCGGCCCGACGGTTCCCGAATTGGGGCACGATGCACGGACACGGCCCGTTCGAGGTGGCCTTCAGCCCGGACGGACAGGAGGTTGCGATCGGCTCCGCCGCGTACGACGGGCAGCCGGCCGAGATCGAGGTGTTCTCCGTGGCCGACGGGACATCTCTCCGCCGCCTCCCCGTGCCCGGTGTGCCGTTCATAGGGGAACCGCTTGCGTGGAGCCCTGATGGGCGGGTGCTCGCAGGCGGAGTCCAAAACCGAGTGGTGCGAATCGACGCCACGACTGGCGCACTTCTCGAGGACCTTGCTCTCCCCGACCTCTCACCTGCCGCTCTCGCTGGAATACGACAAGGACGGAAAGCTGGCGGTCGGCGGCGTCCGATCGCCGGCACACGAGGGAAGGCATGGGTCTTCGACGCGTCCGGCCAGCCGATTCGCACCTACGGATCACCCACGGACCCCTACTGGTTCCCCGTCTGGGGGCCAGGTGGGGCCCTGGTCCTACCGAACATCGCGACCGGGGAGATCCGACTCGTCGATCCGGTGGCAGACCGACAGGCCGGCCCGAGCTTCACCGGTCCAGCCGGCAGCTCGACGGTCGCGGTCGCATCCGACGGACATGGCGGCGCCCGAGGCGTCGTCGTCGGCCAAGACGGCACTGATCCAGCTGTGGGACGTCGGCACGGGTCAACCGATCGGCGAGCCGATCCGAGCCACCTCGTCTCTCGAGTCTGACGGAATGATGACGAACTCCAAGACCGCGGTGGTCCAGGACCCCGACCACCACCGCATGATGATCTGGGACCTCGACCCGGCGGTGTGGCGGGTGCGGGCGTGCGAGGCCGCCGGCCGCAACCTCACTCGAGACGAGTGGACCAAGTTCCTCCCCGAGGGCGAGCCGTACCACGTGACCTGTCCGCAGTATCCGGCCGGCGCGTGACCTCGCCATCAGCGTTTGTCGGGCCGTGACCTCGGCCGATTGCGAACGCCGACCTCGCGGGTTCAGGATGTCCGATCTGCCAGGAGGTGGGGGGCAGTCATGGAGATCCAGGTCCTGGGCCCGGTCGAGGTGCGTGACAACGACGCCGAAGTGCCCCTGGGGGGTCCCCGCCAGCGGAGACTGCTCGCCGCCCTCGTCATTCACGCCGGAAAGGTGGTGTCGGTCGAGCGGCTGATCGACGCGGTGTGGGCCGGCGAGGAGCCACCCGAGCGGGCGGCAAAGACGCTCAACACCTACCTGTCAAGACTGCGCGCCGCCCTCGGGGACGGACTGGTTCAGAAGCGTGATCCGGGTTACTCGCTCGTCGTCGACCCGGACATGATCGACGCCACCCGCTTCGAGCAACTGGTTGCCGTGGCCCACTCGCGACTCGAGGCGGGGGACGCGACCGAGGCCAAGGTGCGGCTCGACGAAGCGCTGGCCCTGTGGAACGGACCGGCGTACGACGAGTTCGCGTCCGAGCCCTGGGCGTGGGCGGCAGCGTCCCGACTCGAAGAGCTTCGGCTGAGCGCTCGTGAGGACCGCGCGGAAGCGCTACGCATCCTCGGCGAGACCGCTGAGGCCGTCGGCGAGCTCGAACGCTTGACGGTCGAGTTTCCGCTACGAGAGCGATCGCGGCACAAGCTCATGCTCGCGCTTGTATCGCGACGGCCGGCAGGCCGACGCGCTTCGGTCATTCCAGGCCTACCGCCGACATCTCGCAGAGGAAGTCGGCCTCGAACCGTCGGGCGAGCTCGCCGAGCTCGAGCGCATGATCGCGAGCTCGAGACCCACGCATCGACACAGGGACCGCGGGACCCGCGCGGGAGGTGCACCGGCGACGCGCCGTTCGCGCGGTCGTGCCGCCGCGACTTGTCGAGATCGCAGCACGGGGTGCCTGTGTGGGGCGCGAGCTGCCACTCGGTCAGCTGCGCACCGCGTGGAAGAGCGCGGTGACGGCCCGAGAGCGGCGGCTGGTGCTGGTTGCGGGCGAGCCGGGGATCGGCAAGACGCGGCTGGCCGCAGCGGTGGCGGCCGAGGTCGCCGGCTGACGGCGCGCGGGTGTTGTACGGGTGGTGTGACGACGGGGTGGGGATCGCGTACGAGGCGTGGGTGCACGCGCTCGGCGGCTTCGTCCAGAGCGCCGACGACGAAGAGATCGCTGCTTTGGCGCCGTTGGCGCCGGATCTCGTGCGGTGCATCTCGGTCGTCGGCGAGCGGGTGCCCGATGTCGTGGCGAGGCCGACGACGGATGCAGCGTCTGATCGGGCGCGGCTGTTCGACGCGGTCGACTCGCTGCTCGCGCAGATCTCCGGCACCAGCCCGCTGCTGTTGGTGCTCGACGATCTGCACTGGGCCGATCCGGCGACGCTGGGGCTGCTCCGGTGGATCTTGAGCAGCGAACGAGGCGGGCCGATGCTCGTGTTGGGCACCTACCGCGACACCGATGTCGACCGCCGCCATCCGCTGAGCGAGCTGCTCGCCGACCTGCGACGCGACCCCCGCGTCGAGCGGGTGGCGCTGCGCGGTCTCGAGGAGCAGGCGATCGGCGCGCTGCTCCACGATCGCGCCGGTCATGACGCGCCACCCGAGTTCGTCACCGCATTGCACGACGAGACCGACGGGAACCCGTTCTTCGCCGAGGAGGTCGTGGCCCACCTCGCCGAGACCGGCGCGATCTTCCAGCGCGACGGGATATGGACCACCGACCGGGCGCTGGCCGACCTCGGTCTTCCCGAGGGCGTTCGTGATGTCGTCGGGCGACGCCTGTCGCGGTTGAGCGACGCAACCAACGACCTTCTCTCG
Organism: uncultured Acidimicrobiales bacterium; assembly: GCA_963726495.1. Classification (GTDB taxonomy): domain Bacteria; phylum Actinomycetota; class Acidimicrobiia; order Acidimicrobiales; family DATKAS01; genus DATKAS01. The sequence goes on from CAVSCP010000006.1 coordinate 478,416, forward strand.
GTCGCGGCGGTTGTCGGCCGCGAGTTCGACCTGTCCACCGTCGCCGCGGCGGCCGGCGTGGCGCCCGCGCGTCGCGGCTGTCGCGTTCGACGAGGCCGCGAGACCCGGCCTGCTGCGGGAAGTGCCCAACGTTCCCGGCACGCTCGCGTTCACGCACGCGTTGGTGCGCCAGACCCTTCTCGAGGAGATCAGCGGTCCCCGCCGAGCCCATCTGCACTGGCGGATCGGCGAAGCGCTCGCGGCCTCGGGCAGCGCCCCGCACGGTGCCGTCGCACACCACCTGTGCGAGGGGGTCCTCGCCGGCGACCCGCTCATCGCGGCGGAGGCGGCCGTGGTCGCGGCCGAGGAAGCGGCTGACGATCGGAGCATTGGACGCGGCCGATGACTATGCGCATCGCGCCTTGGCCCTCATCGATGACAGCGCACTCGATGCGCCCGAGCTTCGGTGCCACGCCATCCTGGTCATCGGTGACTGCCGCGGCTGGAACCAGGTCGGCGACCTCGCCGCCGCGCGTGCTCTCGTGAGTGAGGCTGGCCGGCTCGCGGTCGAGCATGGCTGGCCCGACCTCGCCGCTCGTGCCGCGATCACCTACGGATGGCTCACGAGCGCCCGGCGTCGTCGACCCCACCGCGGCGAAGCTCGTGCGGGCCGTGCTCGACATGGGCGCCGACGACGACTGGCGGCCAGCGCTGGTCGCGATCGCTGCCCGGCTGGAGTTGCAGGACGGCGATCGGCTCCGACCATGAACGGGCCATCGCCGAAGTCGAGGCCGCGGCCGCCGAGGTCGAGAGGTGCGATCCGCTCGGTCGAATGCTGGTGGCCGACAATCGGTGGTGGCTGCACTTTCGCCGACGCTGACGTCGACGATCGCAGGCTGGCGCGTGACATACGCGTGGCGCGCCGACGCGGTCGGAGGGATCTGGATGCTCCAGGCGTTCCGGCGTGGCGCTCAGCTCGTCCCTGCGACACGGGGACCGCGACGACTTCGACGCCCTCTTCGCGGAGTTCGCGGCCTTCGCGGCTCGCACCGGCGTGGGACAGGCCGATGTCGCAATGATCGAGACGGCGCGTCGCGCTCCTCGACGGCCGGCTCGCCGACGCGGAACGGCTGGCATTCGACGCGCTCTCGAAGCTCCATCCCGAATCGGCGTACGCCGCGTCCACCGCGGCACAGATCGGCATGGCGTGGAGTTGGAGTGGCCGCGATGACGACCTCCTCAACGGGTTGGATGGCTTCGCTGCCGACCGCCGGTCTCTGCGCACGTTCGTCGAGCTCTGGGGGATCGTCTGTGCGTGCTCGGCGGGGGGAGCGCGATCCCCGCTTCGACCGGTTCGCCGCGGATGACTTCGAGTCGCTGCCATGGGACCAGTTCCGTCTCGCCGCGCTGGCGATGGCGGGCGCGGCAGCAGCGGGGCTGCGCGACGTGCGATCGGCGGCGGTGCTCGAGGCGATCCTCGAGCCCTACCACGGGCAGCTGCTTGATCCTGCCGTTCAGCTGGCTGGTGTTCGACGCCGCCGACGGCCTACGGGGCGACCTGTTGACGTTGCTCGGTCGCCACGACGAGGCCGTCGCCTGCCTCGAGGCCGCCGCCGCGTTGTGCGAGCGAGCGCGGGTCGTGCCGCACTCGATCCGGACTTCACACCAACTCGCTCGGGCACTCGCGTCCCGAGACGGCCGCGGAGACCGCGACCGAGCTCGACGCGCTCGCCGCCGACGCGTTCGCGCGTGCCACCGAGCTCGGCATGCCCCACGAGGCCAAGGCCGCTCAGGCCGTGCTCGACGATCGTCTGAATCAGCTTGAGAGCTGCGCGATCACCGGCGCGGCCATCGCCCGGCCGTAGCGGTAGGCGCCGCTCGACCACACGAGGCACCGCTTCGTGACCGGCGTCGCGGTGGGTGTCGTCGCCCGGGCACAGATGCACACCGTCGTACGACCGCACGACCGTGGTGCCGCTGCCGCCCGGGCACGGCTCCTCGGGCAGGCACGGCAGCTCGTCCGTGTACTCGGTCCCGAGTTGCACCGCAGTGCCGGCGTCGACGTAGGTCACCGTCCCGGGAGCGCTCACGAGCGCGACCCAGGAGTACATGACGTTCAATGCTCGCCCGCGCTGGAACGAGCCGGGCACTGGCCGGCTCACCGGCGCGCCGGCCAGGTACACGTGCGTGCCCACGCTGGTGAAGATCTGCACCGCTTCCCGCACATCGGCGACGTACTTCATGTACGCCTCGCCGTCACCCATGCCCGTCCCGTCGGGATGGTGCATGCACGTCGTGAATCGGTTGCCGCTGAACTCGAGGACGACCGCCGCCGGGTGCAGGCTCGCGGCGTCCTTCCTCATGATGTCGAAGTAGTCGCAGATCGCCGTGCCGCCGAAGCTGCGGCCGATCGCAGTCGCGTCGGTGCCCAGTGTGACGGCCGCCACGAAGTGGTCCTGCGCCTCCCACGCGAGCGAGTCGCCGTAGAGGATGACGACGGCTGGCTTCGTGTCGGCCGCGGCGAGCGGAGCCGCGACGGCCCCGGTGGTGACGAGCGCAAGAGCGCATGCAACGAGTCGGAGAACGGTCGTGTGTGCCATGCACCGACCGTCCGCCCGAGCGATGACAGGCCGGCCACGACTCGAGTCACAGCCGAGCGACAGCGGTTGCAGATCGATCACAAGTCGCCACTCGCCGGCCGGTTGTGATCGATCTGCAACCCCGGCTTGCGACAGTGCGAACATGTTCGAGGTGGTGGAACCGACGGTGGTCGTCCGAGAGCCGGGACGTACGCCGCTCCACCTCGTCATCCGAGACATCCTCGAGATCGGCCGGGAGTGCGACGGGCTGCTGCTCGACGACCCGCAGATCTCGCGTCGCCACCTCCAGCTGCGCGCCGAACGAGGGCGCGTCGTCGTCGAAGACCTCGGGTCGACCAACGGCTCGACGATCGACGGCAAGCCCCTCGAAGGTGCCCACGTCCTGCTGCGAGGCGAGGTCGTCGAGTTCGGCGACTGCACGGTCGAGCTGGCGCTCGATGCCCGAGCCACTCAGATCGGTCGCACACAGGATCCCGAGGCAGCCCGCCGGCTACGCGCGAGCTCGATCGACATGGTCGCGGCCGCAGCCGCGGAGGATCACCGCGACTACGCCAGCCTCGACACCGACGCGGGCACGCTGACGATCGTGTTCAGCGACATCGAGTCGTCGACCGAGCGTGCCGTCGAGCTCGGCGACGCCAAGTGGGTCGAGCTGCTCGGCGTGCACAACACGATCGTGCGTCGAGCGCTCGCCCGCCATCGCGGCACCGAGATCAAGGCGCAGGGCGACGGCTTCATGCTCTCGTTCTCGTCGGCCCGGTCAGCGGTGCAATGCATGAGCGAGGTGCAACGAGCCCTCGAGGCCCACGCTCACTCCAACCCCGCCGACGCGATCCAGATCAGGGTCGGGCTCCACACCGGCGAAGTGATCCTCGGCGACGACGGTGACCTGTTCGGCAAGCACGTCGTGCTCGCGGCGCGCATCGCGAACGAAGCCAAGGGCGGCGAGATCCTGGTGTCGTCCCTCGTCCGTGAGATCGTCGACGCCCGCGGCGACCTCGAGTTCGGCGAGCCACGAGTCGTCGAGCTCAAGGGCCTGAGCGGCTCGCACACCGTGCACCCCGTCTTGTGGGCGCGAACACACGAGATTGATGATTCGGGGCACGTATGGCGTCCTCCAATCGTCAATCTCGCAGCGAGGCGCCGCGACTGACTACTCGTCGATGTAGTACTCGATGCCGAGGTGGGTGATCTGCTCCTCGCCCATCATCCAGCGCAGCGTGTTCTTCAGCTTCGTCTGCTGGATGAACAGGTCGTGCTCGGGGTAGAGGCCCGGCGCGCACCTGCGGCGCCTTGTAGTAGAAGCTCAGCCACTCCTGGATGCCGCCGAGCCCGGCGCGCTGCGCGAGGTCGGTGAACAGCACCAGGTCGAGCGCGAGCGGCGCGGCGAGGATCGAGTCGCGGCAGAGGAAGTCGACCTTCATCTGCATCGGGTAGCCGAGCCAGCCGAAGATGTCGATGTTGTCCCAGCCCTCCTTGTTGTCGCCGCGCGGCGGGTAGTAGTTGATGCGCACCTTGTGGTACACGTCGCCGTAGAGCTCGGGGTAGCGCTCGGGCTCGAGGATGTGCTCGAGCACGCCGAGCTTCGACTCCTCCTTGGTCTTGAAGCTGTCGGGGTCGTCGAGCACCTCGCCGTCGCGGTTGCCGAGGATGTTCGTCGAGTACCAGCCCGGCGAGCGCCGAGCATGCGGGCCTTGAGCATCGGGCGCGAGCACGCGTCTTGATCAGCGTCTGGCCGGTCTTGAAGTCCTTGCCCGCAGATCGGGACGCTTGTGCTCGGTCGCGTAGCTCGCGCAGCACCGGGATGTCGACGGTGAGGTTCGGCGCGCCGTTGGCGAACGGCACGCCCTCCTGCAGCGCGGCGTAGGCGTAGAGCATCGACGGCGCGATCGTCGGGTCGTCGGCGTCGATCGCCGCCTCGAACGCCTCGAGGTCCATGTGCGCCGGGCCCGGCTCGATGAAGATCTCGGTCGAGCCGCACCAGATCATCACGACACGATCGAGCTGGTGCTCGTCGCGGAAGCGTGTTGATGTCCTCGCGGATCGCCTCGAGCATGGCCCGCTTGCTCGATGTCGGCTTCACGTTCGGCCCGTCGAGGCGCTTCACGTACGCGCGGGTCGAACGCCGCCTTCATCGGGCGCACTGCGCGCAGCGCCTCGGCGACGGCCTCGAGGTGCCTGCCCGCCTCGAGCACGCCGGCGCGCTGCGCGGCGACGTAGGCGTCGTCGGGGAACGGATCCCAGGCGCCGAACACGAGGTCGTCGAGCGTCGCGAGCGGCACGAAGTCCTTGATCAGCGGCGACGTTGTGCTCGGTGCGCTTGCCGAGCCGGATCGTGCCCATCTGCGTGAGCGAGCCGATCGGCTCGCCCATCCCCCGCTTGGCGAGCTCGACGCCGGCGATGAGCGTGGTGGCCACCGCGCCGAGGCCGACCGTGAGCACGCCGAGGCGGCCGTCGACCGGCTTCACCACAGGAGGTTGGACGATCGGACGTTCAGCGGGCGTCATGCGAGAGAGCGTAGGCGGGCGCTCAGAACCACGTGTTGCACCAGGGCACCCGACTCCACCCGAACAAGGCGTCCGCGCGCGTCACCGCACCGGCCTTGTGCTCGTCGACTTGACCCGCGCGAGCGAGCGTCGACAGTGACGTGCCGCCGAGCGACACAGCGCCCAACGCCGATGCGGACAGAGTGACGTCGGCACGACCGCGCGCCTTCGTGCACGTCGCGCCGTCGGGGCCACCCTCGATCGTGAACCGCCCGTTCGCGTAGCCCATGTCATCGACGACCTCGAGCGTCACCCGCCCGTCGACCGGATAGCGACGAGCTCGACAGCAAGGCGGGCACGTCGAGCGGGCGCACCCAGAGGAAGTCGGTGCGCTCGTGCGCCCGCACGGCTCGTCCGTCGACGAGCTGCCAAGCGATCGGATCGTCGACCGACCGGTCGTTCGCGCTCACGGTGCGCACCCAGTCGATCTGCGCGAGGTACTGCCAGAGCCGCAGCGTCGCCTCGTCGTCGACACCCATGATCTCGCCGACGGTCACGGTGTTCTCGGGACGGCGCTGCACCCAGTGATCGTCGATCGTGTACGACGCATATCCGACGACCTTGCCCCGTCGATCGCGGCACAACGCCCAGAACTTCTCCGCGATCGGAAACGACGGGAACTTCACGATGCGGAACGCGATGTCCCACCAGCGGTCGTCGCGGCCGATGGCTCCGGGCTGCTGGGCGCGGAAGCGCTCGTAGACCGCCGGTGCCTCCTTGCGCGCGGTCGCCTCGTCCACGAGCTCGACCGTGCCTTCGGCCTCGCGCACCCAGCGCGTGCGCGACACGTCGAGCTTCAAGATGTTGTGGTCCGCGGCCGAGCCGTAGCCGAAGCGCCCGTAGATCGGGAACTCGGCCGCGATCAAGATGCCGACCGGCTCGCCCTTGTCGACGGACGAGTCGAGGTCGCCGGTGATCATGCGCGTGAGGAGGCCCTGACGGCGATGCGTCGCGGTGACGGTCACCGCAGTGAGCGCGGCAGACGTCACGGACGCGCCGCCGGGCAGCGTCAGCGGAGTCGGGAACGACCGCAAGGTGCCGACCACCGATGTGCCGTCGAACGCAGCCCACGCCCGGTCGAGGTCCGTGTGACCGCGTCGGAACTCGTGATCGCCCTCGGCCGGCGACACGTGCATGAACCCACGCGCCATCGACCGGCCCCAGGCTTCGAGCTCGTCCTCGGTGATCGTTCGTACTTCGACGCCCATGGGCGCCGAGGCTACGGAACTCGCCTCCCCCGTGCCGACCGTTTGCGGCGCGGGTCAGGGCAGGCGGCTGAACCAGACCAGCGAGCCGATACCGGCCAGCAACGCGAGCGCCATCGCCGCGAACGTGAACCAGTCGGTGATCTCGTGGTGCACCGTCTCGTGCGACACCGCGGACTGGCCGAGCTTCGCGTACACCTGCTTGAGCTGATCCCCGGTCAGCGCAGACGAGTACGTGCCACCGGTCTGGTCCGCGAGCGTCTTCAGCGCGTCACGGTTGACCGGCACGGGGATCTGCGACCCGTCGGGCCCGGTGACGATGCCGGAGTCGGTGCCGAAGGCGATCGTGTTCACGGCCACGCCCGCAGCCTCCGCGGCCTGCGCGGCCTCGTCGTTCGGACGGCCCTGGGTCGTCTCGCCGTCGGACAGGAGCACCACCGCACCGGCGAGCTTGCCGTCGGTCGGCTTGACGCTGGTCGTCGGCGGCGTCGTGGTCGTGGTTGCGTCGCCCGTGTTCGCGGGATCGGGCGCGTTGATCGCCTCGAGCGCCGAGAAGACCGCCTCGCCGATCGCGGTGCCCTCGCCGAGCTGCAGTCGATCGATCGTGCGCTTCACCGCAGCAGTGTCGGTCGTCGGATCGAGGAGGATCTGCGACGAGCCGTCGAAGCCGACGACGCCCACCCTCACGCCGTCGGGGATGCGTCTTGAGGAACGACGTTGCGGCCGCTTTGGCCGCGTCGATCCGGGTGGGGCTCACATCCGTGGCTTCCATCGACAGCGACGTGTCGATCGCGAGCATGACGACGCCGCCCTTGCTGGCGACCTCCTCAGCGCGGGCCGGCTTGGCGAACCCCATCGCACCCACCACGAGCGCGAAGAGAAGGAGGAGTGCAGGCAGATGGCGACGCCATCCCGGACGGTCGGGCGCCACCGAGTCGAGCAGGTCGACGTTGGTGAACCTCACCGCGTACGAGCGCCGGCGGCGCTGCATCACGAGGTACGCGACCACCATCGCGATCGGGATGATGAGCAGCCACAAGCGGTGTGGCGCGTCGAACGAAAGTGAGCCCATCAGCGGTGCCCTCCAGCGGCAGCGGCGAGACGGCGCTTGCGCCGTCCGGCAACGAAGCGAACGAGATCGACGACCCAGTCGCGGTCCGTGCGCAGCACGAGGTGATCGGCGCCGGCAGACGTGATCGTGCGGGCGATCGTGGCGCGCTGCGCAGCTGCAGCGGAGGCATAGCGCTCGCGCAGCTTTCGGTCGTGGGTGTCGACGTAACGGCGCCGACCAGTCTCGGCGTCGGCGACTTGGAGCAGACCGACGTCAGGGAGCGCGAGCTCCCGCGGATCGACGACCTCGACCGCGATGACGTCGTGACGGTGTGCGAGCGCCTGCATCTCGCGCTCCCATCCGGTGGGAGCGAGGAAGTCGGAGAGCACGACGACGAGGCCCCGACGGGAGGCGACGCGACGACCGCGCCGCAGCACCTCACGGAGACCGGTGTCGTCCGCGGCCTCGTGCTCGTGCGGCTGGCGGAGCGCGGTCAGCATCGACGCGACGTGCGCGCGGGTGGACCGAGCGGGGAAGACTGCCCGGGTCGACGCGGTTGTCAACGCGCCGACCCGGTTGCCCCCCGGCTCGCGAGCAGCGCGAAGGCTCCCGCGGCTGCCCAGACGACTTCTCGCTTCTCTGACCGCGCGGTGCCGAAGTCGAGGCTCTTCGACGCGTCGACGACGAGCCACAGCTCGAGCTCGCGGTCGGAGATGGTGTCGCGCACGTGCGGTTGCGTCGTGCGCGCGGTCACGGCCCAGTCGATGTGCCGCGTGTCGTCGCCGGCGACGTAGGGACGCGCCTCACCGGTGTCGCTGCCCGGCCCTGGCAGCAGTCCCGCGTAGTCGCCCTGCAGCAAGCCATCGAGACGCCGCAGCACGGCGAGCTCGAGGTTGCCGATCGCGGCGGCGGAGGGAGGAGTCACCCGCGGCTTCGCGGGCAACCCAGCGGGCCTCATCGTGCGGACGGCTGGACCCTCGGCGCGCCGACCTTCGTCAGCGTGGCGACGAGCACGTCGTCGACGGTCACGCCATCGGCGACCGCGTCGAACGAGAGCACGAGACGGTGGTTGAGCACGTCGTACGCGATGTCGTAGACGTCCTGCGGGAGCAGGGTCGAACGGCCTCGCAGCAGCGCGAGCGCACGGCCAGCGGCGACGAGGCCGATGCTCGCGCGGGGGCTCGCGCCGTAGGCGAGCAGGCCGTCGAGCTCGCGCAGGTCGTGCTCCTCGGGATGCCGGGTCGCGAGCACGAGACGCACCGCGTAGTCCGCGACCTCGGGAGCGACCGTCACCGACGCCGCGACCCGCTGCAGGGCCGCAACGTCCTCGGGTTCGAGCAGCCGAGCGGGCGTGGCGACCGCGCCCGACGGCGCGAGCGACGATCTCGTGCTCCTCCGCACCACTCGGGTAGTCGACGGGGATGCGCATGAGGAACCGGTCACGCTGCGCCTCGGGCAGCGGGTACACGCCCTCGGACTCGATCGGGTTCTGCGTCGCGAGCACGAGGAACGGCGTCGGCACCTTGTGCGTCACACCGCCGATCGACACCTGACGCTCGCCCATGACCTCGAGCAGCGCGGATTGCACCTTCGCCGGCGCGCGGTTGATCTCATCCGCGAGGACGAAGTTCGCGAACACCGGCCCGAGCTCGACGTCGAACGTCTCGGTCGACGGGCGGTAGATGCGGGTGCCCACGATGTCGGACGGGATGAGGTCGGGCGTGAACTGGATGCGAGTGAACGTGCCGCCGAGCACCTTCGAGAGCGTCGAAACGGTCAGGGTCTTGCCGAGGCCGGGGACGCCTTCGAGGAGGCAGTGGCCACCGGCGAGCAAGCCGACGAGCACCCGCTCGAGCACGCGTTCCTGGCCGACGATGACGCTGCGGAGCTCGACGAGCACCTGCTCGAGGCGAGCACCGGCTGCGCCGAACGCCTGGGCGCGCAGCTCAACGTCGTTCGTGTTCGTCATGTCACCGATCTCCGTGTTCATCTCGACGGTGGTCATCAGATCTCCTCGACTTGCTCTGCGATCGCCTTCACGTCGGCGTCGGTCACGAACGAGTCACCGGTGACCTTCACGAAGAGGTCGCCGTCGACCCACGCGTAGCCATCGCTCGTCTTCTTGGCGTCATGGCCGCCGATCTGGACGTCGTCACCGTTCGTGCCGTCGTAGGTCGACTGCGCGTTCGGGCCGCGCTCGGCCTCGATGGTCACGATGCCGCGCGGGCCGCGCAGCACGATCGTCTGCGTTCCTTGCACACCCGAGCCGGACTGCGTGGTCGCGATCTGGTTGCGCTCCTGGGCGTAGCCGTCGGGAAGCGAGCTCACCGTGACGAGTCCGAGGGCGGGCTGCACGTCGCTGCTGCCGGTGCCTTGGTCGGGGGTGGTGCCCTGGCCGCCCTGATCGGGGCTCGGCGCGGTGGGGTCGTTGCCGAGCAGCTCGTTGAGCAGCTGCTGCAAGGCCTGGCTCGGATCGCCGTTCAGCAGGTTCTGCAGGCCGGGGATCTGGTCGAGGCCGGGGATCTGGCTGAGGTCGTTCGGCAGCTGGTCGAGGCCCGGGATCTGCCCGAGGCCGGGGACCTGGCTGAGCGGGTTCGAGCTGCTGCTGCTGTCGTCCTGCACAGCAGGGGCGTCGACGCCGCCGGCGGCCTTCACCTGGTCCATGAGGGTCTGCGCGGTCTCGACCGGGATCGCGAAGCCGACGCCGTTGCTGCCGCCGCCCTCAGACGCGATCGCCGTGTTGATGCCGATGACCTTCGCGTCGGCGTCGACGAGCGGGCCGCCCGAGTTGCCCGGGTTGATCGGGGCGTCGGTCTGGATCAGACCGGTGAGCGTGGTGTTGCCGATCGGGAGGCTGCGGTCGAGGCCGCTGATGATGCCGGACGTGACCGAAGCCGAGAAGCCGAACGGGCTGCCCAGCGCGATCGCCGTCTCGCCGACCTGCACGCTGTCGGGCTCGCGCGAGATCCGCGGCCGGGAGGTCCTTGCGGAGCTTCACGGCCACGATCGCGAGATCCTTCGCGGCGTCACGGCCGACGACCGTGCCGTCGAGCGTCTGACCGTCAGCGGTCTTCACGGTCACCGTGTCGGTGCCGGCAACCACGTGATGGGCGGTCAGGATGAGGCCGCTCTTGTCGTAGATGACGCCGCTGCCGACGCCGCCGTCGTGCTGGATCTCGACGACCGCCGGAGCGACCTGCTTGACGACGGACTGCACCGACTCGGGCGTGTTCGGAGCCGAGCCGCCGCCCGACTGCGCCGCGGCCGCGGCGGGCGAACCCGCGCTGGCGCTGCTGTCGTCGCGGTTCGCGATCGCGAACACACCGGCGACTGCGGCCGCGCCGACGACCGCGCCGATGCACGCGGCGAGCACGCGCCGGCCACGCTTGGCCGAAGGCGGTGCTGCGACAGGGCTGCGTCGGGTTCTCGTCGACGACGAAGGTCTGGGTCGTCGGGGGTGGGGGAAGGGGGACGCCGAGCGGCGGGGTGGGGGGCAGCTCGCGCCACGACTTGTGCGGCGGGAGCGGACGCTCGATCACGTCGTCTTGCGGTGAGGGCATGGAAGATTCCTCCGGCGAGTCTTCGCGGACTGGAGGAACGTACGGATCGCGGGATAAAGGGAGCGTCAAACGCCTGTAAGAGCGACGTCAAACGTGCTCGGGTGCCGGCAGCGGGCTCGCCGCGAGCGGGTCGACCAGGTGATGGATGCCGTCGGGCGCGATCACGTCGGCGGGGTTCGCCTCGGGGTCGGCGGGCAGCCACACGACGAACGTCGACCCGACTCCGGGCTCGGACTGCACGGTGAGCTGTCCACCTTGCGCCTCGACCAGCTGGCGGGCGATGGTCAGGCCGATCCCGTGCGCGGCGTCAGGATCCGCGGTCGAGCTGCGTCGACGATCGGTCTCGTAGCGGCCCTGCCAGTACCTCTCGAACACCAACGGCTGCTCGGAGCTCGTGATCCCGGGCCCCTCGTCGCGGACCGCGATGAACGCCCAGCCCTGCCGTTGGCCACATCCGACCGTGATCGTCGATCCGCTCGGCGCGAGCCGGACCGCGTTCGCGAGCAGGTTCCCCACTGCGCCCCGCACCGCCGCGCGATCCGCGGTCACGGGCAAGGTCGGCGGCGCGACCACCTCGATGCGCACGCCACGAGTCGAGGCGGGCGCGGCGTGCTCTGACGCGAGCGCGTGCGCCTCCTTCGCGATGTCAGTCGAGGTGTCCGCGCCCTGCAGGGACAGCCGCCCGTGCGCGGAGAGGTCGTCGACGGTGCGGCCCATGCGGTCGATCGCGCGACGAGCGGCGGCCACCTGCGTCGACGTCTCCCCCTCGAGGGCCGGATCAGTCGACGCCAGCTCGAGGTTCGTCATCGCCACGGCGAGCGGCGTGCGCAGCTCGTGGACGACCTCGTGGAGGAGCTGGCGTTGCTCGTCGCGACGTGCGTCGAGTCGGTCGAGCATGTGATCGACTCCCGTCGCCAGGCGCCCGAGCTCGTCGTCACGGGGGTCGAGGTGGACGCGTTCGTCCGATTCGCTGCCATCGACCCGCTCCACGACCTCGGCGACCTGGTCGACGGGCTCGAGCACCTTCCCCGCGACGAGCCACGCGAGCGCAGCTGCGGGCACGAACGACGCGGCCATCGCGGTGAGCATCCAGCGGACGCCGTCGCGCCGCGCCCGGTCCGCCGTCGCCCTGGAGTTGCCCGAGGTGATCTGCACGAGCGCGACGCGATCCCCGATCTGCTCGACCCGCGTCACGGTCACGGGCTCGGGCTTGTAGCCCAGCCACCCTCCGAGGAAGAAGCCGAAGAGGCCGACGAGCGCTGCCGTCACAAGCGCCAGCGCGGTCATGCCGAGGGCCAGCCGCCAGCGCAGCGTGCCCCGACGCTTCGTCATGCCGCGCGCAGCCGGTAGCCGCGCCCCGGCAAGGTCTCGATGACGTCGGTCGCGCCCGCCGCGGTGAGCTTGCGCCGCAGGTTGCTCATCGTGACCCGCACCGTGTTCGTGAACGGGTCCGCGTGCTCGTCCCACACGTGCTCGAGCAGGCGCTCGGCGCTGTGCACCTCATTGGGGTGGAGGAGGAACCAGCGCAGCAGCGCGTACTCCTTCGGGTTCAGGTCGACGCGCACACTCCCGTTGTGCACCTCTTGCCGGGCGCCGTCCAGCGTGAGGCCCTGCCACTCGATGACCGCGCCGGTCGCTCCCGACTCGCGCCGCAGCAGGGCCCGCATCCGAGCAAGGAGCTCGCCGAGTGCGAACGGCTTGACCATGTAGTCGTCGGCACCCTCGTCGAGCCCGGCGATCCGGTCCTCGACTCCCCCTCGTGCAGTCAGCATCAGGACCCGCGTGAGGTGACCGGTCTCGACTGCCCGCCGCTCGGTGATCTCGCGGCACACGTCGAGGCCGTCCATGTCGGGGAGGTTCAGGTCGAGGCAGATCAGGTCGTACTCGGTGACCGGGAGGCGCTCGAGCGCGGACCGACCATCGGCGGCGATGTCCACCGCATAGCCCTCACGGCGCAGCCCCGTGGCGATCGCGCCCGCGAGGTCGGGCTCGTCTTCGACGACCAGGATTCGCATGCTCGTTCATTCACGACGCTACGACCTCGGAAGTTCCCTGATGAGAACGATCGGCGATCACGATCGCCGCCAGCAGGATGGCCAGCACCGCGTAGCAGGCGATGCCCGCCCGCAGCCCATGGGCGTCGACCACGACGCCGATCCCGATCGGGATCAGGAACCCCGCGAACTCGATCGTGCTCACGACGGCAGACACGGTTCCGGCCTGGCCGGGCCGCAGGAGCAGCACCCGCGCCTGCAGTGCGGTCCAGAACCCGATCATCCCGAAGCCGAACACGAGGGCGCCGGGGAGGACGAGCAGTGCCGTCGGGGCGAGCGCAATCGACGTGACGGCCCCGGCGACGAGGAGCGCGGGACGGACGAGCGGCGGGTTCGGCGGAGCCCGCCGCGCCTGCTCGAGAGCGCCGAACGCCGCACCGACGACGGTCAGCATCGCGATCGCGGTAGCGAGAGACCTCGACATGCCGTCGGTGCGCTGCAGGTGCGCGATGAGGAACGCGAGGAACGGCTCGTCGAGCGGGCCGAGGAGCATCGCCATGAAGCCGAAGATCCAGACGCGACGGTCACGGAGGATCGACGCCAGCGCGCGGCGCGGCGACTCCTGCTCGTCATGGCGATGGGGCGGCGGAAGCGGTGACATCGCCAGCCACACGCCGTACGCGGCCATGAGCACCGCGGCGAGCAAGGAAGGGCGCTTGCCATCCGAAGCCGAGCCACGCCGCGGCGATGATGACCGCCGGGCCGGCGAGGTCGCCGATCGATCCCATGAGGTTCGACGCGCCGAGCATCCGCGGCAGGTCTTCGCCACTCACATCGACCAACGCGAGCTCGCAGGCATCGACCATCGCCGACGCGGCGACACCGATGACGAACGACGCGGCGACGAGCACCGGATACGAGGTGGAGGTCGCGAACACCGCGACAGCTGCGGCGAACCACAGCGCGCCGCCCGCGGCGATCACTCGTCGGCTGACGTAGTCGGCCGCGATCGAGAAGCCGTTGCCGACGATCGCGCCGGGCGCGCCCGCAGCGAGGATCGTCGCGGCTTGCGCGTAGGACAGGTGCAGCTCGGAGCGAATCGCCTCGAAGCTGCCCGGGATCAGGAACCCAGCGGACTCATCTGCGAGTCGCACCGACAGCAGGGCGACCAGCATCGCCGGTGCGTGCCGCGCGGTGGCGGGCGCCCAGCGAAGGAAGGCGGTGCGTCAATAGTGAGCGATCCGTGCCATCGGCCGAGCGTATCTCTGGGTGCCCCGCCGACTGTGGCGTTTCGACGCCCGATCGGGCATCCACGGGCCACAGTTGGGCCGGCGCGGCCGTAGCCTGGATCCATGGCGCTGTTCTCCTCGAGCAAGTCGAACCCGATCACTGCGGACCGCGCACTCCCCGGCCGTTCCGAGACGATGCCGGTGCCCGCGCAGCACTTCGTGAGCTTCAACCCGCTGACGCCACCGTGGCCCGAAGGGATGGAGACCGCGGTGTTCGGTCTCGGCTGCTTCTGGGGCGCGGAGCGCAAGTTCTGGGAGGCCAAGGGCGTCTACTCGACCGCAGTGGGATACGCGGGCGGGTACACGCCGAACCCCACCTATGAAGAGGTGTGCTCGGGTCGCACCGGCCACGCCGAAGTCGTGCTCGTGGTCTTCGATCCGAAGGTCATCAGCTACGACAGCCTGCTCAAGATCTTCTGGGAGAGCCACGACCCGACCCAGGGCATGCGCCAGGGCAACGACGTCGGCACGCAGTACCGCTCGGCGATCTACACGAACACGCCCGAGCAGCGGAAGGCCGCCGAGGAGAGCCGCGAGCGCTATCAGGAGCAGCTCGACAAGGCCCGGTACGGCACCATCACGACCGAGATCGCGGACGCCGGGCCCTTCTACTACGCCGAGTCGTACCACCAGCAGTACCTCGCCAAGAACCCGAACGGGTACTGCGGTCTTGGCGGCACCGGCGTGTCCTGCCCCGTCGGTCTCACGGCCGGCTGACCCGCTGCCCCGAGCGGGGCGAATTGATACGGTGCGGCGAACGTTCGCGCCGGCGGGGCTGCCGGCTCTTCTCGGAGGTCGCACTCGCAATGGCTGATCCGGTCCTGGACTACCTCGGCTCGCACTCGCTGCTCACGCTCGCGACGGCGTCCAAGAACGGCATCCCCCACGCCGCTCCTGTGATCTACGTCAACGACGGCACGACGGTGTACTTCTCGGTCGCCCCGAGCTCGACCAGCGCGTCGAACCTCGCGGAGAACCCCGTCGCGGCGGTCGGCGTCGCCGACAACCCGAAAGACTGGAACGCCGCGCAGGGCGCGCAGCTGGTCGGCAACGTCAGCAAGCTCAGCGGCGCCGACGCGAAGCAGGCCGCCGGCCTCTTCACACAGCGCTTCTCGAACCTCGGCGATGCCGTCGACTCCGCGCCCTTCTACCGGCTGCAGCCGCACGACGTGCGCTACGTCGACAACAAGTCGAGCTCGGGCGAGAAGACCGAGGCGCTCGGCCAGGCGTGGGTCACGAACGTGGTGCACCGCGTGTTCCGGCACCTTCGCCCGGACGAGGTCGACGCGCTCTCGTCGAAGTTCTCGAAGGAGTCGTTCAAGTCCGGCTCCACGCTCATCGAGCAGGGCACCGCGGGTGATCGCTTCTACCTGATCATCGACGGCGTCGCCCGCACCACGAACGCGCAGGGCCAAGAGCTCTCCACGAGCGGGCCCGGAGGGTTCGTCGGTGAGATCGCGATCCTTGCCGACCGGCCTCGCACGGCGACGGTCACCGCGGCTACCGACATCAACGCGCTCTCGCTGTCGAAGGCCGACTTCGAGTCGGTCATGCAGGCCTCGCCTGACCTACGCCGCGACTTCGACGCGGTCGTGGCCGAACGGTTGGCCCGCGGCTGACAGCCGAAGACGTCGAGCGCGCTCCCAAGGCGCGCCTCTCCGCAACGCTCGCGATCGTCGGCCTCGTCGCCGTCATCGTCGGGTCCGCGTTCGCCTTCACGATCCCGAACCGCACCCCGCCTCCTGACGGCGGTCCGGCCCTCGCGCGCTACCTCCCTCTCGAGGACGGTGACGCCGCGCTGTCCGAACGGCTCGACCCGAGCGGGAAGTCGGTCGGCTGGGAGAGCAACAACACCGACGTGCTCGGCGACGGCGAGGCGCTGCTCACCCTCACCGCGGCCACCTTCTCGCAGCTGACGGCCCTCTACGGATCAGTTGCCGACGACCCGTCGCCCCCCGGCCTGCAGCACGCGACGATCCGCATCGAACGCGTGTCGACGATGGACGAGACCGGCGCGGTCACCCAGCAGCGTTCGGAGGTGCTCACCCGCGACGCGCTCGGCGATCGGCTGCTGACGGTCAGCCTGCCGACCGGTGAGGTCGTGTTCGATCCGCCACCCGTGCTGATCCCGAGCGACCTCGCCGTCGGCAAGACGTGGAGCGCGGACGGGAAGACCGCGGGAGGACAGACCTATTCCGTGTCCGGGAAGGTGATCGAGCGGACGAACGCCAACGGGTTCGACGACTGCCTGAGGCTCGACATCACCGAGTCGATCGGCGACTCGACCACCGAGAGCCGCACGCTCGCCTGCAGCGGCATCGGTCCGGTTGCTCGCGACGAGGTCGCCACGGACGGCAGCGTCACCGAGCATGCCTCGCTCGTGAGCGTCGGGACGCTCCGCGTGACCGATCGCGAGGTGCCGAACGCACCTCCGGCAACCGCGACCCCGGCGCCCGAAGGCGAGCTGTCGCTCGGACGGGTCGGCAAGGCGACGCCCACGGCGTCGATCTCGCCACCCACGTTCCCCGCCACGTTCGTGCCGACCGATCCCCCTTCGGTGCTCGTCGCCTCCGAGCGCGGCGACTTGGTGGCCCTCGCGCCCGACACTCCTGACGTCGTGCGCTGGCGCTTCCACCCCGGCGGCTCGATGTACGGACCGCCCGGCTTCGATCCCGAGACGGGCCGGCTCTACGCCGGTGCCACCGACAAGAAGGTGTACGCGCTCGACGGGCGCGGGTTCTTCCTCTGGGCTGCGCAAGTGGACGACAACGTCGCGACGCGGCCGGTCGTCACCCGCGGGATCGTGTCGTTCGCGAGCGAGGGCGGCACCGCGTTCGGCGTCGATGCGACGACCGGCAAGCAGAAGTGGAAGCGCAGCCTCGACGCGTCGTCGGTCGCGTCGCCCGCGGTCGTGGACGACACGATCGTGTTCGGCTCGGACGGAGGAACGATCCGCGCGTTCGACATCGACGACGGCAGCGGCCGCTGGAGCCGATCCGCGCAAGGCTCGGTCGAAGGAGCGCTCACCTCTGACGCCGACGGCTTCGTGTACGTCGCCGACAACGGAGGGGGCGTCACCGCGATCGCGGCCGACACGGGCGCGACGAAGTGGCAGGTGACCGAGAACGACACGTTCCGCACCGGGCCGGCCGTGATCGGCAGTCTCGTCGTCGTGGTCGGCGACTCGGGCACCGTCTACGGCCTCGACATCACCGACGGGCACCTCGTCTGGGCAGCACACGGGCGGCTTCGTCGGTCCCGCCGCGGAGACCGGTGGGCACATCGCTCTCGCGCGCAGCAACGGCACGGTCGACGAAGTCGATCCGGCCGGAACGCTCGTGCACGAGTTCGCCGCGGCCGACGCGGTCGCGCCGACCGATCCCGCACCCGAGTTCAACATCGGGGTGACCGCGGGCGACGGCGCGGTCTGGACCGTCGACGAGGGCACGGTCGTGCGCCGGCTCGGTCCGGGAGCGGGCGGCCTGACCGCGCTGCAAGCGCGGTGGGTGCATCCGTTCAACGACGCGCCGTTCTCGGGCGCCGGCTTCCCGACGACGGTGGGCGAGCTCGACGGCAAGGCGGTGCTCATCGACTCGGGCGGCGCTGTCTACCTCGTCGATCCCGCGACCGGCGATGCGCAGCGCATCGGCGACGACCCGAACAGCAACGCGCCGCCCGGCGGCGAGGCGGTGGTCGATGGCAACCAGCTGTTCATGACGCTCGCGGGCGCGCTGCGCGCCGTCGACCTCCCGAGTGGCGCGGTGCGGTGGACCGACGGCGGCACGTCGTTCGTGCCGAACGGCCCCGTCGTCGTCGGCGACGAGGTGATCCTCCTTCGCTCGGTCCCGCACGACGATGGATCGGTCGATGCCGATGTCACCGCGTTCGATCGTGAGAGCGGCAAGGTGCGATGGACGCGGCGGATGACGCCGGCGGGCAACGGTCCGACCCTCGCGGGAGACGTGGTGGTCGTCGGCTCGCCCCTGAGCGGGCTCGACCCCGCCGACGGATCCGTGCGCTGGCAGGTCGACCCCGACCGTGACGTCGTCGGTCGCCCCGGCTACGACGCCGCCCGCGACAGCGTGGTCGCCGCCCTCCGACACATCGACGGGACCAACATCACCATCGATCTCGTCTCGGTCGACGCGAAGACCGGCGCCGAGCAGTGGCGGGTGCCGCTGCCGGGCCGACCCGACTTCACCGAGGAGGTCGTGGTCTCGGGAGACCTCGTGCTCGTGCCCGAGCTCGGAGGCCCCGTCGCTGCGTTCGACGCGACGACCGGGGCGTCGAAGTGGCAGTTCGCGCCGCCGGCGCCGTCGCGCCACCTCGGGATCCCGACCGTCGAGAACGGTCAGGTCTGGATCTTCTCGAGCACCGCCCAGGTCTTCGTGCTCGACGCGCGCAACGGCACGGTGCTCGCGCAGTCGTCCGGGCTCGGCAGCGACATCGGCAACGTGTTCGCACCGTGGGGCCAGCGCGTGCGCTCGGTCGGCGGCGTCTTCATCGCCCCCATCGGCGCGTTCGTCGCCGCGTTCGATCCTCCTGAGGCGCCGTCGTGAGCCCGCGGCTCCGTCCCACCCGCGTCACTGTGACGGCAACGGTCGGGCTGATCTTCGCGCTCGGCTTCGGTGCCGTCCGCGAGCTGATCTGGGACGAGCTGCGCGGCGGCATGCTCAACCTCCGAGGCTTGCGGAGGCCGCTGCAGGTGCTCGTCGTCTTCGGCTTCGCGTTGCTGCTCACGATGCTCGTCGCGATGGTGTTCAACGACTTCTTCCGAGGGCGATACGACCTGCTCGCGCTGCCCGGAGGCACGACCGGGCGAGGCTCGTTGATCCCGTCGCCGCTCCTGTCGGTCACGCTGTTCGTCCTCGCGGTCGGGTGGGCGTTCGTGCTCGCCTCCGCGCTCGACATGCCGGTGTGGGCGCGGTGCTCGTCCTGCTCGCGTTGTACGTCTGCTTCGCGTCGGTGTGGCAGGGCTTCGGCCTGGGCAACCGCAACGACCAGCTCGTCACGTTGGGATGGGTCGGCATCCTCGCGGTGGTCGCGCTGTTCGTGATCCGCCTCAAGCTGCACACGCGGCCGGTGCTCGACTTCTGCATGCTCCTCGGGTTCGTCACGCTCACGTTCGCGGCCGGTCAGTACCGGCTGCTCGAGTTCGACCGGTCGAGCGGCGGCGCGTTCGGCCTGTTCCAGGCGACGCAGAGCGTCGAGCTGCTGTCGACCCTCGTGCTGCCGCTCATGTTCCTCATCGGCCTCGACATCGCATCGTTCGCGCTGAACATCGGCGAGTTCGGCACGCACTTCGTCGAGGACCGCTTCGCCGGGAAGGTGCTCCCGGTCATCGCTGCGATCACGGCCGCGCTCGCGATCGTGCAGACGTTCTTCGTCCTGCGCGACACGTTCGACGAGCCGCACGCGTGGGAGACGATGGCGGGCGCTGCGCTGCTTCCCCTCGGGTTCGCGATCCTCTGGAAGCTCGTGCACACGCGCCGGCGAGTCGTCGGCGCCGAGGACGAGGAGTTCGTCGACGCGGCCCGCTCGTGGGCACCGCTGCTCGTCGTGTTGATCTTCCTCCCGCTGATCCTGCAGACGCTGCTGCTTGCTCACGCTCAACTTCGTGAACGCCACGAAGATCACGACGAACCTCGACGTGATCCAGCACTGGGAGGACCTGTCGAGGTGGCTCTTCGACCGGCAGGCCCTGTGGAGCGACGTCCTCGGCGTCGCGTTCATCCTCTGCGCGGCCTGGCTCGTGATGCGCCATCGCCGCAGCGCCGCGCTCTTCGTCGGAGGCGTCGGCGTCGCGTCCACGTGGCTGCAGCTGACCGGTGCCGACGGATGGCTGAGCGATTGGGGCACCACGAGGTCGCGCACGACGTCGGTGTGGGTGGTCGCGCTCGTGATCACCGCGGTCGTGTGGATCGCCCGTCGCCAGCTCAGCCGCCACCGTGTACGTGGCCTGCTCCTCGCGTTCGGCCTCGCGATCCTCCTCGGGCAGCAGGGCTTCCTCGAGGACCCGATCGGCGTGCTCAGCTTCCTCGGCATCGCGCTCATCGCCATGGGCTTCGTCGCCGACGCGGCCGCCTACGGCGACTGGGCCAACCACGACTCGGCCCGGCTGCCGCGGGTCGAGCCGCGTGCTCATGTACGTGGGCTACACGCTGTTCGCGGTCGCGCTCGTCAACTGGGCGCTCGTGACCCACGACCTCTCGAGCACGAACCTCTACACGGGACAAGGGGCGCTCGCCGGGTTCGCGTTCCTCGGCCAGCCACTCATCTTCCTGGTGTTCCTCGCGGTGATCACGAGCCGACCCGACCCAGTGACCGCACCCACCGTGCCGGAGGCGCCTCTGCCGCCGACACCCACCGCGGCTCTGCCGCCGCCGCCGAGCATGCCGAGGCGCCCGGCTCCGCCGCCCCCGCGCCCAGTCGGCGTCAGCTCGCCTGCTCCGCCTCTGTGACGATGGTCGGCGTCAGGGAGTTCCCTCCGCCTCCGTGACGATGGTCGGCGTCAGCTCGCCTGCTCCGCCTCCGTGACGATCGTCGGCGTCACGGAGTGCCCTCCGCCTCCTTGAGCTTCGCCTCGACCGACGTGCGCTGCGCGTCGGAGATCGGCTGATCGAGGATCTCCTTCAGCAACGCCGTCGCGCCCTGGGCGTCGTCGAGCTGCGTCAGCTCGACATTCGCGAGGAACCACTTCGCGTCGAGGTCGGACGGGTCGATGGCGAGACTCTGGTTCAGCAGGTCCGCGCCCGTGTGCGGATCGCCGAGCGCTGCCGTGGTCCAGCCGAGGTACTTCAGCGCCTTGCCGCGATCGGACTCGGAGGGGTTGTTGTCGAGCGCGAGCTGCGAGTGCTCCTTCGCCTTCTCGAGGTTGCCCTCCTTCAAGTAGCGCTCGATCAGCGCGAGCCGCATCGGGGTGATCGACGGGTTCTGCTCGATCACCGCTTCCATCTCGTCGTCGGTGACCGTCGAGAGGTCGCGCCCACCGCCGGCGACCGTCGACACCGTGGACTGCACCGAGCCGCTCGCGCCACGGTCGGAGTGGCCGACGACGACCGCCACGATCGCCACGCACGCGACCACCACGATCCCGCGCGAGCGTCATCGCGCCGGTCATCCGGTCCCACCGGCCGAGGCTCAGATGTCTCGACGAGGCGACAGTCGCAGGCTCGGGCTCGAGCGCGGCGACGACCTCGGCCTCGTAGATCTTCTTCAGGTGCTCGGCGGTCTCGGCGTCGATCTCACCGGCTTGGCGTCGACGTTCGACCTCGACGAGGTCTTTGAGCGCTTGCGCCTTGCGCGCCTCGACGACGTCACGCTCGGCGTTCACCGCTCAGAGCGTTGCACGCGCACCGGGGCCGACTGCAGTCGAGCCCTCCTGCGCAACCACAGCCAGCCCGCGCCCGCGGCAGCGGCGACCGCAGCGCCGATCGAGCCACCGAGCGGCGCGTCGAAGCCGGCGCTCGCCTCGCGAGAGGGGAGCGTGCCCACGAACTGGGAGGAGCCGAGGGCCCCTTGCTCACCGCTCGGGTCGTTGCCGATGCAGCTGAACACGCTCGCGCCCGGCTCGTTCTGCGGGCCCTCGCATGCCAGCACCGCGCCTCCGCCGGTCTCGGCGGACACGACGTCGGTGATCACCAGGTTCTTCAGCAACGCGTCGGGGTCGGTGATCTTGGCTTCGCTCGGGGATGCGCTTCTGATCCGCGTCGCCCTCGCGCCAGGCCCTTCACGAAGTACGGCGGCAGATGGCGGAAGCGCATCTTCGCCGTGACGATGATCTTGGTGCCCGCCGGCAGTGCCTTGGTGTCGAACACGTAGTCGTAGCTGTCGGACGACTGGTCTTCGAGCTGGCCATTGACGTCCTTCTCGCGAATCGGGTCGAGCGTGCGCATGACCTGATTCGTGGCGACGCGCGTGCGGAGCTTCACGATGTCGGGCAGGAACGACTGATACGCGACCTCGGTGAAGAAGCCTGTCTTGTTCGGGTCGCCGTCGGTCAAGATCTTCTGGTAGTTCGTCAACCACGGATCGCAATCGTTCGCGGGGAATGCAGCCGAGAACTTGATGTCGATGTTCGGCGTCTTCCCGAGGTCAACGGGCTGGCCGTTCAGCGTCGGGTCCGTCGCCAGAGCCTGCTGGATGCTCGCCGGATCGCACTGACGCAGCTCGTCCTGCGGCGACTCGAGCACACCCGACGAGCACGGGGTGTCGATGCCGCTCGACGGCTTCGTGAGGCACACCTCCTTGCCGTCCGCCGTCTTCGCCGTCACCTCGAGCCAGAACTGGCGAGCGAAGGCGAAGCCCGTCGGGAAGTTGTGTCCGAGCAGGTTGTTCTGCACGACGACCGACTGCACGTCGTCGCCGTTCGCGTTCGCGCCCTTGTCGACGACTTCGAGCGTGACCGCGGACTGGATCAGCGCCTGGCGAGCGTCGAGCACCTTCTGCAGCGCGTTCGAGGGCATGCCCGACTCCTCGTAGTGCGCGGTGTCGAGGTCGTAGTCGACGCCCACGAACATGTGCGAGCGGTAGGTGCGATCGGGCTTGGACAACAGACCCGGCGCGAAGTCGACGACCGCCTGCTTGCCGTCACCGGTGGTCGGCATGTGGCAGTCGGTGCAGCCGAGCGGCGCCTCGATCTTGTTCCGGGGGTCGGTCTTGATGCGGGCCGAGAACCCCGCCACGTAGTCCTGCCACTCGTCGTAGGTGGTCTGGAGCACGAGGTCCTGCAGCTGCCCGTTCGCGTCGACGTCGAGCTCGTTCTGGTCGAGCGTGAAGTTGCCGTCGGCGTCGGTCGTGCTCGTGTTGTCGTCGGTCACCGGGGAGAGCCCGTTGCCGTTGATGTCGACCTTCACGTTGTGGCACGCGCCGCACAGCTGCGAAGAGCCGACCGTCGTGGACCACCAGTCGTCGGTGCCGCTGTCCATCCCGTGCTTGGGGATCGGGACGGGGTCAGGGTTGGTGAAGAGCGGGCCGTACTGGATGCCGTAGGTGTTCGCTGACTGCTTCGCGACCGGGAGCGGGCCGAAGCCCGTCGAGCTCCGCGGGAGGGGCCTGTTGCGTGTGACAGGTGATGCACCCGATGCCGTCGGAGTTCACCGCCGCGTTGCCGCCGCTGACGGCGACTCCCCCGTCCGCGGCCGAGCCCTCGGCGTTGAGGGGTAACAGCGTGTTGATGTCCTTCGCGAACGGCGCGCCGACGGGTGCATGGCAGTTGATGCACGACTTCGCGGCGAGTCGAACAGCGGCCTGCTGCGTCGCGCCGAGCTCGGCCGCGAGCTGCTCGTTCTCGCCGAGCGTGACCGGCAGCTGGGCCTCCATGATGGTGCCCGTCTGCGCGTCGGCCATCGACGACAGCTTCCAGTCCTGGACGACGTCGTCGTGGCAGTCGGCGCAGCTGTTCGACGCGACGAAGGCCGTCTTGTCGCTGCCGAACGCGGCTTGCGTGCCGCCGAGCACGTCCCACACGTGCCACGCGAGCACGGCGAAGAACAGGATCGTGATGATCGGGTGCAGCGCCCGCCACGACTGGAACTGCAGCACCTTCGAGCTCTGGCCGCCCTCACGCGGGAAGTTCTTCTCGACGTCGTCGGACATCTTGCGGATCTCGCGCCAGATGACCTGCTCGCCCGAGTCGAGCTTCGCGACCTCGGCCTCGATCTCGGCGAGCGGCTTGCGGTTCTCGACGAAGTCGTTGACGAGCTCGCGGAAGTGACGGGGCTGGCCCTGCGCCATCTTGTTGATGGCGACGTTGACGTTCAGCGCCTCTTTCTTGAGGCCGATCATGTGGTGCCGCGCGAGGCCGCCGATGCTCACGAGCACGCCGAGCACGAGGAGGATCACGCCGGACGTGAGGTGCGTGAGGAACGGCACCATCGACGCGTGCACGATCGCCGCGACCAGGGCGAGGATCGGCAAGTACATGTGCGAGCGGATCCAGCTCATGGTGCCGCCCGGCATGATCTTCTTGCCGAACGCGGTGCGCTTGCGGAACGGGTAGAGCGCGCCGGGGCCCACGAACAGCAGCGCGGTGAGGATGCCGAACCCGATGACCACCGCGAGCATCACGCCGCCGGTCGGGTCCACGTTCTTCTGGATGTAGAAGAGGCCGCCGAACCCGACCGCGAGGATGATGATCGACCCGACGACGGCCGCGATGTTCCACTTGCGCGATGTGATCTGGAACTTCGGCGGACCAGGCACTCGGCGGGACCCCCCAAGGGTCGAGGCTGGTGCGTTGTCTAGCACGCGCTTGCAGGGGGTCGTGGTACGTGTCGTGCTACGTTCCGACGGCAGTTGCGGACACATCACCCGGGGGACACCGCGTGACGCTGGCGATCGATCTCGACGTCTTCAACGTGGGCTCGACGCCCCTGCAGATGCTCCTGACCGTGATCATCCTCACGCTGATCGTCGGCCTCGTGATCGTGGTCATCACGCAGATCTTCTCGCCGTACCTGAATCGAAGATGGCCGGCGACTGCGCCGCTCAGCCCGACCGAGCTGCTCTGGGGTGAGGCGGGCGGCCACGTGAAGCGCACCTTCCGCGGCCTCGACCTCGAGGAGCAGAAGGACCTCGCGAGCCAGCTCAACGAGCGCAAGGTGCCGGCCGGCACCGCGATCACCAGCCAAGGCGACGCGGCGACCGCGTTCTACCTGCTCAAGAGCGGCAGCGCGGAGGCGGTGCAGACCGAGCCCGGCGGCGGCGAGCGCAAGCTCAGGGAGTACGCCGAGGGCGACTCGTTCGGCGAGGTCGCGATCCTCGAGCGCAGCCCCCGCACCGCGACCGTCCGCGCGCTCACCGATTGCGTCGTGCTCGAGCTGCCTGCGGAGGACTTCGTCGCTGCCGCCGCGCAGACTGCCGCCGAAGGCAACGACTTCACCGCCGTCGCCCGTCAGTTCCTCGCCACCGACCGCGCCCGTGCTCGCATCGCCTCGGGCGAGCCGGCGCTCAACCCCGTGCAGCAGATGCAGCAGGCGGCGCCGGGTGGACCGCCTGCGGCAGCGCCCGCGGCAGGAAACGCCACCGTGTCGTTCGAGGTCGCGTCCGCGGCAGCGGCCGCCGCCGCGGCCGCCTCGGCGCGATCCGACGCTCCTCCTGCCGCGCCGCCCATCATCCCGCCGCCGCCCGGTGCCGCGCCGCCCACGGGGGCTCCGCCCGCCGCGCCGCCCGGCGCCGCCCGGCGCGCCCGTGATGCCTGCGGCCGGCGCAGTCGCGGCCGGCACCGCCGAGCGTCCGGCGCGCCGACCTGCTCCGGCGAACCCCGTGCAGCGCGCGATCCAAGAGCGCCAGAGCGCAGCGCCCGGGTGGCAGGCGACCCATCGCGTCGGTGGTTCGGGCGCGCCCGCTCGACCCTCCGCGGACCCGAGCGCGACAGCGACGACGACGTTGCAGCCCGGCACGCTCGTGCGACTCATCGAGCGCTCAGGCGACTGGGCGCGCGTCGATGCCGACAACGGCTGGAGCGGCTGGGTCGACGCGCGCAACCTCGACCCCGCCGGCCCGTAGTTGCGCGTCCACGTCTGGGGCACACGCGGCTCGCTCCCGGTCTCGGGCCCCGGCGTGCTGCGTTACGGCGGCGACACGCCGTGCGTGTCGATCGAGTGCGACGACGAACCGCTGCTCGTGCTCGATGCGGGCACGGGCATCTTCAACCTCGCGAAGTCACTCGGCCGTCCACCCGACTTCCGGTGCACGATCATGCTGACGCACCTGCACTGGGATCACATGATGGGGTTGCCGTTCTTCTTCCCCGCCGATCAGCCCGACGCCGAAACCCTCGTGCTCGGCCCCGGTGACCGCACTCGAACCGACGAAGGTGCGGGGCTGCGGTCCGGGCTCGACTCGGTCATGCGGCCTCCGGGCTTCCCCATCACGCTCGACGGCCTCGAAGGTCGTTGGGACTACGAGACGCTCGGAGACGAGACGGTCCGGCTCGGGCGACGTGACGCTGACGACTCGTCACGTGCGCCACCGCGGCCCGACCCTTGGTGTGCGCGTCGAGGCCGACGGCGCGGCCCTCGCGTACATCCCCGATCACGGTCCCGGAGCCGAGGGGCGCGGGCCCGAGCACGACGAGCTGGTGCCCGACAGCGTGCGCGACCTCGTCGAGGGCGTCGACCTCCTCATCCACGACGCGCACCAGACGCCGAGCCAGTACGAGCGCTTCCGCCACTTCGGGCACTGCACGCCCGCGTACGCCGTGCGGGTCGCGAAGGCGGGCAAGGTCGGGCGACTGCTGCTCTTCCACCATGACCCCGGCCGCGACGACGATGGCGTCGACACGATGCTCGACGACGCCGCGTGAGGCCGCGGCGCAGCTCGGCTACACCGGGCCGATCGACGCTGCCGCCGAGGGCGACACGCACGAGCTGACCCGCTACACCCGCCCGCCGAGCACGGAGGCACTGCGTTGAGCACGTCCGAAGAGCTGGCCGATCAGGCTTCCGCGGCGCTCGACGCAGGCGGGCCCGAAGCGCACGTCGCCGCGCTGCGCGCCCTCACCGATGCGGTGCGCGAGCAGACCAAGGCGATCGCGGTGCTGACGCAACGAGTGGGAGACGCAGGCGCGGCGGCCGCGGCCGGCCGCGGAGCGCCGAAGCGACTCGTGAAGCCACCTGCGCCCGCACCTCCTGCCAAGGGCGGAGACATGTGGGCGCGCCTCGGCCTCACCGAAGGCGAGCGTCGCCGCGTCACCGCGCTGTTCGCCGACGTGTCGGGCTTCACCGCGATGTCCGAGAAGCTCGATCCCGAAGAAGCCAACACGATCATGAAGGAGACGATGGCCGAGCTCACGGCCATCATCCGCAAGCACGACGGCTACGTCGAGAAGTTCATCGGCGACGCCATCTGCGCGATCTTCGGCGCACCGATCTCTCACGAGGACGAGCCCGAGCGCGCCGCGCTCACCGCGCTCGAGATGCACGCCGCGCTCGATGCGCGGGCAGCCCGCCGTCCCGACCTGTCCCCTCTGCTGATGCACATCGGCATCAACACCGGCCTGGTCATCGCGGGCACCGTGGGCGACGGCACGCAGTTCGGCGTGATGGGCGACACGGTGAACACCGCCGCACGGCTGATGGACAAGGCCGTGAAGACACAGACGTTCGTGTCAGCCGAGACGGCGCGCCGCATCCGTCACCAGTTCCTGCTGACCGACATGGGTCAGTACCAGATGAAGGGGAAGGACCTGCCCGTGCAGGCGTTCCTCCTCGAGCGCGAGCTGTCCGACGCCGAAGCGCGCGAAGCGCGCACCCTGCAGGCGCCGCTCATCGGACGCGACGAGGAGCTCGCCACGTTGCGCTCCGCGGCCACGCGCACGACCACCGGCCCGGACGGCGCCATCGCGCTCATGCTCGGCGACGCCGGCATGGGCAAGTCCCGCTTGCTCGACGAGCTCGTGTCGCACCTCGGCGACGACATGCTCGTGCTCCGCGGCAGCGGCCACTCGGTCGGCGCTCGCCCCTTCGGCCTCATCGCCGACGTGCTCGAGCCTCTCATCGAGCAGATGCCGCCGGGCAACGACAAGGACGTCGCCG
The DNA here is from genome assembly GCA_963726495.1 of uncultured Acidimicrobiales bacterium. Taxonomy (GTDB): domain Bacteria; phylum Actinomycetota; class Acidimicrobiia; order Acidimicrobiales; family DATKAS01; genus DATKAS01. Next base: position 506,179 of record CAVSCP010000006.1, read on the forward strand.
AGACGGTTCTCACGGGCGGCGAGACGGCTGAGCTCCCCGACCTCGGCGCCGCGCTCGGTCGCGCGCTCGCGCATGCGGCACAAGAGCGGCCCGTCGCGATCCTCGTCGACCGCTTCGAGTGGGCCGACCAAGCATCGGTCGACCTCGCCGTGCTGCTCATGAGGCGCGTCGGCACCGCACGCGTGCTGGTCGTGCTCGCGTCGCGGCCGGGTACCGGCCCGGTCGAGGCGATCGCGCTCGTCGGCCCGTCATGGGTCACGCGCCTGCGTCTCGCGCCGCTCTCGAACGAGCGGATCTCCGAGCTGCTGCAAGCGCTGCTTCCGGGCGGCATCTCGCCCGAGCTCGCCAGCAAGCTCGCAACACGAGCCGACGGGAATCCCGCGTTCGCCGAGGAGATCGCACTCTCGCTCGTCGACGAGGGCGTCGTCGTCGCGACCGAAGGCGAGTGGGCGCTCGTGGGCGACCCCGACAGCGTCGAGATCCCCGGCACCATCCAAGAGCTCATCGAAGCGCGCATCGACGCGTTGCCCGATGCGGCGCGCCTCGTGCTGCAAGAAGCGTCGGTCATCGGCAACACGTTCACGTCCGACCTGCTCGTCGCGACAGCAACGAACCCCGAGTCCGTGCCAGGAGCGCTCGCCGAGCTCGCTGTCGCCGAGCTGCTGCGCGCGCCATCCGACGTCGACGAGGACCAGAGCTACGGGTTCAAGAGCCCGGTGGTCCGTGAGGTCGCGTACGAGAGCATCCTCCACCGCCGCCGGCCCGCGTACCACCGACGGGTCGCCGAAGCGCTCCTCGCCCAGCAGAGCGACAACGAGGGCCTCGTCGAGCTGCTCGCGCACCACTACTTCAGCGCCGACGACCCCGAGAACGGCGTGCGCTACCTCGACCTCGCGGCCGAGAGGGCCCAGGCCGCGGGTGCGCACCGCACGGCCGAGCAGCTCCTCAGCCGGGCGCTCACACTCGCCGCGCGCCATCCCGATGTCGTGGCCGACGACGTGCTCGGCGACCTGCACGAGCGGCGTGGCTACTCGCGCATGGTGCTCGACGATCGCGACGGCGCCGTCGAAGACCTCACCGCAGCGTCGAACGCGCACGCAGCGGCACAGCGCAACGCCGAACGCATCGAGGTCGACGAACGACTCGCCTGGTTCCTGGTCTTGTCGCACCGCATCGACGAAGGCGCCGCGCACGCCGACCGCATCCGCGCCGAAGCCGAGGCGGCGGGGCTCTCGAACATCGTCGTGCGAGCCGACGCCGTGCGCGCGCTCGTGCGTGCGCTGCAGGGCGACCTTCCCGGCGCGCTCGAGCTCGCGACCGACGTCCGGGCCCGCGCCGACGCGATCGACGACATCCACGCCAAGGCCAAGGCGGCGATCGTCATGGGTGGCCTGTGCAGGTGGCAGGGCGACCTCGACGGCGCGCGTGACCTTCTCGCGCCGGCAAGCGAGGCGGCCCGCACGCTTGACCTTCCCGGTGCTCACGGGCCTCGCGAGCCGTTGGCTCATCCTCACCTTGGTGGACGAGGGCGACTGGCAGGCGGTCGAGCAGATGGCGCACGCGCTGCTCGCTCGCGGCGACGAGGCGGGCGACACGCATACCGCCGCAACGGCGCATCACTCGCTGGGCGTGATGGCACGGGAGCTCGGCGACGTCGTGAGGGCTGAGCGGTCGGGTGAGACCGCGCTGGCGCTCGCGACCGAGGGGCGGGTGCGTCCGGCCGAGCGAGTGACGATGGTGCTCAGCCTCGCGGCGAGCGCGCTGCGTCGCGGTGATCACACCGCGGCCGCCAGCCGGCTGCAGCAGGCCGCCACTCTCGTCTCCGAGGATCCGTGGCTCAACTGGCGGTTGCAGGCACTGCTCGGTCTCACGCAGGGGCGCCTCGCCCTGGCCCAAGGCGACGCCGAGGGGGCGCTCGCCGCGGCGACTCGAGCCCGCGCGAGCCTCGGCGACGCCGACGCCCGCTTCGAGCGAGCGCGTGCGGCGCTGCTCGAAGGCGAGGCCTCCGCGGCCGCAGGGCGTCCGGATGCAGCAGAGAAGCTCCTCGCCGCGCTCGCCATGGCGCGCGAGATCGACAACCCCGCGCTGCTGGCCGACGCCGCGCTCGCGGTCGCGCAGCGCTCTCCCGGCGCAGCACCCGACGCGCGACCGCTCGCGGAGAGCGCTATCGCGCGCATCCAAGAAGTCGTGCCGGCGGAGTGGAAGGACGAGTTCGCGTCGAGCCCTCGCGTGGTCGCCCTCAGCGAGCTCGCGAGCTGACACGCTCCTCTTGTTGTCCGCTCACCCTGTGCGCTGGCGCCCCTGAGTAGTCTGCGCACCACGACGGACGGTGAGGGGGTTCGCACGTGAGGTTGATGGTCATCTCTGCGATGAGCCGGGAGAGCTCGACCACGTACATCCTGGCCAAGCGAGTGGTCGAGATCTGCTCGATCCGCGGCGTCGAGGTCGACTTCGCGACGCCGGCCGATGTGAACGTGCCGGTCAACGACGGCACGGTGCCGTTCGACCTGCCCGAAGCCGTCGCGTGGCAGCAGCGCGTCGCCGAGACCGATGCCTACATCTGGATCTCGCCCGAGTACCACAGCGCCCCAGCGGCCAGCCTGAAGAACCTCTTCGACTACCTCACCAAGGAGCCGATGAAGGGCGACGTAGTCGGGCTGTGCGCGCTCGCCGGTGGCGCCATGGCTGCGCTGAACACCCTCAACACGATGACGACGATCGCTCGGTCGCTCGGCGCGTGGGTGGCGCCCGACTACTGCGCGCTGAACTCGAACGAGGTGAAGGAAGGTCTCACCGAGGGGTCGGCCCGCCGGCTCGAGGCGATGTGCCTCGAAGTCATCGACGCGGCCCGTCGCCTCCACGCAACTGACGCTGACCCGAACCACCTTCCGTTGCAGTGACCGCGGCAGCATCGGCCGGGGGGCTGCTGCCGACTCGGGCGCTCTTCCACGAGTCGTGGAAGTGGCTGCGGAAGAACTGGATCCGCACGCTCGTCTTCAGCGTCTTGTCGTTCGTCATCGCGTGGGGCTGGAACGTGTGGATCATGGCCCGCAAGCTCGAGGGCTCGGTCGCCGAACCCGGGTCGAGCACGACGGCCACCGCGCAGGGTCACACGTGGAACGGCGTCTACTGGCTGCTCTGCACGACGATCCTGTTCGGCCTCATCACCTACGGACGCGAGAAGGGCTTCAAGAACCTGCTGCGTGAGTTCTTCACGCCTCCCTTCACGTTCTTCGACAACCTGGTCCGGCGCCCTCGCTCCGCGATCGCGATGGGCTGTTGGGGCGCGGCGCTCGCGCTGCTGGTCGGGTCGGTCGTGTCGAACGCGGTCTCGGGCTTGCTCGGCCTCGGCTTCTTGCTCGCCGCACCGACCGCGCTCGCGATCGTGCTGAACAACGTGTTGATCCGCGGATGGACAGGCATCTTCTCGGCGATGCAGCCGCGCCTCAAGCACGACGCGGCGGCGCTCGCGAACCCGTACGCCATGATGTTCGGCGAGGCGATCGGCGCGCTCATCGCGTGGCGCGCGAGCGGAGCGATCGTCCCTGTCGGGCTCGCGTTGATCCTCATCGTCGTGTCGTTCGTGGTTGTCGCCGGAGGCGCCGGGAAGGCGCTGCCGAGCCCGATGCCGCTGATCCTGCTCCTCGGTACGGGCATCGTCATGTGGAAGGTGCTGCACGCCACACCCGCCCGCGCGGATGACGGCGGATGGAGCGAGTGCGCGACGGCGAACGGTGACCCGTGCTCATCGCTGAGCTTCTTCCGGGGATGGTGGGAGTGGCGGAAGTCCGCCGGCGCCGACATCGTCATCCGCCAAGGAAGGGTCGGGGGCACGTTCTCTGCGCTCGGCTGCCTCCTCGGCTGCTTGCTCGGCGGCGGCCTCGCGGCGGTCGCGGCCGCGTTCAGCAGCGCGTCGACGGGCGGCCTCGGAAGCGGGTTCGCGCAGCTCTCGCCACCCGGTGGCACTCCGCCGGCCGGCGCTCCGCCCGCGGGCGCGGCACACGGGGTCGGGTCGGCGCTCAGCCAGCCGCCCCAGCCGGGCAGCGGCCTGCCGCAACCGGGCGCGGCGGGAACGCCAGCGGCCCCGGGAACGCCGGTCGTGCCCGGCACACCCACTCCCCACAGCGTCGGCCAGCCGTTGGCGTCGAGCGGGACGCCACGGCGCGGGTGCCGCATCGGGCGGGCCTCCCGCGCCGTCACCGGTGGCGCGGGCCGGGAACGTCCCGACCACCGGGCCGCCGCCGCCTCCCCCACCTCCCGGCGCACCCCCCGGTGCGCTCCGCATGGCATCGCCCAAGGAACCGAAGCCCTCCACGGCCACGCCGGCCAACCCGCCGACGTCACCCCCACCGGCGCCGCCCGCACCGCACCCGACGTCACCCCAGGCTCCGCGCCCGGCACACCGGCCGGCGCAGGCGCACCCCCTCCTGGTGCTGCTCCGCATGGCATCGCGCAGGGCACCGAAGCCCTCCACGGCCACGCCGGCCAACCCGCCGACGTCACCCCCACCGGCGCCGCCCGCACCGCACCCGACGTCACCCCAGGCTCCGCGCCCGGCACACCGGCCGGCGCGGGCGCACCCCCTCCTGGTGCTGCTCCGCATGGCATCGCGCAGGGCACCGAAGCCCTCCACGGCCACGCCGGCCAACCCGCCGACGTCACCCCCACCGGCGCCGCCCGCACCGCGCCCGACGTCACGCCCGGACATCCCGGCCAAGGCGCGGACGTGACGCCCACCGGCGCGACCGCGGCGCTCCCGATGTCACGCCGACCGGCGCGGGCCGGCACGCGCCCGACGTCACTCCCGGTCATCCGGGCCAGGCATCCGACATCAGTCCAACCGGCGCGACGCGCGGTGCGCCCGACGTCGGGCCCCACCCGGGTGGCGCGGCCCAACCGCCGCCGCCTCCGCCCGGGCAGCAACCTCCGACGCCCGGACGCCACATGCTCGACGACGTGCTCCCGGACGAAGACAAGTTCGACGAGGAGGACGGCGAGAGCGGCGACAGCTGACATGCCGCCCGACGCCGCGGTCACTGATCGCACGACGTCTGGTGTCCCGTTGTGGGCGGGACTGCTGACAGTCGCGCTCGCAGCAACGTCGATCTTGTCGCTGCTCGCCGACCTCTACGGCGTGATGGCGATGGGCCCGTTCTTCTGGGCGATCACCGTGCCCAGCCTCGTGGGCCTCGTCGTCATCGGGTGTTGGCGCTCGCCGAACCTCGTCGAGCTGCAGCGACGCATCCGCGTCGGCGTCTTCGGCGGTGTCATCGGCACGATCGGCTACGACCTCATCCGGTTGCCGTTCGCGGTCGCAGGCACCCGTGTGTTCGTCCCCATCGACACGTACGGGCTGCTCATCACACGAGCGCACATGTCGTCGTCGTTCACCTCGACGATGGGATGGTTGTTCCACCTCTCGAACGGCGTCACCTTCGGGATCATGTACGCCGTCGTCGCGGCGCGAAGGCATTGGCTATGGGGTGTCGCGTGGGGACTCGCGCTCGAGACCGCGGTGCTCGTCTCGCCGTTCAAGGACCGCTACGTGCTCGCCGGACAGGTCGGCGTGGTCGCCGTCGCGTACGCAGGCCACTTCCTCTACGGATGGCCGCTCGGAAAGTTCGTGCAGCACCTCGACAACACCGACAAGGACCTCCGAGAGACGTTCCGCTACCCAACCCCGATCGTGCTCGGCCTCGCGATCTTCGCGATCCTGCTGTGGCAGCAGCCGTGGCACGAGTCCGATGTGCGACGAGAAGCCGGTCGTCTCTCAGAGCAGGCGGGGAAGCCCGTCCTCCTCGTTGCCGTGGGCGACGCGTTCACACCTGAGTTCGCGCGCATCCGACCGGGCCAGTGCGTGACGGTCGTGAACCAGACCGACAACGCGTTCTCGACCAAGTTCGGCGACGTCGCGCCGCACGACGAGTCGGACTTCTGCTTCGAGAGCGCGGGCGTGAAGCGCGTGAAGCTGACGAATCGGCCGTTCTCCGGCGGCTTCGTCTACGTCGACGAGCGCTGACCGCTGGTTCGCTTGTCGACGAAACGAGCAGGAGGTCAGCCGGCGCCTTCGGCCTCGAACACAAAGCTGCGGCTGCCGACAGCGACCCAGCCTCCGGGCTTCACCGAGGCGACCTGGTTCGGCACGAGCCGCACCCAGTCCGCGTTGGTGTCGCTCCAGACGTAGGTCCCGTTGGTCGAGCCGCGGTCGACGATCTGCAGCTCGGAGCCGAAGAGGCGCAGTTCGGCATGGACGCGCGAGATGCTGCGCTCCGCGTCGTCGACCACGAGGGGACCCGCGCGGCCGGCCACGACCGCGGCGTCGTTCTCGGGCTCGCGACCGATGATGTAGTCCTTGTCGAGCGCGTAGCTCGTGCCGTCCTCGAACACGATCACGCCAATCGACTTGCCACCGGGCGACCCACCGCCGGTCTCGGGGACCGCGGCCGCGGCAGCAGCGGCGGCGGGCGCGGGCGCGGCGAACGGCTCCGCCGGAGCCGGAGGAGGCTCGGGGGCCGCGGCCTCGGCCGCCGCGATGACCGCCGCAGCCGCGACAGGCGCGGCCTCGTGCTCGGGCTCGGCGTCCGAGGCGGGAAGCGGCTCGGCGAGATCGGTCAGTGCACTCGCACCACTCGACACACCCGCAGCGACACCGGCAGCCGCACCGGCGGCGACCGCAGCACCCGCGGCCGACGAGTCGTTGTCCGCCGCGGCGACCGCCGCACCAGGAGTCGCGACGACATGACCGCCGCCGACCAACGTGATGCCGACGCCGGGCACCACGCCGCCCTGCAGCTCGTACATCGCGGTGCGCTTCGGCGGCTCGGCGCCACCCGCGCTCACCGAGCACGAGCCGAGCGTGCCCTCGAGGATGCGGTCGACCCACGTGGCCGCATCGCGACCCGACAGCTTCACCTCACCCCGCGAGCTCGAAGCGGCGAGATCGATGTTGCCGGCGAGGATCACGGACAGGCCGTCCTCGGTCTGGGAGAGCACGCACAGCGCGAGCCCGGTGTCGGGATCCGCGGCCGACAGCAGCCCTGCCATGCGGCGGGCGAGAGCGCGGCCCGGCGCTTCTGGGCTCGCCTCACCGACCTCGCGGCAGAGCGCGATCAGCTCGCCGATCCGCGGCTCGTGGCCAGCGGCGGGCACGGCGACCAGCACGATGCCCGGCAGCCTGGCGATCACCCCGTCGCCGGTCGCCAGCAAGGCACGCTGCTCGTCAAGTTTCATTGCTGCTCCCTCGAGTGCTCGGTGCGTTCAGTTCTCAGTGCGAACATCAGAACAGGTCTGGGTTGGCGGTGAAGCTCTTCTCGATCTGCTCGAGCGCCGGTTGGTCTTCGGCAGTGGGCACTTGGACCTCGACGATCGCGGTGTAGGTGTTGTCGGGCGGCTTGGCGATGATCACCGTATAGAAGGAGTCGGTACCCGCGCACTGGCTGAAGGTCTGGAACCGCCCCTTGAACACTCCGTCGTCGTAGTCGGCGATCGGCTCAACGGTGCACCCGTCCCGCGCGAAGACGGGGAAGAGGGCGTCGAGGTCGTCGACCGGGTTCTTGGTGGCGACGAAGAGCATGCCGGGGACGGTGAAGCCCGCAGTGAAGTCGGTGCCGTCTGCCGACGCGGCTACCGCGGGCCCGATGTCCTGGCTGCCCGGCACGGGAATCGTCGTCCAGTCGCTCGGCACGTCGACGCTGAGCGCGCCGGTCTCGTCGGTGATCGTCTGGAAGTCGCCGGCGATGGTGGTGTCGGTGACATCGCCCCCACCGCTGTCGTCGACCGCGGGCAGAGGGGCTCCGTTGAGCTCACCTGTCAGCGTCTCTCCGGCGCGCGCGACGGTCATCGGGATGACCGCGTCGGAGCCGTCGTTGCGCAGCACGTCGCAGTACTCCTGCATCGTGCCGTCGGTCGCGACGTCGGTGCCGTCGAGCTGTGTGATCACGTCGCCCGGCACGAGGTTCGCCCGCTCGGCTGCCGTCGCGGTCTCGACGGACGCTTAACTTCTCGACCGCCTGCTTCCAGCGGATCATGCCGTAGGCGTCGTCCTGCAAGATCAGGACCACAAAGAGTTGAGCCCCGAGCCGGACCGCCGTCTCGAACTCCTGCGAATTCATAATGAAGCACGTCGCCGCACACCGCGAGCACCACCAACCCGGGTAACAGATCGCGGCCATCATCGCCGACGGCAGGCCGGCACCCATGGTTCTAGAGCAGTTGCCCAGCCATCTCCTGAGTGGTCAAATAAATTTCGTGAGAGCGGGGTCGTGGATAACTGCCATTATCCATCATTTACGGATCACGGTGCCCCGACCACCAAAGTCCGCCTCCCCGGCCGACGAACACCGGCCGGAGGGACCGAGCAGTTTCTGGCCGACCGCGGCACCCGCAAACCCTCGGCGCACGCCCTGAAGGCCTACCGCCAGGACTTCGACGCGATCGCCGCGCTGTTGGCCGACGACACCCACGACCTGGTGCGCCTACCGCTGGCGATCATCGACACCGAAGCCATGCGTTCGGCGTTCGCCGAGTACGCCCGCACCCACGCGGCCGCGTCAATTCGGCGCTGCTGGTGGCGTGGAATGTGCTGTGCACCTTCCTGTTCACCGCCGAGCTGATCCCGGCCAACCCGATGCCGATGGTCGGGCGACCCAAACAACCCAAGTCGCTGCCGAAACCCTCCCCCCAGTCGGTCACCGCCCTGCTGGCCGCGGCGTCGACAGAGCCGCAGCGACCCCGGTCGACCGACTGGCTCGGCGGACCGCGCCTCATCATCACCGGGCTGCTCGCCGGTTGCGCGCCGACGACCTGGTGCGCGCCGACATCGGCGACATCCGCCGCACCGACGACGGCGCCGTCATCCAGGTCCGCGGCAAAGGCGACAAAGACCGCCGGATCCCCGTCGAACCCGTCCTCCTCGACATCCTCGAGCACTACCTCGACAGCCGAAAGATCCGATTCCCAACCTCACTCGTCGCTCCTCCACCGGGGGACTGGCCGGCTGGCCCGCCGACGCACCGTTGTTCGTCGGCGGCGACGGCCAGCGCATCACCCGCGGAACACTGCAGTATCGCGTACTACGTGCTTTCCGGCAGGCCGGCATCGACGGTACGCGCACCAAAGGTGCTCTGCTACATGGCCTTCGGCATACCTTCGCCACCGAACTGGCCAACGCCGATGTCAGCGTTTACGTCCTGATGAACCTACTGGGTCACGAAGCGATGACCACCTCCCAGCGCTGCATCACCGCCGCGGGCACCGAACCCGAGACGCTGCCGCGAAAAGCGGGTTGTACGAGATCGTCCGCAGTACCGCATGACACCCACCACCGCGGAATCGGTAGCGCACGCCTGGTCATCACGACAGTCAGCTATTGGTAACAGAGATTATGGTCAACCCAGATGCTTGCCGACCACGCCAGCATGCGGCGTCGACGGGCACCGAGCTATCGCACCAGACAGCCGCTCGCAGGGAGCACGGACCGGAGCAGCAACCTCGCTGGCGCTAACCAACAAACCGGCGGTCTTGGCGAGTCCAGACTTCAACTGTTACCACTCGGGTGTGCCGGTATGCCGCGCCGCTCAATGTCGACTTTAATATAAACCCTCCTACCAGTTCCGTTGTGCACCAGTCACTTTCGCCGATAATAGGTAACTATGTCGCCTCGCCGGCCGGATGTCGCCGCCTCCCCCTTCTGTCGCGGCGGCGAATTCCGTTGGTGGAGTGAGCTTGTGCAACTATCGTGCCAATCGACCAATCCCCCAGACGACGCTGCAATAGTTCTACATTTCACGAACAAGTACGTCGTAGCGCACTGAATGGTCGCGTTGAACATAGACGTGAGTAGAACCACCGTTCGAAACCGAGCGTGGTCAGCAACCGGATGCAGCGCTCGTTACACGACTGAACTGCCGCACAAATCTGGTTGCTGTCAAACCGATTCCGTTCCGCGTGCAGAAACAGCAGCTCCGAAAAGCCACCGAACCCTCGCCCCACCCATTGCGGGTTCATCCCCCAGCCACGATCGAGGATCCCATCGACTTCTCCGAGCCCCGGAACGCTGGCTTCCACACCGACACAGAAGAACCGATCAACTCGCCACCCAATCAAGGCGGCACCGTCCAGAAGGCGTCGATGGGTTGGGGAGCCTGCCCGTTGAGGTTGTACACCGCCCAACGTCCGTCGTATCGCGAGTTGGCGAACCTGCGGTGTATTCGGACGTATTGCAAGGCGTGCCGGCCACCGCATTGCCATGCCGTCGGTTGTCGCCATCGGTACGCACGCGCACGCAAGCAAGACGGCGGCGCGCCGACGCGCACCTCTCACGCCGCCCAAAAGGCTCGCTGTTCCGATTGGGCCGTGCCGCGTCAGAGTCGGTCGGGGTGATGATGGCGTTCGGTCGCCCGGCGCGACCGGAGAGGGGTTTGCTGGATCGTGTTCACCGCGCCACCAAACCCTCCTCAGGGTTCGGCTGTGGCCTAGCGGAATCGGGGCTCATCAGAATGATCCTCGCGAAGCAGTTGTGACAATTCCGCGGAAACATCGCCAAGCGACCGAACCGAGTCTTCCCAGCTCACGGCGCATTTCTCGTCGACGCGGCCTACTACTGCGCCAATTAGTTGTGACAATCCGACCGCGCATGGCAACGGGGGATTGCAGACATAACCACTGCTCAAGAAGCTTTTGCGTAAATCCGGCTAACACCCCGCAAAACAAAGAAAAGCGCCGCCAGATCAAGTGGCCTGACGACGATCGTTCGATTCAGTTCTAAAAACAACCTCTGACCTGCGTATTCAGTTGTCGGGCTGACAGGATTTGAACCTGCGACCACTTGACCCCCAGTCCACCCAACGGCGTCTCCTACTTCCCAGGGTGTGTCAGCGGTCCCAGCGAGCTGGGAAAACAGTCCCCCGGTGTCCCCTGGTTCCCAGGGTGTGTCACCTGTGTTGTGACAATCTGTGACAACGAACCGCCGGACAGGCCCGAAATCAAGAGATGACCGGATACGCCACCGACGGGGGTCATGCAGGCGTTAACGGACAGCGGCGGGGCCGGCGCGACATCACGCCCAGCATTCCGCATAGTCCAGATGATCGTGTTGTTGGTGATGCGCATGGTCTTCTTGACGGTCAAACGGCTTTCGGCGCCGTGCGGGCAGTCGAGGAGGAACCCGGGGCTGGAAGCCGGAAGTTCGACGGCGTGCACACCCGGGCGACGGCATCCGACGGTAAACACGGCGTCCTCCTGTGGCTGACAGTCGGCGTCGCTGGTTCGATCCGGTGATGCTCGGCCTCCCTGATTGTCCGGCGCATGAGATAGGTCAGCCATAGCCGTAGCGATCTCCTCGCGTACGAGACGGAACGTCACTCTCGCCGTCGGCGACCGGGAATGGACTTGGCGCGGTGCGAAACGAACTGCGTCCACGTACTGATATCTGTAGACGCTCCGTATCAAGCCCCGGGAGAGGGTGGTGACCGATGGACGCCCTGACGCCGAGCAGCAGGCCAGGCCGGATTGTCGCGCGGCGCGCTCGAACACAGCGCAAAAGCCGGCCGATTGGAGCGCATCGGTATCTATCTGCCGTCGGAGGCGGCGGGGACCGACTGGGAATTGATCGAAGCCGCAACCCGCCGCCCTGATGCAACGATCTGCCTGACCTCGGCGCTGGTCCATCGCGACGTGACCGAAACGATCCCCGCGGCGCTCGATGTCGCGATCCCCCGCGCTTCGAGGACACTGGCGAGCACGGGGCGATCGCCTGGCATCACGTCGACCGCGCCACCTTCGGCAGCGGCCGCGACCACATCACCATCGCGGGATCGGATCAGACGACCGAATCTACTCCCTCGAACGGTCCATCACCGACACCTTCCGGCTGCGCGGCGACGTCGGATACCAGCTCGCCCGTGATGCGCTGCGGGAGTGACTGCGGCGAGGCGGAAAGCCCGGCCAGCTGATGGACATCGCATCTCGGCTACCCCGGGCGAAAACCCCTGTGCTGCACGCGGTGCAGATGCTGACGTGGCCACCGGCGACGCGGTGATCGGCAAGATCCGAACCGCGGCACGGGCAGCGGCGGCCAAGGACGGGACCAGTCCGCCGAGTCGCCAATACCTAATCCGGCACACGGCACTGTCACGTTGGTGAGGTGGTTGGTCGCTGCCAAGATCGGTGGTCGCGACCGCGGCATCATCGTTGTACAAGGCCCACCGCTACCCGGGCAAGATCATCGCCCACCGACGAGTGGTCGAGGAGCTGCGCGCCGGCCGCGGTCCGCGTGCTGCGTCGCCGCTGGCCGCAGCGGCCCGTGCGCACATCACTTCGACCCATGAGGGGTACCCCCAACAAGTGCGGTCGGTGCAGACGGTTCGGCTCATGGCCGCCATCGGCGGGGTGCCCCGGACAACGAACGGTTGCCGCAGGGTCCTGGTTGCGGCCTGTTCACCCCGTGGTGGGCCGGGTCAGGAACACCAGGCGGAACTTGCCGATCTGGATCTCGTCGCCGTTGACCAGCACCGCGGAGTCGACCGGGTCATGATTGACGTAAGTGTTGTTGAGGCTATCGAGGTCGACGAGCAGGAATTGTCCGTCCTCCAGTCGAAATTCGACGTGGTGGCGGCTGACGGTGGCGTCGTCGAGGACGATGTCACTGTCCGGATGTCGGCCCGCAGACGTGACGGGTTGATCGAGCAGGAACTGGGCACCGGCGTTGGGGCCGCGCATCACCAGTAAGAGGGCCGCGCGGTTCGGCGAGCCTTCCGGGGCCGAAACGCGGGGTTCAACACCTTCGGCGGCCGGGGCGTCCAGCTCACCGAGCAGGTGGGCGGGGAACGCATAGGTGGTGTCCCCGGTGCGTTCGTCCGGCGTCTGGGCGTTGTCGCTGCGACTCACTTGCAGTCCTGGGTCATTTTGGCGCTGTGGCCGGGCCAACGCCCTCGTGGAAGCGCTTCTGGGAAATTACCGCGCCGCCCCGCGCGCGGTCGCCGCTTTGCCGCATTGACCCGCAGGATGGCTCGGGGCCGCAATCAACGCGCCCTGATATCGGAGAACAAAAACGTGACAACCCCCGACCGAGCGCCGCCTACCGTGCGGAAGTGAACAGGACGAGCCCCCGGTGGCCTCCAAGCCATTCGACCGCGAGTTACCCTGCGATCTGCGCGGCCCGCCACAGCAGGGTGGCGTTGCCGGTGGGGTCGCCAGCGGCCAACAACATCAGCCGCTGTGTGGGCTCGGGCAACGCCCGCACTCGTCGTAGGTAGCTGTCGTGCAGCTGACCGGACAGCGGCTGTGACAGCGGGACGGCGTAGCCGCCGGCCAGCTCGCTCGCGGTCATGCTTCGCGGCAGCTCCAGCCTGTACACACACCTGTCGCAGCAATCATGAGCATGCAGATCCATCCACGAACCACCACCATCGACGGTCTATCGGTCCGCTTCGCGGAGTCCCAGTTTCCCGAACCACCTAAGGCAGCAGTCAGTTTCGGGCCGAGCACCCTAAGAATTCTCACCATTTCGTCAGGCGTCTTATTTGATCGTGATCTGTTCCGTTATGGACATGTTGCAGAGGCGACGAGCCATTTCACGGGCGATTCAAGATCAATCACGGTCGACGCAGCAGGCTGTCGACCGATGATTGACCAACCGCGGTTCGGGCTATTCCGCTACACAAGCGAAGGGAGCGCTCATGCCGCGCGGAAAGGGCATCTACCGGGACGAGCCCAGGACAAAACTCGACGAAAGCCAGCGCAAAGCCGAAGCCGACGGGAAAGGTGACTCCACAGACGACACCGCAACCACGCCCGACGACGCAAAATCCCCCGACCCGCAGGAACCGCCCGACTGATGGGCCAGCACGATGAGCTATGCGCCGGTGATTGTTTCGAGATCCACGGACCGCCCGCGGACGACCCTCGTCAGGTGCTGGCCGTTCGCAAAACGGCGAGTAACGGTTCGCGGCTTCCGTGAAGAAGGCTTGCTGGTCCACGCCGCCTTCCACACGATCGGCAACGGCTCATCGAACGGGGCCGGCGACGGCGCTGCAACAACTTCGGACCGGTGCTCGCCG
>CAVSCP010000007.1:0-166347 GCA_963726495.1 uncultured Acidimicrobiales bacterium
AAGCGCCACGATGACGGCGACGTACGACGCGGCGTTGAGGAAGAAGCACGGCGCGATGCCGATGATCGCGATGGTGAGGCCGGCGAGGGCGGGGCCGATCACCCGAGCCATGTTGATGTTGACCGTGTTCAGCATGACTGCGTTCGGCAGATGCTCGCGGCCGACCATCTCGAGCACGAACGTCTGACGAGCCGGGTTGTCGAGCGCGGTGACCATGCCGAAGCAGAGAGCGACGACGTAGACCATCCAGAGCGTCACGACGCCGGTCGCGGTGAGGGTGCCGAGCAGGAGGGCCAGCAGCCCGAACGCCACCTGCGTGATGAGAAGGAGGCGACGCTTCGGCATCCGGTCGGCGATCACGCCGCCCCAGGGGCCGAACAGCAGGACGGGGAGGAACTGCAGGGCGACGACGAAGCCGAGGGCGGTGCCGCTGCCGGTGATCTTCAGGACCAGCCAGGCCTGCGCAACCGTCTGCATCCACGTGCCGCACAGCGAGATCGACTGGCCGAAGAGGTAGATGCGGTAGTTCCGGCTCGAGTGAACGGCTCCGAACGTCGAGTTGAACTTATGGCGAAATCGGCTGCGCATCTCTGGTTAGACAGTCTAACGACTGTTCGTCGCCGCAGCGCCCCCCTTGTGGAGGCGCCAGGCGACGCCACCCAGGGCGAGCGTGGCGACCGCAGCGGCGGCGAACAGGAAGCCAGGTCCCGCGCTCTCGTACACCGGCGCGGCGAGCAGCGCGACGACGCCGGCTCCTGCCTGGCCCGCCGCACCGGAGAGGCCTTGGCCCGCGGCGAGGCGCTGTGGCGGGCACGCAATCGCCATCGCCGCCTGGGACGCCGGCACGGCGACGGCTTGGACGATTGCCTCGACGAGCGCGACCGAGACGATCACGATCGGGATCGTGATCACGCCATAGAGCGCGATCAGCGGAGCGACGAGGACGAGGCAGACGAACGCGGCTCGGAAGGGGCCGACGCGGTCGGCGAGGCGGCCGCCCCGTGACGCCAGCGCGATGAACGGCACGCCGTACATCGTCAGCGTGATCCCGATGAAGAGCGTGCTGGCTCCGCGGTCTTGCAGGTAGCGCGACCAGAGCGAGTCGTAGATCCCGACGGGGAGGATGAGCGCGAGCGCGAGGAGCGTCGCGACGACCACTTCGCGGTAGCGCAGCAGGTCGAGCGCGATCCCGCTCGAGGTCCCGTCTCTCGGCGCGCCCCCGACATCACTTGGGATGGGGCGCCGCGCGACTGCGGCGAGCACGATCGCCACCACCACCGCGAGCGCCCAGAACGGCGCATCGAGGTTGAAGGCGCTCGCGAACGTGGCGCCGATGACGGGGCCAGTGATGAACCCGCCCAGCTCGGTGCTGGCGAGGCGTCCCAGGTTGCGCCCGACGTTGTCGGCATCGAGGCGGGCGACGATCGAGCGCGTCGCCGGCGCGAAGCACCCGAAGGCCAAGCCCGACATCGCGCGTGCGAAGGTGAACTGCCACAGCTCGTTGGAGAGCGCGAAGAGCACCATCGAGACGACGCTGAGCCCGAGGCCACCGACCATGAGGAGCTTGGCCCGACCGCGGTCGGCTTGGCCGGACAGCACGAGCATCCCGATCAGCGAGGCGATGAACGAGACGCCGGAGATGATGCCGAGCCCGTACGTGGGCAAGCCGTGCTCGTCTTGCAGGTCGGCGAGGAGCGGGAACACGACCCCGTTGCCCGCGGCGATGACGAAGGTGGCGACGTAGACGGAAGCCAGGCTTTGACCCCGCTCGCGCGGGGCGCGCGCGGCGACCGAGTCGACCCTGGCCATCTGCTCACGCTAGTGGCGTGTGCAACGATCGACCCATGGTTTCGCCCTTCCGCATCGACGTGCCCGATGCCGTCCTCGACGACCTCCGTGAGCGGCTCGCGCGCACGCGATGGCCCGCGCAGCTCGACGACGCCGGATGGGACTACGGCACCGAGCTCGCCTACCTGCAAGAGCTCTGCGCGTACTGGGAGCACGAGTTCGACTGGCGCGCGGCCGAAGCGCGGCTCAACGAGTGGCCGCAGTTCGAGACCGAGATCGACGGTGAGCACCTGCACTTCATCCACGCTCGATCTCCGCATCCCGACGCGCTCCCGTTGGTCGTCACGCACGGATGGCCCGGGTCGGTCGTCGAGTTCCTCGACATCCTCGGGCCGCTCACCGACCCGCCGGCGCACGGTGGCGACGCGGCCGACGCGTTCCACGTCGTGTGCCCGTCGATGCCCGGATACGGGTGGTCCGGGCCCACGCACCAACAGGGTTGGGACATCCGGCGCGTCGCCGAGGCGAACGCGGCGCTGATGGCCGAGCTCGGCTACGAGCGCTACGGCGCGCAGGGCGGCGACTGGGGAGCGATCGCGACGACGCTGACCGGGATCGTCGATCCCGAGCACGCGTCGGCCTCCACCTGAACATGGTCGTCGCGGGTCCGCCCACGGCCGAAGGCGTGAACCCGATGGAGGGGCTGTCCGAGACCGAGCTCGCCGCGCTCGGGGACATGAACCACTTCCGCGAGGAGGAGACCGGCTACCAGGCCATCCAGGGCACGAAGCCACAGACGCTCGGCTACGGCCTCACCGACTCACCGGCGGGGCTCGCGGGCTGGATCGTCGAGAAGTTCCGCACATGGAGCGACTGCGACGGCGACGTCGAGTCGAGCTTCACGAAGGATCAGCTCCTCACGAACATCACCGCGTACTGGGTGACGAACACGATCGCGTCGTCGGTGCGCCTCTACTGCGAGTCGCAACGGTCGCGCCGATTCGGACCTGCGCCCGAGTACGTCGAGGTGCCCACGGGAGCGGCCATCTTCCCGAAGGAGCTCTACCGTCCGCCGCGCGCGTGGGCGGAGGCGGCCTTCAACCTCGTCCAGTGGACCGAGATGCCGCGAGGCGGTCACTTCGCGGCGATGGAGGAGCCCGAGCTGCTCGTCGACGACGTCCGTTCCTTCTTCCGCCTCGTCCGCTGACGCCATACCCTTGCGAGCGTGACGACGATCCCGACGCGGCATCCTCGCAACACGTACTTCGAGTGGTCGGATCACGAGGGCCCGCTCTCGTTCATCACCGAGGCGCAGATGCATGCGTTCGACGAGGAGGGCTTCTTCCTCCTCGAGTCGGCGTTCGATCCTGACGACGTCGCGCGCGTCGTCGCCGAGATCGACCCGATCCATCAACGCAGCGTCGACTTCCTGCGCACGCGTGACAACGAGAAGCTGTTCATCGCGGAGGCAGGCAACCTCGTCTTCTCGACGCACCTCGTGCTCCGGTCCGCGTTGCTGCGCGATTGGGTCGCGAACCCGGTCTTCACCGGGTTGGCGCGCGACATCATCGGGCCCGATGTGCGTCTCTACTGGGAGCAGGCGGTCTACAAGGAGCCCGAGAAGCCGCGTTCGTTCCCGTGGCACCAGGACAACGGGTACACGTTCATCGAGCCGCAGCAGTACCTCACGTGCTGGGTCGCGCTCACCGACGCGACCGTCGAGAACGGCTGCCCGTGGGTGATCCCGGGGTTGCACCGGCTCGGCACGCTCGAGCACTGGATGACCGACTACGGATGGGAGTGCCTCGACCAGCCCGCGGGTGCTGTCGCGGTCCCGGCGCGTGCGGGTGACATCGTCGTGTTCTCGTCGCTCACGCCGCACCTCACCGGGCCGAACACGAGCGGCGCGGTGCGCAAGGCCTACATCGTGCAGTTCGCGCCCGATGGGGCTGCGGTGAGCGGACCGGGTGCCGCGGACGAAGGCAGGCAGGACGATCCCGATCGTCAGTACTTCGTCCTGCGCGACGGCGAGCCGGTCAGCGCGCCGCCGCTTCCAGAACCGCAGCGTTGAACGCCGGCCACGCGTCGATCGCCCACGGCCCGAAGTCCGCATCGCCGAGGTAGACGCAGCCGACGAGCGCGTCCGGATCGATCCAGAGGAAGGTGCCCGAACGACCGAAGTGGCCGAACGTCCTCGGTGACCCAGCGGGCGCGGTCCAATGAGGCCGTTTGGCGTCGCGCAGCTCGAAGCCGAGACCCCAGTCGTTCGGGCTCTGGCGCCCGAAGCCGGGAAGGACGCCATCGAGCCCGGGGAGCTGCACGGTGGTCGCTTCTTCGAGCGTGGTCGGCGGCGATCAGCGTCGGCGTGAGCAGCTCTGTCGCGAAGCGGGCGAGGTCGGCGGCGCTCGAGACCGCACCCGACGCGGGCGAGCCGTCGAGGGTCGTCGCGTCCATCGCGAGCGGCACGAGCACGGCCTCGCGGAGGTACTCCGCCGTGGTCAGGCCCGTCGCCTCCGCAAGAAGGTCGCCGACGACCTCGAAGCCCGCATTCGAGTAGATGCGCCGCGTCGCGGGTGGTGCGACGAGCGTCCGCTCGTCGGGTGCCATGCCCGACGCGTGTGCGAGCAGATGCCGCAGCGACGTGCCGGCGTCGGCGTCGAGCGCGCGCGTCGAGATCGAGCGAGCCTTCCTCGACCGCGACCAGGACCGCGTACGCGACGAGCGGTCTTCGTGACGCTGGCGAGCGGCAGGCGTGCATCGACCGCGCCGGTCGTCACGGGGATGCCGTCCGGGCCGAGCACCGCGACCGCCGGCAAACCTGTTGCGCTTTCCCGCCAAAACTGGCGGGTTATCCGCGCGAGAACGCTGAGGGGTCACCCCAGCGACGACAGGAACTCGAGCATCGCGGTGTTCACCTCGTTCGGCCGCTCTTGCTGGGTCCAGTGGCCGCATCCGTCGAGCATGACGGTGCGGCGGAGGTTCGGCACGACGGTCGAGAGCTGCTCGACTGCGGCCGGGTTCATCGCGATCACGCCGTCACGGTGACCGGCGATGAAGAGGGCCGGCGGCGTGACGACGGCGCCTGCCCACGCCGCGGTCAGCTCCCACGTGCGGTCGATGTTGCGGTACCAGTTGAGGCCGCCACGGAAGCCGGCCCGCTCGAACTCGCCCGTGTAGAAGTCGACGTCCGCGTCGGTGAGCCACGACGGCAGCACCGCGGGGTCGACGAAGTGGTCGGACATCGTCGCGTCGCGGCCGCGTTGCCCCCACGTGATCTCGCTCGGATCGATGTCACCCGACGCGACGTACATGAAGCCGCGGATCGTGCTGCGCACGTCCTTCTCGAGGTCGGCCTCGGCGACCCCGGGCTCCTGGAAGTAGAGGATGTACATGAAGGTCTCGCCGAAGGCCATGTCGAGCAGCTGCGTCGGCCGCATCGGTGCTCGCGCGCCGAACGGCACCGAGAGCCCGATCACCGCGCGGATGCGGTCGGGTCGCCAGAGCGCGGTGTTCCAGGCGACGGGTGCGCCCCAGTCGTGGCCCGCGATCACCGCAGTGGGCGCGTCGAGCGCGTCGAGCAGGCCGATGATGTCGCCGACGAGGTGCAGCTGCGTGTACTGGTCGACCGCCTCTGGCGCATCGGTCTGGCCGTAGCCGCGCTGGTCGGGCGCGACGACGTGGTAGCCCGCATCGCCGAGTGCAGTGGAGCTGGTGTCGCCACGAGTACCAGCTCTCGGGGAAGCCGTGGCACAGCACGACGAGCGGGCCGTCAGCCGGCCCCGTCTCGGCGATGTGCATTCGGATCCCGTTGGTGTCGACGAAGCGGTGCGCGATCTCGGCCATCGGGCGATGGTAGGGGGACGGGCGTACGTTCAGAGGTGACGGCTCTGTCCGACCGGGTGGTGCGCGCGTGCTCGAAGGGGCGTTCGCGCTCGCAGCGTGATCCGGTCCGCGCTGCGGCGATGTCCGCGTACATGCGCGACCAGTTCGCGTACATCGGCCTGTCGGCACCGAGCAGCGGCGACTCGCCCGTGAGGCCCTCTCGGGCTTTCCGACTCCGACCGAAGCCGACGTGCGCGCGATGGGCGCGCGCTGTGGCGGTTGCCCGAGCGTGAGTACCAGTACGCGGCGTGCGACTACATCGCCGCCCACATCCAAGTGTGCGGCCCGTCGTTCCTCGAGACCCTGCAACGACTGATCACGAGCAAGAGCTGGTGGGACACGGTCGACGTGCTGTGCCGCCACGGTGCCGGAGCGATCGTGCACGCCGACCTCAGCCAGCGCGTCGTCATGGACGCGTGGATCGAGAGTGACGACGTGTGGCTCGCCCGATCGGCGATCCTCCACCAGGAGCGCTGGAAAGCCGACACCGACCCCGAGGTGCTGTTCTCGTACTGCCTGCGGCGGGCATCAGACAGCGACTTCTTCATCCGCAAGGCGATCGGATGGGCTTTGCGTTCGTACGCGCACGTCGACACGCTTGCGGTGCTCGGGTTCCTCGATGAGCACGGGAGTGAGCTCGCGCCGCTTTCGAGACGGGAAGCACTCAAACGAGTCGACATCGGAGTGAGGGGACGTGAAGTTCGGTGTCTTCTTCGAGCTGTCGGTGCCCACGCCGGTGTCGCGCGCCGCGGAGCAGCAGGCGTACGCCAACGCGCTCGAGCAAGCCGTGCTCGCGGACGAGCTCGGCTTCGACTGGGTGTGGGCGGTCGAGCACCACTTCCTCGAGGGCTACTCGCACTGCTCGTCGCCCGAGGTGTTCCTGACCGCGGTCGCGGCGCGGACCTCGCGCATCCGAGTGGGTCACGGGGCCGTCGTGTGCGTGCCCGAGATGAACCATCCGGTGCGGGTCGCCGAGCGCGCGGCCGCCCTCGACATCCTCTCGGGCGGTCGGCTCGAGCTCGGCACCGCGCGTTCGTCGACGTGGACCGAGCTCGGCGGGTTCGGCACCGATCCCGACCTCACGAAGAAGACGTGGGACGAGTACGTGCGGATCATCCCGCAGATGTGGACGCAGGACCGGTTCTCGTTCGACGGCCTGTCGTGCCACGTGCCCGAGCGCAACGTGCTGCCGAAGCCGATGCAGGATCCTCATCCGCCCATGTGGGTCACGGTGACGACTCCGGGCACCGAGCTCGACGCGGCGGATCGAGGCATCGGATGCCTCGGTGTCGCGGCCGTGACGTTCGCCGAGCAGGCGCGGCGCACCGCCGAGTACCACCGGCGCATCGAGCTCTGCGACCCCGTCGGATCGATCGTCACGAACGCCGTCACGACGCAGAACTTCTTGTACTGCCACGAGGACATCGACGTCGCCGCCGAGCGCGGCGTGCGCATGGCCGGCGTGTTCTCCCTCCTGAACTCGCACCTGCTCTGGACGCGCGAGGCCTACCCCACGAGCGCGTACCAGTCGCTCGGCAACCAGGCGACACGTGCGATGAAGGAGACCGGCGCTCCCGGCGAGCGGAGGCCGCTTCCCGAAGGCACCGCGATCGGCGATCCCGAGCGGATCATCGAAGTGGTGCGCGAGTGGGAGTCGGTCGGCATCGACGGCATGAACTTCATCCTGAACACCGCCGAGGTGATCGACCAGGCCGACGTGCTCGAAGCTTGCGCCTGTTCGCGAGCGAAGTGCTCCCGAAGGTCCGCAACCCATGACGATGGCGACTGAAGCACTCGACCTCGGTGAGGCCGAAGTGGTCATCGTCTCGTACGAGCTCGCGGGAGTGCGCGGCGAGGAGCTGTTGCCGAAAGGCCTTCACGCCACGATCCCCACGTTGCTCACGATCACCGCGTGGCACGCAGACGGCGTGGACGCGGTGCACCTCCGGGTGTCGTGCAGGGCGGGGTTCCGCGCGGGCGCTGCTCGTCGGCGCCGCCACCCGCGGCCGCGCTGACGCGTCGAGCACGTGATACGCTGAGGTACGGCGGGAAGACGCCGTACCCGAAGAAGTGGAGCTCGCCGGTCAACGGGCACAGCTTCGGGTGAGCGGTGAACGCGGTGGTCAGCCGTCCGCCCCACGTCTCACAGCCGAGCGTCGCGAGCTCGCCGTCGACCTCGAACGGGAACGACCCCTCCTCGAGGGCGAAGATGCGACCCGCGTGGCCGACGACGTGCGGTGTTGGCCGCGCTCATCGTGCGGTCCACGACCAGCTCGGGCGCCGTTCGGTCGCCGTCGACCTCGTAGAGCGGGGTGCGCACGTATCGGTTGCGATACCAGGCTCGCGCGCCCGCCTTCGAGCCGTCACCCCGTGGAGCATCCCGTTGCCGAAGAACCAATGGCTCGACCACCCGCTTTGCGGGTTGGCGCCGTTGCGCACGTAGAGGCCCTGCAGGTCAGAGGGCACCGAGCCCGTCACTGGCAGGTTGAGCGCCGTGATCTCGTCGAGCACCGGCAGCGTAGTTACCGCTCAGCCAGAAGGGGTTCGCCGCTTGCTCGACCGTCGACATCGGCTCAGAGTACAGACGTGGATCTTCCGCTCTACGTCCTGGACGATCCCAAGCCCCAGAGGCGCGACGAAGACGATGGCGAGCGCGCGCACACGCTCACGCACGCGCTCGAGCTGATCGCCGAGACGTTCCAACGCACCGAACCGGTCGTCCCCGGAAGCTCACCCCCAGAGCTCACGCGACCGAGCACAGACCGCTCGAGCCTCATCCTGCGCCGATTCCTCCTCGTGACGCCGGAGATCGGCGAGCGGCGGCTCGACGAGTGGCTCGATCGATCAGCCGGCCTCGTGCGCGCGGGCACGGGCACATGGCGAACGATCGGCCCGGCGCCCGCGGAGCGAGGGGACGAGATGATCGCGACCCGGCGTCCCGCGGCGCCACCACCCTTGCGACGCATCGAGGGTCGCCTGCGTCTGTGGGCGTCGCCGGTCTCGGTGCCCGTCGTGCTCGAGATGCAGCCGTGGTACTGCTCGCGGGTCGTGCTCGACCTACGACCGAAAGACCTCACGAAGAAGATGGCGTGGCTCCGTCGGGAGACCTACTTCCGCACCTCGCACGCGTTGCTCGACGAGCTCCGCACGTACTTCGAGCACGGGCCCTCAGAGCGCGTCGAGGGCCTGCGCAAGGTCCGCGACGAGATCTGCCTCTGACTCGATCCCGACCGAGAGTCGCACGAGCGCAGCGTCGACCTGCAACGGCGAGCCCGCCGCCGACGCGTGTGTCATCTGGCCAGGGTGCTCGATGAGCGACTCGACCGCGCCGAGCGACTCGGCCAGCGTGAACAGCTGCGTGTGGCGCACGACCTCGA
The DNA here is from genome assembly GCA_963726495.1 of uncultured Acidimicrobiales bacterium. Classification (GTDB taxonomy): domain Bacteria; phylum Actinomycetota; class Acidimicrobiia; order Acidimicrobiales; family DATKAS01; genus DATKAS01. The sequence continues at coordinate 9,048 of CAVSCP010000007.1, forward strand.
GCGCGGCCGCCTCTCCGCCCGCGCACGTGAACGACACCATCCCTCCGAAGTCGCGCATCTGCTTCGCCGCGGCCGCGTGGCCCGGATGGTCGGGCAGCTGTGGGTAGAGCACCCGGTCGACCTCGGGATGGCCGACGAGGAGGTCGACGATCGCTCGCGCGTTCGCGCAATGGCGCTCCATGCGGACGGCCAACGTCTTGAGACCACGCAGCACGAGGTAGCAGTCGAACGGGCTCGGCACCGCGCCCGCCGCGTTCTGGATGAACCGCATCGGCTCCGCGATCGCCTCGTCGTCGACCGCTGCGAAGCCGCCCACCACATCCGAGTGGCCGCCGAGGTACTTCGTCGACGAGTGGACGACGGCGTCGGCGCCGTGCTCGAGCGGTCGCTGCAGGTAGGGGGTGGCGAAGGTGTTGTCGACGACGCACCGCGCGCCGTGCTGATGCGCGACCGTCGCGACCGCCTCGATGTCGATGCAGGTCAGCAGCGGGTTCGTCGGCGTCTCGAGCCACACGAGCACCGCATCGTCCGGCCACGACGCGTCGAGCGCGAGTGGGTCGGTGAGGTCGACCGCGCTCCACGTGATGCCGGCGGGTTCGTGCACCTTCGAGATGAGCCGATAGGTGCCGCCGTACGCGTCGTTGCCCAGGAGGATGCGCTGCCCCGGCCGCACGAGCGTGCGGAGGAGCGCGTCCTCCGCCGACAGGCCGCTCGCGAACGCGAAGCCGTGCTCGGCGCCTTCGAGCGACGCGAGGCAGGTCTCGAGCGCGGTGCGAGTCGGGTTGCCCGAGCGCGGCGTACTCGTACCCGAGGTGCTCACCGACGGCCGTCTGCGCGAACGTCGTCGACAACGAGATCGGGGGAACGACCGCACCGCTCGCGGCGTCGGGCTCCTGGCCCGCATGGATCGCGCGGGTCTCGAAGCCGAGGGCCGCGCTGTCGAACCCCGTCTGGTCGAGCTCACCCACCCAGGTCCTCCCCCGGGGAGAGGAAGGTGAGGACGTCGGTGCGGGTCAGCACCGCGACCGGGCGGCCGCCTGAGAGCACGAGCAGCGCAGGTGCCTGATCGAGCTTGCGCACCACGAGGTCGAGTGACTGGCCGATGCCGACCGTCGGAAGCTTCGGACCCATCACGTCGCCGACCGCGACGTCGAGCACGGCCGGATCGTGGAACGCGGCGTCCATGAGCTCGAGCTCGTCGACCCCGCCCTGCACCTCGGCCGCCGCGAACGGGGGCTCGTTCTTGATCACGGGCAGCTGCGACAGGCCGTGCTTGCGCATGAGCGCGACCGCCTCGCGCACGGTGTCGCTCGGGTTCACGTAGATGAGCGGCGGCAGCGACTCGCTCCGCGCGTCGAGGACCGCGGCGACGCAGAGATCGCACGTGCGCACGAAGCCGAAGTCGGCCATCCACTCGTCGTTGAAGACCCGCGAGAGGTAGCCGCGGCCGGAGTCGGGGACGAGCACCACGACGATGTCGTCTTTGCCCGCCTCGTGCGCGACGCGCACCGCGGCAGCGACGGCGGTGCCGCCCGACCCACCGATGAGGAGCCCCTCCTCGCGCGCGACTCGGCGGGCCATCAGGAACGACGCTTCGTCGCTCACCGCGATGACCCGGTCGACGACCGACGGGTCGTAGGTCTCGGGCCAGAAGTCTTCGCCGACGCCCTCGACCAGGTATGGCCGCCCCGACCCACCCGAGTACACCGAGCCTTCGGGGTCGGCGCCGATGATCTGCACCCCGGGGTTCTGCGACTTGAGGTAGCGGCCGATGCCGGTGATCGTGCCGCCCGTGCCCAGTCCCGCGACGAAATGGGTGACCCGGCCGGCGGTCTGGCGCCAGATCTCGGGCCCTGTCGATTCGACGTGCGCCTGCGGGTTCGCGGGGTTCGCGTACTGGTTCGGACGGAACGCGCCGGGGATCTCGCGGACGAGCCGCTCGGCCGTCGAGTAGTACGACTGCGGATCCTCGGGCGCGACCGCGACCGGGCACACCACGACTTCGGCGCCGTACGCGCGCAGGAACGCGATCTTCTCGGGCGCGACCTTGTCGGTCATGACGAACACGCACTTGTAGCCACGCTGCGCGGCGACGATGGCGAGCCCGACACCCGTGTTGCCCGATGTGGGCTCGACGATGGTGCCGCCCGGCTTCAGCAGGCCGGCGCGCTCGGCGGCGTCGATCATCGCGACCGCGGGACGGTCTTTGACGCTGCCGCCTGGGTTCGTCGTCTCGAGCTTCACCGCGAGCGTCGCGACGAGGCCCTGTGACTCGGACAGCCGCGGCAGCTTGACCATCGGCGTGTTGCCGATGAGGTCGAGGATGGAGTCGGCGATCTCTGTGCCCGCGACTTCGGGCTTCGGGCCGCTCATGGCCGAACGCTAGGCCAGCCGGCCCGCCGCCACCGCTGCGTCTTCGGCTTGCTCGAGCTGCTTCTCGACGAGGTCGAGCCCACCATCCCAGAAGCCGGGGTCGTCGAGATCACACCCGACGATGCGCCCGAGCTCCTCGGGCGCCATCGAGCCTCCGGCCCGGAGGAGATGCAAGTAGCGCGGCACGAAGTCGGAGCCCTGCGTCTCGTAGCGGTGGTACACCGACATCGCGAGCAGCTGACCGTACGCATATGCGTACACGTACCCAGGCGTGCCGACGAAGTGAGGGATGTAGCTCCACCAGCTGCGGTAGCCGTCGGTGATCTCGACCGCGTCGCCGAGCATCTCGGTCTGCGACTCGGCCCAGAGCTCTCCGAGCCGATCGACCGACAGCTCGCCCTCCGCACGACGGGCCGTGTGCATCGCCTGCTCGAACCGGTTCATCGCGGTCTGGCGGAACACCGTCGCGATCGCGCCTTCGATCGACTCTGCGAGCAGCGCGAGCCGATCTTGGGGATCGTCTGTCGACGCGAGCAGCCGCCCGAACGTGACGGTCTCACCGAACACCGATGCGGTCTCTGCGAGTGTCAGCGGCGTCGACTGGTGGAACACGCCCTGCTCTCGCGCGAGGTGGCCGTGGAGGCCGTGCCCGAGCTCGTGGGCGAGCGTGAGCACGTCGTTGCGCTTCGCCGTCCAGTTGAGGAAGACGTACGGGTGATGCGACGGCACCGTGTAGGAGCAGAACGCGCCCGGTCGCTTGCCAGGGCGCAGCGGCGCGTCGATCCAGCGCTCGTCGAAGAACCTGCGGGCAAGGGTCGCGAGCTCGGGTGAGAACGAGGCGTACGAGTCGAGCACCATCTCGCGCGCCTCGACCCAACCGACTTCGGTCTCGCTCGCGCCAACGGACGCGTAGCGGTCGTAGTCCGCCAGACGGGGCAGGCCGAGGATCTTCTTCTTCATCTCGTACCAGCGCTGCGGGATGTCGTACCGACGCTTCACCGCGTCGACGAGCGCCTCGACGCTCTCGTCGGTCGCTTGGTTCGCGAGGTTCCGGCTCGTGATCCACGTCGGGTAGTGACGGAGGCGGTCGTCGGTCGCCTTGTCGGCGAGCAGCGTGTTGAAGATGAATGCCCGAGTGCGCAGCCCGGGTGCGAGGCCCTCGGTGATCGCCTGCGCGGCATCGCGTCGGGTGTCGCGATCGGGATGCATCATCAGCGACAGCCCGCGCTCGAGCGGCAGCACCGTGCCGTCGGGGAGCGTGACCTTGATCTCGGCCGTCTGCTCGCTGAAGAGGCGCACCCACGCCGAGCGCCCCGTCACGTCCTTCTCGGTGTCGATCTTCTCTTCCGGCTCGGTGAGCAGGTGAGGCCGGTATCGGCGCGCCGACTCGAGGTGGTACCGGTAGGGCGCCAGCCGTTCGTCGGCGAGCAACGCGTCGGCAGCCGCGTCGTCGAGAGCGGCCCACTCGAGCTCGAACCAGATGAGCTGCGTCGTGATCGCGGTTGCCCGCTCTTGCACCCGCTGCATCAGCGCGCCGTTCGCGGGGTCGCTCGTGTCGACCGCGAACCGCAAGCCGGCGTACGAAGCGGCCCGACCGACGAGCTCCTGCAGGTCGGCCATGGTCTGCATGAGGTGGACGAGGGTGCCCGCGTCGATCTCGGCGATGCGGCCTCTGTGCTCGAGCATCGACGGCACCAGAGTCTCGGCCCGGTCGATCAGCTCGTCGACTCCCGCGGCGCCCTTGCCCTCCACGAGCGGTTCGAGGTCCCACGCGACGTCCTCGACGTCGTCGGGGGCTGGTGAGCGCTGGTCGTCGATGGATGCGTCGTCGGTGACAGCCATGAGGCGAGCCTACGGGGCAGTGTCGTCCGCGCCGACCACAGTCGGGGCGCGATCGTCGCCGTCGTCGCGGTGTCGTCCGTCATCTCGTCGTCGATGATGTTGTCGCCGCCCTTCGCGGTCTTGCGCACGACGAGCACCCAGCCGACGACGGCCAGGGCCGAGAACAGGAACCACTGGATCGCGTAGCTCAGGTGGGGACCGTCGTCGAGCTCGGGCAACGGCACCGGCGTGATGCCGCGAGCCTCGGAGGGGTCGGACGTCTCGAGCTCGATGTAGACCGGGAGCAGGTGGTACGGCATCTGCTGCTGCAGCCGCGCGAGATCCGCGCGAGCGACCTCGGTGAGCGTGCCTTCGACGGGATCGCGCGGACCGAACAGCCCGCGCTTCTGTGTCGAGCGCACCCGGCCGTTCACCGCGACGACGCCCGACGGCGCCGCCGGCACCTTCGGCTTGGTGCCGCTCGTCTCCAACGGCACGAAGCCGCGGTTCACGATCACGACGTCGCCGCCCGGCACCTGGAGCGGCGTGAGCACGAAGTAGCCGGGGATGCCGTTGTAGGTCCGGTTGCGGACGAGCACCTGCTGGCTCTCGTCGTAGCGCCCTGTCGCCGAGACCTCGCGCCACTGGACGTCGGCCGTGGCATCCATCGGCGTGTCGGGCTTCACCAGATCGGCGAGCGGCACCTCGGCCGACGCGGTGCGCTCACTGATCTGCCGCGTTGTGCTCCTTGCGGGTGTCGAGCCGGCGCAGCTGCCAGAACCCGAGGTTCACCATGAGGACGATGAGCAGGATCACTCCGAACGTGAAGAAGATCCACTTCGGTCGTCGGAGGAACCCGTACACGTCCCTGGAAGGTACCGGCGGGTCAGCCGGGAGCGGGTTCGGGGTGGATCGACGACGGCATCACGGTGCGCGTTGTACACGATGAGGCCCGGCATCGCGAGGGCGACCAGCCCGATGCCGGCGATGCACGCGAGCCCGCCGAGGACGATCGAGGTGTCGACCGTGGTGAGCGCGGCGACCGCGCCGGCTTCGAGGTCGCCGAGGGCGGGGCCGGTCGTCCACACCGCCATGCCGACGCCCTCCATGCGACCGAGCATCGGCGGAGGCGTCCCCATCCGCAGGATCGACTGCCGGAACACGCCACTGACCATGTCCGCGGCGCCTGCGACGGCGAGGAGCAGCAACGAGATCGCGAGGCCGTCGACGATCCCGAAGAGCGTGATCGCGACGCCCCATCCGACGATCGCGATGCACAGGGCGACGCCGTGGCGTGGCACCCTGCGCGCCCACCCGCTGGTCGCGCTCGCGAGCAATGAGCCGGCGAACGGCGCGGCGTAGAGGAGGCCGAGGACGTACGCCTCGCCGTCGAAGCGCTGGTCGACGAGCGCGGGAACGAGCGCGACCGGCATCCCGAAGACCATCGCGATCAGGTCGGCGATGAACGAACCCTTGAGCACGACCCGGCTGCGCAGGTACCGCAGCCCCTCGCCGATGGCGCGCAGCGTGACTCCGTCTGAGCCGGTCACCGCGATCGAGCGCATCGCGGCGATGAACGCGAAGCAGACGACGAAGCTCACCATGTCGACGACGTAGGTCCAGCCGAGCCCGGCCGTCGCGATGACGATGCCGGCGACGACGGGTCCGATCAGCAGCGCGGTGCTGCCGAGCATCGCCTCGAGCGCTGTCGCCGAAGGGATGTGCTCCGGTTGCACGAGCATCTGCACTGCCGACCGGCTCGCCGGTACACCGGATCGCGTAGGCGCTCTGCGCCAGGAAGAAGACGACGAAGATGATCCAGGTCTGCGGGTTGGGTGCAGCGGCGTTCAGCGCGAGCGCGAGGGCGCAGAGCAAACCCCCGACCTGCGTGAGCAGGATCACGCGGCGTCGCTCGAAGTGATCTGCGACTGCTCCGCCCAGCAGCGAACCGAAGAAGAGCGGCACCATCGTGACGAGCCCGAGCAGGCCGACCATCAGCGTCGAGCCGGTCAGCTCGTACACCTGGAACGCCACCGCGACACGGGTGAACTGCGATCCGGCCGCGGTGATGCCCTCGCCCGCCCACAGCAGGCGGAACTCGCGCGACTCGCGCAGCGGCGTGACATCGAGCGCGATGCCGCGGAGCCGGCCCATCAGGGGTTGAGGTCTGTCACAGCTCGAGATCCATCCAGACCATGTCGACAGCGGGCAGGCCGTTGAGCACGAAGTCGGGCGGATACCCGCGGACCGGGGTGAAGTAGTCGCGCTCGATCGAGAGCAACCGGTAGCCGCACCGCTGGTAGAAGTCGAGGTTGCCGGTGTCGGCGGAGCTGGTGCCGACGAGGAGGGCGCGCCGCGCCGCGGGCGGCCTCGGCCGCGCGCACGTCGGCGAGCATGGCCTTCCCGAGCCCCTTGCGTTGGTGTGACTCTGCGATCGCGACGTAGCGCAGCTCGCGCTCCTGTTTGCCGTGATCGAGCACCAGCACGACGCCGATGGGCGTCTCGCCTTCCTCGGCGACGTACATCGTCCCGTCGTCGATCGCGGACTCGAGCTGTGACTCAGAGTCCTCGGCGAGTCGGATGAGCGGGATCAGCGCGCGCCGAGCGGGCCCTGGAGGCACCTCGCGGACGGTCATATGCGATCCCACACCATCGGGCCCTCGGCACCGGCTGCGTCGAGCAGCTCGGCCGGGTCGTGCTTGTCGATGTGCCCGATGAGCCCGCGGTAGATGCCGTAGCCACAGAGCTCGCGCAGCCGCGGCGAGAACTCGGCCGCGATCTCACGTGGGATCCCGAGCTGCTGGTTCTCCTGCTGGCGGATCCACCCCGCGCAGTAGTTCATCGCGATGCCCGACCCGCCGCTGGTCGGTGGTGTTCGCGCCGCCGCCGTGCCAGAGCGATCCGTGCCAGACGAGCACGCTGCCCGCGTCCATCTCCGCGGGGATCGTGTCGTACGGCTCGCCGTACGCGGGCGAGTGATCGGCGGCGTGGCTGCCCGGCACGAGCCGCGTCGCTCCGTTCGCAGCCGTGAAGTCGGTGAGCGCCCACATCGTGTTGCACACCGTCGCGACGTGAGGCTTGGGGATGGGGATCAGCTGGTCGTCGGCATGGATGGGCTGCGCGACCTCGCCCGGTCCGATCGCGATCGACGAGAGCGACGAGACGAGGCATCCGCTGTCGAGCACGCCTTCGACGACCGGCAAGACGTTCGAGTGCACCGGGATCTGCTGGTACAGCGACCCGTGCACGAGCAGGTTGTAGATCCGCCATGTCGCGGCGCCTTCGAAGCTGTTGCCCGCGGGACGGATGTCGAGCGCGTGCTCGAGGCGCTCGAGATCGCTGCGCAGCGCGTCGACCAGGGCGGGCTCGATCGCATTCGGGATGATGGTCCATCCGTCGGACGCGATCTCGGCGACGTGCTGGCTGACGGCGGACGCGTTCACGGGCGGTGACGCTAGCCATGCCTCCTACGCTGCATCGATGGCAATAGGACCTGTGTGGGAGCTCGGGCCGTGATCGTCGAGGAGCTCGTGCTGCAGGTCGACGAGCGCGACCTCGACGCGTTCCTCGAGGCCGATGCTCGGGTGTGGACCTCGTTCCTGTCGCGGCAACCCGGCTTCGTGCGCAAGGAGGTCTGGGTGCCCGCGGATCGCGCAGGCACCGTCGTGATCATGGTGTGGTGGGAGAGCCGCGAGCTCTGGAAGTCGATCACCGACGAACAGGTCGCGGCCGTCGACCGGGAGATGGGGGAGTGGTTCCGCGAGCCGATCGTGCGGGAGCACGCCGTCGTCAGGTGAGCTCGACCATGCCGTGCGGTGAGCCGTAGGCCGCGAGGAGATCGAGGAACGGCGCCGCGTCGAACGCCTCTGGTCCGCGTACCCCGACGCCTTGCCACGCGCCCGTCTGCAGAAGCTCCATCGCGACGACAGGGTTGATCGCCGTCTGCCACACCACCGCTTGATGGCCGTACTCGGCCATCGTCGTCGCGTTGTCGACCACGTGGTACAGGTACACCTCGCGGGGCCTGCCATCGGTGCTCGTGCCCCGCACCCACGTGCCGGCGCACGTCTTCCCGTGCATGCGGTCGCCCAGCTCTGCAGGGTTCGGGAGGCAGGCTGCGACCAGGTCACGCGGCGCGACGTCGACGTCGCGCACCCGCACTCGTTCTTTGCTGTCGAGGCCGAGCAGATGCAACGTGCGCAGCACCTCGATGAACTGACCGCCGAGCCCGTACTTGAACGTGACTCGCTTGCAGTCGACCCACCGCGGGATGAGCACGACTTCCTCGTGCTCGACGTTCACGCACTCGACCGCGCCGATGCCTTCGGGGAAGACGAACGTCTCCGGCTCGGAGAACGGCTCGGTCGTGAACCAGCCTCGCTCCTTCTCCCAGACGACCGGAGGGTTGAGGCACTCCTCGATCGTCGTCCAGATCGAGAACGTCGGAGCGAAGTCGTAGCCGTCGATCGTGAGGTTCGATCCGTCGCGCACGCCGATCTCGTCGATCTCCGAGAAGAGGTGATCCGCGGCATAGCGAGCGAACACGTCGGACAGCCCTGGTTCGACTCCGATCCCGACGAGAGCGAGGAGCCCGGCCTGCTCCCACTCGGCGGATGCGGCGAGCTGCTCGTCGCCGAGCATCACCCCGACCTGCGCGTACGGCTCCTTGGGGTGAGGGTGCGACAAGGTCATCGCCATGTCGAGGTACGTGGAGTGCGCGTCGAACGCGGCACGGAAGATGGCCGGGTTGAAGCGCGGGTCGCACGCGTTCACGATCACGTCGCTGTGGTGGGCACGAGCGAGGGCGGCGACCGCGTCCGCGTCGGCGGCGTCGACTGTCGTGGCGGTGAAGCGCGGGTCGCCGAGCCTCACGACCCCGCGTTCGGCCCGCGCCGGATCGAGGTCGGCGAGGACGAAGCTGTCGAAGAAGGGCCGACGGCTCGCGATGGCCGCGATCGCGGCTCCCACCCCGCCGGCCCCCACGACGAGGATGCGCATCCCCGCACGCTAGGCACGGCCCGCTCGGGGCCGGGTGATGTCAGGTCGCGGTCAGGCTGCGAACGCGCGGCGAGCAGCGCCTTGGGCGGGCTGCGCGGCGATCTTGCGGGCGAGGTACGACGAGAACCATCCGGCGTAGCGCTGCTGCAGGTCGGGACGCTTCCAGTCGTTGCCGGTCACGTGCTTGCGGCAGTGCGGCGTGTCACACGAGCAGTCGAACTCGTCGTAGTCGGTCGAGTCGCACATCGCGTAGTCGAACGTGATCTCCTCGCCCGGCTCGATGTCGCGCATCGCGACGACGAGCACCGCGCCGACGAGCCCACAGTTCGGATCGCACGAGTGGTTGACGAGGTCGCCCGGCTCCGCGGGATCGGGGCCGACGAGGAAGAGGTCGTCGTCGATCTGGATCGCGTGCATGCGGCGATCGGCGGGAAGCTCGTCGAGGGTCGAGCGGTCGATCGCGTAGCCACCGAACGCGATCACGGTCTCGCCCGCGCGGATCGGGGCGGTCGCGTAGAGCCCGTCACCCTTCGCACCCGCAGAACGGGGCGCGACCTTCCCGTCGATGTGGTTCATCTGCACAGTGCAAGCGTTGCCGCTTGCCTCGCGCTTGTCTACTAACTGACTCGTCAGTCGATCGGATGGAAGAACGTGAGCGCGAGGCCGTTCGGGTCGTCGATCGTGAAGCTGCGGTGCTTCCACGGACGATCGTCGATCGATTCTGTGAGCGCGACGCCTTGCGCGACGACGTGGTCGTGCAGTGCCTGCGCGTCGGGCACCTCGATGCCGAGCCGCACGCCTTCGACCGCGTGATGCGGATGGTGCTCGTTCGCTTCGAACACCTCGATCATCCCGTCGGCCGCGCGGAAGATCGTGCCGCGGCCGTCGGGGTCGTCCCACGACTCCGCGATCGGGAAGCCGAGCGTCTTGCCGTAGAACGCGAGCGTCTCGTCGTAGTCCCGCGCGCTGATGATCACCCGCAAGTCAGCCATCGCCGGAGCGTACGCGCCAGCCACCCGCTGCCGAGATTGATGATTGAAGGGGCACATAGGTGGCCCCGACTCATCAATCCCGCGAGTCGCGCCGCGAGTCGGCGCCGGGTCAGAGCTGGATGGCGGGGGCGATGCCGGCGGGGCGGCGGCCGCTGCCCACGAGGCTGCCGTAGAACGGCACGTTGCCGAACGAGAACACGCCGCCGTCGTTGGCCATCACGTGGTAGCCGCCGCCGTCGAACGCGGCCATGATCGCCCGGGCCGGCCGCGCCCAGTTGATCTTGAGGCCGGGCACCGATCCGAAGAAGTGCGCGTCGCCGAACGAGAAGACGCCGCCGTCCTCGCCGAGCACCCAGTAGCCCTGGCCGCTCGGCGTCGAGCTCATGTCGACCGCAGCGGTCTTCGCGCCGACGCCGGGCACCGAGCCGAAGAAGGCAGCGTCGCCGAACGAGAAGATGCCGCCGTCAGAGCCGAGGATCCAGTACCCGCCGCCGGTCGGGGTCGGGCGGAGCTTGCGAGCCGTCGTGTGGACGTTGACCTGAGGCAGTCCGCCGAGTGCGGCCGCAGCGCCGTACGGATACACGGTGCCGTCCGTGCCCAGCACCCAGTAGCCGCCTCCGCCGGGGCGACCCGCGATGTCCGCCGCCTTGATCCGCAGCGCCTGATCGGGAGGCGAGCCGAAGTACGGCGCGTTGCCGAACGAGAACACTGCCCCGTCGGCGGCGACGACCCAGTAGCTGTCTGCGTCTTGCGCCGAGGTGATCGCGATGCCCGCGGCAGCCCCGATGCGCGCCGGGTCGCCGAGATCGAACGCGCCACCGAGCGATCGCACGTGCCCGTCCGTCGACAGCACGCGGTACCCGATCAAGCCGAGCTGCGTGCGACCGGCCACACCACCGCGGATCGAGCCGAGCCGCGAGTAGAAGTTCGTGCCCGGGCATTCGGTGATGCCGAGGTCGCGGTGGCCGGTGATGTTCGGGAACTCCGACGTCTGCCCGGCGAAGTTCGTGAACTGATCGGCGGCCGACACATCGATGCCCTTCTGGCCGGCCTTCCACGCGAGCACGCGCATCGCGGCGGTCAGCGACGCATCGCTCGGCGGCGTCTTCGTGAAGTCGCCGAGGAGGACGATGCCGCAGCTGCCGGTGTTGTAGTTCAACGTGTGCGCGCCGACCACGCCGAGCCCGTCGGGCGACTCGCCCGAGTGGACCTCTCCGGCCGCGTACTCCCGGGCCCAGCGTCCTTCGTAGATCCGGCCGCCTTGGTCGATCACGAAGTTGTACGCGATGTCGGCCCAGTCGCGGCCCTCGATGTGGAACTTGTAGATGTTGCGGATGTCGGCGGTGGGGTCGGCGCTCAGCGGCGTCGCCGAGTGGTGCACGATCAGCTTCTGGATCGGTGCGAACGTGCGATCAGACGTGCGCAGCGTCTCGTCAGCGCCCCAACCGGAGCGGGGGATGACGATCGGTGGGGGCACGTTGATCGCCGCGCGCTGCAACGGTCGTGTCGCGGGCTTCGTCTTCTTCGCCCCCGAGTCTTCACCGCCGTCGGTGCCGCGGTTGTCGTCCGCGCCGGCGACGCCGATCGGGTTGACTACCCGGCTCCCGATGAGCATGGCAGCACCGGCACCCGCAGCTTGCAGGAAGCGCCGGCGGTGCAGATGGCCGCCGTGCGGCCCGGGAGCGTCATCGCATTCGCACACGGAAGAGAACCTCGCGAAGTGGTGGTGGTGGCCTCGAACACTCGAGGAGCCCCGCCTCCGTCCCGACGGCACGATAGCCGTGCGCGCCAATGACTCTGTGTCACCCACGCGTCGCGCGTCGTGTCGCGTTTCCCGGCTGTCGAGGCTCCGCGGGGACCGGCTAGCCTTTCTCGGGAAACAGGGTTTGGTGGTTGGAACCGACCCGCAGAAACAGAAAGAAGGGCTCGGTCTTGGCTACCGGCACCGTCAAGTGGTTCAACAACGAGAAGGGGTACGGGTTCATCGCACGCGATGGTGGCCCGGACGTCTTCGTGCACTTCAGCGCCATCCAGGGCAACGGTTACCGTTCGCTCGAAGAGGGTCAGCGCGTCGAGTTCGACGTGACCCAGGGCCGCAAGGGCGATCAGGCGGAGAACGTCCGCGTCGTCTGAGCGATCTGGTCCGAGCGAACCTCGCTCGTTGCACTTTCGAGCCGTCGGCTTCGTGCCGGCGGCTCAGTGCGTTTTCGCACCGGCATCACAGCGTTTTCGCACCGGCATCACAGCGTTTTCGCACCGGCATGCAGCCACTTCGCGCGAAGCCGCTGGTACAGTCGTCATGTCGAGTGCCGCCAGGGTGGCGGGCTCGCGGGTCAACCTCTCACCCGGCGGCCAGCTCCGACAGTCACGGTGTGCCAGGCAGGCCCACCTCGATGACAACGGAGACTTCGAAAACATGACCTCGTTCGCCGCGCTCGGCGTCGACCCACGCCTCGTCGACGCTCTCGAGCGCGCTGGGATCACCGCCCCATTCGCAATCCAAGCCCTCACCATCCCCGACGCCGTCGCGGGCCGCGATGTCTGCGGCAAGGCCAAGACCGGCTCAGGCAAGACGCTCGCGTTCGGGCTCCCGCTTCTCGCGCATCGCGAGCGGGGCCGAAGCGAACCACCCGCACGCAGTCGTGCTCGTTCCGACGCGCGAGCTCGCGCTGCAGGTGAGCGAGGTGCTCGCGCCGCTCGGCGAGGCCGTCGGCTGCCGCGTCGTCGCCGTCTACGGCGGCGCCTCGATGGAGCGTCAGCGGGCCTTGCTCGCCAGCGGTGCCGACGTGCTCGTCGCCACGCCGGGCCGCCTGATCGACTTCATCGACAACGACGCCGTGCGACTCGACGCGGTGCGCTCGGTCGTGCTCGACGAAGCCGACCGCATGGCCGACATGGGGTTCCTGCCTCAGGTCGAGTGGCTCTTGCGTCGCATCACTGCGCCGCACCAGACGCTGCTGTTCTCGGCGACGCTCGACGGCGCCGTCGATCATGTCGTCCGCAGGCACCTGAAGGACCCGGTCTTCCACGAGGTCCTCAGCACCACGGTCACCGTCGACGAGATGGCGCACCGCTTCGTGCTCGTGCACCAGCTCGACAAGGTGAAGGTTGCCGCGGCGATCACTCAGAACGTGACTCGTTCTCTCGTCTTCGTGCGCACGAAGCGCGGGGCCGACCGTCTCGTCGAGCAGCTCGAGAAAGAGGGCGTCCGCGCCGCCGCGATCCACGGCGACCTCCGCCAGGCGATGCGCGAGAAGTCGCTCGCCGCGTTCACCGCTGGCAAGCTGCCGGTCCTCGTCGCCACCGACGTCGCCGCCCGGGGCATCCACGTGGACGACATCGACGTCGTCGTCCACTACGACCCGCCCGAAGACGCGAAGACCTATCTGCATCGCTCGGGTCGCACCGCGCGGGCCGGGGAGTCGGGTCTGGTCGTCACTCTGGTCCTCTGGGATCAGGAGCTCGAGGTGCGGCGGATGCAGCGCCGGCTCGGCCTGGACGTCCCGATCGTCGAGATGCTCTCGAACGATCCGAGGCTCCCCGACCTCGGCGGCTGGGATCCGACCGATGCTCCCGTGCCCCGCGCTGCGAGGCGCGTCGCCCGATAGGGGTACGTTCGGCACCGTGCCGGTCGCGGTCGCCATCGAGGGTTTGGTCAAGGACTACGCAGGCCCGCCCGCGGTGCGCGCGGTCGACGGCATCGACCTCGCGGTGAGCGAAGGCGAGATCTTCGGCTTGCTCGGCCCGAACGGCGCCGGCAAGACGACGACGGTAGGGATGTGCACGACGCGGGTCATCCCTACCGCAGGCCGAGTGCGCATCGCCGGCATCGATGTCGTCGCGGACCCGCCCGCCGTGCGTCGGCGCATCGGAGTGGTGACGCAGTTCAACACGCTCGACCGCTCGTGCACCGTCGTCGAGAACCTCATCTATCACTGCCGGTACTTCGGATGGAACGCCCGCGCGGCGAAGGTCAGGGCCTTCGAGCTGCTCGAGCAGTTCCAGCTCGCGGACCGCGCCAAGGCGACGCCGTACGCGCTGTCCGGCGGCATGGCGCAGCGGCTGCAGGTCGCGCGGGCGATCGCCCATCGTCCCGACGTTCTGTTCCTCGACGAGCCGACCGCGGGTCTCGACCCGCAGAGCCGCCTCGCCCTGTGGGAGGCGATCGGCGAGCTCCACCGGGCCGGCGCGACGATCCTGCTCACGACGCACTACATGGAAGAGGCCGACCTGCTCTGCGCTCGGCTCGCGATCGTCGACCACGGCAAGGTGCTCGTCTGCGACACGCCCGAGGCCTTGAAGCGCTCGGTCGGCGCGGAGACGATGGTGAAGGTGCACCTCGACGGTGACGTCTCCGAGGCCGCTGCTGCGCTCGAGAAGCTCGAGGGCGTGGGGCGCGTCGAGCGCGGCGACGGCAACGTGACCCTCTACACGCGCGGCGCCGACGGCCTGCTTCCGCGCGTGGTGACTGTCGCGCAGCCGTACGGCCTCGCGCGACTTGTCGGCCACCGAGCCGACGCTCGAGACCGTCTTCATCAACCTCACGGGGAGAGAGCTGCGTGACTGACACCGCGATCGCCGGCCCGCCCGTCGTTACCGCGTCACCGGGGCGCGGCTATGCCGCGTCGTTCTGGGGCCTCATGGTCCGAGACGCCCAGGTGCTGCGCCGCCAGTTCTGGATGTTCTTCGCCCGCACGGTGATGCAGCCGTTCTTGATCGCGTTCGTCTTCGCGTACGTGTTCCCACGCATCGGTCAGGGCTTCGGAGGCAACGCGGGTCGGGTCGCCGGCTACGGCACGATCCTGCTGCCCGGTCTCATCGCCTTCGCGATCATGTTCCAGGGTGTGTCCTCGGTCGCGCTCCCGCTCGTGAACGAGTTCAACGTGAGCAAGGAGATCGAGGACCGCGCGATGGCGCCGCTGCCGACCAGCTTCGTCGCGATCCAGAAGATCGTGTTCGGAGCGCTGCAGGCGCTGCTGGCCGCGCTCATGGTGTTCCCGTGCGTGTGGCTCGTCGCGCGAGACGTCACGTCGTTGCACGTCGACAGCTGGCTCGAGCTCGCGGTCGTCCTCACGCTCGCATGCCTCGCCTCGGCATCGCTCGGCTTGCTGTTGGGCACGGTGTTCGCGCCGCAGACCGTGCCGCTGATCTTCTCGCTGATCGTGATCCCGGTGATGTTCCTCGGCTGCACCTACTACCCGTGGAAGGCGCTCGAGGCGATCCGCTGGCTGCAGATCCTGGTGCTCGTCAATCCGCTCGTGTACGTGAGCGAGGGATTGCGCGGGGCGCTCACGCCGCAGGTGCCCCACATGTCGCCGTGGGTCACCTACGGCGCGCTCACGATCGCGACCCTGGCGCTGGCGATCACCGGCACACGTTCGTTCCGGAGGCGCCTCCTGTCGTAACTTCTCCCTCCACACACGAGCGCACGGGGGGACACGTGACGGACTGGAAATTCGCCGACATCTACGAGGCGATCGCCGCCGCGATCCCCGACGCGCCGTGCCAGGTGAGCGGCGACCGGGTCACGACGTGGGGCGAGTTCGATCGGCGGGCGAACGCGTTCGCGGCCGACCTCATCGACGCGGGGCTCACCCACCAGTCGAAGGTGGCCGCGTACCTCTACAACGGCGTCGAGTACCTCGAGACCTACATCGGCGCGTTCAAGGGCGGGTTCGCTCCCGTCAACACGAACTACCGCTACGGGCCCGAGGAGATCGTCTACCTCTTCGACAACGCCGACGCCGAGGCGGTCGTGTTCCACGCGAGCTTCACGCCGTTGCTCGAGGGCATCCGCGAGCCGGCTCTCGAAGGTGCGGCGCTGGTACGTCGTGAGCCGACGAGACCGGCGACGGCCCCGACTGGGCGGTCTCGTACGAGTCCGTGGTCGCGAAGGGCGCCGACCGCACGATCGGTTCGTGGGGACGCAGCGGCGACGACCTGCTGCTCCTCTACACCGGCGGCACCACCGGCATGCCCAAGGGCGTGATGTGGCGAGCAGGACGACCTGTTCAACGTGCTCGGGCGCGGGCGGTCAGCCGTTGCTCGGCCTCGCGCCGATCACGTCCGCCGCCGAGGCGGGCGAGCGGCTCGCGCGAGCGTCGACGCGGGCGCACCGCTTCCCGTGACGCATGTCGGCATGCCCGCTCATGCACGGCACCGGGCAGTTCTCGTCGCTCATCACGATGAACCTCGGCGGGTCGGTCGTGACGCTTGCCCGACCGCAAGTTCGACGCGGGCGAGCTGTGGCGTACGTGCCAAGACCGCCACGTGAACTCGCTCATCATCGTCGGCGACGCGTTCGCACGACCGATGGTGCAAGCGCTCGACGCGAACCCCGGCAAGTGGGACCTGTCGCTCGCTCAACCTCATCACCTCGTCGGGCGTGATGTGGAGCCACGAGGACAAGGAGCGGCTGCTCGACCACATCCCGAACGTGATGCTGTTCGACTCGTTCGGGTCGAGTGAGGCCGTCGGCATGGGCGCGTCGCTCTCGACGAAGGGTGCCGCGAGCGAGACCGCCGCCTTCATGCTCGGCGAGCGCGTCGCGGTGTTCACCGAAGACGGCCGCCGCGTCGAGCCCGGCAGCGACGAGCGCGGCATGGTCGCGGTCAGCGGCTTCCTCCCCGCCGGCTACTACAAGGACCAGGCCAAGTCCGACGCGACCTTCAGGATGTTCGAGGGCAAGCGGTGGTCCATCCCGGGCGACTGGGCTCAGGTCAACCCCGACGGCACGCTTCACCTGCTCGGCCGCGGCTCGGTGTGCATCAACACGGGCGGCGAGAAGGTCTTCCCCGAAGAGGTCGAGGAGGTGCTCAAGCTTCACCCGGCCGTCCGCGACGCGGTGTGCGTGGGCATCCCCGACGAGCGATTCGGCGAGACGATCTGCGCGGTGGTCGAGCCGTCGGCGTCGGCGAGTGACGTCGATGCGGACGACGTGATCGCGCACGTGAAGGGATCGCTCGCCGCGTACAAGGCTCCCCGCAACGTCGTCGTCGTCGACACCATCGGACGCAGCCCGGCCGGCAAGGTCGACTACAAGGGCCTCAAGGCGCTCGCGGCCGAACGCCTCGGCAAGTAGCCGAATGCGCGGCGACGACCTCAACGCGCGCCTCGCCACCGGCGACCCGGTCTTGATGCCGGGCGTGTGGGACGCGCTGTCGGTTCGCCTCGCAGCAGAAGCCGGGTTCGACACCGTGTTCCTCTCGGGTTACGCGGTGTCGGGCACGCTGCTCGGCCTGCCGGACTTCGGCTACCTCACGCAAGGCGAGATGGCCGAGGTCGCGCGGCGCGTCTGCGCGGCATCGCCTTCGACCATGGTCGTGGTCGACGGCGACACGGGCTACGGCAACCCGCTGAACGTGACACGCACCGTCGAGCTCTGGGAGGCGGCCGGCGCGGCCGGCATCTTCCTCGAGGATCAGGTGTGGCCGAAGCGGTGTGGGCACATGGCCGGAAAGCAGGTCGTGCCGCGCGACGAGTGGCTGGCGAAGCTGCGTGCCGCAGTCGACCGGCGCACCCACCTGCACGTGACCGCGCGGACCGATGCGCGCGCCGCGATCGGGCTCGACGAGGCGTTGTCGCGAGCGAAGGCCGCGGCCGATGTCGGCGTCGACGCGGTGTTCGTCGAGGCGCCGGAGTCGATCGACGAGCTCGAGGCGATCGCCGCGGCGGTGCCCGGCAAGGTGCTCGTCGCCAACATGGTCGAGACGGGCAAGACCCCGCTGCTCACGCCGAGCGAGCTCCACGACCTCGGCTTCGACCTCATCGTCTCGCCGCTCTCGGGACTGCTCTCGGCGACGAAGGCGCTGCGCGACTCGCTCGCGCTGCTGCGTGCGAAGGGCACGTTGCGCGACGACCTCGACCGGCTCGTCGACTTCGAGGAGTTCGGCGCGATCGTCGACCTCCCCGGCCACTTCGCCCTCGACGAGAAGTACCGCGCCTGAAACCTTGGCTGGCTGCGGCGGCCGCCGATAGTCTTTGCAGACTGCATCAGGAGTGGCCCTGCCTCTGGGCGGAGGGTCCGGCAACCTGGGACGGACAACCCAAGGTGCCATCCGCAGCTTGCTGTGGGATGTGGCCGACCCGGCGATGAGCCGGCGGCAACGAAATGTCCGGGCTCACGCCTGATGCGCATGACGACCACACGCGCCAGGGAGGTGAGAGATGACAGACGGGGGACCGCTCAGCCTGCCGCCTCTGCCTGCCTCCGGCGCATGGCGACCCGGTGACCCCGCCGGTCGGCGCAAGTTCTTCACCCTCCCGCAGGACCGGCCGTTCACCCTCGAGGGTGGTGGCTCGCTCGACGAGATCGTCGTGGCGTACGAGACCTGGGGGTCGCTCGACGACGACGCGTCGAACGCGATCTTGATCTGCCACGCATGGACGGGCGACAGCCACGTCACGGGCCCCGTGATGCCCGGCCATGTCGCGCCCGGCTGGTGGGAAGGGATGGTCGGACCCGGTCTGCCGATCGACACCGAGCGCTTCTTCGTCGTGTGCCCGAACACGCTCGGCGGGTGCCAGGGATCGACGGGCCCGTCGTCGATCGAGCCTGCGACGGGCCGCCCCTACGGCTCCCGGTTCCCCGTCGTCACCATCCGCGACATGGTGCGGGTGCAGCACGCGCTCTCGCGCCACCTCGGGATCGAGCAGTGGCTGAGCGTGATCGGCGGGTCCATGGGTGGCATGCAGGTGCTCGAGTGGGGCGTCACCTACCCGAGCGCGGTGCGGTCGCTGCTCCCGATCGCCGCGTGCGCGCAGGCGACGGCGCAGCAGATCGCGCTGGGCAGCGTCGGTCGCCGCGCGATCCGCCTCGACCCGAAGTGGCGAGGCGGCGACTACTACGACGCCGCACCCGGCGACGGGCCGCACGAGGGTCTCACGGTCGCGCGACAGCTCGCCCAGATCACGTTCCGCTCGGACGATGTGTTCACCGACCGCTTCGGGCGCGAGATCGCGGACGTGCAGCCGGGCTTCTCGCTGTGGCAGCGCTTCGAAGTCGAGCGATACCTCGACTACCACGGCGACAAGCTCGTGCGCCGCTTCGACGCGAACTCCTACCTGGTCATCGGCAAGGCGATGGACCTGCAGGACATCGGGCGCGGTCGCGGCGGGCTCGAGGCCGCGATGGAGCGCATCAGGGTGCCAGTGCGCACGATCGGGATTCGCTCGGACGTGCTCTACCCGACGTACCAGCAGAAGCAGATCCGTGACGTGCTCCTCTCCACCGGAGGTCGGGGGGAGTACGTCGAGATCGACAGCGAGCACGGACACGACTCGTTCCTGATCGACCTCGACCAGGTGGGCGACGCCGTGACCACATTCCTCGACGACATGCAGAAGGAGCACCCGCAGTGACGGCCGAAGACCAGCCCGTCCGGCCCGACACCATCGCGATCCGGTCGGGCCGCGACGAAGCGAACACCTCGCTCGCCCCGACGCTGTGGGCGACGAGCGCGTTCGTGACGCCGAGCCTCGACGAAGCGCGCCGGATGTCGACCGTGCCGCGCTCGGAGCGCTTCTACTCCCGCTACTCGAACCCGACCGTGAAGTCGTTCGAAGACGCGGTCGCCGCGCTCGAAGGCGCGGAGGCCGCGCTCGCGTTCTCGTCCGGCATGGGTGCGGTCGCAACGACGATCATGGCGCTCTGCTCGACCGGCGATCACATCGTCGCCCAGCGTCACATCTACTCGGGCACTCAGCTGTTCCTGCAGGGCGCGTGCCCTCGCTTCGGCATCGACGTGACGTTCGTCGACGGCACGACGCCCGGGGCGTTCGAAGCCGCGGTGATCCCCGGCCGCACGATGCTCGTCGTCACCGAGTCGCCCGCGAACCCGCAGATGGCGCTCGTCGACCTCGACGAGATCGGCGCCATCAAGGGGCCGATCACGGTCGTCGACTCGACCTTCGCGACGCCGATCGGCCAGCGTCCCCTCGAGCACGACATCGACCTCGTGCTGCACTCCGCGACGAAGGGCATCGCGGGGCACAACGACGCGACGCTCGGTGTCGTCGCCGGGTCGAAGGATCTCCTCGACTCGATCTGGGCCTATTCGGTGCTCCACGGCGCGTGCGCATCACCGTTCGACGCGATGAACGGCCTCCGCGGCATCCGCACGCTTCCGGTGCGCTTCGCCGCGCCAGAGCGACACCGCGTTGCGACTCGCGGGCTGGCTCGAGACCCACCCGGCCGTGTCGTGCGTGCGCTATCCGGGCCTCGACTCCCATCCGCAGCGAGAGCTCGCCAAGCGGCAGATGACCTCGGGCGGCTCGATGTTCGCGGTCGAGCTCGCCGGCGGGCTCGAAGCCGGCCGCAAGTTCGTCGAGGGTGTGCAGCTCGCGCAGCTGGCATCGACGCTCGGGGGTCCCGAGACGCTCGTGACCCATCCCGCGTCGTCGACCCACGTCGGGCTCACACAAGCCGAGCGCGAGGATCGCGGGATCACCGACGGGCTCGTGCGCGTGTCGGTCGGCCTCGAGCATCCCGACGACCTGCTCGCCGACTTCGCGCAGGCCCTCGCCGTCTCGGCTGACGACTTGCAGCCCGCGGCCGCTGTTTCGCGGTCCTCTGCTGCAAGTGCCTGATCGCTGGCGTCGGCTGACCGGGGCTACTGGATGAGTGCGGCGAGGCGCTCGTCCGCGGGGGAGTTGCGGCCGACCGCGACTGCGACGTAGGTGCTGCCCTCGCCGGCCACGTACACGGTCGTCTTGCGCGGCGGGTTCGGGCTCCGGGCGATGATCGGCAGCGGCTCGCTGTAGGGGCTGACCTTCGCGAACGGGCCGGCGATCACCAGCACGCGGTCGTCGATGAGCTCACCGCGGCCGCGGTGCCACTTCATCTGGCGAACGGTGTCGGCGGCGCTCTGCTTGCCTTCCGGACCGAACGGGATGTCCTTGAACTTCACGTCGAAGTGCTCCCCATCGGGCGATGAGCGGAGATCGGGCTCGGCCCGCTTCGCCAGCCAGAAGAGGCCGATCAGGATGCCGAAGGAGACGATCCACCAGAAGATGTTCATCACGCCTGCACAGCATCGCTCACCGGGGCGGCGATGATGGGCCGCCATGCCCGAGATGCTCGAGATCGAGGCCTATCGCCGCGCCGCGGAGCGTGTGGTGGGCCGTCGGATCGCGAGGGTGCACGCGCCCGACGCGTGGTACCTCAAGGAGGGGTTGACCGCCCCAGTGCTCCGGAAGGCGGTCGAAGGCCGAACCGTCAGCGGTCTCCGTCGCCGCGGAAAGCTGCTTCTCGTCGACACTGACGGCCGTGACACTGACGATCAGGGACCGACGATCGGCCTGCGCTTCGGCATGACAGGCCGGCTTCTCGTCGACGGCGCCCCCGGCATCGAGCACCTCGAGTACTCGAGCATGCGGGAGAACCCCGACTGGGATCGCGTCGTCTTCCGCTTCGACGGCGGTGGAGAGCTGCGCATCCGCGATCCACGGCGCCTCGGGGGCGTCTTGCTCGACCCCGAGGAAGATCGCCTCGGTCCCGACGCGCTCGACCTCACGCCCGCGCAGCTCCGCGATCTCCTGCTTCGCAGCCGCGCGCCGGTGAAGGCGCGCCTGATGGACCAGTCGGTCGTCGCCGGCATCGGCAACCTGCTCGTCGACGAAGCCCTGTGGCGCGCGGGCATCGACCCGGCGCGCGAGTCGCGGTCGCTGACGCCCGAACGAGCTGCGCCGCCTCCACAAGCACCTTCGGGCGACGCTGGTCGAGCTGGGCGAGCGGGGCGGCTCGCACACCGGTGACCTCCAGGACGAGCGACGACGAGACGGCGTCTGCCCGAAGGACGGCACGCCGCTCCTGCGTCGGCAGGTCGGCGGCCGCACCACGTACTCGTGTCCGCTCCACCAGGTCTGACGCGCTGCCCGCGTGGCCTGGAGCCGCGTTGACCCTTCGTTAGCATCGCCGCCGTGTCGGCCGAGGAGACGGTGAGGGTGATCGTGCTCGCGCTCGCTGCGATCGTGATCCTCATCCTCCTCATCACGGTGCGGTACTGGCGGTGGACCAAGCCCGTGCATCCGGCGCTCGAGAAGCTCGACGACATGAAGGCCAAGCGGCGGCGCTAGGTACGGTTGGGTCATGGCCGATTCGTTGGACCTCGACGCGATGCTGCAGCGGTTCCGTGATCGTGCGGCCGCGGTGCGCCAGCGGCCGTTGCCGCCCGTCGCCGGCGCCGAGCGTCAGCACTTCATCACGCAGGCGCAGACCGACTTTCAGGACTTCGCGATCATCGGCGACGCCGAGGGCACGATCGACGACGGGATCCTGGTGCTGCGAGTCGACCTCCGCCCGCCCGACGCGCGCGGCGAGGGGAAGCCGTCCTGACCACGTCGGTGCCGGCGGCAGCAGGCGCGGCGAGCGTCGAAGACCATCCGTGGCTCCCGGTCGCGGGAGTCGCGTTCGCGGTCGTCTGCTGGGGACTCGGCGGTGTCGCGGTCAAGTCGATCGACGCATCCGCGGTCACGATCGCGTTCTGGCGGATGTGGATCGCGGCTCCATCGATCGTGCTCTTCCTCTACGCGACCGGCGGGCGGCTGACGATCGCCGGCCTCAAGCGGTCGCTTCTTCGGCGGCCTGCTCTTCGCGGGGCAGATCGGTCTCTTCTTCGAGGCCGTGCAGCGCACGAGCGTGGTGAACGCGCAGCTCATCAGCGCGATGCAACCTGCGCTCGTGCTGCTCGTCGCCGGCAAGATGTTCGGCGAGCGGGTGACGCGGCACGACGTCGGCTGGACTGTGGTCGCGTTCGTGGGCGTGGCGGTCGTGCTGCTCGCCTCGTCGGGGCAGCCGGAGGTGAGCCCCCTCGGGAACCTCCTGGCGTTCGGGAACCTCTTCCTCTGGACGATCTACTTCCTCGAGGTCAAGCGGGTCCGCGAAGCGGGCGTGGGCGCCATCGAGTACATGGCCGGCGTCATGCTCATCGCCGCGGTCGTGTTCACGCCCTATGCGTTGTTCGCGGCGAACGACCTCGTCGGTGCGATCCACGGCACCGACTGGCTGTGGATCCTGTTCATCGTGCTCGTGCCCGGCTGGGGTGGCCACGTGGTGATGGGCTGGGCGCACAAGTACGTCGACGTGAAGATCTCGTCGCTGATGACCTTGGGCGTGCCTGTGGTCTCGGCGGTGGCGGCATGGATGCTGCTCGACGAGGACATGTCGGTCGGCCAGCTCGTCGGCGGCGCGATCGTGCTCGGCGCGCTCGCGGTCATCGTGGTCGGCCACCGGAATCTCGACCGCGCCGAGGATGTCCCCGAGCCGATCTGACAGGCTGTGCCGCAGCGCGCGACACGAGATCGAAGGGGGAGTCATGAAGCGACTGTCCGGCCTCGACGCCAGCTTCCTCTACCTCGAGACACCGTCGTCCTACATGCACGTCGCAGGGCTCATGATCTTGGATCCCGCGACGGCACCTGTGCAGTGGTCGTTCGACGAGGTGCGCGACATGTACGCAGCACGGCTGCACCTGGCGCCTCCGTTCCGCCGGCGGCTCGTCGAAGTGCCGTTCGGAGTGCACCACCCCGTCTGGATCGAAGACCCGGACTTCGACCTCGACTTCCACCTCCACCACATCGCGGTGCCCCAGCCGGGAGGCGTGCGCCAGCTCGCGACCTTGGCCGAGGAGATCGTCGCCCGGCCGCTCGACCGGCGGAAGCCGCTCTGGGAGTCGTGGATCATCGAAGGCCTCGAGCACGGCTACATCGCCGTGCTCACGAAGACCCACCACGCGGCGATCGACGGCGTGTCGGGCAACGAGATGACGGTCGCCATGCTCGATGTCGAGCCCGAAGGCCGCGACGTCGGTCCTGACACCTGGGCGCCCGAGCACGTGCCGAACGAGGCCGAGCTGCTGGGGTACGCGATGCGATCGCTCGCGACCCAGCCGGTGAAGCTCGTGAGCTCGCTCACTCGCACGGGCTCGATGGCGTTGAACCTCACTCGCCAGAACCGCGCCTCGGACATCGCGCCTCCGCCGGCGCCGTTCACGGCTCCTCGCACATCGTGGAACCACGCTCTGTCGCCGCATCGGTCGTACGCGATGACGACGCTGTCGCTCGACGACGCGAAGGTGGTGAAGCGCGAGTTCGGCACGACACTCAATGACGTCGTGATGGCGATGTGCGCGAGCTCGCTGCGCTCCTACCTCGATGGTCGAGGGGAACGGGTTGCCCAGGACCTGGTCGCGATGGTGCCGATGTCGGTCCGGGGCGACGACCAGAGCGGCACTGGCGGCAACCGGATCTCGTCGATGCTCGCTTCACTGGCGACGACGATCGACGACCCGGTCGAGCGCTTGCTCGCGATCTCTGCGGGGATGAGGAGTGCGAAGGACCAGCAGAATGCGATCGGCGCGTCGACGCTGCAGGACTGGGCGGAGTTCGCGGCCCCGGCAGTCGCGGGTCGCGCCGCCCGTGCATACGCTCGGTATCGACTCGCCGATCGGCACCGCCCGATCTTCAACCTCACCATTTCGAACGTTCCGGGGCCACCGTTCCCGCTGTACTCCGCAGGAGCGCGGATGGTGGCGAACTACCCGATGGGGCCCGTCAACGACGGCGCCGGGCTCAACATCACCGTGCTGAGCTACATGAACCAGCTGGACTTCGGCGTGGTGACCTGCCGCGAGCTCATCCCCGACGCCTGGGAGATCGCCGATGGTCTGGGCGCGGCGCTCGACGAGCTGAAGAAGCGCGCCGAACCCGAACCGCCGAAGAAGCAGAACAAGTCGAAGCGCCAGGCCAAGGTCGTGCTCGTGCATGGCGCGTGGCACGGTCCGTGGTGCTGGCAGGGCGTCGTCGACGCGCTCGAGGCGCAAGGCGTCGACGTCCATGCCGTCGAGCTCCCGCTGACGAGCTACGACGACGACGTCGCCACCGCGCGCAAGGCGATCAAGGCCGCGGGCAAGGGCGCGGTCGTGTGCGGGCACTCTTACGGCGGGATGGTCATCTCACGCGCGGCCAGTGGGTTGCCCATCGGCCGCGTCGTGTACCTCACGGCGTTCATGACCGACGAGGGCGAGCCGCCGATGGAGCACATGCAGGCGCATCCCTCGCCGATGATGGCCGCGATCCGCACCGACGGCGGAGTGCTCACCGTCGACCCAGCGATGCTGCACGAGGCGTTCTACGAGGACAGCGATCCCGAGGTCGTCGTCGAGATCGAGAAGCTGCTGCGGCCGATGCCGCTCGGTGACACGTGGGTGCTCGATGTCGAGCCCGCGTGGCGGCAGGTGCCCTCCACCTACATCGTGTGCACGAACGACAAGGCGATCAGTGAGGGCGCGCAACGCGCGATGGCAGGGCACGCCGACGAGGTGGTCGAGTGGGACACCGACCACTCACCGTTCCTCACTCGGCCCGTCGACATCGCGGACCTTCTGGCCAAGCACGTGTGAGAGGCGGTCGAGGCGCCGATCCCATTGCGCTCCGGCGCGCATCATCCACTCGATCGCGTCGCTGAACGGCTCGGGCCGGATCGCGTACTTCACCTCGCGGCCCTGGCGCGCGGCATCGACGAGTCCCGCGTCGCTGAGCGACTGCAGGTGCTTCACGACGGCTTGACGCGAGATCGGCAAGTCGCGCGCGAGCGCGGTCGCGGTCTCGGGGCCGCCCGCGACCAGTCGCTCGACCATGTGGCGGCGCGTCGGATCCGCGAGCGCGCCGAACACGGCGTCCAGTCCGTCGGGCATGGAGTGGATCGAGATCAGCGGACGAGCGCGGCCGCGGACACCCGCAGCCAGAGCGTGTCGAGGCGCGCCTCCCAGTAGGCGGCCTTGGCGACGCTTGCTTGGGCGGAGGTCGGCTCGAGGGGCGTCTCGGTGACGACGAGCCTCGTTCCGCCCTCTGTCGGGCACAGCTCGAAGATCACTTCGGACACCGCTCCGTCTTCTGGCCACCACCGCAACGAGAGGCGCCGCTCAGGATCGACGTCGCGGATGAGCGCGTGTCGCACCATGCCTTCGTCGTCGACGATCGTGCCGTTGCCGCCAGGGCGCATCTCGAGCTCGACAGGACCGCCCAACCAGTCGCTGAGCTCGTCGCGGTCGGTGAGCGCGTGCCACACCCTCGCGAGGTCAGCGTCGAGATCGATCTGCCGTCGGATCTGCATCGGTCGGCCTCCGCTTTCGATGAGGTTCTCGGGTTGTGCAACTTACTGGTTGCACTTATGATGTGCAACGAACTGGTTGCAGCATAGCTGCACTCGCCAACACAGCGACAGGAGGACTCGCGTGCTCGTTCCCACCGTGATCGAACAGACCAACCGAGGGGAGCGGGCGTTCGACATCTACTCCCGCCTACTCGCTGAGCGGATCGTGTTCCTGGGCACCGCGATCGACGACACGGTCGCGAACCTCGTGATCGCGCAGCTGCTCCACCTCGAGAGCGACAAGCCCGACCAGGACGTATCCCTCTACATCAACTCTCCGGGCGGCGACATGACCGCGCTGTTCGCGATCTACGACACGATGCAGTTCCTGCGTCCTGACGTCGCCACGATCTGCGTCGGCCAGGCCGCGTCAGCCGCCGCCGTGCTGCTCGCGGCCGGCGCGCCAGGGAAGCGGGCGGTGCTCCCGAACTCCCGAGTCCTCATCCATCAACCCCACGGTGGTGTCCAGGGGCAGTCGACCGACCTCGAGCTCGCAGTCGCCGAGATGGTCGAGATGCGGCGACGCATGGTGTCGATCCTCGCGTCGGCGACGGGGCAGACGGAGCAGCGGATCATGAGCGACATCGACCGGGACTACATCCTTCGCGGAGCCGACGCCGTCGCGTACGGGCTCGTCGACCATGTGATCGAACGCCGCGGCATCATCGGCGCAGTCGAGATCGTTGCGTCGGCGTAGCGCTCAGTTGATCGCGTTGGTGGCGACGAGGACGAGCACGAGCGCGCCCATCACGAGCCGGTAGATGATGAAGATCGCGAGCGACTCTCGGCTCAAGTAGCGCAGCAGGAACGAGATCGACCAGTACCCGACGATGAACGCGAAGATCGTCGCGATGATCGTCGGCCCGACGCCGGCGCCGCCCGGGTCGCCGATCTTGCGGGCCTCGAACAGGCCGCTCAACACGACGGCGGGCACGGAGAGCAGGAACGAGTAGCGAGCCGCCGAGACGCGGTCGAAGTTCACGAAGAGGCCCGCGCCGATCGTCGAGCCCGAGCGGGAGAAGCCGGGGATCAGAGCGAGCGTCTGCGCGCCGCCGATCACCGCGGCATCGGTCGCGTTGATCTGCGCGAGCGCACGACGTCGCTTCCCCACCCGCTCGGCGAGCCAGAGCCCGAGACCGCCGACGATCATCGCGATGCCGATGAGCGTCAGGTTGCGGCCGCCCGTCTCGATCTGGTCGCGCAGCGCGTAGCCGACGATGACGATCGGGATCGTGCCGAGGCCGATGTACCAGCCGAGCCTCGCGTCGAGCGCCCCGCGGAGCGACTTGTCGCGGAGCGACTTCAGCCATGTCGTCGCGATGCGCGAGCAGGTCTTGCCAGAAGTGGAGGACGACCGCGGCCATCGTGCCCAGCTGGATGACGGCGGTGAACGGAGCGCCGGGGTCGGGCCAGCCGAAAAGGGCCGGGATGATCCGCAGGTGCGCCGTTGACGAGATCGGCAGGAATTCGGTGAGGCCCTGCACGATGCCGAGGACGACGGCCTGGAACGCACTCACCGGGGCACGGTAACCGGCGCCCTCGGGTTGCTAGAGTGACGGGCCACGCGGACGTGGCTCAGCTGGTAGAGCATCACCTTGCCAAGGTGAGGGTCGCGGGTTCGAATCCCGTCGTCCGCTCCAAGTGCGATCGGCCATCACGCCGACGCGGCGGAGTCGAGGCGGTCGCCACGACGGTCACGCTGCACATCGGCGCCTGTCACGGCCAAGAACGTGACGAGCACTGCGATCGCAGCTGCCAGCGCGAGGCTCACCCATTGGCTGCCGAGGCCGAGACCGCCGACGTCGGTGGGCTTCCCGAGCCAGTCCGCCACTGACGCGCCGAGAGGACGAGTCAAGACGTACGCCGTCCAGAACGCGAGGATCGGGTTCAGGTCGAATCGCCAGTAGCCGACGGCGGGTACGGCGATCAGCGCGGCGAACAAGATCACCGAACCGCGGTAGCCGAGGTTGAGCGTGATCGCGGTGAGGTCGCCCACGGCGGTGCCGAGTGCGAACGTCGACACGACCGCGGCCCAGTAGAAGAGCTCGCGGCGAAAGGTGTCGATGGTGTGCACATCGAGTGTGTGCTCGGTGGCTTCCCACGTCACGAACACGGCGGTCAGCACGAAGCCATAGAAGATGGCCGACGCTGCGTAGGGCACGTGGAACTGGACGTGGAGCACGTCGGCGGCCATCGTCCCGAAGATGCCGACCATCACCACCGCGAACCAATACGTCCATGCGATGTAGCGCCGCATCGCGAGCTGCAGCACGAGCGCCACCAAGAAGCCGGCGAACCCGATCATGACGGCGAGCACAGGGTCGAGACGATGGACCATGTAGTCGGAGGTCGACTCGCCCAGCGCTGTCGAGAGCCCCTTGATCACCCAGAAGTACGCCGTGATCGCAGGCACCCTCAGCGCTCGCCGCACTGCCACCGAACCCGCCATCGGAGGAAGTGTGCTGCGCCGAGATCGCGTGGGTCAGCCGTCGGGCGAAGGTTTTGCCTTCCGCTAACCCACGGAGCCAATTGGCCGTGCCGACCGCGCCTGATCCTGAGAACTGGTGGTGGACAATTCTCCTGTGGATGCAGAGGCCGAGTCGGTGCCCTCTGCGAACCACCACCGCGTGGTGCGCGCTGTGGCTCTCGCCGTCGTCTCCGTCGGCGCGCTTGCGTTCGTCGTCGAGCAACGCTCACTCGTCGGTGCCGGCCGCGAGGTGCGGACTGCGGATCGCGAGTGGCTCGTCGTCGCCGTGCTCGCCATGATCGCGCTCCTCGCGAACCAAGCGATGTTCCACGCCGCCGCGGAACGTGCGGCTCGGCTGCCGACGGGGCCGTTCGGCGCGGTCCGGCCGGCGCTCGCGGCAACGTTCATGAACCAAGTCACGAAGTCGGGCGGCATGGCGGGTCTGACCATGCTCGTCGCTGATGGAGACCGCCGGCGGCTCGGCCGTGGCCCTGTCGTCGCGGCGTACGCGCTCGTCGCAGTGCTCACCGAGCTCGCGTTCGCGGGAGCGCTCGCCACAGCGCTGCTGATGGCCTGGCTCGACGGTCACCTCACCGGGCCCGAGGTCGCTGCCAGCGTCGTGTTCACCCTGTACCTCGCGGCGCGGGTGTCGCTCATCGGCGTCGCCGCCACCTCGCGCGCGGCTGCAGCGCATCTACGCCCTCCCCGGCCGCTTGATGGCGTCGATCAGACGGACGGGAGTGCCCGAGCGCGACACCCGTTCCGCCGACGAGCTCTACGACGCGCTTGCCATCGTGCGTCGCGAGCCTCTGAGGTCGCTGCCGGCGGCCGCACACGCGCTCGCGGTCGAGGCGATCGGCGTCGTGGAGCTGTGGGCTGTCATCGCGGCGGTCGGAGGCGGGCACAGCCTGCTTCTCGCGCTCGTCGCGTACGCGGT
Source organism: uncultured Acidimicrobiales bacterium (assembly GCA_963726495.1). Lineage (GTDB taxonomy): Bacteria > Actinomycetota > Acidimicrobiia > Acidimicrobiales > DATKAS01 > DATKAS01. Next base: position 38,786 of record CAVSCP010000007.1, read on the forward strand.
GTCGGCGATGTTCGCCATCGTCGGTGTGCTTCCCGGTGGTCTCGGCTTCGTCGAGATCTCCCTGGGCGCCGTGCTGATCTCGTATGGCCTTCCCGCTCGCACCGCGGTCGCCGCGGTTGTCCTCTATCGAGTGATCGAGCTGTTGATCCCTGTCATGATCGGAGCTCTCGCAGCGACGCGGCTCCGACGGCCGATCTCCGCCCAGCGATGAGCATCGCCTCGCGGCCGGTCGCATGGATGTCGGCGCAAGGCACCCGTCGGGTGGTCGCTGTCGCCGCGCTCGCAGTCGGCGTCACCGACCTCGTGTGGGCCGCGAGGCACTCCGGCGCACCCGCACGCCTGCACGCGCTCGGCCGAGCGACCGCGACGATGACCGGTACGCGCTATCTCCTGCTCGTCGCCGGCATGGCGCTCGTCCTGAACGTGTTCGGGCTGCTGCACGCCAAGCGCACCGCGTGGGGGATCGCGTTCGTGCTGTCGATCGCGTCGTGCTTCGCCTTCGTGCACCGCGATCGGGATGTGATGAGCGTCGGCCTCCTCTTGGCCGGCGGACTCGTGGCGTTGCTCGTCCTGACGGCAGGCTCGTTCGGCGCTCGTTCCGACCCACTGATGGCAAGACGAGGCCTTCGGCTTCTCCTCGCGGGCGAGATCCTGGTGTTCGCGTACGGGACGGCGGGGCTGTACTTCCTGGACGAGGAGTTCCGGGATTCCGCGACCTTGATCGACGCGGCTCGCAGTGCCGTGAGGCTGTTGCTGCTCCTTCCCGCGAACGCGATCACTCCCGTCGATCCCGACGGGCGTTGGTTCGTCGACTCGGTGCGTCTCGCCGGGCTCGGCGTCGTGGTCGTCGCGCTGATCCTGATCGTTGCCTCAGTGCTCGCGACCGCGGCTGACGCCAGCGATCGGCGGCTGGTCGAGCGGCTCATCGACTCCTGGGCGACGAACAGCCTGGCGTCCTTTCACCTGCTCGAGGGAACCTCCTGGTTCATCAGCGATGACCGGCGCGCGTTCATCGGCTACAGGCTGGTGGGGATCACGGCCGTCGCTCTCGCCGAGCCGATCGGCGAACCGCGAATCCCGGATCCATGTCGTCGCTGAGTTCCTCGATCTGTGCGAGCTCAACGGGTGGGTGCCCGCGTTCCACCAGCTCTCCTCGCGGAGTGACGAGATGTTTGCGGCGGCCGGACTGAAGTGCCTCAAGATCGGTGAAGAAGCCATCGTCCCCGTGCAGACGTGGAGTGAGGACGCGCCTGGCTACAAGCAGCTGCGCTCCGCCCTGCGGCGCGTCGAACGCTCCGGCTGTGAGCTCGCCGAGCTGGCACGACCCATCGACGAAGCCACGATGCGGGAGCTCCGCGAGGTCTCAGACGCGTGGCTTGCGCAAGGGGGGCATCGCGAGCGGACCTTCACCGTCGGACAGTTCGACCCCGACTACTTGCGGCAGACGACAGTGCTCGTCCTGCGTCAGCGCGACAGCCATCGCATCGAGGCGTTCGTGAATGTGCTGCCGGCGTACTCCTCGTCGGTCGGCAACTTCGACTTGATGCGCCGGCGGCCCGATGCACCGAACGGAGTGATGGAGTACCTCGTCGTCGCGCTCATCCACCGGTTCCGAGCCGAGGGACGCACGGGAATGACGCTCGGCCTCGCGCCGCTCGCGAACATCGACGGTGAGGGCATCCCCGATCGCGCGCTGCGACTCCTCTACGACCGGGGGACGAGGGTCTTCAACTATCAGGGCCTGCATCACTTCAAGGAGAAGTGGAACCCCGTGTGGGAGGCGCGGTACCTCGCCTACCGCAGCGACACCGAGCTGCCGCGGATCGCGGGAGCGCTTGCGCGAGTGGGCGAGATCCCCGATCCGCGTGGGGCCCGCGCGAGGGCGTTGGCGTTCGCTCGCCGCTTCCCCGTCACACTCTCGATCGGTCTGGTCGTGTGCTGGATCATGGCCGCGACTCGGCTCGACCCGTCGTTCCATCACGTGCTCGAGCGACACCTCGGACTGTCGTTCCTCGACCTGGGGCACCTGCAGCTCTGGCGCCTGCCGACTGCCGAGCTGATCCAGACTCGAGCCGGCTTCCGGTGGGCGAACATCGCGTTGCTCTCGGTATCGCTGCCGTTCGCCGAATGGCGGTTGGGGAGCCGCCGGTCGATCGTCATCTTCTTCCTGTGCGACTGGGTTTCGTCACTCGTGACGTACGGATGCATGGTCGTGTTCGCCGCGATGGGCAACGTCGGTGCCCATCAGATCTTGATCGAGCGCGACAGCGGGTCGTCGGCCGGCGCGTGGGCTGCTCGCGACCGCGGGTGCCCTCTCGCTCACCGACCCTCGCTGGCGCCGCATCGCGGTCGGGTCGATCTTCGTCTTCCTCGGCGGCGCGCTGGTGATCTTCCATCGGCTCTTCGACTTGCAGCACCTGCTCGCCGCACTCACCGCGGTCGCGCTGACGATGGCATTCGACGGCGCGGCGCGGTGGCGGGCGAGCGCGGCTGTGCAGCGAGCGGAGGCCGTCGCCGCCCGCTGACCTCGAGGGTGAGCTCGCGGCTCAGTCGGCGCGCCGATTGGGGACGACGTGAGCGACCGCGAGAAGTGACTCGACGCAGTCGCGGATCGAGTCGTCGAGCGGCCGGAACGTGATCGGCACCGCGGCCCGGATGCGGTCGTTGCGCAGCTGCAGCCCGGCCCAGATCGAGCGGAACTCGTCTTCCCGCTCCTTCCAGCGGTCCGGCGACGGGTCGACGATGGGTCCGGGGTCGTGGTGCAGCTCGGGCAGCAGGCGGTCGATCGATGCGCAGATGTCCTCGTAGCGTGCGCGTCTCGGTGGACATGGCGAGGTAGCGCTCGCCGTTCGCGACCTTGTCGCTCTCGAGCAGCCCGATGTGGCACGCCGCGTCGTCACGCACGTCGACGGTCATCCACGGACGGTAGGGGCCGGTGCCCTGGAAGATCTCGCAGCGTCCCTCGCACCATCCGCTCGATGAGGTGCTGCCACGGTCCGCCGTCCTTGTGGTGGGGGGACAGGATCGGGCCGACGTTGTCGCTCGGGCAGACCGTGATCGCGTCCCACCGGCCGCTCGCAGCCGCGGCGTCCGAGAACGCGTGCTGGGCGATGACCTTGCCCATCGAGTAGCCCTGCCCGCGCTCGGGCGTGCGCTTCGGGTTCGACTCGTCGGGTTCGCGGTCCTCGTCGACGACCGGACGGCGGACGAGCTCGGTGATGTCGGCCTCGGAGATGACCGCCGCGATGCTCGAGGTCACGACGACTCGGCGGACCGATCCCGACGATTCGACGCTGGCGATGACGTGGTCGCAGGTCCGGCGCACGTACTCGGGGTCGTCGTAGGTGCTGACGTGGGAGACGTGGGCGACGGCGTCGCAACCGCGGAAGATGTCGTCGAAGCAGCCCGGCTCGTCGAGGTCCGCGGCGTGCAGCGTGAGACGGCCGGAGGCGTACGGGTTCATGGCCTTCAGGAAGCCGACGCGTGCGTCGTCGTCGACGTTGCGCACGCAGGCTCGTACCTGGTAGCCGCGAGCGAGCGCCTCTTGCACGACGTGCCCGCCGACGAAGCCGGCTGCACCGGTCACCGCCACCACGCTGCCTGCCTGCATCCGCGCCATGAAGCAGTGTCGCGCGCCTTAGCGTTCCGCGATGGCACTCGAGGAGTACATCGCTCAGGAGATCGCCCTCGACTGCAAGGACGGTCTGCTCTCCCGGCGGGAAGCACTTCGCCGCCTCGGCCTCATGGGGATGACCGCAGCAGCAGCCACGGCGGTGCTCGCAGCGTGCGGTGACGACAGTGGCGCCGCGACAGCAACGAGCGGAGCGACAGCGTCGACCGAGCCGACGACTGCATCGGCGGTCACGACCGCAGCGGCCGCGTCGACCACGGGGGCAGCACCGAGCGCGACGGGCGAGGAGATCCGCTTCGCGGGGCCGAGTGGCGAGCTGATCGGGCTCGTCGCCGACGCTGCAATCACCGCGGGGTGCCGTGCTCGTGATCCACGAGAACCGCGGTCTCACCCCTCACATCCGGTCGATCCCTCCGCGGCTCGCGGCGGATGGCTACACCGCGCTGGCCATCGACTTGCTCTCGGAGGAGGGCGGCACGGCGAGCCTCCCGTCGGAGGGCGACGCGACGGCTGCTCTGGGCAACGCGCCCGCAGAGCGGATGATCGCCGATCTGCGCGCTGGCGTCGACGAGCTCCAGCGGCGCGCTCCTGACGCCAAGGTCGCGGTGATCGGCTTCTGCTTCGGCGGCGGCATGACCTGGCAGCTCCTCGCGGCCGGTGAGCCTCGGCTCAGCGCGGCGGTGCCGTTCTACGGCCCGTTCCCGTCGGGCGCGAGCCTCAGTGGCTCGCCGAACGCTGCGGTGCTCGGCATCTACGCCGGCAACGACACCCGGGTGAACGGCACCAAGGACGCAGCCGAGGCCGCGCTCAGCGCGGCAGGGCTCACCCATGAGATGCGCGTCTTCGACGGCGTCGATCACGCGTTCTTCAACGACACCGGCCCGCGCTACAACGCCGACGCCGCGACTCAGGCGTATCAGCAGATGCTCGACTGGTTCGGCCAGCACCTGGCGAGCTGACGCGGTCGCGAGCGCCTTCGACCCGCGTTTGCAATCATCCGGACATGGCCCAGCTCGTGCACGTCGACGTCGTCGACCACATCACCACGATCACGCTCGATTCGCCCGACAACCGCAACGCACTGTCGCAGCAGCTCCTTGCTGAGCTCGACGAGGCTGTACGCGGCGCGCGAGACGACCACGACGTGCGCGCCGTCGTGCTGACCGCGACGGGCACGACGTTCTGCTCAGGCGCGGACCTCTCGGGTGCGACCTCTGCCGGCGCGAGAGCCGTGCCATTCGTCGAGATCCTCAGCACGTTGTGGAGCTACCCGAAGACCGTGATCGCCCGGCTGAACGGGCATGTCCGCGCGGGCGGCTTCGGGCTCGTCGCCGCAGCCGACGTCGTGATCGCGCCGACGAGCGCGTCGTTCGCGTTCAGCGAGGTGCGCATCGGCGTCGCGCCGGCGGTGATCGCAGTGCTCTGCCAGCGGAGGATGACGCCGCGAGCAGCGGGCCGTTACCTGCTCACCGGTGAGGTGTTCGACGCTCACACCGCTCGCGAGGCCGGACTCGTCACTGTCGTCGTCGAGCCCGACGAGCTCGATGCCGCGACCGCCGAGATCGTGCATGCGGTGCGCCAGACCGAGCCGAACGCGGTGGCGGCGACGAAGCGCCTCCTCGTCGATCTGCCTTCGCTGAGCGTCGACGACGGACTTCGTCAGGCCGAGGCGATCTCGACCGCCCTCTTCGGATCGCCCGAAGCCGCCGAAGGCATCGCCGCGCTCAAGGAGCGCCGCGCGGCGGCATGGGCGACCGAGCCGGCAGGGACCCGCCGCACCTCGACGAGCTGAGGCTCGGCTCGGCTCGAGCGCGGCGCTGGTGGGCTCAGACGGGCTCGAGCGTTCGCGGGAGCGGCTGCAGGTCGTCCTCGAGCTCAGGAGCAGGGAGCCGTGTCTCGCCCTCGATGTCGACGTTCGGCAACAGCCGGTCGAGCCACTTCGGGAACCACCAGTTGGCGTTGCCCAGCAGCCTCATCGTGGCGGGAACGAGCACGAGGCGAATGATCGTCGCGTCGACGAGCACGGCAGTCGAGAGGCCGATCCCGAACATCTTGATCGTCGGGTCGCCTCCGAACACGAAGCTGATGAAGACCGAGACCATGATCAGGGCGGCGCAGGTGATGACCCGAGCCGTGGTCGTGATGCCCACGATCACCGACTCGGTGTTGTCGTGGCTGTGGTTGTACTCCTCGCGGATGCGGCTGAGGAGGAACACCTCGTAGTCCATCGAGAGGCCGAACAGGATCGCGAACATGAACATCGGGATGAAGCTCACGATCGGCAACGACTCGTGGATGCCGATGAGACCCGCTCCGTAGCCCTTCTGGAACACGAGCACCACGACCCCGTAGGCGGCCCCGATCGAGAGCAGGTTCATCACCGCGGCCTTGATCGGCACGAGGATCGAGCGGAACACGATCAGCAACAGGATGAACGACAGGCCGACGACACACCCGATGAACAGCGGGAGGCGGCTCAGGATCCGCTCGCTCATGTCGATGAACACCGCCGTCTGCCCGCCGACGTGGACGGGCGTGTCGAACGAGGCGACGACGGGGGGCAACACGTCGCCGCGAAGCCGGTTGACGAGCTGCGTCGTCGCTTCGTCCTGCGGCCCGGTCGTCGGAGTCACCTGGATCACTGCGACGTCGCCGCTCGGACCGACGACCGCGGGGCTCGCCTCGTGCGACGCCGGGGTCGGCTTTCACAGCACTCTCGATCGCGGCGAGCGCGGCACCGTCGCTGGTCGTCCCCGAGAGGTCGACCGCGAGCACCAGCGGCCCGTTGAAGCCGGGGCCGAAGCCTTCGGCCAGGAGGTCATAGCTGCGGCGCAGCGTCGAGCTCGTCGGGTTCTGGCTCGCATCGGTCTGTCCGAGGCGCATGGTGAAGAGCGGAGCGGCGAGCATGAGGACGACCGTCAGCCCGGCCACGAGGTAGACGACCGGATGCGCAGAGACGTGGTGAGCCCACCGCGCCCAGCCGTGGTAGCGACCGTCGTCATCGCGTGTGCGGGTCTCGCTGACCCGCTTCGTGCCCGGGAGGCCGAAACGGTCGATGTTGTGGCCAGCGAAGCCGATGAGCGCGGGAAGAAGGGTGAGCGAGGCAATCACCATGATCGCGACGACCGAGCGCGGCGCCGACGCCCATGAAGGTGACGAACGGGATGCCCGCGACGGCGAGCCCGAGGATCGCGATGACGACGGTGCCGCCCGCGATCACGACGGAGAGTCCCGCGGTCGCGATCGAGCGCCCGACCGCGTCTTCGACGGTGAGCCCGCGGTGGAGGCCGGCTCGATGTCTCGTGATGATGAACAGCGCGTAGTCGATGCCGACGCCGAGCCCGATCATCGTCGCGAGCACTTCGGTGGTCGACGGCAGGTCGATGAACGCGGAGAGGAAGGTGATCGTCGCGGCGCCCGCGCCGAGGCCGAACAGCGCCGTGCCGATGGGCAGGCCCATCGCGATCACGGATCCGAATGCCAGCAGGAGGATCACCATCGCGACGAGCAGCCCGACGCCCTCGGCGCTCGACGGAGGCATTCGCTCGGCGGCCGACGGGATCTCGCCGCCGAACTCGACCTGCAAACCGGCGTCGACCGCGGGCGCGACTGCGGACTTCAGCTGTGCGTACGTGTCACCGGGGAGGCTGTGCGAGTCGGCGTCGTACCGGACCGTGGCGAGGGCGATCGTGTCGTTCGCCGAGGTCTGCAACGTCGCGCTCGGGGGTGGCACGACGACGTGGTCGAGGCTGTCGATCGCGTCGAGCGCGCTCGCCATCGCCGCGGCGTTGCCGGAGTCGGAGAGGGTGCCGTCGGTCGCGTGGAACACGACCTGGGCCGACCCGCCGGCCTGGGTCGGGAACGACGCGGTGAGCAGGTCGGTCGCCCGCTGAGACTCGACGCCGGGCACCGAGAAGGAGTCGTGCGTCTCGCCGCCGGCGACCTTCCCGACGACGAACAGGCCCACGACGGCGATCACCCAGGCCGCCACGACCCATCTCCGGTGCCGGGACGAGAAGCGGCCGAGGCGGTACAAGAACCGAGACATGGGTGCGAGGCTAGCGTCACATCACGCATTTGACACACGTGCCACTATTTTCTTCTTGCCGTAGGATGGAGATCGTGGCAACGCCGTCTGGCCTGCGTGAACGGAAGAAGGAGCGCACCCGCGCCGAGATCGAGCGCGTCGCGATGCGCCTCTTCCTCGAGCGAGGCTTCGACGCTGTCACCGTCGACGAGATCGGCGCGGCGGCCGAGGTGTCGCACCGCACCTTCTACCGCTACTTCTCGTCCAAGGAAGATGTCGTGCTCAGCGACGTGCGCGACGTTCCTCGACGAGATGCGGACCGCGTTGGCGCAGCGGCCGGGCTCCGAGTCCGTGATCGAGTCGATCCGGGCCGTGATCTTGCAGCTCGCGCAGGCCTACGAGGCCGACGCCGACGAGGACCGCCAGCGAGTGACCCTCCTGCTCGAGACGCCGTCGTTGCAGCACCACCGCCAGGAGCAGCTCGTCGCGTTCGAGGCCGCCCTCGTGCCCCTCATCGCCGATCGCCTCGCAGTCGATCCGGCCGACGACATGCGGCCCGCCCTCATCGCCGCGTGCGCGGGCGCCGCGCTGAGGGTCGCGAGCGAGTCGTGGATCGCCGCCGACATGAAGACCAAGCTGGCGCCGAAGGTCGAGGAGGCCTTCTCGCTGTTGGTCACAGGGCTGCAGTGACGGTTCAGCCGGGACTCATCGACGTCCACCATCACTTCATCCCCGATCGCTATCGGGCCGCGATGGATCGCCACGGTGGGCCGCCCGACGGCATCGGTCGCACGCCCGACTGGTCGGAGGACGAGGCGATTCGGTTCCTCGACGCGATGGGCGATCGAGACCGCGTACCTCTCCATCTCGAGCCCCGGTGTGCTGCTGGACGGGTCTGATGCCACCGATCTCGCCCGCAGCGTCAACGACACCGCTGCCGAGCTCATCGACCGCCACTCGGGGAGGTTCGGGGCGTTTGCCGCCCTGCCCCTGCCCGACACCGACGCCGGCATCGCCGAGATCGCGCGAGCGCTGGACGACCTTCATCTCGACGGCGTTGGGTTGCTCACCCACCACGGTGACGTGTACCTCGGTGATCCGCGGCTCGACGTCGTCTTCGACGAGCTGAACCGGCGAGCCGCAACCGTCTTCATCCATCCCACGTCTCCCCTTTGCTGCGGGGAAGCGTTCCTGGACATCCCGCGGCCCACGATCGAGTTCATCTTCGACACTGCTCGCACGGTGATGAACCTCATCCACTCGGGCACGCTCGACCGCTGCCCCGACATCAGCTGGATCATCCCGCACGGCGGGGGAGCGCTCCCCGCGCTCAGCGTCCGACTCGACGCGGTCCACGTGCTCGCGCCGGGACGCTCCCAGGCCCGGGAGCCGTCGGCCGCCTATCTCAACCGCCTCTACTACGACCTCGCGGGACCCCGATCCGACAGCGCGCTCCAAGCGCTGCTCGGGATCGCGGACGAGTCGCGGCTCTTGTACGGCAGCGACTGGCCGTTCACCCCGGACCCTGCCGTCGCCGGCATGCTGACGGCGCTCCGAGAGACGTCGGCGTTCGAACAGCCTGATGAGCTTCTCCGCGCGAACGCGCAGCGACTCTTGCCGCGGTCTCGCGACTGATCAGTAGATCGTCTCGCGCACTCGCTGCGGGTACGCCGCATCGTGCGCCTTGCCGTCGAATTCGCCCGCGGTGATCAGCTCCATGATCTGACCAGTCGTCGGCAGCTCGCTCGCGTCGCGGAACAGCGACGGATCCCAGAGGCTCGACCGGATGAGCGCCTTCGGACACTGCGTGTAGACCGACTGGGTCGTCACGACGATCACCGTCGTCGGGACCTTGCCTTGGAACCTGAACGACTCGCGTAGCTCGGCATCGGTGGAGATCACGGCCGTGCCGTTCACGCGCAAGGTCGTGCCCACCCCGGGGATGAGGAACAGCAGTGCGATCCGCGGATCGACCACGAGGTTGCGGATCGTGTCGAGCCGGTTGTTGCCGCGGCGATCGGGGATGAGCAGCGTGTGCTCGTCCACGAACGCGTACGAACCCCGCCGGGTCGCCACGTGGCGAGCAATCGAGCCCACCGGGGCCGCTCGACGCGATGAGCACGAACGGCGACGCGTCGACGTACTCCCGGTGCAGCGGCGTGATGTGGTCGACCTCTTTGATGATCGACGTCGAGACCGGCACGTCGTAGAGGGCATCGAGCTCTTCGACCGTGCGGATGATCGTCATGCGCTCAGGCTACGAGACCTTCTCCGCGCCTTCCCGCGCTTTCCCCGCTGGCGGAAGGCCCAGAGAAGGGGCACTTCGTACTTTGACCACGACATCAGGAGCCACTTCCAAGGAGGACACATCAGTGGCCATCTCAGAAACAATGCCGTCGATCACCCACGTTGCTGTGACGGTGACCGACCTCGACCGCAGCGAGGCTTGGTACACCAAGGTGCTCGGCGTCGCCCCGGTCCTCGACGAGGACACGGGTCCCTTCCGCCACATCGTCTACTCGGTCGGCACGACTCTGCTCGGCCTCCACGGGTTCCCCGAGCTCACCACTCGCGAGCAGTTCAACGAGCGGCGTCCGGGCCTCGACCACATCGCCTTCGGCGTCGCGAACCGTGACGAGCTCGTCGAGTGGGGCAAGCGCCTCGACTCCCTGGGCATCGCCCATGGCGAGATCAAGGACGCGGGCTACGGCTCGGGTCTCTCGTTCCGCGACCCCGACAACATCGCTCTCGAGCTGTTCGCTCCTCCGGAGTGAGCACCGAGTGTCGGCTGGACGGCGGCACGGGCATGCCGCCGTCCGGCCGGCGAGGCACTTCTCGTACGAACGCTGACTGTCAGCAGCCGCTGGCGAGTGCGAGCTCGATCCGTTCGGCATCGAGTGGCTGCCCTGCCCGGCGGAACTGCTTGGTCGCTGCGTGCAGCTGCTGGCACGCCGTCACGGGGTCACCGCTCGCCTGAGCCACTGCCGCCCGTGCCTCCGCGATCGCTGCTTCCCACGAGGTGCCCTGCCAGAGCAACGCGGACCGCTCCGCCGCCGCGAGGTGGCGCTCGGCATGGGTGAGGTCGCCGGCGCGTGCACACGCGATCGTCGCCGGCACCGAGAGCATGATCTGGCAGAACGCGCAGGCGTCGTCCCACCCCAGAGTCGACTCTGCCCGATCCACGATGACGCGAGCCTCGAGGGGGCTGCGCGCGGCGGTGATCATCGTGCCGTAGACCCGCTGCAGCAGATGCTTCGCGATCATCGATGACCGAGCGAGCGGCAACGCCTCCTGCACGAGCTGCATCGCCTCGATCCGGTCGCCCTGCGCGATGCGCACCTCTGCGAGCCGTTGCAACGAGTGCGCCTGACCGCCTGCGGACCCGAGGTCGCGGTGCAGCTCGCTCGCCTCGGTCAGCTCAGTGCTGGCGAGGTCGAGGTCTCCAGACAGCAGCGCCGCCTCTCCGATCAATGCCGACGCGAACGCGGCCGCGCGCAGCGCACCGCTGCGCCGCGCCGTGACCTGCAGGTCGCGAGCGAGGCTGATCACCTCGCCGTACGAGGCTTGCCCGTAGAGCATGTACTCGGCGGGGCACAGGTAGCCGTCGAAGATCGCGTTCGCGATCTCGGGGTTCTCCCGCGTCCGCCGCAGCTCGAGACGCATCCGGTCGAACCAGCCCCCCGACCTGTGAGCGAGCATGCCTTGCAGCGCGACCAGGTCGAGCACCTGCCAGTTGCGCTCTCCGGCGAGCACCAGCGACTGCGCCTCTTCGCTTGCGATCCGCGCGAGCTCGAAGTCGGAGGTGAAGTACGCGTACTTCCCCCGGGTCAGCAGGATCTCGGCATCCTCCGGACCGCCGTCGGTGTCGACGCCGTCGAGCGCGGCCGCGGCGGTGTCGAGATCGCCGGCCATCAGCGCGGTGCGAGCCAACCGGACCCGGAGACGGCGCGCCGTCTCGTCGTCCGCGCCGTCCAAGGCCTCCCGGTAGGCAGCCGCGGCCATCGGATCGCCGAGCGCGTTCAACAGGTCGCCGCGAAGCGAGAGTGCGGCGGTCCTGTTCGCGCCCGTCGCGTGAGGACGCACTGCGTCGACGAGAGTGAGCGCATCGCGATACGCGCCGACGGCGGCGTCGGTCTCCGCGGCCCGGAGGAGGTACGGGACAGCCTGACCGGCTTCGCCCGACTCGAGCAGATGATGCGCGATCCGCGAAGCGGACGCGTCGAGCTCGATCAGCCTCTCGGCCGCGTCGCGGTGGATGCGCCGGCGGCGATGGGGAGGCAGGTCTTCGAGCAGCGCATCGCGAACGAGCCCGTGGCGGAAGCGATAGCCGGTGCTCGTCGGCTCGACGACGCGCGCCGCGAGCGCCCGATCGAGGTGCGAGCACGCATCGTCTTCGGGCACGCCCGCGAGCGCGACGAACTCGTCGGTGTCGAAGCTGGCGCCGGCGATCGCCACTCGCTGGAGCACCTCGCGTGTCGCGGGCTCGATGCCGGTGACCATGTTCGCGTCGAGCGCCTGCACCCACTCGGGCTCCGCGGCCGCGCGCCGGGCGAGCTCGTGCACGGCGAAGGGCACCCCGCCGCTCAGCGCGGCGATCTGCGCGACCTGCTCGCTGTCGGCCGCGGGGAGCCGTCGCTGGACCAGCCGCGCCACGCCGTCGTCATCGAGAGGCTGCAGCTCGATCACGGTCGCCGCGTGGCGGTCGACCAGGCTGTGGCGCGTCTCGACCAGCGTGGCGCTCATCGGCGCCGGCCGGTGGCCGAGCACGATGCAGACGCGCTCCGATGCGGTCGAACGGGCCAAGTAGTGGACGAGGCGCAGGCTCGCGTCGTCAGCGTCGTGGACGTCGTCGATCGTGAGCAGGAGGCCGTGCGTCGCCGACGCGAGCCGGACGAGCTCGGCGACCGCGACGAAGAGTCGCTGGTGGGAGCTGCCTCCCGACCAGGGCATCTCGGTGCCGCCGAGCGCCCGATCGATCTCCTCCCGATGCACGTCGGCGAGGCCGTCGAGCAGCGTCGGGTGCTTCCGGGACATGTCCGCGAGCGCCTCGACGACAGGTGCATAGGGCCACGCGCCCTCGACCGGCGATGAGGCGCCATGTCCCACGCGGAAGCTCATCTCTCGGGCGCGGTCCGAGATCGCCTGGATCAGCACGGTCTTGCCGACACCGGCGACGCCGTGCACGATCAGTGTGCGCCCTCGTCCGGCTGCAGCCTCGAGCAGCGCCCTCTCGGCGATGGCGAGCTCGACGTCGCGGCAGATGAGGTCGCTCTCGTTCATCGGCACGACGTCGTGCTCCCCGAGAAGCCGATCTCGCAGCGCGATCGCCTCGCGTCCCGGCGCCACGCCGAGCTCCCGGCGCAGCGCGCGATCCATCCTCTCGAACTGCCGCAGCGCCGCATGCCGGTCGCCACTGGCGGCGTGCCGTCGCATGAGCGCGAGATGCGCGACCTCGTCACTCGGGTCGAGCTCGACGACGGTCTCCCACTGGCCGTCGAGTCGCAAGAGGTCGAGATGGTGAAGGCGCAGCTGCTCGCGTCGCTCCTCCGCCCAATCCTCGTACCGGTCGTCGGGCAGCAGCTCCCCGCCGTACACGGCGAGCGCGGCACGCGCCGTGGTGATGTCGGCATCAGCGAGGGCGCGCCGGGCGAGTGCCTCGAACTCCACCACATCGACCATGGTCTCGGTCTCGGGGCCGAGCGCGACGGTGTCGCCGCGGAGCACGACAGCGTTCGGCACGTCGATGGCGCGGCGCGGCGAAGTGGGCAGCCTTGTGCAGCTTGGGTGCCGCTTCGTCGACGGTGTCGTCGGGCCAGAGGAGGTCGAGCACCTGCTCCCGGTGCAGTCGCAGGTTCGGAGCGAGCGCGAGGACCTTCACGAGCGCGGCCGCATGTCGCCGAGCCCAGTGACTCTCGTCGACTCGGACCGTGTCGACGGTCACACCGAACTGTCCGAGCATCGTCACGCTGATCTTCGCCACGCTGGTGACGGTAAGTCCGCTCGTCTTCGCGTCCTTGAAGGTTTCGTGATCTTCCTCTGACCTTCCTTCCCCGTGCCCGTGGAAGGAAGGGTCCGGGAAGGCGGCTTCCGTACCGTCGCCCGCATGACTTCCTCACACGATGTGATCGTCGTCGGCGCCCGCGCTGCGGGCGCGGCGACCGCCATGCTCCTCGCCCGACGTGGGTTGCGGACGCTCCTCCTCGATCGCGGCGCAGCGGGCTTCGACCCGCTCGCGACGCACGCACTCCTTCGCGGCGGTGTGGTGCAGCTGCATCGCTGGGGCTTGCTCGACGACGTGATCGCTGCCGGCACCCCTCCGGTGAAGCGATCGACGTTCCGGTATGGCGACGACGTCTCGGTCGTGAGCGTGCGGCCCTCGTCCGGCGTCGACGCGCTCTACGCCCCCCGCCGCACGGTCCTCGATCGCTTGCTGGTGCAGGCGGCGCGCGACGCCGGGAGCCGAGGTGCGCTACCGCACTCGCGTGACCGATGTGGTCGTGGCGGGGGACCGAGTCGACCGGCGTGCGCGTGGAGGCGCCGGACGGATCGTCCAGCGAGCTCAGTGCAGAGATCGTGATCGGCGCCGACGGGGTCGGTTCGACGATCGCCCGCTCGGTGTCTGCCGCGCCCCTGCGAGTCGGACAGAACCTCAGCGCGATGACCTACGGCTACTGGTCCGACCTCGAGACCACGGGCTACGAGTGGACGTTCCGGCCGAACGCGTGCTCGGGCATCATCCCCACGAGCGACGGCGAGGCGTGTGTCTTCGCGGCCGGATCTCCCGGGCGGATCGGCATCGGCGGCGTCGGGCTCATCGAGGAGGTCATCGCGGAGGCCGCGCCCGATGTGGCCGAGCGCCTCAGCCGCGCGACTCCGCGAGCGATGGCCCGCACGTGGATGGGGCTGCGCGGCTACATCCGTCAGTCGTGGGGGCCCGGATGGGCGCTCGTGGGCGACGCCGGGTGCTTCACCGACCCGATCGGTGTGCATGGCCTCACCGACGCGTTCCGCGACGCGGAGCTGCTCGCTCGTGCGGTCGCCGCGGGTGTCGGCGGCGACCAGCCGTTCGGCGACGCGCTCGCCGGCTACCAGGCCACGCGCGACCGCCTGTGCGCGCCCCTGTTCGACGTCGTCGACCGCATCGCGAGCCACGAATGGGATCAAGAGGAGATCGCCCGCCTGCTTTCGATCCTGATGTCCGCGCTGGCGGACGAGGTCGAGGCGATCGCCGAGCTCGAGCCCGTCGTCGAAGCGAGTGTGCGGACATGAAGCGACAGCGGACGCTCCTCGGCGTGTGGGCACATCCGGACGACGAGGCCTACCTGTCGGCGGGCCTCATGGCCGAGGCGAGGCGCAACGGAGAGCGAGTGGTCGTGCTCACCGCCACGCTGGGAGAACACGGCACGAGCGAACCCCGGCGCTTCCCGCCCGCTTGCCTGCGGAGGCTTCGTCACCACGAGCTGCGCAAGAGCCTCGCCGCGGTCGGCGTCGACGAGCTGCGCATCATCGGGTTCGAAGACGGCACGTGCCACGAGCGGGAGGGAACTGCTGCGGTCGCGGACCACATCGCCGACGTCGCGCCTGATCGCATCGTGACGTTCGGGCCCGACGGCATCACCGGACACCTCGACCACTGCGCAGTGAGCCGCTGGACGACGGACGCGTGGTCGGCAGTGCGGCCCGAAGCTGCGCTCTGGTACGCGACGAAGACGCCGGAGTTCCACCGCGAGTTCGCCGAGGTGAACGAAGCGATCGGCCTCTGGAACGAGCAGCCGGAGCCACCGTGCACGCCCGAGCACGAGTGTGAGTCGCTCACGCTCGACGCCGCGCTGCTCGATCGAAAGATCGCTGCGCTCCACGCGCACGGCTCTCAGACGCGCCCGCTCATCGAGATGATGGGCCCCGACCTGTACCGAGCGTGGGTCAGGACCGAGTCGTTCCGCGTCGTCGAGCCCTGACGGTCACCGACCCGCGTTGCTGTAGACGCGGGTCGGTGTCACGAACACCGCGGCGCGTCGTTCGCGCTCCATCACGCGGTCGTACTCGTCCCAGTCGTCGTGGGTGCCACCGGCGGCGGAGAACACGTCGCGCAGCACTGTGCGCAACCGATCGGCGTCGACGTCGGGGTGGGGATCGTCAGGCCCGACGATCTCGGCCGTGCCCTCGACGGCAACCCACTGCCAGCCCGCCTTGAAGGCGACGTTGACCTGGGGCCGCGCCCTCAGGTTCGAGAGCTTCGCTCGTCCATAGGTCACGAACGCGACGACCTCGGCGCCTGTCAGCGGATGCTTCATCACCCCCGCGTTCACGAGCGACGACTGGATCGTGCCGTCTGCGCGCAGCGTTGACACGATCGCGAGGCAGCTGTCGCCGCGAGCGATCGTCTGCACATCTCGGAGGGTGGCCACGAGAGGAGTCTTGCCTCACTCGGCCCCGATCGACAGGGGCGCCAGGAACACGCCCCTTTGGCCCCAGCCGCAATGGCTCAACCACCGACCACCCTCCTCGTCGACGATCACCTCGGCGGCGTGGGCGTCGACCACCGTCACGAGGCCGTCGAGGTCGAAGTGAAGCGGATCGTGGCTCGCGAGCACCCTCGTGCGGCGATAGGCGGCCGGGTCGTACCGGCCCGTGCGCTCGTGCGAGGTCACCAGGCCTTCCCAGTCGGGGCCGATCAGCAAGTAGTAGGTGCCATCGACCGACACCACGAACGGCGACTCGGTCGGCCCGGCACCCGTGCCCGTGAGCTCGTCCCGGTACACCGTGTGCCGTCCGCTCCAATGCACGAGGTCATGCGACTCGGCGGCAGCGACGATGAACGCGCCGCCCGCGGGCTCGCTCGTGGCCGTGTAGTAGAGGACCCATCGGTCGTCGACCCACAGCACCATCGGGTCGCGAGCCTCGAAGCCGTCGACCACCATCGGGTTCTCGGGATGGCGCGTCCACGTCACGCAGTCACTCGACGTGGCGAGGTGGATGCGGTACTCGGTCTTCTCTGCGCCGCCCGCGCAGTAGTACATCCAGTACGTCGAGTCGTGCTCGATCACGTGCGGAGCCCACAGGTGGGTCTCACCCCACTCGGCGTCGGCGGACAGCGCGAACGGCTGCTTGGTCCACGGGCCGTGCAGCGTCGGGGCCGTGGCGTGGGCGAAGTGGAGCTCGTCGAACGGCGCTGCCGGCTCGGCGTGCGTGATCCCGATGAGGTGCCACGTTCCCTGGTGGTCTCTCACGAACGTGTGGTCGTTGATGTACCACCGCTCGGGCTCGCCGACCGACGGGTCGTAGATGGGCTCGAACGCGCCCACCCGAAATCGCTCGGTCATCGCCGCACGATATCTGACTACAGTCAGAGATATGGGAGACGACCTCGTTGCCCAGGTTCGGAGCTTCAATCGCACGGTGACCGAACGGGTCGGCGCGCTGAACGACGCCTACCTCGGGCGGGGCCGGGCACTCGGCGAGGCACGGGTGCTCTGGGAGATCGGGAGGGCCAGCGGCGAGGTGCGGGCGCTGCGGCGCCGCCTGCACCTCGACTCCGGCTACCTCAGCCGGGTGCTGCGTTCGCTCGAGCGCGACGGGCTCGTGGTCGTCGGACCGGACGATGCCGACGGACGTGTGCGGACGGCCAAGCTGACCCCGAAGGGCCGCAGGGAGTGGAAGGTCCTCGACCACCGCAGCGACGAGCTCGCCCGCTCGTTGCTCGCGCCGCTCGGCGAGCACCAGCGCACGTCTCTCGTCGCGGCGATGCGCGATGTCGAGCGACTGCTCACGGCGTCGCTCGTCTCGATCGTGCCCATCGACCCCTTGCATCCCGATGCAGTGAGGTGCTTCGAGGCCTACTACCGCGAGCTCGACCGTCGCTTCGACCGCGGCTTCGACGTCGCCCAGAGCCGGACGTTCGAGGCCGACGAGGTGCGACCGCCGAATGGCATCGTGCTCATCGCGTACCTCGACGACCGAGCGATCGGGTGCGGTTCGCTGAAAGCCGGGCCCACGAAGCCGCCCGAGATCAAGCGACTCTGGGTCGACCCCGACGCGCGGGGTCTCGGCGTGGGTCGCCGCCTTCTCGAAGCACTCGAGGAGCGGGCCGCGGCGACCGGAAGCCGTTCGGTGCGGCTCGACACGAACGCGGCCTTGACCGAGGCGATCGCGCTGTATCGAGCGACCGGTTACGTCGAGGTGAGTCCGTTCAACAATGAGACGTACGCGGACTTTTGGTTCGAGAAGCGTTTGACGAAACGACAGGTTGGTTACAGGGGCTGAAGAAGCCTCGTGCGAAGTCCGCACGCTTGCTACGGTCCCGTCCAACCACGGGGTCCAGTCGACCGGTGACGCATCGTTTGGGGGAACGAGACGTGCCAGTGCTGGAAGTTTCAGAAGTATCAGTGCGGTTCGGAGGGATCGTCGCTCTCGACGACCTCTCCTTCACGATCGACCGCGGGCCAGATCTGCGGGCTGATCGGGCCGAACGGAGCGGGGAAGACGACGCTGTTCAACGTCGTCAGCCGCATCTACGACCCGACGTGGGGGGCGGTGCGGTTCGAGGACGAGGACCTGCTGAGCGTCCCGGCCTACGGCATCGCCGGTCGCGGCGTCGCGCGCACGTTCCAGAACCTCGCGCTGTACCCGACGATGACGATCCTCGACAACGTCATGGTCGGTGCCACCTCGCGTTCGAAGATCAACTGGGTCACGGCCGCGCTTCGCATCGGCGCCGAGAAGGAAGACCGGCAGCTGCGCCGAGAAGCGATGGAGATCCTGACCGAGCTCGAGCTCGAGCGGTTCGCCCTCCATCCCGCCGCCGGCCTGCCCTACGGCACGTTGAAGCGAATCGAGATCGCGCGGGCGATGGCGGCGCGACCCCGCCTGCTGCTCCTCGACGAGCCCGCCAGCGGCCTCACCCACAGCGAGGTCGAGGAGCTCGCGCAGACCATCCGCTACCTGCGCGACAAGCACGAGCTCACGATCCTGCTCGTCGAGCACCACATGCAGATGGTGATGGGCATCTCCGACAAGGTCGTCGTCCTCAACTTCGGTCGCAAGATCGCGGAAGGCACGCCGGCCGAGGTGTCGAGTGACCCGCAGGTGATCGAGGCCTACTTGGGAGCGCCTGCGTGACCGACACCATGCTCGCTGTGACCGACCTCAAGGCGTCGTACGGGCAGGTGCCGGTCCTCCACGGCCTGGACTTCGAGGTCAAGGAGCACGAGGTCGTGGTGCTGCTCGGCGCGAACGGAGCCGGCAAGACGACGACGCTGCGCGCGCTGTGCGGCATGGTCGACACGAAGGGCTCCGTGACGCTCGACGGCGTCGAGTGCGTCGGGAAGGCGACCGAGTGGATCGTCCGGAAGGGTGTCGCGCACGTGCCGCAGGGCCGAGGCACCTTCCCGGAGCTGACGGTGCAGGAGAACCTCGAGGCGGGCGCCTACGTGCGCACCGACCGTGAGGTCGTGCGCGAAGACATCGAGCGCTGGCTCGGGGTGTTCCCCCGACTCGCCGAGCGGCGCGCTGTGCAGGCGGGGAGCCTGAGCGGTGGGGAGCAGCAGATGCTCGCGGTCGCCCGTGCGCTCATGCTCCGGCCGAAGCTGTTGCTCCTCGACGAGCCGTCGCTCGGGCTCGCGCCGATGCTGACCGCGGAGCTGTTCAAGCAGTTCGCCGAGCTGAACCGCGAGTTCGGCACGACGATGTTCATCGTCGAGCAGAACGCGGGCTTGGCGCTGTCGATCGCGGCCCGGGCATACGTGCTCGAGGCCGGCCACATCGTGCTCGCCGGATCGAGTGACGAGCTCCGCGACCATGACGACGTCCGCAAGGCCTACCTGGGGTTCTGACGATGACGCTCGTCATTCCTCATCAACAGCAGCTTCTTCAACTGGACGCTCATCGCCCAGCTGTTCGTCAACGGCATGAAGAACGGCGCGATCTACGCGCTCATGGCGCTGACCGTCGTGATCATCTACAAGACGACCGGGCACCTGAACTTCGCCCAAGGCGAGATGGGCACCCTCGGCGCGTTCATCATCTTCGTGATGGTCGTCGAGCACGGGTGGTCGTACTGGATGGCGATCCCGGTTTCGCTCGTGTTCTCCTTCCTGCTCGGCGCAGGGATCGAGCGCACCCTGATCCGTCCCATCGAGCGGCGCAGCGCGCTCGGGGTCGTGATCGTGACGTTGGGCATCTTCCTCGTCATCAACGCGCTCAACGCCGCGATCTGGGGAACGCAGCAGCTGCCCCCGCTCACGCCGTTCCCGAACCTGCCCACTGACCAGCTCGTGATCGCCGAGGGGCCGCCCCGCTTTGCGATCCGCTACGGCGCGATCGGCACCTGGGTCGCGCTCGCTCTCGTCGTTGCGATCCTCTGGTTCTTCTTCCAGAAGACCAAGCTCGGCCTCGGCTATCGGGCGGTCGCGTCGAACCGGGAGTCGAGCCAGCTCATCGGGGTGCCGCTCGGGCGCATGCTCATGCTCGGATGGGCGATCTCGGCGGTGCTGGGCACCATCGCCGCGATCATGGTCTCGCAGTCGGCGAGCATCGCTCGACTTCAACCTGATGGCGACGGTGCTGCTCTACGGCTTCGCGGCCGCAGCGCTCGGTGGGTTCGACAGCATCCCCGGGGCGGTCGTCGGCGGGTCTCATCGTGGGGATGGCCGAGGCCTACATCCCCGCGTTCTTCAGCTTCATCGGCTCTGAGCTGAGCCTCGCAGTCGCGCTCGGCGTGATCGTGGTCGTGCTGCTGGTCAGACCCGAGGGCCTGTTCGGCACCAAGAGGATCGAGCGCGTATGAGCTGGCCGATCGTCGTCGAGAAGGGTTCGCCCAAGCACCGGCTCTGGCAGGTCGTCGGCTACGGCCTGGTGGTCGGCGATGATCCTCTGGATCGCGTTCCGGATGGAGAACTACCAGATCCTGAACTTCGCGAACGTCGCCGCGTACAGCGTCGCGATCCTCGGGCTGATGCTCATCATCGGGTACAGCGGCCAGATCTCGATCGGCCAGAGCTTCTTCTTCGGCCTCGGCGCCTACGCCACCGCGTACTTGGGCGTCAACCACAACTGGAACTTCCTCCTGACCTTGCCGGTGTCAGCCGCGCTCGGGCTTCGCCATCGGGCTTCATCGTCGGCATCCCCGCGCTGCGCATCCGAGGCCTCTACCTGGCGCTCGTGACGCTCGCGCTCGCCGCGGTGTTCCCCGTGATGGCGAAGTTCCAGGCCCTGCGACGACATCACCGGCGGCGCGAACGGCAAGCCGGCCGACTCGATCGTCTGGAAGACGCCGGGCTGGACGCCCGGCAACCTGTCGAACCAGGCCTGGCAGTTCCTCGTGCTCAGCGCGATCGGGCGCGGTCATGTTCCTGCTCGCCTCGAACATGATGAAGAGCCGTCCGGGGCGATCGGTCATCGCGCTCCGCGACAGCGAGGTCGGCGCGGCGGTCAGCGGCGTGTGGCCGGCCGGGTGGAAGGTGGGTGCGTTCGCCATCAGCGCCGGCGTACGGCGCGGTCGGCGGTTCGATGCTCGTGTTCGTCGTGCGCGATCGCCGCACCCGAGACCGGTGGCTTCACGACGGCGATCGCTCTGCTCACCGGGGCTGTGATCGGCGGGCTCGGCACGATCTCGGGCTCGGTGATCGGCGCGCTCGTCGTCACGTTCGTGCCGTACTTCACCTCGGACTTCATGTCCGGCGGTGGCCTCCTCTTCATCCCGTCGTCCAGCGCTCCGCGACACTTCTGGTTCTTCTCGGAGGGCGACGGGCCGATCCTGGCCAGCGCCCTCTACGGCGTGCTGCTGATCGCCGTCGTCTTCGTGATGCCGGGGGGCATCGCCTACTTCGTGCGGCTCATGCGTTCGAAGCTCATCCGCTTCGTGCCGAAGCTGCCCGACGTCTCCACGAATCGTGGAGACGAGCCCACTCCTGCGGAGCTTGCGCCGGCGGGAGCGACCCATCAGCTCCAGGGGGGAGAACCCACATGAGGAGATCGACTCTGGTCCGCGTCGCAGAGCGCGGGCCTTGCGCTGATGTTCGTGGCCGCTGCCTGCGGTGACGACAGCGGCTCCAGCTCTGCGACCACTGCTGCAGCCAGCGCGGCGACGACGGCAGCAGCGGCCGCCACCACGGCGGCGGGCGCGGCGACGACCGCCGCGGGCAGCGCCGCGGCGTTGTTCAAGGTGCCCACGACCGAACTGCCCGTCGGACGTGAGCACCCCGCTGGCCGACGGCGCGGACATCGTCCTCGGCATGACGGTGCCCCTGACCGGCGCACTCGCCGCGTTCGGCGCCATCCCGCAGGGCATGAACGCGGTGTTCGCGAAGGTCAACGAGGCGGGCGGCATCGACGGCCACAAGGTCACGCTCGTCGCGAAGGACGACGCGTACGACCCGACCAAGACGCCGCCGCTCGCCACCGAGCTGGTCGAGAAGGACCACGTGCTCGCGTCGGTGTTCCAGGTCGGCACGCCGAACGTCGCCGCGACGCAGAAGATCTTCGAGGACGCGTGCACGCCGCAGCTGTTCGTGGCGACGGGCTTCCCGAACTGGGGTGACCCGGCCCACCACCCGTGGACGATCGGCGGCATCATGGCCTACAACACCGAGGCGGTGATGTGGGGCGAGTTCATCGCCAAGAAGAAGCCCGGCGCGAAGATCGCCGAGCTCACCTTCAACAACGACTTCGGCAAGGTGTACTCGACGACGATGAAGCAGGTCGCGAAGGACAAGGGCTTCACGATCGTCGACAGCGAGCTGCACGAGGGCACCGCCACGTCGATCGACAACGAGATCACGAAGATCCTGGCGTCGAACCCCGACGTCGTGCTCGGCGAGACGACCGGCGCGTTCTGCCCGAAGCTGATGGCCGGGCTCGCCGCCGGTGGCTACAAGGGCATCACGATCATCTCGTACACGTGCGCCTCGGTGGCGTCGTTCTTCAAGCCGGTCGACCCGGCCGGCAACGGCGTCTACCTCCTCCTCCAGCAGAAGGACCCGAGCGACCCGCAGTACGCCAACGACCCGGCGGTCGTCGCAGTACAAGGCCGACATCGCGAAGTACGGCGCCGGGGCTGACCCGAACAACGGGCAGATCCTGACCGGGTACGACGTCGGCCTCCAGGTGGTCGACACGTTGACGAGGGCCGCAGCCATGGATGGCGGCCTTACCCACGAGAACGTGATGAACGCCGCGTGGTCGACCAACTTCACGCTCCCGCTCCTTCTCGGGGGCAAGTTCCACGTCGACGGCACCACCGATGCCTACGGCATCGAGTACGCCGAGATGGGCCAGTACGACGCGTCGAAGGGCTCCCAGGTCCAGACCGGCGACGTCTTCGACATCGAAGGCAAGAGCGGGGTCTTCGCAGGCTGAGCTTCACACTGGACGAAGGACCACCAGTCCCACGCGCTGCGCGCGTGGGCTGGTGGTCTCGTCCGCCCACCCGGTCGACGCGAGCACGTCGGCCAGCTCATCGGGCGTGAGCCGATCGCGTTCGGGCTCGCCGACCGCCGCGACGCCGCCGGCGGAACCACTCTTGGCGAGCGGCGGCTTCGTCGCTGTCGGGCGTCATCGAGAAGCTCACCGCGAAGCGCGAGCTCGGTGCCGCGACCTGACGGATCGCTCGCAGCAACGCGACGAGCACCGCGCGCTCGAGGTACACGGCGACCCCTTCGCAGATGAAGACAGTCGCGCGGGTGACGTCGAGTCCGGCGGCGACGAGCGACGCGGCCACGTCGTCGCTCGCGAAGTCAGCGGCGACGTAGGTGATCGCGCCGCTGTCGATGCCGAGCCGTTCGAGGCGGGCGCGCTTGTCGTTCTGCGTCGCGGGATGGTCGACCTCGAACCAACGGACGCCGGGCTTCGCGTAGCGGAACGCACGACCGTCGTATCCGGCGCCAGTGATCACGGCTTGCGTGATCCCGCCGTCGAGTGTCCGCACGATCACTCGATCGAAGAACAGCGTGCGGGCAGCGAGGTAAGAGCTGAGCTGGCTCTCACCGTCGACCGCGGTGCCCGAGGCCACGTCGCGGGCGAGGGCGATGTCGGAGTCAGGGTCGCCGTAGGGCGCGGGCACCCGTTCGAAGGTCAGCCGTTGCAGCGCCACCTTCTGCGCGGTGATCGACGGGGAGCCCGGTTCCACGGCCGCAGACTGCCAGACGCGCCTTAGCCTGAGGGCCATGGCCGATCCGGTGCTCCAGACCGTCCCGCTCGGCTTCCAGTGGGCGACCGTCGACCCGTTCCTGTTCTGCGTGCACCACCTCGACCGGTATCCCGAGGGCAACGAGCACATGGGCCCGAACGCGTCGCTCGCGGCCCGCGACCTCGGCATGGACTTCGCCGGTGCCGACGGCTGGCGCATGTACCACGGCAGCGTCGTGCCCGGCTTCCCGCAGCACCCGCACCGCGGGTTCGAGACGGTGACGTTCGTGCGCCAGGGCTTCATCGACCACTCCGACTCGCTCGGCGCGACCGCTCGGTTCGGTCGGGGCGACGTGCAGTGGCTCACCGCC
The DNA here is from genome assembly GCA_963726495.1 of uncultured Acidimicrobiales bacterium. GTDB lineage: Bacteria > Actinomycetota > Acidimicrobiia > Acidimicrobiales > DATKAS01 > DATKAS01. The sequence continues at coordinate 62,937 of CAVSCP010000007.1, forward strand.
GGCGAGGGCATCGTGCACTGCGAGATGTTCCCGCTGCTCGACCGCGACGGCCCGAACCCGTGCGAGCTGTTCCAGATCTGGTTGAACCTGCCGGCCGCCGACAAGATGGTCGAGCCCTACTTCACGATGCTCTGGGACGACGACATCCCGCGTCAGCGTCGTCACCGACGCCGCCGGGCGCAGCGACGGAGATCACCGTCATCGCCGGACGCGCTGGGTGACCTGCGTGCCTCCGCCGCCGCCGCCCGACCTCGTGGGCATCGACGGCCCGAGGCCGACCTCGCGATCTGGCACGTCGTGTCGGAGCCGAAGGCCGAGGTGGACGCTGCCGCCCGCGGCGAGCGCCGACACCGTGCGCACGCTCTACGTCTTCGAGGGCGCGGTGCGCATCGGCGACCACGACCTCGAGGCGTCGACCGGTGCGGTGCTCGCGTCGCGACGAGCCCGTGGTCGTCACCGGCGGGCCGTACGGCGCCGAGGCGCTGGTGCTGCAGGGTCGCCCGATCGGCGAGCCCGTCGCGCAGTACGGACCGTTCGTGATGAACGACGAGGCCGGCATCGAGCAGGCGTTCACCGACTACCGCCGCACCGGCTTCGGCGGCTGGCCGTGGCCGACCGACGATCCGGTGCATCCCCGCGAGGCGGGCCGCTTCGCCCGCCACGCCGACGGACGGCTCGAGGTGCCGTCAGGCGAGCACGCGGCTGAGGGCGTCGCGCCGGTAGGCGCGGATGCGCCGTGAGCTCGGCGCGTCCGGAACCGCCATCTCCGATCCGTGGAACGCGCCTGGCGTGACGTGCAGCTCGCACGGCACGCCGGCAGCCAGCAGCCGTGCGGCGTAGGCGATGTCTTCGTCGCGGAACGGATCGAGGTCACCGACGTCGATGTATGCCGGGGGCAGGCCCCGCAGGTCGTCGACCGTCGCTCGCGCCGGTGCCGCGTAGAGGGGCACCTCGTCGCCACCGACCCGATCGCCGAGGTACGACCGCCATCCGATCTGGTTCGAGCGCCGACCCCACGCTTTCGTGGTCGTGATCTCGTGCGTCGACGCGGTCGCGTCGCGGTCGTCGATCATCGGGTAGACGAGGTACTGGAAGCAGAGCGGCACCTCGCCGCGATCCCGAGCGAGGAGCGCGGTGCCAGCGGCGAGCCCGCCTCCCGCGCTCGCGCCACCGATGACGAGACGTGAACGATCGACTCGGTAGTCGTCGAGGCGGGTGTGGAACCACCGCAAGCCCGTGTAGCAGTCGTCGATGTGCGCGGGGTACTGATGCTCGGGCGCCAGGCGATAGTCGACCGATGCCACGAGGCACCCGAAGTCGCGTGCCCAGGTCTTGCACATGAAGTCGTCGCCGTCGATGGTGCCGATGACCATGCCGCCGCCGTGGATCCAGAAGATCGCGGCCGAACCCGCGGCCCGGCCCTCGGGCTCGTAGGTGCGCACGCGCACATCGGGGTTGCCATTCGACCCGGGCACGAGGTGATCGGTGACGGTGACTTCGGGGATCGGAGGAAGCGCGGCCCGCAGCGGCGCCTCGTACCGCTCGATCAGGAAGCGCAGCTTCGGGATGTTGCGCCCGAGATCGATCTCTGGCGACGCCTCGTACGTCTCGAGCAACGCCGGATCGAGCCGCTCCTCGAACGTCATGCCCGAATTCTTGGTGTTTCTCATCGCCGGCGATGCGGTTGCACCAAGAGAACCAGCGTCCGAGGTCATGCGCGGTCGTCGACGCGCTCGAGGAACGCGTGGATCTCGATCGTGTCCCGGTCCCACACGCCGTGCACGTAGAACGGGTCGGCACGGTTGAACGCCTCGACCTCGGCCTTGCTGTCGGCCTCGGTGAGGAACAGGCTCCCGATCATCGTCTCGCCGTCGTCCGCGACGAGCGGGCCAGCCACGACCATGTGCACCGGCGGGTTCGCGAGATACGCCCGGTGCTCGTCGTAGTGGGCGAGCCGCGTGTCGAGCGCGCCCGGACGATCGAGGCAGTGGGTGATGAAGTGCACGGAGTCAACCCTTCTTGCTGGTGTGCTTCCAGATCTCTGTGAAGTCTGAGCCCGGCATCGACGCGTCGGCGGCCTGCCACACCGCCGACACCGCCGTGCCGACCTCCCTGGCCGTGCCGGAGCGCTCGACCATCTCGACGTAGAGGCGCAGGTCCTTCGCCATGAGCGCGGTGTGGAAGCCGGCGTCGTAGGTGCCGGTCATCACGCGGTTCGGGAACTTGTCGACGGTGGCCGAGTTGCGCCCGGTCGAGACGTTGAGGACGTCGATCATCGTCGCGAGGTCGAGGCCGTTCGCGGCGCCGAAGGCGAGCGCTTCGGAGGTCGCCGCGAGGGCGGTGGCCGACAGGAAGTTGTTGAGCAGCTTCATCGCCTGGCCCTGGCCCGCGTGGGTGCCCACGTGGAAGACGTTGCCGGCGAACGCGTCGAGGACAGCGCGGTGCGCGTCGAGGACTTCGGCGGGCCCGCCGAACATCAGCGAGATCGTGCCGGCCCGCGCGCCGGCGACGCCGCCCGACACCGGCCCGTCGCACGTAGGTGATCCCGGCGGCGGCCAGCAGCCGCTGCGGCCTCTTCAGCGGCCGCGGGACCACCGTCGAGAGGTCGACGACCGTCGTGACCCGGCGGTCGGTGGCCGCGGCGAGGTCGTGCGCGATCGCGAGCGTCGCCTTGCCGTCGGGCACGCTGATGAACGACGGTGTCTGCGCGTGCCGCCACGTCGGCGACGTCGCGGCGCCTCGGTCGCGCCGGTCGGCAGGCGATCTGCGGTGCCGGCCGCGTCGAAGCACACGAGCTCGAACCCGGCGGCCGCGAGCCGTGTCGCCATCGGCCGGCCCATGTTGCCGAGCCCGACGAAGCCGAGCACCGTCGGGTGTCACGGCGCCGGCTCCGGGGTGATGCCTTCGGCTTCGAGCACTTGCCGCGCGAGCCGGAACGCCTCGACGCCCGCCGGGACGCCGGCGTAGACCGTGATCTGGATCAGGGTGTCGCGCAGCTCGTCGAGCGTGCACCCGTTGCGAAGCGCGCCCCGGAAGTGCGTCTTGAACTCCTCGGGGCGGTTGAGCGCGGCGAGCAGGCACAGGTTGTTGAGGCTGCGCTGCCTGTCGGTCGAGGCCCGAGCGTCCCCACACCGCGCCCCAGCAGTACTCGGTGACCAGCTGCTGGAACTCGATGTTGAAGCTGTCGGCGGTGGCGAACGCCCGGGTGACGTACTCCTCGCCGAGCACACGGGTCCGCGCTTCGAGGCCGACGTTGAAGAGCTGCTCGTCCATGGCGACCTACAGTACGGCGCGGTGCCCCGGGTCTACGCGGTGAAGTACGCGGAGCGCGACGCCCGGCGAGGCGAGCACTTCCTCGGTGGCGATCCGCACGACGCCCCGATGCCGATGGACTACTTCGTGTGGGCGGTCGTCGGCGACGACGAGACCTGGGTCGTCGACACGGGCTTCGGCACCCTCGACGCGACGCGCCGCAACCGGCGCCTCCTGCGCACCGCGGCCGAGGCGCTGGCGACGATCGGCGTCGACGCCCGTGCCGTGACGGACGTGGTCCTGACGCACGCCCACTACGACCACGCGGGCGGCCTCGACCACTTCCCGAGCGCCCGCTTCCACGTGCAGGAGCGCGAGATGGCGTTCGCGACCGGTCGGCACATGACCGAGCCTGGGCAATCGCCACGGCTTCACCGCCGACCACGTCGCCGCCCTCGTGCATCACGTGCACGCCGGGCGAGTCGTGTTCCACGACGGCGACGAGGAGGTCGCGCCCGGGCTCTCGTTGCACCTCCTCGGTGGTCACACCGACGGCATGCAGGTCGTGCGGGTCGAGACCGACGACGGGCGCGCTCGTGCTCGCGTCCGACGCGACGCACTACTACGAGAACTTCGAGACCGGGCGGCCGTTCCCGATCGTGTACGACGTCGACGCGATGGTCGACGGCTGGGCGACGCTGCGACGGCTCGCGTCTGACGACGACGCGATCGTGCCGGGGCACGATCCGCTCGTGCTCGCGCGCTACCCGGCTGCGGCGCCCGACCTCGAAGGCGTCGCGGTCAGGCTCGACACCGGCCGCTGTTGATCAGTGGTGCCGTTCGTAGTGCTGACGCAGCAGGTCGATGCCGTAGTCGTTGCCGTTCGGCGTGCGGACGATCGAGTGCACGTGGTGACGCGTCGGCTCTTCGTTCGCGAAGACCACGCCGGGCTCGTGGTCGAACTCGATCAAGACGACCGGGCTCTGCACCTTGTAATAGAACGGGCTCTCGTCGTCGGTGCCGCCCATCCACGTGAAGTGGGTCTCGTCGAAGTGCTTCACGATGTCGCGCATCGTGAGCGCGGAGTGCCCGTCGCGGATCCGGCCGATGTAGGTCTCGACGAGGTCGGTGAGGAGGCGCCGCTGCCCGTCGGACATCGCGTCGGCGCGGAGGCCCTCGTACGCGAGGCGCCGGTTGTCTTGGAACGCGCCCGCCTGCATCTGGCCGTCGATCGGCACGTCGCGATCGGGCGGGACGTCACCGTGCAGGATCGACGAGTACAAGATCGCCTGCTTCGCCTGATCGTCGGACAGTGATCGCACCATCGCGAGCCCATTGCGCTCTTCGGCTTCGAAGACCCGGAGGCCCGTGAACTGCCCGCTCTTGATGTGGCAGGGCTCGGCTCCGAGGAACGCGGGCGTGAGCACCATCTGGTCGCCGAGGACGAAGCAGTGGAGGTTGATGTGATGGCCGTCGAGCTGCCATCCCCACGGCTCGTCGTCTGACGGGGTGCCGAAGATCGTGAGGAAGTAGGCCCACTCGCCGTACTCGTCCGGGCTGTTCGTGATCTCGGCCAGGAACTCGTTGCACCGCATCAGGTCGCGGACATCGGAGAACCCGCGCGTGCTGAGGCTCGATCGGATGAGCGCGAGCCCGGCGTCGCGCTGCGACGCCGAGAGGTCTTCGAGCAGCACGCCGTGGCGCCACATGTAGATGTGGACGTTGCACCAGGTGCGCCAGTGCTCTGAGTCGATCGGGAGACATGCCTTCGACCGCGACGCGCCGTCGAGCGAGTCGAGGAACGTCCGCGCCGCCTCGACGAGCGGAGCCGTGTCGACTCCGGTCTTCCCGATCGGGAAGAGGCCGGGCACCACGACGCCATCGGTGCTGATGCCGACGAACCGTTCGGCGACTCGTGCATCGCCGAACGTCTCGAGGTCGAGCAGCAGACCGGGGAGCTCGGGCTTGTGCCGCGCCGAGAGCGGCGGCATGCCGCGGAGCCCGATCTGGTCGTAGTCGATGAGCGTCATGTCGGTGCCTCCTCAGCTCCCGGGCCAGAGCGCCGCGCCGAGCTCGACGGCCGCTCGCCCGAACATCGTTGCGTCGTTGCTCACCATCACGAACGAGAAGCCGCGGCTTGGCGGCCGTCCGTGCGGCGTCCACGTCGCCGACCGCGGTGCCGCACGGCAAGCCGCGAGCAGCGGTCGCGGCGAGCAGCTTGTCGGTGAGGCCTTGGAGCTCGGGCGCGCTCGCCGGCAGCCCGCTCGACAGCGAGAGGTCACCGGTGCCGAGGAAGACCGCGTTGAGGTTCGCGACATCGAGGATCTCGTCCATCTGCGCGAGGGCGCCGACGTCTTCGAGCTGCACGCCTCGGATCGTGTCCTGGCCGCGTGCGAGGTAGTCGGCCTGGCCGGTCAGCCCCCACCGACCGGCGCGCGACGTGCTGCCGGCGCCCCTCGTCCCCTGCGGTGGGTGGATCATCTGGTCGACGCAGCGCTTCGCCTCGGCGGCGTCGGAGACCTGCGGCACGAGCAGCCCGTCGGCGCCAGCGTCGAGCAGGCGCTGCGTGTGGCTGCCACTGCGGTCGGGCACCCGCACCAACGCCGTCATCTCCAGGGCCTGCGCGACGACGATCGCGCTGTACGCGAAGTCGAGCGTGAGCGGGCTGTGCTCCATGTCGATGACGACGAACTCGAAGCCCGCGGACGCCAGCATCTCGAGCGTCTCGAGGCTCGGGAGCTTGACCCAGGTGCCGAACGTCGTGGACCCGGGTCGGCGCAGCCCGTCGGGGATCGCCCTCACGGCATCGGGTACTCGTCGGCGTTGACGCACCCAGCCGGGCCGTTCGGAGAAGTCGAACCGCGGCGGAGCGAAGATGTCGATGAGCTGGTGCCGCATCTGGTGCATGCCCTGGCTGGTGTGCACGGTCGGAGGCGGGATCACGGTGACGGCCGGGCTCTTCGTGTACTGGTGGTCGTCGTCGCGCCACGCGTCCATGTCGACGGTCCACGGCGTGCGGATGTGGTGCACGTAGTCACCCTCGAGCTGCAGCGAGATCTGCTCGAAGTCGTCGTGGTGGTGAGGGCTGAGCTTGTGCGGATCGCGCGGCCCGTCGTCGGGATAGAAGTAGTTCACCATGATCGTGCTGCACCGCAGCAGGCGGCCGAAGCGCCCGCTGTCCTGAGCGATCGCGTCGAGCGGATACACGCGGATGCGGTGTCCACTGGGCGGATCGGGCCACGGCTGCCACTCGGCCACGTTCGGGTCGGGGCGCTCGTACACGTCGGCGTTGCGACACTTCGCGACGAGGTCGGCGGCCTGCGTCGAGAAGAGGCGCACGACCTGCCCACCCGATGTCGACGACGAGCTCGCTGTCGCCGGGAGGCATCACGACGACGGCCTTCCCGCTGATCGCCTCGCTCTGCCCGCCGGCCGTCGCCGTGGCCGCCGCGTCGGGCGACGTGAAGAGCACCATGTACTCGTCCGGCTGGCCGCTGCGCGTCGAGCGTGTCTCCCGCCGCGACGTCCGAGAACACGACGCACAGCGTCTGGCTGCGCACGTGCCACGACTTCGTGCCCGCGGCCGAGACGTCGTCCGGCGCGAGGTCACCGAACTCGAAGTACTGCGGCGGATATGCGCCACCCGCGGGTCGTTCCACGGTGCGCGTGCCTCCGAGCTGTGACCTCGGGTCATTGGTGTCGTAGGGCATCATCGTCCCCCTTCGCTCGCGTTGCTCGGTGCGCCCATGGGCAGCACGCCCGGGCGATCCCCGAGGAACACCTGGCTGAGATGGCGGTGGCGGATGAGCCACACGCCCTCGCTCTCCTTCACGTACTCGTCTTCGACGTCGGTGACCGAGATCGGCATCTTCAGGTCGAGTGGCGCCTCGCCGTCGTCGGCCCACAGCGTGAGGATCGAGAGGCCGCGTGCCGCTGACGGCGACTCGAACGTCACCCGGAGGTTCGTCTGCACGTGTCGCGACAGCCTCGGTCCGCGGGCGGCGCGTTGCCATACGACTCAGCGATCGCCGCACGGCCTGCGCTCTGACCGTTGGCGACCGAGTAGACGCCATCCTCGGTGAACAGGTCGGCGACGCCGACGCCGTTCTGATGGTCGACGCGGTACCAGAACTCGATGGTCAGCGCCTCGATGTCGGCCAGGTCGCGGCGCTCGTGATCCGTCGTCATCACGCGCCGTTGTATCGCGCTCAGCGACCGATTGCCGCCAGGACCGGTGCGAGCTCGGCCGGTGACGCACCGTGGAGGATGACGCCGTCGGCACCCAGGTCGACCTGGCTCTTGCACCTGCGCCGCGCACTGCTGCGGGGAGCCCGTCGCGGACGGTGCGAGCCACTCGTCGGGGATCAGGGTCGCGACGTGCTCGAGCTCGTCGGTGGTCGCCGTCGCGTCGAGCGCGCCACGGAAGCCGGCGACGAAGGGATCGGCACGGAACCGGGCGAGCACCGCGGGATCCCAGCCGTTCGTCTCGACCATCAGGTCGCCGTACGCCTGCAGGTACGTCGCGAGGCGGCCGACGGTCTTCTTGAGCCGGATGTCGTCCGGAAGATGGTCACCGATCGTCGCGAGCACCGACCACACCTCGACCGAGGCCGGATCGCGCCCTGCTCTTTCGGCGGCGTCCTTCACCGCCGCGACGCAGCGCACGAGCGTCTCGTCGGTGAAGAAGGTGTGCAGCACGACCTGGTCGAACGCGCGGCCCGCGAGGGCGAGGCTGTTCGGGCCGAACGCCATGAGGCCGAGCGGGATGTCCTCGTCGAACTCGGGGTCGAGGCGGAGGAACGGATAGCGGCCCGCCGGGCCGTCGTGGCCGAGGATCGTCTCGCCCTTCCAGAGCCGACGCATCAGCCCGGCGAAGTCCTCGAGCTCCGCCGTGGTGGACGCTCGCAGGCCGAGCGCTCGCATCATCGGGTCGATGCCGCGGCCGAGGCCGAGCGTGAACCGTCCGTTGGTGAGCCGATGCATCGTCGTCGCGTACGACGCGGTGATGATCGGGTGGCGAGTGTTGATGTTGGTGGCCCCGGTCGCGATCTGGATGCGCGACGACACCGCGCCGACCGCGCCCGAGAGCGTCGCCGCTTCCTTGATGTTGAAGCGCTCGCTGATGAAGACCCAGTCGAGGCCGAGCCGCTCGCCATCGTGCACTTCTTGGATCAGGTCATGAGGCGACTTCGGAGCCCCCGCCAACGTGTAGAAGCCGCAGCTTCACTGCTACGCGTGTCACCACGCGTACGCCTCCGGCGCGGTGCCTCCCGGGCCAGGGAAGAGCTCGTCGAGGCGACGCAGCGCGTCGGCGTCGAGCGTGATCTCGAGCGACCGCAACCCGCCTTCGAGGTGCTCCATCGTGCGCGGCCCGACGATCGGCGAGGTCACCGCGGGCTGGTGGAGCAGCCACGCGACCGCGACGTCGGCAGGCTCGTGGCCGAGCTCGTCGCAGAAGGCCTCGTACTTCTCGATGCGCTCGCGGTTCGCGTCGAGACCCGCAGCGGCGCGCCCACCCTTCGATCGGCCGAGCTCCTGCTTGCGCAGGATGCCGCCGAGCAGGCCTCCTTGCACGGGCGACCACGGCAGGATGCCGATGCCGTAGTCGAGTGCGGCCGGGAGCACTTCGAGCTCGACCGTGCGCACCATGAGGTTGTAGAGCGACTGCTCGCTCGCGAGGCCGGTGAAGTGACGCCGGTACGCAGCTTCCTGCGCCTTCACGAGATGCCAGCCCGCGAAGTTCGAGGAGCCGGCGTACAGGATCTTGCCCTGCTGCACGAGCGTCTCCATCGCCTGCCAGATCTCGTCCCACGGCGACTTCCGGTCGATGTGGTGCATCTGGTACAGGTCGATGTAGTCGGTCTGCAGCCGGCGGAGCGATGCCTCGCACGCGTGGCGGATGTTCCGCGCGGAGAGGAACGTGTCGTTCGGCCAGTCGGACATCCCGCCGTAGAGCTTCGTGGCGATGACCGTCTTCTCTCGCCGTCCGCCGCCCTGCGCGAACCACCGCCCGACGATCTCTTCGGTCCAGCCCTTGCGGTCGCCGAACCCGTACACGTTCGCGGTGTCGAAGAAGTTGATGCCTTCGTCGATCGCTCGATCCATGATCGCGTCAGACTCGGCTTCGTCGGTCTGCGGGCCGAAGTTCATCGTGCCGAGGCAGATCCGGCTGACGGTGAGGCCGGTGCGGCCGAGGTGGGTGTACTTCATCGGGGAGGTCCTCCGGGGAGCTAGGAGATCAATGCGGGAGCGAGGGCGCGCCACTCGGTGCGAGGGAACGCCGCGGGGTCGGCGAGCAGCACCTGCACGCACACGTGGTCGGCGCCGGCGTCGAGATGTGCTTGCACGCGGGCTGCGATCGCGGACTCGTCACCCCACGCGACGATCGCGTCGACGAGGCGATCGGTTCCGGGGGGAGTCAGGTCGTCGTCGGTGAAGCCGAGCGCGCGCAGGTTGTTCGTGTAGTTCGGCAGGTCGAGATAGCGGGCGATGTTCGTGCGAGCGATGTCGCGCGCGGTTGCCGCGTCGGTCTCGAGCACGACCATCTGCTCGGTCGCGAGCAGCGGGCCGTCGCCGAGCGCTGCGCGCGCGATCGCGGTGTGCTCGGGCGGCACGAAGTACGGATGCGCGCCGGCGGTGCGTTCAGCGGACAGGCGGAGCATCTTCGGCCCGAGCGCGGCGAGCGCCATCTCGTCGTGCGGCACGGCGGGCGAGGCCGCGTCGAGCTGGTCGAGGTAGTCGACCATCTTGCTGAAGGGACGCGTGTAGGCTCTGGTTGGCTGCGCTCGACCGCGGGTGCGTGGCTCACGCCGAGGCCGAGAAGAAAGCGTCCGGGGTGCTGCTCGGTGAGCGCGGCGTGGCCGGCGGCGACGTCGGCCGCCTCGTACATCCAGATGTTGAGGATGCCCGTCGCCACCACGACTCGTGTCGTCGCGTCCATCAGCCGCAGCGAGTCGCCCAGGACATCGCCGCCTGCGCCTCCCGGGATCCACAGCGCGCCGAAGCCGAGCGACTCGAGCTCGACGGCCGCCTCGGCGGCTTCGCCCGGATCGCCCCGACGGAGCACGCCACTCCAGATGCCGACCTTCCCGAGATCCATGTTGGGCAGATTGCCACTCACGAGAACCAGGCGTTCGCGAGCAGCTCGAGGCTGGCGACGCGTTCCGCGATGTCGTACGTGACGGTGCTCACCATCACCTCGGCGGCGTGCGTGAGCGACGCGAGCTCCTCGAGGCGCTCGACTGCGTCGGCGGGCGTGCCCACGATGCGGTTCGACGGCAACGCCCGCGCTTCGTCCATCGAGGGATGCGTGGCCGCGACGTCGGGCGGCAGCATCTGTTCGAACCGTCCCTGGTGCGCGTCCGAGGAGCACGATGCGGGCGGGGCCGGCGAACCAGTCCGCCTCCTCCGTCGTCGCTGCGACGAGCACGTTCGCCGACACGATCGCGTACGGCTCGTCGAGCACGGGGGAGGGGCGAAACGCGCTGCGATAGAGCTCGAACGCTCGCACTGTCGCCGCGAGCGGACCACTGTCGAAGTGGTGCGCGTACGAGTAGGGCAGCCCGAGGTAGCCGGCGAGCTCGGCGCTGTAGTCGCTCGAGCCGAGGAGGCCGATCCACGGTGTCGAGTCGACACGGGCGTCGCCGCGAACTGGCTCCAGAGCCCCGCGTCGGTGCGGACGTCGCCGAGCAGGCCCATGAGGTCGAGCAGATGGAGCGGGAAGTCCTCCGCACCGAGCGCGGACGGCGAGCGCCGCAGCGCGGCCGCGGTGGCGTGGTCGGTGCCGGGCGCGCGGCCGATGCCCAGGTCGATGCGGCCGGGATGCAGCGCCTCGAGCATGGCGAACTGCTCCGCGACCACGAGCGGCGGGTGGTTCGGCAGCATGACGCCGCCGGAGCCGACGCGGATGCGCTGGGTGCGAGCAGCGAGGTGCGCGATGAGCACCGACGGCGTCGTGCTCGCCACGGTGCGCATGTTGTGGTGCTCCGCGACCCAGAACCGCGTGAGCCCGAGCTCGTCGGCGCGCTGGGCGAGGGTGGTGGTGTCGGCCAGTGCGCTCGCGCTCGTCTTCCCCTCGCTCACGATCGCGAGGTCGAGCGCAGACAGCCCCGGGCGCGTCACCCGGCCACGGTACATTCGGCCGCGATGGATGCCTCCCTTGTCTCAGTGGTCACCGGCAGCGAATTCGGGGATCGGACGTGCGACCGCGCTTCACCTCGCGGAGCAGGGCCACCTCGTCTACGGCACGGTCCGCGACAAGGCCAAGGCGACGAAGCTGCTCGCGATGGCCGAGGAGCGCGGCGTCGAGGTGCTTCTCGTCGAGCTCGAGGTCACCGACGACGAGTCGGTGCGCAGAGGCATGGCCGAGGTGCTCGACGCGGCCGGACACGTCGATGTGCTCGTGAACAACGCGGGCGTCGGGGGCACCGGCGTCGTCGAGGACACCGATCCCGCGACGTACCTCGAGCTGATGAACATCAACTTGTGCGGAGCCGTGCGCTGCATCCAAGCCGTGCTGCCGAGCATGCGCGAACGGCGACGCGGGGCGATCGTCAACGTGACCTCGATCGCGGGTCGGATCGCCGCGCTCGCCCAATCGCCCTACGTCACCTCGAAGTGGGCGTTCGAAGGCCTCAGTGAGGGGCTGGCCCAGGAGCTGGCACCGTTCGGCATCCGCGTCGTGATCATCGAGCCGGGCGTCACGAAGTCGGCCATCTTCGCGAAGAGCCCGGACGCACCGAGCCGCACCGGCGCCTACGAGGACCAGTACCGACGGTTGTTGCAGTTCTACGCCGCGGGTCTGACCCAAGCGACCGACCCATTCGAGGTCGCACGGGTCATCCACGAGGCGGTCACGGCAGACGAGCCACAGCTCCGGTACGCGATGTCGTGGGGAGCGCGCGAGATCGTCGAGGGTCGAGAACGCATGAGCGACCGTGACTGGGTCGAGCTCGGGATGGCGTCAGATGATGAGGCGTACTACGACAGGTTCCGAGAGCTCTTCGGCCTCGAGCTGCGCACCGGCTGATTCGATTCACCCGTTGCGGCTGATGACGGTCAGACGCGCGAAACTCACGATGATCGGGTTGTCCGGTCACTGAGGAGGGCGTTCTTTCATGCACGTGTTGGCTTCCGAGTGGGGCACCGGTCAGGTGTTCTGGTCGATGCTCTGGTTCTTCCTGTTCTTCATCTGGATCTGGCTGCTGATCATCGTGTTCAGCGACATCTTCCGCAGCCACGATCTCGGAGGCGTCGCGAAGGCGCATCTGGGTGATCTTCGTCATCCTGGTGCCGTACCTCGGCGTGTTCGTCTACTTGATCGCCCGCGGGCACAAGATGCAGGAGCACGCGGTAGAGGCGGCGCAGGCGCAAGACACCGCCATGCGTCAGTACGTGCAGAGCGTGGCCCCGGTGAGCCCGGCGGACGAGCTCGCCAAGCTGGCCGACCTGAAGGCGAAGGGCGTCATCGACGACGCCGAGTACGAGCGCCTGAAGGCGAAGGCGCTGGCCTGATCTCGCAGGTCTGACAGATCCGATCGTTGTGTGGCGGCGGGCTTCGGCCCGCCGCTCTCACAAGAACCCGGCGATGATGTTGATCGTCGTCGCGACGATCACGACGCCGAAGATGTAGGCGATGATGCCCTGGCGCAGCGCAGTGCGCCGCATGTGCCTCGTCGAGAGCGTCGTGTCCGACACCTGGTAGCACATGCCGACCGTGAACGCGAGGTACGCGAAGTCGCGGTAGTCCGGCGGTCCCTCGTCGTCGCCGAAGTCCACCCCGCCGTGCGGCTCGGTGTAGTAGAGGTGCGCGTAGTGGAGGGTGAACACCGTGTTCACGAGCGTCCACGAGAGCACCACCGTCAGCAGGGCGACCCCGACGAGCAGCAGCTCGCGGGGCCGGAGTCCTGGTTCGCCCGATGGAGCGCGAAGCCGACGCCGACGAGGCTCCCGATGCAGGCGAGGTTCACGAGCAGCCGCGCGGTGTTGCGCGTCTCGTCGGTCTTCGTCGCCAAGAGCCGCGTCTTGGCCGAGTCGGCGCTGTAGATCTCGTGCCAGATGACGGCGAGGAGGACCGCGACCATCGTGTCCCACGCAGCCAGCACCGCGAGCTGCCAGGCGACGAAGAACGCCAGCACCGCGGCGACGACCGCGCCGAGCACGAGCCCTGTGATCAGGCGGTTGAGCGCCGGGGCGTGGGTGCCGATGACCCGGTGGTAGGTGGTGGGCGTTCCCGGCATCGCCATTGCTGCATTGACTAGTCCATCGAGTGGTCGAAGTCGACCATCGGTCATGGTGGACTGTGCGGATGCCGACGCCGTTCATCGGCCCGCCTGACGAGATGGCGGGTCTGACGATGTTCCTCGACAGCCAGCGCGAGGCGATCCTCCGCAAGGTCGAGGGCCTCTCGGACGAACAGGCGAAGCGCGTGCCGACCGCGAGCTCGCTGTCGCTGTTCTCGATCGTGAAGCACCTCGCCTTCGTCGAGCGGCGGTGGTTCCAGAACGCGGTGGCAGGCAACGACATCCCGGGGCTCTGGCCTCCCGCGGATCCCGCGGAGGAGCTCGAGGTGCGCGAGGGTGACACCATCGAATCGGTGCGTGCCCTGTACGAGCAGCGGATTGCCGAGTCGCAGGCCATCACGGCCGAGGCCGCCGATCCCGATGCCGGCGCGCATCCCGCCGACATCGGCCTGAACCTGCGGTGGATCTTGCTGCACATGATCGAGGAGACCGCGCGTCACGCCGGTCATGCCGACCTCATCCGCGAGACCATCGACGGAAGCAAAGGGGCGTAGCGATGCCGGTCCTCGACCGAGACGGCGCGTCGATCCACTACGAGGCGATCGGCGAGGGACCCTTGGTCCTCCTGACCCACGGGTTCTCGTCGAGCGGCGATGCGTTCGCGGGAAACCTCGCCGCCATCGTCGACTCCGGCTTCCGGGTCGTGACCTGGGACTTGCGGGGCCACGGCGCGACCGACGCGGGTGACGACCCGAGCGCGTACACCGTCCCGCTTGCGCTGGGTGACATGGCGGCGCTGCTCGACGTCGAGGGAGCCGACGGCGCGATCCTCGCCGGACACTCGCTCGGCGGCTACCTCTCGCTCTCGTTCCACATCGCGCACCCTGAGCGCGTGAAGGCGCTCGTGCTCATCGACACCGGTCCCGGATACCGCGACGACAAGGCGCGTGCCGGATGGAACCGGTTCGTCGACCGGGGGGCCGGAGAGCTCGCGGCCGCGCACGGCGAAGCGGCTGCCGCGCGGATGATGCTCACCGCCGAAGGCATCCTCAAGCAGCACGACGCGCGCGTGATCGAGTCGCTCCCGTCGATCGGCGTCCCGACGCTCGTGATCGTCGGCGAGAACGACGAGCCGTTCCGAGGCGGGTCTGCCTACATGGCGGCGAAGATCAGCGACGCGCAGCTGGTCGTGATCGACGGCGCGGGCCATTCACCGAACGTCACCCATCGTGAGCAGTTCGACGCCGCGGTCGCAAAGTTCCTCGCGGGGCTGGAGGTGCGATGAGCAAGGTGCTCACGCTGTCGGCGACGTACGGGGCCGGCGGCAGCGTGATCGCGCCGAAGCTGGCCGCGCGCCTGCACCTGCCGTTCTACGACCGGCTCACGCACGGGCCCGACACGCGCTCGACCGAGAAGATCGAGGAGCGCCTCACCGACGAGGAGCGCAGCCAGACACCGCCGGGCCGCCTCGCCGTGAGCCTCAGCCACCTCAGCGGCGCGCTCGGGATCCCCGTGCCCGGGGCCGGCGACCTCGACCCGAACACCGAGCTCCGTCAGAAGGTGGCGGAGAGCGTGTGGCGCGTTGCCGAGACCGGCGGCGGGCTCATCCTCGGGCGGGGTGCGGCGGCAGTCCTCGCTGCGCATCCCTCGGCGTTCCACGTGCGAGTCGACGGCCCCGTCGAGCGACGCATCGCACAGGGCGCGGCCATCGAGGGCGTCTCCGAAGACGTCGCCGAAGCGCACCAGCAGGACACCGACAAGTCTTGGGCCCGGTTCGTGCAACGGCTGTTCGACCGCGATCCCGCGGACGTCCGGCTGTACCACCTCGTCATCGACTCGACCGCCATCGCGCTCGACGACGTCATCGAGACCGTCGCTTCCGCCGCGACCGCGTTCTGGGAGCGAGGCATCGGATGCCGATGACCCCGGAGCAGATCCATCAGCGGCGCTGGATGACGCTCGCCGTGCTCTGCCTCTCGCTCGTGGTCATCAGCGTCGACAACACGATCCTCAACGTCGCGCTGCCGTCGATCGTCCGCGACCTCGGTGCCGAGGGATCGCAGCTGCAGTGGATCATCGACTCGTACACGATCGTGTTCGCCGGCATGCTCCTCACTGCCGGCGCGCTCGGCGACCGCTTCGGGCGCAAGAAGGCGCTCACCGCAGGCCTCGTCATGTTCGGCACGTTCTCTGCGCTGGCGTCGCGCTCGACCTCACCCGAGATGCTGATCGTC
The DNA here is from genome assembly GCA_963726495.1 of uncultured Acidimicrobiales bacterium. GTDB lineage: Bacteria > Actinomycetota > Acidimicrobiia > Acidimicrobiales > DATKAS01 > DATKAS01. The sequence continues at coordinate 78,664 of CAVSCP010000007.1, forward strand.
GCCCGCGGGCTCATGGGGATGGGCGGCGCGTTCATCTTCCCGACGACGCTGTCGATCCTGACGAACACGTTCTCCGGCCACGAGCGTGCCCGCGCGATCGGCATCTGGGCGGGGGTCGCCGGCCTCGGCATCGTGATCGGTCCGCTCGGTGGCGGCCTGTTGCTCGAGCACTTCGCGTGGGGATCGGTGTTCCTCGTGAACGTGCCGATCGCCGCGGTCGCGATCGTGTTGGGCTTCTTCTTCGTGCCCGACTCACGCGATCCGGAGGAGGGACGTCTCGACCTGATCGGCGCCGGTCTCTCGATCGTCATGTTGGGCCTCATCATGTTCGGGATCATCGAGGCGCCCGACCTCGGTTGGGGCGCCCCGCAGGTCGTCGCTTCGCTGGCCGCGGGGCTCGCCCTCGTCGGCGTCTTCATCTGGTGGGAGCTGCACAACGAGCATGCGATGCTCGACATCCGCTTCTTCCAGAACCCGCGGTTCACGGCCGCGTCGGGCACGATCACGCTCACCTACTTCGCGTTGTTCGGCTCGACGTTCCTGTTGACCCAGTACTTCCAGTTCGTGCTCGGCTACTCGCCCCTCAAGGCGGGGATGATGACCGCGCCGGTCGCCATCGGGATCATGGGGTTCGCCCCACAGGCACCGAAGTTCGTCGATCGGTTCGGCACGAAGCGGGTGATCGTGACGGGCACGCTGATCGTGGCGGCCGCGCTGTGCTGCTACGCGTCGAACACGATCATGTCGTCGGTCGTGCGGCGGCATCCTGGTCCGCATCATGTTCGGCGCGGGGATGGGTCTCACGACGGCGCCCGCGACCGAGTCGATCATGGGCTCGCTGCCGACGGGGAAGGCGGGCGTCGGCTCTGCGGTCAACGACACGACGCGGCAGACGGGCGGTGCACTCGGCGTCGCGGTGCTCGGCAGCATCTTCGCCCTGCGGTACCACGCGGTGATCAGCGGAGCGTCGGGGATACCGGCGAACATCTCCGATCAGGTGAAGGACTCGATCGGCAAGGCGCTCGAAGCCGCGCAGCAGCTCGGCGGGGCGCAGGGCCAAGTGGTCGCGGACATCGCCCGCAACGCGTTCATCGAGTCCATGCGGCTGGTGTATGGCATCGCGGCCTTGGTGGTGCTCGGCGCCGCGTTCATCACGTGGAGGTTCCTGCCCGCGCGTGCCCCGACCGAGGGCGTGCTGTTCGACGAGGAGGTCGACGTGGCCGAGGCGCTCAGCGTCACGGACGCGTGAATGCCCCGAGGCGGTGCACGATGAGAAGGTGGACCGGATGATCGACTTCGAACGCCACCCCGACAGCTACCGGCACTGGCGGCTTTCTGTCGACGGCCCGATCGCCACGCTCGAGATGAAGGTCGATCCCGAGGGCGGCCTCGCGTCCGGGTACACCCTGAAGCTCAACTCGTACGACCTCGGGGTCGACATCGAGCTGGCCGACGCGGTGCAGCGCCTTCGCTTCGAGCATCCCGAGGTGCACACCGTCGTCCTGACGAGCGCGCTCGACAAGGTGTTCTGCGCGGGAGCGAACATCTCGATGCTCGCCCAGTCGACCCACCATCACAAGGTGAACTTCTGCAAGTTCACGAACGAGACTCGCAACGGCATCGAAGATGCGTCGCGGCACTCCCGCCAGACCTATCTGTGCGCGTTGAACGGCACTGCTTCGGGCGGTGGCTACGAGCTGGCCCTCGCATGTGAGGAGATCGTGCTCGTCGACGACCGCTCCTCGGCCGTGTCGCTTCCCGAAGTCGCGTTGCTCGGCGTGCTGCCCGGCACCGGTGGCCTCACGCGACTGACCGACAAGCGCAAGGTGCGCCGCGATCGCGCCGACGCGTTCAGCACGAAGGCCGAGGGCATGCGGGGCGAGCAAGCCGTCGATTGGGGCCTCGTCGATGCGGTGATGGCCAAGACCAAGTTCGACGAGTTCGTACGCGACCGGTCCGAGGCCCTCGCCGCGCTGAGCGACCGACCTGACACGGGGCCCGGCATCGTTCTGTCACCTCTCCGCCGCACGATCAGCGACGACGCCATCGAGTACGGGCACGTCCGAGCCGAGCTCGACCGCAGCGTGCGGGCGGCTCGCATCACGATCGAGGCGCCCGACTCGCCCATCCCTGGCTCGATCGCCGACATCCTCGCTGCCGGCGATCAGCTCTGGCCGCTCGCCGTTGCGCGCGAGCTCGACGACCTGTTGCTCCACATCCGCTTCAACGAGCCCGAGCTCGCGACGATCGTGCTCTCGACCCGAGGCTCGGCCGACCGCGTCGTCGAGGTCGACGGTGTGCTGGCGCAGCATGGGGACCATTGGTTCGTGCGCGAGGTGCGCCTCTTCCTCGCGCGTGTGCTGCGGCGCCTCGATCTGACCTCGCGCACCATCGTGACCGTCGTCGACGAGGGGAGCTGCTTCGCGGGGACGCTCGCCGAGCTGGTGCTCGCGGCCGACCAGTCGTTCATGCTCGATGTCGACGACGGCCCGACTGTCGCGCTGACCGAGGCGAACCTCGGTTGGTATCCGATGGCGAACGGCCTCTCGCGACTCGCGACGCGCTTCTGGGGCCGCGACGACGACCGCAAGGCGGCCGAGGCGACGGTCGGCGAACCGCTCGACGCGATCGCCGCCGCCGACGCCGGCCTCGTGACGTTCACGCCGGACGATCTCGACTGGGACGACGAGGTGCGGGTCTTCCTCGAAGAGCGCGGCGAGCTTCTCTCCCGATGCGCTCACGGGGTTGGAAGCGAACTTGCGCTTCGTCGGGCCCGAGACGATGGAGACGAAGATCTTCGCTCGGCTGTCGGCGTGGCAGAACTGGATCTTCAACCGTCCGAACGCGTCGGGACCGGAAGGCGCACTGCGCCGCTACGGCACCGGAGCGCGTCCCGAGTACGACCGAACCCGAGTGTGAGGTCACGATGATCGACTACAGCGAGCGGATCCCGAACAACGTCGACCTGGCGAGCGACCGGCGACTGCAACGTGCGCTCGAGGGTTGGCAGCCGAGGTTCCTCGAATGGTGGAACCAGTTCGGTCCCGAGAGCTACCAAGACCGCGACGTGTACCTCCGCACTGCGGTCGACGTCGGCCAGGAGGGTTGGGCGAACTTCGGATACGTCCGGATGCCCGAGTACCGCTGGGGGATCTTCCTCGCCGAGCCCGAGCCCGACCGCCGCGTCGGCTTCGGTGCGCACAAGGGCGAGCCCGTGTGGCAGGACGTGCCCGGCGAGCACCGCGCCGACCTGCGTCGCCTCATCGTCGTGCAGGGCGACACCGAGCCCGCATCGGTCGAGCAGCAACGTCACCTCTGCGCGACCGCGCCCAGCCAGTACGACCTGCGCAACCTCTTCCAAGTGAACGTGGAGGAGGGCCGGCACCTCTGGGCGATGGTGTACCTGCTGCACCGCTTCTTCGGTCGCGACGGACGCGACGAAGCCGATGCGATGCTCGAACGTCACTCGGGAGATCCCGACAACCCGCGCATCCTCGGTGCCTTCAACGAGGCGACACCCGACTGGCTGTCGTTCTTCCTCTTCACCTACTTCACCGACCGTGACGGGAAGTACCAGCTCGCCTCTCTGCGGGAGAGCGCGTTCGACCCGCTGTCACGCACATGCGACTTCATGCTCAAGGAAGAGGCGCACCACATGTTCGTGGGCGCCACCGGCATCGGGCGCGTCGTCCAACGCGCGGTCGAGCTCATGAAGGAGCACGACACCGACGACATCCGGCCGTATGGCGGCATCGACCTCGCCACGTTGCAGAAGTACCTGAACTTCCACTTCAGCGTGTCGCTCGACCTGTTCGGCGCGGAGACCTCGACGAACGCGGCGAACTACTACACCCAGGGGTTGAAGGGCCGCTTCCAAGAAGGGTCGCACGATGACGACCACGTGCTCGCGGACCTGACCTCGACGGTGCCCGAGCTGCGTGACGGCGTCATCGCCGAGGTCGAGCACTCCGCGCTCACTGCGGTGAACAAGACCCTGCGCGACGACTACGCCGTCGACTGCCAGAAGGGGGTCGATCGGTGGAACCGCCTCGCGTCTGACGTGGGCTTCGAGCTGCGGTTGCCGCACGCGGCCTTTCACCGTCAGGTCGGCGCCTTCGCCGGCGCCCACGTGTCGCCCTCGGGCGAGGTCATGACTGCCGACGCCTGGAGTGCCCGTGCCGACGACTGGCTGCCGACCTCGGCCGATCAGGCCTATGTCGGATCGCTCATGCACGCGGTCACCGAGCCGGGCAAGTTCGCCGCGTGGATCGCCGCTCCGGCGAACGGCATCCATGCGAAGCCGGTCGACTACGAGTACGTCCGGCTCTGACGCGTGCGCGTCACGCTGCGCGGCGGAGAGGTCGACGTCGTTCGCATCGGAGGGGACGAGGCCCTCGCGCCGCTGGTCTTCTTGCACGAAGGGCTGGGGTCGATCGGTCTTTGGCGCGACTTCCCGCAATCGGTGGCCGATGCCACGCGCCGTGCCGCGACGGTCTACTCACGCTTCGGCTACGGCCGGTCCGACCCGTTCCCCTGGCCGCGCGGTCCCGACTACATGCACCGCGAGGCGCTCGAGGCGCTGCCTGAGCTGCTCGACGCGCTCGACATCGACGAGCCCGTGCTCGTGGGTCACAGCGACGGCGCGTCGATCGCCCTCATCTACGCGGGCCAGAGCGGTCGTCGGGTCGCCGCGCTCGTGCTGCTGGCTCCGCACGTCTTCGTCGAGGAGGAGTCGATCGCGGGGATCGAAGCGGCGCGCGAGACGTTCTCGACCACCGACCTGCGCGATCGGATGGCGAAGCATCATGACGACGCCGAGGCGACGTTCCGGCACTGGAACGACACCTGGCGTTCGCCGGAGTTCCGGGACTGGAACATCGAGGACGTGTTGCCGAGGATCGCGGTGCCGATCCTCGTCGTGCAGGGCTCGGCCGACCGGTACGGCACCGTTGCTCAGGTGGATGCGATCGAGCGGGGCGCGTCGGGACCGGTCGAGACGGTCGTCCTCGAGGGGTGCGGCCACTCGCCTCATCTCGAGCGCGGTCCTGAGACGCTGCGGGCGGTGACACACTTCCTCGCGTGAATGTCGCTGCCCCGACGATCGCGACCGCGCTCGAACGAACTCGCCACACTCACGCCCAGCGCACCGCGCTCGTGTGTGAGGACCGGCACATCACCTACTCCCAGCTCGCATCTCGGTGTGAGCGCGTGGGCCCGGCGCTCGCGTCGCTCGGCCTGGCGCCGGGCGACCGCGTCGCGATCCTCGCCGCGAACTGCCACCGGTACGTCGAGGCGTACATGGGCGTGCCCGCGGCCGGCATGGTGCTGCTTCCGCTCAACACGCGGCTGGCTGCGCCCGAGCTGGTCGCGATCGTCCAGGCGGCCCGGCCGAAGGTGCTCGTGACCGACCGCGACCCGGGGCCTCTGGCTGACGTGGTCGCGCGCGTGGTCACCTTCGAGGAGTGGGACGTGCTGCTCGACCACGCGTCGCCATCGTCGCGAACGCCCGAGGTGTCCGAGGACGACCTCGCGTTGCTGTACTTCACCGGCGGCACGACCGGCCGGCCGAAGGGCGTGATGCTCACCCATCGCAACCTGGTCGCGAACTCGTTCCACAAGACGCTGGCCTGCCGCTTCGAGCCCGACGACGTCTACCTCGCGGTCGCGCCGTTCTTCCACGTCGCGGGCACTGCCGCTCTCGTCGGGCTGCTGTGGATGGGCGGTTCGTTCGTGATCCTCCCGGCGTTCGACCCGGCGACGAGCCTCGACGCGATCGAACGGCACCGCGTGTCGGTCGCGATCCCCGTGCCGACGATGGTCGGCGCGCTGGTAGCCGAGCAATCGGCCCGGCCGCGTCGACGTGTCGTCGCTCAGGCTCCTCGGTCATGCAGGCTCGCCGATCACCACGGACCTGCTGCGACGAGCGCACGACGCGTTCCCGACCGCAGAGCTCGCGCAGTACTACGGCGCGACCGAGACCTCGTCGATCGTCACGTGCCATGCCGCACGAGGAGCGGCATCTCGAGGGCGGCCGGCTCGGGCTCGGTGGGCCAGCAGGTCGTCGGCGTCGAGATGCGCATCGTCGACGCGCGACGGCAACCCGTGCCCGCCGGGCGTCGCCGGCGAGGTCATCGTCCGAGGGCCCAACGTGATGGTGGGTTACTGGGAGAACGCCGAGCGCGACCGAGGCCGCGTTCGTCGACGGCTGGTACCGCACGGGTGACGTCGGCGTCGTCGACGACGAGCACTACCTCTCCCTGCTCGATCGAGCCAAGGACATGATCGTCACCGGCGGTGAGAACGTGTACTCGCTCGAGGTCGAGGACGCGCTCGGGTCGCACCCCGCCGTGCTCGAGGTCGCCGTCTTCGGAGTGCCCGACGAGCGCTGGGTCGAGGCGGTGCACGCGGTCGTCGTGGTGCGCGACCCGGCGTTGCTCACCGACACGCTCGAGGACGAGCTGCGCGACCACTGCCGCCGAGCGATCGCAGGGTTCAAGGTGCCGAAGGCGATCTCGATCCAGGCCGACCCGTTGCCCAAGTCGGGGCCGGGCAAGATCCTCAAGCGCGAGCTCCGCGCCCCCTACTGGGACCGTGGCTAGCGGAGGTTGATCAGGAGCTCGACCGTGCGACGGCGGGTCTCGTCGTCGCCGAACGGGGTGATCTGCAGGTCGGTGACGCCCGCATCGCGCACCCTGTCGACCGCCTTGCGCAACGTGCTCTCGTCGCCGTAGACGGCGATGCCGGCAGCGGAGTCGAGCCCCTCACGTTCGAGCACTGCCTTGTATGCGGGAAGCCGGCCGTACATGCCGAACTCGTCCGCTGCCCATGCCGCTGCGGTCTCGTCGTCGTTCGTGAGCGCGATCGGGAGGCTGGCGAGGATGCGAGGTTCCGGCCGGCCTGCCCGTTCCGCAGCGGCGCGCACGAGGGGAACCGTCTGCTCCGCCAAGGTCCGGAGACCGACCATCCACGTCGCCGCACCGGCGGTGTAGGTGCCCGCGACGTCGAGCATCTTCGGTCCGACCGCGGCGATGAACACCGAGGGCGGCACCGGCAGGCGTCGCGACGTCGAGTCGGAAGCTCGTACGCACGTGCTGGCCGGCGTAGTCGGCCTTCTCGCCACGGAGCAGGGGGAGGAGCACCTGCAGGTACTCGGTCATGTAGCGAGCGGGATGCGAGTAGTCGAGACCGAGGAAGTCTTCGACGATCCGCTGATGGGAGACGCCGATCCCGAGCGTCAACCTGCCGCCGACCGCGTCGTTCGTGGTGAGGGCCTGGCTCGCGAGAGCCACCGGATGGCGGCCATGCGCCGACACGATCGCCGGACCCACCTCGATGCGTCGCGTGCGGTGCGCGGTCGCGGCGAACAGCGTGAGCACATCGGGCCCGTTCGGGATGCCGGGCATCCATGCGCTGTCGTAGCCGAGCGCTTCGACCCGGTCGAGCTCGTCGCCGACGCGGTCGACGGTGGCACGCTGGTTCGCGATGACCACCCCGAACTTCACCGCGGCGGACGGTATCAGGAAGGCTGACAATGCTGACAGGTGACCCAGGCTCGACAGAGCCGCTCGTCGTGACCCACGACGGGCCGATCGCGACCTTGTGGCTCAATCGACCCGAGAAGCGCAACGCGGTGACGAAGGCGATGTGGGAGGGGATCGCGGCGATCTGCGCCGACCTCGCCACCGACCGCAACGTGCGCGTGCTCGTCGTGCGCGGCGCCGGTGACCACTTCTGCGCCGGGGCAGACATCGGAGAGCTCGCGGTGAGCGAGGCGAGCTACGCCGCCGCGAACGCGGGCGCGGACCACGCGCTCGGCTCGTTCCCGAAGCCAACCGTCGCGTTCATAAGAGGCTCGTGCGTCGGTGGAGGCACGCAGATCGCGATCGCGTGCGACGTCCGCATCGCCGACACGTCGGCCGTGTTCGGCATCACGCCCGCGCGGCTCGGCATCGTCTACCCGGCCTTCGGCGTGGATCGAGCGGTGCGGCTGCTCGGGCCGTCGGCGACGAAGCACCTCCTCTTCTCGGCCGAGCTGATCGGCTGGGAGCGCGCGCTGCGCATCGGGCTCGTCGACGAGGTGCACGAGGCCGGCCGCCGCCGACGAGCGGATCGACGTGTTCGCGACGTTGCTCGCGACCGAGCGGTCGCTGCTCACCCAAGAGTCGAGCAAGGCGATGGTCGACGAGTGCGTGCGGACCGGCGAGATCTCGCGGGCGACGCAGGCGCGGTGGGGGGCCGAGCTCGCGGCGAGCGCCGATGCCGCGGAGGGCGTCGCCGCGTTCCTCGAACGGAGATCGCCGCGGTTCACGTGGGCCGGGACGTCGGACTGAGTGCCTGAGTACCGTGGCGCATGCCCAACATCGCACAGCGAATCGCAGAGCTGGGGATCACGCTTCCTCCCGTGACGGCGGCGGCCGGCAACTACATCGGCGCGAGCAGGGTCGGGAACCTGCTCTTCGTCAGCGGCCACGGGCCTGATCTCGGCGACGGCAAGTACATCCGCGGCAAGGTCGGACGCGATCTGACGGTCGACGAGGGCATCGCCGCCGCCCGAGCGACCGCGCTGTGCATCCTCGCGACGATGGACGCGACCGTCGGGCTCGACCACGTGACGCGCATCGTGAAGGTCTTGGGGATGGTCAACACCGGCCCCGGCTTCAACAACACGCCCGCGATCATCAACGGCGCCTCAGACCTGTTCGTCGAGATCTGGGGCGAGGCCGCGGGCAAGCACGCGCGGTCCGCTGTCGGCCTGGCCGAGCTGCCGTTCGACATCGCGGTCGAGATCGAGCTCGTCGCCGAGGTCGACTGACCCTGGGCGGACCTCAGGGCCAGAGCTGCTTGGTGGCGAGGGCGGCGCCTTCGCTGAGCGCGCGGAACTTCGGCCACACGACGGTCGGGTGCACCTCGGGCGCGTACGACGCACGCGACGAGAAGCCGCAGTCCGCGCCGGCGATCACGTTCTCGCGGCCGACGAGCCCCGCGTACTTCACGATGTAGTCCGCGATGAGCTCAGGGTGCTCGACGTAGTTCGTCGCGTGACCGATCAGGCCCGGGGATGAGGATCTTGTCGTCGGGCAGCTTGATGTCCTCCCAGATGCGCCACTCGTGGTAGTGCCTCGGGTTGGCGACCTCGAAGCTGTGTGCGCCGGCGTTGATCTTCAGCATGAACGGCACTGCGTCGGTGAGCGGGATGTCGTTCATGCGCGGGCCGTGGTTGAGGCCGTAGCAGGTGTGGTGCCGCACCGACTCCGGCGGGATGTCGCGCAGCGCGTGGTTCAACGCCTCGACGTGGATCCACGCGAGCCGCTCGCGCTCCTTCTTGTCCATCGTCGGGTCGCTCAGCATGTCGATCAGGAACGGGTCGTCGACCTGCAGGATGAACCCGGCCGCGACGATCGCCAGGTACTCCTGGCGCATGGCCTCGGCGACCTCGTGGAGGTACTCCTCGTGTGACGAGTAGTACTCGTTGCGCCCGAAGCCGCTGGGGCCCGTCGAGGGCATGAAGACGTCGGCGACGTCGTAGTCGGCGGTCGCTGCCTTGAGGTTGTCGATGTCGGTCTGCAGGAGCTCTTGCCCGACGTAGGTGATCGGCCCGCGGCAGATGATGCGACGCAGCGGAGCGACGGTCGACGAGTACTTCTTGAAGTAGTCCGCGTAGTACTCGGGGAAGTCGTCGACCTCGACCTGCCACGACGGCGCCATGCGCGACTGGCCCATCTCGACCTCGAAGCCACCGAGTCGGTCCTTCACGTAGCCGAGGAAGCTGACCTTGCTCATCTCGCCGTCGGTCACGATGTCGATGCCGCACTCGACCTGCTGCCGCACCCGGTCCTTGACCGCTTCAGTGACCTGGAAGTCGAACAGCTCGTGGTCGTAGGGCTGGTCGTTCTCCTTGAGCTTCATCGTGTCGAGGAGCTCGACCGGTCGGGCCAGGCTGCCCACGTGGGTCGTGAGGATGCGGTCGGTGCTTCGCTTCATTTCTGGCTCCCGGGGACGTGGTCTCTAGCGGCCGTTGACACAGGTGATGTAGGTCCAGCATGCCTGGAACGTCGGGCGGCCGTGGAAGAGCACGTCCATCGCGTGGCGCATGAGCGCCAAGCGATCGGCCACGGCCTGCTCAGACGGCTTCGCGCCGTCGACCTTGTCGGTGCCGCCCACCCAGCCGAGCACCGCGTCGTTGTACGCGCACAGGAACTCGTACCAGTCCTGGACGCCGGCTTGCACGCTCGCCTCTCTGCACGGACTCGACCTTCAGGCCCCCGAGCTCGAGCGTCTCGAGGTAGAAGTCGAGTGGTCGCGGCAGCAAGAAGACCTTGTCTCGATACGCGGCATGGGCCTTCATCCGCTCGGGGTTGTCGAGGTCGGCGGCGTACTGCCGCGTACGCCGGATCGGTGCGGACGAGGCCTTCGGCGATCTCGCCCACGACCCAGACCGTCTCGTCGAGGATCCACTCGCTGCGACGTGCGCGCGGGTTGCGGATGTTCCCCGAGTTGATGAGCACGTGGCCGTCGGGGCGGAGTGCCCTGAGCCACGACGCGACGGTGTCGGGGAGGTCTGGATAGAGGTGCACGGCGTTCGTCGACGCGATGAGGTCGACGCCGCGTTCGAGCATCTCGGGACCGAGCACCTCTTCGAGCCGTTCGAGCCGCTTCTCGTCCTTCAGGAAGCGCAGCAGCCTGAACCCGACCTTCGGGTCGTCGCGGAACTTCTCGACGCGCGACGCGGAGGAACTTGGGCGAGCTGTCGACGATGATCGCGCCGACCTGGGTGTCGAACATCCGCAGCTTCAGCCGGTCGAGCAGGATGCCGGTGCCGCCCGAGTAGTCGATCATGATGTCGCCGTCGCCCAAGCAGGTGAGCGAGCTCCTCGACGGTCGGATCGAGGTTGCGGTACCAGCCGTGGCGATCGACGTTGTCGTACGCCGTGCCGAAGTCGTCGACCGGCTCTTGCGTCCACGTCTCGTCGGGCACGCGGTCCCAGCCGGGGGGCCACGCGAACGACGCGGGCCGCGTGGCGGCCGTCCAGCGGCGCGCTCGACCGCGCGGTGCAGCTCGACCAACGCCGCGACGTCCTGGGAGCGATGGCGGCCCCACCCGCAGTCGGTCGCGGCGCCGAAGTCGTGCACGAACCGCTGCGCGGCGACGATGCGCGCCTTCGCGCCGGCGACGCCGTCCTCGAGGTGCAGCACGCCGAGGAAGAGCTGCGTCTCGGGACGCAGCTGCAGCTGCCCGAGCGTCTCGAAGAAGCGCACGTCGACGCGGTCGCCCTGCACGGGAAGGTGGATCCAGTCGAGCGAGCGACCGAGGCTCAGCGTCAGCGCGTTCGCGATGTCGACGAGCGGCTGCGCGTTGTAGGGGCCGCTCGGTGTGATGGCGCTCGTGGCCGTGGCAGAAGTGGTAGCCGAGCTGCACGTCGCCGGGCACGCTGCGACCGAGCCGCACGAGGCGCTCGACGATGCTCGACCGGGGGTCGGTGAACCACGTCGGCATGACGCCGTCGAGCATGGCGAACTCGAAGTTGGTGTCCCACTGCACGGCGAGCTGATCGTGCGGGATCGAGTCGAAGATCGTCGCGAGCTCGGTCAGCATCGCCGCCTCGTAGAGCGGTTCGATGCGAGCCTGGTCTTCGGGAGCGACGAACGCGGCGATCGGCGCGAGCGGGGTCGGCAGTGACACCTGGAAGCGGCACTGCGAGGGGATCAGGCCGTCGCGCTTGCGGCGGGCGAAGATGCGGTACGAGCTGAGTGGCCGCCTGCGCGTAGCCGAGCTGCTCGAAGCGCAGGGTGTCGATCGACTCGTCGTCGCTGACGCGCAGCCGCGGCAGGGCACGGTGCGAGTCGGCGCCGGGTGGGCACACCTCGAACTCGGGCCGGGAGCTGAGCACCGGGTACTGCCACACGATCCAGTCGGACCGGGGGCCGGTCTCGCCGTCCGGGATCCGGTCGAGTCGGTCGCCGAGCTCGGACGCCGCCAGCTGGAACACCTCGTCGGCGCTCCGAAGGGGGACGCTTCCGACGAGCAGCACCCCGCCTGTGACGCAGGCCGTTCGTGTCGCCTGTCGCTTCCGCGGTCATGCGCGCACCTCCGTGCTCGGGCCCCGTGACTCGGGAAGAACAGTGTCCGGCGCGGCGCGAGGGCGGGCCAAGGCCAGCGTTCGCCGCTCACGAACGACCGGGTGAACAGTGCGCTATGCGAATCGGTGTCGCGCAGCGTGTGCGCATTGCGTTCACGTTGCGAGCACATCTCAGGAAGGCTGACACCGTTGCTCAATTGCGTCGCGCCGTTGTACGGTGCGCCCGCCACACCCGACAGGGGGAGGTGTGGGGGGAGCGGTGGCGGGTGAGTCGAACTTCCCGACTCGCATCGTCACCCGCGACATCGGGAGGGTACATTCATGAAGCGTCTACTGCCGGTCCTACTTGCGACCGGCGCGCTCTTGTTCGCCGCGTGCGGAGATGACTCAGGGTCTTCGACCGCCACGACGGCGAGCTGGAGGAGCAGCGACCACTGCCGGCGGCACGGCGCGGCAACGACGGCAGCCGCGGGTGGCGCGGCGACGACCGCAGCGGGCGCCGCCGCCGCGAGCACCAACATCCAGAAGCCCGGCGAGTGCGGCCTGGGCACCGGTCAGAAGGCCACCGGCGACCCGATCAAGATCGGTGTCGATCGACACCAACGTGCCCGGCATCGACTTCACCTGGATCTCGAGCATGACGAAGGCCTACTTCGACTGCGTGAACGACAACGGTGGCATCAACGGCCGTCCGATCCAGTACATCGACGAGGACCGAGCACATCGACCCGCAGAGATCGCCGGCGCTCGCGAAGAAGCTCATCGAGGAGGACGGCGTGCTCGGTCTCGTGGGCAACACGAGCATCATCGACTGCAGCGTCAACGGCGACGTACTACGCGTCGCAAGGGCTTCTTCCCGATCATCGCCGGCGTCGACCAGGCCTGCTTCGAGAACCCCAACTTCTCGGCCGTGAACATGGGCCCGTACTACTCGAGCCTCGGCGGGGCGCAGGCCGCGCTGCGCGCCGGGGCGAAGGGCACGATGGTCATCGTCACGCCGAACCAGCCCGGCGTCGACATCATCAACAGCGGCGTCGTCGACTTCGCCGAAGCAGAACGGCCTCAAGGGCGTCAGCCTGAACGAGGACGTGCCGATCGCCGACCCCGCCGGTCCTCGCGCAGAAGCTGGTGCAGACCGCCGGCGACGGCGGCGCCGTCGTGCTCGACTTCACCGGCCCCACCGTCGTTCCGCTGCTCCAGGCGATCGACTCCGCCGGGCCTCGTCGACAAGGTCATCTGGGCGAGCTCGACTCCGCCGAACGACCCGTCGGTGGCCAAGGCGCTCAGCCCGGCATGGAACGGCAAGTTCCTCATCAACGCCGAGTTCAACACGCTCGACTCGGGCAAGCCCGACCAGAACCAGATGAACGAGATCCACGACAAGTACGCACCGAGCACTGCCGATCTCGAGCTTCGCCCAGATGGGCTACCTCGCCGGCCGGGTGGCCACTGACGCGCTCTTGAGCATCAAGGGCGACATCACCGTCGAGAGCGTCAACGCAGGCGTTCAAGAACATGAAGAACTTCTCCAGCGACCTGTGGTGCAAGCCCTGGTACTTCGACAGCACGATCGGCAAGAACGTGTCGAACAACACCGACATCACCGTCACCCCGCAGGACGGGAAGATGGTGCAGAGTGAGGATTGCTTCGAAATCGCCGCAATGGACGCCAACCCGCTCGCCCAGATCCGGGCCAAGGAGCAGGAGCTCGGCCTGAACTCCTGATCCCCGATCACAACTCTCGACCAGGAGCAGGGAGCCTGCAGCCTCGATGCCGAGCTTCGACGATCTCAAGCCGTTCATCGTGCTGGGCTTCGCGCTCGGGCGGGGTGTTCGCCATGCAGGGAGTGGGCCTCGTGGTCCTCTACCAGGCAACCGGCGTGCTCAACCTCGCCTACGGCGCGATCGGGGCTGCGGGTGCCTTCCTCACTTGGGAGCTGATCGACAACGACCTCGGGCCGCAGTTGGCTCGCTTACACCGCGTGCATCGCCTTCGGCGGTGTGGTCACGCTCGTCGTACGGGTGGCTCTTCGGGCCCCCGTTCGCGGCTCGTGACCCGCTGGTGAAGGCGACGGCGACGCTCGGCCTGCTGCTCATCCTCGTCGGCTGGATGCAGTGGCACTACGGCGCGAACGCCCACTCGTTCAAGCTGCCGAGCGAGAACCACTACTTCACGATCAGCGGGGTGCGGGTCACGCTGACACGCAGATGATCGGCATCGTGTTCCCGATCATCGTCACTGCGGGCACGGCGCTGTTCTTGCGCAAGTAGCAAGCTCGGCACGGCGATGCGGGCGCTCGCCAACGATCGCGAGATCACCTCGATGCTCGGCGTGCCGGTCCGGCGGGTCGAGGCGGTCGCCTGGTTCGGGTCCGGCATCATCTGCGGCATCGCCGGCCTGCTGCTCTCCCAGCTGGTCGGCCTCGACATCGTGAACCTCACCTTCTTCGTGATCGCTGCCCTCGCGGCTGCGCTCATCGGTCAGCTCAGGTCGCTGTGGGTCACGTTGATCGGCGGCTTCGTCATCGGCATCGTCCAGTCGTGCCTCGCGACGCCGTAACACGATCTGGGCGAACTCGGCGGCGTACCGCACCATGACGCCGTTCGTGCTCGCGATCGTCGCCATGCTCTGGTTCGCGCCGGAAGCGCCAGGTCGTGGTGCAGACCTGACGATGAGCGCGGTCCGCACCGTCGAGCAGCCCGACGCCGTGCCGACGCCGTCGCGCCGACTGCGCATCTCCCCGAAGCGGATGCGTCAGATCGCGTGGGTGGTCGCCTTCATCCTCGTTCGCGCTGTTCGGGCTCCCGTTCCTTCTGCAGAAGGGCTGGGTGCCGCTCCCGTCCCACAGCGCGGCCTCGTACTGGATCGGCATCTTCACGTACGTCGTCATCTACAGCCTTGTCACGCTCGGCCTCGGCCTGCTGATCGGCCGGGTCGGCCTGGTGTCGCTGTGCCAGTTCATGTTGCTGTTGGTGGGCTCATGGGTCGCGGTGCGCTTCGACCAGCTGTGGCCCTGGCTTCCCTATCCCGCGGTGTTGCTCGTCGCGGGCATCGTCACGGGCGCGATCGGCACGCTCATCGGCCTTCCCGCGCTGCGGCTGTCAGGTCTGTACCTCGCGCTCATCACGCTGATGGCGGCCGCGGCCATCACCGTGCTGCTCAAGGTGCAGCAGTTCCCGAACGGCGGCGGTGGGTTCTGGGGCGGTCAAGCAGGGCAGCCCCATCTCGCAGATCAGTCGGCCGTCGATCGCGCTCGGCGACACCGCGTTCTACCGCTACTGCGTCTGCGTCGCGATCGTCATGTTCCTCATCGCGTTCTGGCACGTGAAGACCAAGCCGGGCCGCGCGTGGGCCGCGATCCGCCAGAGCGAGGCCACCGCGCTCTCGGCCGGGGTGCGGACGACCGTGTACAAGCTGTGGGCCTTCGCCCTCGCGGCGTTCTTCGCGGGCGTCGCCGGCGGCATGCTCGCCTCGCCGCCGGGCGTGAACATCAACCAGCTCAGGACGCAGGACTCGATCGCGATCTACGCGGTCACTCTCGTCGGTGGCGTGTACACCTTGGCGGGCGCGGTTGTTGGTGGCGCTCGTGTTCCGGCTCGTGCCCGCACTCTTCGAGCAGTGGGGCATCGGCGTCGAGTGGTTCACGATCCTGTCGGGCGTCGGCATCTTGCAGGTGCTCCTCACCGCTCCCGGCGGCATCGCGCAGCAGGTGCCCCACGACTTCGGCAACCTCGGCAAGAAGCTGTTCGGCGCGGTCGACCGGGAAGAACAGGGCGGCGAAGGCTGATGCAGCCGCACCGGCACCTGCACCAGCGGTCGTGCCGAGCATCGAGGCAGTGGAGCCGACGTCGTGATCGAGGTCGACGGCCTGACCGTCCGATTCGGCGGCGTCGTGCCGCTCGATCAGATGACGATCACGTTCTCCGCGGGCACGTGCGGGCTCATCGGGCCCAACGGCGCCGGCAAGACCACGTTCTTCAACGTCCTCAGTGGGTTCGTGCGGCCGGTCGCCGGCGTCGTCCGTGCGTTCGGCGAGGACCTGCTCTCGATGGCCGACTTCCGCCGGGCGCGCTGGGGCGTGCGCCGCACGTTCCAGACCGAGCAGGCGATCGCGAACCTGCCGGTCTACGAGAACGTGCTGCTGGTCCTCGAGCACACGAAGGGTGAGCGCTCCAGCCGCCGCCAGCAGGTGAACAAGGCGATCGAGTTCGTGGGCCTCGGCGATGTCGCGCAGAGCGAGGTCGGCACGCTTGGGCGCCGCGCAGCGCCGGCTCGTCGAGGTCGCGCGGGCCGTCGTCGGCACGCCTCGCTTGGTGCTTGCTCGACGAGCCTGCGGCGGGCCTTCCCGAGGAGGAGACGCTGCGACTGGGCGACGTCA
The DNA here is from genome assembly GCA_963726495.1 of uncultured Acidimicrobiales bacterium. Taxonomy (GTDB): domain Bacteria; phylum Actinomycetota; class Acidimicrobiia; order Acidimicrobiales; family DATKAS01; genus DATKAS01. Next base: position 95,120 of record CAVSCP010000007.1, read on the forward strand.
TCCGCAGCATCCCGGGCGAGATCGGCGCGCAGGTGATCCTCGTCGACCACGACATGAGCCTCGTGTCGGGATGTTGCGAGACGACCGCGGTGCTCGACTTCGGTCGTCTCATCGCCTCGGGGTCGACGGCAGAGGTGCTGCGCAACGAGCACGTGATCCGGGCGTACCTCGGCACCGAGGAGGAGCGTGTGAGCGCGGTCTCGACGGCGCCCGAGCGCACCGCCGCGACGTTGTCCATCGTCGACCTCTGCGTGCCGCGCGGCGGTCGCGAGGTCCTCCACGACGTCTCGATCGACATCGCGCCCGGTGAGGTCACCGCGCTGCTCGGCCCGAACGGCGCGGGCAAGTCGACCCTCGTCCTCACGGTCGCCGGCGCGATCAAGCCGACGTCGGGCACGGTCAAGCTCGGCGACGAGGACCTCACGAAGCGCCGGCCCGAGAAGATCCGCCAGGCCGGTCTCGCGGTCGTGCCCGAGGGGCGGCGGCTCCTGCCCGCGCCTGACCGTCGCGGACAACCTCCGCGTCGCGACCTACGCGCTGACTCCCGATGAGGCGCGTCAGCGGCATCGACTACGCGCTCGAGCTGTTCCCCGAGCTTCGCGACCGCTGGGAGGCACCGGGTCGCTCGCTCTCGGGTGGCCAGCAGCAGATGGTCGTGCTCGCACAGGCGCTCGTGTCGCGCCCGACCGTGTTGCTCGTCGACGAGCTCTCGCTCGGCCTGGCGCCCTTGGTCGTGAAGCGTCTCGTGCCCACGCTCGGGGCGGTCGCGCAGTCCGGCGTCGCGGTGCTGCTCATCGAGCAGTTCGCGCATGTCGCGCTCGGGCTCGCCAACGCGGCGTACGTCCTCGAGGGCGGGCGCATCCGCTACAAGGGCACCGCGAGGGAGCTGAAGGAAAACCCCGAGCGGCTCCACTCGGCGTACCTCCTGCGCACCTGATCGTGGAAGACCTCGCCGGCAAGGTCGCCGTCGTCACCGGGGCCGCGTCGGGCATCGGGCGCGCGCTCGCCGAGCGGTTCGCCGCCGAGGGCATGCGGGTCGTGCTCGCCGACATCGAGCGGCCCGTGCTCGAACAGGCCGCGAACGAGCTCGCGGCGACGGGCGCCGACGTGGTCGCGATCCCGACTGACGTCAGTCTCGAGGACGACGTCAACGCGCTCGCAGCGCAGACGTTCGAGCGGTTCGGCGACGTCCACCTGCTCTGCAACAACGCCGGTGTCGGGGTCACGCGGCCTCCCGATCGCGGAGCTGCCGTTGCGGGACTTCGAGTGGGTGATCAACGTCAACCTGTTCGGCGTGATCTACGGGCTGCGAGCGTTCTTGCCGCAGATGCGCGCCAACGACGTCGGCCACATCGTGAACACCGCCTCGGTGTCGGGCCTCTACCACCTTCGGCGCATGGGCCCGTACAACGCGACCAAGGCCGCGATCGTCGCGCTGAGCGAGACCCTGAAGTTCGAGCTCGACGCGGAAGGAAGTCACGTGGGGGTGTCGGTGCTGTGCCCGAGCTGGGTGCGCACGAACCTCTCGACCGCTGACCGCAACCTTCCCGAGCGGTTCGCCTACGAGCTCGAGACCGAGCAGATGGAGCAGCTCGAGCAGTACAAGGCGAAGCGACGCGAGCAGCGCGACACGCTCGCGATCGAGCCTTCAGCCGTGGCCGATCAGGTGTGCGCGGCGGTGAAGGAGAACCGCTTCTACGTCATCACGCACCCTGAGAGCGTCGGCCGTGTTCGCCGAGCGGGCCGCTCGCATCGTCGCGGGCGAGAACCCGATCGAGCCGCCTCAGTGAGCGCTCACGCGCACGACGGGGATCGTGCGACCCGCGCCGCTGGCCTTCACCTCGTAGTCCGCGTACGGCGGATAGATGCCGACCATCAGCTCCCACAGTCGGGCGCGCTCGGCGGCGTCTTCGACCGTCTCGGCGATGCCCTGCACGACGAGCGCCTTCTCCTGGATCGTCACCTGCGGTTCGGCCACGAGGTTGAGGTACCAGAGCGGATGCTTCGGACGACCGCCGTACGACGCGATGAGGATGAAGTCGTCGCCGTCATGGCCGTAGATCAGGGCGTTGCGACGAAGCTGGCCCGACTTCCGGCCCCGGGTCGTGAGCACGATCGTCGGGAACCCGCGCCACAGGTAGAACTCGCCGCCGTCGTTCTCGACGTACTGCCGGGTGTGGTCGGCGACCCAATCCGTTGCGCTGTCGAGGGGCTCGTCTGCTGCCATTCGACCGACGCTACCGTCTTGTCCGCGTTCGACTCCGTGTCGTCGACCCCGAGGGGGACACCATGACCGAGAAGGCCCAAGCCGAGCTCTCGAAGACGTGCTGTCGCGCTACGAGGGCTCGCCGAACCCCCGTCTGCGGCGAGATCTGCGAGGCCGCGATCCGTCACCTCCACGCGTTCGTGTCCGAGGTGAACCTCACCCGCGACGAGTGGTTCTCCGGCATCCAGTTCCTGACAGGGCCGGTCAGATGTGCGACGACACGCGCCAGGAGTTCATCTTGCTGTCCGACACGTTCGGCATCTCGACGCTCGTCGAGATGATCAACTACGACGCGGGACGAGGGCTCGCACCGAGAACACAGTGCTCGGACCGTTCCACGTGCCCGGCTCACCGCACCGAGCGAGGGGCGAGACGATGCTCGTCGATCCCGACGAGGGCGACCGTGTCGTCATCCGCGGCACGATCACGAACGAGGACGGCAAGCCGATGGCTGGGGCCACGCTCGACTGCTGGCAGAACGCGACCCACGGGTTCTACGCGGTGCAGCAGCCCGGCATCCAGTCCGAGTTCAACCTCCGCGGCATCTACACGACCGACGACGACGGCACCTACGAGATCCGCACGGTGCGGCCGGTGCCCTACCCGATCCCCTCCGACGGGCCAGCCGGCGACATGCTCAAGGCGAACAACCGGCGCTGGATGCGTCCCGGCCACACCCACATCTGGGCCCGCGCCGACGGCTACAAGGACTTGATCACGCACGTGTTCGACGTCGAGAGCGAGTTCCTCCGCGAAGACCCGGTGTTCGGCGTCCGCGACAGCCTCATCCGCTCGTTCAAGCCCGACGACGACGGCGAGCTCGCGACGACGTTCGACATCGTGCTCGAGCGCGCGTGAGCGTCGCCCAGCCCCACGACGACAGCGGCACCGACAGCCCCACGATGCTCTACCTCGTCGGAAGAGCCGATCGGGTCGTGCGGCGGGCGATGAACGAGGTGCTCGCCGCCCACGGCGTGTCGTTGAACCAGTACACGACGCTGAGCGTGCTCGCTGGCCGCGGAGGCCTGTCGAACGCCCAGCTCGCCCGTCGCTCGCTGGTGTCACCGCAGTCCATGAACGAGGTGCTGCTCGCGCTCGAGCAGCGCGGGCTCGTGCAGGCGGCGCGCGCATCCCGATCACGGTCGCATCCTCCAAGCCCAAGTGACGCCGAAGGGACGCAGGCTCCTCGAGGCATGCGAGGCCGAGGTTGCCGGGCTCGAGGAGCGCATGATGAAGGGCTTGAGCGCGCAGGAGCGGCGGTCGCTGCGGAGCGCGTTGCTCGAATGCGTCCACTCCCTCGACGGGGGCCTCATCGGCCGCTGATGGCCGTGACTAATGCCTGCGACCCGCCCTCCCGCGCAGACGAGCCGGCCGACGCTGCAGTCGGTCTCGATCGCGCTCGACATCATCGATGCACTCTCCGATGCTCCCGAGCTCAGCCTGAGTGAGCTCGCCCGTCGCGTCGGTGTCGCGAAGAGCACGGCCCATCGCACCTGCGCAGTGCTCGCAGAGCGCGGGTTGCTCGATCGCACCGAGACCGGCGGCTACCGGCTAGGGCTGCGGTTCGTCGAGTACGGCCACATCGCCACCGAGCGCACCGCGGTGAAGGATCGCGGGCTCCCGTTGCTCGTCGAGCTGCGCAACGCGCTGGGCGAGACCGTGCAGATCGGTGTGCCGGCCGGAGCCGACGTCGTGTACGTCGAGCGCGTCGAGGGCCAGCGCGCGCTGCGGTACACGACGAACTCGCGGCGGTCACCGGTCCACCGATCGAGCGCCGGCAAGGTGCTGGCCGCCTACCACCCCGACATGGTCGAGGCACGGGTGCAAGGCGGGGCTCACGCCGAGCACCGGGTACACGATCGTCGTGCCCAAGCTGCTGGTCGCCGAGCTCAGGCAGGTGCGGGCCCAGGGGTTCGCCCGGAGCGTCGACGAGACCGAGCTCGGCTTGTCCTCACTCGCGGTGCCGGTCACGACCGCCATGGACGGTCCGGTGATCGCTGCCATCTCGATGGTGGGACCGACGGCGCGCGTCATCGGGGAGCACGAGGCGCATCACGTCGCGACGCTGCAGGCGGGAGCGAAGAAGCTCGGCGACGCGATCGGCAAGGGCGAGTACGCGCTGCGTCGGCGGTCACGCTGACCGGGCGCGCCCCCAGCGAACTCGCGCGAATAACCCGCCAGTTTTGGCCGGTTCTCAGAACGAGATCACGGCGCGGGCGACCTCGCCTCGCTTCATCGCCGCGAAGCCGTCGTTCGCCTGGTCGAGGGAGATGACGTCGGACACCATCGACTCGAGGTCGAGCAGGCCGCGCTCCCAGAGGCCGATGTAGCGCGGGATGTCGACGCCTGGGCCGGGTGCCGCCCATGAACACGCCGACGAGTGACTTCGCGCGACGCAGGGGAAGTGCGGGCAGCTGCAGCTCGGCGTCGTCTGCGAAGACACCGACGATGTAGGCGTTTCGGCCGGGGGCGGCCATCTCGAATGCCTGCCGCGCGGTGTCGGCGCGGCCGATCACCTCGAAGGCGTGGTCGACGCCTTCGCCCGTGAGCGCTCGCACCGCCTCGACGGGGTCGACCTGCGAGGCATCGACGGTGTCGGATGCCCCGAGCTTCTGCGCGAGCTCGAGCTTCGACGGCGACACGTCGACCGCGACGATCCGCGACGCACCCGCGATGCGGGCGCCCTGGATGACGTTCAAGCCGACTCCGCCGCACCCGATCACCGCGACCGTGTCGGTGGGGCGCACGCGAGCGACGTTGAACACCGACCCGAGGCCAGTGACGACCGCGCAGCCGACGATCGCGGCGAGCGTCGGTGGCATCGACGCCGGCACCCGCACGAGCGCCCGTTCGTCGACCAGCATGCGGTCGCTGAACGATCCGATGTTCGCCATCGTCCCGATGGCGCGCCCGTCGGTGGTGAGGAGCCGTGCCCGCTCGCCGCGGGGCCGCCTCGTCGCGTTCGGGTTCGAGCACACGAACGGCTCACCCTGCTCGCAACGTGCGCACGTGCCGCAGCCGACGACGAGGCAGGTGACGACGTGGTCGCCGACGGCCACCGACTCGACTCCGGGGCCGACCGCTTCGACCACGCCGACCGCCTCGTGGCCGAGCAGCACTGGCCTCGGCCGGGTGAGCACTCCGTCGAGGTAGTGGAGGTCGCTGTGGCACAACCCGGTCGCCAGTGTGCGGACTGCGACCTCGCGAGGCCCCGGCGAGTCGACGTCGATCTCGGTGACGACGAGGAGGTCGGATCCGTCATCGAGCACTGCTCCCACGGTCATGCGTCGGACCGTACCCCCGGGGCGACCGGGCGGGCCCAAGCTGCCACCCACACAGACACACAGAATTCTTCGGTGCCACATCGGCGCCGATTCGATATCGATTCGGTGCCGACGTGGCAGTCGGAAAACGGGGAGGTGCGCGGCGGGAGCCAGGGGAGACGGCGGGCTGGCGCAGACGGTGCTCCGTCGGATGGGCGCGCGGCGAACCTCACGAGCGCACAGGCGCGTGGATAGCATCCGGCCGCACGCCGGATGCTTGGGGGAGTTGCCGTGGCTGAGATCGTTCCCGTCGACCAGTTCCTCGACTGGTACCCGGGTTGGACACCCGAGCTCACAGACAGCCCGTGGGTGTCCGAACGCAGCGGCCCCTTCCGGAAGGAAGACGAGAGCCGCTTCTGGTTCGTCGACTTCCACTGGCCTCGCGGCTTCTCGCCGATCGGCTACCTGTACGTCACCGACTGTGCGTCATGGGGCACGCAGACCGCCGCGCACTTCCTGCCCCTCCCGCCGGCGAAGGGCTTGGTGCAGCGCATGGGCGGCCCCTTCCCGTACGAGGGAGAGGTCACCACGACATCCGAGTGGGAGCTCGGCTTCCGCGCGCAGCGCATCGAGCGCAACATCCCTCCGTTCCTGCAGAACTTCGACGCGATCTGGGAGGCGCGGAAGTGGGAGCTCGAGCTCGGGTTGGGCTACTTCGAGGGCTACGACTTCGCGGGCAAGTCCCTCGCCGAGATCGGCCAGTTCATGGTCGATGCGCGCACGTTCCACAAGCGCGCGTGGGAGATCCACTTCGAGCTGATGTACCCCTTGCTCGGGATCTACCTCCAGATCTACGGGCTGTGCGCATCGAACGGGATCGACCCGGGGCAGGTGGCGAAGTTCTTCCAGGGCCGTGACTCGCGGATCATGGAGAACGACCGAGCGATGTGGCAGCTCGTGGGCGAGGCTCGGCGGCTCGGCGTCGCCGACCACTTCGCGACCGAGCCCGACAAGATCCGCGACCGCCTCGCGACCGCGGGCGGCAACGCGTCGGTGTGGCTCACGCAGTTCGACGACTTCCTGAAGGTGCACGGCTGGCGCACCGAGGGCATCGCCGACACGAACATCCCGTCGTGGATCGAGAACCCGGCCTCACCGCTCGGCCAGATCCGCAACTTCCTCGAGATGGACGAGCCGCACGACTTCGAGAAGGCGGCGACCGCGGCGCGTGCCGAGCGCGACGAGGCGGTCGACTCCGCGCGCTCGCAGCTGAGCGGCGAGATGCTCGGCGCGTTCAACGAGCTGCTCGCGATCAACCAGGTCGCGAACTTCGCGTGGTGGAACGAGGACCACAACCACTACATCGACCTGCGGGCATCGATCCCGCTGCGGAGAGGAGCGCTGGCGCTCGGCGCAGCTGCCGGCGCGGAGCAGTACGACGACGCGCTGTTCCTCTTCTTCCCGGAGTTCGTCGATGTGTGCTCGGGCCGCAAGCAGTGGAAGGACCTGCAGTCGATCGCGACCGCTCGCCACGAGTACTACGACCACTACAACGCGATCCGCGACACCATCCCCAAGGTCGTCGGCACGCTGCCCGACAAGATCGAAGATCCGGTCCTCATCGAGATCTTCGGGATGCACGACCACTACTTCGAGCGGATGAAGAGCGACCCATCCTCGACTCAGATGTCGGGCTTCCCGGCATCGGCGGGCACGGTCAGGGGGAAGGCCCGGGTGATGCTGTCGGCGACCGAGCTGTTCGATCTCGAGGAGGGCGAGATCCTCGTGTGCGAGGCGACGTCGCCGAACTGGACTCCCGCGTTCGCCCTCATCGCCGCGTGTGTCTGCGATGGCGGCGGCTCGCTCACCCACGCGGCGATCGTGAGCCGCGAGTACGGCATCCCGTGCGTCGTGGGCTGCTCGGTCGCGACCTCGCGGATCAAGACCGGTGATCTCATCGAGGTCGACGGGTCGAAGGGGACCGTGACGATCCTCGAGCGCGCCGGCTGAGAGCTAGACGGCGACCTGCTCGTGCCTCGGCGCGGCCTCGTCGATGAGGTGCTGCAGCATGCGCCGTGCGCGCAGCGGCCCTGCGTCGATGCTGAGCATCACGGGCCGCAGAGCGTCGGGGCCACCCGCGCGGTCGTACGCGCGCTGCTGGGCCTCGACCATGGGGCGGTCTTGCTCTTCGAACGCGAAGCGGCGGAGGCGGGTGAGCTGCTCGGCGACTCCGGCCTCGGTCTCCTCGGGCGGCAGGCCACCGAGCTGCACCGCGGCGATGTGGTACATGCAGCTGGTGCGAGTCGATCGGCGTGAGGATGTGGGTGCCGATCACCGTCATGCCCTCCTCTCGCTCGGCGCCCGGAGGGCACACACCGGCGTGGTTGCGCAGTGAGGCCGGAGCGTCCCAGCGCATCTCGGCCCAAGTGTCGACCGGCTCGCCGTCGTTGCGGTACATGAGGTCGAACAGCTTCGACGGCGCGACGTCGCATGAGGTGCGGGTGACGAAGAGCGTCGTGCCCTCTTCGCGGATCTCGGTCTCGGCGTCGACCATGCCGCTGTGGCCGAGCAGGCCCTCGTGGAGGAAGTTCACGTGGCTCAGGTCGAGGAGGTTGTCGACCATGAGCCGGTAGTCGACGTCGAGCACCATGTGATCGCGCTTGCTCACCACTCCGGGAGCGCCTTCGTCGAGGTAGGAGAAGTCGGGGATGAGCGACGCGTCAGCGGGCTCGCTGCCGATCCAGACCCAGACGAGCGTGTGGCGAACCTCGACGGTGAACGAGCTGAGGTGCAGCGCGGGCGTGATGCGTCCCGTGCCATGCGGGTTCACCACACACATGCCGTTCGAGTCGTAGCGCAGGCCGTGGTACGGGCACTGCACCTCGTCGCCGCACAGCCGGCCCTGGCTGAGGGGAGCGAAGCGATGCGCGCACTGATCCTCGATCGCCGCGACGCTGCCGTCGAGCTTTCGATAGAAGACGATCGGCTGCTCGCAGATCGTGCGGGAGACGAGCTGATCAGTGGAGAGGTCGTCGTCCCACATCGCGACGTACCACGTGTTGCGCAGGTGCTCCATGAGTCGAGTGTGCAGGCAAGCGACGCCGGACACTGAGCCGAGCGTCCCTCCCTGGCGAACGGCTCGGCTCGCGGCCGGCCGCACTACCAGGGGTGGACGGAGCCGTCCCAGCGCCGGAACGTGCCGGAGTCGTCGAGAGTGAGGCCGTCGACCATCGCGACGATGCCGGCGGCGCCCTCCTCGACGGGCATGTCGGCGCGCGAGCCGCCCATGTCGGTCTTGAGGAAGCCGGGATGGATGCAGACGACCGTGATGCCGGCATCGCACAGGTGCACCGACTGCCGCACGCTGATCATGTTGAGCGCCGCCTTCGACGCCGTGTAGCTGACGTCGCGACCGAGCGTGTGCGCCACCTCCATCGAGCCCGCCTGCGACGACACGTTCACGACTCGCGGCCGCGCCGATGCACCGAGGCGATCGACCACCGCGCGGGTGAGCAGCATCGGACCGACCGCGTTCACGCGCATGACCTCGAGGAAGTCGTCGCCGCTGATCTGCAGCACGTCTCGTGCGCCGTCGTCGACACCAAGTGCGCGGGCGTCGATGCCGGCGTTGTTGTAGAGGACATCGATCGGCGCAGGCCCGAGCGCGTCCACGAACGTTGCGATTGAGTCCTCCGACGCAATGTCGACCGCCTCGACGTGCGGCGTCAGCGATCGGAGCCCGCGTGCGTCGGCCGGTCGGCGGCAGCCGCCCCACACCTCGTCCCCGCGGCTTGCGTAGATCCGAGCGAGCTCGAGGCCGAGTCCACGGTTCGCTCCGGTGATCACGACCCGCTCGCTCACGGCCGTAGTCCCGCGGTCAGCTCGGCCACGATCTCCGCTGCTGGCATCCGGCCCTGCACGGCGTCGACGCCGGTGCCGGCGTAGAGCGCCATCGCGGCGATGGCACCCGTCATCGCGTCGGTCGGCGGTGCCGTGCCGAGACGAGGCAACGCTGTCTTGACGCCGCTGGCGTCCGTCACCGTCGCGACTGGGTCTGGAGCGTCGAGCGCGGCGGTCGACCGAGGACGCGAGCACTCGGTGCGGCGCGTTGGGCCAGCCGGCCGAGAAGGTCTCGGTGACGACTGTGTCCGCCGCGGTTGCCGCGCTCAGGAGGTCGATGTACAGCGGGTGCGCGGCGGACTCGGTCGCCGCGACGAATCGGGTGCCGACTCGCACCGCGTCGGCTCCGAGAGACAAGGCGCGCTCTACATCGGCGCGCGTGCCGATGCCGCCGGCGGCGACGACGGGCACGTCGACCGCGTCCCGCACGGCGGGCACGAGCTCGAGCCAGCGGCATCGTGCCGCGCACATGCCCGCCCGCCTCGACGCCTTGTGCGATGACGTACCGACACCCGGCGTCGACGGCAGCTCTCGCCTCATCAACAGAGCCGATCTGCCACCCGACGATGGACCCGGGTCGCACCAGAGCGGCGTCAGGCCACCCCCAGAAGAGCTCGACGACGGGGACGCGCTCGACCACACACTCCAGCAGCTCGGTCTGGAGGAATTCGACGATCAGCGTCACGCCGACAGGAAGCTTCGTATGCGACTGAAACCGCATCGAGGTCCCGCGTCGCGGCCACGGGCGAATGCCGACTGAGCGCCAACATGCCGAGCCCTCCAGCCTCGGACACGGCGGCAGCAAGCGCGGGCGTCGCGACGCGCCCCATCCCCGCTTGCTGCAACGGCAGACGGCAGCCGACGAGCGTGCAGAAGCGGTTGCTCACGTGTCTCCCCTCTCGATCCGGTGGTAGTAGGCGTGCCACTCCACGAGCTGGTCACCGCGCAGCGTCCACACCTCGGCCGCGCGGGCGGCGCGCAGCGACCCGTCGGTCGCGCGGTAGCGCGACTGCCATTCGACGGCGATGGTGTCTCCGTGAGCAGCGCGCAGCGTCTTCGTCAGCTCGTAGTCGCGGCGAGAGACCTCGCCGAAGCCCAATCGCTCGACGTGGAACCGGCGCACCTCGTCGAGGCCGCTCGCCACCCTCTCGCCGTCCCAGTAGACGATCGCGTCGGGGTGGAAGAGGCGCATGATCGCGTCGAGGTCCTGCGCGCCGTATGCCTCCTCGGCCATGCGGACGAGTCGCCGCGCTCGCGACTCGGGCACGAGTCCCAGCAGCTCACTCGCGAGCTCGACGGCGGGTCGCACGTCCATCGGATCGACATGGATGCCGAACATGCCGACCGCGCGAGCGCCTTCCACGCACTCGGGTGTGTCGTCCAGGAAGACGACGACGCTCGGATCGACGCCCATCGCCTTGGCGGCGGCGAGATAGGGCTCGGGTGCGGGCTTGCGCACGCCGACGTCCGTCGAGTCGACGAAGGCGTCGAGATCGCGGAACTCGGGCCTGCTCTCGAAGTACTCGGGACCGTTCACCGAGTAGGCATCGTTCGAGAGGACACCGACGCGCTTTCCCGCACGCTTCGCGGCGCTGCATGAGCGCGACTGATTCCTGCACGACGAGGGTGTCGGGCACGACGCCGGAGACCTCCCGGTAGAAGGCACGCCAGTCGTCGAATCCGGCACGCCGGGCGACGATGTCCCAGTAGTCGTAGAACCCGATCTCTCCGGCGAGTCGCTGTTGCCACAGCGGGTCGTTGTCGGGGTCGTACGGGCCGCGCTCGGGGACGACGATGCCGGTCGCGGCTTCGAAGGCGTCGAGCCCGCGCCAGATCGAGCTCATGATGACGTCGCCGATGTCGAGCAGCAGCGCCTCGTACGTCGGCGTCACGGTGCGCAGAAGCGCGCCACGGCCTCGCGTGCGTCCTTCGACTCGTCGAGCACGAGGTGCCCCGCGTTCGGGAACGTCTCGACCCGCGCGTTCGGAAGCTTCGCTGCCCAGCCGGGTGCGAGCGCGGGCGGCACGAGCCTGTCTTCGTCTCCCCACACGATGAGCGTCGGGATGTCGACCGCGGCCGAGCCACTTCGCGAGCACCCGGTCGTACGGCTGCTCCCAGGTGATGATCGCCGTCGTGCGCGTCTCGCGGTAGCGGTCGACGGTGAAGTCGACGTCGTGCGGATCCTCGGGCAGGAACGGGAGGATCGTGTTCATGTCGTGGACGAGCCGCGGCGCGAGCTCTTCGGGCGGGATCGTGAAGAAGTCCTGCACCTCGACGCCGGGGACGCGGAGCCCGGCCGGCGCGACGAGCACGAGGCGACGCAAGCGGTGCTTCTGGTCGATCGCGAACCGCGCGCCGATGCGTCCGCCGAGCGAGAACCCGACGAGGTTCACGCCCTCGTGCAAGCCGAGCTGGTCGAAGAGCTCGACGTAGTGGAGGACGACGTCGCCGATGTCGCGCAGGCCCTCCATGTCGGCCGACTCGCCGAAGCCCGGGGTGGTACGGGATGAGGACGCGGAACGAGGAGGTCCACGGCTCGGCAAACGCCCATCCGTGGAACGTGCCTCCGCCGTGGAAGAAGACGAGCGGCGGCGCGTCGGGGTTGCCGGCAGCGAGCACGACGGTCTCGGTGCCCTTGCACGTCGAACGTGAGCTTGTCGAAGGTCACGGTGCTCACGCTGCGGCCACCTTCTTCGTGCGCAGGCGGGGGATGACCTCTTCGGCGAACAGCGTCGTGTTCTTCACGACCTTCCAGTTCGGCATGTCGCCGATCGTGAGGTTCAGGTTCACTCGGTTCGTGCCCGCGGCCTCGATCCAGCCGCCCACCGCGTCGGCCACCTGCTCGGGCGTGCCCGCCACGATGCGGTTGATCGCGACGAGGTCGTCCCAGTTGGCCGACCCGTGCACGTCGGGTGCCTGCACGCGCTTGCGGAACTCGGGCACCGTCACGTAGCCGGGGGGCACGAGGTAGCGCGGCGTGGTGCGCAGGGCGTCCTCGAAGAAGTACATGAGGTGCGGCATGAACTCCGCGCTGCGCGAGCTCTTCGTTCTCGGCGACGTAGGCGAAGATCCCGATCGTCACCTTGTCGGGCGTCACGTCGTGGCCGTGCGCCGCGAGCCGCTCGCGGTACTGGTCGAACACCCGCAGCTGCACCTCGGTCGGGATGAACACGACCGAGTAGCCGAAGCCGAGCTCGGCGGCGAGCTCGATCGTCTCGGGTGAGCCGGTGCCGACGATGTAGCACTCGGGATAGGGCTGCTGCACCGGCTTCGGCCACGGGTTCAGGTACCGGTAGCTGTAGAAGTCGCCCGCGTAGCTCTGCGGCCCGTCGTCGGTCCAGCACTTGCAGGATGATGTCGAGCGACTCGCGGAAGCGGGCGCGCGCCGTCGCGGGGTTCACCGCGTTCGCCCAGTACTCCATGCCCGTGCCGAGCGGGAACGCGACGCGCAGCCGCCCGCCCGACATGACGTCGAGCATGGCGTACTCCTCGGCGAGCCGGTTCGGGTACTCGAAGTTCGGGGGAGTGCCGAACACGCTGACCCAGCCCTTCGTCTGGGGGATGAGCGCCGCAGCCGTGAGGTTCGGCGCCGGGTTCATCGTGTACTGCGTGTTGTGGTGCTCGTTGAGCACGATGCCGTCGTAGCCGAGCTTGTCGGCCAGCACCATCTCGTCGAGGTACCGGTTGTAGAGCTCGCTGACCGAGCTTCGGGTCGTAGTTGCTGTTCGGGAAGTCGACCCAGAGCGACGCGCGCTCTTTGTGGTTCGCGGGCAGGTTCGTGTACGGGAAGAAGTGGAAGTAGTGGAACTCAGTCTCGTCGACGAGACCCATGACACCCCCGGTGCGGTCGTGGACGGATGTGGTCTACTGCGCGTCGCGGAGGAACGCCACGACGCGGGCACCGACCTCGTCGGGCGCGTCCCACTCGAGCAGATGCCCGGCGCCGTCGATCACCTCGGCGGGGACGCCGCCCTCGGCCCAACGCGCGGACACGCCGGGCGGCAGCAGCTCGTCCTGCTCGCCCCACAGCGACAGCCGCGGGCAGCGGATGCGGTGCAGGCGTGAGGCCTGGCCGCGATCGCCGAGCGGCCACAGCAGGTTCGCTGCCGCGACGTCGCTCAGGTAGCGCGCGACGGGACCGTCGTCCGGGCCGAGCTCGCTGAACCGATCGACGAACGGCTCGGGCACGCCCTTCGCGAACAGATGCTCCATGCGATCGGGCGTCGGCACGGCGTAGAGGTCGATGCCTTGGTTCGCGTCGTCGAAGATGCCGAAGGGGGCGAGCAGCGCGAGCGCGCTGACGGCCTCGGGGCGATACGCGGCGAGGTCGACGGCGAGCATGCCGCCGACCGACGCGCCGACGACCGGGCACGGAAGCCGCACTGCCGCTCGCGTCGATCGCGTCCCACAGGACCGTGAGCCAGCCGAGGTAGTCGTCGGGTGCGACGAAGTCCCAGCTCGCGTCGAAGCCCTTGATGCGAGGGACGACGACGTTGAACCCTGCGGCTTCGAGCTGTCCGAGCAACGGGGAGGGGGCGGGATGGCCCGCGATGCCGAACAGGTAGAGGAGGTCGCGCTCGCCCGCCATCAGACGGCCGTCGCGTTCGCGGGCCACCATGGGTCGTCCACGTCGGCGAAGATCGTGCGCAGTGCAGGCGCGACCTTGTCGCCGAAGAGCTTGGTGTTGTAGCGAGTGAGCTCGTCGCTCATGTTCCCGAAGTGCAGCGCGGTGAGCAGGTGCCCGCAGTTGAACGTCTTCGCGACCTCTTCGAGGGTCTCGCGCACCGTGTCGGGGCTCCCGATCACGACGTAGCCCTTCTCGACCATCTCGTCCCACGTGAGGTCGTGCTTCTGCTGCTTCGTGCGTGCGATCTGGCGCACCGCGGACTTGTACCTCGCTCGCACCGATGCCTCGGTCACGTAGCCGGGCGGGTCGGCGTAGCCGGCGTAGACGTGCAGCGACCGGTTGAAGAAGTACTCGGCCGGCTCCTTGTAGAGCTTGTAGGCCTCGGCGTCGGTGTCGCCCACGCCGATGAACTGCACGAAGGCGAGTCGGTGCGGGTTCGGGTCCTTGCCGTTCGCCTCGACGCTGCGCCAGTAGTTCCCGACGTTCTCCTGCGCGAGCAGGTGGCCGTAGTACGACAACGCGCCGTACACGTAGTCGTTCCTCGCGCAGAAGTCGTACGTCTCGACCGAGCCGCCGCCGGGGATCCAGATCGGCGGGTGCGGCTTCTGCAGCGGCCGCGGGATCGCGTTCACGGTGCGCATCTGCGTGAACCGTCCGTTGAACGCGAACGGCTCGGGCTCTGTCCACGCCCGCGTGATGAGGTCGATCGCCTCGGCGTACTTGGCGCGCAGCGTGCCCGGGTTCGCGCTGTAGGCGTAGGCCGTGTCCATCGACGTGCCCACCGGAAAGCCTGCGATCAGCCGGCCGCGCGACATGAGGTCGATCACCGCCATCTCCTCGGCGACGCGCACCGGCGGGTTGTACAGCGCCACCGAGTTGCCGAGGATCGTGATCGCGGCGCGCGACGTGCGTGAGGCGAGGACCGAAGCGAAGAGGTTCGGCGACGGCATCAGCCCGTAGCCGTTGGCATGGTGCTCGTTGATGCCGATGCCGTCGAACCCGCACTCCTCGGCGTACACGAGCTGGTCGATGTACTCGTCGTAGGCCTCCGCGATCACTTCCGGATCGAACAGGGCGGGATCGATGTCGACCCAGACGCTGCGGTGGTTCTTGTTGAACTCCTCCGGCAGCTTCGGGTACGGCATGAGGTGGAACCACAAGAGCTTCACGTGCCCCACCGTGCCGGGTCGGGCGTCGAAAAGTCCACGACCGACTCGGACACGGATCATGTCTGAACCGATAACGTTCGCGGTGATGCCCAAGGCCGACGTCCGGCACCTGCGCTACTTCGTGGCGGTGGCCGAAGAGCGCCACTTCGGGCGGGCGGCCGCTCGGCTCCACGTCACGACGCCGCCGCTCTCGCAGCGCATCCGCGAGCTCGAGGAAGACCTCGGCGTGCGGCTCTTCGAGCGGACGAGTCGTCGCGTCGAGCTCACTCCGGCGGGCGAGCGGCTCCTCGTCGAGGCGCGCGACGTGCTGCGCGCGATGGAGCGGTTCGACGCCGTCGGCGCCGAGCTCGCGACCGCGGCCACGGCCCCGCTGCGAGTCGGCTACTGCCACGGCAGCGAGGGTGGCGTCATGCGGGCCATCGGCGCGCTGCTCGCCGAGCAGCCCGAGGCGGCGGTGCGCCCGGACGGCCTCACCTCGCTCACGATCCTCGACGGTCTCCGCTCCGGCACGCTCGCCGTCGGCATCGTGCGGGCGCCCGTCGGTGAGCCCGAGCGCATCGCGTCGGTGCCTCTCGCTCGAGTCCCGGTCGACCATGTGGCGGTGCCCGCCGGCCACCGGCTGGCGGCCTCCTCGTTCGTCGACGTGCGCGACCTCGACGGCGAGCCCGTGTTCGTCGTGGACCGGCTCGACGCCCCGACCGCCCACGACGAGATCGAGACCTACTGCACGACGCACGGGTCGCGGCCCGTCTGGGTGAACCATGCGGCGGTGCAAGTCGAGCGTGTGCTCGACATGGTCGCCGTCGGCTCCGGCATCGGCTGGCTGAACTCCTGGCAGGCCGCGCGTGAGGACATCCGGCGCGAGGTCGCCGTCAAGCCTCTGCGCCCGATTGCCCTCTACGACGAGTTCCGAGTCGCGTGGAGGGTCGGCGACACAGCGCCGTCGACCTCCACCTTCGTGCGCGTCATGCTCGAGACCTGTGGCTCCTGAGTACGGGCTCGGTCGCGGGAAGGTCTTCCCCGCGGAGAAGGCGAGCTCGCTGCTCAACCCGTTGCGACGGCTCGTCCAATCGCCCGATCGCACCGTCGCCCGCATGAAGCTGCAGGAGGACGCGCGCGTCCTCGAGGTGGGATGCGGACCGGGCTTCTTCAGTCCCTCGATCGCTCGAGCCGTGCCGCACGGGAAGCTCGCGGTGCTCGACCTCCAGATCGAGATGCTGCGGCTGGTCGGTGAGCGGGCCGACGCGGCTCGAGTGCAGGCCGACGCGTCGAAGCTGCCGTTCGCCTCCGGTTCGTTCGACGCGGTGTTCGTGAGCGCGATGCTCGGCGAGGTGCCCGATCGCGAGGGCTGCATCGCCGAGGTCAGGCGAGTGCTTCGCACGGGTGGCCATGCGACGTTCGCGGAGACGCGTCGCGACAGCGACTTCATCTCGCTCGAGGCGCTGCGCGGCCAGCTCGCGCCGCACGGGCTGAGGCTTGCGGACCGGTCGGGCATCGGATGGCAGTACGTCGCGAGGTTCCGCGCCGACTGACGGGGTGGCCCATGTCACCGATGACATCGGTGGTTCGGCGCCACGATGGGGCCAACACATCGGGGGAGTGGATCAGACGTCCTCAACTGGAGGTTTCCCGATGTCAGCCGAGTCACCCTGGCCGTTCGAGCCGTGGGGAACGCGCGAAGACCGCTTCTCGCCGACCCTGTTCCGAGGTCCCGAGCTCCCGAGGTTTCCGCGCCGTCGCCGCTCGCGCCGCCGGTTCTTCCGGCGAGGCCGCTAGCTCAGCCCCACACCTCGTTCGCCACGTCCACGATGAGCCGCAGCTTGGCGACCTCGTCGTCGTAGGTGAGCACGTTGCCCTCGACGGTCGAAGAGAAGCCGCATTGCGGCGAGAGGCAGAGCTGATCGAGAGGCACGAACTTCGCGGCCTCGTCGATGCGCCGCTTGAGGTCGTCTTTGCTCTCGAGCTCGGGCCGCTTCGACGTCACCAGGCCGAGCACGACCATCTTGCCCTTGGGCACGAACCGCAGCGGCTCGAAGCCGCCCGAGCGCGCGATCGTCGTACTCGAGGAAGAAGCCGTCGACCGCGAGGTCGTTGAAGAGCGCCTCGGCGACGAAGTCGTAGCTGCCCTCGGCCGCCCACGACGAGCGGAAGTTGCCGCGGCACATGTGGGTCGTGACCCGCATCGTCGCTGGCCGACCGGCGAGCGACGCGTTGATCTGCTTGATGTAGCGGAGGTGCTGGTGCTCGGCGTCGTCACCGCGTGCGTCGAGCTTCGCCCTCTCGGCAGGGTCGTTGAGGTAGGCGAGGCTCGTGTCGTCGAACTGCAGGTAGGTGCACCCGAGCTCGGCGAGGCCGGCGATCTCCTTCGCGTACGCCGCGCTCGAGGTCGTCCCAGAAGTCGTCCATCGTCGGGTACACCGACTTGTCGATCGCCGCGGGCCCGCCCCGGTAGTGCACCATGCTCGGCGACGGCACGGTCAGCTTCGGGGTGAGGCTCGTCGCGTTCTTCAAGAACGTGAAGTCGTCGGCGAAGATCGTCTTCGGCAGCCCGAGCTTGCCGATCTTGAGCGCGGCTGTCTCGAACGCGATCTCCTCGGTGTCGTTGCGCATCTCGATGCGCAACGTCTCGTCGGACTTGCCGACGCCACCGAGCTGGTAGATGAAGTCCATGTGCCAGGAGCCGCGGCGGAACTCACCATCGGTCGCGGCCTGGAGCCCGACGTCCTCCTGCATCTTCACCACGTCGCGGATCGCATCGTCCTCGATCGCGCGCAGCGCTTCGGCCGTGATCCGCCCCGCGGCAGCGTCGTCGCGAGCCTTCAGCACTGACTGCGGGCGGAGCAGGCTGCCGACGTGATCGGCTCGGTAGGGCGGAAGCGGTGCGGGCATGGCCGCACGATATGCCGTCAGCCCGCGGTGCTCTCCACGAGCCGACGCCAGGGAACGACCATCGCCGACGCGAGGGCGACGAAGGGGAACGCGAGCGAGTCGCCCGAGTGCACGCCGTGGGTGCGGGTCAGGAGCAGCACGACCGGGCCGATGCGCGTGACGAACACGATGTAGTAGGCGATCGCCAACGCCAGGGCGGCCACGAGACTCCGAATCACGTCCGCACCTTAGGCCGCTGAGCGAGGAGCGGTCGCGCGGCCCGGAACAGTTGCATATTTGGCTGAATGTGCAAATGTACTCTCATGCCGGACACAGAGATGATCGACCACACCGTGATCTGTCAGTACCGACCGAGGCGTGACGCCGTCGACGACTTCATGGCGCTCGTCCGCGAGCATCGCCATGTGCTTCGCGAGCTCGACCTGGTCGCCGACACGCCTGAGGTCGTGTACGTGGGCGAGGACCAAGACGGCAGTGGCCCGCTCATCGTCTCGATCTTCCAGTGGCTCGAAGCCGAGGGCTCGCGTCGTGCCGCCCAGCACCCGCGGGTCGGTGTGATCTGGGAGCGCATGGAGACCCTGGTCGAACAGCGCGCGATGGGGCCGGGGATGACCTTCCCCCACTTCACGACCAAGGAGCTCCTCTGAGCCCACGATCGCGTGGCCTGCGCGAGCTCGACGAGCTCGAGGCCGTGTTCGGGGCGCTGGCCAACGAGCACCGCAGGCACATCCTCGTCACGCTCCACGCACGCGGGGGAGCGATGACTGCCGGCGAGCTCGCCGATCGCTTCAGTCACTCGTGGTCGACGACGACGCGCCACCTGCAGCGGCTCGTGTCGGCAGGTCTCGTCCACGTCGAGCGCAGCGGACGGGAGCGGCGGTACACGCTCGACGCCACGCATCTCCGCACGGTCACGTCGCGGTTCCTCACCGTGTTCGAGGCGTGACGAGCGCTACGCCGCCTCGAACACGACGACCAGCTCCCAGTCGTGGCCCTCGGGCTCTTGGCACGCGAAGTTGAGCAGGCGGCAGCTCATCATCCCGCCGTGGTACGTGAGCGTGAACGGCCCCGCTTCCATCGCGGCGACGAGATCGACGACGTTCGGTCGGCCACCGTGGGTGATGCTGAGCGCGCCGACGCCGCGGTCGCTCATCGCGACGAGCACGCGGTCGGCCTCGACGAGCAGGTGCTCGTTGTCCGCAAAGGTGAGCTCCGCCGTGCCGGTGAACGACACCGCGCTCAGCCCTTCGACATGCCGTTGGCCTTGAGGGCCTCGTACTGCTTCTCGTTCTTCACATGTGCTGACTTCCCCGGCATGGGATCTCCTTTCGCTGGTGATCGCGAAGTACCCGTTCAGGCCCGAACGATTCGTGTGAGTGCCCTGTGAGGGGGGCACCCCCGCGTCTGCCACGTTCGCGCACTCCCGACGGCGTTGACGTATCGTCAGGCGCTCGCCGTCGGGAGGTCGTGCATGAGTGAGGTGTCGTTCCGTCAGCTCGGATCGTCGGGCCTGAACGTCTCGGTCGTCGGGGTGGGCTGCAACAACTTCGGCTTCCGCATCGACGAGGACGCGACGAACGCCGTCGTCGCCGCTGCCCTCGACGCAGGGCTGAACCTCTTCGACACGGCGGCGTCGTACGGGGCCAGCGAGGAGCGCCTGGGCAAGGCACTCGGCGCGCGGCGGGCCGAGGTCGTGATCGCGACGAAGTGGCCGTCGCCGTTCGAGACGACGAAGCATCAGCCCGGCTCTCGCCATCACATCATCGAGGCGTGCGAGGGCAGCCTGCGCCGGCTCGGCACCGACTACATCGACCTCTATCAGATGCACCGGCCCGATCCGCTCACGCCGATCGACGAGACGCTGCGCGCGCTCGACGACCTCGTGCAGTCCGGGCAAGGTGCGCTACGTCGGCAGCTCGAACTTCGCCGGATGGCAGATCGCCGACGCCGACTGGACCTCGCGCACGAACGGCTGGGCTCGCATGGTCTCGGCGCAGAACCAGTACTCCCTGGTCGACCGGCGCGTCGAGAACGACGTCATCCCCGCGTGCCGCCGCTTCGGGGTCGGGATGCTGCCGTTCTTCCCGCTGGCGAGCGGGCTCCTCACCGGCAAGTACAAGCGCGGAGCCGATGGGCCCGAAGGCGCGCGGCTCAGCCCCGGCAGCCCGATGGCGGCGCGTGCGGCGACGTTCCTGAACGACCGCAACTTCGACAAGGTCGAGGCGCTCGAGAAGGTCGCGGCCGAAGCAGGAGTGACGCTGCTCCATCTCGCGATGGGAGGCCTCGCCGCGCAGCCGGCCGTCGCGTCGGTCATCGCTGGCGCCACATCGCCCGAGCAGATCAAGGCCAACGTCGAGGCGGGCTCGTGGGTGCCTCCTGCCGACGTGCTCGCCGCGATCGACGAAGCCACGAAGTGAGCGCGTCGCTCACGTTCGACGAGCACCTCGCGGCGGTCGAGGTCTCGGGCGGTCAGCTCGCCGGCGTTCGCTCGCCAGGCGGGGCTCGACGCTCGCGTGCCGACGTGCCCCGCGTGGACGGTCGACAAGCTCGTCGCGCACCAAGCGATGGTCCACCGGTGGGCGACCGCGCACGTGCGAGGCGACGAGCCCGACGCAGTGCTCACCCAGACCCAGGTGCTCGAAACAGTTCCAGATCCTCGTTCGCTACTACGACGAGGGTCTGGGCCGATCTCATCGCTGCCCTTCGCGATGCGCCCCCCGATCTCGAGGCGATGACGTTCCTGAAGGACGCGCCCGCACCGCGCGAGTTCTGGGCCCGCCGGCAAGCGCACGAGACGACGATCCACATGGTCGACGCGCAATCGGCGTTGCTCGGTCGCGTGCCGTCGACGGACGAGGCGGGCATCTCGTCCGCGTTCGCGGCCGACGGGCTCGACGAGCTGCTGCGCGGCTTCTTCACGCGTGGCAAGTCGAAGCTCTTCGACGGAAAGCCGTTTGTCGTCGTGGTCGCTCGCGGATGACGTCGATCGGCGATGGGTGCTCCGGGTCGACGAACGCCTCAGCGTCGATGCCGGCGACGACGACGTGGACGACGCTGACGCTCGTCTCTCGGATCGGCCGCGGCGCTGTACCTCGCGTTGTGGAACCGCGGCGACGAGATCGATGTGCGAGGGCGACCCGATGTGCTCGATCGTTGGCACGAGACGCAACGCGTCACGTGGAGCTGAGACGACCTTCACACCCTGTTCAGCAAGCGCAGGCTCGTCGATCTTCGAGCGAGCCTGCGCGAGATCATCGCCTCGGCTACTTGATCAGCGGATCGCGGGGCAGGCCGAGGATGCGCTCGCCGATCTGGTTGCGCTTGATCTCGGACGTGCCACCGGCGATCGACATGCCGCGGTGCATCAGCACGAGCAGGTTGCTCATGCCGCCCGCACCGTCCATGTAGGCCGCGTCGGGACCGCTCAGCTCGGTGAGCATCGCCGCCGCTTCGTGACCGATCTCGCTGAGGATGAGCTTGGTCATCGCGCCTTCGGGCCCGGGCCCGCTCCGGCCACGGCTCGGTGCGCGGCGCGGAGGTTCAGCAAGCCCATCGCCTGCTGCTCGCGCGACGTAGCGGCCGATGCGGCGCTTCGCCGCCGGCGAGACGCTCGGGGTGCTCGTCGAACGAGGTGACCATCATCGAGCCCGGCATCGACATGCCGCCCTGCCCGCCGCCGATGCTCACGCTCTCGTTGCCGAGCGTCGCGCGGGCAACGGTCCATCCGCCGTCGACGGGGCCGACCACGTCGTCATCCGGCACGAAGACGTCGTTGAAGAAGACCTCGTTGAACTCGGAGTTGCCGCTCGTCATCTTCAGCGGCCGCACCTCGACGCCCTCCGCGTGCATGTCGATGACCATCATCGTGATGCCCTCGTGCTTGGGCACGTCGGGATTGGTGCGCACCGTCGCGAAGCCCATGCCCGCGTAGTGCGCGCCGCTCGTCCACACCTTCTGGCCGGTGACGAGCCAGCCGCCCTCGACGCGCGTGGCCTTGGTCTTGATGCCCGCAGCGTCGGAGCCCGGCGTCGGGCTCGGAGAAGAGCTGGCACCAGATCACTTCCTGGTCGAGCGCCGGGGTGACCCAGCGCGCCACCTGGTCGTCGGTGCCGTACTCGATGAGCGTGAGGATCACCCACCCGGTGATGCCGTACTGCGGCCGCTTGACGCCTGCCGCGCCGAACTCCTGCTCGATCACGAGCTGCTCGACCGCGCCGGCCTCGCGCCCGTAGGGCTCGGGCCAGTGCGGCATCACGTAGCCGGTCTCGATGAGCTCGGCGCGCTGCTGCTCGGGCGAGAGGTCCTTGATGCGCGCGGCGAGCGTGCGCACCTCGTCGCGGAAGGCTTCGGCCTCGGGCGGGAGCTCGACGGTCTTCTCGCGCACGACGCCGCGCCGGGTGAGCTCGCGTGAGCTCTGTCGCTGCCGCCTCGGCGTCGAGGTACCCGAGCAGGACGCTCGCGCGTCGCATGAAGAGGTGCGCGTCGTGCTCCCAGGTGATCGCGATGCCGCCGTGGACCTGCGTGCTCAGGTTGGCGCACAGGCTCGGCCGCGGGAGCCGCCAGCGTCGCCGCGACTGCGGCCGCGTAGGTCAGCTGGTCGCCGCCGGTGCCGGCGGCCTTCGCGGCATCCCACACCGCGCTCGTCGCGAGCTCACTGGCGACAGCCATGTTTGCGCAGTGGTGCTTCACCGCTTGGAACATCGCGATCGGGCGTCCGAACTGGAGGCGCTCCTTCGCGTACGAAGCCGCCATCTCGGTCGCCTCACGCGCGAGGCCAACTGCCTCGGCGGACAGGATGCACGCGGGCGAGGTCGACGAGCACGCGCCGCGCGCCGGGGAGCACGGTGGCCGGCGCGCCGTCGAGGGTGACGCGCGCGGACCGGCGGGTCGGGTCCATGTTCGGCGGCACGTCGACCTTCACGCCGTCGCCGCGCTTCACCACTGCGACGTCGTCGCCCACGGCGACGAGGAGCACGTCGGCGAGCCCGCCTCCGAGGACGTTGCCGGCGTTGCCCGACGCTGTGCCGGCGGAGACAGCGACTGACCCCGCGAGCGCGACCGCGCCCTTCACCGAGCCATCCGCGAGACCGGGCAGCAGCTCGTCCGCGACCGAACCGCCGACCGCGGTGAGCACCGCGCTCGACGATCACCGTCGGCACGAACGGGCCCGGGCGCGACTGCACTGCCGAGCTGCTCGATCACGACGACGAGCTCCTCGAGCCCGTAGCCCGAACCGCCCTGCGCCTCGGGGACGTGCAGCCCGAGCCAGCCGAGCTCGACGAGCTCACCCCACCAGGACGGCAGCGCCTCGTCGTGCGCCTCGAGCAGTGCCCGAGCCGAGCCCCGCGCGTCGCGCCTGTGGAGGAAGTCGTCTGCCGTCTTGGCGAGCGACTGGTGGTCTTCGGTGATCGCGATCGACATGCCGCGAGCCTGCCAGGATGAGGCGCCTGACAGGAAATGGAGTCGCAGAGTTGGCCGAGCCGCGCCCTGATCTCACGTTCACCCATCCGATGGTCGAGAACGTGGTGTCCAAGATCGGCATCCATGCGACGGAGCCCGGCGACCCCTGCGGCTCCGGCATGCACCTCCATCTCTCGCCCGCGCTCCTCGACGACGACGGGCACGTCGACTTCGGCGTGCTCGGGGTGTTCTTCGACATGGCCTGCTCACAGGCCGGCTTGAACTCGCCCTTCCTGCACCAAGACATCAGCGTGCACCGCATCGACAAGCCCACGGGCACGAAGCTCCTCGTCGACGCGCGGGTCGCCCGGCGCGGCGGTCGTTCCGCGGTCATCCAGATCGACGCGCACGACGACCTCGGCACTCGCGTCGCCTACAGCTGCCAGCAGCTGCGGCTCGCGCCGAACGCGCAGGAGCACGACCTCGAGGCCATGCAGGTGTTCCGCGACGCGTTCTTCCGGCAGTTCGACGGCGTGTGCCGGCTGCCTGGTCGCCTGCACGACACGTTGGGTCTCAGTCGGGGCGAACGCGAGGGGAAGCAGGTGTGGTGGCTGCCCCTCGGCCCCACGAGCATCAACGGCTTCGGTGGTCTGCACGGTGGTGTCGCGTTCTCGCTCGTCGGCGACGCGGCCGCGGGTGCGGCAGCACACCAGTTCGGCGCGGCGAAGACGACCAGCGCGCTCGTGCGCTACCTCGCGCCCGGGCTCGGCGGGCCGTTCCGCGCGGAACCGCTCGTGATGCCGCAAGCCGACGGCGACGCGATCGTGCGCGTCGAGGTGTTCGACGAGGGCGCCGACGATCTGCTGATCATCATCGGCGAGTCGCACGTCGTCACCGAGCGCTGACGGCCTCCGGTTCGACGAGGAAGTTGCCGGCCTGCAGACGCACGAGTGCGTCGTCGTCGGTGCGGGCCACGCACTGGGGGTCGTCACCGTCGGCTACGGCTTTGATGGCGCGCTTGAAGAGCGTGCGGAACATCACGACGCCGCGATCGCTCGCCGCGAGCTGCTCCTGTGAGTGCAGGGTGATGCGTCCTTGCCCGACTTGCGCTTCGTAGTCGCCGGGGTAGCGCTGGTGGCCTTCGTCGTCGAGCTGGTACCACGACTTGCCGCCGTACATCGGAGCGTCCTTCACCTTCGACAGCCACGACGTGTCGGCGTCCGGTCCCATTCGAAACGCCGTGAAGATGCGCGTCGTGGTGTCGTCGATCGGCAGCGTCCACGCGACGTTGTCGGTCCTGGTGAACGACGAGACGCGTGGATCGGCGACGACTCTGATGTTCGGCATGACGAGCTCGGTGACGCGGTGGTGGATCGAGCCGTCGTCGAGCTTGCGATCCTGGAACGACCGGACTCCGTAGTCGGTGAAGTCCCAAGAGATCTCGGGGAAGATGTTCATGATCTCGGTGAACTGCGTGCCCGAGAACGTGCCGTGGAGGATGAACACGTGGTACGGGTCCATCACGTTCTCGTGCGTCTGGAACCAGTTGCAGTGCATGAGCGGCGGTCCGCCTGATCCGATGCTTGCGCCGTTGGCCACCACACGCTCACCCGGACCCAGGTCTTCGAAGATGTCGTAGCGGGGGAGCACCGGTTGCTTGTCGGCAGGGCCGAGGTACGCGAAGACCATGCCGTAGCGCTCCTGCACCGGGTACCAGGGCTGGCGGTACCGGTCGCGGTGCAAGCCGTGCTCGGGCTCGCACGGCTGGTCGAGGCAGCGACCCTCCGAGTCGAAGAGCCAGCCGTGGTAGCAGCAGCGGATGCCGACGTCTTCGACCCTGCCGAAGAGGAGCGTCGTGCCGCGGTGCACGCAGCGCGGGTAGACGAGCCCGGGGTTGCCACTGCGGTCGCGGAACAAGACGAGGTCTTCGCCGAGGACGCGGATCGCGCGTGGAAGGTCAGTGGCTTCCTCGGACAGCGCCACGGGATGCCAGTACCGCCTGAGGAGCTCACCTCCCGGTGTGCCCGCGTCCACCGACGTGAGGTCGTGGTCGATCGTCCCGGCGGGCAGGCCGTACGCGCGGCCATCGCCGTTTCCAGCGTCAGCGCTCATGCGCTCATCGTAAGCACGCGGCGCGTCGAGCCGTCAGGATCTCGTCAGGAGCCTTGACCCGCCGGTCGCGCGCTCGTACATCGTGGAGTGATGGTCCGTGTCGGATGCGCGGCGTTGGTCTCGGTCGCCGCCGTCTGCGCGCTCGTGCCGCTGCGCAGCCATGTCGCGTCGGCGAACCTCGCCCTGATCCTGGTGCTCGTCGTGCTCGGGATCGCGGTCGTCGGCGGCCGGGCGGCGGGCGTCGCCGCGGGCATCGTCACCGCGATCGCGTTCGACTTCTTCCTCACCGTCCCGTACGGCGCGCTCACGATCGACCGAAGCGACGACGTGCAGACGACGGTGCTGCTCGCCGCCGTCGGGCTGGTTGGCGGTGAGCTGGTCGAGCGGGCTCGTCGCAGTCATGCCCACGCGCTCGACCGTGACCGTGAGATCGAGCGCTTCCAGCGCCGGGCCGAGCTCGCTGCGGCCGGCGAGCCGCCTGGCCGGCTGATCGCGCGCTCCGCCGAGGAGCTGGCCGACCTCCTCGACGCCGTCGACGTCGAGTACCGAGTCGGGTCGCCGCCGAGTGAGGTGTCGGTGCTCACGCACGACGGCGCGCGGGTGCCGAGTGGCCCCAGCGCGGTTGGCGCCGACGTCGCCGCGCTGCCGGTTCGGGCTCATGGCCGCGACCTCGGCTACTTCCTCCTCCTCTTCCCGAGGAGCAACGCCGGGATGTCGATCGACATCGATCGCCGTCACGCCGCCGCTGCGGTCGCGGACCAGCTCGGCGTCGCGCTCCTCCGCCATCGGAGGTCGTGAAGCGCCTACGCCGTCAGTGCTGCTTCGGCGGCGCGTGGGGGACCGAGAGCAACCGGTACTCGGGGTTCAGCATCGAGACACGGCTCTTGTGGAGGCCGATGACGCCGTTCGCGGTGAGCATCGTCCCCGGGATGATGCCGCCGATCTGGCGGCGTCCGAGGAACACGAGCGTGAGCTCACCACTGGCGTCACGCAGCGTCGCCTCGAGCGTCGGCGCGCCACCCCACGGCTGCACGCGCACCGCGACGATCCTCCCGCTGACCGCGACACGCTCGTGTGAGGGCGCCGCGTCGATCGCCAGTGATCCGGCCACCGGGGCGATCGTGGGGTCGTGGGTCACTCGCGGCTGTCGCGGGCCCGATCCGTTCGTGCGCTCGTGCGGCTGCTCGTACATCGCCTCGAGGTCGACCGAGTGCTTCGGCGCGCCCGACCTCAGGTGGTACGGCACGATCGTCACGTTGCAGTGCGGTAGGTCGGCCAGTGCCTCGGCGATCGATCCCGCGGTGCGATCGTGCAGCAGGCGATGCCACACCCGGGTGTGCTGGATGCGGGGGATCAGCACGGTGACTTCGGTGTCGAGGTCGCCGAGCTCGGCGGCGACCAGCTCGAGCGCGGCGCGGTTCAGGCGTCGATCGGGCAGCTCGTGGATCTCGAGCGAGACCCGTGCGAGGCCGAGGCGGGTCCAGGCCGCGGTGAGGTCCTCGGTGCGCACGGGGTCGAGATCGAAGTGGATGACGCGCAGCTCGTCGGGCGTCAGCGTGCGCGCGTACTGGAGCGCTCGAGCGGCGGCGAGGTTCACGTCGTCGATGAACACGAACACGACGTGCCGGCGCAGGATCGGCGCGGCGACTGCCTTCGGCGCGTCGTGCTCGAGCTCGCGTGCCTCGCCCTCGTACTGGCGGTTGAGCCTCACGAGCACGGACACCATGATCGGGACGAGCACCAGGATCACCCACGCGCCGTGCGTGAACTTCGTGATCGCGACGATCACGAGGACGAGGAGCGAGAGCAGGGCGCCCGTCGCGTTGACGAACAGCCCCCACCGCCAGCCGTCCTCCTTGAGCCGGATGTGGTGCTTCGCCATGCCGGCCTGCGAGAGCGTGAAGCTCGTGAACACACCGATCGCGTAGAGCGGGATGAGCCGGTCGACCTTCGCGTCGGTGACGATCAGCAGCACGATCGCCGCGATCGCGAGCGAGATGATCCCGTTCGAGAACACGAGCCGGTGCCCGCGCTTCGTGAGCTGGCGGGGCATGAAGTTGTCGCCGGCGTGGAAGCTCGCGAGACGAGGGAAGTCGGCGAAGCTGGTGTTCGCCGCGAGCACCAGGATCAGCATCGTGCCGACCTGCAGCAGGTAATAGAGCACGCGGCCCGTGGTGGTCGGACCGAAGACGAGGTCGCCGACCTGCGAGATGACCGTCGGGGTGCCCGAGATGTACGGCGCGGCGTGCACCTTCGCCGCCAGCACCGACAGGCCGAGGAACATCACGCCGAGCAGGGAGCCCATGATCACGAGCGTCGTCCGCGCGTTCTTCCACGCGGGCTCTTTGAACGCGGGCACGCCGTTCGAGATCGCCTCGACACCCGTGACCGCCGCACCGCCGGACGCGAACGCGTGGAGGATCACGTAGAGCGTGGCGCCATAGAAGAGGCCGGCGCTCGGACTGCCGACTGGCACGAGGCCCGGATGATCGAGGCTCTGGACCGGGCAGGTTGCCGAAGAACATCTTCACGGTGCCGACGACGATCAGCACGGCCATGCAGCCGATGAAGAAGTAGGTGGGCACCGCGAAGATGCGGCCTGACTCGCGGACACCCTTCAGGTTCATCCCCGCGATGAGCACGACGCACGCGATCGAAAGCCACAGCTGGAAGGGAACGATCGCAGGGATCGCCGAAGCGACTGCGGCCATGCCTGCCGCCACCGACACCGACACGGTGAGCACGTAGTCGGTGAGCAATGCGACACCCGCGACCTGAGCCGGCAGGAGACCGAAGTTGTCGCGGGTGACGATGTACGCGCCGCCTGCGCTCGGATAGGCCTTGATCGTCTGGCGGTACGAGAGGATCAGGAAGCCGAGCACCACCAACAGCGCGGTGGTGATGGGCACCACGAGGCTGAACGCAGCCACGCCGACGGCGGGCACCGCGACACGGAGGATCTCCTCGGTCGCGTACGCGGACGACGAGAGGTTGTCGCTGGCGAACACCGCGAGCGCGGTGGGCTTGCCGAGCCGTTCGTGCGCGAGCCGCTCGGTGTGCAGCGGCGGCCCCAGGAGGCCCTTCTTGATCCGGTAGCCCCGCGATTCGGGGAGGTCGATCGAGGGCGCGGAGCCGTTCGTCGAGGTCTCGTCAGGCGCACTGGGAGGCGCGAGTTCCTCTTCAACCTTCACTGATCACAGTTGAACGGTTGCCCCCTCGTGAAGACAGCGTCCTCGCGTCAAGATCGCGCCAGTAGTGGACGGCGCGCCGTAAGGGGTCCGTTAGGGCGGGTCTGGGCGACCGGCGAGGGGTTCCGAAATTGCTTCCCGGCCGTGTAACGCGAGCGTCACCTCGGACGCTGTAGGCGATGCGAAGCGGCCCGCCCGCGCTACGCCAAGCTGTCGGCTCGATCGACGGCGGGCGGGTCGCCTCGCGCGGTTCCCGCCGAAGGCCCAGGGCGTTCCCATGCGAGGGTGAGCGCCCGGGGCCCTCGGTCTCCTCAGCCGCCCAGCTTCCGGAGCACGACGTCGAGACTCGGCCAGGGTGTCCAGTCGCCGAGGCTCTCCTGGACGCATCGCGCGAAGAGCCACTGCCTCACGCGGTCGGCATCAAGCCCCGCCAGATCCGCGACCGCGGTCAGCAGCCCGATCGGGTCGGCCTGCAGGGAGACGTCGCAGTTCAACAGGTGCTGCAGGACGTCGTAGTGGGGGTCGCCGACATACGGCTTGGGGTCGATGAGCAGCCACGGGCGGCGCTGGCCGGACAGCACGTTGCCGGCGTGGAGGTCGGTGAACAGCAGGACCTCGGTGGGTCCGGTGCGCGCGAGCTCGCGGAACAGCGCGAGCCCCTCGCGAGCCAGCCCGGCGTCGAGTCGTGCCGGGTCGGCAGCGAGCCGCGCCTCGGCTCGCGCCGCCCAGTCGTCGGCCATCACCGAGAGCGGACGGAACGGATGGTCGGCCGGCAGGTCCACGGCCCACACCGAGCGGAGCAGGTCGGTCACGACGACGTGCTGCTCGGCCTCGGGGCGTCCGCGCAGCTCGGTGCCAGGGCGGCACCGCTCGAGCAGCAGCGCGGTGGTGTCGTCGGCAAGGTGGTCGAACGCGTACACCTCGGCCGCGCCTTGGCCTCCGAGCGCGGCGAGCCCCTCGGCCTCGTGCAACGACTCGGTGTGCTGCCACGCGACCTTGAGCACTACGTCGCGTCCGTCGACGTCGACTCCCGGCGCGACCCACGAGCAGTTGCCGCCGGGCTCGAACGGTTCGTCGAGGATGAGCTGCCAGCGCGCTGAGAGCTCGTCGACCCGGGCCGGCAGCGCGGCCAACCACGCCACCCGCGCCGGTCCACCAGCGTCGGTGGAGGCCTGCAGGTACTTCGGCACGCGCAGACTCGAGGTCATGCGGGCACCGTAAAGGTCCGAGGCGGTGCGAGAGCGCGTCGGCTCGCGGGCTCCGGTCAGGCGACCCAGAACGTCGGGGGAGCCGTCACGCCGGCCTCTTGCATCACCTTGGCGAGGTCGGGATCGGAGAGCAGCGCCTCGACGTTGTCGGTGTCGGCCTCGCCGACGATCCAGACGGAGTTGGGGTCATCCGCGTCGCGCAGAACGGCGATGTCGGTGATGCCGAGCCCCGCGTGCCGCTCTTGTCCGCGTCGTAGAACGGCCGCCACTTGTCGTAGTCGGCGACGGGATGATTGATGAACGCACGGGCCATGTGAACCTCGGTTCGAAGACCGGTGCTCGGACCACAACCCGCATCCGCCAACGTGACGTGCGGCGCCGAGTACGCACACGGGAAGCGACGAAGTCCCACCAATTGTGGGTGGGGGACTTCAGTCTGTTCAGGGCTCTGCGAACAAGACCGCGGGTCAGCGCCCGGCGATGATCTTGACCTCGTCCGCCCACGAGAGCACGTCCTCGAGCGGGATCGCTCGTGGCGCAACGAGCACAACGTGCGCGCCGTGTGATCGCCTGTTGCGACTTCATCGCGAGACCTCATCCGGGTAGTCGGTGATCGTGAACAAGCTGTTGTCGCTCCACAGCACGTATTGCGCCTTGATCTCGCCACCGCACTTCGAGACGATGTCGTAGGCCGCGACCTGCTCGGTGGTCCGCTCGTCGTCGTCCATGGTGGCCCACTTGGGTGAGAACGTCAGTTTCGTTGCACTCAGATGGCTCATGCCATCCTCTGGTTGTTTGGCACCGTAGCCCGCCTGCCACATCGGCGCGAGGGTGGCGGAGGCAGGCCGCAGCGGTGCACGGGAGCGGCGGCACGATTCGCTCGGCTCACCGACACGATCATCGCACCGCGAGGACCAGCTCCCCGTGCGCGTACCGCCTACGGAGACTGCCCGACCAGGCGGGGTACGGGACGGTCGAGGCTGCTCGCCGCGGTCAGCGGCGCCGGATGAGTGCTGAGCCCGGCCTCTTCCGAGGGTGCGCAGAGTGGTCCCCCAAATGCTGAGAGTGGTCTCCTACCGTTTGCTGGGTGCCGAGCAACTTCGTCACCCGGAGCGAACGTTGTCCTCGACTGCAATCGCAGGAGCATTGTCGCCGCCGTCGAGCAGCTGCTGACTCAGCGCGGCGAGGTCATTGCGTCGACGGTGGTCGCAAAGGCCCGGTGTACGACCGAGGGGTGCGTCGGCGCACGGACGAAGCCGCGTTGGTCCGGAGCGACGTGTGGCAGAGCCCCCCACCTTCCTCCGGCCGAGTGCTCAGGCGAACGGCACGGCGAAGTCGCAGTAGGGGGCGCTCGTCTCAGTGACCGGCTCGCTCGCAAGGTAGGTGATTCGTACGCCGAGATCCTCAGGCTTGAGGGCGAGACTCTCAGGTTCGATCCCCTGCTCGACCGCCCAGGCGCGCAAAGCCTCCGACGTGCAGCTGCCATTGCGCGCCCGGGTTCCCACTCGAGCCACCCGGTAGCGCGTCGTTCGGTAACGCGACGTACGACTCGCGATGTGCGGGTTCAGTCCGCAAGCTGAGTTCCGGGTAGTGCGATGAAAGTGCCTTCGCCCCTTCCTCAGGGACCGGCTTGCACCATTCAACGGGGCCGTCGCTGTCGGCGCTCACTTCACCCCAGTAGATGGAGAACATCGCGCCTTCTCGCCCGCTCATCTTCGGTAGCGGACGCTCGCGGAGGATCGCGATGAACTCCTTGCCGAGCGCCCAGGCGCCGTCTTCGTCGACGTTGCGCTTCAGGCAGAGCAAGCTCCGCTCCGGCATCTCTCGTGTGGCGACTTCGTACATGACGAACCTCTTTCCACTCAGTCGGTTGACGAGGTAGTCCGCGAGCTCTCGGCGCGCGTCGTGTGCGGAGTCGACCTCCCGCCAGTGCGCCGCGATCCGCGCCTGCGGCATCAACCGGATCGCGAACGAGCAGTTCCTTGATCGTGGCAAGCGGCAATTCGAGTTGACGCAACATCGCGACAAGGCGGGCTGCTTCGAGCTGAGTGACGTCGTAGTACCGATAGCCCGAGGCTTCGTCGACCCGCGCGGGAACCAGCACGCCGAGCTCGTCGTAGAGGCGGAGTGCCTTGACCGACAGACGCGACCGTCGTGCGAACTCGCCGATGCTGAGTTCTTCCACGTCTGACACTCCCTCGTCGTCGAGCTGGACAACCCGACGCATCGAGTGTGCGGCCTCCCCACGGGGGAGAGTCAAGGCTCCCCGAGTGGCGAACGTTGCCTGACACGGCACGAGAACCCGCGGTGAGCACTCTGTGACCAATGGGGCCACCAGGCCCGATCCGACCGCATCGCTTCAGGTCAATCGCGTGCGCCCCCTGGGATTCGAACTCTACGGGAGCTGTCTCAAGCCATAGCGACAAGTGCTCGTTCGGCACGTCTGATCTGCTCGATCTGACTCGTTGGGTACGGCCTGTGTCAGAGCGTGCGGTCGAATGATGAAGGGTCTTGTGACCACTGTGTGACCACGCAGGCTCTCGGCTCAGCGGCTCACCCTGTCGTCCTCGCCTCGTGTCGGGCGTGTCGCCGGTCGGTCACCTCACGGATCGGCCGGTGGCCGTGCGGCGGAGCAGCCGATAGTGCTCGAAACGGATGCGACACAGCTCGCCGTCGGGCCATTTGGTGTTTCAAGTGGGTGGCGGACCGCTGTGGGGCGGTCGCTGAAAGGGCGGGCCGGATGCCTCGACACCGTCTCCCACCGATCGAGTTCGAGCCCGCCGACGACGGCCCGTGGAATGATCGACCGTGTGCAGCCGAGACCGACGGAGAGGAGCTCATGAGCGAGCTCCCTGTCGGGATCGTCGGCGGCGGCATCCTCGGACTCGCCATCGGGCGTGAGCTCACCCGACGCTTTCCGGGCATGCAGGTGCAGGTCTTCGAGAAGGAACAGCATCTCGCCGCTCACCAGACGGGCCACAACTCTGGCGTCGTGCACGCCGGGATCTACTACAAGCCCGGCAGCCTCAAGGCCCAGCTGTGCACCCGTGGCCGCCAACTGATGCGCGACTTCTGCCGTGCCCGCGGGTTGCCGTACGAGGAGTGCGGCAAGCTGGTCGTAGCCCTCGACGAAACGGAGGTCAGCCGACTCGACGCCCTCGAGGTGACCGCGCGAGAACGGAGTCCCCGGGCTCGCCCGCGTCGAGCGATCCGACATCACTGACATCGAGCCGAACGCTGTTGGTTTGGTGGCACTGCACTCGCCCGCCACGGCCATCACCGACTACGTCGCGATCGCCCACGCGTTCGCTGCCGACATCGAGGCGGCCGGCGGCACGATCATGCGCTCTGCCGCGGTCACCTCGATCGATCGGCGCAGCGACGCTATCCATGTGACCGCATCCACCGGCGTCCATCGTGTCCACCGACTCGTCGTGTGCGCCGGGCTCCACGCCGATCGCGTCTCGCGCCCGGCCGACGGGGAGTCCGGGCCGCGGATCGTGCCCTTTCGTGGCGAGTACCTGACTGTGAAGCCGGAGAAGCGCGACCTCGTCCGCGGGCTCATCTATCCGGTACCCGATCCGCGCTACCCGTTCCTGGGCGTGCACTTCACGTGCCGGGTGTCCGGCCACGTCGAGGTTGGTCCCAACGCGGTGCTCGCGTTTCGGCGAGAGGGCTACCGGCGTTCCGACATCCGGATCGGAGACATGCGCGACATCGTGACGTGGCCGGGGTTCTGGCGTATGGCGCGTCGGCACTGGCGCACAGGCATCACGGAGATGCACTCCTCACTCTCGATCAAGGCCTACATGCGGACTGCGAGCCGCTATGTGCCCGAGATCGGTGCGGAGGACGTCGTCCGCTCTGGCTCCGGCGTGCGGGCCCAGGCGGTCGATCGAGACGGTTCGCTCGTCGACGACTTCCGCATCAACGACAACGACCGCATCGTCACGATTCGAAACGCCCCATCGCCCGCGGCGACGTCCAGCTTGGCCATCGCGGAATTCGTGCTCGACCGTATTGGATTCGTTCGTTGACGCCCGCCGGCGTCACCGGCGACGGATCTGACCCAGTGTGCGCCCCCTGGGATTCGAACCCAGAACCTGCGGATTAAGAGTCCGTTGCTCTGCCATTGAGCTAGAGGCGCGTGCCGCTACGCGGCCGGGAGATCGTAGGCGATCGTCGACTTCACTTCGGGGGCGTTGGCGGCGCGGGCACCACCGGCGCGGGGACGACGACCTGCGGCACGGTGACCGGAGGGACGTTCACATCGATCTTCGGCGCGGTCACCGGGGAGACGTTCACGTCGATCTTCGGCACCGTGACCCGCGTGACCGAGGGCGCGGTGGTCGGCGCGAGCGTCGTCGGGGGCGCGGTGGTCGTGGGAGCAGCAGTGGTCGTCGGCGCGAGCGTGGTGGCCGGGCTCGTCTGCGGCGCGCTGTCGACGATGGGATCGTCCGGCTGCGAGCGCGTCGCCCGTCGCGCACCTCGACCGTCGACGCGGCTGAGTCCTGGCGGTTCTCGGCCGCGGGCGTCGACATGGTGTCGCCGGGCACCGCCGCGGGGTCTCCGGTGCTCGAGCTCCATCGTCGTCGACCGCGCCCGCACTCGCCGCGCCCGCACTCGCCGCGGCTGCGCCTGCATCGATGCCAGCCTCGACGTGCTCGGCAAGGACGCGAGTCTCAGGGTCCGTCGTCGTGGCGTTGGTCGTCGTCGTGTCTTCGATCGCGTCGGTGACGATTGGCGCGGTCGTCTCGACCGCCGTCTCGGTGTGCGGATGACCGACCGACGTGAGGGCCGCGATGGCCGCGATCACGCCGGCTCCGATCAAGAAGCCGCGCGGGGTTTGCACTACTCGTCCTCCAGACGCATCGCCAAGCCGTTGGACGTCGCCGCCCGGGCCCGCGGTTCCCGAGGTCAGCTGGCTCGGGACCGTCCCGTGATCCAGGCGCCCGACAGCACGACTGCGGTGCCGGCGATCGCCAACGGGGCAATGTGATCATTGCGGAAGACCGCCCCCAGAATGATCGCGACCACGGGAATTACATAGGTCGTGATCGAGGCTCGAGTGCTGCCGACCCTCCCGACCAGGGTGCCCATTGCGACATATGCCACACCCGTGCCGAGCGCACCGAGCGCCATGCACGCCAGCAGCGGGCGCCACGCAAACGACGAGTCATCCAAGCCCGCGAGGCCGAGCGGCAATGTGAGCACCCATCCCACCGCGAGCGCTCTCCAGATCACGGGAAGCGAGCCGTATCGCTGCTGGAGGGGGACCTGCACGTTGTAGGCGACGCCGTAAGAGCACAGGGCGATGAGGATCAAGACGATCCCGCCGAGTGAGCTCGACGCCTCATCGACCGAGGCGAGGCCGATCAAGAGCACGCCGACGAACCCGACTCCGAGGCCGATGAGCTGCTGGCGCGGCGGGAGCTTTTGGAGCATCAACGTCGCAACCGCGGCCGCGAAGAGCGGCGTCGCGCCGTTGAGCATCCCTGTCACCGCGGACGACACGTGGCGCTCGGCCAACGGGAACATCGACAAGGGGATCGCGACCCACGTGATGCCGACGAGCACGAGCCGCGGCCAATCGGCGCGCGCGATCGATCGCCGAGTCGCGGGCAGGAAGGCGAGCAGCCCGAAGCCGAACGTGATCCGCAGCGTGGTGATCAACGACGGATCGAACGCGTCGAGCCCGATCGCGATGAAGAGGAACGACGCGCCCCAGATCCCGCCCGCCGTGCACAGCAGTCCCCAGTCGAGCGGTGCGAACGCACCGGTGTTCGTGCCCTCGGCTGTCGTCAGCAGTCGGGGCCGGGACATCCGGACGACGGTATCGGCCGCAAGCGCGAGTTCTGGCGAGTTTCGGTCACCGCACTCGTCGGGTGGTGCGGTCACGATCGTCGTGCGCGGGCAGCTGGTGCGGCGGGGTGCAGTGGCCGACGCAGCGTGACTTGGGGTGACCGAGGGGACTTGAACCCCCGACCTCCAGGGCCACAACCTGGCGCTCTAACCAACTGAGCTACGGCCACCAAGGGGTTGTCAGTCTGGCATAGGCGGCGGTCGATGCTCGTCGAGAACAAAGGCCGTCTGCGTCGAGCGCACCTCGGGCATGGCTTGGAGCCGCTCGAGCACCACGTCTCTGAGGGTCTGCATGTCGGGCACGCGGACCAGCAGGCAGAAGTCGAAGGTGCCGGTCGTGACGGCGAGATGCTCGAGTCCGGGGAGGTCGAGGAGCTTGTGCTGCAGCGCCTTCCAGCCGTGCTGGTCGGCGTTGACGAAGATCAGCGCGGCGATCTCGAGGCCCACCTTGCTCGGGTTCACTCGGGCGGTGAAGCCCTCGATCACACCCGCGGTGCGGAGGCGCTCGAGCCGGCTGTACGCGCTGGCGCGGGAGATGTTCACTCGTCCGGCCAGCTCGTTCACCGACATGCGGCCGTCCGCCGTCAGCAGCCGGATGATCGTGCGGTCGGTCGCGTCGAGCGGCCGGCCCGGTGTCGCCTCGTCAGCCACGGGCCGCGTCGAAGTACCGCGTCAGCTCCTCGGAGACCTGGGCCATCGACTCGGCCGCGAAGAGCACCGGCTGGAACGTCGTGATGTCGTAGTCCTGCGTCTCCATCGCGCGGATGTCGAACGGGCGGACCTCCGCGTGCCGGTACGCGTCGAGCTCGCCGAACGACGAGAGGATGCCGGCGCCGTAGGTCTTGAGGTCGCCGCGCTCACGCACCAACCCGAACTCGAGCGTGAACCACCACACGCGGCTCAATCGATCGAGCGCCTCGTCAGACTCGACGCGGCGCACCGCACGCCCCATCGCTTCGTAGAGGTTCGCGAACAGCGGGTGGCCCAGCTGGTTCGTGTGCCCGATGACTTCGTGGATGACGTCGGGCTCGGGCGTGTACAGAGGCACCGACGGGTGGCGCACGTACTGCGTGCTCAGGAAGCAGCGGTCCGCGAGCGATCCGTAGAAGCGGCGAGTCGGCACGAGGCCGGGCACGGGCTCGACGCGAAAGCTCGTGAGCGCCGTGAGGCGCTTCGACACCCAGGCGAGCTGCGGGACGCGATCCGTGGGCAGCGAGACGCGCTGCCGCTCCTTCGAGGTACGCGTCGCACGCGTCACGACGGTGCTTGGCGGCGAGCTCGCTCGACACCAGACGCCAGACGCCGTCCTCCTCATCCGTGTAGCGGACGACGGGGATCGGCTCGCCGGTGTGGAACGTCTCACCGATGCGCGCGATCTCCTCGCGGCGAGCGCGGTACACGGGATCGGTGAGGCCCGGATGTTGTTCGGTGACCGAAGGGGCGAGAGCCATGGCGGGGCCTCCTTTCGACGTCTTGCCCATGATGCCCTGGCGGCGGCGAATGCAGCCATCCGGCTTCAGAATCCGCGACAGAGCGGTCGTGTCGGCGGGCGCCGGGGGCAATACGTCCAAGGGCCGTGAGTCCTTCGCCCGGCCTCGCTGGACGGATCTGGACCTTCGACAGAGGGCCTCGCCGCGTAGGCTGAAGCCTCTCGGCGGCGCATCGGCCGGCGGGTCATCAGTTGGGAAGTGGTACCCATGTCCTCGCCCACCCGCGACCGGGCAGCCCTTGCTGCCCGTGCCCGCCAGATCACTGAGCGGGAGCTGGAGGCGTATTCGGCGAGAACGACGAAATCCCAGGCTGCGAACGCGCGTGCAGCCAAGGTGCTGCCCCTGGGAGTGCCCTCGTCGTTCCAGTTCTACGACCCCTATCCCGTGGTCGCCCGTCGAGCTCAGGGTTCCTGGCTCGAGGACGTCGACGGCAACCGCTACGTCGACTTCAACATGGGCTACGGCGCGCTGTTCGCGGGCCATGGCCATCCCGTCATGCGCAAGGCCATCGAGGAGCAGCTCGAGAACGGCACGCTCTACGTGACGCCGAACGAAGGCAACGCGGACGTCGCGGAGCTGCTCGTCGAGCGGTTCGGCTTCGACCTCGTGCGATTCACGAACAGCGGCACCGAGGCGACGATGGACGCGATCCGCGCCGCGCGTGGCTACACGGGTCGCTCGAAGATCATCAAGGTCGAAGGTGGCTATCACGGCCATCACGACGAGGTGATGGTCTCGATGAAGCCGTCGCTCGACGTCGCCGGTCCCGCGGATGCGCCGGTCGGCGTGCCTGCGACGAGCGGCCTCACGCCCGCGGTGCTGCACGACACGCTCGTCGTCCCGTTCAACAACATCGCAGCGCTCGAGCGCGTGCTCGAGGCCAATCGGGGCGAGGTCGCCGCGTTCATCCTCGAGCCGGTGATGGAGAACATCGGCATCTGCCTGCCCGAGCCTGGCTACCTCGAAGCAGTGCGCGAGGTCACCGAGCGCCACGGCACGATGCTCATCTTCGACGAGGTCAAGACCGGCATCACCGCCGGGTATGGCGGCGCCACGCGCAAGTTCGGCGTGCAACCCGACCTCGTGTGCCTCGCGAAGTCGATCGGTGGAGGTCTCCCGATCGGTGCGTTCGGTGGCCGCGCCGAGGTGATGGAGACCATCACGCAGGGCTCGGTGCTGCACCTCGGCACCTACAACGGCAACCCGCTCGTGATGGCCGCGGCCCGCGCGGTGCTGCGCGACATCTGCACGCCGGCGGCAGTGGCAGAGGTCGAGGCTCGGAACCACCGGATGGTCGAGTCGTTCGGGAAGATCGTCGCCGACGCCGGCCTTCCCGCGCACACCGTCGAGATGGGCGCGAAGGGTTGCGTCACCTACTCGCCCACCCCGGTGCGCAACTACCGCGACTACAAGGCCACCGACATGGACCTCGCCTACGCGAACTGGATCTGGGGCATCAACCGCGGCATCTTGCTGCCGCCCGGTCTGGACGAGCAGTGGCTGGTCTCGGTGCAGCACACCGACGCGGACATCGATCGCCACACGCAGGTCTACGAGGACTTCGTGTCCGCGCTCGTCGCCTGACGATGGCACGAAGGTCGCACGGCGAGCGATGCGGCCCCGATCGGGCACGCGGTTCGGCGTGCTCGCGGTCCTCGCCGCGACGACGTGCTGGGGACTCGGCGGAGTCCTCGGCAAGGCGATCGGCGCGTCGGGCCTCGTCGTGAGCTTCTACCGACTGTGGATGGGCGGCGCGCTGCTCACGGCCGCGCTGCTCGTGACGAAGCGGCGCCTCTCGTGGGACGTGATCAAGCGCTCGTGGTTGGGCGGCGTGTGCTTCGGCCTCAACGTCGCGCTCTACTTCACGTCGGTGCGTATGACCTCGATCGCGAACGTCGCGATCATCGGGTCGCTGACGCCCGTCATCGTGTTCCCCGTCGCCGTGAAGTTCATGGGGGAGAAGGTCACGCGCCGGGCGATCGTGCTGCTCGACGCTCGCGATCGTCGGCGTGGTGGTCGTCGTGCTCGCGGGCGGGAGCGGCGGCGATCGGTCGACGGCCGGCGACCTGCTCGCCGTCCTGAACCTCGCCTCGTGGGCCGCGTTCTTCCTCGTCACGAAGCACGCCCGAAAGGGCATCGGCACGCTCGAGTACATGTCGGCGATGACGCTCGTCGCCGCGCTCACCGTGACGCCGATCGCGCTGCTCACCCATCAGGACTTCGGTTCTGTGCACGGCGTCGGCTGGCTCTGGCTCGTGTTGCTCGTGCTCATCCCGGGCGCGGCGGGCCACGGGCTGATGACGTGGGCGCACGCACACGTCGACGTGTCGACGTCGTCGGTGCTCACGCTGGGCGAGCCGGTGCTCGCGACGATCGGAGCCGCGGTCTTCCTCGGCGAGTCGCTCAACGCGGTGCAGGCGCTCGGCATGGGCGTCGTGGTCGTCGCGCTCGCAGTGCTCGCGATGGCCGAGGCGCCGACGGTCGAGACCGAACCCGTCGCCGCCTCCACCTGAGCTGGTTCTCTTGGCGCGAGCAGTGCGGTCTACGAGACGTACGCCAGAATTTCGGCGGGGGGTTCGAGGTGGTCGGTCACCTTGCAGTCGTCGCCGAACACGAGGAAGCGGTCGAAGCCGCGCATGAACCAGCGGTCGTGGGTGACCGCGATGACCGTGCCCTCGAACTCGGAGAGGCCGTCTTCGAGCGCTTCGGCCGATGCGAGGTCGAGGTTGTCGGTCGGCTCGTCGAGCAGGAGGAGCGTGGCGCCGTCGAGCTCGAGCAGCAGCACTTGGAAGCGCGCTTGCTGTCCGCCCGACAGGGTCTCGAACGGCTGGTCCGCGCAACCCTGCAGCTCGTAGCGGCGGAGGCGGCTCATCGCGGGGCCGCGTGCTTGGTCGCGGCTCTGCAAGATCTCGGCGAGCGAGCGGCCGGCGAGCTCGGGATGGTCGTGGGTCTGGCTGAAGAAGCCCGGGCACGACGTTCGCGCCGAGGCGCCAGTCGCCGTGATGGCCGATCTCGCGGCCGGCGAGCAGGTGGAGGAAGTGGCTCTTGCCGGTGCCGTTCGGCCCGACGACCGCGACGCGCTCGCCGAACCAGAGCTCGGCGTCGAACGGATCGGTGAGCCCGTCGAGCTCGAGACCTTCGAGGACGACAGCGCGCTTGCCGGTGCGGGCTCCACCGAGCCGCATCGTGATCTTCTGATCCTTCACTCGCTCCGGCGGCGGACCGGCCTCGTCGAAGTGGCGCAGGCGGCTCTCTGCAGCCTTGGCCTTGGGCGCGAAGTTGTCGGCGAACGACGCGCGCCGCTTCATCTCCTTCATGATCGCCTCGAGGCGATCGCGCTCACGCTGGTGCCGCGTGTACTCGTCGTCGATGCGCGCCCGTCGAGCGTCACGCGCTTCGTAGTAGGTGGCGAACGACGCGCCGTGCGTCCACGCGCCGCTGGCCTCGAGCGTCACGATCTTGGTCGCGGTGCCGGCGAGGAGCTCGCGGTCGTGGCTGACGTAGAGGATCGTCTTCGAAGTCGCTCGCAGCTGCTGCTCGAGCCGGCGCTTCGCGGGGATGTCGAGGAAGTTGTCGGGCTCGTCGAGCAGGAGCACGTCGTCGGAGCCGCGGAGCAGCACCTCGAGCGCGAGTCGCTTCTGCTCGCCGCCCGAGAGTGACGGCGACCGGACGCTCGCCGACCTGGCCGAGGTCGACGCCGAACGCCTCGGTGAGGCAGACGTCCCAGAAGACCTCGGCGTCGTATCCGCCGGCGTCGCCCCACGCGCCGAGCGCGTGCGCGTACTGCAGCGCGATGTCGTTGTCGTTCGGACGTTCGGCGACTGCGTGCTCAGCGGCGGCGAGCTTCGCCGCGGCGGCGCGCAACGGCGGCGCTGCAAGCGCCACGAGGAACGCGCGCACGGTCGTGTCGTCGCGGATCGATCCGACGAGCTGGCGCATGACGCCGGCCCGGCCGTCGATCCGCACGGTCCCTTCGGTCGCCTTCGTGTCGCCGGCGAGGACGCGCAGCACGGTCGACTTGCCGACGCCGTTCGCGCCGACGAGTGCAACTCGCTCGCCGTTGCCGACGCGGAACGAGACGTCGTGGAACAGGCGATGTCCGCTGCCCGGGCGCTTCCACGCCAGGCCCTGCACGTCGATCGCGCCCACGGGGAGGCAACGCTACGTGCTCGCCGAGCCGGCGCCGACCGCCGATTTGCCTACAGCCGGCGGAGGCGGACGCTGCGCACGCTGTGGTCAGGGCCCTTCTCGAGCACGAGCCGAGCGCGCTCCCGAGTCGGGAGGATGTTCTCCCGCAGGTTGCGACCGTTGATCTCCCGCCAGATGCCGTGCGCGAACTCGATCGCCTGCTCGTCGCTCATCGCCGAGAAGCGATGGAAGTACGAGTTCGGGTCGCGGAAGATCGTCGCCCGCAGCGCTTGGAACCGCTCGAGGAACCACTGCTCGACGTGCGCTTCCTCCGCGTCGACGTAGATCGAGAAGTCGAAGAAGTCGGACACGAAGATCGGCGGAGAGTCGCCGGTGCCGACTCGTGAGCTCGCGGACTGCAGCACGTTCAGGCCCTCGACGATCACGATGTCGGGGCTGCGCACGACTTGGGTCTCGCCGGCGACGATGTCGTAGACGATGTGCGAGTAGATCGGCGCTTCGACGTCTTCCTTGCCCGACTTCACCTCGGCCATGAACTGGACGAGTCGCCGCACGTCGTAGCTCTCGGGGAAGCCCTTGCGGCTCATGATGCCGCGCTCTTCGAGCACCGCATTCGGGAAGAGGAACCCGTCGGTCGTGATCAGGTCGACCTTCGGGTGGTGCGGCCAGCGGGAGAGCAGCGTCTGGAGGATGCGGGCCGTCGTGCTCTTGCCCACGGCGACGCTGCCGGCGATGCCTATTACATAGGGAACGCGCGGGGCGAGGCTCCCGAGGAACGTGTCGGTGACCGCCGAGAGGTCCTGGCTCGCCGACACGTACAGGTTCAGCAGCCGGGACAGGGGCAGGTAGATGTCGGTCACTTCTTCGAGCGAGAGCCGCTCGTTGATGCCCCGCAGCGCATCGAGGTCTCGTTCGTCGAGGGTGAGTGGCGTTGCCGCGCGCAGCGCCGACCACGTGTCACGGTCGAACGAGAGGTAGGGCGACAGCGGGTTGCCGGCGGGCTGGACGGCGACCATCGGGTGCGAACGTAGCGTGCCGACTGTCAGCCGACGAACCTGGCCGGGAATCGTCACGATCCAGATGAAGGTTCCGAGGAACAGCAGCCCGCCGAGCACGAGCAGGACCTCCCGCTGACCGACGCGACCGGAGCTTGGTCGAGATGCCGGCGAAGAAGAGCGAGACCGCGAAGAGCACGACCGCCAGCATGAAGTTGTCCGACGCGTCGAGCGAGTCGCTCGCTCGAGTGGACTCGGCTTGCGCGACGCCAGTTCAGGCGGGTCGCCTCCTTGTTGTCCGCGAGCTGGTACTCGGGCATCGACGAAGGGGGTGCCGGGGAGCGTCGGCGTTCGTCAGTGGCTTGGTCGCGAGCCACGCGTCGAACGCGGGCTTGAACTCGGCGCCGGAACCGCTGCGCGGTAGAAGTCCGCGAGCTGGGTGTTGCCTGCTTCGGTCGCGTTGATCCACTGCGTGAACATCGCGACGTCGATCGTGGCGAGCTGCCCGCCCTGCGTCGACGCGGTCGAAGACTGGATGCGGGCCGCCGTCGACCTTGCTCGAGTGGGAGCGCCTGCTCACCTCTCCACTGGGCGGCTGGTACGAGGCGTCCACGCGGTCGCGACAGCGGCGACGGCGAGCAGGACCGTGGCGAACGTCTCGACCCGACTTCGACCGTCGTTCGGCATCGGCCATCGGTCAGGTGAACGCGTTCACGGCACGGGCGATGACGAGGCCGAGCACGGTCAGCGAGATCAGCGACTGCAGCGCCATCGTGAGCTTCGCCCAGTTCTTCATGGGCATCACATCAGTCGGGCTGAAGGCGGTGCTGGTCGTGATCCCGAGGACGAAGTAGTCGACGTAGTGCGGACGCCAGCCGGGAGGCGCAAGCTCAGGGTTCATGTGGTGCGGGAACGCGAAGTCGGGGTACTTGTGGGTGCCGCGGTAGCGAGCGAGCGGTCCGCCGCTGTCGAGCTCCCAGTAGAGGAGTCCGAAGACGAGCGCGTTGCCCGCCCATACGAGCGCACCCGACGCCAGGATCGATGTCGCCGATTTCGTGAACTTGCTCCCCGTGATGATGTCGGTGAGCAAGAGGGCATCGGAGACAAAGACCATTCCCATCAGGAGCAGGATCAGCGTGATGGCGAGCGGACGGAGCCACCTGGTGCGGCGGGCGAGGTGCATCGGGTCGGCCGCGAGCAGGGCGACCAACAGCCCGATCTCCACGGCAGGGACGAACCAGCGCGGGCCGAGATGCTCGCGCTCGGGCTCGACCACGCGCAGCACGATCGTCAAGGCGATGAAGCCGAACAGCACAACGGCGAGGGGCCACCGCGGTTCGATCTTCGGCTGGGGTTCGTCGCCCACGCCGCGACGGTAGTG
Organism: uncultured Acidimicrobiales bacterium; assembly: GCA_963726495.1. Classification (GTDB taxonomy): domain Bacteria; phylum Actinomycetota; class Acidimicrobiia; order Acidimicrobiales; family DATKAS01; genus DATKAS01. Next base: position 139,019 of record CAVSCP010000007.1, read on the forward strand.
CGGGGTGCCGCGTGCAAGGCTGATCCCGATGAGCGACCTGGCGATCGACCGCGGCGACATCGAGGACGCCGCCGACCGCATCGGTCCGCACGTGCGGGTCACGCCCACGCTCGTCGTCGACGCTCGCGACTTCGGTCTCGAGATCGATGCGACGATCACGTTGAAGCTCGAGTGCGTGCAGCACGCGGGGTCGTTCAAGACGCGCGGAGCGTTCAACCGCGTGCTGTCGAACGAGGTGCCGCCCGTCGGAGTCATCACGGCCTCGGGTGGCAACCACGGCGTTGCCGTGTCGCACGTCGCCGCCCGGCTCGGGTTGCGGGCCGAGGTGTTCGTCACCGAGACCACGCCCGAGGCGAAGATCGCCCGCATCCGTGCCAACGGCGCCGAGGTCGTCATCGCCGGGCGCTACTACGACGACGCGCAATCTGCGATGCACAGCCCGTGCCGAAGAGACGGGTGCGCTCTTCGTCCATCCGTTCAACCAGCCCGAGACGCTCGCGGGTCAGGGCACGCTCGGTCGCGAGCTCGAGCGTCAGGCGCCCGAGCTCGACTCGGTGCTCGTCGCGGTCGGCGGTGGCGGGCTCATCGCCGGTGTGTCGGCTTGGTACGAGGGACGGGCGCGCGTGATCTCGGTCGAGCCCGAGAGCATCCCCGCGATGTCTCGCGCGTTGGCCGAGGGCAAGCCGGTCGAGGTCGAGGTGAGCGGCCTCGCGGCCGACTCGCTCGGCACGAAGGAGATCGGCAGCCTCGCGTTCCCGATCGCGCAGCGCTACGTCGCCGACGCGGTGCTCGTGTCAGACGATGCGATCAGGCGCGCCCAGCGCGCGCTGTGGGATCGCGTGCGGGTGCTCGCCGAGCCCGGTGGTGCAGCCGCGATGGCCGCGCTGCTGTCGGGCGCGTATCGGCCTCGTCCCGGCGAGAACATCGGCGTGCTCGTGTGCGGCGCGAACACCGATCCCAGCGACGGCGCTGTCGTGAGCGCGCCGACCCCCAGCGTTCTCGCGCGGATAACCCGCCACCGTTGGCGGGAAAGTCGCGCAGGTTCGCCGTGATGGGCGCGCAAGGGCGGCCGTACTGGCTGCATCAGGTCGCCGAGTACATCGTCGGGCTCGTCATGCTCCTGATGATCACGCGTGCGCACGGCGATGCTGCTCCGTTGCTCGCCGCCGGCGGTGTGCTCGTGCTGCTCAACGTCGCGATCAGCGGGCCGCCGGCGGGTTGCATGCACGTCGTGAGCCGACCCGTGCACAAGTGGACCGACGTCGGTGTCGTCGCCGCACTCGTCGCGATCCCGGTCGTGCTGCGTGATCGGGCGACGAGCACGGTGTGGATCACGATGATCGGCTGCGCGGTGGTGCTGCTCGTCGTGCGGTTGACGACCAACTACACGGTGAAGCCGAAGCGAGAGCCGATGCCGCCGATCTCTGACATCGCCAAGGCCTCGCCTCGCGCGCTCGGGCGCGCATTGGGGAAGGCGCAACGACGCCCGCAAGTACCCTGAACCCGCTGCCCCTGTAGCTCAGTCCGGAAAGAGCGGCGGACTTCTAATCCGAAGGCCGGAGGTTCGAATCCTCCCAGGGGCGCTGCCTGGGACTTCGTGCGAGGACAGCGCGCGCTGCGTTGAGCACAGCGCTCGGACAACGAGGTCCCCCACGCTCCACGAACCCGAAGTGAGCCGTCGTGGCCGGTCATCAGCGAGCACTGGGCTGTCATTCCGCTGCGTGCCGGGGCCCCGGGCTCACCGACGGCTGCGCCACCAGGCCGGCCGTGGCGGTCTTCGCTCGGTCCAGTCGACTCGACCGTTCCCACCGCCCCGTTTGACGGCCGGTCACCTGAGGGAGAGGATCGCCGCGCCCAGGGATGACCCCGGACCCAGGAGGACTTGCCAGGAGGACACATGTTCATCTTCATTCGCCGTCGGACGATAAAGCCGAGCAAGTTCGCGCAAGCGTTGGACTTCTCCATCGAGTCCGCCGCTCACGTGAGCAAGCTCATCGGAAAGAACATCACCGTGTCGCGACTCGCGTTCGGCCAGCCCGCGGGAGTCGTGCAGTTCAGCTACACCTTCGAGCACATGAGCGAGCTCGATGAATCAAACGAGAAGATCGGAAGCGACGCAGCGACTGCCGACTTCGGCATCCGGTCCGCGGAGCTCTTCGAAGGACCCCCCGAGGACAACATCGGCCGGCTGGTCGTGTCGAACGTTCGGGGAGCCCAAGGCGGTGATGAACATCGTGAGTGCGGTCGCGCACGCAGGCAGGGCTGCGGAAGTGACGGCCTTCGGCGTAGAGATGCAACAGGTCCTGACCTCGACCACGGGCAACCTGCCGCGTTCGTTGTCGGGATCTCCGGTGTGTTCGGCGGAACGCGGTTCGCCCTGGGTGCCGACTCGATGGCGAGCCTGGAAGACGCGAACGAGAAGCTCCAAGCCGACGCCACGTTCACCAAGCTCATGGAGAAGGCCGGCGACCTGTTCGTACCCGGGACCGGACATCCGTGATCCTCCGCAAGATCAACTGGCACCCAACCCCGGCTCGTGTTCCTCGAAGCGGGCCGCGACGCCACCGGAGACGCGATGGCGGTGTTGACGGACATCGCCGATGTGCAGAGCGGATAGTTGCGAGGGCTTCCTTCGATCCCCTGTATCGGGATCTCAATGCTTCCCACGCACGGTTCGAGACAACGGATAACTCGCGTCGTGTCGCTCGCGAGTGACCTGCGATCTTCCTGTTGAGCACAGCGCTCAGTGCTGTAGGCCTTCTAATCCGAAGGCCGGAGGTTCGAATCCTCCCAGGGGCGCTGCCTGGGACTTCGTGCGAGGACAGCGCGCGCCGCGTTGAGCACAGCGCTCGCACAACGGATAACTCGCTGCGGTCGTTGAAGAACGCAAGGGCAGAGGCTGAGCACGCCAGCGCGCGGTGTCAACACCGACACGATCCTCCGCACGGCGTGCTTACGAGTCAGTCTCCGAGACGGCAGGTCTTTCGACCCTGGTGCTTTGAGGCTCGACGTCGCACGATTCGGCGAAGGAGGCGCACCATGCCGGACGCTCGCGGTCGCAAGCTTGGTGTTCTCGTGACCGGTGCGACGGGTTACATCGGTGGGCGTCTCGTTCCGCGGCTGGTCGAGCGAGGCCACGCCGTTCGCTGCCTCGCTCGCGACGCTGGAGGGCTGGCCGGTCGGTCGTGGACCGGTGTCCAGATCCTCGAAGGCGATCTCGCCGACGGCGAGGCGACCGAGCGCGCGTTGTCCGGTATCGATGTCGCGTACTACCTCGTGCACTCGATGGAGAGCGGCGCGCACTATCGCGACCGGGATCGAGCGATCGCCAAGACGTTCGCCGAAGCCTCTGCCCGCCGGGGGGTATCGCGGATCGTGTACCTCGGGGGTCTTGGCGACTCCACCGACACGCGAGCGAGCATCTCGTGTCGCGGCGGGAGGTGGGAAGGATGCTCGCGTCCACGGGTGTCCCGGTCGTCGAGTTCAGGGCGGGCATGATCGTCGGCTCCGGTTCGATCAGCTTCGAGATGATCCGCTATCTCACCGAGCGGCTTCCGATCATGGTGACGCCCCGCTGGGTCCACAGCCAGTGTCAACCGATTGGCGTGCGATCGGTGCTCGACTATCTCGTGGGGGCCCTCGACCATCCTGACGCTGCGGGGGTCTACGAGATTGGTGGACCAGAGGTCCTCACCTATAACGACATGATGGTGGAGTACGCGCACATACGCGGCCTGCGCCGTCTCATCGTCGCGCTGCCCGTGCCGCACCCAGAGTGGAGCGCGCGGTTCGTCGACCTAGTCACGCCCATTCCTTACGCCATCGCGCAGCCACTCATCGAGGGCTTGCGGACCAACATGATCGTTCGAGACGACCGGGCGCGACGCGAATTCAATGTCCATCCAATGGGCTTCCACGAAGCAGTCGAACTCGCGTTGCAGCGCGTTGCCGACGATCAGGTCGAGACAACGTGGGCGTCGAGCCTCGCGAGCCTGAGTGCGGACATTGAACCGCGCAAGCAGCTGTCGCTCCACGAAGGCATGCTCTTCGAACGTCATCGACGTCACGCCAACGCCGACGCACAACAGGTCTTCGATGTCATCTGCCGCGCTCGGTGGCGACGCCGGCTGGCCCGCCGGGAACTGGCTGTGGCAACTCCGGGGCCTGATCGACCGTGTCTTCGGCGGGGTCGGCATGCGCCAAGGGCGGCGCCACCCGCGTGAGTTGCGTCTTGGTGAGCCGCTCGACTTCTGGCGCGTCGAAGCCCTCGAGCCGCCGCACCTCCTGCGCCTGCGCGCCGAGATGCTCCTACCGGGCAGGGCGTGGCTTCAGTTCGAGGTGCTCCCGAGCGCACACGGTTCGAGGATCGAGCAAACCGCCTTCTTCGAGCCACACGGAGTGTTGGGTTACCTGTACTGGTACGCCGTCCGCCCGTTCCACCGGTTCATCTTCCCGGGCCTGATCCGCGCGATCCAACAGCGAGCCGACATCCCCGTCGCCTCGGCCACGCACGCCGAACATCGCAAGGAGACTGCGGCGCAATCGCATTCCTGCTCAACGGTCTCGATGCCGTCGCCGGCCATCATTGCACCACGAGTTCTCGAAACAGGGAAGTCCTGAGCGCATCGCGCGAACCCCGGCCCTCGTCGAGGGGAGTCCCACGACATCGCTCGTCCACGCACTGCCTCGAAACGCCGGCTCGGCGGCAGCACGCGACGCTCATGTATCGCGCCGACGCTGCCTCCCCCGAACGCGCAGATCGACGGCGCTAGCTACGGAGGACCGCCGATGCTTCGCTCTCATGGCAACCACCGTGAGCCGATGGATACCGATCTGCCGGTTCCCCGGGCTGTCCAGGCTGAAGGGCGGCGTCAAGAGCGTGTCGTACCGAGGCGAACCCGTGCCCGAGGTGATCGGCGTCGATCGCACGCCGTAATGTCCAGACCACTCCGCCCGCCGGTGAATCGAAACGCAGCAAGGCTTCCGGAGCACCAAGGGTGCGAATGAGCGAGACAACGGATAACTCGCGTCGTGTCGCTCAGGAGTGAGCAGGGAACTTCCTGTTGAGCACAGCGCTCAGTGCTGTAGGCCTTCTAATCCGAAGGCCGGAGGTTCGAATCCTCCCAGGGGCGCTGCCTGGGATTTCGTGCGAGGTCAGCGCGCGCCGCGTCGAGCACAGCGCTCGCACAACGGATAAGTCGCCGTCATCGGCATTCGCTTCGGGCGATGCGCTGGGCTGCGATGCCAGCCACGGGCGCCTTCGCCGGCACGCGGATCTGCGACCCGTGGGCTCCGGTCAGTCCGCCTCGGCAGCCTTGCGCCGCGTTGACCAGGCGTCGAGGAAGCTCGTTGCCATGTCGCTCATCCGGATCGCTTCCTGCTGGTCGACGGGGTCCTGCAGACGTCCCGACAAACCGCGGACCCCGAACCGAATGCCCCGGAAGTAGGGACCGAACGTCTCAGTCCGCAGCGCGCCGGGATCGTCGACGGGCTCGACGTCAGGCGTCCAGGTCGGCACCGAGATCGCGGGGAGCCTGAGCGCGCGCAGATCGGAGAGCACATCGTCGTCGTTCGGCGGACGGTCTGCGAAATCGCGGGAGCGGTACCGGCGCACCTCGCGACCCTCCGCGTCGAAGATGAGCATCGCCGGCCAGGCGATCCCGCCGCGATCGGCCGGGTTCCAGAGATCGAGCTGCTTCAACAGCCAGTCGCCGCCCGGATCGCTGCGAATCGGGAACGGCAGATGCCAACGCCGGGCAAGCGCGGCGTTGCGTTCCGGTGAGTCGACCGACAGCGCGCAGACATCGCTGCCGAGCGACTGGATCTCGCCGAACTCGTTCGCCAACCGCACCAGCTGGCCGCAGCAATACGGTCACCAATCGCCGCGGATGGTCACGAGGACCAGCGCGCCGCTCGCGCGCAGTAGCTCTGTGACGGCGGCCATGCCTGCACACTACGTCCGCTTCGCGTGTGGGGACGGCGGCGCGAGGAGTCGCCGTCACGCTGTCGACGCGACGGGCAGGAGGGCGATCAGCGGCAGGGCGTGGATGACGGCTCGCCGACTCTCCTCGGATCCGTCGTACGGCTTCCCTGAGAGACGCCCGAGGACACGACGGACGACCGGCCTCATCCATCGATTTCGCTCCTCGTACTGCCGCAACACCTCGACCGCTTCGTCCTCGCGGAGGTCGCGGTGAGTGACCGGACATGAGTGCCGCCGCGAATGTGATCGCGGTCGGAGTGCCGGCGTGGATGTTGCGGTACCAGTCGGCAGTCGGACCCCATCCCGACATGATGATCACCTCGCCCGAGCCGCGGTCCCAGCTCAGAACTTCGACGACCGTGTCGTAGTGGGCTCCCGACCGTCGCCCCGTGTGCTCGATGCTGCACGAACCGATGTCCGAGCAACCAACCGACGTTGCCAGCGGTAAAGGAAGTTCGGCGCCTTCAGCACGATTCGCAGCACCGGACCAGGCGGCTTCATGTCGCCATGCTCGCGCCTCGTAGACGCTGCGACGCGTTGTACGCAGCTGGTTGATCGCTCACGCCTTCGGGCGACGGGTCGCGGTGAGGATGCCGAGGTTGGCGACAGTGAACGGGACGAGGTAGGTGACCGCGGCCTTCACCCAAGTCGCGGGTGTCGCCCGTCCCGTCACCACGACGTCGAGTTGGTTGATGGCGAAGAGGACGGTCCCGACAACGGCGGCAATGCGGGTAGTGGCGACCAGGTGTCGCCGGTCGAGGACGACCGTGAGCGCCTCCCGGGCGGTCGCCCAGGTCGTGAGTTCCGCCAGCGACGGGTCGGGTAACACGACCACTGGGTCTCGGCTGTTCTCCGTCGGGTCGTCCGCGGTCGCGACGGGGAGGTGCCGACAGCAACAGTCGGGGTCGGCGCACGATTCGACGCGGATGCCGCGGTCGACAAGGCAGCCGCAGTCGGCACAGGCGATCGTCACGGCTGTCGTGTGCGGAAGGTCGTCGACGTTCATGCGTCCCTGGTAGTTGGGATCGAGGTCGCGGCGCGGACGAGGCCATCCTGGTCGAGGACGAATGTCGCCGGTGCCGGGAAGTGCCAGGTGCCGGGTGTTGACCGCGGCGGATCGCCGGCTGTACTTTCCTGGTCAGTTAATTAACTGATCAGGAAAGTAGGAAGGAGAGTGATGGCGGCGGCGATCGACGAGGACCGGCTGACAGAGACCTTCTCCGCGTTGGCCAACTCGACGCGGCGCGCGATCCTTGCCCGGCTCGCGATGGGAGCGGCGACGGTGAACGAGATCGCCGAGCCTTTCGCGATGACGCTTCCGTCGATCTCCAAGCACATCAAGGTGCTGGAGCGCGCCGGGTTGGTCGTGCGTGGTCAACGAGCCCAGTACCGGCCGTGTGCCCTTGACGGCGCGCCACTCCGGGAGGTCTCGACCTGGGCCGAGCAGTACCGGGCCGTGTGGGAGGCCAGCTTCGATCGAATGGACGAGTACCTCGCCCAACTCCAGAGCGGACGAAGGGACGGCCGAGACAATGACTGACAACGATGCCGCTCGCGATGCGGTGGTGATCGAGCGCAGCTTCGACGCGCCGGTGCATCTCATCTGGCAGATGTGGACCGAGACCGAGCATTTCACGGCGTGGTATGGCCCTGAGGGCGCGCGCATCCCGTTCGCCGAGATGGACGTACGGGTCGGCGGTACTCGTCTCGTGTGCATGGAGATGTCAACGCCCGGCGGCTCGATGCAGATGTGGTTCACCGGCGAGTACATCGAGGTGGTCGAGGACCAGCGACTCGTGTACACCGAGTCGATGTCGGACGAGCACGGCAACGCGCCATCGGGCTCAGAGACAAGCGAGGCGCACCGACGACTACTGAGGTGCGCGTCGACCTCGAAGACCTGGGAGGCCGAACGAGGATGGTGATGACCCACACGGGAGTTCCCAGCGACTCACCGGGTGCAACAGGATGGGTGATGGCGTTCGACAAGCTGTCCTCTCACGTCGCGACAATCATCCGGCGATAGGCGCCGCGCAGGCGGTCCGCGATGAGCGACGAGCTCGGCCGACGTGCGCGTGATCGCGCTCGCGTTGCCGGGCGTGTCGGAACGCGTGAGTCACGGTGAGCCTTGCTTCTTCGTGGAGGGCAAGAGGCCGCTGTGCTACTTCCACGACAATCACCGCGGCGACGGTCGTGTCTCGTTGTGGTGCCCTTCGCCAGCGGGCGTGCCCGGGGAGCTGACGGCCAGCGAGCCGCGGCCGGTTCTTTCACCCGACGCCGTCGGCGTCAGGAGTGTTTGCGGGTTGGTTGGGCGTCTATCTCGACGCCGATGGCGACGATCGCGTCGACTGGACCGAGATCGCGGGCATCATCGAGGATGCGTTTCGTACGATCGCCCCGAAGCGCCTGATCGCCCGACTCGACGGCATGTAGCCGTCGGGTCAACCCGAGCTGTCGCAGCCGTGTCCCCCGCGCTGGAGGCGTGCGGCCAACGACGGTCGGAGGCTCGAATCCTCCCAGGGGCGCTGCCGGGGACTCGGTGCGAGGAAAGCGCGCGCTGGCGTTGAGCGCAGCGCTCGAACAACGGAGTACTCCACGCTTCGCCTCCCGTCGCCCGCGTCATGCCGCCCTCGGTCAGCGGTTCGTGGGTTCGGGAGCGAGCTTCGTGACGAGGTCTTGGAGCGCGTGTCTGAGGTGTGAGAACTCATTCGGGCCGAGCAGCTCGGCGATGTGGCGCTCGGCGGCTTGGGCGGCGCGGTTGACGGTCTTCTCGAGTCGTCGTCCTTTCGCGGTGAGGCGGATGATCCGGGCCCTGCCGTCGGTCGGGTCGGGCTCACGTGTGAGGTAGCCGCGCTGTTCGAGGTGGGCGAGGAGGTCGTTGACTGACTGCTTGGTGATCTGAAGCTGGTCGGCGAGCTCGGTCGGACGCTGTCGGTCGAGGGTGGGGTAGCGGAACGCGCCAATGTGCGCGGGGTTCAGATCGTCGTAGCCGGCTGCGAGCACACCGGAGAAGATCTGCTCCCACACGAACTGCCATCCAACGCGGAGCATCGCGCCCAAGTACGGCCCGGGGTTCGGATGATCGCTTGACACGATCGTAAGGTTACCATACGATCATGTCGTACGGAAACCTGACCATATTGAGATGGTCACCACCAAGGAGAGGCCGACATGAGCTCAGCAGTCATAGACGATCCCCGCAGCGAACAGGCCCAGGCATGGTGGTTCCTCGACACTCTCGTGGTCGAGCACCGCCGGGCTCCCGGCATGGACACGATCGCATTGGAGATGACCTTGCCCGTCGGCTCGGCGCCGCCGCTGCACGTCCATCACGATCTCGACGACACCTGGTACATCCTCGAAGGCGAGATGGTCGTGCGCTGCGGCGACGACGAGGCACTGGTAGGAGCCGGCCATTGGGTGTCGATGCCACGCGGCGTGCCCCATGCCTTCCGGGTCGTCGGTGACCGTGAAGCACGGATCCTGCTCGTCCACGACAACGCCTCGTTCCTTGACCTCGTCCGCGACCTTGGCGTCCCCGCGGGCGAGCGCATCGTGCCAACCACGCCGTCGTTCCCGCGATGGACGAGCTGGCGCGCATCGCCGCATCCCACGACCTCACGCCCGTCGGTCCGCCGTTGAGCGTCGAAGACAGCGACGCCATCCTCGCCGTATGCCACTGACACCCTTACGAGTGCCGACGCTCTGGCCACGCTCATCAGGCGCGAGCGTCCGACTCAGTGCAATGGTGAGAGCGACTCGAGGTCGACGTCGTAGTGCTCGTCATAGGTGACACCGCCGATCGGCGATGACGAACGCGAGGTCTTGGTGCGGGTGGCGCGAACAGGTAGGCCGTCGGGCGTGAGCCACCAGTCGGTCACTGTGTGCTCGTAGTAGTAACCACCGATGTCCACCGATTGGCGGAGGTGCAGGGTTGGGACGGACCGGCCCTCAACGGCCACGCCCTCCCAGCCCACCACGTCGAAGTGTTGTGGTGCGTTGTCGCCGGCGAGTTGGCACGACGCGTCCCAGGTCGAGCCGGGTTGGGGAACTGCCGGTAGGAGGAGGGTGCCGGCGGGGCAGATCAGCTCCTCGGGATCAGGTTGTTTGAAGAACTCGTGGTAGGAGAGCCCCCACGCCATGGTCAGGCCCGCTGCGGTCGGGCGCAGCCGGCCACTCGTCGCGGCGTTCCCGTAGGGCATCCCAGCGGAGGCGGATCCCGCAGCCGTCGGGGGTGACCGTGATCGTGGTCTCGGCCGGGTAGACGTGGCGTGCTCCGCCGGCCACGTCGATGGACTCGTCGCCTGTGGTCCGGTAGCGGTAGACACCCGGTTGGGTCAGCGTCGGTATCGGCAGGGCTTCGCTGGACCTGGGCTCCAAGGGTCGTCGGATTAGGCTGCTGCCGAGGTCGCCGCGTCGAGCTCGACGAAGCTGTGTCCCTCCGGTAGGCGCCCAGGGCGTCATTGGCAGTGACAGCACGGCTGCGATCACGGTAGAGGGTGGAGCGAGCGACGAGGACCCCGACAATGAGCAGGGCGACGCCGGCCACGATGAGCCATGGCCATCGGCGCTGGCGTCTGTCCGCGGCTTCGGGTGGCACTGCGGCGAAGTTCGCGGTGGGTCTCACGCTGGGTTGATCGATGGCAGGATCGCCCCGGGAGGTTGACCATGACGAGCGGTTCACGAGCCGACGGGCTGAGATGGGGAGCCAGATTCGGCAACCCCGTCGGCGTCCGTTCGGTTGAGGGCCGCTGCCATGTTCGGCGTACTGCTGGCGTTCACCCGGAACTTGACGGTCCCCGCCGCAATGTTCGTCGTCGGGGCGGGCGCCGCTGTCTGGCTGATGAAGCCAGATCCGACCTCGTCAGGCGCGCGGCGTGGCGGTGCCCGAACGGTTGATGAACGGGGGCTTGCGGACGTGGTCGGGCCTCTGCGTCGTGTTCTGCCTCTGGGAGCTGTCGGCCTTCCTCCTGGGCAACGATCAGGCCCACCCGACCTTCAGCATGCTGACCGACCCTGTGCTCTCGATCCCGCCCACCAGAGCGCTGGTCGGCTTCGCCTGGCTGGCCTGGGGCTGGCATCTGGCAGCCGGATGACTTCCTCAGAACTGACCGCCGCCGGATTTGGACTGATCCTCGCTGTCGCGGCCACGGTCGAGCTGCTGGCACACGCTCGTCGAATCTCGTTGCCGACGATCGACCAGACGCTGGCCCGAGTAAGACGGTCTCCACACGGTCGGGTCGCCGTCCTCTTTGTGTGGTTCTGGTTGGGATGGCACTTCCTCGCTCGCTGAGACCTCGGCGACCCTCAGTGCCGACGGCGATCTCGAACAACGGATAACTCGCGTCGTGTCGCTCAGCGAGTGACGTGGGAACTTCCTGTTGAGCACAGCGCTCAGTGCTGTAGGCCTTCTAATCCGAAGGCCGGAGGTTCGAATCCTCCCAGGGGCGCTGCCTGGGATTTCGTGCGAGGGCAGCGCGCGCCGCGTTGAGCACAGCGCTCGAACAACGGATAACACCGCTCCGTTCTCGTTGTGCGCGCGACTCCTGCGGCGTGGATCGACGAGTCGAGGCGCGACTGTCGCCGGTCGTGCCGTTTGTCAGCTGACGCTGGTCGGGCTGTCCGAGATCACCCACATCGAGGGCAGTCGCAGGACGGCGCACGGCACCCCGCTTGAGCGATTGGCCCAGGTCAGAGGGCCTCAGGAGACTCGGTAGACAAACGTTTACGGTTAGTAGTAACTTACGGAGCATGGACGGATGGGCCGCGCTCGCTGACCCGACACGGCGGACCATCTTCGAGCTCGTCGTGGTTCGTCCACGCGCGGTGGGGGAGCTCGCAGAGGTGCTCCCGATCAGCCGTCCCGCGGTCTCGCATCACCTGAAGCTGCTGAGGACGGCCGGCCTGGTCGGTGATCGCGCCGAAGGGACCCGGCGGATCTACCACGCGAATCCCGACGGCTTGGCGGAGCTCCGCGCACAGCTCGACCGGTTCTGGAACCAACTGCTCGCCAACTTCAAGCAACTCGTCGAACAACCCGAGGAGGACAGATGACCACCGAGGCCCAGGCCACGACCATCCGGCGTGAGATCGTCGTTGACGCGCCCGCGGAACGAGCGTTCCGGCTGTTCACCGAGCGGTTCGACCAGCATCAAGCCCCGGGAGCACAACATGCTCACGGTCGACATCGCCGAGTCGGTGTTCGAGCCGCGGGCTGGCGGCCGCGTCTTCGACCGCGGGGTCGATGGCAGCGAGTGCCAGTGGGGCCGCGTGATCGCCTACGAGCCGCCGAACCGCATCGTGTTCACATGGGACATCAGCCCGACGTGGCAGATCGAGAGCGATCTCGGCAGGACCAGCGAGGTGGAGGTCCGCTTCATCTCCGACGGCCCGACGCGCACCAGGGTCGAGCTCGAGCACCGCAACCTCGACCGTCATGGTGACGGATGGGAAGGCACGCGCGAGGGCGTGAGTGGCGACCAGGGCTGGCCGCTGTACCTCGAGCGGTTCGCGGCCGCGGTTGCCGACGGAACCTGAGCTGCGCGAGGCGTGCCGGTCAGTAGCTGAATGTCGTGGTCGGCTCGTCACCGATCCAGTTCCACAACGGGAGCGTGCCTTGCACCTCAGCGCCTGCGATGAGAGCGGCGTCGTCGAGCTTCTTGGCGTTGAAGCAGACAGGGCACACGTAGTAGCGGCCCCCGGCTGCCTCGTAGCGCTTGAGGAGGTCGCCGAGCGGCGGGCAGCCGTCGCAGGCGACGCCGGTGGCGGTGCCGTCGAGCGCGAGCCGGACCGCTTCCTTGGTGAGGAACATCAGCGTCTGTCGGCCGGACTCGGCGGCGCCGACGGCGACGAGGAACGCGACGGTGACCTTCTCGGGATCCTCGAGCCCGGTGGCCAAGCTGATGACTGCTTTGCCTGCCATCTCCACACCTCTTCTCTTCGTGCGGTCTTTCGAAGAGGACGGTACGGATGGCGGCGGCGAACGTCGTCCGGGGTTCCCCCTACAGATCGAGCGGTTCGAGGCTGTCGAGCAGGCCGTGCTGCATCGCGAACAGCGTTGCCGTCGAGCGGGTTGAAGCGCCCGTCTTGGCGTAGATCCGCTCGATGTGGGTCTCGGCGGTCTTGGGGGTGATCGCGAGTCGCTGCGCGACCTGCCGGGTGGAGGCGCCCCGGGCGATGAGCGCGAGCACCTCGACCTCGCGTGGCGTGAGGCCCGCCGGGCCGCTGCGACGTTTGCCGCGGCGCTGGCCCGCCGCGCCCAGTACGGCGTCGACCGCGTCGGCGTCGAGTCGGCCGGCTCGCACATCGGCGCGCAGCTCCGAGGCCGCTTGCGCGGCGGTCATGGCCGGACGGTAGGGCCGGGGTTCGGTCATGGCGTGATACGCGCACGCGGCGGCGAGCAGCCGGCCGGTGACCGGGATCGCCGGGCCCTTGAGGCCGCGGTGGTATCCGGAGCCGTCGCAGCGCTCATGGGTCAGCGCGGCGATCGCTCCGAGTCGCGCCAGCGCGGGTGGACGGCTCAGCATGCGGTCGGTGTAGTAGGCGTGCATGCGCATCCGCTCGGACTCCGCGGCGACAACGGGCCCGGCTTGTCGAGGATCGTGGCCGGCACGCCGTGCAGTCCGACGTCGTGCAACAGCGCGGCGCGGCGAACAGCTGCGACATCGGCTGGTGGCAGTCGACTGTCCGTCGCGGCGAGCGCGACGAGCTCGTGCGACTCCTCGGGAGTGACCCGCTCGCGACGGCGATCGCAGGTCGGTGAAGTCCGCGACCGCCTCGAGGGCGCCGTCGAGCTCGGCTTCGGTGAGGCGTCGCTGCAGCGAAGGCTCAGCGTCGATGAGCGCGTGGCAGTCGAGCGGCGCCGACGGGTCGCCGAGCACGTCGCGAGCCACACGGCAGAAGAGATCCACGGCGGCGGGATCGAAGTGCTTGCCCCGACGCGCTCGCGCGACCTCGACGGCCGCGTCTGCTCCGTCGGCGCGGTGGAAGACCTCGACCGTGTCGGCCAGATGGAACAGCCGCATGGACAACGCGATGTCCTCGCCGCCGATGTCGCCGGGAACGCCCTTGCCGTCCCAGCGTGTGAACACCTGCTGCAAGGGTCCGCACACGTCCGGGCCGAGGCCGAGACGGTCCGCCATGCTGCCGGTGGTCAGGCAGTGGGAGAGCAGGCCGCGCTCGACCGCCTTGCCTCCAGTGACCACGAGGTTGGCGGCGAGACGGAGCCGGTGAAGTGCGGGACTACCAGCTCCGACGTGGCGGAGCATGAATCCCAGCAGCGGGAGTCCGGCGAAGTCGACCTGGTAGCTGTCGGCGCGGAAGGCGATGTCGTCACCGAAGACCGCCGCCACTTCCGGCGTGTCGGCGACACAGCCCACCCACGCGAGCATGATCACGTAGTAGAGGGCACCGCGGTCGTCGGGCTCGAGGCCGAGCTCATCGCCGAGGCGAGTCGCGATGCACCAGGCTCGCAGCACGTGCTCCATGGGCTGGCCCATGCCGAGGTCGGTTGCGAGCGAGAACGCGGCCACGAGCTCGGCCAACCGCAGCCCCGAGTCGCCCTCAGCCATGTCCACCCCCGACGCCGTCGGCCACTCGCGACGCGATTTGTGGGGTGAACCCCGGACGACCGCCTCGACTGTCGGCCGTACGGTCGCAGCAGGCTCGACAGACTGGGAGGACGTCATGTCAATCGTCGAGGACAGGGACGCGAACACAGTGCGCGCGGTGGTCAGTCGGAGGCATGTTTCTGGAGGCCCTCGCCAACCGTGACTACGTGCGGCATGGCGGCGACGCTCGGTGCGAAGGTCCGCGTCCGGGCGATGTTGCCGCCGGGTCCGATGGAGTGGGAGGGACCGGAGGCGGTGACCGACGCGTTCCGCTCGTGGTTCGGTGAGGCCGACGAGTTCCAGCTCGTCGATGCCGCGGTCGGCGAGGTAGGAGGCCGACTTCACTTGTCGTGGCGTCTGCGGCTGCGGCCCGCGCCCTTCGGCATCGGCGACGGCTGGTACGTCATCGAACAGCAGGCGTACGCGGACGCAACCGACAACATCACCGGGCTTGACCTGTTGTGCTCGGGGTTCCATCCCGACCCTGGCGCCAAGTGTTGACCTTCGCGTGACCGTCGACGCGAGGTCACTGTCCTTGGCCGGCGTTGCACACGCAGAACTCGTTGCCCTCCGGGTCGGCCATGACGACCCATCGGTTGCCGTGCTCCTCGATCGCGTCTTCGACGATGCGGCGGGCGCCGATGGCCTCCAGCCGGGCGACTTCATCGTCGACCGTCGGGGTTTCGATGTCGAAGTGCATCCGGTTCTTGCCGACTTTCGGTTCGCTCACTCGTTGCAGGAGGAGCTTGGGTTGCCGTCCGGCCTCGTCGATCAGCAGCACGTAGTTACCCGCGCCGCCAAGGATCGTGTAGCCGATGGCGGCCGACCAGAACTCGGCGAGCTTGTCGGGATCGGCGCAGTCGAGCACCAGCCCAAGCGTGGCCGCCGTCAGGCGGGCTTGGCGTAGTTGGCCGCACCCTGGAACTCGACGGAGACCATCGGCTCGTCACCGACGACCCACGCGTCGTGTCCGGGCCCGATGCGGTACACCTCACCGGCGACGATGTCGCCGTCGGTGCCGTCTTCGTAGGAGACGTGGATGCTGCCTGAGATGCAGTAGCCGACATGTTCGACCTGGCACGTGTCCGTACCGACGACGGGCTTGATGCATTCCGACCACCGCCAGCCGGGCTGGAACGTGTACCGGCCGATCTGCCCGCCGGCGATGTTCACGAGTTCGACGGTGGTCTTGTCAGGTGTGCGCGTCTCATCCGGTGTGCGGAAGTCACGGTGCTCAAAATTCGCCATCGTTTCTCCTTTGGGTGGTCAGGAGCGGCGAGCGAGGAAGGCGTAGCCGTACACCTCGAACGCCCTCGCCTTCTCTTCTCCGGTCGCGCCGCCGAAGGTGTCGACGGCATCACCGATCTGCACATCGACGAAGCCGGTGTCTTCGAGCATCTTCTGCCAGCCCGCACGGGGCAGCCCGCCCGCAATTCAGCCAGTCCACAGGTCGATGTCGCGTAACGCCTCCGGTGGAACGGGGCGGCCGTTGGCGATGTCGGCGAACTGCAACCACCCACCGGGCTTGAGCACCCGGCGGATCTCTTCGAACACCGCTCTTCTTGTCGGCGCACAGGTTGATGACACCGTTGGAGATCACCGCGTCGGCCCAACCGTCCTCCACGGGAAGATCTTCTGCGAGTCCCTCGCGGAACTCGACGTGCGCAAAGCCGAGCGCCTCGGCGGTCGTCCCGGGACTTCTTCAACATCTCCGGCGTCATGTCGACACCGACGACGCGTCCACCGTCGCCGACCTGTCCCGCGGCGATGAAGGTGTCGAACCCCGCGCCGGAGCCGACATCGACGACCCGTTCGCCGGGCTGCAGGCGGCGCAGCGAGAAGGGATTGCCGACGCCGGCGAACGACTCGACGGCCCGGTCGGGCAGCGCGTCGACGGCCGCCTGGTCATAGCCGAGGCGGGCCGCGAGCGGCCGGCCGGTGTGGAAGTGGAAGGCTGCGGTGCGGGTCGACCGCGACCTCGCGGTACTTGTCGCGCACCTGCTCGCGCGAGCGCTTCGGGATCGACGAGCGGATCCTCAGCCATCGCCCTTGCCTCCGTTCCCGATCGCCACCGGCAGGCCGGCTCGCTTCCACTCCGGAAACCCATCGATGAGTCTTCGTGCCCGATAGCCCTTGCGGTTCAGCTCGCGCACTGCGTCGTCCGCAAAGACGCAGTACGGACCGCGGCAGTACGCGACGACATCGGCGTCCTTGGGCAACGAGCGAAGTTGCCGACGCAGCTCGCTGATCGGCACCGACCGGGCGCCCGCGATGTGCCCCGCCGAGAACTCAGCAGCGGGACGAACATCGAGCACCATCACCTCACGCCGCTTCGAGCCGAGCGGCGCAGCTCGTTGCGGGAGATGACCTCGACCCATCCCGGTCGCCGAGGTAGGCGGCGGCCAGCCTCTCGAGACCCGCCACATGTTCGGACGCGACATCGCGCAACGCCGACCACAGCTCAGCCACCCGGTCGCTGGCCAGCGCGTAGAAGATCCGCGTGCCGTCCCGACGTGTGGTCAGCACCCCGGCGCGGGCCATGGCCCGAAGGTGATGAGAGGTGTTGGCCACGGTCTGGCCGATCTCCTCGGCGACGTCGTCCACCGACCGCTCACCCTGGGCGAGCACATCGACGATCTCTGCCCGGCGCCCGCTGGCCAGCGCTTTGGCGACCTCGGCGAACCCCTCGTACAGCGCGTCCTTGGCGACTCGGTCACCCACGCGCTGCATGGTGCACCCGCAGGCCGACACTGTCAAGTATTCAAACGAACTCTTGACAATAGTCGATGAACGTGGGCACGATGGCCGAACACGGTCGCGACGCGGGGAGGCTTGGGATGCGATGACGCGCACCGGCAACCTGCAGCCGATCGCGTTTGTCGACGACGGTCTCGGCAACTCCTCCTACCTCGTCGATCTCGGCGCCGGCCGGGCCCTCGTCGTCGACCCCGCCCGGCATCCGGGCGGCTACCTCGCGGAGGCCGAACGCCGAGGTCTCGACATCGCCTTCGCGGTCGAGACCCACCTGCACGCCGACTTCGTGTCCGGCGCCCGTGAGCTCGGCGCACTCGGCGCCACGCTGCTCGTACCCGGCGCAGCCGGTCACGGGTTCGCGGTCCGAGGCGTCGCCGACGGCGAGGAGGTCGACCTCGGCGGGCTCACTCTGCGCGGGCTCGCCACCCCGGGCCACACGCCCGAGCACCTCTCTTATCTGCTGCTCGACGGGGCCACGCCGCTCGCCTTGTTCTCCGGCGGCTCGTTGCTCGTCGACGCGGTCGCCCGAACCGACCTGATTGCGCCCGACCAGACCGAAGCGCTGGCCCGCGAGCTGTGGCGGTCGCTGCACGAACGCATCCTGAGCCTCCCCGACGACCTGCCCGTCTATCCCACCCATGGGGCGGGGTCGTTCTGCTCCGCTCCGGCAGGCGCGGCGCGAACTACGACCGTCGGACGCGAACGCGCCGCGAACCCTCTGCTCGCCGCGCCCGACGAAGACGCGTTCGTCAAGCAGCTCCTCGACGGCCTCGGCACCTATCCGCCCTACTTCCTGCGCCTCCGCGACGTGAACCGCGCCGGCCCGCGGCTGTACGGGCCCGCGACCCCTCTGCTTCCGCTCTTGAGCGCCGGTGATGTGGCGCGCCTGCAGCGCGGTGGCGCGTTGGTCGTCGACGTCCGACCCGTCGACGCCTTCGCCCGCGGCCACATCCCCGGCGTCGGTGTCGATCGCCCTCCGACCGCAGTTCGCCACCTGGCTCGGCTGGGTTGCGGCCGCCGACACGCCAGCTCGCGTTCGTCCTCGATGCTGATCAAGACCGCGCCGAGCTCGTCCGCCAAACCCGCAACATCGGCTACGAGACGATCCTCGGCGAGCTCGACGGCGGCATCACCGCGTGGATCGCAGCGGGCGACGCGGTCGACACGACCGCGCTCGCGCCGGCATCCGAGCCGAGCGGGTACGTGCTCGACGTCCGCCAAGCGAGCGAGTACGCCACCGGCCACCTGCCTGGAGCGGTCAATGTCGAGCTCGGGTCGCTCGACTCGAGCAGCGCCGCCCGCCGGAGCCGTGTCGCTGATGTGTGGCCACGGCGAGCGCGCCATGACCGCGGCAAGCCTGCTCGCCGCGCGCCGGGCGCCACGACACGACGGTGCTGATCGGCGGTCCTGACGAGTGGGCCGCCGACCCACGGGACGCTCGAGACCGGCGCCATGACGACCACCGCGCCCGGTTCGTCTCGGGCTGCGCGCCAACCTCGCCCAGTTCGCGCTCCTCGTCGCCGTCAACGCGCTCGTCGGCGGGATGATCGGCCAGGAACGCACCGTCCTGCCTCTGCTCGCGGAGCGGGTGTTCGGGCTCGAGAAGTACACCGCCGCGCTCACCTTCATCCTCGCCTTCGGCGCGGTGAAGGCGGCCACCAACTTCTTCGCCGGCACCCTGTCGGACCGCTACGGCCGCAAACCCGTCCTCGTCGCCGGCTGGCTCATCGGCCTGCCGGTGCCGCTCCTGTTGATGTGGGCGCCGACATGGGGTTGGGTCGTCGTTCGCCAACGTGCTGCTCGGCGTGAACCAGGGCCTCACCTGGTCCACGACCGTGATCATGAAGATCGACCTCGCCGGACCCAAGCAGCGAGGTCTGGCCATGGGGTTCAACGAAGCCGCCGGCTACGGCGCGGTCGCCGTCACCGCGCTCGCGACCGGGGTCATCGCCGCCCGCTACGGGCTGCGGCCCGAGCCGTTCTTCCTCGGCGTGGCCTACGCCGCGCTCGGCCTCGGCCTGTCGACCCTGTTCGTGCGCGAGACCCACGGCCACGCGCGCCACGAGGCGACCACCCACGTCGCCGCCTCCGCCGAGGTCCACGAAGGCCTGTCGACCAAGCGAGGTGTTCCTCCTCACCAGCTTCAAGGAGAAGGCCCTCTCGGCGCGCGTGCCAGGCCGGCATGGTCAACAACCTCAACGACGGCCTCGCCTGGGGCATCTTCCCGCTCTACTTCGCCGCCGCACGGCCTGTCGGTCGGACGCATCGGCGTGCTCGCCGCCCTCTACCCCGCGGTGTGGGGCCTCGGCCAGCTCGTCACCGGCGCGCTGTCGGACCGGATCGGCCGCAAGCGGCTCATCGTCGCCGGCATGTTCGACCCAGGCGGTCGCCATCGGGCTCATCGCCGCGGTGCACGGCTTCTGGATGTGGGCCGTCGGCGCCGTCGCTGCTCGGCGCGGGCACCGCGATGGTGTATCCGACGCTGCTCGCCGCCATCGGCGACGTCGCCCATCCCACGTGGCGGGCGTCCTCGGTCGGCGTCTACCGACTCTGGCGCGACGGCGGGTTCGCCGTCGGCGCCGTCCTCGCCGGCGTCCTCGCCGACGCGTTCGGCGTCGAGACCGCCATCTGGGCCGTGGCCGCCCTCACCGCCGCGTCCGGGCTTCGTGGTCGCCGTGCGCATGTACGAGACCCATCCGCGCGGCGATTCGCGTGCGGTGGTCAGGGCATCGGCACCCGCAAGCCTTTGACCTGACGGCCGCGGCGAGGACGCACCTCACTCTTCGTCCCGAACAGCTGGCGGAGGTGCCCAAGCGGCGATCGGAAAGGTCACGCGGGCGTGAGGCTCCGGGGCGCTTGTTCCGGTACTCGCGCCAGGTGAGCCACACGACGAACGCGTCGAAGATGGTGAGCATCGTCAGGCCAACGGTGAGCCGATGGGAGAGGCGGTACATCTGGTAGGCGATGAAAGCGGTCAACAGAATGATCGCTGCCGGGTAGGCCCACAGGTGGTCGCGTAGCAGCGCGACGACGAGCGCCACTTTCGCGACGCCATGGCTGATGAGGTAGATCGCAGCGAACAGCGTGGTGCCGTGGTGAGCTGTCCCGCCGAGT
Source organism: uncultured Acidimicrobiales bacterium (assembly GCA_963726495.1). Taxonomy (GTDB): domain Bacteria; phylum Actinomycetota; class Acidimicrobiia; order Acidimicrobiales; family DATKAS01; genus DATKAS01. The sequence continues at coordinate 159,479 of CAVSCP010000007.1, forward strand.
GGAGGAGATGTCGAGCGATGAAGTCGTGAAGGGTCTTCCGACAGCTCGTGCTGGGTCACGGAGCGCACGATGTCGTCCAGCGCCGCAGGGGAGACGACCAGCAGGATCACGCCGCCGACGATCTCGAGCGCGCCGTTGATGCCTTCGATGATGACGCTCGCCTTGAAGGTGGCGTCCAGCGAGCGGGACAGTGGCACCGTCAGGCGACGTGAAGAGATAGGTCGTGCCGAAGGCGAGGCTGTAGACCGCGAAACGGCACGAGGTTTCGGGTCTCGAGGAACCCGATCAGGAGAGGTACGTGTGAGCCTCGTCCACGCCGGGCCCGGCGAAGCCGCTGCCGTTCGCTTGGCCGCTGTTCTGTGCCTGCGCATCCGACCCAGGAAGCCCTCGGCTGGTGGTGGGCCGACCCGCTGGCCGGGCTCGGGATCGCCGCGCTGAGCCGCCCGCGAGGGTCTCGAGGCGTGGCGCGGCGACCTCCTCGGCGACGATTGAACCGGGTCGGGGAGCGGTGTAGTCCGAGGACCAACGGCCCTTGGCGATGGCCGCGACTCGGTGCACGCTGAACGCATGACGGCCGATCTGCGCGAACTCCCTCGATCAGCCCCACCCCCCGCCGTGGCCCGCCGGGCCTGGCTGCGACGGCCGCTCGCAGGTGTTGTGGCGGTCCTCGCAGTCGTGGCGAGCGGCGCTGTTCGTCGCCCGTGACAACGGGGCCAGCAGCAATCAGACGGTGACGAGCGCGGGCGAACTGGCGTCGATCCAGCAGGCCTGCGGGCAATGGCGAAGCGCCTACACCGGCTCTCAAGCTCCGCCCGCGGCGTGGTGCAACGCGACGGTCGGGTGGATGACCACTCAGACCGACGGCGGGTACATGATGGGATCGATGATGTGGGGTGACGCCGGGCGGATGCGTGACACCTGCCTGCGGTGGATGGCGACCGCTCCCGCGGTGTCGGGCGCCACATCGAACGCCTCGGCGTGGTGCGACGCGATGGCCGGATGGATGACGCAGAACGGCGGACCCTGGACTCACATGATGGGCAGATGACGGTTCAGGCCAGCTTCATGAACATCTTCTCGACGACGTCGAGGGGATAGCCGGTTGCTTCGGCTTCTTCGGGGTGGGCGAGGCAGTAGGTGAGCCCGGCGGCCACGAGCTTGAAGCCGGTCTGTTCGAGCGCCTTGGTGGCCGCGCTGATCTGGGTGACCACGTCTTTGCATTCGCGGCCGGCGTCGAGCATGCGCTCGATCCCGGCGAGCTGGCCGCTGACGCGGTGGAGCCGGTTGCGGACGTCTTCGATCACTTCATCGGGCAGTTCGCATCCCGTCCTCGTTTTCGATGCCGACAAGGCGATACCGGCCCGGGTATGCGGGCGGTCATCGTTTGCAGGTGGCGTCGCGGAACGTGTCGCCGGTGACGGGCAGCTTGGCCAAGGACGGCGACGTGGGGCAAAGGTCGAGCACGCCGGTGGCGAGGGGGTGTAGCGCCGTCCAACCGAAGGAGGGCGAGATGTCTGCCGGTGTCCACGCCAACGATCGCCAGAGCTTCCGAGGAGCGGATAACTCTGGTTCCCAACCGTCGTCGGAAAGGCCGATGCCGCGAGCGCTCAGCGCCTGCCCACAGCCTTCTAGTTGTGTCCGCAACTACCGCGGACTCCCGACTGTCTCGCGTCGAAGGTGAGCGCGGATATAGCGCCGAATCGGGCGCACCCTGGTGCGACTGCGGCGGACGTCCGTGCTTGCGGAGTTGCCCGTCCCCGACCAGCACATCGGTGACGCTCCGAATCCGGTCGGGGGCGCGTGTTCCAGGACACGCATCTGATGGCCTCGGACTGCGACCGGTGGGGTGACGGCTTCGAGGTACGGCGCGTCGCCGAAGGCGTAGAGTGACCGCCGAGGTCGGCGACGTAGTAGCCGTGCCCAGTCGCCGCTGGCCGTTGACAGTCATGTCCCACACGCGGTCCGAGGGCAGACTGCCGCCGAGCGACACCCATAGAACGCGGCGTCACCGAGGGAGACCGTCGGCTTGTTGTGTCGCATTGAACCGGTGAAGCCGAAGAACTGCGCGTCGCCGAAGCTGTGCCCTGCACGTCTCGCCCCCGCTCACCGTCGGACGCCTACGGGTGAGCCGAATGAGTCCTTCGGTCCTCGAGGACTCGCTTGAGACCCGTCCAGATCGCTCGTTCCTGACGGCGTCCGATCACCATGGCCATGCCTCGCATCAGTTTGAGCATCCCGTGCGGCTGTACCTCCCAGGACCAGCGCATCCGGGTCCCTTCCGGCAAGGAATCGAACGTGAGACCCCCACGTACATCCATGGCCGACATGTGGGTGGCGGAGGCCAGTCGTCGAGGGCGCTGGAATGCCGTGTACTCGACATCCATCGGGACGGTTCGGCCGAAGCTCGCGATACTCGGCACGAAAATGGGTTCCGACACCGATCGGCCCGTCACCGACCTTCTCTGCCCGGCGCATGTGTGGGTTGTACCGAGGCTCGTTCCGCTCGTCGGCGACGAAATCGAACACCTCCTCAATAGGCCGGTTGATGATGATCTCCCCTTCGATCGTGGCAACGTGACTCACATCTCCTTGACTCTCGGATCCCCGGTATTCGCGACGGCCCTTCGTCACAACTGACTCGCTCGGCCCCGGTTTGTCCCGGTGTCGGCCAGCGCGCACAACCGCCTGCGCGGGCCGGACGACCATCTGTCCTACGGCGTTGAGCACCGGACCCGAAGCCACGAACGCCGCCAGCGCCCAGCCAACGCTGCCCGTCAGCAGCCAGACGACGACCGATATCGCGACGCCACCCCCGGTCATCCAAGACGCCCATGCGACCCTCGATCGAGTGCTCCGACGCATGACCTCATCTCCCGATAGTCCGCAACGGAACCAGTGTCCGCCCGAGACGCCGACTTCGACCAGGGCACAATGTCCTCATGCAGTCGGGCGGCCTGCCGTCGCAGTGGGGCGGTCCACTCATCGCGTCGGCCTCGCCATTAGGAAGGGATCGATGCCCAACGGGCGGGTCGTTCGACCCTGGAGGGGGTGCAAGGGGCGGTCCCATGCTCGGGGCATGGCTATGGGCGACGCGGTCCCGGACGTTTGCGTCGCGGGCTTCCTGACGCGCGGCGAGGATCGCGACGAGCGCGTCCGTAACGCTGTAGTCGTGCAATGTCGGCCGCGGTGAGCATGCGTACGCCGGCGTCCTCGCCGAAAGGCCCGTTAGGCGACGGTGGCTCGCCGCACTACTGGCCCCTTACCCCGCCGCATTGTGGTGGCGCTCGCAGTCGCGTCGCGGTCCGTTCATCTTGGTCGACCTCGCCTGCCTACGCCTACAGCCGCCTCGGCCTCGGACCAGGATGGGCTCTCGCGGTGCTGCTCTCCTCGGTTGCAGGGAGCTGGTTCAACATCCCGGTCGCTCATTTGCGGGGCGGCACCGTCTTCGAGGCGAGGCCGGTCCGGGTGTGGGGGATGCTCTATGTCATCCCGCGAGTTGTTCGAACCGGGACCAAGATCGTTGCTGTCAATCTTGGCGGCGCGGTGATCCCCCACCCTCTTGTCGGGCTACCTCATCGTGCACGTGGACCTGGGATGGATCACGTCGCTCGCGGTCGCTTTCGTCGCCGCGGTCACACACGCCGTCGCCCGTGTCATCCCGGGCGTCGGAGTCGTAGTCCCGACGTTCATCCCGCCATTGGCGGCGGCGACCGCCGCGTGGGTGTTCAGTGTCGACGCGATGGCGGCGCTGGCGTATGTGGCCGGCACGATCGGCACCCTGGTGGGTGGTGACCTGCTCAATCTTCGACGGGTGCGCGAGCTGGACGCTGCCCGTTGTGTCGATCGGCGGTGCGGGCACGTTCGATGGCATCTTCGTCACAGGCATCGTCGCCGTCTTTCTCGCGGCGCACTGATCGGGATCAGGGCGCTCCGTTCCGACTGTGGGAGACGGCCTGAGCCTTCGTGCGCGTGCCAACATGTCGAGCCTCTCGTCGACCGCGTTCAGCGGCTCGTAGGTTCGGGAGCGAGCTTCGTGACGAGGTCTTCGAGCGTGTGTCGGAGGTGTGAGAACTCACGCGGTCCGAGCAGCTCGGCGACCTGGAGCTCGGCGGCTTGGGCCGCGCGGTTGACGGTCTTCTCGAGTCGTCGTCCTTTGGCGGTGAGGCGGATGATCCGGGCCCGGCCGTCGGTCGGGTCGGGCTCACGGGTGAGGTAGCCGCGCTGTTCGAGGTGGGCGAGGAGGTCGTTGACGGACTGCTTGGTGATCTGGAGCTGGTCGGCGAGTTCGGTCGGACGCTGTCGGTCGAGGGTGGGGTAGCGGAACGCGCCGATGTGCGCGGGGTTCAGATCGTCGTAGCCGGCCGCGAGCACACCGGAGAAGATCTGCTCCCACACGAACTGCCACCGACGCGGAAGCATCGCTCCCAAGTACGGCCCGGGGTTCGGATGTTCGCTTGACACAATCGTAAGGTTACCATACGATCATGTCGTACGGAAACCTGACCATATTGAGATGGTCACCACCAAGGAGAGGCCGACATGAGCTCAGCAGTCATAGACGATCCCCGCAGCGAACAGGCCCAGGCATGGTGGTTCCTCGACACTCTCGTGGTCGAGCACCGCCGGGCTCCCGGCATGGACACGATCGCATTGGAGATGACCTTGCCCGTCGGCTCGGCGCCGCCGCTGCACGTCCATCACGATCTCGACGACACCTGGTACATCCTCGAAGGCGAGATGGTCGTGCGCTGCGGCGACGACGAGGCACTGGTAGGAGCCGGCCATTGGGTGTCGATGCCGCGGGGCGTGCCCCATGCCTTCCGGGTCGTCGGTGACCGTGAAGCACGGATCCTGCTCGTCCACGACAACGCCTCGTTCCTTGACCTCGTCCGCGACCTTGGCGTCCCCGCGGACGAGCGTATCGTGCCGACCGCCGTCGTTCCCCGCGATGGACGAGCTCGCGCGCGTCGCCGCATCCCACGACCTCACGCCTGTCGGCCCGCCGTTGAGCGTCGAAGACAGCGACGCCATCCTCGTCGCAGTCGCTAGCTCCATGCGCACAGTCCTTCATGCTCATGTCCGGCATGTCTCGCGACAGGTGTCCGGGATCTCATGAAACCGGACACTGCCGGGGCGCTACATGGGGAACCCTCGCGTCGTGTGGAGCACAGCTCTCAAACATCGGATAGTCGTGTCTCCCCGTGGCCCGATTGGAGCATCGACGAGCATTTCGCCTCGCTCTGATGGTGCTGACGCGCTGGATCATTCCGCGCCGCAGACCTCAAACCCGGCGTCGTGTATGTCGCCGAGGTCGATGGGAACCCCCTTGAAGCCCTGTCCGGGATGGGCCGCTGCACGCTTAGCGCTCTCGTCGAGAGCGGCGAGCACGCGCTCTGAACGCCGGCGAAGGCGTCGCCGGTCGCCGCAGTGCGACGAGCGCATCGAGCAGCTCGACTTGGAGAGCCAGAGTCGGCGCACCGGGCGCCGCTCGGTCGATTCGCGCCTCGTACTCCCGACATATCGCTGTCGGCTTGGTCGACGAACTCAGCGACGGTCAGCTGGCTGCTGTGGCTTCCGTTTCCGCACGCAACTGACCCGAGTATGGCGACGATGACCGACACGGATGTCAGGAGCCGTGTGGGTGGTGCTCTCATCGGCGCACGTCGAGACCTTGTAGCGCCTCTTCGTTGGCGACGAGCGAGTGACTGCGAGTGCGCATCAGAGTCGACGATCTTGGCTCGCTTCTTCGCACGAGCCCTCCTCCTGTCGGCGAGTCGCGATCGACCTCGTGGGAACTGACTCACAGCCGGCGACCGCGGGCGACGCCACGGCACCGGCCGACCACACAACGGGAACTCGCGGTGTAGCTCGCGAACTGACGTGGGATCTTCCTGTTGAGCACAGCGCTCGAACCGCGAGGCAGGAGCTTTGGCTTGTGGGCGTGCGTGGGTGATCACCGTCGACGCCGAAGGCCGCGGACAATTACACGGTGTGCGTCACACCGCGATGTCGAGACAGGCGAGTCGCTGGCCTGCCGTTCCTCCCGCGGCCGTGTGGTCAGCCTGGTGGATCACCACCGAGCGGGCCCCGGGGAGAATTTTCGAAGGGCGCGACCCGCTAGAGATCGCGAGTTCCCGGCCGGGTTGGTCGTGAAGTCCAGCCAGACTTCGTGGTTCTCGTCGGCGTTGGCCGTGGTCGGCGTCGTGGGGTCAGGCGCCTGATAGTGCGGCCCTCCGAAGGCGCTGGAACACGAGTCGCGGCGTGGATGTGCGCGCCGAACGATCGTCCCGCGGGTAGGCCCCTCACCAGCAGGAGGACCAGCGTCCGGTGCGCCGGGACCGAGACGACGATCACCACACCCTGAGCGCCGGCGGCGGGGTTCGTGGCGTCGGCGACGCTCGGCGCGAAGGCTGGGTTGCCTGTAAATGGGCCGGCGCCACCGCCCACGTTGGCGTTCGCTCCTGCCCGATCCGTCGTTGACGACGAGCAATCCGGCCACCAGGGCGCCAACGAGAGTCCATCGTCTTGCAGTGCTTGCCCGCACGAGCCCTCCTCTTGTGGGCGAGGCGCGCTCGCCTCGTTGATGTGACAGACGTACAGCCGGCAATCGCGGGTGACACGACGACTGCTTCGCGAGGAGCCGCTTGTAGCGAGCTGCGCTCCGCACTCGGAGTCGAGTCCTCCCAGGGGCGCAGTGTGGAGGACGTTCCGCTGCGCGTTGAGCCCAGCGATCGGGCAACGGAGTACCCGAGCGCGCCCAGGGGTCGGGTCGTGTGGTGCGGGGATCCGCTGGACTGTGCGAGATGCGCGTTGTCGTGTCGCGACGCCTTCGAAGCCGGGATGAAGCCCGGTCCTCGACCTTCTTGAAG